>NZ_FOXA01000090.1 GCF_900115595.1 Tranquillimonas alkanivorans
AAAACGGCGGACGCGGTGACGGTTGAGGCGGGCTGCCCATGCTCACCGTGCCTGAACTCCGCGACCTTCGGACACCTCCCGAGGGCCGTCACCACCCACATCTGACAAGGAGCATCGCCGGTCCTTTTGAACACTCAGTGGCGGCGGTCGATAACCCACAGGAGGAAGCCAGCATGAAATTTCCACGCCGAGTGACCGCGAACGCAGTCCGTAGACCCATGGTGGCCGCCGTGGCCCTGGGAGCGCTTGCGGTGTCCTTCGCCGCGACGCCCGACGCCACCCATGCCGCTGGCTCACGCGGTGACGGGGCGGTCCTCAGCGTTCAGAAGACGCCCACGTGTGGCTGCTGCGGCGCATGGGCGGCACTCGCGTCAGGGCACGGCTATCGCGTCGAGGTCGAGGACGTCGCGGACTACGAGCAGATGAAGGCTGAGGCGGCCGTGCCGGAAGACCTCTGGTCGTGCCACACCGCCACGATCGCGGGATACGTGGTCGAGGGGCACGTGCCGTTCGATGCATTGGAGAAGCTCCTCGAGGAACGGCCGGACATCGACGGCATCTCGGTTCCGGGCATGCCGGCCGGCTCGCCCGGGATGGGCAGCGACCCCGCTGCCAGCTTCGACGTCATCGCCTATGGCGGAGCTGCGGGAGACGGTGCCATCTTCCACTCGGTCGGTAACTGAGGTCCCGGCTGGCCGGGCTTTTTGCCGAACCAAGCCGCCTTCCAGAGCGGCGATGGTCCATCGATCGGGGCGTGACAGGAAACGAGGCGATGCCGTAGGACGCCGACCTGCACGCGCGACTTCTATAAGCTGTGCCGGCTGCGTGTCGCCATGATGCACCCGAAAGGGTGACGGAGAGTCCGGCGGAGCCTTGGCCGGTGACGGAAGCGCGCAATGCGCTGGGGAACGAGGGCCGCGCCGCCCCGCACATTTCTTTCGGGCGGACGCTTCGGGCTATTGAAGGCGCCGTCGAGATGCTCATTTGCCATTAGATCCTGTCCGTGATCCGCAGGATTTCATCTTCAAGGCATACCTCCATGGCATCCACATATCTCTTCGGCACCACGGCTCTGATGGTTTTCCTCGGAGCGGTGTCTCCGGCGGTCGCACAAAACGATGCAGCCGCACATGCTACCCATTCCGGGCACTCCGCCTCAGACAACGGCGGGTCGCCCGCGGTATCCGAGCAGCATCCCGACCTCACCGCGTCTGAGACGACGGAAGCGATGAGTTCCGCGATGATG
>NZ_FOXA01000088.1 GCF_900115595.1 Tranquillimonas alkanivorans
CCTCTCCGACAGTCCGGACCGCTCCTGCGCGCAGGTCGACGCGGTCGCCCAGCGGCAACTGCGCGAGGTCGAGGCGCGCCTCGCCCGGCTCGAGGTGCTCCGCGTCGAGCTGCGCCGGATGATCGGCGAGTGCGTCCGCGATAGGGTGGCCGACTGCCGGATTCTCGAGGTGCTGCGCGACCACGAGGAATGCCTCGCAGATCACGGTCAGCTCGGCGCCTGATGCCGGCCGCACTGATATATCCCCTCGCCGCGTTGGCCGCGATCGCCGGCTGCTTTTTGATCTGGGCGTGGTGGCGCGGTGCCTCGATCCTGTGGCTGCTCCCGGGTCTTGTGAGCCTCGGCCTTTTCGGATGGCTGCTCGCCCAGGTCGAAGCCGGCTTCGCCGGACGGGCCTTCGCCGCCTATGGAGGTGTCTACATCGCCGCGTCTCTGCTCTGGATGTGGGGCGCCGAAGGGCAGCGGCCGGATCACTGGGATGTCGCAGGCGCCGGTGTTTGCCTCATTGGCGCCGCCGTCATCCTTGCCGCCCCACGCACCGGCTGATTTTCTACTTGAAGCTACAGCCGCTGCAGGAATCACACCAGTCTCCAATCGATTCGAAGGAGACCATCCATGACCGCCGATGCGACACTGCTCGAACCCAGGCCGCTGCTCAATTTCGACACCGGGCCCGTTCGAGACCTGATCGAGGCCCGCGGCTGGCGTGCGCTCGATGATCGGGTCGGAGCCGCCTGCGACTTCGTGCGTAACGACATTCGTGCCGGATACAATCGCGCCGACGACATCCCGGCTTCGGAGGTGTTAGCGGACGGCTTCGGCCAGTGCAACACCGAGTCGACGCTGCTGATGGCGCTTCTTCGCGGGCTCGGTGTGCCCTGTCGGCAGCAGGCGCGGCGAACGGCAGGAAGGTCCGCGCTCCGATCGTCATGCCCGTGAAGATGCTGCGCAATGCATGGATGGCCGGCTCGGTGAAGCCGCGCTGCGGCGCAGACCTCTGTCTCGAACGTCTGCTGTGGGCCGGTCGCGAACAGGCGCATCATGCTGCGCCTGCGAACTCGAGCTTGCGCACCGCGGACAGTTCGGCACCGAAGCGGGACTCTTCAGACCGTGTTCGGCACAACAAGCCTAGTGATCCTTCATCCTGGAATCTCCGCGCAAAGGCCAGACTTCCGGGAGCCACGGGAGAGGCCGGTCGTGCGGCCCGCCGGCTCAGTCAACCCGGGAGCGCCAGTCGCGTGAGGTGGTCTCCAAAAACCGGACGCTCGGCTAAGCTTGCCGCCAACGATGACAAGGACGAAC
>NZ_FOXA01000084.1 GCF_900115595.1 Tranquillimonas alkanivorans
CGTGAGCATGAAGCCGGATTGCTGAGGGAGGTCCTGCTGGGCGGCGAGAGCCATGATCCGATCCGCGATACCATGAGCCCCGGTGCTTTTCGAAGCTCCCTCGATGTCGTCGATGTCGGACTCGGCGCGAGGCGTGGCTTCGAAGGCATCAGGATGACCTGCAGTCCCCCTTTCCTCCGCGGTGGTGGCCTCGGCGGATGACGCCTTCATGGCTTCATCTCCATCCGAGGCCGGCGCTACGACTTGCTCCGTTGCGCTGACCTTCTCGATAGAGCTGTCGGCGGGCTTCTCGGTGACCTCCGGTTGATCGAAGGTGACCTGTGGTTGGCTGCCCAGGATCACGTCCGGCGCGATGGCGGTTTTTTCTGCCGCCTGGGCGTTGTCCGCCGGCTCTTGCCGGACCTGGATATCGATGGTGGCCTGGTCGACCCTTGGACGCCTCGCCTCTTTCGCGATCCTGTCGACCAAGGCAGCGGCTTGAGGCGTGTCGGCCGATCGATCTGACGCAATGGCAGGCGCTGCCACGAGCGGCATCACGGTCGACATGGCCGTGGTATCGTGCAGGGCGCGTTCGGCATGCCGCTCATTCAGATACACCCTGAGTGAATCCTCGGCATTTGCCCGAATATCCTGGATGTCAGGCGCGATTAGGGCGGCGGCGATCGCGGTTGCTGCGTATTTCCACATGGCTCTCTGCATTCCCGTCGGTGATGAAAGGGAGATATGGCCGCTGCAAAGGCCAGAGAAATTGGTTCGAGAGCCGCTTGCTCAGCCCTCGATCTCGAGTCCCTGATCCTTTTCCCGCTTCTTCTCGGATCGATGGTGTTCTTCGATGCGCGCCTGAGCCAATGCTATGGCGGCACGCGAAGTCGCTTCCGATATATTCGGCTCTCCAGCTGCCTGAGCGATTGACGCAATCTGGTTGAAGCGCTCTGCGCGTTTGATCGGATCGGAAATGCCGTCGGCGGCTTGAAGGGCGGCCTTGAGGCGCAAGGACCGGACCATCTCTTGGTCTGGCCCCTTCCCTACCCGTCCGAGGTCTTCCGACTTCACTTCCGCCACCTCTTTCGCGGCGCGCGCAAGATGTCCGCGTTCGGAAATGACGCCCTCCTCCTGGGCGAAGGCAACAGCCTCGCTCATGGACGCAATGCCGGTCTTCTCGGGCGCCTGCGCGAGATGCGCCAGGGAGGCGATAATTCCGTTCCCCCGCGCGGTGTGCTGATCCAGCATGATGGACGCGTCGATTTTCTGCTCGGCCCTACGGTCGCCGTGGGCCTTGGCTGCTTTTCGCATCTGCCTCTGCTCGTCAGGCCTCGCCGAACTGGGAGCAAGTGCACGGCGGATAATTCTCTGCGTGGCTTCCGGATCTTCGAACAGGCGCTCGAGAGAA
>NZ_FOXA01000083.1 GCF_900115595.1 Tranquillimonas alkanivorans
GCCACGGCCTTCGCCGTCCGCTCGTTGTCGCCGGTGGCCATGATGATGCGGAAGCCGAGTGCATGGAGTTCCTTCAGCGCCGCCGGCGTCGTTTCCTTCACCGGGTCGGCCACCGAAACCAGCCCGGCGATCTGGCCCCCCAGCAGGACGAACATCACCGTCTCACCCTCGTCACGGCGCGCGTTGGCCTTCTCCGCCAGCGCGGTCGCATCGAGACCCAGCTCCTCGACCAGCGCCCGGTTGCCGAGCGCGACGGGCTTCCCGCCGACCTTGCCGGTGACGCCCTTGCCGGTGACGGCCTCGAACTCCGTCGCTTCCGCCATCTCGACCCCGCGCTCCTCGGCGCCGCGCACGATGGCCTCGGCCAGCGGGTGCTCCGAACCGCGCTCGAGCGAGGCAGCGAGGCGCAGCACCTCGGCCTCGTCGTGGCCCGGCTCGGGCAGAACGGCGACGAGGCGCGGCTTGCCCTCGGTGAGCGTGCCCGTCTTGTCGACGATCAGCGTGTCTACCCTCTCGAAGCGCTCCAGCGCCTCCGCGTTCTTGATCAGCACCCCGGCCTGCGCACCGCGGCCCGTGGCCGTCATGATCGACATCGGCGTGGCGAGCCCGAGCGCGCAGGGGCAGGCGATGATCAGGACCGCGACGGCCGCGATCAGTGCGTACGACAGGGCGGGGGCCGGGCCCCAGATCGCCCAGGCGATGAAGGCCAGCACCGCTATGCCGATGACGGCAGGCACGAAGTAGCCCGCGACCTTGTCGGCGTACTTCTGGATCGGCGCGCGCGAGCGCTGCGCGTTGGCCACCATCTCGACGATCTGGGACAGCATCGTGTCCGCCCCGACGCGGGTGGCCTCCATCACCAGGCTGCCCGTGCCGTTGATCGTGGCGCCGGTCACCGGGGCGCCGGGCGTCTTCTCGACCGGCACCGGCTCGCCGCTGATCATGCTCTCGTCGACCGAGGAACGCCCCTCAACCACGGTGCCGTCGACCGGGACCTTCTCGCCCGGGCGCACGCGGAGCCGGTCGCCGACCTGCACCTCCTCGAGCGGGACCTCCTCTTCACCGCCGTCGGCGCGGATGCGGCGGGCGGACTTCGCCGCCATGTCGAGCAGCGCGCGGATCGCCTTGCCGGTGCCCTCGCGGGCGCGCAGCTCCATCACCTGTCCCAGGAGGACGAGGGTGACGATCACGGCGGCGGCCTCGAAATAGACGCCGACATGACCTTCGGCGTCACGGAACCCGGCCGGGAAGATCCCCGGCGCGAGCACGGCGACGACGCTGAACAGCCAGGCGGCCATGACGCCCATGCCGATCAGGCTGAACATGTTGAGGTTCATCGTCCGGAACGAATTCCAGCCGCGCACCAGGAAGGGCCAGCC
>NZ_FOXA01000080.1 GCF_900115595.1 Tranquillimonas alkanivorans
GCAACTAGTGGCTGGGGGCACAAACCAGGGGGTGGCGACTGTTTACTAAAAACACAGGGCTCTGCGAAGTCGCAAGACGACGTATAGGGTCTGACGCCTGCCCGGTGCCGGAAGGTTAAAAGGAGGAGTGCAAGCTCCGAATTGAAGCCCCGGTAAACGGCGGCCGTAACTATAACGGTCCTAAGGTAGCGAAATTCCTTGTCGGGTAAGTTCCGACCTGCACGAATGGCGTAACGACTTCCCCGCTGTCTCCAACATCGACTCAGCGAAATTGAATTGCCTGTCAAGATGCAGGCTTCCCGCGGTTAGACGGAAAGACCCCGTGCACCTTTACTACAGCTTCACACTGGCATCAGGACTGCGATGTGCAGGATAGGTGGTAGGCTTCGAAGCAGGGACGCCAGTCCCTGTGGAGCCTCCCTTGAGATACCACCCTTCGCATTCTTGATGTCTAACCGCGGACCGTCATCCGGTTCCGGGACCCTGTGTGGCGGGTAGTTTGACTGGGGCGGTCGCCTCCTAAAGAGTAACGGAGGCGCGCGAAGGTTGGCTCAGAGCGGTCGGAAATCGCTCGTTGAGTGCAATGGCAGAAGCCAGCCTGACTGCGAGACTGACAAGTCGAGCAGAGACGAAAGTCGGCCATAGTGATCCGGTGGTCCCGCGTGGAAGGGCCATCGCTCAACGGATAAAAGGTACGCCGGGGATAACAGGCTGATGGTGCCCAAGAGTCCATATCGACGGCACCGTTTGGCACCTCGATGTCGGCTCATCTCATCCTGGGGCTGGAGCAGGTCCCAAGGGTACGGCTGTTCGCCGTTTAAAGAGGTACGTGAGCTGGGTTTAGAACGTCGTGAGACAGTTCGGTCCCTATCTGCCGTGGGTGTAGGATACTTGAGAGGAGTTGCCCCTAGTACGAGAGGACCGGGGTGAACGATCCACTGGTGGACCTGTTGTGGCGCCAGCCGCAGTGCAGGGTAGCTATGATCGGAAAGGATAACCGCTGAAGGCATCTAAGCGGGAAGCCCCCCTCAAAACAAGGTATCCCCGAGGACCGTGGTAGACCACCACGTCGATAGGCCGGAGATGTAAGCGCGGCAACGCGCTCAGTTGACCGGTACTAATTGTCCGACAGGCTTGATTTGATCCAGAAACAGCAAGGCTCAGATCAAAAGCACGCACTCAAGTGCACAGGACTTGGATAACAGATGTTCCTTCCTCGGTTTGGTGGTCACAGCGCGAGCAAAACACCCGGTCCCATCCCGAACCCGGTCGTTAAGTGCCGTAGCGCCGATGGTACTGCGTCTCAAGACGTGGGAGAGTAGGTCGCCGCCAAACCTAGCAAGGAACATCGCCCCGTATCTCTCGAAAACGATGACCAGAACACACGGGACACCGTCAGACACCAAACTGACCTCCCGAACCGGCGCGGGGTGGAGCAGCCCGGTAGCTCGTCAGGCTCATAACCTGAAGGTCGTAGGTTCAAATCCTACCCCCGCAACCA
>NZ_FOXA01000079.1 GCF_900115595.1 Tranquillimonas alkanivorans
TCGGTGAGTTCGAAGAACGGCATCTGCCGGCGGCCCTCGATCCGCGAGGGTTGCGCCTTCATCCAGCCGTCGAGCATCTGCCACGCCATCTCGGGATCGTCCTGGACGCCCCAGCGGGTCATCACGTTGCCGAGCTCGGGCGCAAAGTAGGCGCCTTCGCCGTGAAGCGTGTGGCAGTTGATGCACGAGTTGCGCTCCCACACGTGCTTGCCGGCGACGACCTGCTCGGACAGATCCATGCCGGCGGTGGATTGGTTCACGACGTAGCGGTGCGAATGGACGGTGAGCCCGACGAAGATCGCGATGAAGAACAGCGATCCTCCGTAAAACACGTTGCGGGCCCGCGACTTCGTTAGGATCTCTGACATCTTGCGAGCGTCCTGTCTTCGTTTCGGGTGGACAGGGCTTAGCGCGGCGGCACGCCGGGAATGTTGCGCAGGCGCAAAGAACGAAGAGGTTTTCGAGCCTAGGGTCGTCTCTCAGAACAGGAGAGCGCCATGCGACGTCCTCGCATAGATGACCCGGACCTCACGATTCAGGATTTGCTGGACGCCTGGCCCCAGGCGACGCGGATATTCCTGCGTCACAAGATGCTCTGCATCGGGTGCATGATCACGCCGTTTCACACGGTGATCGACGCCTGCGCCGAGCACGGCGTGGACGAGGATACCTTCCGCGCCGAACTCGCCGAGGCGGTGGCGGTCACGTCCCGCTGATCACCACCAGCCGGTGCGGGTCGGTCACCGTGACGTGCTTGCGCCGCCCGCTGACGATGCCGTCCTTCTCCCACTTCGACAGAAGGCGGCTGACGGTGTGCAGGGTCGTGCCCGTCATCTCCGAGATGTCCTGACGGGTGATCGGAAACGCGATCTCGATGCCGCCCTCGACCTTGCGCCCGGTCTGCTTGACCAGCCGCAGCAGGGCGCCGGCGACGCGCTGCTCGACCTGCTGGGTCGCAAGTTCCATGATCCGCGTGTTCATCTCGTTCACGCGCGTGCCCACGGTCTTGTAGCCTTCCTCGGCGAAGCCGTCGTACTTCGCCACGAACGGGTGCCACAGGCGCATCGGCCAGAACAGCGTCAGGCATTCGCCCGCGCACATCGCGGTGGCGGGGTAGGTGTCGCGCCCCAGCGCGGCGGCGATGCCGAAAAGCTGGCCCGAGGGGATGTGGAGCGAGGTCACCTGCTCGCCGCCCGGCGTGGTGCGCATCACGCGGATGAAGCCGTCAAGGAGCAGGTAGAAGCGGTCGGCCGGGTCTCCTTCGCGGAACGCGGGTGCGCCTTCCTCGAAGCGGCGCGGCGTCGCCTGGTCCAGGATCTCGCGGACCTGCGGCCGGTCCAGCCGCCGGAAGGGCGGAACCTCTCGCAGAAGGCTTTCGTCCAGCTTTCCCATCTTCCCGTCCACAGTTTGAGCGAGCGCAACGTTCGGGGGACGGGGATAGAGCAAAACACCGCCATACGGAACGCATGAGAGACCAAGAAAGGAAACAGACATGCGCAGCATCCTTACCGCCGCCGTCGCCGCC
>NZ_FOXA01000077.1 GCF_900115595.1 Tranquillimonas alkanivorans
GTCACCAGAAAGGGTAAAGGTGGACGACTTTTACGCCGCCCGCAGCGGGCTCATCCCGCCGCTACCGTGGCCGACTTTCTCACCGCCGTTCTCACCTACCGCCGCGCCAGCTACACGACCAAGGGTCTCGACGATCCGATTGGCAAGTTCCTCAAGGCGAAAAAGGAGATCATCTCGGGGGACAGCTTCGAAGGGCGATCGTTCCTTGATGCCTCCGACGTCATGAGCCTCGAGAAAGGCCAACAGCTGGTCTTTGTGCAGAACTTCATGAACAGGCCCATCAAGGCACAGGGCCCGATGTGGTTCAACGAGCCGGAGTTTCGCGAAAAGGGGCTGAACACACGCACGGGGAGCGGACCCAAACCCGCCCTTCCCATGCCTGGGGCGCAGATCGACGCCTCGCTGGCGCAGGCCTCCGCCGACAAGGTGACCCAGGCCGGGCGCGCCCAGGTCCAGAAGGTACTCAAGTCTCCGGAGACAATCCTCCTGATCTCCCCGCAGAACCTCCAGGACTTTTCGTTCGACCCGATCACGATGTCACCCGCCCGCGAGCTCGGGATGGTCTGGGTCGGGTTTCAACTGACCAACCATCCGGTCGATCGCGTCACGCCGTCTCCCGAGCAGATCATGTTGCTCGAGGGAGGCGACGAGATCCGCGAGGCCGTGCGCGATCGCAATATCATTGTCTTCTCCGCCGAGGATCGGGAGGCGCTTTTGGAGTTCGCACGGGAGCACCAGCTGACGATCGAGAGGGAACTCATCACCCTCGCGCTCGACGCGAAGTTCGTTCGCGAAAACGCTCCTGACCTCGGTCATCGAGACGGACCCGCGTTCTTCGCGATCGGAGAAGAGCGCCACCTCGGCCTCCATCTCCCGGAGAATCCGGCGGATGCGGACCACGAGCACGCGATGGCCTATTTCGCGGAACTGGCGGGGTATGCTCTCGACGAGAGTATGCCTCACGAGGCGTTCGTGGTCTGATCGGATCAGAGATCCTCGAGGATATCTCGCTCAGGGGAGCGGTCAGCAGGCGGCTTCGGCAGTGTCGCCTGCATCGCACCAGCCCGGATCGCCATGCGGCCACCCGCCGTCTTCAGTTTCTCCGCACGCCAAAGCAGGCGCGAGCGGATCGTGAGGAACTGCCGAACCTCGGACATCTTCGCCCGCGGCGTTGCCAGGTACATCTGGTTCCTTCTGGACCACGAGACCTCGCTGGCATTCCGCGCCTCGTCCAGGCCGGAACGACAGACGTAGAGTGGCACGAGGCGGCCCGGCTCCCGCGGCGCGCTCTTGTCGAGCCTTTCGAAAAATGCTGCAGGCTCTCCGAAATCGACGGGAAAGCCGAGCGACTCCGACAGGCGGCGCTCGATCCATGAGCGGTAACTCAAAGGGCCCGAAAGGCCGGCATAGCCTTCGAGTTGCTCCTCACTCATTGCGCGACGGGGAATGCGCGGCCGCATCTCGCCGCTCCTCGTGTCGAGCGGTGCCTCGAAGTCAGCCGGAGGGAACACGAAGGCACCTGGTTCGGCCTTCTCACGCACGGGGGACTTGCGGAGACTGAAGCGCCC
>NZ_FOXA01000074.1 GCF_900115595.1 Tranquillimonas alkanivorans
TCGGTGAGTTCGAAGAACGGCATCTGCCGGCGGCCCTCGATCCGCGAGGGTTGCGCCTTCATCCAGCCGTCGAGCATCTGCCACGCCATCTCGGGGTCGTCCCGAACGCCCCAGCGGGTCATCACGTTGCCGAGCTCGGGCGCGAAGTACGCGCCTTCGCCATGGAGCGTGTGGCAGTTAATGCACGAGTGGCGTTCCCAGACGTGCTTGCCGGTCACGACCTGCTCGGACAGCTCCATGCCGGCGGTGGATTGGTCCACGACGTAGCGGTGCGAATGGACGGTGAGCCCGACGAAGATCGCGATGAAGAACAGCGATCCTCCATAGAACACGTTGCGGGCCCGCGACTTCGTTAGGATCTCTGACATCTGCGGATTTCCTGTCCTCGTTTCGGGGTGAGGGCAGGGGTAGCAGCGGCGGCCGGGCCGAATGTTGCGCAAGCGCAAAGAAATCGCGGGAGGCCGCGCCTATCGTCGCTCGACCCACACCCCTGTCGGGAGCGACAAATGCCCATACCGAGATTGGATGACCTCGATCTGCCGCTCGAAGACCTGATGAGAGAGTGGCCGGAGACGATCCGGGTCTTTCTGGACTACAGGATGCTGTGTGTCGGATGTCCCATCGCGCCGTTCCACACCGTGATCGACGCGTGCTTCGAGCACGAGGTGGATGAAGAGGAGTTCCGCACGGCGCTCGCGGCGGCCTGCAAAGCCGACGCGGCGTCGTGAGTGCCTGCCCCGGGACACCCGTCTTGGTGAGCGCGAGTCGTCCGGCGACATCCCGAAGCGGATGACCGGTTGAACGTCGCCGCCGGCTGTGATGCGTCCCGGCCGAATGCGTATCGTTCTGCCGGAACCGAGGTCAGTGGTGGCCCGACTGGCGAACCATCAGCTGATGCGGGTCGAGGATCGTGATGTGCTTGCGCCGCCCGCTGACGATGCCGTCCTTCTCCCACTTCGACAGAAGGCGGCTGACGGTGTGCAGCGTGGTGCCCGTCATCTCCGAGATGTCCTGCCGCGTGATCGGGAAGGCGATCTCGATGCCGCCCTCGACCTTACAGCCGGTCTGCTTGACCAGGCGCAGCAGCGCGCCGGCGACGCGCTGCTCGACGTGCTGGGTGGCCAGTTCCATGATCCGCGTGTTCATCTCGGCCACGCGCGTGCCCACCGTCTTGTAGCCTTCCTCGGCGAAGCCGTCGTACTTCGCCACGAACGGGTGCCACAGGCGCATCGGCCAGGACAGCGTCAGGCATTCGCCCGCGCACATCGCGGTGGCGGGATAGGTGTCGCGCCCCAGCGCGGCGGCGATGCCGAAAAGCTGGCCTGAGGGGATGTGGAGCGAGGTCACCTGTTCGCCGCCCGGCGTCGTGCGCATCACGCGGATGAAGCCGTCAAGCAAAAGGTAGAAGCGGTCGGCCGGGTCTCCTTCGCGGAAGACGGGCGCGCCTTCCTCGAAGCGGCGCGGCGTCGCCTGGTCCAGGATCTCGCGGACCTGCGGCCGGTCCAGCCGCCGGAAGGGCGGAACCTCTCTCAGAAGGCTTTCGTCCAGCTTTCCCATTTTCCCGTCCAGAGTTTGATCGAGCGCAACGTTCGGGAGACGGGGATAGAGCAAAACACCGCCATACGGAACGCATGAGAGACCAAGAAAGGAAACAGACATGCGCAGCATCCTTACCGCCGCCGTCGCCGCC
>NZ_FOXA01000086.1 GCF_900115595.1 Tranquillimonas alkanivorans
AAGGTCAGCGTGAAGGTCATGAACGCCATGCCGCCGGTCATCAGCCAGAAGGACGCCTGGTTGATCGCCTGGTTGTAGGGCGCGCGGCCCCGGAGCACCGGCATCGCATAGGTGAAGATGGCCAGGTTCAGGGCGACGTAGGCGCCGTAGAAGGCGAGGTGTCCGTGGGCGGCCGTGATCTGCGTGCCGTGGGAGTAGTAGTTCACCCCGTGCAGCGTGTGCAGGAAGCCCCAGACGCCCGCGCCGAAGAAGGCGACGGTGGCGGCGCCGAGCGACCACAGAAGCGCGGCCTTGTTCGGGTGGTTGCGCTTGCCCTTCCAGACCATGACGAAGGCGAAGGACATCATGGCGAAGAACGGGATCACCTCGAGCGTCGAGAAGATCGAGCCCAGCCACTGCCAGTAGCCCGGCAGGCCGATCCAGTAGAAGTGGTGCCCGGTGCCGAGGATGCCCGAGAAGAGCGCCGTCGCCACGATGACGTAGAGCCATTTCTCGACCACCTCGCGGTCCACGCCTGTCAGCTTGAGCATCAGGAAGGCGAGGATCGAGGCCATCACCAGCTCCCACGTGCCCTCGACCCACAGGTGAATGACGTACCACCAGTACATCTTGTCGAGGCTCAGGTTGTCGGGGTTGATGAAGGCGAAGATCCACAGAAGCGACAGCAGCCAGAGCCCTGTCAGCAGCACGCCGGTGATCGCGGTCTTGCGGCCGGCCAGGACCGTCATCGAGATGTTGAACAGGAAGATCACCGCCGACACCAGGATGCCGAACTTGACCCACAGCGGCTGCTCGAGGAACTCGCGCCCGCCGTGGATGCCCACGAGGTACGAGCCAACCGCGCCCAGCGTACCGATCACCATGATGGCGAGCTGGATGTAGGCCAGCTTCTCGGAATAGATCTCGCGCTCGCTTTCCTCTGGGATGAGGTAGTAGGCGGCGCCGAAGAAGCCCAGCAGGAGCCAGACCACCAGCGCGTTGGTGTGGATCATGCGGACGATGTTGAAGGGAAGGATCTCGCTCAGGAAGTTGGGCGAGACGTAGATCCAGCCGATGAGCAGACCGCCCATGACCTGGATCGCGAACAGGCCCATCGCCACGAGGAAATAGGCGTAGGCCACTCTTTGGGATTGGTAACGCATCCGGGTGCTCTCCTCAGCCGGCGTCGTTGGGCGGCCAGGCCTGCGTGTCGGTCTGGTCGGCGAAGCGGAGGAATTCGGCCAGCGCCTTGGTTTCCTCCTCGGTGAGTTCGAAGAACGGCATCTGCCGGCGGCCCTCGATCCGCGAGGGTTGCGCCTTCATCCAGCCGTCGAGCATCTGCCACGCCATCTCGGG
>NZ_FOXA01000073.1 GCF_900115595.1 Tranquillimonas alkanivorans
CGTCACCAGAAAGGGTAAAGGTGGACGACTTTTACGCCGCCCGCAGCGGGCTCATCCCGCCGCTACCGTGGCCGACTTTCTCACCGCCGTTCTCATGCGTCACCTCTTCCGGCGACACGCCGGCGGCGGCCATCGCCTCGGGCAGACGCCCGGCGGAGGCCATGAAGCTCGGCCCCGAGCCGGCGTCGAACAGCACCAAGTCGCCGCCCCTGCGCAGCAGCGTGAGATTGCACGGCGGCTCCAACCCACCGGCCCTGGCCCCGGCGGCGGCGATGATCTTGTCGACCGCCTCGCGCTCCAGCTCACCGTAGATGAAACTTTCGGGCAGCGTCAGGTGGCCGTCGCTCAGCGTCGTCACCGTGGCGTCACCCAACGTCGCCTCGGTCGCGGCCCAGAGCCGGCCGCCCAGGGCCAGCCACGTGCCGCCGGCGGCGGCCCCGGTCATCAGCGTGCGGCGTGAAATCATCTGTTTCCCTCCCGTTGCGGTCAGAGCATTATTTTCATTCGAATGACCGAATGTCACGGACTTCATAGGGGGATACGGTGCGCGAACGGGCGTCCGGGGCACCCGAAAGTGACATCGATCAAGGCGCGGGCCGTGCCGCGGACGTAAACGGCGGATCGAAAGGATCGTTCATGGACATCATCAGCCTTGCCGAACGCCTCGGCGACCCGGGGCTCGCCGCGATGGCCGGCCTCGTCACCGGCATCGTCTTCGGCCTCTCGGCCGAGCAGAGCCGGTTCTGCCTGCGCGCCGCGGCCGTCGAGGTCGCGCGGGGACAACTGGGGCCACGGCTGTCGGTCTGGCTGCTGACCTTCTCGACGGCGCTCCTCTGGACGCAGGCGATGGACCGCTTCGGCGTGATCGACCTGGGCACGAGCCGGTGGCTCGCGTCGCCGGGCACGGTCTCGGGTGCCATTCTGGGCGGCCTGATCTTCGGCGTCGGCATGATCCTGGCCCGCGGCTGCCCCGGGCGTCTCCTCGTCCTCGGCGCCACGGGCAACCTCCGCGCCATCCTGTCGGGCCTCGTCTTCGCGGTGATCGGCCAGATGACGTTGCACGGCGCGCTGTCACCACTGCGGCAGGCGATTTCCGGCGGATGGGTCACGGCGGGCCCAACCCCGAGCCTGCTCGCCGAAATGCGGATGCCGGATGGCGGCGGCCTCGCGTTGGCGGCGCTTTTCGCGCTTGGCGCGCTCGTGATCGCGGCCCGCAACCGCGTGGCGCCGCTGACGCTCGTCTTCGGCTCCGGTGTCGGCTTCGCCGTCGCGGTGGGCTGGGTGCTGAGTTACACGCTCTCCCGGATCAGCTTCGACCCGGTCCCCGTCGGCAGCCTCACCTTTTCAGGACCCTCGGCGGACACCCTGATGTTCGTTCTCTCCGACAGCCCCGTGCTGGATTTCGACGTCGGTCTCGTCCCCGGCGTCGCTCTCGCCGCCTTCGCCTCGGCGTGGCTCTCGGGGCGGCTGAAGTGGCAGGGCTGGCATAGCGCAGAGGCGATGCGGCGGTACCTTCTCGGCGCCGGGCTCATGGCCTTCGGAGCGATGACGGCGGGCGGCTGCACCATCGGCGCCGGCGTGACCGGAGCCTCGACCTTCGCAGTGACGGCCTGGCTGGCGCTGACGTCGATGTGGATCGCGGCGATGGTGACGGACCGAGTCTTCGACAACCGCAGGCAGGCCCCGGCCGGCCTTGCAAGCGCCGCCAGTTTCGGGGACTGACGTCGGGCTTGGGGCGACACATGACAGAGCGTCAGAGCGGGATCGGCCGGTCCTCGAGGATCGCCTCCATGGCGAAGTAGGACGTGACTGCGTCAAGCTCAATCTTGCCGATCAGCTGCTGGTACA
>NZ_FOXA01000071.1 GCF_900115595.1 Tranquillimonas alkanivorans
ACAGACCGCCTGCCCCGGAAGCCATCGTCACCGTCGACCGAAGGAGGGCAATGCATTAACAATCAACCTGGACCACTCGAATGGGGCAGTTCACCGGACCCTGACCGGCGTACCTCTTCTCTGCGATTGTCGTCATGGGGGAGCATTCGCTAATTCAGACGGGAGCAACTCGAGGCCCCCGTCGATGAACGAGCCGATCGCGCGCATCAGGATAGAACTCGAGGGAAGCAAGCCCGTCGTCTGGCGCGGTGTGAGAACGCCGCTTAACCCCAGTTCGCTGTCTCACAATTTTAGACCGGTACATTCTGTTGGAGATTTCCCACTTTCGCTCGAAATGGGGTCGCTCCGCCCCAGAGGGAAAGCGATCTCAGGCTGCCGCTGCCCGGGTCGCCGCGCCGTAAGCGGGCTCTTGGCACCTGAGCCAGTAGCCAGCCGCGTTCGCGCGCGTGCGGAAGGTGTAGAATTCGTCCAGCCTCTCCCTCTCGAGGGCCATGCCGGCACGCGCCGCACGCTCCAAATGAGCGTCTTCCGGAAGCCGCCGCCAATGCGGCTGCCAGGACTCGCTGATTTTCCCGATGGCGCTGGAGATCGCCGAACCGGTCCTGGCCTCTCCGGCAATGACATCCGCGGCGTCGCCAATCTCTTTCGGCGTCACCCGAAGACGCCTGTCTTGGCAGAACTGCTGCATCGCGGCGCGTGCCAGGCTGCGGGCGTCTGCCTCATCGAGCAGACCGGCCGCCTTGGCGAGCGCATCGGCGCGCCTGATCACGCGCCGAAGGAGCGCCGGGTCCGGCGTCCCGTAAAAGTTGCCGAAGGCCTCCCTTTCGGAAGGACGGTGGTTCCTCCAGGCCTGCTCATCCTGAACACTCCAATTCTCCACTTCCCCGGACGCAGGCGCGTCCGGAGAATGGGTTGGATGGATCTTGTTTAGATCGGGTATGGGTTTATTGCGTTTATCCTGCTGATTGCCGCGTTCAGCCGAGTGATCGCAGCGTTCACTTTTCGCGGACGGGTCGGCATCTACCGACGCGGCTTCGCCACCCCGTACCGGATCGCCGGCCCGCGCATGCTCTACCTTTCCGCCGGATGTCCTGCGCCGCGTCGCCTTTGCCTCGGCCAGCGACCGCCAGTGCTCCAGAATTCCGTCCCAGCCGACGATGCGGATCTTCAAGCGGTAGTTGAAGCCCGTGCACGTCGTCTGGCGAATGGTGTCGATGTAGCCCGCCTCCCGCAGCTCCTTCACGTACCCCGAGATGGAGGAGTTCGAGCGGTTCAGCAGCTCGCCGAGCTGCTCGTAGGAATACCAGCTCTCGCCGGCGTCGCTCGCAGCATTGCAGAAGAAACAGAGGAGGAACCGTGCGCAGGGGCTGACTGGCGCGCGGAAGAACGCATCCGGGATGCGCGCGAACCCGCCGCGGTGGGTTTCGTCGAGATGCTGGGTCGTCATGCTGGTCGTCCTTCTTCCGTTGCGGGAGAAGGGTGGGTTCGCTCGACCGGGGCGAACGCACCGGATCAAACCCTTGCCACATGATCACTCGCGGCAGCGCCCAGGCCGGTGTCACCACCGGGCGGGCTGCAACGGGCGCGACCGGAGCACCGGGAGATTGCGCATCAAATTTTTCAGGCTTCCGGAAAGCTTCCACTCGCCAACGAGCTCTGGCGACGTGCGGTACGTGGACCAATCGTCCGAGTCGTGCGCAGCGGCGAATGCCTCTTCAACAAGCAGAACGCAGGCATGACCCGCTACCTGTGTCTCGGCCAATCCCTCGACGTCGCGTGCCACGTCCGTTCCCCGGGCTATGACGCCCCGGCTTGGGACACCGCATCGCTCTCCTCCTGCCCTGCCCGGGAAAAATGACCTTGCGACACCGATTACGCGGTTTGTTCCGACTCCGCTCCGTCGACTCCAGTTCCTTTCCACACGCCACACGAAAGGACCCCGACGATGTCTTTTAGTCCCACACGCACTCAGATCCTGCAGCTCATCCAGACCGGATGAACTGCCCCATTCGAGTGGTCCAGGTTGATTGTTAATGCATTGCCCTCCT
>NZ_FOXA01000068.1 GCF_900115595.1 Tranquillimonas alkanivorans
CCCGGTTTGAACCACCTGCTTTGGGTCGCCTCTGTGAGCTACGAGACGTCCATAGTGACGTCATTAAGGACGTCTCTTGCTTTGGAGGCATTAGTGCGAGGCGAAATTCTTGGCGTTGAGCGGCGGCGTCGGTGGAGCGACGAGGAGAAGCTGGCGATTTTGCAGTCTGTCGGCATTGGCGGCGCGACGGTTAGCCAGGTTGCGCGGCTTCATGATCTGAAGCGGCAGCAGATCTATGCGTGGCGGTCCGAGCTGAAGCAAAAGGGGCTCCTGCCGCGGGATGCTGGGCCAGTGTTCTTGCCGGTTGAATTTCCGCAGATGGCCCCTGGTGGAGCGGAGGCCTGTCCTGCGTCTGCCGGCTCCGCGCAGGTAGAGGTGGTTCTGCGCAACGGGCGTAGCCTGCGGGTCGATGCGCATGTGGATAGGGCAGCGCTGACGCAGTTGATCCAAGCGGTTGAAGCAGCATGATTGGCCCGGGCACAGGAACGCGCGTCTACCTGGCCTGCGGTCACACGGATATGCGCAAGGGGATCGCGGGTTTGTCGGCGATCGCTCAAGATGCTTTGCGGCAGCGGCCCTCGAGCGGCGCGGTCTTTGCGTTCCGTGGGCGCCGGGGTGACAGAGTGAAGCTCCTTTTTTGGGATGGGCAAGGCTTCTGCCTGTATTACAAGGTCCTCCAGAGAGGCAGGTTCCCCTGGCCTTCCGCGCCTGACGGGAGTGTGCGCTTGACCTCGGCCCAGATGGCCATGTTGTGGGAAGGGATCGACTGGCGCCGGCCCGACTGGGGTGCGCCGCCGGCTCGGGTGGGGTAATTTATCTGCCTGAAATGCCTTGTTTTATGGCAAATTGGGGCGTGACATGCTATGGATGGGCATGTCGCAATCGCCTGTAAATATGCCCGATGATCCTGCTGCTCTGAAGGCGCTGGTTGCAGCGCAGCAGGCGGAAATTGCGAAGATGGCGTCGACGCTGCGGGCCCACGATCTGCTCGTGCAGGCGCTGCGCATCCGGATCGCCAAGCTCAAGAAGCAGAAGTTCGGCGCCAGCTCCGAGAAGATCGAGCGCGAGATCGAACAACTCGAACTGGCGCTCGAGGATCTGAAGGTCGCCACGGCGGAGACCGATGACACGTCCAGCGACGAGGACGAAACCCTGGAGCAGGACCCTCCATCCGAAGAGGGCGAAGCCTCACCGGAAAAGACAGCGCGGCGGCGCCCGCGGGTGTCGAAAAACACGCCACGCGAACGCCGCGAGCTCGATCCCGGCGACGATTGCCCGGACTGCGGCGGGGAGCTGCGTGTGGTCGGCGAGGATGTCAGCGAGTTGCTCGACATGATCGCCGCCCAGATCAAGGTCATCGAGATCGCCCGGGTGAAGAAGTCCTGCCGCCGCTGCGAGACGATGGTGCAGGAGCCTGCGCCAAGCCGGCCGATCCCGCGCAGCATGGCAGGACCAAGCCTGCTGGCCTTCATCCTCGTCTCGAAGTTCGACGATCACGTTCCGCTCTATCGCCTGAACGAGATCTTCGCCCGCATGGGGGCCGACATCCCGGACACCACCATGGTCGACTGGTGCGGCAGAGCCATGAAGGCGCTGAACCCGCTGATCGAAATGCTCGAGAAGGACGTGATGTCCAGCCCGATCCTGCATGCCGACGACACGCCCATCCGCGTGCTTGATCGCAGCCAACGCGACAAGGGGCTTGGCAAAGGGGTAAAGAAGGGGAGAATCTGGGCCTATGTTCGCGACCAACGCCCCTGGTCAGGGGGCGCCCCGCCTGGCGCCGTCTACCAGTTCGCTCCGGACTGGAAGGAAGAGCATGTGCTAAGCCATCTTGGCCAGTCCGGCGGCATTCTGCAGGCGGATGGCTACAAGGGATACGCAAAGCTCTATGCCCCTGACCTCGAAGGCAACGGCCAGTTCCGGGAGGCCGCGTGTTGGGCGCATCTGCGCCGCGACTTCCACGACGTCTGGACGGCGACGAAATCCGGGATCGCGCGTGAAGCGCTTGATCGGATCGGAGTTCTTTACGACATCGAGCGGGAGATCACTGGTCATCCTGCAGACCTGCGCAAAGCCGTGCGCCAGGAGAAGAGCAAGCCGAAGGTCGAGGCCTTCCACGCCTGGGCCGAACGACAACTGACCCGCATTCCGGGCAAAGGTGATCTGGCCAAGGCGTTCCGTTATGGGCTCAGCCGCTGGACGTCGTTTACGCTGTTCCTGGACGACGGGCGCGTGGCCATCGACAACAATGCAGCCGAGCGTGCCCTCAGACCGATTGGGGTTGGCAGGCGGAACTGGCTCTTTGCAGGCTCTGATGCTGGTGGCGAAACCCTGGCGCGCGCCATGACAATCATCGAGACCGCGAAAATGAACGGCCTCGACCCGCAGGCCTATCTGGCCGACGTTCTGGATCGTATCCACGACCACATGAACCCCCGTCTCGACGAGCTGCTGCCGTGGAACTGGACCCCGAAGGCGGTCTCACAGGCCGAGGCTGCATGATGGCCACTGTCACTCACGTCTGTACCATCGAGCACGTCGCAAAGATGCTCGGCGAAGATTGCGAAATGCTGGAAGCCATCGTCGAGAACGACGACAACCTCAGCTATGGCGCCATCATCAGCGTCCACACCGGAAGCGAAGAAGGCATCACCGCCCTGACCGACGATGGCATCGACGAACTGAAAGACATGCTCAACGACGCACGTCGCTCACCGGATGCATGGCAAGCATTCCTCGAGGACTTCGTCGCCGATCATGACATCATCGCCCGCGTCAAGGAAAACGGGCCGCGGTAGAAACCGAGCGGTTAC
>NZ_FOXA01000066.1 GCF_900115595.1 Tranquillimonas alkanivorans
AGGAGGGCAATGCATTAACAATCAACCTGGACCACTCGAATGGGGCAGTTCACAACCTCGTTCGCTCTGGCAAGCCCCGGAGCAGATTTCCTGAGGGAAAGCTCCCCGCTCTCCGGATCGAGCTCCACAAGCCCCAAGCCTTGGCCTCGAAGAACTTCGAACCTCAGTTCATCCCCATCGGGATCGACTGCCGCTACTCTCCCGACGTACGTCTGATCCGGAGCGACAACGAAGTCTGGCGAGGATGTAAAGTAACCCGTGGGGCCGATTTCCCCCTCGATGCTGCTGACCTGTACGGGTGCCGGCTCGAAAGAGACATCGACCCAGTAGTTGGTAGCATTGTAGCTTTGCGTCGGATAGACGATCGAATTTCCGTACGCATATACACCATTCTGAATTCCCGGAGCCTGCAACTTTTCGTAAGGCTCGCCGTAACCGTCTGCGAAGAACCCCGACTGGGAAAGATAATTATCGTTGGTTCTGTAGGATACGGTGTATTCGCTGAGCGCCTGCACCTGAACCGGCGCATCCAGCGCGGCGAATTGCCATCCGCTTTCCCCCGGGGCGGATTCGAATGTGGCCGTCGCCAGAAGAATACCGTCCTCACTCCATAGCCGGCCTTCACGAATGTCCGTGTCGCCAGCGTCCGCTGCAGTACGCCAATACTTGAGCCCCGTGATATTTCCGCTCTCGGAGGCGCTGAACCGTGTGCCAAGCTCGACGGCCGTCCCATCGTTGTACGGCGTTCCCGTGACTGCTTCGTGGGGATCGAAAAGACTGAAGGCCACGGGCGTTGGCGGAGCCGTGATTTCGATCGTCTGCGCCGGCAGGGCTGCGACGCTCGGAAGGTTGAGGCTGTCATCGATCGCTCTGGCGAGCACTTCGGTAATCCCGACCGAGGTCGGCGTCCAAGTGTAGGACCAGGTGTCCGTTCCGATGGCCGGTTTCCAGGTCTGACCGCCATCGGTCGAGACCTCCACGAGGGCGACGACACCGTCTTCGGTCGATGGATCTTCGTCGTCGTCGGTCGCTGCACCAGTGATCGTCAGCGCCTGGAAAGAGGGATGGCTCGAGGGCAGGTCGTCAAGCAGGGTCGTCGCGGCCACCGCGTCCGATGAGGCTGTCGCCCTTACCAGGCCCTGCGAGGAGAGGACGGCGTCCGCCACCGCCGGCTGGATGCCCATGTCCGCGAAGAGATTGACGACAAACTGCTGCAACTCGGCGTTCTCGATATTGGCCCCGTAAGGCTCGCTGTCATGTTCGTTGCTGAGAGCCCACGACCAGAACACCGTTCCGGCGCCGAAGACGAGCGCGCCGCTTTCGGCACGATAGAGGGAGAGGTTGTGTGTCGCCTCGCCCGGCGCGGTCCTGTTGCCTTGATCGATGAGAATCCCGGACCACGGGATCGTCGTTTCCGAAAGCTTCACGAGTCCGGCCGGACGGAAGTCGTCCTCCGGCGAGGTGTTCCATTCATACCCGAGGATCCCTTCGGACATGTCGAGTTCACCGCCGTCCGCGACGCTGGTGTCCCGCCACACGCGCAGCGGAGCGAATTTCTCCGGGACGTCCAGGGCGCCGCCGAATTCTCCGGTCCCGTCAGGACCGAAAAGCTGCCCTGTGAGCGAGTTTTCGGCGCAATTGCACAGATGCGGCTGCCCCGAAAGCGGTGGCCGGTCAAAGTCATCGCCGGCAAGCGGATTGCCGATGAAGCGGTCGTCGCGCCAAGTTCCGGTCCAGATATTTTCGGGGTCGAGATTGTAGTAATCGTCGGGACCGGCCAGTTGATCGGCATGTGCCCACGTCTCTTTGTAGCAGACGAGGGTGCGGTACTCGATCCCATCGACGATGCTCGTTTCCCAACGTGTCTTCCAGTAGACCTCGTTGCCGCTCCAGAAAAGGAGGTTCACGCCGGCGTCACGGGCCTCCTCCACATTTGCGCGCTGGTTGCCCGACCAGTACTCGTCGTGCCCGACCGAGATGTAGGATTGGTACTTCTTGAGGTAGTCGGCCCCCAGTCGGTCGGTGTCGAGGCCGGAAATGTAGGCAACGTCGTAGCCATTCTGCTCCAGCCAGTGAATCGCGGCGTATTCCGCGCCGAAGATGTAATCCTGCGCTCCCGCCGCAGGCCCTCCTTGCGCTCCTTCTATGCCGCGCGTGATAAGCGGACGATTGTAGCTGACAGCGTAGGCCCGGTCCTGTGCGAAAAAGCCAGCCCCGGGAATATCGGGATGGTTTATGGTGCCCGACGCGTCGCCATAGAAGTTCGCACCGATCACGCCGTTATTGCCGAACCAGCCGTTGTAAGCGTGCCATGTCGTATCAGCCGTCTGCAGCACGATGTCTGCTTCACGTTCGTCGTCGCGCACGATGAACGGGACCTGGTTGACCGCCCCATCTACAGGTTCCCCCCTCCTGTCGAGCCGCTGAAGGCGCGCAAGATAGAGGCCCGAGACGGCATCGGTCGGAATCTGCCAACTGTCGGTCACCGACCAGTTGCCGGCATCCACGAGGCCGCGGACCGGGTCATAATCGGGATCGGGCTGAAGCGTCGCGTCCGTGTTGATCCACTCGCCGACCTTGCGCGCGCCATCCCCGCCATAATAGCCGAGCCGGAAGACCTCGACGAGGTAGTCGCTCCCGGCACCGCCGTTGACGTTGATCTTGAAGTCGACCGCTCCACCGACATTGACGCTGATGTCGGTTGCGAAGCCCTCGATTTCCCTCGTGTGGGGCACATCCCAGTAGGAACGGGGCGTCCCGGGCTTCTGATTTTCGAGGAGGATTTCCGTCGAAGGGCCCACAACCTCTGGCGCGATGGTCACGCTCACCGCCGCCGGGGCCGAGCGCAGACCGCCGCTGTCGGCGATGGTGTAGGCGATCGGCGTCACTGCGCCGGCATAGCCGGACTCGGGCGTGAAGGTGATCGCGCCGGTTACCCCGTCGACGCTCCAGACACCCTCGCCCGCGACCGTCTTGAGCTTGCC
>NZ_FOXA01000064.1 GCF_900115595.1 Tranquillimonas alkanivorans
GGGGTTTGGCCAGGACGGGCCGCGAGCGCGTCAGCCGGGCTACGACTTCCTGATCCAGGGCATGTGCGGGATCATGGACCTCACCGGAGAGCCGGACGGACCACCGCAAAAGGTGGGCGTGGCCTGGATCGACATCTTCGCCGGGCTCTACGGCGCGATCTCCGTGCAGGCGGCGTTGGCCGAGCGGGCGCGGTCGGGCCTTGGCCAGCGAGTGGACGTCTCTCTTCTGGAGTGCGGCGTCGCGGTGCTGGCGAACCAGGCGGCCGCGCACCTGCTGGGCGGCGCCTCCCCCACGCGGCTGGGCAACGCGCATCCGAGCATCGTGCCCTACCAGGTGTTTCCCGCCGCCGACGGCCATCTTGTTATCGCCTGCGGCAACGACCGCCAGTTCGCCGCGCTCTGCCGCACGCTCGGCGCCGAGGACCTGGCGCGGCGCCAGGACTTCGCCACGAACCCGGACCGGGTGCGCAACCGCGGCGATCTCGTGCCCATGCTGGAGGCGATCACCCGTCGCTGGCCCAAGGCGGACCTCATCGCAGCACTGGAGGAGGCGGGGGTGCCGGCCGGCCCGATCAACTCGGTGGCCGAGGCGCTGTCGGACCCGCAGATTGGCGCCCGGGGCCTGCGCATCGCGCCGGAGGGGCTGCCGGGCTTGCGCAGCCCGGTCGCCTTTTCGCGCAGCGACTTGTCACTGGGACGTGCAGCACCTGCGCTTGGAAATGGGGTGTGGTCATTCCGTGAGACCTGACCCGGCCGTCATAGGTGAGGAGGTAGAAGATCGACTTTGCACATCTGCTGGACTTGCTGCATTCCTCTCCAAAGCGAACGCCAGCTGTGCATCGTTCCGCGGCTCGGCTCTCCAAGGGGCGGCGGCTGGCGGCGTTGAAAGCGCCGCCGCTCCTGCCAAAGAGGGCGCACAGCACCTACTACATCCGTTCAACCTGCGTGTAAGGGCGCAGGAGGCGCTGAGGTGCGCATAGAGCTGCTTCTTCGGCTGCGGCTGGTTCTGGCGTAAAGCGGCAAGATGCCGCTCGAGGCGCACCTCAGCGGCTCTGGCGTCACGTCGGCGTCAGCGGCGCCACAATGATACCTAGCATTGCCTCCAGGGTTGGAGCGCGCCTTCGCCTGGAAACTCCCCCCGGAAAGCGAAGCTGTTTTTGATCGAGGGCTTTCGTCCGCGCAGAGCCGCATCCGGGGCGACTGAGCGCCATTCATTCGCAAAAGTACTCTCGAGCCTTCGGTCTGCGTGCGGCGACTGATTAGTTCAGTTCCGCGAGCCGCGGACAAGCAAGGCGCTTCGCGGGATCACGAGCCCCACCGCGGTCTGATGCGGGCGGTGCAACGCCTCGAACTCGGCTTGGAAAGCCGCACGGCCTTTCTCCGGAAGGGCGGCGTAGGCGGCTGACACTGGGCCGAAGGCGCCGACGTACTCTTCCCATACTGTGGTAGGGTCGGGCGCATACAGCAGTGTCGTCTGCTCGCGGCAGACGATCTCGAACCGTCCGGCCGTCGCCGCCGCTAGCCAGTCCGGCCGCCCCCAGTCAAACGGAGACGCTTCCGGCTTCGGCGCCTCCGACCAGCGGGCGAGGAGGTTGAAGAACTGCGCGATGTAGCCGTCCGGGTCGTCGGTCCAGGTCGCGAGCGCGAGTCGCCCTCCGGGCCGCAGAACGCGCGCCATCTCGGCGATCGCGGCGGCAGGGTCGTCTGCGAAGATCACGCCGTAGGTCGAGATCACTCCGTCGAAAACCTCATCCCCGAACGGCAGCGCCTCGGCAGGGGCCTCGACGAACTCAGGGCGCGGCTCGATCTCCTGCGACAGTCGCTCGGCCGCAGCCAGCATTCCGGGCGCGATGTCGACGCCGGTGACCCGCGCGCCGCGCCGAGCCGCGAGGCGCGAGGCCCATCCCGTTCCCGTGCCGATGTCCAGCACACTTTCGCCCGGCCGTGGCCAGAGCAGCTGTACCGCGTGAGAGATTGTGTCGGAGAGACCGAACGAGATGCCGTCATAGGCCGCGCCGGGCGCGCCCCACATGCGCGCCGCAGGGCTGAGATCATTCGACGTGTCCATGGCCGGCTCCTCTTGCTGGTGCGCAATACATCCTGCGCCTCGCAGCCCGCCCTCGATACTCCACGATCTGGAGTATCGGGACGCCGGGGTGCTGCTGTATGCTGACGCCAGCCGAGGGAGGTGCAGATGAGGGGCTACGGCCAATTCTGCCCAATCGCAAAGGCCGCCGAGATCTTCTGCGAGCGCTGGACGGCGCTCGTAATCCGCAACCTCGGCGCCGGCGCGGAGCGTTTCAACGATATTCATCGCGGCGTGCCGCACATGTCGGCAACGCTTTTGACGCGACGGCTGCGACAGCTCGAAGCCGAAGGGCTGGTGATGCGTCGTCGGAGCGCAAGCGGCAAGAGCTGGACCTATCACCTGACCCAGGCGGGGGCAGAGTTCTTGCCCCTCGTCGGCGCCCTCGCGGTGTGGGGCCAGCGCTGGACCCGCCGCGAGCTTGAGGAGGGCGAGATGGACCTCGGGCTTCTGATCTGGGGGCTCGAGTATTCTGTCGATCCCACAGCATTCGGCCCGAAGCGTCACGTCCTTCAGCTCGACGTCACCGACCAGCCCAAACACAAGAGGCTCTACTGGTTCGTCTGCGAGGACGGCAGTCTCGAGCTCTGCGTCTCCGACCCGGGCGGCGAGACGGACATCTTCCTGGCCGCGACCCTGCGCGATCTGATCCATATCTACCGCGGCGACCTCGCCCTCGCCGCGGCGCTTGACGCCGGGGTGCTGACGGTGGACGGCCCGCCTCGCCTGACCAGACGCCTGCCGGCGTGGTTCAACGTGGGTGTAGTGGCCGCGACGCCGCCGGTAGCTGGAGCGCCTTTACGGCAGCGGCCTGAGCGGGACGAGCTTGCGCCGCCGCCCGGCTCGCCTGCGGCGTAATCAGTCGGGCTGCGCGAAAGCGGCCGGTGCCTGCACCAACTCCGCGTCGACCATTTCCCACCCCGAAAGCCGTGGCGCGCCTGATCGGCGCGCTCACGGTGAAAGCGGACACTAAAAGAGCCTTTTGCTGACGCTACAGGCCGGCGGAAAAGCTGATCCCGCACTGCGCTCATGATCACGCGGCGCTGTCGACGCAGAGTGAGGGAGTTCTCCAGCGCCGGAGGAGCCGGTGAATTCGATCCTAAGCCTCCTTGGCTATGCGCAATTTCAGGTTCGAAACGGGGGCAATGCGCCATCCTGATGCCCGGCTCTATGAGACTGCGGGGCGGAAGCTGGTGGTGTCGGCCGCAGAGGGCAATTTACGCTGCACTAGAGACACGCGCCTCTTGAGGCGCGCCTGATGGCGAAGGTCGGCCGTTGCGCGCACGGCCGTAAGTTTAGAAACGATGCGCACTCTCGAGGGCTCCACCGGCCGCGTAATGCGAGGAGATGCGAGCGCAGAAATGCAGCCTCACGAGAACAAAACCTCCCAGGTCGCTGTCGTGTTCCAGCGTCGCGGACGCGGTTGCTCAGGGTCGGGCAATGCGGATGTCCATCTCGTTGAATAGGCGCTTGAACTTCGCATGCAGATCCGCACGGCTCTGAGCGCCCATGAAGATTGCGCCAAGCTCATAGCTGTACTCGTCGTAGTGGTGATCTTCACCAAGCTGCAT
>NZ_FOXA01000063.1 GCF_900115595.1 Tranquillimonas alkanivorans
GGGCTGGCGATCGGCTTCGCAGTGCGCGATACGGTCGAGAATTTCGTCGCCTCGGTGATGCTGAGCCTGCGCCAGCCCTTCCGGCCAAACGATCTGGTCGAGATCGAGGGAGACTCGGGGCGCGTCGTGCGGCTCACCTCGCGCGCCACAATTCTTCTGTCGCTCGACGGAAACCATATCCGGATACCAAACTCCACCGTCTTCAAGGGGCGGATCGTCAACTACTCGCGCAACCCCGCCCGGCGCTTCGTCTTCGATATCGGCATTGACCCGGATGCGGATCTGGAAGCGACCAGGAAACTCGCTCAGGACACCCTCGAGGGACTTCCGTTCGTACTCGGAGAACCCGAGGCGCTGGTCTGGATCGAGACCATCAGCGAGGCCGGGGCCGTTCTGCGCGTGACGGGCTGGATAGACCAGAACGAGACGGGCTTCGTGACCGCCCGCAGCGACGCGATCCGCCTTGTCAAGGCGGCCATCGAAGCGGCGGGAGTATCCATCCCCGACACGACGTACCGGATCCGGCTGGAAGGCATGGGCGATCCTGCGAAATCGCTCCCGCAGACCAGAGCGCGACCGGAGTCTCGGCCCGCAGCGGAGCCGGAGACGCATGACGCTCGTCAGTCTGAGGAAAACGCGCTGATCCCGCTGGTCGATGCGGAGCGGGAAGACGCCGACGACCTTCTACGTCGAAACGCGCCGCAGGAGTGAAGGCAGAGATGCCGCAGGCGCAGGCGCAACGTCAGCCTCGGATCAGCACCGCACCCGGCGGCACGCTAATGTCGCACGCGGAGTAAGGCGGCTGTTGGCCCGGCGGCCGGTCCGGAAACCATAGTCGGCAGGTGCCCGGCGGCGGGAACTGGCCACTTGGGATGTTGATGTCGTGGCGGCGCCCGGCCGCTTGGGCAAGGGGTGCGTTCAGCTCCTCGATCCGCTTCGTGTATGCGAACGCGATGCATAATGGGTCATCCCCGCAAGCGTCGCGCTGGTTGCGGAGCCACTGGATCTGCTCTGCGTCGTGGTCCCGCGCCCTTGCGCGGCCGTAGACCTGCTCGAGTAGCGCGTCGAGCCGGGACAGGCCTTCATTTTCACAAATGGTCCGTTCGGTCCGGTTAAGCCGTCCGGCGTCGCACCACGGCCGAGGCACCAGCGCGTCAAGGCCGCGCAACCCGTCAAGGGCGGCGCCGAGGCTTGTATCATCTTGAACTGCCGGCGCGTCCTCCGAGCGCGAGCCGAGGCTCTGTTCCGAAAGACGCTCCTCTAAGCGCTGGAGCCAAGGCTCGCTGCTCCCGCTTCGTAGCAGCGGCGCGACCGAGATTTCACCCGCACCACTGGATCGGCCACGCCCAGCGTCAGGAGCGCGGGCCGCCTGTGCGTAGTCGCGGAGTTCCGCGATGCGGGTGCGGTACGAGGCGCCCAGACAGTTCGCGTCGAAGCCACACGCGTTCCGTTCCGCAAGCCAACTCGCCTGATCCGGCACCTCTCCCGCCCGCGTGGCGGCCGCGTATACCTCGTTCAGTTCATGATCCAGCCGTCCCAGTACGTCGCTGGCGCAGATCACCCGCTCGCTCTCGTTGAGGGCCTCGGAACTGCACCAGCCCGGTGTCAGAGCTGCCGCGACTTGCGGTGTAGCCGCGAAGACCGCCGAAAGTGCCGCCGCCAGCAGCCCGTTCCACGACCGCCTCGCGCTCCGGACGGCGTGGCGGCATGGCGCAAGCCTCGGAGGGGCAGGGGCATCGTTTGATGGGTTACGAACTGAACATTCTGCCAATGCTTTTCACCTTCTCGCGGCGCTCCCTTTCCACTGCATGAGAGGAAGCCGACCAGAGCAGCCGGGTTCCAATGAGGGCGCACGGTGAGGCGGTCGTGAACGCTATGGAACGCCGGCATGTGCTGGACTGCCTGGTGCTGTATTTCCGTCGCACGGCCACGTCCCAGCAAGCTCCGCGGCCGCCTGAGTGGAACCTGCAGCGGAAGACGCGGTTCGCCTTGTCATGAGACGTATCTTTTTTGTGACGGCGACAGCCGCAATACTCGCGCCATTTGGTGCCGGCGCGCAGCCTTCTCCTGATGGTGTTGCGGCGGCCGATTATGGCGGCGGGCCGCTTCCCGAGGGGCAGTCGTCGATAACGCTGGTCGTGCAGATCCTGCTCGACCGCGCCAATGTCAGTCCCGGCGTGATCGACGGTTGGCGCGGGCCGATGTCGCGAAGCGCGATCAGGGCTTTCGAGGCGCGTGAGGGCCTGGAGCCGGACGGGCGCATGGATCGCCATGTGTGGGAAGCGCTCGGCGGGCCGCGGCATGCGTCGGTGCTGCAATCCTACCGGTTAAGCGAGAACGACATATCCGGCCTCTCTGCACCACTGCCTGAAGATTACAGCCGCCTGGCAGAGCGCGAGTACCTGGGGTACACGCGGGTTTCGGAAAAGCTGGCGGAAAAGTTCCACATGGACGAGGAACTCCTGCGCGGCCTCAACCCGGGCGCGGAGTTCTCGGCTGGGGAGAACATCATTGTCGCCGCACCCGGCGCGCGGAGCGACGCCTCCGCAAGCCGAGTCGAGGTGCGCAAGGCCGCGGGCCGCGTCGCCGCCTTCGATGACGACGGCACCATGGTGGCGAATTACCCGGCGACGGTCGGCTCCGATCAACTGCCGTCGCCTTCCGGCACCCATGAGGTCAAGGCGATCGCGATCGAGCCGAACTACACTTACAAGCCCGACGTGAACTTCCAGCAGATGGACAACACAAAGCCTCTGGTTCTGCCGCCGGGTCCGAACGGACCGGTGGGCTCGGTCTGGATCGACCTGACCGAGCCCACCTATGGCATTCACGGCACGTCCGACCCGGACGAGCTTTTCCAGGAGCAGAGCCATGGCTGCGTGCGCCTCACCAACTGGGATGCCCGAGAACTGGCCGGCATGGTCGACCAGGGAGTTCCGGTCGCCTTCGTGGGAGGCGGCCGGTGATCGTGCGCAGCGTCATCGCGCTTGCCCTCGTCGCGCTGCCCGCGGTGGCGCAGGAGGACACGGAGCCGGCGGCCGCGGTGGCGCCGGAAACGTCGCCCCCGCCCGAGGCGCGGCCGGATGATGCGGATGCACCGGCCGCACGCGAGCCCGGAGCCGAGCCGGGCGGGCCGGCCTTCGTTGCCCCAGGCAATGAAGTCGCGCCGGTCGACGCCGGCCCGCCCATGCCCGATCGTATCGCTGCCGATCCCGAGGCGCTCGCTGCCTGCCTGGCAGATCTCGATCGTCTCGGCGTGACCTACGAGGTGGCGGAGCCGATTGTCGCTGAGGACGACGCTGATTGCGGGGTGCGGAACGCGTTGCGGGTGACCGGGCTGCCGGACGACGTGGCGCTTGATCCGGCCGCTCATCTGCGTTGCGACGCGGCCCGTGCCCTTGCCGAATGGACGGAGGCGCATGTGATCGCGGCCGCCGATCGCCTGCCGGACCGCGGGCGCCTCGTCGCGATCGAGCAGGGGGGTAGCTATGTCTGCCGGCGCCGCAACAACCGACCTGAGGGGGAGCTTTCGGAGCACGCCTTCGGCAACGCAGTCGATGTTATTGGCTTCCGTTTCGCCGATGGGCCTCCGATTCCGGTGCAGCCGCGGGAGCGAGAGGGCACGATGGCGGAGGCGTTCCAGGATGCGGTTCGCTCCACCGCCTGCTTGTATTTCACCACGGTTCTCGGTCCCGGAACCGATGCCTCGCACGCCGATCACTTGCACCTGGACGTAGCCGATCGCCGTGGAGACTTTCGGCTTTGCCAGTGAGCGCGGCTGACCGGACGGCGTAAAGGGTCGAGACGGTCGGCCACCGGTGCTAATGCCAGAGAACGAAGATAACGGTTCTGGAATGACGAGCGTGGACGCGAACCTGGAGATCTGCCTGGTGCTCGGCGATGAGGTGCAGCCCCCGGTACGTGATCTGGAAGAGGTGATGCGCCGCGCTGAACATCACATTGCTGCAGGACGACACTGCTGGATCGGCGTGTACCGCGCGGGCGGTGCATTGGCGAGCGCGCTGAAATGGGACGGCATGACTTGCGCGTGGCGCACGAGCGGACCTCCGTCAGATGATGTCGAGCCGAGGAGGTGAGACAAGAGAACGGGACCTGCTCATGCGACGGCGGAGCGGCAGTCGGTGCCCGGCGCGGCGCCGGTGGAGTGCCCCCGCTGGAGTGGTCCGCCCCCAGGGATAAAATGATCCCGTTATGAAGAGGACCAGAGAATGGCTGGGAAGCGAGAGAAGCCCGAGGACATCGTCTTGAAGCTGCGGCAGGTTGAAGTTCTGCAAGGCCAAGGACTATCGGTCGGTGAGGCAGCGCGCCAGGTCGGCATCACGCAGCAGAGCTACTACCGCTGGCGCAGGCAGTATGGCGGCATGAGCCGCGATCAACTGAAGCGGCTCAAGGAACTGGAGGCGG
>NZ_FOXA01000062.1 GCF_900115595.1 Tranquillimonas alkanivorans
CATCGCCGGCTCGTATCCGACGCGAGCTGACCGTTGGATGTCGCCCTGCGGCCGCCCGGGCCGTGCATTATGTCGGGTGGAGCGGGATGCGTCCCGAGGTGCGCTCGTGACAGGCGTTTCTCCCTTGGCACTCGGCATTCTGGGCAGCCTCGCCGCCGGCTTGCTGACGGCAGTCGGGGCGGCGCCGGTACTGCTCGGACATCTTCCTTCACGTGCCACCCGGGACCTATCCCTTGGTTTCGCGGCCGGCGTCATGTTGGCGGCCTCTTTTTTCTCGCTGATCATTCCCGCGCTGGATGCGGCGGAGCCGAGGTACGACAATGGAGCGGCTCCGGCGGCCATCGTTTGCGTCGCCATCCTGCTGGGCATGGGCGCCGTCGCGCTGATGAACGAAAGGCTCCCACACGAGCATTTCAGGACCGGACGCGAGGGACCGGAAGCGGCTTCGCTTCGGCGCGTCTGGCTCTTCATAATCGCGATCACGATCCACAATTTCCCGGAGGGACTTGCTGTTGGTGTGGGCTTCGGGGCCGATGGCCTTGCCGGAGGCATGCCGCTCGCGATCGGGATCGGTCTGCAGAATGCTCCCGAGGGACTTGCAGTCGCCGTCGCGCTGCTCGGAGAAGGATATTCCAGAGGTCGGGCCTGGGGTGTCGCCGCCCTTACGGGACTCGTGGAACCCATCGGCGGCCTTCTCGGCGCCGGCATCATCGCTCTGTCGCAGCCGCTTCTGCCTTGGGGACTGGCCTTCGCGGCCGGCGCGATGCTCTACGTCATCAGCCACGAGATCATTCCCGAGACGCATCGCAGCGGGCACCAGAACAAGGCAACGCTCGGCCTCTCGATGGGCCTCGTCCTCATGTTGTTTCTCGATGTCTGGCTGGGGTGACAGAATGAAAACGAAGATGCTTCCCGTGATGTTCGGAGCCACCGCTGCTGTTGGTACCTTTCTGGTCGACCAGGCGACGAAATCGTTGATCCTGGCGCACGTAGCCACGCTGAGCGCCGGTGTACCGGTTTTTCCGGGATTAAACCTTGTCTTCCTGCGCAACGACGGCGTGACCTTCGGCTTGCTGAGTGGCGCACCGATGTGGAGCTTGACGGCTCTTGCACTCGCTGTCTGCGGCTGGCTGGTTGTGGCGCTTGTCCGCACGAACAGTCGGATGGAGGCGCTTGCTTACGGCATGATCATTGGCGGCGCCTTGGGCAATGTTGCCGATCGCCTGCGTCATGGCGCCGTGACCGATTTCCTCGACGTCTATGCAGGCTCCCTGCACTGGCCGGCGTTCAACATGGCGGATGTCTTCGTGGTCTGCGGAGCGATGGCAGTGCTCTTTTCATCGTCGACGGGTGCGCGACAGCGGCGTGCGGAGTGATCGTGGAAGCCATCTCCGAAGACGATGCCCGGATGCAGAGCACGCGTCTGCCGTTGCGAACGCTGCTGGCGGCCGCCGCCGGTGCGCTGTCGGTTCTCGCCATCCCCCCGTTTTCCCTGCTGTTCGTGGTCCCGCTCGCCTTTTCCACCCTCTTCGTCATGGTCCAGGGCATTTCCGCTTGGCGCGCCCTCCTTGTCGGCTGGAGTTTTGGCCTCGGTCAGTTCGGGTTCGGCATCTCCTGGATCGCCGAAAGCTTCTATGTCGATGCCGAACGCTTCGGCGTGCTTGCGATCCCGTCCGTGGCAGGGCTCGCCGCCGTGCTTGCGCTTTTTCCGGGCCTCGCCGTCGCTCTCTTCGCGCAGTTCAAACGGCTGACCTCCGGCAGACCGCTCGCGAGCAGCCTGCTGCTCGCGACCTGCTGGTTTGGAACGGAGTGGCTGCGCGGACACCTCCTGACCGGCTTTCCCTGGAACCTCGCCGGATACACCCTCGTCGAATATGACGCCCTGCGACAGCCCGCTGCCTGGATCGGAAGCTACGGGCTGAGCTTCATTGTGGTCTTTGCCGGAGCGTTGCCGGGTGCGGCTTTCCTGGCGGAGAAACAGGCGCGCTTGAAGAGCTTGGCCGTGGTCGGAATCGTCGTGCTCGCCGTCTGGGCTGCCGGCACGGTCCGGATCGCCTCCGACGCACCGGCCGCGCCTGGAATCGATCTGCGTCTCGTCCAGGGCAACATTCCGCAAGGCGAGAAATGGGAGCCCGGGAGCCGGGAGCGGACCCTCACGCGCTATCTCGACCTCTCGGACCGCCCCGGCAAGTTCGACCTCCTGCTCTGGCCGGAGACGGCGTTTCCGGGCTTTCTTGACGAGGACGCCGCGGCGCGCTCGCGCATCGCCGGAGCCGTGCCCGAGCACGCACTGCTCCTGACAGGAGCGCCGGACCGCGTCGAGACCGACGACGGCTCCCTCTACTTCAACGCGTTGCAGGCCTACGACAGTTCGGGCCGCATTCTCGCCGGGTACGCCAAGCACCATCTCGTTCCGTTTGGCGAGTACGTTCCCCTGTCCGATTGGCTCCCGCTCGAGCGGATGACGGAAGGTCTCGGGGATTTCGCGCCCGGCCCGGGGCCGCGGACGCTCGCCCTTCCCGGCGCGCCGCTGGTTGCGGCGGCGATCTGCTACGAGATCATCTTTCCCGGGCACGTGATCGACGCCGAGTTCCGGCCCGACTGGATCTACAACGCGACGAACGACGCCTGGTTCGGCACCAGCATCGGCCCCGAACAGCATCTGGCTTCGGCCCGAATGCGTGCCGTCGAGGAAGGCCTGCCCGTAGTTCGCGCCGCGAACACTGGTATCTCCGCGGTGATCGACGCCACGGGCGCGGTCCTGGAACGGCTCGACACCGGTACGACAGGGATCATCGACGCCCCGCTCCCGGGTGCCCGCGCAGCGACGCTATATTCGCGGTTTGGTGACTGGACATCTCTGGTGCTCATCGCGACGTGCTGGATCTTCTTGGGGGGGATAACGGCGGTGGGTGCGCGACCGAAAGGACACGTGAGAAAGGATGAATGCGGATGATCGTACTTGCCGGCGTCTTCGGAGGCGCAATCAGGGGCGGGCTTCTGGCGAAGCGACGGGGCGGAAAGCGCCTCGACATTCTGCAATATGCGGTCGGGCACGCCATCGCATTCGGCCTGCTCGGCTTCTTCGTGACGATCGCCATGGCGCGTCTCTTCGGGTGAGCGGGCAGTAGCAGGTACGTCATGAAGACGGTGTTCCGCGTGACGCTGAGGGTATTCCTGGCGCTGGCTGCCGCCACGACTGCGACGGCAGCGCTTGTGGGATATCTGCTGCTGGCTTCTGTTCCGGATTATGACGAAGATTTCACCGTGCCGGGCATCCGGGGGCCTGTCGACATCCTCAGGGATGCTTCCGCGATTCCACACATTTCGGCAGCCTCCACCGCCGACGTCTACTTCGCACTCGGCTTCGTTCATGCACAAGACCGGCTTGGCCAGATGCTGAGAGCCCGGCGGTCCGCTGCGGCTGAAGCGATGCGACAGAGGCGCGTGACGTTCGGGCGCCCTGTCTCCGCTGCTCTTGATGCCTACGCAGATGGCGTCAACGCGTGGATATCAGAACTCGCCAGAGGAGGCCGGGGCGGCGGAGGGCCGGAGCTGCTCATGCTCGGCGCCCCGATCCAGCCGTGGGAGCCTTCCGACAGCTTGGCACTTGCCCGGGCATTCCTGGAAAACCTGCAGATCGCCCATTCTTCCGATGAGAGCAAGATCATGGGAGGGCAGGTTCCGGCAGGTCGACCGAATAATGCGCCGGGACTTCTTTCTCATCGACGGGACGCGTCCCTCGACGTATGGGCGGTCCCTGCAAGCCGGACAGTTTCCGGTGCTCCGATCCTCGCTGCCGATGTCACAGGTCCCCTTGCGCTGCCGTCGCAGTGGTATCTGGCGGATCTTCAGCTTCCCTCGGGCCCGGTCGTAGGTGCCACGCTGCCCGGCATTCCCTTCGTGGTCATCGGCCGATCCCACAGCCTCTTGTGGGGTTTTAGGTCGATCGGACCGCCCGCCGAAGTCACTACGAGCGAATTGCCTGATGCTGCCTCCGAAGCGTTTCTGGCGGTCCTCGGCCGCCTGACGCAGTCTTCCAGCGCAAGCGACGCGGCAGGGAAAGTTGCGGACCTTCCGCCGACCGGACTGCAGCTTGTCGCAGCGGACGGGCAGGCCGTCGAGGCTTGGCCCCGCTGCGCACGACCAACTTGCGAACCCGCCCGAGACTTCCTTGAAGTCCGCCGCGACGTCCTCGACGACCGCCAGACCGTTTATTCGATCGAAAGCGCCATCGCGGTGCAGCAGGATGTCGTCAGCGCCGTCGCCCGTACCCTTCTGCCTCTGATGGCGCGGGAACTATGGTTCGATGCACCCGCCGTGCGCGGAGAAGGCATTACGTCGAGCACACTTCGCTCGGACGTCCTCAACCGCCTGGCAAGCTGGAACGGCGAGATGGAGCGCCTGGCGCCCGAGCCGCTTGTATTCTGGGCCTGGGCCCGCGCTTTGCAGCAACGCATTCTGCAGGACGAGTTCCCTGCGGCGGATCATGTGTGGAGGCGGCCGAGGCCGGACTTCCTGCACGCGGTCCTCAGCGACCGCGAAGGAAGCGCGATCTGGTGCGACGTCCGACTCTCAAAGCGGAGAGAAACCTGCGACGAGTTGCTCCTCGCTTCTTTCGACGACGCGTTGAACTGGATCATCGATCGATACGGAGATGATCCCTCCTCGTGGTCCTGGGGATCGGAGCACGTCATGGTCATGAAGTGGTCCGCGATCCGGTCCGGCAGCGTGCTGGATGGCGTTGCCGATCTCAAGGCGTTCGCAGGGGGAGGACCATACACGCAGAAGTCTACGCTCTTCGATGAGGGAGAAGCCAATCCGTTCGAGTCCAGGAGCGGCACGAATTTCCAGGCCGTGATGACACTCGGCGAAGACACGGCATCTCATTTCATCGCACCCGCAGGGCAATCCGGTCACCCGCTTTCGCGTTTCTACGACAATCTCTTTTCAAGGTGGAAGCATGCCGATTATCTGGACATGTCCTCGGATCTCTCCATCGCGAGAAGCGCTGCGGC
>NZ_FOXA01000060.1 GCF_900115595.1 Tranquillimonas alkanivorans
ACCTGCGCGAGATAGGTCTCGCTCCCGGTCTTGCGAATTTCGATGGTAATCGCGCCCTCGCCATTGACGGCGCCGCCGATCACCTCTTCGCCTTCTCTGCGCTCGACCGGTTTTGATTCTCCGGTCAGCATGGATTCGTCGAGGCTGGTGCGCCCCTCCATGATCACGCCATCAGTCGGCACCTTGGCGCCCGGGCGAACGAGGACCCGATCGCCAGCGACCAGGTCCGTGACCGGCACCTCCTCGGTGCTTCCGTCCTCCTTCAGTCGGTCCGCCGTGGCGGGCATGAGTTTCACAAGGGCCTCAAGAGCGGCCGAGGCGCCCATGACCGAACGCATCTCGATCCAGTGCCCGAGAAGCATGACATCAATGAGCGTGGCGAGTTCCCAGAAGAACGGCTCGCCCGCAAGACCGAAGACCGTGGCGCTCGAGTAGATGTAAGCCACGCTGATCGCCATGGAGATCAGCGTCATCATCCCGGTTTGGCGTTTCGTCACTTCCCCGAGGAAGCCCTTCAGAAAGGGCCAACCGCCGTAGAAGAACACGAACGACGACAACGCGAAGAGGACGAGCGGCGACCCGGAGAATCGCAGGGCTTCGCCAAGCCCGAGAAAGTCCTGGATCATCGGCGACAGCAGGAGGATCGGGACGGTGAGGACCAGAGAGACCCAAAACCGCAGCTTGAAGTCGGCAATCATCGCTCCGTGGTCGTGTCCTCCTTCGCCGTGTCCGGCGTGCTGCTGTCGCACGGTGGCGCGAGCGTGCTTGCCGCCTGCGTGATGTTCGTGATGCTTCATCTTGCTCACTCGCCCTTCCTTACAGATATGTGCCGGTGTCCCTCGCCAGACATTGTTTGCGGAGTGATCTCGCGGATCGCGCCGGCAATCAGCGGCGCGACCCCGATGCAGTTCGTCGGATGCGGTACCGTGTCGGTGGTCACCACGCGCAGGGCACCCGACGACGAGAGATCCTCGAGGGCGTTCCCGGCGAAGATACCATGAATGATCAGACAGATCGGTCGGCCGGCACCCGCCGCCAATAGCCTCTCTGTGGCGCGGATCATTGTGCGCCCCGACGACGCGATGTCATCAAGAATGACGGGCGTGCCGTGACGCAGGGCAGCGCTCTCGGGCACACTGATGTCGACTTCCCGATCACCCGTCCGGAGCTTCTTCAGTACCTCGTAGGGTCGGTCCGCCAGTCGTGCGACCTCGCCGACCCATTGCCGGCTCTCGCTGTCGGGGCCGAGCAGCGCTCCATCCGGAACGTTGTCACGAATCCATTCCGCCAGCAGCGGCGCAGTAGCGACACGTCTCGCAGGAATTCCGAACATGTCTCCCAGCCTCGAGATGCGGTGGAGATGTGGATCGACCGTCACGAGCCAGTCGAAACTCTCGCTCAGGAAGTCTGAAAACAGGACGGCGCTGACGGATTGCCCAGGGTGAAACCGGCGGTCCTGCCGCATGTAGCCGAGATACGGCGCGACAAGCCCGACGCGTCTCGCACCGAGCTCCCGTGCCGTGGCGGCGGCGAAGCGCAGCGGCAGGGCCAGCCGGTCGGGATCCCGCAGCGTCGCAACAATGGCGACATCCTCGCCCGATAGCCCGTTCGGGATCGTCACCAGGCTTTCGCCATCGGGAAAGTGGTGCCAATCCAGGGGCCGAGAGACAGCGCCAAGGTGCGCCGCGATCTCGTCTGCGAGGGGTGTCATTTCCGAGAATGGGATCAGGATCATTCCGGCTCCTCCGCAATCGCGAACACATCCGCATGGCGTTCGGCATAGCCTCGCGCCCATTCCGCCTCTCCCGGGGTGGCGGCGTGGATCTCGTAAAGTGGCTGCCCCCTGGAAACGCGGTCGCCCGGTCTGGCCCCCAACCGGACGCCGGCCACCTTCTGTCCAGGCGCACCAGCCAGCTTTGCGATCCGCGCAATCACCCGGTTGTCGATGGCGGAAATCACCCCATCGGACAGGGCAGGAATTTCCACCCGATGCGGGGCAAGCTGGGGCTCGGTAAAGCCACCCTGTGCTGCGCAGATCGAAAGGAACTTCGCTTCCGCTTCGCCGCTGTCGAGCAGTGCTTCAGCCCTCGCGCGCCCAGCCTGACACAAGCCCTGAGGTGCAAGATCGAGCAGCTTTCCGGCAAGATCCAGCGCCCTTTCGCGCAGGTCCTTCGGAGCACCGGCCGTGCGTCGCAGCACCGCCAGCACGTCCGCCGCTTCGAGTGCCGGTCCGATGCCGCGTCCGACCGGAGCGGAGCCATCACTCAGGTGCAACGCCAGCCGAAGGCCGATGGCCTCGCCCACGTAAAGAAAGCGCGCCATCAGTGCCTCGGCGTCCTCCGCCGAACGGACCTTGGCGGTGGCGCCGACCGGCATGTCTACCAGAACATGGGTGGATCCGGCGGCCGCCTTCTTGGACAGGACGCTGGCCACCAACTGCCCGGTCGAGTCGAAGTCGAGCGGGCGTTCGATCCGAATGAAATGGTCGTCCGCCGGGCTGAGATTCAGCGCCCCGCCCCAGATCACACAGCCGCCTTCGGCCTCCACCACGCGGCGGAGCGCCCGTTCGTCCAGCGTAACGGGCGCCAGAACTTCCATTGTGTCCGCTGTGCCCGCTGGCGATGTGATGGCGCGACTCGATGTCTTGGGGATCATCTGACCGGCGGCCGCGACGATCGCGACAACAAGCGGCGTCGTCCGGTTGCCCGGAAGCCCACCGACGCAGTGCTTGTCGAGAACGGTTCGGCCGCCCCAGTCGAGCGTCTCGCCCGCCGCCTGCATCGTCCGCGTCAGCGCCACCGTCTCGGCATCGTCGAGTCGCTCGCCCGCGCATGCAGTGATGAAAGCGGCGAGGTCTATATCGGTCAGACGGTGATCCAGCGTGTCGCGGATGATCGATGCAAAATCCTGCTCGGTCAGCCGTTCGCCGTATGCCTTGGCCCGAAGCCGCGAGCTGGAGGTGGCCGGTTCCGGATGCGAAAGGCGGGCAATGTCGCCACGCTTTGCTCCGATCGCGGACCAGGCTGAGGCGGACAAAGCCGCTTCGTCCACCGCCAGCCACTCGCCGCGCGCCACCACGTTCAGCGTGGCGATGACCCATTGGTCACGCAGGTCGATGCGGACCCTCGTCTGGGCGGCAAAACCTTCAGCACGGCAGATGTGGCAGTCCTCGTGCATGTAGATGACGGGCTGGCGGTAAGTGTCGATGCCGGCTGGTATGAGGGCAAGCGTGTCGGTCATCTGGGACGATCCAGATGCACCGTCTCGAGATGATCCGGGACGCGGACTGCCCAGCCGAGCTCATGCGCCACACGCTGGCGCAGCGTGTCGGCCGTCGTCGGCTCACCGTGGGTAAGGTAGGTCATGCGCGGCGCGCGGCCCGCTGCCATCCACTGTAGGATCTCGTTGGCGTCGGCGTGGCCCGAAAAGCTCTGGAGCTGGACGACCTCAGCTTCGATTGGAAATTCGCGCCCGAACATGCGCAGGCTGCGGGCTCCGTCGCTCAGTGCTGCGCCCCGCGTCCCGCCGGCCTGGAACCCCGACAGCAGGATCGTGTTCCGCCGGTCTCCCCCGAAGCTTGCAAGGTGATGCAGGATGCGGCCGCCTGTGAGCATACCGCTCGCCGAGACGATGATCATCGGACCTTGCCGAGTGTTCAGTTCCTTGGACTGGTGGACCGAGTTGACGCGCTCGGCAATGCGAAACATTGCCATGCAATCCTCTCGGCTGATGTGGTGTTCTTCGTGATGGCGGTGGTAGATCGCCGTCGCGTCGATCGCCATCGGGCTGTTGAGATAAACCGGCACCCTCGGGATCTCGCCTCGCGCCATGAGGCGGGCAACGTGATACATCAGCCCCTGCGCACGGCCGACCGCGAAGGCCGGAATAAGGACTGTCCCGCCCCGGGCGAAGGTGCGCGTGAGCACTGGCGCAAGTTCCGCCTCGGGGTCGATGTCGGGATGGCGCCGGTTGCCGTAGGTCGACTCGCAGACAAGCACGTCAGCGCCTTCGAATGGGGCAGGCGGTCGCATCAAGGGATCGGGATCGTGGCCGAGATCGCCGCTGAAATGGACAGTCGAGCCGCCGACCTCGAGCCGGATCTGCGCCGCTCCGAGAAGGTGTCCAGCGGGAACGAAGGTGGCAGCGATGCCGTCGCCCAAATCGATCCGTCGGCGGAACTCAACGGTATCAAACCGCTTCAGCGCCTTCTCTGCATCATTCAGCGTGTAGAGCGGGATCGGGTTCCGGTGCTTCGAGAAGCCCTTGCGCGCCGCATAGCGCGCCTCTTCCTCCTGCAGATGACCGCTGTCCGGCAGGATGAGTCCGCAGAGTTCGGCCGTCGCTTCGGTGCACAGCACTCGCCCGGCGAAGCCCGCGCGGATCAGGGCCGGAAGATAGCCCGAATGGTCGAGATGGGCATGGGTCAGAAGCACTGTGTCAATGGCGGAGGGCCGCGCCGGGAATGGCTTCCGGTTGCGGTCACGCAGCGTCTTGAAACCCTGAAAGAGACCGCAATCGACAAGAATGCGGCGCGAACCGGCCTCCACAAGGTAGCGGGACCCGGTGACGGTTCCCGCTGCACCAAGGAAGCGCAGGCTGGCGCGGGCATAGCGCGTCATGCCGGCCTCCGGCGTGCTGCGAATGCGATGCCGATGACGGTCGGCACGAAGTGGCCCGCGACCTTGTCGGCGTATTTCTGGATCGGCGCGCGGGACCGCTGCGCGTTGGCCACCATCTCGACGATCTGCGACAGCATCGTGTCCGCGCCGACGCGGGTGGCCTCCATCACCAGACTACCCGTGCCGTTGATCGTGGCACCGGTGACCGGAGCGCCCGGCGTCTTCTCGACCGGCACCGGATCACCGCTGATCATGCTTTCATCGACCGAGGAGCGGCCTTCGACCACGGTGCCGTCGACCGGGACCTTCTCGCCCGGGCGCACGCGCAGCCGGTCGCCGACCTGCACGTCCTCGAGCGGGACCTCCTCCTCGCTGCCGTCGGCGCGGATGCGGCGGGCGGACTTGGCCGCCATGTCGAGCAGCGCGCGGATCGCCTTGCCGGTGCCCTCGCGGGCGCGCAACTCCATCACCTGTCCCAGGAGGACGAGGGTGACGATCACGGCCGCGGCCTCGAAGTACACCCCGACGTGACCTTCGGCGTCACGGAATCCCGCCGGGAAAATCCCCGGCGCGAGCACGGCGACGACGCTGAACAGCCAGGCGGCCATGACGCCCATGCCTATCAGGCTGAACATGTTGAGGTTCATCGTCCGGAACGAATTCCAGCCGCGCACCAGGAAGGGCCAGCCGGACCAGAGCACGACGGGCGTGCCGAGGATCAGCTCGATCCAGAGCGTCGTCCGCTCGCCGAAGATCTCCCGCACCCCGCCGAGGCCGACGAACGGCCCCATGGTGAGGACGAGCAGCGGGACCGTGAGGATGGCGCCCACCCAGAACCGCCGGGTAAAGTCCACGAGTTCCGGGTTCGGCCCTTCCTCGGCCATGGCCGCCGATTCCAGTTCCAGGCCCATGCCGCAGATCGGGCAGGACCCCGGCTTCGTCTGCCGCACCTCCGGGTGCATCGCGCAGGTATAGACGGCGCCGGACCAGTCCGCCGGGACGCTGTCGTACTGTCCAGCCGCCGCGCCTGCGGCGTGGGCATGCCCGTGATGATGCTCGGCCGGATCGGCCGCCTCGCCTTCGGGGACGAGATGCATGCCGCATTTTGGGCAATCCTCCGGATCGGTGCGCCGCACCTCGGGGTGCATCGGACAGGTGTAGACGGTGCCGTGATAGCCGCTCGGAACCGTGTCTTCGGCTGCGTCTCGCATGTTCTGGGCCTTCTGATGTGCGCGGCTCATTGGCCGATCCTCTTCCAGGCACGAGTCATCGTGCAGGCCTCCCGCGCGGGAAGGTCAAAGGGGATCAGGCCCTTCAAAGGTGCGGCGCGTTTCGTGGGGGCACGGCTGCGGGGCCGCAGTTCCAAGACGAGCTTTTGCGTTCCGAAGGTGATCTGCAGCACCGCTCCCGCATCGGCGCGGGCCTCGGGCCGGCACGGGAACAAGAGCAAAGCCCCGCCCTCTTGGCGTGTCGCTCCGCTGGAGACCTTTTCGACAGACTCGTCCATCACCCGCCTTCTGCTCGGATACGAACTCCTTCATAGGGCCTCCGCCTGCGGAGGGATTTGATCTGAATCAGGCAGAAACATCCGCCGGACAGAAAACGCCGCATCAGCGTCGACTTGCGTCGCGGCGTCCTGAGTTGCCGCCTCTTGCCTCTCAGGCCTCGTGCTGGTGCGGGCGCGCGCCGGCGCGTCGCAGGAATGCCCTCTCGAACGCAAACACGGCTGCCATGCCTCCCACCGCGATCCAGACGATCAGCGGATCGCTCTGCCACTTCA
>NZ_FOXA01000081.1 GCF_900115595.1 Tranquillimonas alkanivorans
GTTCGTCCTTGTCATCGTTGGCGGCAAGCTTAGCCGAGCGTCCGGTTTTTGGGGACCACCTCAAAATCATCGAGTCCGGAGGTACTGCACCCGCCGATCAAGTTGAGACTGGTCCGTGCCCGCTACAGGGGGGCTCGTCTTGGCCGGAGGCCCAGAGGGAGGCGTCCAGCCGCCCCAGCCGCTCCAATGATGCGCCCAAACTCCACACCAGCCCCCGCAGTTCCACCCGTCCGGCACAGACGACACACACCGCGGGAAGCACCGCACCGGCCGACGGCCGCCGGAACGAAATCCTTGTCGATACACATGCTTGCGTGCAACGGTCCCGGGAAGAGGGAGAGATCGATTTTGCGCGTGGACGAGTTTGTGAACCGCTGGAGCGCGTCCGGCGGGAGTGAGATGTCGAATTTCCAGAGTTTCGCAGCCGAGCTCTGCGACGTCCTGGAGGTGCAGAGGCCGAAGCCGGCCCAGAGCGACGGACAGACGAACGACTACCGATTTGAGCGCCCGGTCACGGAGACGCATACCGGCTCGCGGCGGCACCGGCGGATCGACCTCTACCGGCGCGGATGCTTCATCCTCGAGGCGAAACAGGGCGCCGGTCCCAAGGCAGAAGCCGAGCAGCTCAGCCTTCTGTCGCCGGAGGAAGCGCCCCGCGCCCAGATGGGTCATGGTCGGCGGGGCACCCGTGTATTCGAGGACACGATGCTCCGGGCGCGCAACCAGGCGGACAGCTATGCCCGGGCCGTCTCGAAGGAGGATGGCTGGCCGCCTTTCCTTCTGATCGCGGATGTCGGCCATGTCATCGAGGTCTACGCCGACTTCTCCGGGCAAGGGCAAGGCTACACCCAGTTTCCCGACGGCAACCGCTTCCGCATCAAGCTCGATGACCTGCATGACGAAGAGGTGCGAGACCGACTCCGCACCATCTGGACCGATCCCCTGTCTCTCGATCCCTCCCGCACCGCGGCACGGGTCACGCGGGAGATCGCAGACCACCTCGCCCAGCTTGGCCGAAGCTTCGAGGGCCAGGGCCACGATGGCGAGGAGGTCGCCCGCTTCCTTATGCGCTGCCTCTTCACCATGTTCGCCGAGGACGTGAAACTGTTGCCGAAGGACAGCTTCCGCGACAAGCTGCGGGAATTGCGCGGCAAGCCCGAGATGGCCGCGCCAGTGCTCCAGTCGCTTTGGGAAACGATGAACACCGGCGGAACATCTCCGGTCCTCATGGCGACGCTCCTGCGCTTCAACGGCGGGCTCTTTCGCGAGGCAAAGGCGCTGCCGCTGAGTGAGGTGCAACTGAGCCTATTGATCGAGGCGGCCGAGGCCGACTGGAAGCAAGTGGAGCCGGCGATATTCGGCACCCTTCTGGAACGCGCGCTGGACAAGAAGAGCCGCCACAAGCTGGGCGCACTGAGGTGGTCTCCAAAAACCGGACGCTCGGCTAAGCTTGCCGCCAACGATGACAAGGACGAAC
>NZ_FOXA01000059.1 GCF_900115595.1 Tranquillimonas alkanivorans
AGAAGAGATGCTCCCACGCGTAGGTGTTCAGGTACATCAGGACGAACATCACCACCGTGGAGGTGAGGATCATCAGGCCAAAGCGGATGTAGGACATGTCTGTTTCCCTCGTTCGTCGTTATTCGGTTTCGGCGCCACCGCCGTGCGCGCCACCGCTCTGCTCACCACTGCTGTGCGCGCCGCCACCGTCCGGGACCAGAGCCGCGTAATCCTCCGGCGAGAGACCCGGCAACTGAGAGACGAAAGCCGTGATCGACACGATCTCCTCGGCTCCGTGTTCCGCGCCGAAGGCCGGCATCCCGGACATCTTGATGCCGTTCTCGACGATCCAGCGGATCTCCTCGGCCCTCCAATGCGCAGCCGCTTCGACCAGGTGCGGCGGCTCGGGCTTCATGCCCCGGGACCATCCGGCAGGCTCCCGGCCGGGGGCGCCGTGGCAGTGCGCGCAGCTCTCGGCGTAGTGCCCCGCGCCCTCGGCCACGCTTTCGGCCGGAAAGCTTTCCGGCAACTCAACCCCGTCCGCCCGACGCGCGATGGAACGCTGCATCGTCGTATCGAGGGTCCATCGGACCGCGTCGAAATGCCGGTCCGAGGCGGCGACGTTGTAGGCCCCCGTGTAGACGACGGTCACCCAACCGGCGATGCCGACAAGGAGCGTCGCGAACACGCCGAGGGCGATGCCCTTGAACACGGTTCCCATTGAGGGACCTCCATAGCTGTGGTGGCGGCTCGTGGCGAAGCCGCCCGATTTCGACGAGCCCGTTCAACCGGTCCTTGAAGCCGAAGGACGACATGGGCGCTGAAGACAACGAACATTTCGACGCAATGTTTCGCCAGCTCGCACCGCTGGTCCCGACAGAGACGGTGAGGCCCGGCTTGCCTTGACGCGAAGAAGTCTCGTTTCGTGGAACAGCAGGCTGAAGCTCCATGCTGCCGGGACTTTGTTGCACAAAGATCACGCTGGATTCCTCTCGTGAATCCAGCGTGATAGCTGGCGCACATGAGCAGACCCGACCCACTGGTCTACAAGACTAAAGAACTGGCCGGCCTACAACGACGCGCTGAAGAGGCGCGGCTCCCTGACGATCTGGTTCGACCCGGAGATGGTCTGGACGCCGCCACCGACCGGCAAGCGCGGTCGGCAGCCAGACTACAGTGACGCCGCCATCCAGACCTGCCTAACGATGAAAGTCCTGTTCGGCATGGCACTCAGGCAGACGACGGCCTTCGTGGAGAGCTTGTTGCGACTGGTCGGCCTGGACTGGGCGGTGCCGGATTACAGTACCCTCTGCCGCCGACAGAAGACGCTGGCGGTCAACATTCCGTATCGTGGATCGCAAGGCCCTCTGCATCTCCTGATCGACAGCACCGGCATCAAAGCCGAGGGGAAAGGCGAGTGGCATGCGCGCAAGCATGGCGGGCCAAAGCGACGTCTATGGCGCAAGCTCCACCTCGGGATCGACGAGCAAACGCTGGAGGTGCGTCGAGATCACCGGGAGCCACGTCGGCGACGCGCCGATGCTGTCCGAGTTGCTCGACCAGGTCCCGGCCGACGAAGGGATCGGAAGCGTCACCGCTGACGGCGCCTACGACACCCGAAAGTGCCATGAAGCGATCGCAGATCGGGGAGCCGATGCGGTGATCCCGCCGCGCAAGAATGCCAATCCGTGGAAGCCATCAACGGCCGGCGCGATGGCGCGCAACGAAGCGCTCCGGACCTCGAAATATCTGGGCCGCGCGCTCTGGAGACGATGGAGCGGATACCACCGCCGAAGCCGCGTCGAGACCAAGATGCATTGCCTGAAACTGCTGGGACAAAGCCTCATGGCGCGAGATTTCGACCGCCAGGTCGCGGAGCTCCAGGTCCGCATCGCCGTGCTCAACGGCTACACCGCGCTCGGCATACCTGTCACAGGGCCCGCGGGATAAGTCTGTCCGGGGAAAGGGGGAGTCTGGCCCTCTCCCGAATTGCGCAACAAAGCCCGTTTGGTTTGCTCGCAACCTGAAGCATTTCAGCAACGAGGACAACGGGGCATCAGAGTTCACCAGGATTTGCAGGGCCATCATCTCCGTTACTGCGAGCTTCGTACGCAGCCGTGCTGAGGGCCGCTCTCTCTGTGGGGAACCCGCTCCCTTTACCCTGGAAGAGCCCTCCGCCCGGGAGCCCCAAAAGGAGGCAGGCCGAACTGATGGACAGGAATTGCCTGTCAGAATGGACAAAACACGCCCAGAATGGTCATGAATTGCTTGCAGTCACTGTAGAGGTCACCAAAGTTTTGCCAATCACACTGCACAATCGACGAAAAATGCAATCAATTCAATGGACGCAGCGGGCTCATCCAAGAGAGGAACAGCCTTCTTTGCCAACCGGACGGCAGAAGTTTTGCCAAATCTCAGGCAGAAAAAATGCCGCCCTCGCGGGCGGCTCTGCTACAAGGTCACCTACAGATCTGCGCGGCGAAAGATCAGATCATGTTTTCCGCTGCCACAAAAGACCGGATCGATAGAGGCGGCCTGAAGAGAGCGGAGAAGATCTTCCGAAGTTGCGTGTCGCTCCTCTGACAAGGCATCCAGCGAAACATGCTCAGCTTCGAACCGAGCGATTTTTTTTTCCTCAATTCGGTGACGCACTGTTCCGCGAGCGTTAACTATTTTCTGCGAGCGCAAAACAGGGAAACCGCCGGGGCCGGCGTGCTTAAACAGGGCCATCACCGCTGAGTAGGAGAGCTTAACCTTCGCTGCGACTTCTTGAACAGAGAGCCCTACCTGCCCTTCCCTCGCTTGTACAACTTCCCGAACCTCCTCGGGATCGACCAAGACTGACCGAAACTTCAACGTTCTGTCCAGAGTTTCTACACGTGTAAGAGCGCCCTCGATGACCAGGCGCACGATGTCCGTTACCGTCTCTTTTACAATCTCCGAGGCAGTGATCACGTCAACCATCCCATCGCTTGGGGTGACAACGCGGCGACCCTGAGAGCGAAACGAAACGAGAAATCCGTCTAAATCCTCTGTGGCAACATTGGTGAGAATGCCACCTCGACCTCCCAGCCCAGGAGTTACCTGGGGAAGGATGCCTACCCGGACAAGCGTCGCCGCCTGCGTTCGGTTGCAGTTGAGATACTCGGGGATTCTCTTAATCGGAATTGAATTTACTATCCGCCGCGCCAGCGCATCTCCTTCTGCGGCACCGAAGCTCGTGCGCGCGTCGACGCGCATTTCATCACCGTTCGGAAGAACACCAGCGCGGACCAGGGCTCGATTCAGTGTCCGAGGGTGAACACCGCTCGTTGCCGAAAGGGTTCTGACGGAGTGTCGGCGGCGAACCAATACTTCTTCGCCGAAGAGCTTCGTGCCCGGCTCTATTACCATCGTGTCCAGGATGTAGTCGCGGACCACCTCGCGCACCGGCCCAGGCTCCCTCTTGGATTTTTTGAACTGCAACCACTGGTATAGGCGGCCATACGCTGCTTGAGGGCCGCCCGCGCTCTTGGACTTCCGGCTGGCGGCTTCGACACTCTCCAAGGCAGCGCGGATGCCTTCAGGGCCCTTGGACGTCGCCTCGAAGCCGGCGGTTCCGGCTTCGCACCATTGCGACATCGTAAGTTTATCGAGGTCGGTGTGCGCTCCGAATGCAAGGCAAGCTCCGAGCATCTCGGAGGCCCGGACGGCTTGGTCGAGCGGCTGTGCATCAAGCCACTCGAACGCCTGCACTCCCTCAAAGCGTTGTTCGACGTATGTTTGAAGCAGGGAGGGCGGCCGCTGCTGTGCGTGACTCGCCAGACGATCAAGCTCAGCATCATTCGGAGCCACCAGAGCCATGTCTTGAAAGCGCTCATGAAAGCCTCTGTTTCCGCGCCGCACGAGCAAGGTTCCGTGGACCGAACAGGTACGTACCGGGGCGAACATCCAGTTGACGCGGCCCACTCTGCGTCCTGCGCTGAGACCACCGGGTTCGGCATCCTCAAGCAGGCAAGCAGGGCAGTAGGTGGTGTGCGTACGAAGCGCGAAGTCACCACCGAATCTCTCGGCGCGATGACGGACAACCCGCTCTCCCTGTCGCGAGATAGCGGTCGCCCGAACCAGTTCTTCGTCGATCCCTGTGAGTTCTGACAAACGAGAGATACACTCGTCACTGCCGTCGGCCACGCCGTGGCGAGGGATTTGCATCATTTTGAGCCAAGTCACGCTCGGAAGACCGCTGTGGAAAACGCCCAACCGGCAGCACCAAGACACGATGCTTTCTCCTTTGAGCGGCGGGAGGACTGGAACAAGAACCATGGCTTCAGGCCTTTCCCAGCTTCTTATGGAGGCGCATCATCCGCGCCTCCTCGTATTGCTCAGCGCCTTTATCGAGTTCAATCGAGAGGAAATCCTGAGCGGAAAAAACGTTCTGATCCGTCTCACATCCTTCTTGGACGGCCCACGCCTCTGCGAAATGATCGGTAGTCAAGACTTTCGCTTCATCCCAGAGGGCGCACTCAATCGCATTCACGACAATCTCGACGGCGCGGCCAAAACGGCGTCGACTCGCAGTTATGAGCCGGGCCGGCAAGTCAGGCGAGAGTACGGCCTCAACACCGGCCTTGTCGCAGTAGGCATCGATCATGCCCAGGAGATTTTCGTCGTCGGTCCCGTGCTGAAGATCCGCTGGAACGATCTTGCTGAACCGCCGCGAGACCTGAGGGTCGAGGGCCGTCATGCTTGCCAGCCGCTGAGTGCCGCTCAGAATCGGAATGACGGCGTGCGGACCTTGCATAAGCGACTTGATCATGCGGAGAGAGTTCTCCGTGTCGGAGATTGACTTCGCCATCAGCAGGTCCTGCGCCTCGTCGAGCCACAGCACTACGATCCCGAGCAGCGCAAGTCGGTGCCGAACGGCCTCCCAGATCTCCCATTCCCTGGCGTTCGGCGACTTGGCGGGCAGACCGAGTGCGCTAAGGATAGTGAGCCCAACGCTCTTCAACGTCGCTGGACTTGGCACCTGCAACTCAAGGTATCTCGGCAGGCCGGTCTCCGGGTTTTCCGAAAGGGCAGGAATAGACTGCAGCACCCGCCGCACCGCCGTCGTCTTGCCACCGCCAGCGGGCTCGATCATCGCTATACCGCGAGTTTCCCTCTCGGCCGTAAAACGGCATGCGACAGGTCTGGGACGCCCCTCAGCATCCCGCTCCAGCAGTCGAAGGATTTGCTTGGCAACCTCCGCATCTCGTTCGTTAGGCACATGCATGGAGCGCAGTTTCTGCGTCAATCGTGCGGCGTCGGGGCGATCCATCATCACTGGTCCTCGTCAAGGGCGCGCGGAAGCCATGTCGCCTTGGAAGCGGGCTTCGGCGCTTGCGATGGAGAGTTGGGCCTACGGACTGCCTTGCCCGGGGACCCCGCTGTCGGCTGACCGAGATCTACGGCCTGAGCCGCATTAGGCTCGAGTGCATGCGTCCGATCGAAACTCGGTGGTTTCGGCGTGATGATCTGGCCCATGTCTTGCCCGTCAGACTGCAGCCTACGGTCCGGCACCGTCGTGAAGCCGGAGAAAAGAGTGGCTTCGAGGTGCTTTAGCCGTGCATCGGAGATGGACGTGTCTATAAGACCGAAGGCAACGGATTTCTCGCGGACGAGCGCCTCGATATCGTCGATCGCCTTGTACACAATCTCTTCTTCCCAAGCTTTCCTGGACGCAGATTTCGCGCGAAGGGCTTTCCTCGCCTGGACCCAAACGTGAAGGTTCACGCCTTCAAATCTTTCATGCACGGCCTTCACCTCGCGCCACGCTCCGTCGAGATGCACCTCAATCGCACCAAGGTTTTCCGGATCCCAGCGGACTTTCACCGTCTTCGAGCCAGGCATCAGCCAAAAGGAGATCAAGTCATCGCTCTGGTAATGGACTCCCATTACTACAATTCCGGCCTTACTGACCTTTCGAGTGACCTCCATGCCGAAGGCGAGCCGCCTGCTGCGTAAATCCGGCAACGCACGAACTGGAAAGTTCCCCTCGTTCATGTCGGCCTCCCACTGATCCAAAGGCGTTCGGCCGCCGAGACCCTCGTGGGGAGAGTTGTGGTAGATGTCGACGACCCATCGAACCATCGCGAATGCGAGTCCCTCTGCGTCCAAGCAGGCCCGACTTTTTGCGTCATAGTCACCCCGCTCGATTGGGTTAGAAAAAGTGCGACCGACGAGACGAGGCATCAGGTCGAGTCCGTGGAGTGCCCCCGCTGGAGTGGTCCGCCCCCAGGGATAAAATGATCCCGTTATGGAGAGGACCAGAGAATGGCTGGGAAGCGAGAGAAGCCCGAGGACATCGTCTTGAAGCTGCGGCAGATTGCAGTTCTGCAAGGCCAAGGACTATCGGTCGGTGATGCAGCGCGCCAGGTCGGCATCACGCAGCAGAGCTACTACCGCTGGCGCAGGCAGTATGGCGGCATGAGCCGCGATCAACTGAAGCGGCTCAAGGAACTGGAGGCGGAGAACCGACGGCTCCGGCGGGCTGTTTCCGACCTGACCCTCGACAAGATGATCCTGAGCGAGGCGGCCCG
>NZ_FOXA01000057.1 GCF_900115595.1 Tranquillimonas alkanivorans
GATTGCGCCAAGCTCATAGCTGTACTCGTCGTAGTGGTGATCTTCACCAAGCTGCATGCCTTCCTCGATATGCAGCTGGATCTCGGTGCCGGGGTACTGCTCCTCCAAGGCCTGTATCTCGGGCTTCGAGGGCGCATGGGTCACGATCTCATCGGCGGAGTGTCCGTACAACCTCGGCATGAACTTTGCCGCGTACCGGAATGCGCCTTGCCGCGCCGGGTAGTCCGGCTTCCGCCCCAGCGCCACATCGATCATCACCTCCTTGTGGGGAACGCCCTCGACCTTGTCGAAGAGCGGACTGTGGGACTTGGAGATGCGGGCGTTGATCTCGAGGAGCGCCAGGCTGTCGTCGGCGGCATGATAGAAAAACTCCATGTTGAACGGCGTGTCGTCCAGCCCAATTTGTCCCAGAACCTTGGCCGCCGAAGCGCGCAGGCGCGCCTTCACGGGGTCCGGCAGCGCCGAGGGGTACTCGTAGCGTTCGAGGCTGGAGCGGTTGGGGCCGCGGATCGAGTCGACGATGCCATAGACCTCGGCCTCGCCGTTCAGCACGTAGCCTTCCAGCGTACATTGCCGCCCGGCGGAGATGATCTCCTCGGCGATGCACTTCCAGGCTCCCGCCTCCGCAATCTCGGCGGGCAGGTCGGCGTACTCCATCAGCACGTCGAGGGGCCGGGCGAAGCGGTGGATGCCGGCACGGGTCTCGGCGAGCGCGTGCCGGTACTCGCTCACATCCTTCACCAGGAAGCCAAGAAGAGAGGAATGCGCCGTCACCGGCTTTAGCCAAAATGGGAAGCTCAGAGGCGGCGCGGCGGGATCGTCCTCAAAAGGATCGACAAGCGCGAAACGGGGCACCTGGTCGGGCAATGCCTTGGCCTGCTCAAGCCGGCTCCAGTACTTGTGCTGGCAGCGCAGGACGCTTTCGAGGCTCGGCCCCGGCAACCCGAGCTCGCGCCTCAGGATCGGGATCATCAGGATCGATGGGAAATCCCAATAGCCGACGATGGCGTCGACGGTACGATCGAAGGCGCGCAAGACGCGCCGCCCCTCGTCGAGGAGAGCCGCCATGTCGAAGCTTTTCGCATAGGTGATTTGTTGCCGTTCGTAGAGCGTGTGGAACGCATAGCGTTCGGCATGACGAACGCTATGCAAAAGCCGCAGGTTGAACGGGTCGAGTCCGGTGACGAAGATGTTCCTCTTGCGCTCTTGACGCATCTCGCTTCCTTGGCTTCATTCCTAAGAAGATCGCACCGACCGTCGAATTCGAATTCCGGTGTATCCGAACAATGATCCGTCTCCGGCCTCACTGCTGAGTGTTGCCGCCGGTTTCCTGCATCGACTGCAGGTAATGGACGAGCGCGTAAATGCGATTGCGCACACGCAGTTCGTTCAACTCGTCGGGTCCCCACTCGGACATCTCGGCGTTCATGTAGCGGTCGCCCCAGACGGGCATCTTCCGGTCTCCATGCGCGGCGACCTCGGCTCGGCCATCGATGACGGCAAAGGCACGCTCCAGCGGGAACGTGCCGCCGTTGTTTGCGGCGAGCTGCGTGAGGTCGCCGGGATCGACGCCGCGAAACAGCCTCGTCAGAAAGCCCGCGCCTTTGCCGTCCATGCCGTGGCAGGACGCACAGGAGTTCAGGAATTCACGTGCGGTCGGTTCGATTATCACCGGTGCCGGACGTTCTCGGTCCACAGCCGGGACCTGCGCTTGCGATGGCAGGCATACAGTAAGGAACGCGAGCGCCGCACCCGCCAGTGTTATTGAACCATTCATGATGCTCTCCAGCTTTTCCAGTCTGCATCAAGGGTAGCAATCGCGGAGGTGTTCACCATTGACGTCTGTCATGATCCGAGATGCATTCAGGTGCCGGCAGTGGGCCCGAGCACTCTAATTTCCAGATGCGCGGAAGCCGTTGCCCGACCACTCTCAGTCCGTTGCGACCACGACCCGTCGCAAAGCAGCCGGCTGCACCGCCAACGCGAAGTTCAGCACGAACTGTCGCTGCGGTCTGATAGGCGGCGTGGCCACTCGAGGAGGTTGCGCGTATAGCACTTTCGCGAGTGGAAAGGAATGTTAGCTAATTCGCCCGAGACCGGTGCGAATTGTCCGGCATCAGCGGCTATGTGACACCTTCTTCAAGTTCCATACCCGCCAACCGTCGGCGAGCAAAGTCGATAAGGACTCCTGAGGGATGAGGCAAAGACTGGCCGATAAGCGAGGAACTGTGGCTCGCGGTCGAAGAGCGCCAGCTTCAAGGGGTTCTGGCCTACTTCGCCTTTCGCTCGACGGGCGACTGGCAATCATGCCGCCGCTCGGCTCTCCAAGGGGCGGCGGCTGGCGGCGTTGAAAGCGCCGGTGCCCCTGCCAAAGAGGGCGCACAGCACCGAAGACATCCGTCCAGCCTAAGCGTGAGGGCGCAGGAGGCGCTGAGGTGCGCGTAGAGCGGCCTCTTCTGCTCGCGAGCGGGGTCTGCGCAGGCCCGGCAAGATACCGCTCCAGGCGCGGCTCAGCGGCTCTGTGTCGTGGTTCTCCTCGAGCAGTGCTCCGCGGCGGGTTCATCCTCACCGCTGCTCAGGATGTGCTCCACATCTGCAGCGCGCCTTCGCCGGCAGCAGCAAGAGCACAGGCGTCAGCGCGTCGACAGCCTCGGTGTCCACCTTGATCTCTTCGTGCGGGTCGCACAGTCGGAAGGTCACCAGCAGGTTCTGTTCCGCCTCCGGCAGACCCGGTGCGGTTCACCGCGAGGCTTCCTCCTGGCCAAAGAGTTGCTTGACTTACTCCGCCGCCTGGCGAACCGCGCGGTGGTGCGGGAGGAAGAACGGTCGGCCCTCCGGGCCCTCGGCACGAACCTCACAGTCGATGCCGAAGACCTCGCTGATGATCTCCTCGCGAAACACCTCGCCGACCGCGCCTTGCGAAACGATTTGCCCGGCACGGAAGAACACCAGGCGGTCTGCGAAGCGCGCTGCGAGATTGAGATCGTGCAGCACCACCACCACCGTCTTGCCCATGGCGCGCGACAGGTGGCGCACCAGCGACAGGGTCTCGAGCGCGTGGGCGATGTCGAGGTGATTGGTGGGCTCGTCGAGCAGGACCACGGGCGACTCCTGCGCGATCACCATCGCCAGCCACACCCGCTGAAGCTGCCCGCCCGAGAGCGCGCCGATGGGCCGGGCCGCCAGGTCGGAAACATCCACCGCCGACATCGCCGCGGTTACAGCCGCGCGGTCGGTCGCGCGGCGGCCCGAGAGCGGCGGGCGATGGGCGTAGCGGCCGAGCGCGACGAGCTCCTCGACGCTCATCTCGCCCGGCGCCTCAGGCGTCTGCGACAGCATGGCGAGCTCACGTGCCAGCTCGCGGGCCGGCCATTCGCTCAAGGGGCGGTCGAGCAGACTTGCCTCGCCTCGCGACAGGGGCAGGACCCGGCGCATGGCCTTGAGGGCTGTCGACTTGCCGCAGCCGTTGGGACCGCAGAGCGCGGTGACCTGCCCCGGCGGGATGTCGAGCGACAGGTCCTCGAACACCAGCTTGCGGTCATAGCCGATGGCGGCGGAGGACAGCGACAGCGCGGAATCAGGCATGGGTACGGCCCACCCGGGTCAGGAGGAACAGGAAGTAAGGCGCACCGATCAAGGCGGTGACGGCGCCCGTCGGCACCTCGAGCGGCTGGAAGGCCGCGCGCACCAGCAGGTCGGCACCCGAGACGATGGCACCGCCCAGAAGCGCCGCGCCCAGCATCTGAGCCCCGGCGGCTGTTCCCAGGAGCAGCCGTGCGGCGTGGGGGGCGATCAAGCCAACGAAGCCGATGCCACCCGCCACGCTGACGGCGGCCGCCGCGAGGTAAACCGACAGGAGCAGTGCTGCCGCGCGCGTCAGTTCAACCCGCAGGCCGGTGGCGAAGGCGCTCAGCGGGTCGAGCCGCATCTGGTCGAGCGGACGCGCCATGAGCGCGAGCAAGGGCAGGGCAGGGGCGACCGCGGCCGACACAATGGCGACGTCGCGCCACTCGGCTTGGTGCACGGACCCAGCGAGCCAGATCAACGCCTGGCTCGAGCGATAGACGGGGCCGACGATCAGCATCAGCACCACCGCCGCGTTGGCCAGCGCCGCAAGCGCCACGCCGTAGAGGATCAGCCGCATCGGGTCACCCCGGTCGCGCCAGACCAGCCCGGCCACGGCCAGCGCGAAGACCCCCGCGCCCGCGGCGGCGAAAGCCGGCTGCCAGAGGACCGAGACCTGCAACAGGTTGGCGCTGTCCGAGAAGGCGAAGAGAAAGACCAGCACGCCCACCGCCGCACCGTCCACCACCCCCAGCACCGAGGGTGAGGCCAACGGGTTTCGCGTCGCCCGCTGAAGCAGCGCGCCCGCCAGCGCCAGCGCGACCCCGGCGAGGATGGCCAGAAGGACGCGCGGAAGGCGCAGGTTCCACACGATGATGCCGTCCGTCCGCTCGCCTGCGCCAAAGAGTGCCGCGATCACCCGCTCGGGCGGGATGAACGAGCTGCCGACGCCCACGCCCGCCAGGAACAGGACAGCCAGCGCGAGCGCCAGGGCGGACAGGCGCAGCGGGATGCTCATGCTGCCCCAAGCCGGTGGCGCCTGAGCAGGACCAACAGGAGCGGCACGCCCGCCACGGCGGTGACGGCCGAAATCGGGGCTTCGCTCGGGAAGATCACGAACCGCGCCACGATGTCGGCGGCCAGCGCCAACGCTGCGCCCGCGAGAAGCGTGAGCGGCACCAGACGCGCGTGCCCTCGCTGGCCGGTCAGCCGCGCGAGGTGGGGCGCGACGAGGCCCAGGAAGGCCACCGGCCCGGCCAGCGCCACCGCCGCCCCGGCCAGCAGGGACGCGCCCAGCAGCGCGACCAGCCGCGTCGCGCGCACCGGCACGCCGAGCGCAACGGCTGTGCCGTCGTCGGTCTGCAACACGTCGAGCGTCCGTGCGAAGGCCAGCGCGGCGGCCGAAACCACGCCGATCAGGGGCAGGGCATAGGCCAGCGGCGCGAGGGGGCGGTCGGCGAAGGCGCCCGAGAGCCAGAACAGAAGCTCCTCCATCGCCGCCTCGTCGAGGATGATCGCCACCTGCGTGCCCGCCGACAGGAGCGCGGCGACGGTGACGCCGGCGAGAAGCAGGTGCAGCGGCGAAAAGCCCAGCCCGCCCGACAGCGCCAGTCCGAAGACCAGCGTCGCGGCGGCCATGGCTCCGGCGGCCGAAAGCATCGTCAGCGTGGCGAGGTCGGCCGCGCCCGTCAGCGTCACCGCCAGCACCACGGCGAAGGCGGCTCCGGCGTTGACGCCCAGAAGCCCCGGCTCGGCTATGGGATTGCGGCTAACGGTCTGCATCAGCAGTCCGCTCAGCCCCAGCGCCGCGCCCACCGCGAGCGCGACCAACGTGCGGGGCAGGCGCAGGGTGCGGATGATCAGCGCGTCGGGATCATCCGATCCCGAGACGAGCGCATGCCAGACCTCCGCCGGGCTGTATAGGCGGAGGCCAAGATGAAGCGAGGCCAAGGCCAGAAGCACGAGACTCGCCGACAGCAAAAGCACGATGCGGCCCATGGGCGGCTCTTCGCAATTCCGATCAATTTAGTCAAATGTGTTCTTGATGATTTCGCTCGGATTTGCGACGGCTGGACGCCAGACATTCTGGAGGACCTGCCATGTTTCGTATCGCCGCCGCGGCCGCCGTCGCGAGCCTTGTTTTCGCGGGTGCGCTTCAGGCGCGCGAGGTGACGCACGCCATGGGCACGACCGAGGTGCCCGACGACCCCGAGCGCGTCGTCATCCTGACGAACGAGGGGACAGAGGCGCTGCTGGCGCTCGGCATCACCCCGGTTGGCGCGGTGCGCTCGTGGACGGGCGATCCTTGGTACGACCACATCGCCGGGCAGATGCAGGACGCCGAGGTCGTGGGCACCGAGAGCGGTGTGAACCTCGAACTCGTCGCCGCGCTCGAGCCCGACCTGATCATCGGCAACCGCATGCGGCAGGAGAAGGTGTACGACCAGCTTTCGGCCATCGCGCCCACAGTGATGTCCGAGCAGTTGCGCGGCGACTGGCAGATCAACTTCGACCTATACGCCGAGGCACTGGGCCTCGAGGAGGAGGGCGAGCAGGTCATCGCCGATTACCGGCAGCACGTGGCCGACCTCTCCGACGCCCTGGGCGAGGCGACCGACGAGGAGGTGTCGGTGGTCCGCTTCCTGCCGGGCCAGATCCGCATCTATCAGCTCGACAGCTTCTCGGGCGTGGTGCTGGACCAACTGGGCTTCGAGCGGCCCGAGAACCAGGACGTGGACGACTTTGCCCTGCGCGTGGGCAAGGAAAGCATCCCCGACATGGACGGCGACCGCATCTTCCACTTCACCTACGACACTGGCGACGGCGAGGGCGCGGCGCTGGCCGAGGAGGTGCTGGACGACCCGCTGTGGCAGTCGCTGTCGGCGGTGCAGGACGGCCGGGTCCATGCGGTCGACGATGCGGTGTGGAACACCGCCGGCGGCGTCCTGGCGGCGCGGCTGATGCTCGAGGACATTGCGCGCATCTACGGCGTGGGCCACTGAGGTGAGGTGGTCGGCGGACCGTATGTCCGCCGGTGCTGCCCGTAGTGGACCGCCAACTGGCTCAGCAGGGCGGGAAAGCGCTTGGCTTTCAGCGGCTAGCCTGCGACCATTCGGACGCAAGGTGGCAGGCGTCGCTAATATCGAGATCTTCAACTCCGCGAGGCCGCCATGCCGTGGCCTTGCTTGTCATAACGTTTAATCTCATGCGGATGAACTGCTGATAGCAGAGCGGCGCTGCCTTACATGTCCGGTGCGTCGCGGGTTGGCAGGGCGCGCACATCGCTTCGGCTCTGCAAGGATCGGCGGCTAGTAGCGCTGGATGTGCCGGCACCCCTGCCAAAGACGTTGAGCGCCAGTTAGGACATCCTGCCAACCTCCGCGGGGTGCGCGTGAGGCGCTGAGGCGTGCGCAGAGAGGCTTCTTCTTCCGCTGGGTCGCCCGGGGTTCGAACGGCAAGATGCCGCTCCAGACGGGGCTCAGCGGCTCTGGCGTCGCGTCGGCTCCAGCGGCGCCACAATTGTACATCGCGCTTTTTCCCGCGAGCCTTGCCTCCCTCCAGGCTTGGAGCACGCCATCGCCCGGCCTTCCGGATCATCGGCCCAAGTCGCGAGCGCACATCGCCCGCCGGGCCGCAGGACGCGGGCCACCTACGCGATCGCGTCGGCAGGGTCGTTTGCGACAGTCGCGCCGCAGGTCGAGATCAAGCCGTGGAAGACGGCGCCCCCAAATGAAGTG
>NZ_FOXA01000087.1 GCF_900115595.1 Tranquillimonas alkanivorans
CCACGCGCTCTTCGGCTCGCCCGTCTTCCGCGAGGAGCTCGAGGACGTGGGCGACCCGCTGTTCTGGGCGCCGCTGATCGCGCGGCTCCAGGGATGCCGCATGGAGGAATGCCTGCAGCTCGGGCCCGAGGATTTCGGCTCCGACCGGGGCATTCCCTACATGCGCGTGCGCAACACGATCATCAACGGCGTGAAGACCCTCACCAGCGAGCGGACCGTCCCCGTGCACCCGCAACTGGTCGAGCTGGGCCTCCTGAAACTCGTCGAGCTGCGCCGCAGGCAGGGCCACATCCGGCTCTTCCCCTTCCTCACCCGCGGCAAGTGCAAGGGGACCTTCTCCGCGAACTTCAGCAAGTCCTTCGCCTATTACCGCAGGAAAAACGACATCTACTGGGCGGGCCTCGATTTTCACGCGCTGCGGACGACCTTCCAAAACGACCTCCTGTCCGACGACAAGTCCGACGCGATCCGCTGCCGGCTCATCGGCCATGCACGGACCGACGAGGGCGACCGCTCCTATGGTCAGAGCCTCGGCATTGAAGCGCTCGCCAACCGGCTGCACTCCGTGAAGGTCGATCTCTCGATGGTCCGAAGCCCGTTCCGCGACGAGCCCGAGCGACCGGCCACGTCACGGGCGTCGGCGCAGGGCCTGCGGCTCGTGGGATGAGCCGGCCGCAAAGCGCCGCCGGGGCGGCTCGACCACTCGGCGCCGGGGCGCCCGCCTTCTCGGCGCGCGCCGCTCCGTTCGAGGCCAATTCTCTGGTGAGGCAGCCGCGCGACCGGACGGTTCGGGCCCGCCTCACTGCCAGCCCAGACCGTCCGGATGCGCGGATCAGCGGTCGAAAGGGTCTGGCGGGCGCGGCTCCATCCGCGGTCGGGAGGGCAGGGCGATTGAAGTGGCCGGAGGCGAGCGGCGTGCCGCAACCAGTCGCAGTGGACGAATACGAAGCTGCGGACGAGGGCAAGCGGGGCGGCGGCCGCGGTCGCCGGGAAGATCCTGTGGGCGTTCATGTTTCTGTGCTCCGGTGGCTTCACCACAGGAGCCGGCCCCGAAGCGCGATGCCGCACCAGAAGACACGGCTCCCTCCGTTGCACGATGACATCGGACGCAGGTCCAGGCCTCAACGTGACCCGCGGCGGGGTGCGCCGCGCTCAACGGACGCCCTGCGCCAATTTCTACACGGCAATGGAGGCTTCACGCCCGAGGGATGACGTGGTCCCGAGGCACGCGACCGGCCCCGGTCGATTGACGAACACGATCGGCCTGTTCACGCAGGTGAACTGCCCCATTCGAGTGGTCCAGGTTGATTGTTAATGCATTGCCCTCCT
>NZ_FOXA01000055.1 GCF_900115595.1 Tranquillimonas alkanivorans
TCTTCTGGCGCTTCACAAAGGGCCGGACGTATTGCGGCGCGATCAGCCTCACCTCATGGCCGAGCTTTGTCAGTTCCCGGGCCCAATGCGAGGCGCTGGCGCAAGCCTCCATCACCACCACGGAAGGAAGCTGGTCCGCCATGAACTTCGGAAATTGCGCCCGCGTCAGCTTCTTGCGGTATTTCAGATGGCCGGTCATCGAGGCCGCGTGTAGCTGGAACACGTTCTTTGCAAGGTCCACGCCTATCATCGTATCATTCATTTGCCGTCCTCTCCGTTTCGTATCTTCAGCAACACGACCTTGGCACATCGCGATGCCGCCTGGGGAGGACGGCAACCACCCCATCCCGATTGAAGCCGCCTGCCTGATTGCGGTGTCCCGAGCTAAGATACGTGCATAACGACGTCGTTAGCGAAGTGTCTTATCGGAAGGTGCCACGCTGAGCGAGGTTCTGGGTGTCGGACGGCGCCGACGGTGGAGCGAAGATGAGAAGCTCGAGATCCTGTCGGAGGTCGGCGTTGGCGGTGCATCGGTAACGCAGGTAGCGCAGCGGCACTAGATCACGCGCTCCCAGATCTACGGCTGGCGGCGTGATCTGAAGAAGAAGAGCCTATGGTCGCCGGATCGCGGGGCCGTTTTCCTTCCGGTTGATTTTGGTGAGGCGCCGCCGCCGGCGAGCGCCCCCGCGCCGGCGCGACCCGTCATGCTCGAGCAGCGGCTGAGCAGCGGCCGCTGCCTGAGGTTCGACAGCGGCATGGACGGAGAGGCGCTGACCCGATTAATCCGGGCTGTGGAGGCGGCATGATCGGACCGGGAACGGGCGTTCGGGTCTACCGGGGGCCTGCGGGACCACCGACATGCGCAAGACAATTGCAATAACTCTTCGCCTGACAATCTAGAGCAGGTTATGGACGCGACACAGCAGCGGGTCGAGTATCTTGACTCGGATATCCGTGACGCAAGTGCCCTTAGACGTGTAGTATCACGGTTTCGGCCGCAAACCGCTCTTCACCTTGCGGCATTGAAAGATGCCAGCGGATCAGTTTCCGTTCCTATGGAGTATATGGACGTGAACGTCGCGGGGACGCTCTCCCTATTGAGGGCGCTGGAGGAGGTCGGCTGCGAGGGCCTCGTATATTCGTCTTCGGCGGCAGTATGTGGGGAACCGCCCTACCTGCCGTTGGGTGAGGTGCATCCGCGCCGGCCGATCTCTCCTTCCCGCCCCACGCCCGCCAACCGGTGGGCGTCGGCGTTTCCGGCGCGGTCTGCCGCTGACAGAAGTGGTCCTCCCTGAAGTAGGCATTCGGGCCGGAAGAGTCTTGCCCAGACCCTTTGACCGGCAGTCACGTGAGCTTTCGCGCCGCTTTCAGTCGAGCCGCGAAGCTGTTAGCGATGCGACGTCCGTCCAGCACCCATCGTGCGGCACGCCCGGCGTTCGGAGTGCGCAAACGCCTCCTGGTAGTGCCGGACGATCTTTCGCCGCAGGAAAGGTACCGCTGCAGGCGCCAGAGCGGAGAGAGGGGCTTCCGTTGCATGCTGCCGCAGTCGCCGGCGCACTTGCGTTCGGAGTGTGCAAAACGCTACCTGTCGCCCGATGGCCGCACTCCGTCCTAGTTCACAGGCCGGTACGGCGCTTGCTGTAACAACGCCGGGGCGGAGAAACCCGCGCCACGCTTGCTCAGGAGGCAAACATGAGCGACCTCGTCGCGAAGCACGACATCGCGCGTACCAAGCGGGCGGAGATCCGGCGCAAGGCGCAGGAGATGGGCATCGACGAGGCCTACCTGTCGCAGATGGTCGAGACGTTCTACGATCGGGTCCGGCAGGACGCGCGACTGGGTCCGATCTTCGTGCGCGAGGTCGAGGACGACTGGACGCCGCATCTCGAGAAGATGAAGAGCTTCTGGGCCTCGGTGGCTCTGTCGTCCGGCACCTATTCCGGCAAGCCGGTGCTCGTGCATCAGCGTCTGGAAGGCGTGCGGAAGGACGATATGGCGAGGTGGCTGAGGCTTTTCCGCGCCACCCTGGACGACACGGCGCCGACGCCCGAGGCTGCCGAGTACCTCATGGAGCGGGCGCAGCGCATTGCATCGAGCCTGGAGATGGCGATGTTCCCCTGCTTGGGGAACGCCGACGGACCTCCGGACCTGCGCTCGGGCCTGTCCTGATCAAGGCGGCTGCCGGACCGCCCGGCGTGAAGGCACTGCCGTGCCGCGGGCGCCGGCGACCCGTTCAGGTCCGGGCGGCATCCGCTGTCTCGGCCGCGTTCCTCAAGTCTGCCACTGCTCCGGGGTGAGGGTGATGTCGGCCAGCGTGTGCCGGTCGAGGACGTCATGCTCAACTACGCCAAGGACGCGGACGTGGTCGGCAACCTCGTTCGGGGCGGCGCCGAGAAGTGCACCTTCATCTACAACGCGCACGCTGCCAGGCTGCGGCCACTGAGGGCTGGCGGAGATTGACCGGATCGGGAGAGGGCCGGGCGCGGCTTCGGCAGCACCACGCACCATCCGATCTCCGGTCGTCGCCGACGCGGACGAGCCGGACCTGCAGCGGGACAGCGAACACGAAATCGCCTCCCAACGGGACAAGGCGACGCGGGCCGCGCGTCGGGCTTTACGTTGAGGAATTTAATGCGCAATCTGGTACCGGCGCTTCTCGGGGAGGAGGGCGCCGTCCGTGTGAGCGGCGCCTATTTCGCGCCGAGGGAGGTACAATGAAACGGAACATCAAGCTCTTCGGGGCCGCCGCACTCGTGACCGCGGCGCTGCCGGCCGTCGCGCCGGCCCAGACCGGCGACGCACGCATCGCGCTATCCAACAACTACGCCGGCAACTCGTGGCGGCAGGCGATGCTCGAAAGCTGGGAGAAGGCGGGGACACAGGCGGTCGAAGAGGGCGTCGTCGCCGCCGCCGACGCCTTCACCACGTCCGAGAACCAGGCGACCGAGCAGGCGGCCCAGATCCAGAACATGATCCTTCAGGGCTATGACGCCATCGTGGTCAATGCAGCCTCGCCCACGGCGCTGAACGGCGCCATCGCCGAGGCGTGCGACGCCGGCATCACCGTCGTTTCCTTCGACGGCATCGTGACCGAGCCCTGCGCCTGGCGGATTGCGGTCGACTTCAAGGAGATGGGGCGCCAGCAGGTGGAATATCTGGCCTCGCGCCTGCCCGACGGCGGCAACCTTCTGGAGATCCGGGGCCTCGCCGGCGTGTTCGTCGACGACGAGATCCACGCCGGGATCCAGCAGGGCGTCGAGGAGTATCCGCAGTTCGAGATCGTCGGCTCGGTCCACGGCGACTGGGCGCAGGATGTGGCACAGAAGGCGGTGGCGGGTGTCCTGCCCAGCCTGCCCGAGATCGACGGCGTCGTGACGCAGGGCGGCGACGGCTACGGCGCGGCGCAGGCCATCGACGCGGCGGGCCGCGACATGCCGATCATCGTGATGGGCAACCGCCAGGACGAGATGCAGTGGTGGGCCGAGCAGCGCGACGCCAACGGCTACGAGACGCTGTCGCTGTCCATCGCGCCGGGTGTCTCGACGCTGGCGCTTTGGGTGGCGCAGCAGATCCTGGCCGGCAACGAGGTGCCAAAGGACCTGACCGTGCCGTTCCTGGTGGTCACGCAGGACACGCTGGACGAGGCGCTGGCCGCCACGCCCGAAGGGTCGGTTGCGAACGTCGAGTACAGCCTGGAAGACGCGCAAGCCGTCATCGAGGACGCGAAGGCGGCCGAGTAACGGCGCAGATGGCAACCGAAACACCACTAGTTGCCCTGTCGGACGCGCGCATGCACTTCGGTGCAGTGCGCGCGCTCGACGGGGTGTCGCTGACGATCAGGCCCGGCGAATGCGTGGGCCTGATCGGCCACAACGGGGCGGGCAAGTCCACCGCCGTCAACGTCATCAATGGCGGCCTGGCCCCGACCGCGGGGACGGTCACCTACGCGCTGCCCGATGGCTCCACCGGGACCGGTCCGGCCGCGGCGCGGGCGGCGGGCATCCGCAGCGTGTTCCAGGAACTGTCGCTCTGCCCGAACCTGACGGTCGAGGAGAACCTGCGCATCCCACAGCGCGACCTGACGGGGCCGGGCTGGCGCAGGCGCGCGGCGCGGCGCATCTCGAACGCGCTCGACGCTGTGTTTCCGGGCCATCGCATCCGGCCGAAGACGACCGTGGGAGATCTGTCGCTGGCCGAGCGGCAGATGGTCGAGATCGCCATGGGCTTTGCCGAGGGCGCGGCCCCGGCGCGGCTTGTGATCCTGGACGAGCCGACGTCGTCGCTCGACGCATCGATCGCCCACCACCTGATGGACCACGTCAAGGCGTTCTGCGCGCGGGGCGGCGCGGTTATCTTCATCTCGCACATGCTGGGCGAGGTGTTCGAGGTCGCCACGCGCATCGACGTGATGAAGGACGGCAAGATCACCGACAGCCGCCCGCGCGACGGCTTCACGCAGCAGGGCCTTATCGACGCGATGGGCCACGTCGCCAGCGCCCCGGCCGAGGCACGGCGCGCCGCCAGCGCTGCCGAGCGGATCGGCGAGGACGTGCTGCTGCGCACGGAGGAGGGGCTGACCGCGCGGCGGGGCGAGATCGTGGGCCTCTCCGGGCTTGCCGGGCATGGGCAGGCCGAGGCGCTCGCACGGTTCTTCCTGTCGCGCTCGGCCGGGATGGGCCATGCCCGCCGGCCGGAAGTCGTGTTCGTCGCGGGCGACCGGGCGCGCGACGGGATCATGCCGCTCTGGTCCATCTTGCGAAACGTCTCGCTCACCACGCTGTCGGCGCTCTCGCGCCGCGGTCTCGTGGACCGGGACGCCGAGGCGCGGGTGGGCGAGGACTGGCGCAAGCGCATCGGCATTCGGACCGGGAACATGAGCAACAACATCCTGTCGCTCTCGGGCGGCAACCAGCAGAAGGTGCTGTTCGCCCGCTCGCTGGCGTCCCCGGCGCCCATCGTCGTGATGGACGATCCGATGCGTGGCGTGGATGTCGGCACCAAGAGGGAAGCCTATGACATGATCCGGGCCGAGGCCGAGAAGGGCCGCACGTTCCTGTGGTACTCGACCGAGACCGAGGAAGTTTGCCGGTGCGACCGGGTCTTCGTGTTCCGCAACGGTCGCATCTCGGCCGAATTGACCGGGGACGAGATTAGCGAGCAGCACATCCTCGCCGCCTCGTTCGAGATGCAGGAGGCCGCGGAATGAGCGCGAGGTACCGCATCCTTCTTCCCGTCGTCTCGCTCGCCGTCCTGCTGGCCGCCGTCTTCTACATGCAGCCGCGGGCAATGAGCTATTTCGGCCTGAACCTGTTGTTCAACCTCGCCGTGCCCATCGCGTTGGCGACGGTGGCGCAGATGATGATCATCATGGTCAACGACATCGACCTGTCGGTGGGCACGTTCGTCAGCTTCGTAGCCTGCGTCACCGCCACCTTCCTGCACGACACACCGCTGCTCGGGGGGCTGATCCTGCTCGCGGCCATCGCGGGGTATGCCGCCATCGGCGCGCTGATCGAGGCGCGGCAGCTTCCGGCCATCGTGGTGACGCTGGGCATGTCCTTCGTGTGGGGCGGGCTCGCGGTGCTGATCCTGCCCTCGCCCGGCGGTGCGGCACCGGACTGGATCCGCACGCTGATGACGGCGAAGCCGCCGCTGGTCCCCATGGCCATCGTGGCGAGCGTGCTTCTTGCGGTAGTGGCGCATGTCCTGATCATGCGAACCTCGACCGGCGCGATCCTGCGCGCGGTCGGCGGCAACGCCCGCGCCGTCGGGCGCTCGGGCTGGTCGCTGGTGCAGCTTCGCGCCGGTGCCTACGCGCTGGCGGGGCTGTTCGGCGTGCTGTCGGGGGTCACGCTGGTGGGGCTGACGACCTCGGCCGACGCGAACATCGCGCTGCGCTATACGCTTCTGTCGATCGCGGGCGTCATACTGGGGGGCGGTGAATTCACCGGCGGCCGCATTTCGCCCGTGGGGGCGGTCATCGGGGCGCTGACGCTGGCGCTGGCCGGCAGCTTCCTGTCGTTCATGCGGCTTTCGCCCGACTGGCAGATCGGCGCGCAGGGCGCGATCCTGATCCTCGTGCTGGCGGTGCGGCTGCTCTTCGCCCGGTCGGGCCGGCGAAAGGAGGCGCAGCATGGCTGACGCGACCGCTGACCGGCCCTCGGCCGTCCTGTCGATCCACCGCCGCCCGTGGTTCTGGGCGTGGGTGGCAAGTGCCGTGGCCTTCGTGGCGACGCTGATGCTGACCGAGGGACGCGGCGGCGGCGACCTGCTGAGCGCGGCGCTGACCTTCGCGAGTTTCTCCGCCATCGTCGGCATCGGGCAGATGTTCGTGATCACGCTGGGCCCCGGCAACGTCGACCTCTCCATCCCCGCGACGATGACGCTCGCCGGGACGCTGTCGCTGAAGTTCATGGACGGCGCGACCGGGCTGATCCTGCCGGGCCTCGCGGTCGCGTTGGGTGTGGGACTGGGCGCGGGGGTGACGAACTACCTGCTGATCCGGGTGCTGCGCATCCCGCCGATCATCGCCACGCTGTCGGCGTCGTTCCTCTACCAGTCGCTCGCCATCTGGTCGAACCGCGGCCTGCGCATCAAGCCGCCCGCCGCGCTGTCGGATTTCACCACCGGCGCGACGCTGGGCGTGCCGAACCTTGCCCTCGTCGGGCTGGGGATCGCGCTGGCGGCGTGGCTGCTGCTCGAGCGGTCGACCTTCGGGCGCTGGATCTCGGCCTTCGGCCAAAACGAGCGCGCGGCGCGGCTGAGCGGCGTGCCGGTCGAGTTCGTGCGCGCCGTCACCTTCATCGGTGCGGCGGCGCTTGCCGGGCTGACCGGATACCTTCTGGCCAGCTTCTCGGGCGGAGCCGCGCTGAACATGGGGCAGGAGTACCTGCTGATCTCGATCGCCGTGGTGGTGATCGGGGGGTGTTCCATCGCCGGCGGATACTCCAACGTGCCGGGCATCTGGGGCGGAGCGCTGTTCATGTTCCTGATCGTGTCGATGCTGAACTCGTACGGGCTGGGCGCGGGCGTCCGGCTCATCGTGACCGGCGCGATCATCATCGCCATCGTCGCCGCCGCCTCGGGCAAGGAGAGCACATGATCATCCCGAACCCCTATGAAGCGCTGGATCCGCGCTTCCGCGACCTGATCCAGCCGAACGCGCACCTGCGCCGCATCGCCACCGGGTTCGAGTGGACCGAGGGGCCGGTCTGGTTCGCCGACATGCAGGTGCTGCTGTTCTCGGACATTCCCGCCGACCGGATGATGCGGCTGACGCCGGACGGGCAGGTAAGCGTGTTCCGCCAACCCTCGGACTACTCCAACGGCAACACGCGCGACCGGCAGGGGCGGCTGGTCACATGTCACCACGGCACGCGCAGCGTCACCCGGACCGAGCATGATGGCTCGGTCACCGTGCTCGCCGACAGCTACGAGGGGCGGCGGCTGAACTCCCCGAACGACGTGGTGGTGCAATCGAACGGCGACGTGTGGTTCACCGACCCGACCTACGGCATCCTCAGCGACTACGAGGGGTTCCGCGCCGAGCCGGAGCAGGACGCGCACCACGTGTTCCGCATCGATGCGCGAACGGGGCGGGTGCAGGCCGTGATCGACGACTTCGTGCAGCCCAACGGCCTGGCCTTCTCGCCGGACGAGCGGGTGCTCTACGTGGCCGAGTCCGGCTCGAGCCACGATCCCGACGTGCCGTCGGTCATCCGGGCCTTCGACGTGGGCGAGGAGGGGCGGGTTTCGGGCGGCGATGTCTTCGCGACCGTGGATGCCGGGCTGCCCGACGGTTTCCGGTTGGACACCGAGGGCCGCCTCTGGACCTCGGCCGCCGACGGCGTGCACTGCTTCGCGCCGGACGGGGCGCTGCTGGGCAAGATCCTGGTGCCCGAGGTCGTGTCGAACCTGTGCTTCGGCGGGCCGCGCGGCAACCGGCTGCTGATCACCGCCACGACCTCGGTCTACTCGGTCGCGGTCAACGTGAGTTCTGCTCTGGGCTGAGGGGCAGGGCGCCCGCCGGTCCCGCGGCCGGGGGAAGGGACGGGCAGCCGCATGATCCGCGATGGGAATGGTGAGAAGATAACCCTCGGCGAAATGGAGGGCAGGCAGCGGAAGGTCGCGATCGAGCGCCTGTCCGTCCCGCCTCGAACAGCCGCCCTCGGACGCCGTAGCGGAGCATCGCGTGCGGGTTCCCTGTCCCGCCCTTGACCTTCCCGCGCTGGAAGCTCCCACCTGACGCGGGAAAGGAGACACGACATGACGAAATACACGGTCGAGAAGATGAGCTGCGGCCACTGCACCTCTGCGATCAAGAAATCGATCCACTCCGTCGATCCCGCGGCGCAGGTCAACTGCGACCTGTCGGACCGGACGGTGCAGGTCGACAGTGCGCTGGACGACGATGCCATCCGGAACGCCATCCGCGAGGCGGGCTACGAACCGGCTGCCGCGTGACGTGAGGAGCCGCGCCGCGATCGCTGTCGCGGCGCTCGCCGCCGCCCTTGTCGCCGCCTGGTCGCTCTGGGGGCCTCCCGACCTCGCCGCGCGGATAGACCGCGAGGCGCTCGACCGGCTGGTGGCCGAAGCCGGGGTCTTCGGGCCTCTGCTGGTCGTCGGTCTGATGACGCTTGCCGTGGTGGCGAGCCCGATCCCGAGCGCGCCGATCGCGATGGCCTCGGGCGCGGCCTACGGCCACCTCTGGGGCACGCT
>NZ_FOXA01000053.1 GCF_900115595.1 Tranquillimonas alkanivorans
TCCTTGAGCCGCTTCAGTTGATCGCGGCTCATGCCGCCATACTGCCTGCGCCAGCGGTAGTAGCTCTGCTGCGTGATGCCGACCTGGCGCGCTGCATCACCGACCGATAGTCCTTGGCCTTGCAGAACTTCAACCTGCCGCAGCTTCAAGACGATGTCCTCGGGCTTCTCTCGCTTCCCAGCCATTCTCTGGGCCTCTCCATAACGGGATCATATTATCCCTGGGGGCGGACCACTCCAGCGGGGGCACTCCACGGAGTCCGCCCGTTCGTGTCGATCTATGAGCTCAGTCGCGACCGCCCCACTGCGGACATTCGTAGGGATGGTCGTTGCTGGCGCAGCGTTCCCGAAGCAGACTTTCAAGTCTGCGGCCAATCATGGACGGGTCGCGACCAGTCATAGGCATGCGCATTCGAAGGTCAGCTTTTCGGAGGGATCGGTTCATCCAACGGTGGGCAGGCTTGGAATGCCATCAATAGCGACGTCAGGTAATCTATCGTCTCTCCGGTCGCATCTTCGAGGTCGTGCGCCGTGCTTTGCGCCACGGCAAGTCGTCCATCCGCAGCCCGTGTCACCCGGCCCCTCTCCTGTAGGATGGCCACCTTCCGCCGCACCGTTTCTCTCGGAATGCCGGAATATTCGGCGACCGACTGAATGTTGATCGGAAGTTGCCGGCTCTTCGGAACACTCCCGCTCGTCATTATGCCGAGATCCATAAGCTCGACCGCCCAATGCTCAGGCTGCGTCCGGCTCCCGATCACTGCCAACACGAGGGGCAGGTCGAGGTCGCCGTCAAAGCGTTTCCGCAGTTGAACAAGCAGGCGGGTGAAGCCTGCAAGATGAACGGGCCAAACCGTCCGGAAGTTCTTCTTGATGAACGCGTCTTGGGGTGCCCTGCGTGACGGCATCGCGGCCTCTCATGCAATGTCACCCAATTTGGGCGTCGGGCGACTTGGCAAGCAAGCAGAATTTTCGGATGCTTTGATGGCAATATTCTTGCACGTGACCCATGCCCTTTCTTTCGCTTACTTCTTCATCACCTCGGGATCGCGAGGAGCGCAGGTCAGCGAGACGGCGGGCTCATGCTGCTCTCCACAGGTGTATCGCCGGCGTCGGAGCTGGCATCGGGTTTTTGGCGTGGTGTGGATCTCCGCCGGCACACGCTCAGGATCGGGACCCGATGCTGTTTTTCGAACACGACCGGCTGACCGTCCGCGCGCACCTTCAGTTCGGGTTGAACGCCGTCGCCGAGCGAAACCTTTTCTGGGACCTCGCCGCGACGACCGCTCCGGGCAGCGGTTTTGACCCCGACACCAACTGGCTGGAGGGCTACGTCAAGCCAGGTGTCAGCTTCGAGTACCGGACGGGCCCGGGCGCGGTGTTCTACGGCAAGCTCTCGGCGGTGTCGTCCTACACCTGGGGCACGGACGCCTTCGACACCGGCGACACAGGCGCGACGACGTTGGAGGAGGCATACCTCGCCATCCGCGGCGACCTGAGCAACGGCCTGTCCTATGATCTGTCGTTTGGTCCGCGCGAGCTGACGCTGGGAACCGGCATGCTGGTCGCCAACGGCGCTACCAGCGGGTTCGAACGCGGGGCGCTGAAGTTTGGGCCACGCAAGGCGTGGGAGCGTGCCGCGATCGGGCGGCTGTCCTACGGGAATGTAACCGGAACGGCATTTTACCTCGACCCGAACGAACTGCCCTCGGCGGATGGAAACAACGAACTGGCGGGTATCGATCTGCGCCACGAGGACCCGCGGGGCGGCACCATCGGGGCAACATTCGTGGAGGTGCTCAGGTCCGACAGCCCCTACCCGCAGGCCGCGCCGGGCGGAGTCGGCGCCCCGACGGTGACACCGGGCGCGCGGGAGGGGACCCGCACGCTCGGCGTTTACGCAAGGAGCAACCCGTTCGAAGGCGCCCTGGAGAACTGGGTCTTCACCGGCGAATACGCCCTCCAGCGCAATGACGGGATCGACCTCGAGGCCTGGGCCGGGCGCGTGACGGCGGGGTACACCTTTGCCGGCATGCCGTGGTCGCCGAACGTGACACTGGGCTATCAGTCCTTCTCGGGGGACGATCCGGACACGGTGACCCTCGAGCGGTTCGATCCGCTCTACTACCAGGGCAGCCCGAGCGCCTGGGCGACGGGGTCGAAATCCGCCTCGACCTTCATCAATTCGAACGTCAACGCGCTGACGCTGGCACTGCGGGTTCAGCCGACGCAAGCCGACACCTGGACGCTGCGCTACGCGCATATCCGGGCGAACGAGCTGAACAGCCCGGTCCAGTTCGGCCAGGCCACGCGAGTCGACGTGGACGGCAACGTGGTCGCCGGCGTGACGGATGCGCATCTCGCCGACGATCTGTTTCTCGAATACAGCCGTATCATCAATCGCAACACGTTCCTGACCGCCGGCGTCTCTGTCTCCTTTCCCGGACAGGGGATCGACAACGTCATCGGCGAAAAGGCAGACCCATGGACCGGAGGTTTCGTGAATGTCGTCTTCAACTTCTAACGTCATAGCTCTGACCGCGGGTGTCGTGTTGGCTTTGGTCGCCGCGACCGGCGCGACCGCGCAATCCGAGCCGCTGTCGGCGCAGGAATCCGACCCCACCGTGATGGGCTGGATGCAGGGCTTTCCCCCGCCACCCGACAAGATGATCACGCAGCCCGACAGCGTCTATTTCAGCTTTCCCCGCCTGCGCTGGTCGGTCTGTCACCTGCGAGAATTCCTGCCCACCGAAGAGATCAGCCGCGGCCTCGGCGCGCCGGTCCCGCTCGCCTATCCCGCCCCGCACGAGTTCGCCGAACTGCGCCAGCAGATCGACGCGGTCACCTTCACGCCGCAGAACAGCGACGAGGAGATGACGTGGGAGGAGTCGCTCTACGCCAACTACACCGACGGCATGCTGATCCTGCACCGCGGCGAGGTCGTCTACGAGCGCTATATCGGCTGCCTGGAGGAGGACGGCAAGCACGCCATCATGTCGATGACCAAGTCCTTCACCGGGCTCCTGGCGGAGATCATGGTAGTCGAGGGTATCCTCGACGATACTCTTCTGGTGAGTGACATTATCCCGGAGATTGGCGACAGCGCCTTTGCGACTGCCACCGTCCGCCAGGTCATGGACATGACCACCGGCGTGAAATACTCCGAGAACTATTCCGATCCCGATGCCGATATCTGGCTCTATTCCGCCGCGGCAAGCCCGCTGCCCAAGCCGGAAGGCTACGAGGGGCCGGATGGCTACTGGGAATACCTCCAGCAGGTCCAGGCCGAAGGCAATCACGGCGACGAGTTCCACTACAAGACGATCAATTCCGACATGCTCGGCTGGATTATCAGCCGCGTGTCGGGCAAGGCGGTGACCGACCTCGCCTCCGACCGGCTCTGGCGCCGGATGGGTGTGGAGCAGGACGCCTACCAGACGGTCGACGGCAGAGGCGTGCCCTTTGCCGGCGGCGGCATCACCGCCGGACTTCGCGACCTCGGACGTCTCGGCCAGCTGATGCTGAACGAGGGCGAACTCAACGGCGAGCGCCTGTTCCCGGCCGAGGTCGTCGCGAAGATCTCCGCCGGTGGCGACCGCGCCAAGTTCGGCGACGGGTTCCCGACCTTCGGCCCCGGCAGCTATACCAGCCAGTGGTGGGTGCTCCACAACGACCATGGCGCCTATGCTGCCCGCGGTGTTCACGGCCAGACGATCTATGTTGACCCGACGGCCGAGATGGTGCTCGTGCGTCTCGCCTCCTTCCCGCAGGCGCAGAACGGCTTCATCGACCCTACCTCGCTGCCGGCTTACCAGGCAGTGGCCGAGTTCCTCATGTCGCGCTGAGCCCGTGGTCGGCGCGACAGTCGCAGCAGGGGGCGCGCCCCACACGGTCTGGAGGCGGCTGGACAAGGCCGCTTTCGGCATCATCTACGGCGCGATCATGGTGTTGAGCATCCTGCTGGCGCAGGGCGATCATCCAACGCCCCCCGCTCGAGACGGCGCTGGTGCTGTTCGGGTCCGTGCTGGCGATCACATTGGCCAAGGCGTTCGCCGAACTGGTAGCCCAGGCGCTGGACTCACGCGAGCGGATCACCCGCCACAGCTGGCGCAACGCATGGAAGCACAGCGCGCCGACCCTGTCCGTCGCCAACCTGCCGGCGGCATTGTTTCTTGCCGCATGGCTGGGCTGGATCTGGCCGGAGGCAGCCCTGATCCTGTCTCAGGGCCTTTGCGTGACGCTGCTCGCGGTGTTGGGCGCGCGGGCGGGTGGGCCATCGACCGCCGCATCCTTCCGGCGGTGCTGGGCGCGCTGGTCGCCGGCGGGATCGGAAGCCTGCTGTCGATCGTCAAACATGTCATCCACTGACAGAACGGCGCGTGGAAGGGGGACCTTGAAGATACTGCCTATACGTCGGTTTGTCGGGACCATTTCCGTTCCGTGCCTGCTTTTGGGGCTGATGTTCTTCGCGGCGTCGCTGACGCCGTCCCTGATCCCGCGCGGCCCGGCAGTGCAGGGCATCCTCGGCGGCCTCGTCACTGCGATCGGCTATCTGATCGGCCGGATCGTCGGGCTGCTCTGGACGGCGGCCGACATGCCGCGGCTGACTGGCCGTCCCGCTTCGGTGATGACGGCCATGGTCACGATCCTGCTGATCGGCGTGTTTCTGTGGGTCGTGGTCAACAGCCGGGTCTGGCAGAACGACATCCGCCAGAAGATGGGTATCGAGGCCGCCGGTTCACTGCACCTGGTCACCATCCTGCTGCTTGGGCTGGTCACTTTCGCAGCTTGCCTTGCGCTTGGGCGAATGGTGGCGGCGCTGTTTCGGCTGTTCCGTGCATTGCTCCTGCGGGTGATGCCGGCGCGACGTGCGAACGTCCTGGGGGTCGTCGGGGTCGTAGCGTTCTTGTTCGTGGTCACCCGCGATGGCATCGTTGACCAGGTCGTGACCGGCCTCGACGAGAGCTACGAAGCGGCCCGGGAGCTCTTTCAGCACGCCCCGCCGCGGCCCTCCGCGCCCCGCATGACCGGCAGCGATGCGTCGTTGATCGACTGGGCGGCCATCGGCAAACCGGGCCGGGACTTCATCACCTCGGGGCCCGCGGCCGAGGATATCGCCGCCTTCACGGGGCGGCCCGCGCTGGACCCGATCCGCGTCTATGTCGGGCGCGCGAATGGTGAGACGCCGCGGGAGCGGGCCGAACTGGCGCTGGCCGAACTGATCCGCCAGGGCGCATTCGAGCGCGCAGTGCTGATCGTGGCAAGTCCCACCGGGACCGGCTGGATGGACCCCGGCTCTCACGATCCGGTCGAATATATCCACGGCGGAGATACCGCCACGGTCGCCGCACAGTATTCCTACCTGCAATCCCCGCTGGCGCTGATCCTCGAGACCAGCACCGGCCTCGAGCAGGCGACCGCGTTGCAGGATGTCGTGCATGGCTACTGGAAGACGCTGTCGGCGGACGAGCGTCCACGCCTGTACGTTCACGGGCTGAGCCTCGGGGCCTGGTCCTCCATGCATGCCACCAATCTCTTTCGACTGCTCGACGATCCCATCGACGGCGCGTTCTGGGCCGGGCCGCCGTTCCCCTCCGCTTTCTGGAACTATGTCCAGAACCAGCGCAATCCCGGCACGCCCTGGGTGCTGCCGACCATCGGGGATGGGTCTCTGGTGCGGTATGCCTCGCACACGGCCGATGCGTCCGAAGCTGCCTCAGATTGGGGGACCATGCGCATCGTGTTCTTGCAGTATTCCAGCGATCCGATCGTCTTTTACGATCCCCGCTCTCTATGGCAGGCCCCTCCATGGATGCGTGATCCCGCCGCAGACGACATGTCAGACCACCTCCTCTTCATCCCGGTCGTGACGCAATTCCAACTTGCTCTCGACATGGCGCTCGCGTTCGGCGCACCTGCGGGCCATGGTCATGCATATGTCGCACAGGACTACATCCGCCCCTGGATCCAGGTCACAGCGCCCGGCGACTGGACGCCCGAGGACACCGGCCGACTGGAAGCGCATTGCGACAATGGCTTTCAGCAGGGCTGTTCAAATACAAAGCCTTGACCGCACGCAATCCGGCCGAGCATGCCACTGCCCGACATGTGATCGTCGAAGTCCGCTTCTGACTTTCGGGACCGACTAATGTGCGGAAGCCGCGAAGGTCTGCTCACCGCCCTTCCCGCCGACTGGCTGCATGGCCGCGGCGAGAACCCAGCTTGTGCGGCAACCAACGGGAACGTCCGCTCACCGGATCCGTCCTGCAACGTCGGCGCTGCATCCTGGACGACCGCCAAGTTGCAGGCCGCCTGCGAAAACATTCACGCATGGGAGATCGTTAGTGCCGCCCCGTCGCGTCGTCCTCCTCGATCGCCTCCAGATTCGCCCTGAGCCGCTTCGACATGAGATCGTCTCTGGTCCGACCTGAAGCCAGAATCCGGCGTACCTCCTCGACGGCTCAGCCGGTCCGGTCGAGCTGGCGGCTCGCGGGGAGGAGATGATCCACCGCCTCGTCAACCTGCGCCGGGCTGGCCTCGTAGCCCCGTCCGGCAAGGAGGTGCCGGATGCGTGGAGGGCCACCTCTGCCGCGAAAGCGGGTTCCTTTACAGCGAAGTCCCGTGCGGCCCGGATGAGGGTCGCGGGAGCGGCTTCCGGGTCTTGCGCACAGTCGAGTGCGATATCCAGTTCCCCGGCGGTCTTTGCAGCGGCGAACCATTTCCCCTTGCGCCCGTGCAACGCCATCAGGCCCTCCAGGATGGCACCTGCATCACGGTGCGGGTAGCGCTTCACCAGATCGCGCCATATCGCGAGCCACGTACCACCGGATGCGGAGGAAAGGCCGAACCGAAGGTAGGCCTCGTCCTCCTTGCCCTGCCGCCGCAGAATCCCTTCGCAGAAACGGGAGATGTCGTGACGGCCCCAGGTCTGCCGATCATCTTCCAGGAGCTTTGCCGCAAGGGCCAGAGCCGCATCTTCCTGTCCTTGGCGCAGAAGCGCCGCGGCACCGAACTTCTCGTCGAACCAGAGACGCGTTTTCCTGAGCGCCAGCAGGTCCATCAGCTCGTCATACCGTTCCGCTTCCAGCAGGCAAGACAACGTCAGCGTCGCGGTTGGGACATGGGAGAACCGCGCGAGGTCCGCCCACGCCTCCTGAACCAGCTCGAGATCCCGGTCTGCATGCTCGTTTACCAGCTTCGTATAGATGGCGATCTCTCCGAACCGGTTCGAGAGCGGGGCGAGATAGTCCACGCCATCCTCGAAAATTGCGAGACGCAGCCGTTCCAGCCAAGAGGCCCGCGTCGCCGCGTCGGCGGGGGCTTCCAGCAGGATCGGCAGCAGGTCTTCGAGGGTCTTTCGCACCGCGGACCCCAAGGCTCCGGACGAGGTGTCAATGTGTTCGAAGGCCGGCCAGACGCGCTCGGCCAGCGCCACCACGCCCTCGGCCGCCAACACCGGTTCGGCACGGCCCACGGACCGGACCTCGGTGCTGGCCGCCTTGAGGCGCGCGATCGCTTGACAGCCATGGCTTCGCCTCTGTCGCACCGGTACACCGAGATTCATCGCACAGCAGGCAACGGTAAGAAAGGTTCTGGGAGGCCGTCTCCCTGGGCGAGCGACAGGCGCAACGGACGCGGGCGGCGGATACGGTTGAGAGGCGCCCCTGCGGGACACGTCCCGTTCCGAGATGAATCTCACCTGGGTCTTCATGCCTCGGCAATGCTCCTTCCCCGACCGCGGATGGCCGCCGAGACGAGTGGAAGCTTTCCTCCCTGCTCGCCCCGGCGCCGTGGGACACCGCTTACGCTAAGTCATTGTTCTGCATGACCTCCATTCGACCTGAGCGTGGGACACCTCACCCCTTGTTTTACTGGAATTTTGGGCGCTTCTGACCGTCCCCTACGGGCTGCCGCACAAATTTAATCACGTCATTTCAGTATGTTATCAAGAATCTGGTGTCCCACTCCGCCATTTTTGGCGCCCTGAGGAACGGCAGAGCCCCCAGGCGGGACCGCAGACGCACGGCCCGCTCGAGACGGCAACCGAGCTATTGTTGGGGCGGATTGCTGAAACGGCACCGGCTTCCGACGGGGACGAGAGGTTTCCATCTACATCTCGCCACCGCCGCATGTCCGCCTCGAGCCCTTCCGCGATATTTGAATTGAGCGACTTGATCGCGCAAAGTCTCCAAGAGCCTTCGCCAGTACGTGGCCAAAGACCAGTGGGGCGGGTCTGGCTACCTCGGCCAGACCCGGACCGAACGAACTCTTCGGTATGCTGCGGCTACCCGCGCTCAGGATCGGCGAGCACGCGGCGGAGCTGGTGAATGGTGAGCGGCTTACGAAGCCGGGGGGCGTCGCGTAGGACTGTCTCCGGGAGGTGCTTGGCCTCATAACCCGTAGCAACGACGTAGGGCACGTTCATTTCAACGAGGGCTTGGGCTACGGGTGTGGAGCGTTCGTTGCCGAGGTTCACGTCGAGGATCGCGAAGCCCGGACGCTCCAGATCGAGAAGAGCGAGCGCCTTCTTGACCGAGGGGGCCGGGCCGATGACTTCGCAGCCCAATTCCTCAAGGAGCGCCTCCATCTCGAGAGCGATGAGATACTCGTCTTCGACCACGAGGACACGGAGGGTCCTGCGGTTTACGCTGTCGATCATGGTTCCTTCCCCGACGCGGCTCGCTACCCGAGGCTGAAAGATGCGTCGAGGTGCAATCCGTCACTGCGGTACTCCACGGCGCATTCGCCGCCTAACTCATACTCGAACACCCGGTCCACGAGCTTCGTTCCGAAGCCATGGCGTTGCGGGGGTGAGGCCGATGGGCCGCCGCTTTCGCGCCAGGTGAAGTGCGCGATGTTCCCGGTTTCCGAGATGGTCCAGCTCACGCGCACCTTGCCATCAGGAACTGAAAGGGCTCCGTGCTTCAGCGCGTTCGTGGCCAGTTCGTGCAGAACCAGGCTGAGCGACAAAGCCGGTCGCGCGGGCAGGTCCAAGGCCGGGCCATCGACCTCCACGGATTCTGAACTCCCGTCGAGGTAGGGGCGCATGGTCTGCTCTACGAGACGCCGGAGGTCGACCTGCCTCCAGTCGCTTTCAAGTGCCAGGGAATGGGCACTGGTCAGCGCGTCCAGGCGCCCGAGAAACGCTTTCTGAAAATCCTCGCTCGACCGGTGCCCGTTGCTGCGGGCGGCGAGAGACCGGATGATCGCGAAGATGTTCTTGACCCGGTGGTTCAGCTCGCCCAGGAGCAGCTCCCGCTGTTCCTCCGCCTCCTTCCTGGCGGAGATGTCCGCATTCATGCCGACCCACTTCACGATCCGGCCGTCCTCATCGTGAATCGGCGATGCATCGCACTTGCTCCACCGCCACCCGTGCTCGGCGCTCCAGAGCCGATATTCCATGGAGAAGCGGTCGCCTCGAGAGATGCACTGCTGCCACTCCCGAAGGGTTCTGTTCCGGTCATCGGGATGGATGGCTTCAAGCCACCCCTCACCCCGGACGTCCTCGGGCGCCTGCCCGGTGAAGTTGCTCCAGGATGCGCTGCCCTGGGACCGGCCTTCGGGATCCGTTTCCCACGTCGCGTTCGAGGTGCTTTCGACCAGGACCCGGAATTTCTCCTCGCTTTCCCGCAGGGCGGCGGCTGCCCGGCGCGCCTCGGTCTGATCTTCGATGGCGAGCAGGATGAGTTGCAGATGATCGACGCGGCGCGCGTTGAGGATCATTGTCTTGCGGCCGATGTCCTTAAACTCGTGATCGACCTCGTAGTCGTTGAAGGTGTTGTTGTTGGGCAGCACGTTATGGAGCAACACCCGAAGAGCCGGGATGTCCCACTGGCCATTGCCGAGGTCGTAGACCATCTGCCCCTCGGTTTCCGACGGCTCGACCTGAAAGAACTCATAGAAGGTTTCATTGGCCGCGTGCACTTTCAGATCCGCGTCCAGGATCAGCAGCGCCTCGCGGGACGCGTCAATGATCTTCTCGGCGAGCTCCTTCTGTCCCACCAACTCCCGGTGCAGGTCCTCCCGCTCGGTAATGTCTTCGATGGCGAGGAGAACGAGGTCGTCCCGGTCCGGGCGCTCCATCCGGGACGCGTTCAGCAGCATGATGCGCCGGCCGATCTGCTCGAACGCGTGCTCCACCTTGTAGTCCGACACCTCGTTGTCGTTCGGGAGAATGTTCTCCAGGAGGCGCTTCAACTCGGGGATGTCCCACTGGTTGTTGCCGAGAGCGTAGATCGGCACCCCCTCGGTCTCCTCTTCGCTCACCTCGAAGGTGGCGTAGAAGGCCCGGTTCGCCGATACGACCCTCAAATCGCCGTTCAGGACGATCAGAGGCTGCCGCATGGTACGCATGATGGCGTCGCTGAAGAGACGCTGCTCGTGCGCTTCTTCCTGTGTCAGTGGTTCGTCCATTCGCCTGAATCTCGCGTGGTGCACGTGAAAGCGCTCATCAAAGCGTACGTCGTCAGGCGACGCGTGCACAACCGTCAGAGCCAAGCCCGCCTGATGGTACCAACAGCGGTAGTCGGAGATGTCAGCGGCAGGAATGATGCACATGCGGCTGGAGTGCCCCCGCTGGAGTGGTCCGCCCCCAGGGATAAAATGATCCCGTTATGGAGAGGACCAGAGAATGGCTGGGAAGCGGGAGAAGCCCGAGGACATCGTCTTGAAGCTGCGGCAGGTTGAAGTTCTGCAAGGCCAAGGACTATCGGTCGGTGATGCAGCGCGCCAGGTCGGCATCACGCAGCAGAGCTACTACCGCTGGCGCAGGCAGTATGGCGGCATGAGCCGCGATCAACTGAAGCGGCTCAAGGAACTGGAGGCGGAGAACCGACGGCTCCGGCGGGCTGTTTCCGACCTGACCCTCGACAAGATGATCCTGAGC
>NZ_FOXA01000052.1 GCF_900115595.1 Tranquillimonas alkanivorans
GAAGGTCTCGATGGACGGTCGCGGACGCTGGATGGACAACGTCATGATCGAGCGGCTATGGCGATCCCTGAAGTATGAGTGCGTCTATCTGCACGCCTTTGAGACCGGGTCAGCGGCCCGGGCTGGCATCGGCAAGTGGATCGACTTCTACAACAACGAGCGCCCGCACTCCGCGCTCGGCGGACGAACACCGGTCGAGGCCCATCAGGGCCCCGGCCTGAAAGCGGCGGCATGATCAACAGGCAAGCTTAGCGGCGCCGCAACACTGTCCGGAAAACGGGGGCCACCTAACAAAGTGGTCCGGCGTAGCCTCGGGATGATAAAGAAACTTCGCCACCATAGCTTCGCGTCCTGCATCTTGGATCAGGACGAGCTCATTACGCGGCCGGTGAAGGCGCCGTGATCTCGTCAAGCTGTTAACGGCCGAGCGGCTGATCCGGCGCCAAGATCATGTCCCGGAGGGAGCAAACCCGTTCAAAATGATCGCTGATCTCTCTCGCATCAGCAGCAGTCCTCCTCAAACCCCCGCAACCAGCCAACCGGGTCGTTCTTGCGGTGGCCCCCGAACTAGGTGGAAATGTTTACCATAGTCCGTGGCAGGCAGCGTATCGGCTTTAGGATCATGGAGCACCGCCGCCCTCACCTCGTGCAGCAAGGCGCCGAAGTGATCCAGACTAGCGGCGGCCGAAGAAATATGATCTTCGGGCGCTCATCTTCTCCGATGTCAGCTAGCTTCGGTCAGCTCGTATCCTGCGGGGGCTATAGATGCCTCAGGAAAAAGGTTGAGTGCAATTTGCCAAGCACAGACCGGAGACCACCGATCAATAGGTGCGACTCTTCCGGTGTACGGAGACCTGTATAACACGAAGGGATCAGCGCGAACCGCCCCGCCGATTTCTCAGCTCGCGAGAGCCCGGAGGGGCAGCCCGGCATCCCGCGCAATGACCTTCACCGCTGCACGTGCCTCGGCATACTTGCGGTGGATGAGCAACTCGATCTCGGCGATCAGTTCGCGGAGTTCATCAGGGCTCATGTTCCTCATGGCTTCCTCCGCCATGGCCGTCGTCAGGCCGAAGAAGTAGCCGGTCCGAAATGCTTCCGGATTGGCGGCAGAGAGATGCCGAGCGCCACTATTCCGTGTTGTCCGCACCAGTTCATCCAAAGTAAATCCATACCCGCGAACGAGTGCCTTCACCCTTTCCGCAACAAGATCCTTGCGAACTTCGGCAGCACGATCCCGTAGGACCAGAAGATCAGGTACGGCTGTCTCTTCTAACCTCTCGGCTCTCAGCAGCTCCGACCTCATCGAACTGTCCAATGACGCGGGGGAAGGGGAGCCTTGAGGTCATGTTGTTTCTCAACCGCGCTGGTTGCGGCTGCTTCACTGTCCAGCATCTTGTTCTCGTCTCATAGAAGGGCCCCGCAGATCACCTCCGCAGGGCCTCAATCAGATGGTTCAGGCGTTCTCTTTCGGCTTGATCGCCAGTTCTTCGATGTCCCGGCCCGCTTCGATGTGCTCTTTCACCCAGGCAGGCTGACGCCCGCGACCCGACCAGGTTTGCTCGGGATTTTCCGGGTGTGCGTACTTCGGCGGCGACTTCGGGCGCCGGGCTTTGGCCGGAGTGTTGCCGATCAGCTCCTCGAGAGAGATGCCATATTCTTGTGCAACCTCGGCTGCCTTCCGGCGAGCTTCCCGACGAAGGCGCTCATCTACCTGCATCACTGCCCTGTCGACGTCCTTCTGGAGTTTCAGAAGGTCGTCCTTGGACAGATGCTCCAGGCTGTCCTTGATTTCTTGATAGTCTGCCATCTTACAGTCCTTTCGGAGACGTCATTTGATGCCGAGGTGGAGACGCAAAGGCAAAGACTTCGGATCATCCGGATGCCGCGCCACTTCACTGAGGATTGCTCCTAATGCCTCGGGTCTTCGTATTATTGATGCAGTTGTAGACCGTGACGGCTATGTTGACAAGGATTGGCCTGCGGCATCCTCTGCATCCGGCGCGTTTTCCTTCTTCGTCATCCGCTCGAGGGATGGCAAGAACATCGTCCGCCGGAGCCTCTGAAACGTCTGCAAATGCCTCCTGCAAAGCATCTTGCTCCGATTTCTTCACGATGGACGCTCAGCTTCCTCGATCCGATCCCTCGTCCGTTCACCTATTCTTGAAGCCTTCGTTAGTCATGGATTCGAATGTTGACAACGAAAAAAAGGTGACGGCTTCCTCAACGTCAGGGGAAAAGAAGGCACCTGGCCGAGATGATCGGGCGCCTGGCGCTCGGAGCGGATGGAGACCAGTGGGCGCCATAGGCGTTGGAGGTGAACCAGTGTCAGGCATATGACCGCTCTGCATCGGCCCATCATCGATGTCGGGGTGTTCATAAAAAATTGTTCATGGTCTAGCTCCTGGTTTCGGTACGGCAGTAACGCCGGGATATCTGTGACTGGGGTTGCGGACGGGTTTGCAGACTTTGAAGCTACGGATCTGGCTTGCCCGGCTTCTCGTCAACTTGCGCTTGGCGGCGCTTGAGTGCCCATAACGGCCGTGGGTCAGCGTCGACTGATGCCCCATGACTGCACCGCGATCAGCGCGATCAGGCGTCATCGCTTTGAAATCCGACGAGAAGGCATGCCTGAGCACATAGCTCGTGATCTTCGTCCGGAGTTTCGGGAACACCTTTTTCCCGATGCTGGCAACCTGGCTGCTTAGGGCGCTGGTCGCGGTATTCCGACGTTCCTGTTCATCCAGCATCCGCCAGGCATCCCGATCACGGGGCGTGTGGATCAGTTTGATGACCTTTGTCAGCGCGATCTGATGGTCATATTCCCGGTAGGCGTTCGTCTCCGCCTTCGAAAGATTCCTGTAGGCCGGATCGAGAACTTCGCCGTGCTCCTGCATGTACTGCGCGAGCCAGATGGCTTCTGGCTGCTGAGCGTCGATCTCGAGTAGCCGGAATGCCTGCCCCTTCTGATTGAAAGAGCGCACGTCCTCGTACCGTGGATCAGTCATCCACTCGCGGATCAACGCGTTGTCGTCGTCGGTGCGCTTGAGCGGGCTGCCGTCATCGTCAAGCAGATACCTCTCGTCAGCCACCTTCGAACCGGGGATCCGGAGAAGCAGACGGTAGTAGCCGTCGGTGTTCTTCTGCTTGAGCAAGTGGACGGTGACGCCGTTGTAGAGCTCGACGGGGCGACACCCGGTGGTCATCAGGACCGCGATCTGCGCGCGTCGGTCGTCATCCATGTGCTTGTGGGTGAGCACCTTCGACCAGAATTCAGACCGCCAGTCGTAGTTCGGATCACGCTTGATCTGCCGGTTTTCGAGTTCATGAACCTGACGAAGTGCGTCCCTCTTGCTCTTTCGAACCCTCACAGCAGCCGGTTTGCGTTGCCAAATTAGGGCGTCGACCTCCAGCTGAGCATCGATTTCGGATGCGCCGCGATCCATGAATTCGCGCTTCTTGTATTCAAGAATACGATCAAGTTCGATCCTGGCGTCCTCTTTCGAGAGCTTGCGCTGGGTGCAGAGCTCGTCGATTGTCGGAATCTCGGGCGGCGAAGACGGTTTCTTTCGGTCTCGGGTCATGGCCTTGCGCGACCGGATGCCATGCGGATCGGGCGGATACTGGTTAAGATACTTGCTCGCGCGGGCCAGCCGACGCAGGAAGTCGACGTCGTAAAGCGGTGCGTCACCATCGTCATCGAGCGACAATGCAGGCTCTCGTGCCGGGCGGCCGTCGTCGTGATAGTGATGGTTCAGAAAGCCCTCGAGCTTCTTAGCCTCGACACCCGCGTTCTTCTGCCCTTGATTTCGAGCATCATGGATCAGGGTTTCATAGAAAGACGGAAGTTCCCGAAGGATGAGCGAGCTAGCGGACCTGTTGAGCGCAGCTTTCGCCAAGGAGCGGCTTTGCCTGCTTTTCCAGGCATCCGTTTTTGTCAACATTGAATACTCGGCGTAGGGGTCGCCGCCCCTGTTGGCTTCCGTGAGTCTGCGCACGGCGCGCTCGTATTGCTTCATGGTGCCGGACTTGCGCAGCATTGCGGTCGGCCGGGTCAGCGTCTCGACGCTCCGGGATGCCTCGAACGCCTCGTGCAGGAGCTCGGGCGACAGGTAGCGCAGGACGTCCAGGTCTTGTGTATCGAGGCCGACGGTGAGATCGTGCCTCTTGAGGAAATCCTGAATATCAAGATCGAAATCATGGATTGAAATTGTCGGCGCCTGCACTTCTTGTTGCGGTGCGCTTTCTGGCCCCCGGATCATATCCTGATCGGGTGCCTGGGGGCCTCTTTCAGGGTCTAGTTTCATCTTTGGGGCTGGCAATTCTATAATCTTTGTTCTCCAATGCAGGCAGGATGCCTGCCAATGATTAATCTACGATTTCAGGTATGGCCTGAGGCAAGGGAAATCAATCTATGGGTTGGGGTGCTAGTATTAATGGAAACTTACCGCCACCTACTTCAGACCCCTTACAGCCCCCGTTTTCCTGCATCCTCGGATACCTCAAAGGCATCCTCTCTCTGTGCCCAATCAGGCATCCTCATCCGGCTTCCGAAGGCACTTCCTGGGCCGCGTCAGCAACGCCCAACTACCGCCTCCAAACCACCAGACCGAACACAGGCAGAAAGCTCGGTAGGTGCTGGACAGACACAATCACGGGCTCGCGCGCCATGACCGTCATTCGAGAGACTTTATCCGGCAGGGCAGGGGTGCCATCACCTTGACCGCCAATGTCGGCGAAGTGGCGATGCCCTCATAACGCCCTGAAAGCACCGTGAGGGCCTTGTAATTACAATTCTGGTGGCGATGCCCGTCGTACTCCGCAAAAAAACTGATCCTGCGAGGAAAAAACGACCTTCGATGACGACCACGACCTCGGACTGTGATTCAGGGCGCCAGTGTTAGATCCCTTCGAGGTCAGGAAGTATCGCGACAAGTAGCCGTGCCTGCGTGATGTCTCCAGGTCGTGAATCGTGGATTCAAGATCGTCGGACTTCGAAATCACGCATTCGAGAAGGTTGGAGGCAGCGAGTTGGCGATCTCGCGCCTCGAAAGGCATAGACAGCACGGCATCATTCCTGATGACGGCACGGCGGCATCAGTTTTGATGCGCGTCGTCGCACGAGGCTATGAAGTCAAAACTCAAAATCGCGATGTTCCGTGAGCGCGTGGCCCTCGGCGTCACGCGTGCGTGTTTTCGTGGGAATTCGACAGCATGCCGTTACGCGGTGATGATCGTTCGGGATCACAAGATCAAAGGCTCATAAGTATCGTGATTGGTTGCTGGCCCTGGAGCTGAAGCCGGAACAAAGAGCCGCGCCGGTCGCGGGCGTTCGTTCACTCCATCGGCGCGCTCGGAAGATTGATCGCGTTCACCCGCTCGCCGAGAATATTGCGCCTGTCTGAATCATCGACAAAGGTAAGCCGCCGGACGATGCGGGTGGCAACTGGCCTCGGGACCGTCGTCAATTATGCCTCAGCAGCCGTTTTCTACATCTGCTTGCAGACCGTCGACTGACGGCGGCCTGGGCGGAAAGGTGACGTCAATCTGGACCCAGCCGCCGAGCTCCTCTATGGCATTCACGATGGTGCTGAACTTCGCCCGCTTTGCCTTCAGGCTCGTCATCAGCGTCAGAGCCGAAGGGCTTACACCGAGCTCTGCTGCGACCGCACGCCAAGTAACATTATTACCCTCCACATAGGTCCGAAGGCCGATCTGACAAATGCGGCGGAGCTCGACTAGCATGTCGTCCGCGCTCTTGAAGGCACTGCGACGCACGCTGCACGGGGCGATTAGGCGCAGGGTTTTCGGTGGGGCTTCAGGATTAAAGGGCACCGTGCAGACGGACTCGATGCTGATGACGGCGTCCCGCCCGAGATGATATAGAGCGTCGAGCTTCGTCCCTAGCGACACACGGTCGAGCAGGTGCGGACTTGTAATAGCACTGAGACGGGACGGGGTGACACCGAAATCTTTGGCGATGTCGTGCACCCGGCGACTGTCTTCCGCGATAGACTCGACGAGAAGGTCGGATACGATCAGCTTCAGCGCCAACGTATAGTCGAAGAGCTCATCTTGGAGCTCCGAGTGAAGCTTCTGTCCGTCGAGTGTCAACATATATTGCAACCGCATGTAATATTTTCTTGCCTCTCCTTGTGATATAGAGGCAGTTATCTGAAATGGCAATATTCTAGGGACAGTATCCAGTATTGCTTTGCCGGATGCCCGGCGTGCTGGGACACCACGTGAGGCTGTAGGACGGCTTTCACCAGCCCTTCCGGGTCCATGGTCTGATAAACGTCGGAACTCACGTGTTTCATGCGGTACGTCTGCCCGAGCCCTAGGACGCCGCTTGCCGAAAGAAAAATGTTTGCGGTGGGCTCTTTCACAAAGTCGCACCTCGAAAGGATTTTTCCGGCGCCAATCTTTGGAGCGACGGAGAAGCGGATCTTTTCACCTTTGCTCGTGAAGTGCTCCCCGACAAGCTTGAAGGCGGGCGTGCGACGAGGCTGCTTCAGGCCGACATCTTCAGTGATGTCCTGGGATGTAAGCCGTAGCATTACGGCGAGCGGGTGATGCGCTATCGATAGCAGGGCGTCCTTCTTCAAGTTTTCGGCGCGTGCTTCAAGCAGACTGCTCTGCGCTTTCCACGCCCGTAGTGCATGTGTGCTCATTTGTACAACTTCTGTTCATCAAGAAGCGAGGTTGCCGTGATGAAGATAAAGTCAAGCCGTTTGAATTTGTTCGGCACGGATAGGCAAGGGTATAAGGAGGTATGAAAGCGGCTGTGGCCTTCCAACGCAGCAGTGAAAGCCGTTTTCCGAGCGTCGTCTCGACACGCGTTGAGCTGCCTTTGGGAGGTGGCCGTCAGGCGACTGAAATATGAGAGACGGCACCGTGCTGGTCGGGGTTAATCCGCCCGAAACCCCTATTCTGTAGATTCTGCCTTATCCGTAGAGGCAGATATTTGCGTGATTACTTCACATCCCATGGTTTCCGATAGCGGCTTCATCAAAGAAAGGGTTATCGGGGACTGCCGCTTAATCCTTGGAGACAGCAGAGAGATCGTTTCCTATCTCGAAGGTTATGATGCGGTCATCACTGATCCAGTCTGGCCGAACGCGCCCCAAGGGATGTTTCCCGGCGTCGATAATCCTCGTGATCTCCTCGAAGACGTCCTGGCTCACTGCACGGAAGCGCAGCGGATCGCGATTATCATGCGCTGCGACAGCGATCCCCGGATCCTGAGCGCCGTGCCCGAGTGCCTGCCGTTTGTCCGTGTCCAGATGCTCGAATATGCCGTCGCCGGGCGGATGGGGCGCATCCTCGGAGGCATGGAAACGCTGTACGGCTACGGGAAGCCAATCCCTGTTCGGGAAGGGCAGCGGCTCATTCCTGGCCGTTGTGAGCCCGCTCAGCCGACAAAGAAGGCCGACCGGCCGGATCACCCGTGCCCGCGTTCACTTCACCACATGAAATGGGCTGTCCGCTGGTGGAGCGAGCCAGGCGAAACCGTTCTGGACCCCTTTATGGGCTCGGGCACCACGCTCGCAGCCTGCGCAGCTCTCGGTCGTGCGGCCGTGGGCATCGAAATCGATCCTGACTATTTCGAGATCGCCTGTGGTCGGATAGAAGAAGCCTACCGGCAGCCAGATCTCTTCGACGCACTGCTACGGGTATCCTGACTCAGGCGAAGCCGCCGAGCGCTACCTCGTCGAGATAATCGACGGCGGCTTGACCCTTAGCCTCGTCGACGAGCTGCTCCGCTGTGCGACCACCGAAGCCGGACAGAGGAGTGTAGTGGTACCATTCTTCTGCCGCCGCGCGGTCGCGTCCATTCTTCATCGCCCGCCTGATGACCCTCTCGCGCCAGTAAGCTGGACCCTTTCTCCGCTTGTGGCCCTTCTTCAGGGCATACTGAAGGCACCTTGCCAGAAGCGCGGCGTCCGGCCCCGCGCGATGTACGTGATCTGCTTCATTCCGCTTCTGGTAGTCGAGGAAGGCGCGGGTGTGGACTGATCCTGCCCCGAAAGAGTGGACGGGGTCAGGCCGCCATGCGCTCCATGTCGGCCGGTGATCGGTAGCCTATCGCGGAATGCAGGCGCCGTGAATTGTAGAAACCCTCGATGTAGGCGAAGAGATCGCGGCGTGCGTCGTCCCTTGTGGCGTAGACGCGGTGGTGAACGCGCTCGACTTTGAGCGTGTGAAAGAAGCTCTCCATGGGGGCGTTATCGAGGCAGTTCCCCTTCCGGCTCATCGAGGGCGTTATCTTCGCCGCGGCGAGGGCTTGGCGGTACTCATCAGCGGCATACTGGATCCCGCGGTCGGAATGCTGGATCAAGCCGGGCGCCGGACGTTGGCGCTTGATGGCCATGTCGAGCGCCTCGAGGGCGATCGAAGCATGCAGGGTCTCGCGCATGCTCCAGCCGACGACCTTGCGGGTGTGCATGTCGATCAGCGCCGCAAGAAAGAGCCAACCTTCGCCGGTCCGGATATAGGTCAGATCAGCCAGCCAAACCTGGTTCGGCGCCGTCGCCGTGAAGTTTCTTCGCAGCCTGTTCGGCGCGATCGGATAGTCGTGCCGGCTGTCGGTCGTGCGCACCTGACGCGGAATCGCGGCCAAGCCTCGCAGGCCGGCAAGACGCATCAGGCGCGCGATGCGGTGGCGACCGACGCAGCGACCCGCGGCGCGCAGAGCGGCGTGAACACGCGGGGCTCCATAACACCCGCCACTTTCCCTATGGGCGCAGCGGATGTCGTTGAGAAGGGCCCGGTTCTCAACGCTCCGTTTGCTCTCCGGGCGCTTCCGCCAAGCGTAGTAGCCACTGGGAGAGACCCCCAACACGGCGCAGATCATTCTGATGGGCCAGAGATGGCGGTGCTCATCGACGAACCCGAACGTCAGCGGGAGCCCTTTCCGAAGATGAGCGCGGCTTTTTTTAATATATCTCGCTCCATCTCAGCCTTCTGCAGCTCTCGTTTCAGCCGGGCGTTCTCAGCCGCCAGGTCAGCCGGAGACGGGCCCTGCGCCTGCGTGACGGGGCGCCGCCGCGCAGGGCCCGTCTCCGGTGGCTCAAACCGCCGCATCCACCGCCGCAGGACCGTCTCGTGGAGCCCGAGCTCCTCGGCCACCTGAATGATCGTCAGCCCACTCGTCCGGGCGCGCTCCACCGCCTCCCGCTTGAACGCATCAGGGAAATAACGCCGCTTCTTGCTCTCCATCGGACACTCCTTCCGTTGGCTCGAAAGCCTATCATGGGTGTCCACCAAGCCGGGGCAGGATCAGACCTCACTAAACCTGAACAGGTCGGCCAGAGGTTCTACAGTAATCGCTGGTGCTTCCTTGCAGGTCTCGAGCAGGCGTGACAGCCAAACTTGGTCCGCAGGCGCGTCCGAGATCAACGTCCTGTCCCCGATTACGCTAAGCATATCTTGAGCCACCCGCTCGGCCGACGGTGCTCCATAAAGCCATTCCAGAGGGATATTGTGCACGCGGGCGCTCTCTGGGCTCCAGTAAAGCATCGACCAGCTGTCGGCCGGGCAAATTAGCGAAGACCAGCTCTTGATGCTGTCGCCTTCGATCCAGGCGAGCCCGACCTCGATAGGCCAGCTTCCCTGGTAGAGGGAGGAGGCTTCGAAGTCGATGAAGGCGTAGTCGGAGGGAGCGAAGGTCGTCATAACCTGATTATAGTGGACTAAAGCCCGTCATGCGAGCAGCGCTTGAACGAATCGAGAGACTGAGTGAATCTGAACTCATTGCTCTTCGAATACTCGTTTTCATATTTTTAAGCAGGGCTGCTGCTCTTCGGGGTGGCAGCCCGTTCTTTGGCCCGTTCACTTGATCTGGTCGATCCGGCAGTTCTCAGGATCCTTATCCTGCCGGAACCGCAGGAGACGCACGCCGTGGCGCATGAAGTCGTCGGTGATGTGGTCGGTCCACATCTCGGCGACCACGACCGGCGTCAGCGGAACGTAGTCTCGATCTCCTCCGCCCCATCGATCTCGTTTTCCAGGCTTTCGGCCGGTGAAGTCTGCACCGGCTTCGAGCTCCCGGAGAAGCTCTCCCATTTCTTGGCCACCAGGAGGAATGCGGGCCCAGCCGACATAGTGGAGCAGATCGTGGTCGTCGTAGAGCCCGAGAAGTAGACTGTCGAGAATCCGAGTGCCCGCCTTCCCGTAGATGCCGCCGATCACGCAGTCCACCGTCTTCCAAACCTTGTACTTTTTCATCGCGCGCTTGCCGGGCTCGTAGCGGAGGTCGAGCTTCTTGGCCATCACGCCATCGAGCCCCTGCATACCGACCCAGTTGCGGGCAGTCTTGATGGAGTGCGTGCTCTTCCCCAGCGTCAGCGTCCGGGAGCGGCCGAGCTTCGTCATCAGCTCCTCGAGTTTGCGGCGCCGTTCCGAGAGCGGCTGGCTGAGCAGGCTGGTGGTCTTACGCTCCGGGATGTCAAACACGACCAGCTTCGCCGGGTGCCGCACTGAAAGCTCCTGAACACGGGTTGCAGCGGGATGTAGACGCAGTTGGAGCGCCTCAAATCCCTCCGGCGAGATGATTTCGCCGTCCAGAAAGAAATCGCCCTCGGGAACCTCCAGGAGCGCCTCGACGATCTCAGAGAAGTAGCGGCCAAGCGCCTTACGGTTCTTGGATCTCAGGTGCGCCTGCGCGCCGTGCACGTGTGCCAGACAGCGGAAGCCATCGTATTTTGGCTCATAGAGCCACCCCTGTCCTTCGGGTAGGGCTCCTATGGCTTGCGCCTCCATCGGCTTCGTGTCGAGAGGAACGCTCATGACCCGGCGAAGTCAGCGAGGGGGTTTGCATTCCAGGCGTGTCGGCGACTGCTGTGAAGAGACGACAGAAGAAACTTGCGCCATGCGTCACGTAGGAGGAAGATTAATTGTACCGAAACAATTCTTCGACTTGGAGTCTGTAGGATGCGTTTATTCACCGCATGTGCTCTCATGATCGCCTCGGCGACCGCAGTCGTGGCAGACGACACCAGAGGCACAGTGCTGGCATTCGCCCGACAGGACCGTCTGGACGATCCCGGAGACGCTTGATGTGCCAGAGGGGCTGTCTGCCGGAGACATCGTCCTGATCGAGTTCAGGCAGGCTGGCGACGACGGGATCACACGCATCGACAGCATCACCCGGGCGGAATAACAAGGTCGTCCGGCGCCGATGGCGGAGCAAGCGACAGCTGCACGCGCTACTTTCTATTCGGCATGCATGGACGTGAGCGGGCCAAACTGGCTACGGCGCATGCGAAACGCCGCGACCATTCCTCAACGCTCCGAGCGTAGGAAGATGCTTATCGAGTGCGCAGCTTGACATTCGGAGGATGCTCTGTGCGCACAGGCGCGCTGCACACATGTCAGTGCGGGGCCCAGTATCAAGTGAACTGTAATCGGATCCTGAAATCGTGACGGTCAGCACCTCGCCCATCGTCACGAGCGGCGCGCGTCAGCTCCAGTCCTCGCTTCTATGGCATAACGCGTGACACCGAGGCCGCACTGCTCTTGTTTGTGGCAGAGTTGAAGTTGGGAGATCGGACGGAGCGTTCGAGGAACTGGCAGCGGATGCTGCCAACCGGCCTCTGGAGCGAAATAACGAGGGCCCGCTCGCCCCCTCTGTCAGGGATGTTGTCGCCCGTACTAATCTGAAAAGTGTACCCTGAGGCGGGCGGACAGGATGATGGATTGGCATACTCACCGGAGAGGAAGGCGGCGGTTCTGACGAAGATGCTGCCACCGAACAACAGGCCGCTGCGGCAGCTATCGCAGGAGGAAGGGATTTCGCGGGGCACGCTCGCCAAATGGCGTGAAGAGGCGCGGGCGAAAGGCCAGTTCCTGCCCGATGCGAAGACGGGTCCCGAGGGTTGGACCTCAACCGATAAGCTCGCGGCAGTGATCGAGACGGCCGCGATGAACGAGACCGAGCTTGGCGAATACTGCCGCCGCCGGGGCCTCT
>NZ_FOXA01000051.1 GCF_900115595.1 Tranquillimonas alkanivorans
AGCGGCGTCTCGGAGGCCGGCTTGATGATCACCGGGCAGCCGGCGGCCAGCGCCGGGGCGATCTTGCGCGTGCCCATGGCGGCGGGGTAGTTCCACGGCGTCACCAGCACGGCGATACCGGCGGGCTTGTGCTGCACCACGATGCGCGCCCCGGTCGAGGGGCCGCGGGTGATCATGCCGTCGGCGCGCACCGCTTCCTCGGCGAACCAGCGGAAAAACTCCGCCGCATAGGCGGCCTCGCCCCGCGCGTCCGCCCCGGCCTTGCCGTTCTCCAGCGTGATCAGGCGGGCGATCTCGTCCAGCCGCTCCGTCATCAGTTCCCACGCTTTTCGCAGCACCTCCGACCGCGCGCGCGGCGTGCGGCCGGCCCAGTCGGCGAAGGCGGCATGGGCGGCGTCGAGCGCGGCGTCTGCATCGGCGATCTCGGCCGAGGCGACCGAGGCCAGCACGGTCTCGTCCGCCGGATTGAGCACGTCGAACCGCGCGCCCTCGGCCCCTGCGCGCCAGGCGCCGTCGATCCAGAGGTCGGTGTTGAGGTCTTGTCCTGCTACTTTCAGCATGGGTGCATCTCCGGGTGTCAAAGCAGATGACGCAGCGGGTCCGCCAAGCGGCCCGCGAAGTCGTCTAGGCAGAGCAACGCCGCGTCGCCGTCCAGTGTCGAAGCTGGCGCGTCGAGCGCGGCGACCAGACCCTCGCCCTCGCGCGTCACGGTCAGGACCGGCACGGCGTCGCCCAGCGACGCGGTCTCGATCCGACTGGCCGTCAGGTCGCGCAGGATCAGCGCCGGTGCGCCGTCGTCGGCCGCCGCGATCTCGCCCAGGGGCGACAGGTCGGGATCGGCGAGCAGCCCGGACGCGGCAAGCGGCCGCTCATGCCGGATGAGCAATGCGCCAGCCTCGCCAGTCGCGAGCCTCAGCGAAGCGGCGGCGAAGGCGGCCAGCACGACGGGCCGGTCCGGCGCGGACCCGAGGGAGTCGGTCATCCATGTCTCGAAGTCCGCCAGCCCCGAGGAGGGCACGCGCGCGGTGAGCCGGTAGCGCGCACCGCCATCGGCCACGGGGGTCGGGCGCGCCTCGGCAAGGCGCTGAAGCTCGTCCAGGTCCGCGACGTGATAGGGCTGCGGGTGGCCCGCCTTCACCAGGAGCGAAAGGTCCAACCCCCGATCCCGCGCCAGCCGCTTTGCCTTGGGTGACGCAAGGAGGCGCCCCTCCGGCATCGGGGACACCGTGCCGTCCCGGGGCGCAGACGGGGAAGGCCTCCCCTGCGCCGCAGGCTCTTCACCACGCGGCGTTTCGTCCCGCGCTTCGACTTCTGCACCGGAGCTTCGTACTGCTGCGCCACCCGAAGCCGGCGCGCCTTCCCCGACGGACAGGTGCCGCGGCGATGCCGGCTCCTCGGCGGTGACGATGGCGATGACCTCGCCTACCGGGACCGCCTCGCCGTCCTTGCCGCGAAGCTCCGCCAGCCAGCCGTCGTGGCCGGCCTCGACCTCCATCGTCGCCTTGTCGGTCTCGACCTCGAGCAGAGGCTCGTCGGCACGCACCCGGTCGCCCGGCGCCTTGAGCCAGGCGACGATGGTTCCGGTGTCCTGCGCCATGCCAAGCGCCGGCATGATCACGGTCTTGCCCTTGGGCGGCGCCGGGGCGGCGGCTTCCTCCTCGGGCGTGTCCTTCGGCGCGGGCGGCGGGGCGTCGGCGGTCTCCGAGATCAGCGCGACCACGTCGCCCACCGGCACGCTCTGCCCCGCCGCCGCGCGGATCCCGGTGAGAAAGCCGTCAAAGGCGGCCTCGACCTCCATCGTGGCCTTGTCGGTCTCGACCTCCATCAGCGCCTCGCCGGTCTTCACCGCCTCGCCCTCGGACTTCAGCCACGAAACGATGACGCCGCTGTCCTGCGCCATGCCGAGCGCCGGCATGATGACCTCATGCGGCATCGGCCACCTCCCCCCGGCACAGCTGGCGGGCGCGGGCGGCGACGCCCTCGGGCGTCGGCACGGTCAGGTCCTCGAGCGCGGGCGAGAACGGCACCGGCACGTCCATCGCCCCCATCCGCGCCACCGGCGCGTCGAGGTAATAGAACGCCTTTTCGGCGATGCGCGCCGCGATCTCGGCGGTCACGCCGAAGCTCTGGTGACCCTCGTCCACCACGATTACGCGCGAGGTCTTGCGCACCGAGTCGAGGATCGTCGCCTCGTCGAGCGGGACGATGGTGCGCGGGTCGATCACCTCGGCCTCGATCCCCTCCTTCGCCAGCGCATCGGCGGCCTTGGTGCAGACCTGCACCATCGAAGACGTGGCGACGAGCGTGATGTCACGCCCCGGCCGGACCACGTTGGCCTCGCCGAATGGGATCAGGTACTCCTCCTCCGGCACCTGGGCCTTGTCCTGGTACATCAGCTTGTCCTCGAAGATCACGACCGGGTTGTCGTCCCGGATCGCCGTCTTCAGCAGGCCCTTCGCCTCGTATGCCGAGGACGGCAGCGCCACCTTCAGCCCCGGAATGTGCGCCACAAGCGCGTGCAGCGACTGCGAATGCTGCGCAGCCGAGCGGCGGGTCGCGCCGAGGTTCGTGCGCAGCACCATCGGCACCGTCAGCTTGCCGCCGGACATGTAATGCGTCTTGGCCGCCTGGTTGCACAACTGGTCCATCACCAGGAAGATGAAGTCGCCGAACATCAGGTCGACGATGGGGCGCGAGCCCGTCATCGCCGCCCCCACGGCCATGCCGACGAAGCCCGGCTCGCTGATCGGCGTGTCGATGACGCGTTCGGTGCCGAATTCCTCGACCAGGCCCGACAGCACCTTGAAGGGGGTACCGGCCTCGGCCACGTCCTCGCCCATCAGGAAGACAGCCGGGTCACGGCGCATCTCCTCGGCGATGCCCTCGTTCACGGCCTTCGACAGCGTGATTTCCCTCGTCATCGTCCCCTCCTCAGGCGCTCAGGGCGTGCGGAACGCCGGCATAGACGTGCATGTCGACCTCGGACGCATCCGGATAGGCCGCCTTTTCCGCATAGGCGACGGCCTCCTCGGCCTCCTTGCGCACGGTGTCGTTGATCCCGACCAGTTCATCGGCGGTGACGATCCTCTGCTCCTCCAGCCATTTGCCGAAGTTCACGATCGGGTCGCGCAGCGTCTTCCACTCCGCCTCCTCGTCCTTGGCCCGGTAATAGTCGCGGTTGATGTCGCCCACGTGGTGGCCGTGATAGCGATAGGTCTTCAGGTTCATGAAGAACGGCCCCTCGCCCTTGCGGCAGCGCGCGACCAGCTTCTGCGTCAGGTCGTTGACGGCGAGCACGTCCTGCCCGTCCACCTCGAAGCTCTCGATCCCGAAGGCCTCGGCCCGTGCGGTGATCGAACCCGCGGCGATCTCCTCGGTCTTGGTGTATTCCGAGTATCCGTTGTTCTCGCAGGCATAGATGACGGGCAGCTTCCACAGCGCCGCCATGTTCATCACCTCGTACCAGAGCCCCTGTGCCGTGGCCCCGTCGCCGAAGAAGCACACGGCGACGCGCCCCGTGCCCTGCAGCTTCGCCGTCAGCGCCGCGCCGGTGGCGATCCCCATCGAGCCGCCGACGATGGCGTTGGCCCCGAGGTTGCCGTGGTCCTGGTCGGCGATGTGCATCGAGCCGCCCTTGCCCCGGCAATAGCCCTCGGCCTTGCCCAGAAGCTCGCAGAACATCTGCTTGAACTCGGCCCCCTTGGCCACGCAGTGCCCGTGTCCGCGGTGGGTCGAGGTGATGCGGTCGTCGTCCTCCAGCGCCTCGCAGATGCCGACGGCCACCGCCTCCTGCCCGGAATACATGTGCGTCAGCCCCGGCATCTTCGCCGAGAGGTAAAGCTGGTTGGCGTTGTCCTCGAAGGCGCGGATGCGCACCATCTGGGTGTACATCCTGAGATAGTCTTCGGTGTTGGCCTTGGCCTGGCCCATATCGTCCCTCCCGCGGGTGCGCCCGATGCGCGACCCGCCCCATCTTCGGTCCTGAAATACCTCCGCCGGAGGCATCGCTCCGCAGGAGCGATCAGTAGCGGTGCGAGATCGGCAGTTCCTCGGCCGGGAACAGCGAGATCACCTCGCAGCCCTTGTCGGTCACCACGACCTCCTCCTCGATCCGCGCCGCCGAGTAGCCGTCCGCCGCCGGGCAATACGTCTCGAGCGCGAAGACCATGCCCGTCTGGATCTCCATCGGGTGGTCCAGGCTCACGACCCGGCTGATGATCGGCCGTTCGTGCAGCGCGAGCCCCAGCCCGTGGCCGAACTGCAGCCCGAAGGCCGACAGCTCGTCGGGGAAGCCGAATTCCTCGGCCTTGGGCCAGAGCTTCGCCACCGTGTCGGTGGTCACGCCCGGCTTGATCGCCTCGATCGCCGCATCCAGCCATTCGCGCGCCTTCACGTACGCGTCGTGCTGCACAGGGGTGGCGCGGCCGATATTGAAGGTCCGGTAATAACAGGTCCGGTAGCCTTGATAGCTTTGCAGGATGTCGAAGAACGCCTGGTCGCCGGGCCGGAAGTAGCGGTCGGTGAAGTTGTGCGGGTGCGGGTTGCAGCGCTCGCCCGAGATGGCGTTGATCGCCTCCACGTCGTCCGACCCCATCTCGTAGAGCATCTTGTTCGACATCGCGACGATGTCGGCCTCGCGCACGCCGGGCTTCAGCTCCTCGTATATCATGTGATAGACGCCATCGACCATCGTGGCCGCCTGGTTGAGAAGCTGGATTTCGTCCCAGTTCTTGATTTCGCGCGCCGACAGCATGATCTGCTGGCCGTCCACGACCTTCAGCCCGGCCTCCTGCAGCGCGAAGAACATCGCGGTCTCGGCATAGTCCACGCCCACCGGCATGTCGGCCATTCCGGCCTTGCGGATCAGCCCGGCGATTTCCTCGGCGTATTTCTTGATCAGGCCGAAGGATGGCGGGATCGTGCCGCGCATGCCGGTGACGCCGGCGAGGCAGCGGTCGGGATCGAGCCAGTCGCAATACTCGCGGTGATGCACGGCGGCCGAGCCGAAGTCCCAGACATAGGGCTCGTCGTCCCCGGCCAGCAGGCAGAAGCGGCACATCTTGTCCCGCTCCCACTCGCCGATCTTGGTGGCCGAGATGTAGCGGATGTTGTTGACGTCGAAGAGCAGCAGCGAGCCGCAGTCGGATTTCTTCAGCGCGTCCTTGGCGCGGCTCAGGCGGTAGCGGCGCAGGCGGTCGTGGTCCACGCGGCGCTCGAAGTCCACGGCGGTGTGGCCCCAGGCGGGAAGGTGCTTTTCCCATCGCCAGTTGGGGTCCATGTCGCCAGGCTGCAGGATGCGGGGGTTCAGGGCGTCTGTCATGTCGGGGCCTTGCGAAAAGGGGATCGGTCGGGCGCATTGCGCGCCCCGCTAAGTCATAAGGGCCGTGCGGGCCCGGCGATCACTGCATGATCATGCCGCCGTCGATCATGACGAGCTGGCCGGTCATGTAGTCGCTTTCGTCCGAGCACAGGAACGCGGCGGTGCCCTTCACGTCGTCGGGGTACGAGTACCGCTTCATCGTGATCATCGTCTTGGCGAGGTGGTCCATCGACTGGCCCTCCTGATCGAACATGCCGATCTCGACGAGGTCGCGGTCGAGCTGCTCCCACAACTCGGTGCGCACCACGCCGGGGCCGTAGCCGTTGACGGTGATCTTGTGCTCCCACAGCGCCTTGGCGCCGCCGATGATCAGGGCGAGCGAGCAGTATTTCGAGCAGGAATACGGGATCACGTCGAGGAACGCGGTGCGCGACACGATCGAGCCGACGTTGATGATCTTGTAGGGGTGATCCTCCATTGGCCCCTGCTTGATCATCTGCCGCGCGGCCTCCTGCATCCCCAGAAGCTGCCCCTTGGCGTTGATGTTCATGATCATGTCCCAGTTGTCCTCGTCGATGTCCATGAACATCCGGGGCTTGTTCACGCCGGCGTTGAGCAACGCGATGTTGATCGACCCGAACGCCTCGACCGTCTTGGCCACCGCGGCGGCGTTGTCCTCGCGCTCGGTCACGTCGAGCTTCAACGCCACCGCCTGTCCGTTTCCTTCCGCGTTGATGCGCTCGGCCACCTCGTTCACGCCATCGACGTTGACATCGCCCAGGCAGACGTTCGCGCCCTGGGCCGCGAAGTATTCGGCGTTGCAGGCGCCCATGCCCTGCGCGGCGCCGGTGATGAGTATGTTCTTGCCCTTCAGCCGTTCGCGGTCCATCGGGTCTCCTCCCTCTCAGGTCTCGTCGGTTTTCAGCGCGCGCTCGCACTTGGCCTGCGCGGCGCGGAGCGCGTCGCGCGGACGGGTGATCCCGCGCAGCATGTCGTGCAGCTCGTGGCCGCAGATGTTGATGATCCGGGTGATCTGCGGCACCGGAGGGCGCGGCCAGAACTGAAGCTCGTCGCGCCAGGACATCTCCTCGACGGCGTCGAAGAGCGGCGAGAGACGGCGCAGGTCCGGGTCGGCCCCGACCGAATATCGCGGCCAGGTCCGGCTGCCGTGCTCGACGTACAGCTTCTGCGCCTCCGGAGAGGTGAAGGCGATCAGCGCCTCCGCCGCATCCGCAAGTCGCTCCTTGGGAAGGTTCGCCGGGATGCCGAGGGCATCGCCCCCCACGGGCGCGATCGGCGCGCCGCCTCGCCCCGCCGGGTGAGGCAAATAGCCGGTGCGGCCACGCGCGGGCGAGTCCGGATCGCTTTCGAAATACGGTACGAGCAGGGTGTAGCCGTACGCCATCGCCACCTTGCCGGCGGCGTAGGGGCGGACCCGCTCGTACCAGGACATCGACAGGATGTCGGGCGGCGAGCACTCCATGAGCGCCATCAGGTATTCGGCAGCGGCGAGGGCGCCGTCGCTGTCGAGCATCGGGCGCAGGTCGCCCCGGTGCAGGCCGCTGGTGTCGAAGCCGCCGGCGATGCGGGGCAGGTCGAATACCGGCTGTCCGAAATCGGCGCAGGTCATCATGAACGTGTGGCCGAGCGCGGTGCCGCGCGCCGCGTTCCATGCGATGCCGTAGTGACCGGCGGCGGGATCGTGGAAGCGCCGGGCCGCACGAAGCACCGCGTCGGTCGTCGTCGGCGGCTCCAGCCCCGCCTCGGCGAACAGATCGCGGCGGTAGAGGAAAAGCTCGGGCGTGGTCTGACCGGGCACGGCATAGGGGCGGCCGCCCCAGTGCGTCGCCTGCCACCCGGCCGTATGGAAGTCGCCGGGGTCGAGCCGCTCGATATCCATCACCTCGTCCAGCGGCAGCAGCGCCCCGGTCTCGGCAAATTCTCCGACCCATGGCAGGTCGATCGCGATGATGTCGTAGAGAGAAGCGCGTCGCTCGGCGTTCTTCAGCCCCTCTTCGCGCAGCCGGTCGATCGAGAAGGCGCGCTGGCTGATCTTGCAACCGACCACCTGTTCGAACTGGCGCTTGAGGTTCTCCATCACCATGAAGGTCGGGTCGCCGTGGACCAGGATGCGCAGACCGCCCGGCAGGGTCAGCGGCTCGGGCAGGACCTGCGGCGGCTGGATCGAGTGGCCGGCCATGTAGGAGCCGCCGAAATAGTAGTCGCGCGCGCCGCTTCCCGGCGCGGCGAACTGCGCCTCTCCCAGCCGGCGGACGCGTCCGCAAAGGCGCGTCCAGCTTTCGATCATCGGCGCGCTGGGGTGCAGGGTGAAGCTTTTGCCGGTCTTGGTGCGCGGGCGGTACTCGATCAACCCCGCCGCGGTCATGTCCTGCATCCGCCGCACCGCCGTGGCATAGGGAACGCCCGCCGCGCCGGCCAGGGACGACGGCGTGACGGTCTTGCCTTCCAGGTGATTGCGGATCAGGTGCGTGGCCATGCTGAGATACGGGTTCGGCGCGTTCAGCTCGAACGCGGCGTCGAGCTCGGTGCGAAGGGTTTCGAGAAAGCCGATCGTCTGGAGAAGATCGGCGGGGTGTTCTTGAGCGGGCTGTCCTACCGGTTGGCGGGCCGCCCCGGCCCTGCTCTGCATGTTCATTCTGAATTTGTCTGTGTGGGTCATGGCGGCGTATCCCAAGGATGTCCAAATCGAGCAGCTGAAGAAGCTCAGATCTCGTCCATCGTGGATCAATTTTTATCCATTGTGGGTATATTCTGCGGCGTCCGATCTGGACGAATTGTCAATGCTGATGGTGTCCGTAACGTAAGCGGGCATCGATTCCCCCGCCCGGGAGGACGAGGCGGCGGGAAGGGATGAACATTCGACCCGGGAGGAACCTTCGATGACACCCAAGATGAAGACATGGATCGCCGGCACGACCGCGATGGCCGGCATCGCGCTCGCCGGGGGCGCCCTGGCACAGGACGACCCCGTGACCATCGGCATCACGCAGAACAATGTCGGCGTCGACAGCTATCAGACGACCTATGAGCAGGCCTTCGTGGATGCCGCGGCGGCCAACCCGAACGTCGAGACCGTGGTGCTGGACGCCGGCGGCGACGTGGCCCGCCAGATCGCGCAGATCCAGGACCTGATCCAGCAGCGCGTCGACGCCATCATCATCTGGCCCACGAACGGTAACGCCGTGGTCCCGGCCGTGCGCCAGGCGCACCAGGCGGGTATTCCGGTCGTCATCACCAATTCGAACATCGCCGAAGAGGGCATGGACTTCATCGCCGCCTTCTCGGGTCCCGACAACATCACGCAAGGCGCGTACTCTGCCGAACTGATGTGCGAGGCGCTCGCCGAAGAGGGCCAGGACCCCGCCGAGGCATCCGGGCAGATCGTGCAGATCAGTGGCCAGCCCGGCTACACCACCGCGATCGAGCGTCAGAAGGGCTTCGAGGATCGCCTGGCCGAGGCCTGCCCGGGTGTCGAGATCATGGAGACCCAGCCCGGTGACTGGAACCGCGAGAAGTCGCAGCGTGTCATGGAAGCCTTCCTGACCAAGTACGACACCATCGACGGTGTCTATTCGGGCGACGACAACATGGGCGTTGGCGCGCTCAACGCCGCGAAGGCCGCCGGCCGCGCGGACGAAATGGCCTTCATCGGCGCGACCAACTTCGCCGTCGGCTACGAGGCGATGGAACGAGGCGAATACTACGGCTCGATCTACCAGTCGCCGGTCGATGACGCCGAGGCCGCACTTCAGACCGCGCTCGACGTGCTGGCCGGCGAGGACGTGCCGAAGCTCAATTATTTCGAGACGCCGAAGATCACCCAGGAGAACATGACCGAGTTCTCGAAGCCGGTGTTCTGAGGCCCTCCCGGGCGCGCGGGCCGCTCGTGGCCCGCGCGTTCCTCCGGTGGCGGCTCCTGTCCCAGCGCAGCGCGCGAACGGCACGTGGCCGGCCCCGGCACTGCGGGCGTGAACGGTGCCTTGTGCACCCGACGCCCGGTCCCACGCAACGACCGAGGGAGGCCGGCTGATCCCGCCGGCGAGGGAGGAAGCCCATGGTGGCAGAAACGAAGCCCGAGGCGGGACGGCCCGCCCGCATCCGCAGGCGGACCGGCAGCAACGCCATGTCGGTGTTCGCCAAGCAAGGCATCCTGATCGCCTTCGCGCTGTTCATCGTCGGGTTCGCCATCTTCTCGGACCGCTTCCTGAGCGCCGAGAACCTGATGACCGTGATCCGGCAGAGCGCGATCATCGGCGTCATGGCCATCGGCGTGACGGTGGTGGTCATCGGCGGCAATCTCGACCTGAGCGTGGGCTCGATGCTGTCGTTCTCGACGGTGCTGGTGGTCGACCTGCACGACCAGATGGGTCCCGGGCTCGCCATCCTCGTGATGCTCGCCGCGACGCTCTGCCTCGGCGCGGTCAACGGGCTGCTGGTGGGCTACGCGCGGCTGAATTCGCTGATCGTCACGCTGGGGATGCTGTCGGCGATCCAGGGGCTCGTCCTGATCTATTCCGGCGGACAGAACGTCGATATCGTGAACCAGGAAAGCACGTGGTTCGCCATCTTTGGACGTGGCTACGTCTTCGGGATTGCGACGCCGATAGTGATCTTCCTGGTCTTCGCCCTCCTGGTTCACGTCCTGATGTCGTCGACGGCGTTCGGCCGCCGCGTCTATGCCGTCGGCGGCAATCCCACTGCGGCCGTCTTCAGCGGCATCCGCCGCAGCCGCGTCGTGTTCACGACCTACCTGATCTCGGCCTTCGCCACCGGCTGCGCCGCCGTCATCCTGGGCAGCCGGGTGATGGGATCGCAGAACAACGTGGGTCAGGGCTACGAGCTTCTGGTGCTGGCGGGCGTGATCCTCGGCGGCACGTCGCTGCTGGGCGGGTCGGGTAACGTGCTCAAGACCGTGGTGGGCGTGCTGATCCTGGGCTTCATCCAGAACGGCCTGCTGCTGATGGGCTTTGCCTATTACGTGCAGTGGCTCGTGACCTGGATCGTCATCATCCTGGCCGTCTGGCTGGACGTCGCCGCCAAGCGCGGCCGGCTGTTCTCGCCCATCGCCTGAGGGAGGCAGACATGAACAACGCGCTCACCTGGCTGTTGCGGAACCCGATCTGGGGCTTCGTGCTGCTGATCTTCGTCTTCTTCAGCGTCTCGAACGAGTTCTTCTTCGACCCGCAGAACTTCAAGAACATCCTGGTCCAGACCTCGACCATCGGGCTCATCGCGCTCGGCATGACGCTGGTGATGATCAACGGGAACATCGACCTGAGCGTCGGTGCGACGCTGGCGCTGGCCGCGTCTCTCGCAATCGACATCCAAGGGTGGGAGGTGTTCGCGTCCTGGGGCAGCTGGGCGATCCTGCCCGGCGTGCTCGCGGGCCTGTTGTCCGGCGTCCTTCTGGGCGCGCTGAACGGGTTCATCGTCTGGAAGACGGGCGTCGACGCCTTCATCGTGACGCTGGGCGCGATGCTGGGGGTGCGGGGCCTCGTCTTCATCTACACGCAGGAGCAGTCGTTCTTCGCGATGAATTTCGCCTATTCCGACTTCGGCGCGTCGAGCGTCGGACCCCTGCCCACGCTGGCCGTGCTGTTCCTTCTGTTCGCCCTGATCACGCACCTGCTGCTGTCGCGCACGGTGCACGGGCGCAATACCTACGCAGTGGGCGGCAACCGCGAGGCGGCGGTCAACGCGGGTATCCGTGTCGGTCCGCACATGCTGATCAACTTCGTCATCGTGGGGTTCTTCGCGGCCCTGGCCGGGATCACGCTGTCCACCCAGATGGGCGCCTCGACGCCGAACCTGGGCCGCGAGTACGAGCTCTGGACGATCACCGCCGTCGTGCTGGGCGGCACCAAGCTGTCCGGCGGATCGGGCACGATCATCGGCACGCTCGGCGGCGTGCTCGCCATCGGCATCCTTCGGAACGGCATGAACCTGATGCAGGTGCCCGCCTTCTACGTGCTGGTCATCCTCGGCACGATCCTGATCGCGGTGCTGTTCCTCGACAAGCAACTGACCCGCCGCGGCAAGGGGGAGCTTCGCACATGACCGACCAAACACCGGCCCTCCGGCTCGACGGCATCGTGAAGACCTTTCCCGGCGTGCGCGCGCTGGACGGGGTGAGCTTCGAGGTCCTGCCCGGCGAATGCCACGCGCTTCTGGGCGAAAACGGCGCGGGCAAGTCCACGCTGATGAAAGTGCTCGCCGGGATGCACCAGCCCGACGAGGGGCGCATCTTCATCGAGGAGCAGGAAGTTGTCCTGCCCACCCCGCTCGACGCCAAGGCCAAGGGCGTGGTGCTGATCCACCAGGAACTCAGCCTCGCCGAGGAAATGACGGCGGCCGAGAACATCTTCCTCGGCGAGTTGCCCCGCAAGCGCTTCGGCATGGTGGACTGGAAGACGCTCTTCGCCCGCGCGGGCGAGATCCTGAAAAAGCTCAACTGCGACTTCGGGCCCGAGACGAAGGTGTCGCGCCTGTCCATCGCGAAAAAGCAGATGGTCGAGATCGCGCGCGCCCTGACGGTGGACGCCAAGGCGGTGATCTTCGACGAGCCGACCGCGTCGCTGACGGACGCCGAGAAAGTCGTTTTGTTCGACATCATCCGCGACCTGAAGGCCGACGGCGTGGGCATCGTCTATATCAGCCACCGTATGGACGAGATCTTCACCATTTCGGACCGCCTGAGCGTCCTGCGCGATGGTGCCTACCGCGGAACGCTGGTGACGGCCGAGACCGACGAGGACGAGGTCACGCGCCTGATGATCGGCCGCAGCCTCGACTATTCCCGCAACGTGCAGCACGCCGAACTGGGCGACATCGCGCTCGAAGCGCGAAACCTCTCCTGTGACCCGCTGTTCCGCGACGTGAACTTTCACGTCCGGCAGGGCGAGGTGCTGGGCTTCTACGGGCTCGTCGGCGCTGGCCGGACCGAGATCGCCGAGACGCTCTTCGGCCTGCGGCATCCCTCCAGCGGGCAGATTCTGCTGGACAGAGAGGAGGTACACGTCGCCTCCCCCGCCGACGCTATCGCGCGCGGCATCTCGCTGGTGCCGGAAAGCCGCAAGGAGCAGGGACTGGTGCTGGGGATGAACTGCCGGGACAACATGACCCTGCCGCAGATCGGCGATCTGACCGCGGGGCCCTTCGTCGCCAACGGAGCCGAGATCGCGATTTACGACCAGTACCGCGACCGGCTCGAGATCAAGGCACCCTCCTGGCGCTCGATCGTCGGGAACCTGTCCGGGGGCAACCAGCAGAAGATCGTCATCGGCAAATGGCTCGCCATGAAGCCGCGCGTGCTGATCGTGGACGAACCCACGCGCGGCATCGACGTGGGCTCGAAATCCGAAATCCACAACCTGATCCGCGAACTCGCCCGCTCTGGATACGCCATCATCGTGATCTCGTCTGAGATGCCTGAGGTCCTGCACGTCTCCGACCGCATCGTCGCCATGTACCAAGGCCGCGTGATGCGCGAGTTCACGTCGGACGAAGTAACCGAGGACAACCTCGTGCAGGCAATCTCCGGCATCGGCGGCGAACGCGCGGCGTGACCGGTCCGGGCCTTGGCGTTCGGCCTCAGCAGGGCCGCCCGCGCATAGCTGACCATTTCGCGGCTGAGAACTGACGGCGTCCAAACACCGCCATGATAGGCATCACCGACTTGCGCGAGGTACTTGCGCCTGCTCAGGGCCGGGTCATGCGGATGTCCATCTCGTCGAAAAGGCGCTTGAAGTTCGCATGCAGATCCGCACGGCTCTGAGCGCCCATGAAGATTGCGCCAAGCTCATAGCTGTACTCGTCGTAGTGGTGATCTTCACCAAGCTGCATGCCTTCCTCGATATGCAGCTGGATCTCGGTGCCGGGGTACTGCTCCTCCAAGGCCTGTATCTCGGGCTTCGAGGGCGCATGGGTCACGATCTCATCGGCGGAGTGTCCGTACAGCCTCGGCATGAACTTTGCCGCGTACCGGAATGCGCCTTGCCGCGCCGGGTAGTCCGGCTTCCGCCCCAGCGCCACATCGATCATCACCTCCTTGTGGGGAACGCCCTCGACCTTGTCGAAGAGCGGACTGTGGGACTTGGAGATGCGGGCGTTGATCTCGAGGAGCGCCAGGCTGTCGTCGGCGGCATGATAGAAAAACTCCATGTTGAACGGCGTGTCGTCCAGCCCAATTTGTCCCAGAACCTTGGCC
>NZ_FOXA01000085.1 GCF_900115595.1 Tranquillimonas alkanivorans
CCTCTGTGGTTGCCGTCCGTTTTGCAAGAAGTTTCTGACCCCTTTGGCGAGTGATCGAGCGCGGTCCTCTGTCAGGCCTTTCTGTGCGGCATGTCCTGAAGCCGCTGGCCGATATGGTGATCTGCGGACAAGGCTCCAATCCCGATTGCGAGCTTGGCAGCTCTGGCGCTTACGCTGGTTTCCCTCGTCCCGATCTGACCGATCGTTCTGCCCATTTGGGTCGTCGCCTTCCTACACCCCTCGCTCCGATATCAACCGATCGCTTCGCGTTTGGTCACGCCGCGCTTGCCGACACCGGATCCCTGAAGTCCTCGCCTTTCGTCATCATTGCCCAAAGCTGCCGCGCCATCCGATTGGCCAAAGCGATCGCCACCAGCATCTTCGGCTTGCGTGCCAGCATCCGGGCCAGCCAACTGCCTTCGCGCACTGACTTGCGACCGCGGAACGTTAGCCTTGCCATCGCGCCGATGATCAGCAATTTTCGTATGTCGGCCTGGCCCGCCTTGGAGACCCGACCGAGACGTTCCCTGCCGCCCGAGGAATGCTGCCGCGGAACGAGACCCAGCCAGGCAGCGAAATCGCGGCCGCGCCGGAAGCCTCCCATGTTCGGCGCAAAAGCTTCGACGGCAAGTGCGGTCATCGGGCCGACGCCGGGCATCGTCTGGAGGCGGCGCGCGGTGTCCGTGGTCTCTGCGAGCTTCCTGGCGGTCTTCGTGCGCGCCTCGATGCGGGTGGTCTTCTCGAAGATCTGAAGCAGCAGATCCTTGCATTCGTCGCGGACGAGTTCCGGCAAGGACGTGGCGGAGTCCCCGACTATGGCCTCGATGGCCTTGAGATGGCGGATGCCCTGAGGGACGGTGTGCCCGAACTCGTAGAGCAGCCCGCGGAGGGCGTTAACGAGTTCCGTGCGCTGATGGACGAGACGTTCGCGGGCGCGGAACAGCGCGGCGCGAGCCTGCTGCTCCTCGGATTTCGGCGGGACAAAGCGCATCTCGGGGCGCTGCGCCGCAATCACGATCGCTTCCGCGTCGGTCGCGTCGTTCTTCTGGCGCTTCACAAAGGGCCGGACGTATTGCGGCGCGATCAGCCTCACCTCATGGCCGAGCTTTGTCAGTTCCCGGGCCCAATGCGAGGCGCTGGCGCAAGCCTCCATCACCACCACGGAAGGAAGCTGGTCCGCCATGAACTTCGGAAATTGCGCCCGCGTCAGCTTCTTGCGGTATTTCAGATGGCCGGTCATCGAGGCCGCGTGTAGCTGGAACACGTTCTTTGCAAGGTCCACGCCTATCATCGTATCATTCATTTGCCGTCCTCTCCGTTTCGTATCTTCAGCAACACGACCTTGGCACATCGCGATGCCGCCTGGGGAGGACGGCAACCACCCCATCC
>NZ_FOXA01000050.1 GCF_900115595.1 Tranquillimonas alkanivorans
GCCATCCCATGCTCGACCTCTCTGCCTGTTCTCGTAGCAGGCGAGAGTGACACTTCTGCTTTGCTCATGGATGACATTTTAGCTTTGCCGCTACAAATCGTTCGTCTTGTAATCAGTATTATGGTAAATATTGACTCGTCGGCACCGACATGTCCTGCAAGTCATCTTCGTCTGGACAAGCGGAATACCGCTGAGTTAGCGTCCGGAAAACGCGCTTAAGCGCGTGCTTTAACTCATTTCCGGATGCTTAATGATCGATTGTCTCGAACGCATTACCCACGCGCGGACACAGCGCGAGGCGTGGCAGGTCCACGTCGAGGCCATGGCACAGTACGGCTTCGACCGCTTGCTTTACGGTTTCACGCGTTTCCGAACCTCGAACAGCTTCGGTAACCCGAACGACCTGATCATCCTTACAAACCATACCGATAAATATGCCGAGGCGTATGTCGCCAGAGGTCTGTTCCGGTACGCCCCAATGACCCGTTGGGCGCTTTGCAATACCGGCGCGTGCAGTTGGCGATGGATTACGGACAACTGGCAGTATCTAAGCAAGAAGGAACACGATGTCGTCGCGCTGAACCGGAAGCACGGGGTCCTGGCCGGCTATACGATCTCGTTCTCGGACCCGTCGCTGCGCAACAAGGGCGCGATCGCGCTGGCGGCGCGCCCCGGACTTGATCAGGACGACGTGGACAGGATCTGGCGCGAACATGGCCGCGAGATCGAGGTGCTGAACACGGTCACGCATCTCAAGCTGATCTCCCTGCCCCATGCTAATGCTGCCCGCACGCTGACGAAGCGGCAAAAACAAGCGTTGGAATGGGTGCGCGACGGCAAGGCCACCCACGAGATCGCCGAGATCCTGGGCCTCACGCCTGCAACGGTCGAGAAGCATCTGCGACTCGCTCGGGAAAAGCTCGAGGTCGACACGACAGCGCAAGCCGTCTTAAAGGCGAGCCTGCACCACCAGATTTTCGTCTGGAGCGAAGAAGAGTGATCACAGACCCGTGAACATGACTTGGCCGCTTGGGTTAGGTTGCTTGCGTAAATGCTGGTCATAATAGGAAAAGACTGCGCATCACGGCCAGTGGGTTGCACGGAAGCTGCAGAAGGTACGGAATGCACTACTTTCTTTACTGAGCGTTAACTGGCATGTTTGGGAAGTTCCGTGAGTGGTGGCTTTGGCCATGGAACAGCGCCCGCAGAAGACCCCGCAATTACGGAAGGCTTCTTCGGGTACCGGGTAGACCGGACGTGGTCCGCCGCGCCTATTAATCGGCCCGGCGGACTACTCACATCGATGCGCCCGCATCTCATCCCCAACCGGCGGGCGTGGAGATCAGCGGTGCAGCTCGCCCGGGCTGCACCGCTTCTTTTTTCGGATCATGCACCAAAAAAGGACGGCCTGGAGGCCGCCCTTCGATAGCTCGATATGCCGGGGCTTTAGCCCTGTGCGGCCTTGGCGACCTCGGCGGCGAAGTCTTCCTTCTCGACCTCGATGCCTTCGCCGACTTCAAGACGCACGAAGCTCTTGATCTCGGCACCGGCTTCCTTGGCGGCCTCGCCGACCGTCAGGTCCGGGTTCACGACGAACTGCTGGCCCAGCAGCGTCACTTCGCCCAGGAACTTCTTCATGCGGCCTTCGATCATCTTCTCGATGACCTGCTCGGGCTTGCCGGATTCGCGGGCCTGCTCGGTCAGAACCTGCTTCTCGCGCTCGACCAGCGTCTGGTCGAGGTCGGCTTCCGACAGCGACGCCGGGTTGGCGGCGGCGATGTGCATGGCGACCTGGCGGCCGAACTCGACCGAGCCGCCGTTCATCGCGACCAGCACGCCGATCTTGCCCATGTTCTGGCCGGCGGCGTTGTGGATGTAGTGCGCGATCGTCTCACCCTCGACCTTGGCCATCCGGCGCAGGGTCATGTTCTCGCCGATGGTGGCGATCTTATCGGTGATGACGTCTTCGATCTTCTTGCCGTCGATGTCCTGCGCCTTCAGCGCCTCGACATCGTCCACGCCGAGCGCGACGTTGGTGATGGCCGACACCATCTCCTGGAACTCGGCGTTCTTGGCAACGAAGTCGGTCTCGGCGTTGACCTCGACCGCGACGCCGCGGCTGCCGTCGACGGCGACGCCGACCAGGCCCTCGGCCGCGGTGCGGCCCGACTTCTTCGCGGCCTTCGCCAGGCCCTTGGTGCGCAGCCAGTCGACGGCCGCTTCCATGTTGCCGTCGTTCTCGGTCAGCGCCTTCTTGGCGTCCATCATGCCCGCGCCGGTCTTGTCGCGCAGCTCTTTCACTTGTGCAGCCGTGATAGCCATGATCCGGGCTCTCCTCGATTAGATATCCTGGGGCTCCGGGTGGCGTCGCCGCCACCCGGCTTCAGTTCCGTGACAGGTCCCGCGCCCGAGTATTATTCCTTGTTTTCCAGCTCGTACGGAGCATCCTTGGCGACGGCGTCGTTGTGCACGCCCTCATCGCTGATGTTGCCGACCTCGGTCTCGCCCTCGGCGGCCTCTTCGGTCGCGGCTTCCTCGAGCGCGCCGATGTCGACACCTGCGGCGCCCAGCTGGGCCGACATGCCGTCAAGCGCGGCGCGACTGACCAGGTCGCAGTACAGGGCGATGGCGCGTGCGGCGTCGTCGTTGCCCGGGATGATGTAGTCAACGCCCTCGGGGCTGCAGTTGGTGTCTACGACGGCGACGACCGGGATGCCGAGCTTCTTGGCTTCGGCGATGGCCAGGTCTTCCTTGTTCACGTCGATGACGAACAGCAGGTCCGGTACGCCGCCCATTTCGCGGATGCCGCCGAGCGAGGCGTTCAGCTTCTCGCGGTCACGCTCCATCGAAAGACGCTCGCGCTTGGTCAGGCCCTCGGCGCCCTGCTCCATCTGTTCGTCGATGGACTTGAGGCGCTGGATCGACTGCGACACGGTCTTCCAGTTGGTCAGTGTGCCGCCCAGCCAGCGGTGGTTCATGTAGTACTGTGCGCAGCGCTCGGCCGCGTCGGCAATCGGCCTCTGCGCCTGGCGCTTGGTGCCGACGAAAAGCACGCGGCCGCCCTTGGCGACGGTGTCGCGGATCACCTGCAGAGCCTGGTCCAGCATCGGGACGGTCTGCGTCAGGTCGACGATGTGGATGCCGTTCCGGTCGCCATAGATGAACGGCGACATGCGGGGGTTCCAGCGCTGGGTCTGGTGACCGAAGTGAACGCCAGCCTCGAGCAGCTGACGCAGATTGAAGTCGGGGAGCGCCATGTCCATTCCTTTCCGGTTTGCGCCTCGGCGGGACGTCAGAGCTTTTGGCTCAACCGGCGGACCGTTGCGGGATGTCTCCCCGCAAGGCCCAAGCCCCGCCTGTGAAGTGGGCGTGCCTCTACACCGGTCCTGGACGGGGCGCAAGGGCCGACGCGCCCTGCCCCGATTCCGCTTGCCCGGATCGCCCTGCCTTGCCACAAGCCGCGTATGAAGGACACGCCAGACATCCTGTGTATCGGCTCCGTGCTCTGGGACGTGATCGGCCGCTCGGGCGCACACATGCGCATCGGCGCCGACGTGCCGGGCCGGATCACGCGCATTCCCGGCGGCGTGGCGATGAACATCGCCATGACGCTGCGCCGCTTCGGCCTGACGCCGGCGCTGCTGACCTCGGTCGGCCGCGATGCCGAGGGCGACGAACTGGTGGCCGAATGCGCGCGGTTGGGTATGATCACCGATCACGTCTACCGCTCCGAGGATCTGCCCACCGACCGCTACATGGCGGTCGAGGGCGCGAACGGGCTGATCGCCGCCATTGCCGACGCGCATTCGCTGGAGGCCGCGGGCGGCAAGATCCTGCGTCCGCTCGAAGAGGGCGGCCTGGGCCGTCCCGGCGCGCCGTGGCGCGGGCCCATCGCCGTCGACGGAAACCTGACCGAAAGCCTGCTGGCCGAAATCGCCCGCAGCGCGGCCTTCGCCACGGCCGACCTGCGCGCCGCTCCGGCCTCGCCCGGCAAGGCCGAAAGGATGCTGCCGCTGCTCGATCATCCGCGCGCCACGCTCTACGTGAACCTCGAGGAGGCTGGCCTAATCGTGCAGGGCCGCTTCGACAGCGCGCAGGAGGCTGCCGCCGCGCTCGCCGCGCGCGGGGCGCATCGGGTGCTGGTGACCAATGGCGGGCGCGCGGCGGCCGAGGACGGCGCCTTCGGGGCGCGCACCGCCGCCCCGCCCGAAGTGCTCGTCACCCGCGTCACCGGCGCGGGCGACACGTTCATGGCGGCGCATATCGCGGCCGAATGGCGCGGCGAGTCCCCGGATGAAGCGCTGCACACGGCCCTGCGCGCCGCCGCCGACTACGTATCAGGAGACGTCCCCTCATGACCCTGCCGCTCGTCCTGTCCCCCGAGGTCGCCGAGGCCCGCGCGTCCGGCGCACCCGTCGTTGCGCTCGAGTCCACCATCATAACTCACGGCATGCCCTGGCCGCAGAACGTCGAGACGGCCGAGCGGGTCGAGGCCGAGGTGCGCGCCCACGGCGCAACGCCCGCCACCATCGCCGTGATCGACGGCGCCCTGCATGCGGGCCTGACGACCGAGCAACTGCACGGCCTGGCCAAGGCGACGGACGTGGCGAAGCTGTCGCGCGCCGACATGGCGGCCTGTCTCGCCCGCCGGGGCACCGGCGCCACCACCGTCGCCGCCACGATGATCGCCGCCCGCGCCGCCGGGGTCGAGGTCTTTGCCACCGGCGGCATCGGTGGCGTGCATCGCGGGGCCGAGCGGACGTTCGACGTCTCGGCCGACCTGCAAGAGCTTTCGAAGACGCCGGTCAGCGTGGTCGCCGCAGGCGCGAAGGCGATCCTCGACCTGCCCAAGACGCTCGAGGTGCTCGAAACGCTGGGCGTGCCGGTCATCGCCTTCGGGCAGGACGACTTCCCGGCCTTCTGGTCGCGCTCGTCGGGCCTGCGCGCGCCGCTGCGGATGAACACCGCCGCCGAGATCGCGCGCGCCCACGTCATGCGCGGCACGCTGGGGCTGGGTGGCGGGCAGTTGGTCGCCAACCCGATCCAGCAGATCGACGAGATCGCGGCCGAGACACTGGCCCCGGTCATCGCTAAGGCGGTGGACGAGGCCGAGGCGCAGGGCGTGTCGGCCAAGGACGTCACGCCGTTCCTCCTTCAGCGGATCTTCGAGCTGACCGAGGGCCGGTCGCTGGAGGCGAACATCGCGCTGGTGCTGAACAATGCGCGGCTGGGGGCTGCCATCGCACAGGAAATCGGCAGCCTGAGGACAAAAGATCGTGCTCCCTGAGTGCTGCCGTTGTAGCGTCTGAGGCCAGCGCCTAACTTCCGGTCGAAGGGTGACCAGACGTAGATGAACAACCCATTGACCGACGACAGCGCGCCGAAGAAGCGCCCCTCAGTGCTGGCCCGATTGCGCGCGAACTTCCTGACCGGGCTCGTGGTCATCGCGCCTATCGGGCTGACGTTCTGGCTGATCTGGGCGGTCGTCGGATGGGTCGATGCCTTCGTCCTGCCGCTGGTGCCCAACCGCTTCCGGCCCGAGCAGTATATCGGCATCAATCTGCGCGGCGTCGGCGTCATCTTCTTCCTGATCTTCACGATCATCATTGGCTACCTCGCCAAGGGCTTGATCGGACGGTCGCTGCTGCGCTTCGCCGAGGGGCTTGTCGATCGGATGCCGGTCGTCCGCTCGGTCTATAACGGGCTCAAGCAGATCGCCGAGACGGTCTTCGCGCAGACCGAGACCTCGTTCGACAAGGCGTGCCTGGTGGAATATCCCCGCCGCGGCATCTGGTCGATCGCCTTCATCTCGACCACCGCGCGGGGGGAGATCGACGAGACGATTCCGGTGGGCGACCGCAAGCTGTCGGTGTTCCTGCCGACCACGCCGAACCCGACCTCGGGCTTCCTGCTGTTCGTTCCCGAGAGCGACGTGATCGAGCTGGACATGACGGTCGAGGATGCAGCGAAGCTCGTCATCTCGGCGGGGCTGGTCTATCCCAACCGGAAAGACCCGACACAGCCGGCAGACGCCCTGCCCCGCGCGGCGGAGTGATCAGCCGAACATTTCCTCGAGGTCGATGCTGGGGCGGGTGCCGATGTCCTCGTAATGCGCCTCGAGAAACCGTCCGGCCGCGCGGCGTCCGGCCTGCTTGAGCCCCGCCAGCACGGTCGGCGACGGCACCAGCTTCGTCGCCACGCTGAGATCCGTCATCAGCTCGTCGTCCGCGATCATGTGCATCAGCACGTTCTTCATCGCCTCCTCAGGGATGCGTCCCTCGGCGATAAGGCGGTGGACGAAGTGGATCGCGCGCAATTCGCGCAAGAGCGACGAGTTGAAGCTGATCTCGTTGATCCGGTTGAGGATCTGTTGCGAGGTTACCGGCACCTGGTCCCGTTCGAGCGGGTTGATGTTGACCACCACTATGTCGCGCGGAAGCCCGGGCGCGAACAGCGGGAATAGCGCCGGGTTGCCGGTATAGCCGCCGTCCCAGTACGCCTCCATTCGCTCTCCATCCTCGCCCGGCATCTCGACCGCCTGGAACAGCGTCGGCAGGCAGGCCGAGGCGAGGATCGCATCGGGCGTGATCGCGCCGCCGGTGAAGACGCGGATCTTGCCGGTGCGCACGTTCGTCGCGCAGATGTGCAGCTCCGGTCCGGCCTCGGCGCAGATCTCGTCGAAGCGGAAGTTGCGCACGATGCGATCCAGCGGGTTCTGATAGAGCGGGCCGTAGGAATACGGGCTCATCAGCCGGGTCGTCGCGTCGGCAAGCGAGAACGGCAACGAATATTCCAGCGCCTTGCTGATCATGCCGGGCGCGGGCGAGAACGCGGCCATCCAGTTGGTCAGCCGCATGTCGTTCAGCGCCCCGACCTGTCCCCAGAGCCAGGCCAGGTTGGCCTTTGCCCCGTCGCGCCCGCCGTCCACCAGCCCGGCCTTCAGCGCCGCGCCGTTGAGCGCCCCGGTCGAGGTGCCCGAGATCCCGGCGATCTCGATCTCGGGCTCTTCCAGCAGGCGGTCGAGCACGCCCCAGGTGAAGGCGCCGTGCGCGCCCCCGCCCTGCAGCGCGAGGTTGATGCGCTTGACCATCGGCCTCTCCCGTCGTCGCCGCGCGAGCGGCCTTACAAAGCGGTCCAGCCGCCGTCGACGCTGATCGTCGTGCCGGTGATCTGCGCCGCCGCGTCCGAGCACAGGAAGGTGGCAACGCCGCCCAGCTGCTCGACCGTGGCGAACTGCTTCGACGGCTGACGCTCAAGCATCACCTCGCGGATCACCGTTTCGCGGTCCATGCCGTACTTTTCCATCGTGTCGGGAATCTGCGCCTCGACCAGCGGCGTCATGACGTAGCCGGGGCAGATGGCGTTCGCGGTGATCGGCTGCTCCGCCGTCTCGAGCGCGACGACCTTCGTCATGCCCACGACGCCGTGCTTGGCGGAAACATACGCCGACTTGTAGGGCGAGGCCGTCAGCCCGTGTGCCGACGAGATGTTGATCACCCTGCCCCAGCCGGCCTTGCGCATCATCGGAAGCGCCACGGCGGTGGTGTGGAAGACCGAGTTCAGCATGATCGAGATGATCTGGTCCCACTTCTCGACCGGGAACTCGTCGATGGGCGAGACGTGCTGGATGCCGGCGTTGTTCACCAAGACGTCGCAGGTGCCCGCCTGCTCGACGAGCGCGCGCGCCTCGTCGCCGCGGCTGAGGTCGGCCTTGATGTAGCGCGCCTTGACCCCGTGCTCCTTGCCCAGCCGCTCGGCAAGCTGGTGATCCTCTTCCCGGTCGGTGAAGGAGTTCAGGACAACGTTCGCGCCGGCCTTCGCCAGCTCTTGCGCGATCCCCAGGCCGATGCCCGAGTTCGATCCGGTGACGACGGCGGTCTTTCCCTGCAGGCCCATGGCCACTCCCTTTCCTCTGTCTGCCTTACCCCCGTTTCTACATGCCGCGGGTGCGAAGGGAACGGATAAAGGCGGCTGCCGCGGGTCCGGGAGACTGCCATTTGAACAAAAAAAACGCCCGCACGAGGCGGGCGTCAAGTTGTTGAGGCAGGTTTCATACAGGCAAGAAACCTATCGAGCAGTGACCCCTTTATACGCGTTCCGCTGCCGGTGTCCAAGGTAAAAGTTTGAAAAGGCGGGGGGCGGCGCGTACCGTCGGGTCCCGACAAACAAGCGAGCAGAGGGATTGTCGCCCGAATGAACACGCACTTTTTCGCCCTTCTCCGCGGCGGGACGGCGGTCGCAGCCGCGGTACTGGCGGCCGGCCTGGCTCAGGCCGAACCGCAGCATGGCATCGCTATGTACGGCGACCCCGCCCTGCCACCGGATTTTGTGTCCCTGCCCTATGTGAACCCCGACGCGCCCAAGGGCGGGCAGATCACCTTCGGCGAGGCCGGCGGCTTCGACAGCCTCAATCCGCACATCGTAAAAGGCCGCGCGCCCTACGGCGTCGGCATTTATGTTTTCGAAAGCCTTATGGGGCGAAGCTGGGACGAACCTTTCACGCTCTACGGCCTTCTGGCCGAATCGGTCGAGACGGGGCCGAACCGTGAATGGGTCGAATTCACCCTGCGCGAGGATGCGACCTTCTCGGACGGCAGCCCCGTGACGGTCGAAGACGTCATCTGGTCCTACGAGACGCTGGGCACCGAGGGGCACCCCCGCTACCGCGGCGCGTGGGACAAGGTCGAGACGGCCGAGAAGACGGGCCCGCGCACCGTACGCTTCACCTTCAACACCGCCGACCGTGAACTGCCGCTGATCCTGGGCCTGCGCCCCATTCTGAAGAAGGCGCAGTGGGAGGGACGCGAATTCGACGACTCCGGCATCGACATCGTGCCCATCGGTTCGGGTCCCTACGTGATCGGCGACTTCGAGCCCGGGCGTTTCATCGAACTCGACCGCGATACCGACTACTGGGGCGCCGACGTGCCGATCATGCGCGGACAGCACAATTTCGATCAGATCCGCTACGACTATTTCGGCGACGGCGACGTTGTGTTCGAGGCGTTCAAGGCCGGCGAGATCGACGCCTATCGCGAAGGCAACGCCGCGGCGTGGGCGAACCAATACGACTTCCCCCGCGTGCGCTCGGGCGAGGTGATCAAGGCCGAGATCCCGCACGAACGGCCTACCGGGATGAGCGGGTTCGTTATGAACACGCGCAACCCTGCGTTCGAGGATTGGCGCGTGCGCGAGGCGATGATGCACGCATTCAATTTCGAGTTCATGAACGAAACGCTGAACGGCGGCGAAGAGCCTCGCATCACCTCGTACTTCTCGAACTCGGTGCTGGGCATGGAGGACGGCCCGGCCGAGGGCCGCGTGCGCGACCTGCTGGAGCCCTACGAGGCGGAGCTGTTCCCAGGCGCGCTGGAAGGTTACGAGCTGCCGGCCTCTGACGGCACGGAGCGCAACCGGCGCAATATCCGCAGGGCGATGCAGCTGATGGCCGAGGCCGGCTGGACCATCGAGAACGGCCGCATGGTGAACGAGGACGGCGAACCCTTCACCTTCGAGATCCTGCTGAGCCAGGGCGCGACAGAGACGCAGCAGATGATCGACATCTTCGCCTCGGCGCTCGAGCGGATGGGCATCGCGCCCCAGATCACCGTCGTGGACAGCGCGCAGTACAAGGAGCGCACGACCGACTTCGACTTCGACATGGCCTTCTATCGCCGCGGCCTGTCGCTGAGCCCGGGCAACGAGCAGATGCTCTACTGGTCGGCCGAGGCGGCGGAGACGCCCGGTTCGCGCAACTGGATGGGCATGAAAAGCGAAGCCGCCGAGGCGATGATCGACGAGATGCTGACCGCCGAAACCCAGGAAAACTTCGTCGCAGCCGTAAAGGCGCTGGACCGGGTGCTGACCACGGGGCGCTACGTCATCCCGATCTGGCACTCGCCGGTGTCGCGGCTGGCGCACTCCGCCGACGTCACCTACCCCGACAAGGTGGCCATGTACGGCGACTGGATCGGCTTTCTGCCCGACGTCTGGTGGCAGACGGAGTGAGCCTTTGGGGCGGAGGCCGTGCGGCGTCCGCCCCCTTTACCGGATCGCAATTTCTTGGCGCGCACCATGGTCCTCAACGACGCGCCGAATATGTGAGCCCAGAAGACGGAACCGGCCCCGTCAGCCCGCATTGGGCGAGGCAAGAAGAAGGAGATGCGCGAGATGCAATGGCAAACGGTCCAGCAGAACTGGCCCGCCTTCCTCGAGCGGATCGAGCAGCGCTGGCCGATGACCGACGAGGATGACCTGCTTGAAGTCGACGGGCGCCGCGACCGCTTCGTGGACTACCTGTCGAAGGTCCATGACCTGACCCAGAACGAGGCGAACGAACAGATCGACGCCTGGCTCATGGGCGAGATGCCGGCGGATGCGCACATGGACGACTTCCGCGACAACGCCAACATTGTGGAAAGCGGACGTTCCATTCCGCCCGGAGAGGACGTGTACGCCGAGGACCGCGACTTCGGCGACGACCGCGCGCCCGACGTCCCTGTGGGCCGCAACGACTGACCCGCGCCCCCGGCGCTTGGGGCTGGCCTTTCCGCGGGTTGCGCTGTAAGGCCAGCGCAATCCCAAGAAGGCTGACCCAATGGATCTGCGAAATATCGCCATCATCGCACACGTCGATCATGGCAAGACCACGCTCGTCGACGAGCTTCTGAAACAGTCCGGTGCGTTCCGCGAGAACCAGGCCGTGTCCGAGCGCGCGATGGACTCCAACGATCTCGAGCGCGAGCGTGGCATCACCATCCTCGCCAAAGCGACCAGTGTCGAGTGGAAAGGCACGCGGATCAACATCGTCGACACGCCCGGCCACGCCGACTTTGGCGGCGAGGTCGAACGCATCCTGTCGATGGTCGACGGCGTGGTCCTGCTGGTGGACGCCGCCGAAGGTCCGATGCCGCAGACGAAGTTCGTCACCTCGAAGGCGCTGGCGCTCGGCCTTCGCCCGATCGTCGTGCTCAACAAGGTCGACAAGCCCGATGCCGAGCCCGATCGCGCGCTCGACGAGGTGTTCGACCTCTTTGCCAACCTTGGCGCCGATGACGACCAGCTCGATTTCCCGCACCTTTACGCCTCGGGCCGTTCCGGGTGGGCGGACGAGGAGCTTGACGGCCCGCGCAAGGACCTCGATGCGCTGTTCCGGCTGGTGGTCAACCACGTGCCCAAGCCCAAGCAGATCGCGCATGCGGAAGAGCCCTTCCAGATGCTCGCCACCACGCTCAGCGCCGATCCGTTCCTGGGCCGCATCCTGACCGGCCGCGTCGAGTCGGGCACGCTCAAGACCGGCGCGACGGTGCAGGCGATCAGCCGCATGGGCCAGAAGATCGAGCAGTTCCGTGTCTCGAAGATCCTCGCCTTCCGCGGCCTCGGCCAGCAGCCCATCGACGAGGCGCAGGCCGGTGACATTGTCACCCTCGCCGGCATGTCGAAGGCCACCGTGTCCGACACCATCTCGGCGCTTGCCAAGGACACCCCCCTGCCCGCCCAGCCCATCGACCCGCCGACGATCAGCGTGACCTTCGGCATCAACGACAGCCCGCTGGCCGGTCGGGACGGCAAGAAGGTCCAGTCGCGCGTGATCCGCGAACGCCTGATGAAAGAGGCCGAGTCGAACGTCGCCATCCGCGTCACCGACACGCCGGGCGGCGAGGCATTCGAGGTCGCGGGCCGCGGCGAACTCCAGATGGGCGTCCTGATCGAGAACATGCGCCGCGAGGGATTCGAGCTGTCGATCAGCCGCCCGCAGGTGCTGTTCCGCGACGTGGACGGCCAGCAGATGGAGCCGATCGAGGAAGTCACCATCGACGTCGACGACGACTATTCCGGTGCCGTGATCGAAAAGCTTACTGGTGCCCGCAAGGGGGATCTGGTCGAGATGAAGCCGGCCGGTGCCGGAAAGACCCGGATCGTGGCCCACGTCCCATCCCGCGGGCTCATCGGCTATTACGGCGAATTCCTGACGGACACGCGGGGCACGGGCGTGCTCAACCGCGTGTTCCATGAATGGTCGCCGCACAAGGGCCCGATCCCGGGCCGCCGTGCGGGCGTGCTGATCTCGATGGAGAACGGGACCTCGGTCGCTTATGCGCTCTTCAACCTCGAGGATCGCGGCCGCATGTTCATCGGCGCGCAGGAGCCGGTCTACGAGGGCATGATCATCGGCGAGCATTCGCGCGACAACGACCTGGAAGTGAATCCGCTCAAGGGCAAGAAGCTGACAAACGTCCGCGCCTCGGGCACGGACGAAGCAGTGCGCCTGACCCCGCCGGTGCGGCTGTCGCTGGAAGAAGCGATCTCCTACATCGACGACGACGAACTGGTCGAAGTGACGCCGAACGCCATCCGTCTGCGCAAGCGGTTCCTCGATCCGCACGAGCGCAAGCGCCAGGCCCGCGCCTCAGCCTGAGACTGCGCCGCCCTTCGGGGCGGCGCGCCTTCTTCAGGCGGCGGACTCGACCCCGACGCCGGTGACGGCCGCCAGCGCCTCGCGCACAAGGCGTGCATCCGCGCCGGGCCGGTGCGCCCCTTCGGACAGGATGCGCCGCCAGGCGCGCGCGCCCGGCCGCCCGGAAAACGCGCCCAGCATGTGGCGCGTGACTTGGTGCAGCTTCCCTCCGGCGGCAACGTGGCGGTCGATGTAAGGCAGCATCGCCTCCACCGCCTCTTCCGGGGCGGAAAGCGGCGAGGCATCGCCCCAGATGAGCCGGTCCGCGTCAAGCAGCACGCCCGCCGGATCATGGTAGGCGGCGCGCCCGATCATCACCCCGTCGAGCCCCTGGTCCAGGAAACCGCACGCCGCGTCCAGAGAGCCGATCCCGCCATTGACCGAGATGTGAAGCTCGGGGAACACCGCCTTCATCCGCGCCACCAGCGGATAGTCCAGAGGCGGTACGTCGCGGTTCTCCTTCGGGCTCAGGCCCTGCAGCCACGCCTTGCGTGCGTGGATCGTCACCCGCCGCACACCAGCCGCCCGCACCTTCTCCAGGAAATCCGGCAGCACATCCTCAGGCGCCTGATCGTCGACGCCGATGCGGCACTTCACCGTGATCTCGACATTGCAAGCCGCTATCATGGCCGCGGCGCACTCGGCCACCACGTCGGGGTGGCGCATCAACACGGCACCGAAGGTTCCCGACTGCACCCGGTCCGACGGGCAGCCAACGTTCAGATTGACTTCGTCGTAGCCCTCGTCCGCGCCCATCCGCGTTGCCTGCGCCAGCTCGGCCGGGTCCGAGCCGCCGAGTTGCAGCGCCACCGGATGCTCGGCCGCGTCGAAGTCCAGCAGCCGCCGCGCCCCGCCCCGCACCAGCGCCGCCGAGGTCACCATCTCGGTGTAGAGCAGCGCCCGGCGCGACATCAGCCGATGAAAGTACCGGCAGTGCCGGTCGGTCCAGTCCATCATCGGCGCGACCGACAGGCGGGCGGCGCTTTGCAGCAAGGGTTTCCCTTGTTTTGCGGCAGCTTCGGCGTGATGCGTCATGCGTCGTTCGGCCTCGAAAAACCTTAATTTTCCCCGTCAGCCGGTGATTGTCCCCCACATGGGGGACAAGTGGAGAGGCTTGGGGGACACGTGGGTCACATATATGAGCGCAAGCGGGCGGATGGTACCGTCGCATACAGGGCGGAGATCGTGGTGCGCAAGGACGGCAAGCGGCACTGGAGTGCCCCCGCTGGAGTGGTCCGCCCCCAGGGATAA
>NZ_FOXA01000091.1 GCF_900115595.1 Tranquillimonas alkanivorans
CCCATGCTCGACCTCTCTGCCTGTTCTCGTAGCAGGCGAGAGTGACACTTCTGCTTTGCTCATGGATGACATTTTAGCTTTGCCGCTACACCGCCGCGCACGCCTAAGATATGTTATGGTATCATTAGCCCGCGAGTGTTCCTCGCTCAGCACGGTGCCGCCGCTGACAGGAGCATCGTTTGCGCGGAGCATACCGCACCCGCTGTCTCGCTCCCGGACCCGCGTGGAGAGCGACGGCACCTTCCGTGGCCTGCAGGTCTCCGCCTCACTCCAGACACAATCAGCGCGAGGTTTCGAGGCCCTCCCCTTCAGCCCATCTAATGATTTCATCGGCAACGAAGTTCGGGTCGCGGTCCATGATCGGCGCCAGCAGCCAGACCAGCTTATTCTCGCGGATCATCTCGCCCGCGAATGGGGCCTGCTGCATCTTTCCGCGAATTCGATCGCTGAAGTTGATCCGGATCCCGTTTCCGAAAACTTCGATGTGCAGATCACTTCGCCAGATAGGCATGGTCATACTCCTTCTCGTGTGACGCTGAAGAGAAGATGGTTTCTGGGCGGTAGGTGCAAAATCATCGAGGCGCTCATCCCGTGACGTCACCCACGAAGTGAGCTCGTTGCGCGCGGGCCGCTCAAACCTCGGGCGACCGTGCGACGGACGCCGCGGCGAGTGACTGCTACCAGGAGCTGAATCATCCGTAGCAGCGCCTTCCTTGCTGACCGAGGATACCTGGCGCGCGACATAGAGCTGATCGCCCATCAGCTCCATCAGGTCGAACTGCTCCTCGACAAAATCGATGTGGTCTTCCTCGTCCTTGAGGATGGTCATGAACAGCTCGAACGAGCCGAGGTCGCCGGCCTCGCGGCACTCGTTGGCAGCCTTGTCGTAGTACTCGCGAGCCTCTTTCTCCATTCGCAGTTGCGTGTCGAAAATCCCGCGCACGCTCTCGGGCTTCTCGATGTCTTCGAGCGTCTGGACGTCGGCCTCGCCGTCGAGGAACAGGATCCGCGCCAGGAACGCCTTGGCGTGGCCGCGCTCTTCCTCGATCTCCTCGCGCATGCGCTCGGCCAGGCGGTCGACGCCCCAGTCGTCAAGCTGGCGCTCCTGGTAGGAGTAGGTGTTTTAGGTGGCCCCCGTTTTCCGGACAGTGTTGCGGCGCCGCTAAGCTTGCCTGTTGATCATGCCGCCGCTTTCAGGCCGGGGCCCTGATGGGCCTC
>NZ_FOXA01000047.1 GCF_900115595.1 Tranquillimonas alkanivorans
GAGATCGAGAACACGTCCTCGATCGGCATCAGGAACGGCTGGTCGACCGGACGGTCCGGGGTCGGGATGTACTCGTCGACGGCGGCCAGAAGCTCCTTGATCTTCTCTTCGCCGATCTCCGGGTTGTTGCCCTCCATCGCGGCGAGCGCCGAGCCCGCGACGATCGGAATGTCGTCGCCCGGGAAGTCGTACGAGCTCAGCAGCTCGCGCACTTCCATCTCGACCAGCTCGAGCAGTTCCGGGTCGTCCACCTGGTCGACCTTGTTGAGGAACACGACCAGCGCCGGAACGCCGACCTGGCGGGCCAGCAGGATGTGCTCGCGCGTCTGGGGCATCGGGCCGTCGGCGGCGTTCACCACCAGGATCGCGCCGTCCATCTGGGCGGCACCGGTGATCATGTTCTTCACGTAGTCGGCGTGGCCGGGGCAGTCGACGTGGGCGTAGTGGCGCGCCTCGGTCTCGTACTCGACGTGGGCGGTCGAGATGGTGATGCCGCGGGCCTTCTCTTCCGGCGCGCCGTCGATCTGGTCGTAGGCCTGGAAGTCACCGAAGTACTTCGTGATCGCCGCGGTCAGCGTCGTCTTGCCGTGGTCGACGTGACCGATGGTCCCGATGTTAACGTGCGGTTTCGTGCGTTCGAACTTTGCCTTCGCCATGGCTTGGCTCCTTCTTTGTCGGTGCGGTGCGTGCGGGGACGCACCCTACGGGTGGGTGTAGGGTGCGCGCTGTCGCGCGCACCGATGCCTCAAGCGTACTTCGCCTGGATCTCTTCGCTGATGTTCTGCGGAACCGGCTCGTAGTGGTCGAACTGCATCGTGAACTGCGCGCGGCCCGAGGACATCGAGCGCAGGTTGTTGATGTAGCCGAACATGTTCGCCAGCGGAACGAACGCGTCGATGACGATCGCATTGCCCCGCGGCGCCTGCCCCTGGACCTGACCCCGGCGCGACGTCAGATCGCCGATGATGTTGCCGGTGTACTCTTCCGGCGTCACCACCTCGACCTTCATGATCGGCTCGAGCAGCTTCGGCTGGGCCTTGCGGATGGCTTCCCGCATGCCCATGCGCGAGGCGATCTCGAACGCCAGGACCGACGAGTCGACGTCGTGGAACTTGCCGTCCACCAGCGCGACCTTGAAGTCGATCACCGGGAAGCCGGCCAGCGGGCCCGAGTCCATGACGGACTGGATGCCCTTCTCGACGCCCGGGATGTACTCTTTCGGCACCGCACCGCCGACGATGCGGCTTTCGAACGAGTAGCCTTCGCCCGGCTCGGTCGGGGTGACGACCAGCTTGACCTCGGCGAACTGACCCGAACCACCCGACTGCTTCTTGTGAGTGTAGGTGTGCTCGATCTCGACTCCGATGGTCTCACGGTACGCCACCTGCGGCGCGCCGATGTTGGCCTCGACCTTGAACTCGCGCTTCAGGCGGTCGACCAGGATGTCGAGGTGGAGTTCGCCCATCCCCTTCATGATGGTCTGGCCCGACTCGATGTCGGTCTCGACGCGGAACGAAGGGTCCTCGGCGGCGAGGCGCTGGAGACCGGCAGACATCTTCTCCTGGTCGGCCTTCGTCTTCGGCTCGACAGCGATCTCGATCACCGGATCGGGGAAGGTCATGGTTTCCAGCACGACCTGCTTCTGCGAGTCGCAGAGCGTGTCGCCCGTGGTCGTTTCCTTCAGGCCGGCCAGCGCGATGATGTCGCCCGCGAAGGCTTCTTCGATTTCCTCGCGGTTGTTCGAGTGCATCATCATCATACGGCCGATGCGCTCGCGCTTGCCCTTGGTCGAGTTCATGACCGAGTCGCCCTTCTTCATGGTCCCGGAGTAGATCCGGGTGAAGGTGAGCGAGCCCACGAACGGGTCGTTCATGATCTTGAAGGCCAGGCCCGAGAACGGCTCGTCGTCGTTGGCGTGACGCGCGATGTTCCGGGTCTCGGTCTCGTCATCCGGCGAGAAGCCCATGTAAGGCGGCACGTCGAGCGGACCGGGCAGGTAGTCGATGACCGCGTTCAGAAGCGGCTGGACGCCCTTGTTCTTGAACGCCGAGCCGGCCAGGACCGGAACGAACGCCATCGACAGGGTGCCCTTGCGGATCAGCGAGCGGAGCGTCGGCAGATCGGGCTCTTCACCCTCGAGGTACTTTTCCATCGCCTCGTCGTCCTGCTCGACCGCGAGCTCGACGAGGTTCGAGCGGTACTCTTCCGCCTGATCCTTCATGTCGTCGCGGATCTCCTGGACGACCCAGCTCGCGCCGAGGTCTTCGCCCTTCCAGACCCACTCCTTCATCGTGACGAGATCGACGATGCCTTCCAGCTTGTCTTCGGCCCCGATGGGCAGCTGGATCGGCGCCGGGATCGCACCGGTGCGGTTCTTGATCATCTCGACGCAGTTGAAGAAGTCCGCACCGATCTTGTCCATCTTGTTGACGAACACGATGCGCGGGACCTTGTAGCGGTCGGCCTGGCGCCAGACGGTCTCGGTCTGCGGCTCGACACCGGCGTTGGCGTCAAGAACACAGATCGCGCCGTCGAGCACGGCAAGCGAACGCTCGACTTCGATGGTGAAGTCGACGTGGCCCGGGGTGTCGATGATGTTGAAGCGGAACGACGCCTCTTTCGGCGTGTCGCCGTAGATGCCGGTCGGGTTCTCGCCGTCCTCGGTGCGGAACCAGAACGTGGTCGTCGCAGCCGAGGTGATGGTGATGCCCCGCTCCTGCTCCTGCTCCATCCAGTCCATGGTCGCGGCGCCGTCGTGGACTTCGCCGATCTTGTGGGACTTGCCGGTGTAGAACAGGATGCGCTCGGTGCAGGTGGTCTTACCGGCGTCGATGTGGGCCATGATACCGAAGTTGCGGTACCGGCCGAGGGAATAGTCGCGGGGCATGAGAGAATCCTCAGGCTTGGGGTTCGATTACCAGCGGTAGTGGCTGAACGCCTTGTTGGCGTCGGCCATCTTGTGGGTGTCTTCGCGCTTCTTGACGGCGGTGCCGCGCCCCTGAACGGCGTCCGAAAGCTCACCGGCCAGACGCTCTTCCATGGTGTTCTCGTTGCGCTTCTTCGCGGCGTCGATCAGCCAGCGGATCGCCAAGGCCTCGCGGCGCTCGGGGCGCACTTCGACGGGCACCTGATAGGTGGCACCACCGACGCGGCGCGAGCGGACCTCGACCGACGGCTTGATGTTGTCGAGCGCCTCGTGGAACACCTCGACGGGCGCCTTCTTGAGGCGGCCCTCGACGCGATCGAACGCGTTGTAGACGATCTTCTCCGCGACCGACTTCTTACCGTCGACCATCAGGTTGTTCATGAACTTCGTGAGCACCCGGTCGCCATACTTGGCGTCGGGCAGGATTTCGCGCTTCTCGGCAGCGTGACGGCGGGACATCTGTCTGTATCCTCTTACTTCGGACGCTTCGCGCCGTACTTCGAGCGGCGCTGTTTACGATCCTTGACGCCCTGCGTGTCGAGCACGCCGCGCAGGATGTGGTAACGGACGCCAGGAAGGTCTTTCACCCGGCCGCCGCGGATCAGGACCACCGAGTGCTCCTGAAGGTTGTGGCTTTCACCGGGGATGTAGCTGATGACCTCGTAGCCGTTGGTCAGGCGCACCTTGGCGACCTTACGCATGGCCGAGTTCGGCTTCTTCGGCGTGGTGGTGTAGACACGCGTGCAGACGCCGCGCTTCTGCGGGCAGCTCTCGAGGTGCAGCGACTTCGAGCGTTTCACTTTAGGCTGCCGCGGCTTGCGGATCAGCTGCTGGATCGTTGGCATTCCGGTCGTATCCCCGTGTTGCAACACTTGAATTTCGGGCCCGCACGGTCGCGGACGGTGGGTGGGGCGCGCGTCCCCGGTTATCTCGTCTCACGCGCCTTGCGCGTCCGCAAAACGCAAAAACCGCATTGTTCCCGCATCCGGGGAACACGCGGCGGGTCCTCAGAGGATCGGGCCCTGCGGGGGCCGGATCATGACCACTTCGGTTCTGTAAAGGTCAGTCGGGCACACGTGCCCGGTTACCTGAGTGCGCGCCGTATAGAGGGAGTCGCGGGGGGTGTCAACACTACCCCTCCTGCGCGGTAACGCTCGCTTTACCTGACCCGAAGCCCCAGCGGTTTCGGCGGTCGCGCCACGCGGTCCCGATACAGGGTAAAGACGCCGGTGGCCACCACGATTGCGCTGCCCAGAAGGGTCAGTGTGGACGGCCATTCGCCGAAGATTGCAAGCCCCGCGACCAGCGCCACGATCAGGCCGGTGTAGCGGAAGGGCGCAACGAACCCGATCTCGCCCGAGCGCATGGCCGCGACGCTGAAAATGTAGCCGAAGAACACGAAGCCCATGGCGCCGAGAAGCTGTGCCCCGTTCTTCGCGGTGAGCGTGCCCCACTCGACGAAGGCCGACCCGATCCCGAAGCTTGCGGTCACCAGCGCCGACGCCGCGAGCGCCACCACCAGCGACGGGACATGCGCGGACATGCGCCGCGCGGCGAGGTCACGCACCGTGACGGCAGCGACGGCGGCCAGGGCATACAGGGAATAGACGTTGAACCCCTCCGCCCCCGGCCGCACGATCAGAAGGACACCGCAGAAGCCGATCAGGATCGCGGCCATCCGCCGCCAGCCGAACGCCTCGCCCAGAAACAGCGCGCCGGCAAGCGTCACCGATAGCGGCATCGCCTGAAGGATCGCCGTCGCGTTCGCGATAGGCATGTTGAACAGCGCGGTGAGGAAGAAGAACGCGGCCACCACCTCGGCCACCGAGCGCAAGACGATCAGCCCGCGGTCCCGAGGCGACAGATCGAGCCGCAAGCCCCTGCCCTGCCAGCGCATCAGCAGCGCCAGGCACAATGTCGTGCCAAGCCCGCGCAGGAACAGCGCCTGAAACAGCGGAAGCTCGTCCGACAACGCCTTCATACAGACATCGTTCAGGGTGAAGCCGGTCATGCTCCCCATCATCAGGAGCGCGCCGCGCAGGTTTGGTGTCAGGGCCGCCATGAACCGCCCATAGCAGGCGCCGCGTCAGCGCGCCATCGCCGTGAGCGCAAACGAAGCCTTGCCGGATCCCGCTTCTCGACGCCGGGCTCAAACGAAAAGGCCCCGCCGACTGTCCGGCGGGGCCCCGTTGTTTCACGTGTACCGAAGGAGGATCACTCCTCGCGGCTCTCCGGCGTCTCGACGAGCCCGCTGTCGAATTCGTCCCCGCCGAACTCCTCGACCGGGGCGGCGAGCGCCGCCGCGGCTTCGGCTTCGGCCTGCGCCGCCTTGAGCACCTTCAGGTCGCGCTCGGCCGCGATGCGGCGGACCTTCTGGGTCGCCCCGCCGGTGCCCGCCGGGATCAGGCGGCCGACGATGACGTTCTCCTTCAGGCCGACAAGCTTGTCGCGCTTGCCCTGCACCGACGCCTCGGTCAGCACGCGGGTCGTCTCCTGGAACGAGGCCGCCGAGATGAACGACCGCGTCTGCAGCGACGCCTTGGTGATGCCGAGAAGGATCGGTTCGCCCTGAGCCGGACGGCCGCCCTTGTCGATGGCCTTCTGGTTGGCCGCGTCGAACTCGGCCTTGTCCACGTGCTCGCCCTTGAGCAGCGTGGTCTCGCCGCTGTCGAGGATCTCCCACTTCTGGAGCATCTGGCGCACGATGACCTCGATGTGCTTGTCGTTGATCTTCACGCCCTGCAGACGATAGACCTCCTGCACCTCGTCGATCATGTAGTCCGCCAGAGCCTCGACACCCATGATCGACAGGATGTCGTGCGGCGCCGGGTTGCCGTCCATGATGTAGTCGCCCTTCTGGACGTAGTCGCCTTCCGCCACCGGGATGTGCTTGCCCTTGGGCACCATGTACTCGGCGGGCTCGAGGCTTTCGTCGGCGGGCACGATCGCGATCCGGCGCTTGTTCTTGTAGTCCCGCCCGAACTTCACGTAGCCGTCGATCTCGGCGATGATCGCGTGGTCCTTCGGACGACGCGCCTCGAAAAGTTCGGCCACACGCGGCAGACCACCGGTGATGTCCTTCGTCTTCGCGCCTTCACGCGGGATACGCGCCACCACGTCGCCGGCCTTGATCTGCTGGCCGTCCTCGACCGACAGGATCGCGTCCACCGACATCTGGTAGGTGACCGGGTTGCCCTGCTCGTTGCGCACGGGCTCGCCGTCGTCGCCCACGATGATGATCTCGGGCTTGAGTTCGTTGCCCTTGGGCGCCGCTCGCCAGTCCGACACGATCTTCTGGGTCATGCCGGTGGCGTCGTCGGTCTCGTCCCGGACGGAAATGCCCGAGATAAGGTCGACGAAGCGCGCGGTACCCGCCTTCTCGGCGATGATCGGCAGGGTGTAGGGGTCCCACTCGAACAGCTTGTCGCCGCGGCCGATCTCGGCCCCCTCTTCCACGAAGACCTTGGTGCCGTAGCCCAGCTTGAAGCTTGCCCGCTCCACGCCGTTCTCGTCCATGATGGCGAGCTGCATGTTACGGCCCACGACGATCTTCTCTCCCGCCGCGTTCTCGAGCAGGTTGGCGTTGCGGAACTCCGCGCGGCCTTCCTGTCCGGCTTCCTGGAACGACTGCTGGCCACCCTGGGCGACGCCGCCGATGTGGAAGGTCCGCATGGTCAGCTGCGTGCCCGGCTCGCCGATCGACTGGGCGGCGATGATGCCTACCGCCTCGCCGATGTTGACGAGCGTGCCGCGCGCAAGGTCACGGCCGTAGCACATGGCGCAGACGCCTTCCTCGGCCTCGCAGGTCAGCGGGCTGCGGATGCGGATCGTCTGCAGTGCGGCCTGCTCGATGGCGTCGGCCTTGCGCTCGTCGATGATCTCGTCCTTCGCCACGATCACCTCGTCGCCGCCGGGCGTGACGATGTCCTCGGCCGCGACGCGACCCAGCGCACGCTCGCCCAGGCTCGCGACCACCTCGCCGTCGTTGACGGCCGCTTCCATGCTGATCGCGGCCTCGGTGCCGCAGTCATGCTCGCGCACGATGCAGTCCTGCGCCACGTCCACCAGGCGGCGGGTAAGGTAGCCCGAGTTCGCCGTCTTCAGAGCGGTGTCCGACAGACCCTTCCGCGCGCCGTGGGTGGAGTTGAAGTACTCCAGCACGGTCAGGCCTTCCTTGAAGTTCGAGATGATCGGCGTCTCGATGATCTCGCCCGACGGCTTGGCCATGAGGCCCCGCATGCCGCCCAGCTGCTTCATCTGCGTGACCGAGCCCCGGGCGCCCGAGTGGGCCATCATGTAGACCGAGTTCGGCTCGTTCTCGGCACCGTTCTGGTCCTTGCCCGGGTTCGAGATGTTGGACATCATCGCCTCGGTGACCTTGTCGTTACACTTCGACCAGGCATCGACCACCTTGTTGTACTTTTCGCCCTGAGTGATCAGGCCGTCCATGTACTGCTGCTCGAAGTCCTTCACCTGCTCGCGGGTCTCTTCGACGATTCCCCACTTCTGCTCGGGGATGACCATGTCGTCCTTGCCGAAGCTGATGCCGGCGCGGAAGGCTTCGCGGAAGCCCATCGTCATGATCTGGTCGCAGAAGATGACCGACTCCTTCTGCCCGCAATAGCGGTAGACGGTGTCGATGACCTGCTGGACCTCTTTCTTCCGCAGAAGACGGTTCACCAACTCGAACGGAGCCTTGGCGTTGAGCGGAAGCAGAGCGCCCAGCCGCACGCGGCCCGGCGTCGTCTCGTACCGGCGGATGACCTCCTGGCCTTCGTCGTCGATCTGCTTGAGGCGCGCGGTGATCCGGGCGTGCATGTGCACCTCGCCCGCGTCGAGGGCGTGCTGCACCTCGTCCACGTCCGAGAACATCATGCCCTCGCCCTTCATGCCCTCACGCTCCATCGTGATGTAGTAGAGGCCGAGGATCATGTCCTGCGACGGCACGATGATGGGCGCGCCGTTGGCGGGCGACAGCACGTTGTTGGTCGACATCATCAGGACGCGCGCTTCAAGCTGCGCCTCAAGGCTCAGCGGCACGTGCACGGCCATCTGGTCGCCGTCGAAGTCGGCGTTGAAGGCCGAACAGACCAGCGGGTGAAGCTGGATCGCCTTGCCCTCGATCAGCACCGGCTCGAACGCCTGGATGCCCAGGCGGTGCAGCGTCGGCGCCCGGTTCAGCATGACCGGGTGCTCGCGGATCACCTCGTCGAGGATGTCCCAGACCTCGGGACGCTCCTTCTCGACCAGCTTCTTGGCCTGCTTCACGGTCGAGGACAGGCCCTTCGCTTCCAGCCGCGAGTAGATGAACGGCTTGAACAGCTCGAGCGCCATCTTCTTCGGCAGGCCGCACTGGTGCAGCTTCAGTTCCGGACCGGTCACGATGACCGAGCGGCCCGAAAAGTCGACCCGCTTACCCAGAAGGTTCTGACGGAACCGGCCCTGCTTGCCCTTGAGCATATCGGACAGCGACTTCAGCGGGCGCTTGTTGGCGCCGGTGATGACGCGGCCGCGGCGGCCGTTGTCGAACAGCGCGTCGACCGACTCCTGAAGCATCCGCTTTTCGTTCCGGACGATGATGTCCGGCGCGCGCAGCTCGATCAGCCGCTTGAGGCGGTTGTTCCGGTTGATCACCCGGCGATAAAGGTCGTTGAGGTCCGACGTCGCGAAGCGGCCGCCGTCCAGCGGGACCAGCGGGCGCAGTTCCGGCGGAATGACCGGGATCACGGTCATGATCATCCACTCGGGCCGGTTGCCCGACTCGAGGAACGACTCGACGATCTTGAGCCGCTTGATGATCTTCTTGGGCTTCAGCTCGCCGGTGGCTTCCTTCAGCTCCTCACGAAGGCGCTCGGCCTCGGCTTCGAGGTCGATCATCGCCAGCATCTCGCGCACGGCTTCCGCACCGATATTGGCGGTGAAGGCGTCGGCACCGTACTGGTCCTGCGCGTCGAGGTATTCTTCCTCGGTCATCATCTGGCCGTAGGACAGGTCCGTCAGACCCGGCTCGATGACGACGTAGTTCTCGAAGTAGAGCACGCGCTCGAGGTCGCGGAGCGTCATGTCCAGCATCAGGCCGATGCGGGAGGGCAGCGACTTGAGGAACCAGATGTGCGCGACGGGCGCGGCCAGCTCGATGTGGCCCATGCGCTCGCGCCGGACCTTCTGAAGCGTCACCTCGACGCCGCACTTCTCGCAGACGACGCCGCGATACTTCATGCGCTTGTATTTGCCGCACAGGCACTCGTAGTCCTTGATCGGACCGAAAATGCGCGCGCAGAACAGGCCGTCCCGCTCGGGCTTGAACGTGCGGTAGTTGATGGTTTCCGGCTTCTTGATCTCGCCGAAGGACCACGAGAGGATCCGCTCCGGGCTCGCCAGAGAGACCTTGATCTCGTCGAAGGTCTTCTGCGACGCCAGCGGGTTGAACGGGTTCTGGGTCAGTTCCTGGTTCATGTCTCAATCCTTGAAGAAGGCGGGGAGGAAGGCGGCCCGGTCCGTCTGGACCGGGCCCGGATGTCGACGATCCGTGCGCCTTATTCGTCCTCCTCCGCGTCCAGGAGTTCCATGTTGAGGCCGAGGCCGCGGACTTCCTTCACGAGCACGTTGAAGCTCTCGGGAACGCCCGCTTCGAAATTGTCCTCGCCCTTCACGATGCTCTCGTAGACCTTGGTCCGGCCGGCCACGTCGTCCGACTTGACCGTCAGCATCTCCTGCAGGGTGTAGGCTGCGCCGTACGCTTCCAGCGCCCAGACCTCCATCTCGCCGAAGCGCTGACCGCCGAACTGCGCCTTGCCGCCCAGGGGCTGCTGCGTGACCAGGCTGTAGGGGCCGGTCGAGCGCGCGTGGATCTTGTCGTCCACCAGGTGGTGCAGTTTCAGCAGGTATTTGATGCCCACGGTCACCGGACGGCTGAACGGCTCACCCGTGCGGCCATCGAACAGGCGCGACTGGCCCGACTCGTTGAAACCGGCACGCCTGAGCGCGTCGTTCACGTCGGGCTCCTTCGCCCCGTCGAAGACCGGCGTTGCGATCGGAACGCCGCGCACGACGTTGCCCGCCGCCTCGACCAGGCGTGCGTCGTCCATGCCTTCGATGCCCTCTTCGTAGACATCGTCGCCATAAGCCAGGCGCATCGCCTCCTTCACCGGCGTCAGGTCGCCCGAGCGGCGATAGTCCTGCAGAGCCTCGTCGATGTGCAGGCCCAGACCGCGCGCGGCCCAGCCCATGTGCGTCTCGAGGATCTGGCCGACGTTCATCCGCGACGGCACGCCCAGCGGGTTGAGAACGAAGTCGACCGGCGTGCCGTCCTCGAGGAACGGCATGTCCTCCATCGGGACCACCTTCGAGATCACGCCCTTGTTGCCGTGACGGCCGGCCATCTTGTCGCCCGGCTGCAGCTTGCGCTTCACCGCGACGAAGACCTTGACCATCTTCATGACGCCCGGCGGCAGGTCGTCGCCCCGGCGCACCTTCTCGACCTTGTCCTCGAAGCGGTGCTCGAGCGCGCGCTTCTGCGCCTCGAACTGCGCGTTCAGCGCCTCGACCTGGGCGGCCTCTTCCTCTTCGCCGAGGGCGAGCTGCCACCACTGGCCGCGGCTCAGCGTGTCCAGCAGCTCCTCGGTGATCTCGGTGCCGGCCTTGACGCCCTTCGGACCCTTCACCGCGGTCTTGCCGAGGATCATGGCCTTCAGACGCTGATAGATGTTGCGCTCGAGGATGTGGAGCTCGTCGTCCCGGTCACGGGCCAGACGCTCGACCTCTTCACGCTCGATCTGCAGCGCACGCTCGTCCTTCTCGACGCCGTGACGATTGAAGACGCGGACCTCGACGACGGTGCCGTAGTCGCCCGGCGGCAGCCGGAGCGAGGTGTCGCGCACGTCGCTGGCCTTTTCGCCGAAGATGGCGCGGAGCAGTTTCTCCTCCGGCGTCATCGGGCTTTCGCCCTTCGGCGTGATCTTGCCCACGAGGATGTCGGCGGGGCCGACTTCCGCCCCGATATAGACGATCCCCGCCTCGTCGAGGTTGCGCAGGGCTTCCTCGCCGACGTTGGGGATGTCGCGGGTGATCTCCTCGGGCCCGAGCTTGGTGTCGCGGGCGGCGACCTCGAACTCCTCGATGTGGATCGAGGTGAAGACGTCGTCGCGCACGATGCGCTCCGAGATCAGGATCGAGTCCTCGTAGTTGTAGCCGTTCCACGGCATGAACGCGACGACCACGTTCTTGCCGAGAGCGAGCTCACCGATATCGGTCGAGGGACCGTCGGCGACGACTTCGTTCTTGCCCACGGTGTCGCCCACCTTCACCAGCGGACGCTGGTTGATGCAGGTGTTCTGGTTCGACCGCTGGAACTTGCGCAGGCGATAGATGTCGACGCCGGGATCGCCCGGCTCCAGATCCTCGGTTGCGCGCACGACGATCCGGGTGGCGTCCACCTGGTCGATCACGCCCGCGCGGCGCGCCATGATCGCGGCGCCCGAGTCCTGCGCCACCTTGCCCTCGATGCCGGTGCCGACGAGCGGCGCCTCGGCCTGGAGAAGCGGGACGGCCTGACGCTGCATGTTCGAGCCCATCAGCGCCCGGTTCGCGTCGTCGTTCTCAAGGAACGGGATCAGCGAAGCGGCGACAGACACCAGCTGCTTGGGCGACACGTCGATGAGGTCGACCGACTCGTTCGGCGCCAGCGTGTATTCACCCGACTGGCGGGTGTTCACGAGGTCGTTGATGAACCGGTTGTTCTCGTCGAGGTTCGCGTTCGCCTGGGCGACCGTGTGGCGCATCTCTTCGGTGGCGGACATGTAGTGAACCTCGTCGGTCACCTGTCCTTCCTTCACCACGCGGTACGGCGTCTCGATGAAGCCGTACTTGTTCACGCGCGCGAAGGTCGCCAGCGAGTTGATCAGGCCGATGTTCGGCCCTTCCGGCGTCTCGATCGGGCACATCCGGCCATAGTGGGTCGGGTGAACGTCGCGCACCTCGAAGCCGGCACGCTCACGCGTCAGACCGCCGGGCCCGAGCGCCGAGAGACGACGCTTGTGCGTCACTTCCGACAGCGGGTTGGTCTGGTCCATGAACTGCGACAGCTGCGACGAGCCGAAAAATTCGCGCACCGCGGCCGCCGCGGGCTTCGCGTTGATCAGGTCCTGCGGCATGACCGTGTCGATCTCGACCGACGACATGCGCTCCTTGATCGCGCGCTCCATCCGCAGAAGGCCGACGCGGTACTGGTTCTCCATCAGCTCGCCGACCGAGCGCACCCGGCGGTTGCCCAGGTGGTCGATGTCGTCGATCTCGCCCCGGCCGTCACGCAGTTCGACCAGCGCCTTGATGCAGGCGACGATGTCCTCGCGGCGCAGGGTGCGCTGCGTGTCCTCGGCGTCGAGGTTGAGGCGCATGTTCATCTTCACGCGGCCCACGGCCGACAGGTCGTAGCGCTCGGCGTCGAAGAACAGCGTGTCGAACAGGGCCGACGCGGCCTCGACGGTGGGCGGCTCGCCCGGGCGCATGACGCGATAGATGTCCATGAGCGCGCTGTCGCGGTCCATGTTCTTGTCCATCGCCATCGTGTTGCGCATGTACGGCCCGACGGTGACGTTATCGATGTCCAGGACCGGAACGTCGGTGATACCGGCGTCCATCAGCTCCTTGAGCGTGCCGCCGGTGACTTCGCCGTCCTTGTCGGTCTCCCAGGTCAGCTCGTCGCCGGCCTCGACGAAGATCGCCCCGGTCTCTTCGTCGATGATGTCGCGCGCGACGTAGCGGCCGACGATCTGGTCGAACGGTACCAGCAGATGCGTGACCGAGCCCTCGTCCTTCAGCTTCTTGACGGTGCGCGGGGTAACCTTCTCGCCGGCCTTGGCGATGACCTCGCCGGTATCGGCGTCGACCAGGTCGAAGCCCGGGCGCGTGCCGCGGACGCGGTCGGGGAAGAACCTGGTGACCCAGCCCTTGTTCCGCTCGAGCTTGTAGTCGACCGTGTCATAGTAGGCATCCATGATGGATTCCTGGTCGAGCCCCAGCGCATAAAGCAGCGTCGTCACCGGCAGCTTCCGGCGACGGTCGATGCGGGAATAGACGATGTCCTTGGCGTCGAACTCGAAGTCGAGCCAGGAGCCCCGGTACGGGATGATGCGGCAGGCGAACAGCAGCTTGCCCGACGAGTGGGTCTTGCCCTTGTCGTGGTCGAAGAACACGCCCGGCGAACGGTGCATCTGGGAAACGATGACGCGCTCGGTGCCGTTGACGATAAAGGTGCCATTCGGGGTCATGAGCGGCATGTCGCCCATGAACACGTCCTGCTCCTTGATGTCCTTCACGGACTTGGCGCCGGTGTCCTCGTCGACGTCGAACACGATGAGACGCAGGGTGACCTTCAGCGGCGCGCTGTAGGTCATGTCGCGCTGCTGGCATTCCTCCACGTCGTACTTGGGTTTTTCGAGTTCGTACTTCACGAACTCGAGGACGGCCGTCTCGTTGAAGTCCTTGATCGGGAAGACGGACTGGAACACGCCCTTGATGCCTTCGCCGTCCTGCGGGTCGGGCTGGTCACCGGAGTTCAGGAAGAGGTCGTAGGAGGACTTCTGAACCTCGATGAGATTCGGCATTTCCAGCACTTCGCGGATTTTGCCGTAGTATTTGCGGAGTCGTTTCTGGCCGAGATAGGTCGAAGCCATGCGCCTGATCACCTTTCATCGTTCGCAAGCGTGCCGATCCGCCGGGGCCACGGCGGCGCGCTCTCGAAACAGGGGGTTCCGGGTCCATACCTGGCGACCTTCCCACCGGCCGCCGCCCGATCCGGAACCGCGCCCTGGGAAACCCCTTCGCGAAGGGGTTCGCCAAGACGCGGAAGGCTGGCACCGAATCGCGTTCGGTGCCAGCCGCCGTTATTAGCCGCGGGCCGAAGCCCGCGTCCAATCACTTGAGCTCGACTTCGGCGCCAGCCGCCTCGAGCTTGCCTTTGATCTCCTCGGCCTCTTCCTTGGAGACGCCTTCCTTGACGGCTTTGCCGCCAGCTTCGACGAGCTCCTTGGCTTCTTTCAGGCCAAGACCGGTGATGCCGCGAACTTCCTTGATCACGTTGATCTTCTGGGCGCCAGCGGCCTTCAGGATCACGTCGAACTCGGTCTGCTCTTCGGCAGCTTCGCCACCGGCGTCACCGGCGGGGCCGGCCATCATGACCGCGCCACCAGCGGCGGGCTCGATGCCGTACTCGTCTTTCAGGATGGTTTTGAGTTCCTGGGCTTCGAGAAGCGTCAGGCCCACGATCTCTTCGGCAAGTTTCTTCAGATCAGCCATATCTCTGTTCCGTTCTTAGATGTGTTCCAACGTCGGGCGTTCAACCCTACGCGGGGTCTCAAGCGGCTTCCGCGCGCTCTTCGATTGTCGAAAGGATGCTCGCGATGTTCGAAGCAGGTGCGCCAATGGCACCGGCGATGTTGCTGGCGGGTGCGCCGATCATGCCCGCGATCTGAGCCAGAAGCTCTTCGCGCGAAGGCATCTCGGACACGGCCTTGACACCGGCTCGGTCCAGGACCGTCTCGCCCATGGCGCCGCCGACAATCTCGAACTTCGAGTTGTCCTTGGCGAACCCTTCCGCGACCTTGGCTGCCGCCACGGGGTCCTCGGAATAGGAAAGAACGGTCATGCCCGTGAGATAGTCGGCCATCTGTGCTTGCGGCCGGCCCTCGAGGGCGATCTTGGCGAGCCTGTTCTTGGCAACGCGAACGGAGCCACCCGCGTCACGCATGCGTGCGCGGAGGTCCTGCATCTCGGCAACCGTGAGACCCGTGTAGTGGGCAACCACCACGACGCCAGAGCTTTCGAAGATCTGGCCGAGTTCCTCGACCACTTTCTCTTTCTGAGCTCTATCCACAGTTTCACTCCAAGTTTGGAGGGGCATGCCCCTCCGGCTCTCGTTTGCCGGGCAAGCCCGGCGTTCGGGTCCGTTTCAGGGTCCCGAGGTCAAGATCGCCCGAAGGCCGCGGCCTTCGATTTCTTGTCTCGTTCCCCATCTCGGGAAGGAATTACAGGGGCTTGCGCCTCAACCCTCCGTCTCGGACAGGACGGGGCCTCGCGGCCCCGCCATTCGCCGCCCGGGGACGGCAAATCTAATGTGCCTCAGGCGTTGCCCGTGGCGGACGTGATGTCGACGCTCACGCCGGGGCCCATCGTCGAGGTCAGGCTGACCTTCTGAAGATAGGCACCCTTGGCGCCGGCCGGCTTCGCCTTCGAAACGGCGTCCACGAAGGCGCGCACGTTCTCGATCAGCTTGTCCGCGTCGAACGAGGCCTTGCCGACGCCGGCATGCACGACACCGGCCTTCTCGGCCTTGAACTGCACCTGGCCGGCCTTCGCCGACTTGACGGCATCCGCCACGTCCATCGTCACCGTGCCGACCTTCGGGTTCGGCATCAGGTTGCGCGGGCCAAGGATTTTGCCCAAGCGGCCGACGACCGGCATCATGTCGGGCGTCGCAATGCAACGATCGAAGTTGATGTTGCCGCCCTGGATCTGCTCCATCAGGTCCTCGGCGCCCACGATGTCGGCCCCGGCGGCCTGCGCCTCGTCGGCCTTCGCGCCACGGGCGAAGACGGCGACCCGGACGGTCTTGCCGGTGCCGTTGGGCAGGTTCACCGTGCCGCGGACCATCTGGTCGGCATGGCGCGGGTCGACGCCCAGGTTCATCGCGATCTCGATGGTCTCGTCGAACTTCGCCTTGGCGTTCGACTTGATCAGCGCGACGGCGTCCTCGACCGACAGGTTTTCCTTGCCGGCGAAGGCTTCGCGGGCGGCGCGGGTGCGTTTACCAAGCTTCGCCATCACTTCACCTCGATGCCCATGGACTTCGCCGAGCCCAGAATGATCTTCATGGCGCTCTCGACGTCCGCCGCGTTGAGGTCCTTCATCTTGGCCTCGGCGATCTCGCGCACCTGCTTGGCGGTGACGGTGGCGACCGTCTCGCGACCCGGGGTGGTGGCACCCTTCGGGCGGTTCCGCTTGCCCACCGGCTTCAGACCGGCCGCCTTCTTCAGGTAGTAAGACGCCGGCGGCGTCTTGATGTCCATCGTGAAGGACTTGTCCTGATAGTAGGTGATCACGGTCGGGCACGGGGCGCCCTGCTCCATGTCCTGCGTCTTGGCGTTAAACGCCTTGCAGAACTCCATGATGTTGATGCCGCGCTGACCCAGCGCAGGACCAACCGGCGGAGACGGGTTCGCCTGCCCCGCCTTGATCTGCAGCTTCATGCTGCCGACTTTTTTCTTGGCCATCGGGCCTCTCCTTCGCTCAACACCGTCCGGGCGCGCCCGTCCGGCTTACGTTGCCGTGGTCCGGTCCGGCGGCCGCGGCCGCCTCGCCTTCCACGTCTCACACTCAGGCGCCTTTCGACACCTGCGTGTATTCCAGTTCGACCGGGGTGGCACGGCCGAAGATCGACACCGTCACCTTCAGGCGCTGGTTGTCCTCGTCCACGTCCTCGACCATGCCCTCGAAGCCTTCGAACGGGCCGTCGGTGACGCTCACCTTCTCGCCCACGTCGAACGAGATCAGCGTGCGCGGCTGCTCTTCGCCCTCCTGGACGCGGTTGAGGATCTGGTTCACCTCGGCGTCGCGCATCGGCATCGGCCTGCCCTGCGGACCGAGGAAGCCGGTGACGCGGTTGATCGAGTTGATCAGGTGATAGCCCTGATCCGACATCTGCATGTGCACCAGCACGTAGCCCGGCATGAAGCGACGCTCGGTCGTCACCTTCTTGCCGCGGCGGACCTCGATCACCTCTTCGGTGGGAACCAGAACCTCGCCGATCTCTTCCTCAAGGCTGGCGTCGCTGACCGCCTGACGAATCTGCTCGGCAACCTTCTTCTCGAAGTTCGAGAGAACGCTCACCGAATACCACCGTTTCGCCATGCCAGCCTCTGCCCTTGCATCCCACCGGCACGAGGCCGGAAAACTCTCAATTGTCAGTCTGTTGCGACCGCTCTCCCCAACGAAAAGCGGCGTGCCGCACGAATCGAAGCACGCCTTTCGAGGAAGTGGCGTTCCGCTTATCCCCCTTGCGCCCCGAGATCAAGGGGCGCGGCGCGCCTTCAGCCGAAGAACTCCAGCAGTCCCTGCAGGCCCGTGCGGATGATCAGGTCGACGATGAAGAAGAAGATCGCGGTCAGCGTGGCCATGATCAGGACCATGACGGTCGTCAACGCCACCTCGCGCCGGGTCGGCCAGACCACTTTCGCGATCTCGGCGCGTACCTGCTGAATGAACTGAAGCGGGTTGGTCTTGGTGGCCATGCAAAGCATCCTTCGTCGTCGCCCGCCGCAGATACGGGGCGCGGGCGGAAGTTTCAAGCGGCGCCGAGAACTCGGTGTCCGGGCGCACTGGCGCGCTGTCCGGAAGCGGCCTGGCAGGGGCAGAGGGACTCGAACCCACGACCCTCGGTTTTGGAGACCGATGCTCTACCAACTGAGCTATACCCCTAAGGCCGGGTGCGGGAGTACGGCACGCGCGGGCGGGGGTCAAGCGGCAATCTCGGCCTTGGCGCACACGGAACATCACGTCAGCGCAGTCGTTGTCCGGCTAAGCGAAATTCAGCAGACGACGAAGGAGACCGCCATGGCGATGAACAGCCTCAAGGACGTCTATATCGACCAGCTGCAGGACCTCTATAGCGCCTGCCGGCAGTCGCTGGAATGCACGACGAAGCTGGGCGAGGCCGCCAAGGACGAGGAGCTTGGCCGCGCGCTCAAGGACGGCGCGACCGGAATCGCGGACGGCATGGACAAGATCGCCACCATCTGCGGCGAGCACGGCGTCGACCCGACCGGCGAGCACTGCAAGGGCATGGAGGGGCTGGTCAAGGAAGCCAAGCTTCACGCGTTGGAGGAAGACTACGGCGACGACGACGTGCGCGACGCGATGATCATCTCGCAGTACCAGCGCATGGTGCACTACGCCATCGCCGGCTATGGCACGGTCGTGGCCTTTGCCAACCGGCTGGGCCTCGACAGCGACGCGGACGCGCTCAAGACCAACCTCGAAGAGACGAAGGAGGGCGACGTTCGCATGAACAAGATCGCCCAGGGGGGCGTCAACGAACGCGCCGCCTGAACCACCCCTCATGATCCGAGAAAGGCCCGGCGGCAGCCGGGCCTTTTCGTTCTGGACCAAACCCCAGCGCCAACCGCGCAAAAAAAACGGGGCCCGAGGGCCCCGTCTCCGAAGTCAAAGCCGTTGGCTCGGGATCACTCGATGATCTTCGAGACGACGCCGGCGCCGACGGTTCGGCCGCCTTCGCGGATGGCGAAGCGCAGCTTTTCTTCCATCGCGATCGGGGCGATCAGCTCGACCGAGAACGACACGTTGTCGCCCGGCATCACCATCTCGGTGCCCTCGGCCAGCGTCACCGTCCCGGTCACGTCCGTCGTGCGGAAGTAGAACTGCGGGCGGTAGTTGGCGAAGAACGGCGTGTGACGGCCCCCCTCTTCCTTGGTCAGGATGTACGCCTCGGCCTCGAACTTGGTATGCGGGGTCACCGAGCCCGGCTTGCAGAGCACCTGGCCCCGCTCGACGCCGTCACGGTCGACGCCGCGCAGCAGCGCGCCGATGTTGTCGCCGGCTTCACCGCGGTCGAGCAGCTTGCGGAACATCTCGACGCCCGTGCAGGTCGTCTTCTTGGTGTCGCGGATGCCGACGATCTCGATCTCGTCGCCCACG
>NZ_FOXA01000049.1 GCF_900115595.1 Tranquillimonas alkanivorans
CATAACGGGATCATTTTATCCCTGGGGGCGGACCACTCCAGCGGGGGGACTCCAGACCCCTATGGCGCATAGCGGTCATGCGGAGCGGCATCGGCTCGCCGTTTAGCGCTGCCCCAGGACGTCCGCTTTTGCAGATTGACCGAAAGCATCTCGCTCCGCGATGAAGGTTCGGCGCCCGCCCTTCTTGCCCTTGCGTCGCGCCCTATCTCAACCTGCCGCGAAACGGGCCCGAAGCAATCATCTGCTGCGAGGGCATCTCGGCTCTGAAGACCCGATCAATGACGGCCGTCAATGCTGTTCGCCCAAGGGGTCGACAGTGTCGAGACGATGAAAGCAATGGTTTTCGAGGGCACCGGACCGCGCCTGATCCTTCGTGAGGTCCCGGTGCCAACGCCCGGGTCGGACCAAGTCTTGGTCCGCATCGAAACTTGTGGTGTCTGCCGGACCGATCTGCACGTCATCGACGGCGACCTTCCCGACCCTGTCCTTCCGCTGGTTCCGGGCCACGAGATCGTGGGCCGTGTGGAAGCGTGCGGCCGCGACGTCGACTGGCTTCAGGCAGGCCAGCGCGTCGGCATCCCTTGGCTGGGACACACCTGCCGTGTGTGCCGTTACTGCCGCAGCGACATGGAGAACCTCTGCGATGCGCCACGCTTCACCGGGTACAAGGTGAACGGCGGGTTCGCGGAATACTGCGTCGCCGACGCCCGCTATGTCTTCTCGCTGGACGAAACCGCCGATCCGGTTTCGCTTGCGCCGCTTCTTTGTGCGGGCCTCATCGGCTTCCGCAGCTTCCGCTTGGCCGGCGCAGCGGGCCGGCTTGGATTGTTCGGGTTCGGCGCGGCGGCACACATCCTCTGCCAGATCGCCCGGCACGAGGGCAGCGAAGTCTATGCCTTCACCCGCGAAGGAGACCTGGGGGCGCAAGCCTTCGCCCGCGAACTCGGGGCGGTCTGGGCCGGGGACTCGGGGCAGAGCCCTCCCGACGAACTCGATGCCGCGATCATCTTCGCTCCGGTCGGAGCGTTGGTGCCGCGCGCGCTGAAGACGCTCAGGAAAGGCGGCCGGCTGGTCTGCGGCGGCATCCACATGACGGACATCCCCGCGTTCCCTTACGCCGACCTCTGGCACGAGCGCAGCGTTACCTCCGTCGCGAACTTGACCCGCCGCGACGGAGGGCTGTTCTTTCCGCTCGCCGCCGCGGCCTCTGTCCGTACGCACACAACCGCCTATCCCCTCGAACGGGCGAACGAGGCGCTGAGCGATCTACGCGAGGGACGCCTGAAGGGCGCGGCGGTACTGCAGATTTGGCCGGGGCATCGTCGCCGCTCAATGGCGCAGTAGGGCTCTCGCGGAAGGGCCCTTCGGAGGCCGAGTTGCATTCGGAGGCCGCAGCCGTGGTGGGTCGCATCCTGAAGGGCCGCGGCGCTTGACCTGCGTCATTGCCGCAAAGGGCCAAGGCGGCCAAGTCTCGTGACGGTCCTGCCGGGAAGCCGCCTCTGCACAGCGCAAAGCCAAAAAGAGACCGCATGGTAAATGAGCCGCCGCATGACCAGCACGAGGTCGTGGCCTTCTTGAGGTCCGGCGCAGCACACGGTGGCGTTGCACCGGTGGAGGTCATCGAGACGCATGGCGCACTGGTCTTCTTGGCGGGAGAGACGGCGCTCAAGATCAAGCGTGCGGTACGTTACGATTACATGGATCTCTCCACCATTGATCGACGCGAGGCAATGCTGCGGCGCGAGCTGGACTTGAACCGTCCACGAGCGCCGATGATCTATCGCGATGTCGTACCCGTCACACGGGAAGACAATGGAGAACTGGCCCTCGGCGGATCTGGCCCGCCTGTGGAATGGGCGCTTCGCATGTGGCGCTTTCCCAAGAGCGCCGAACTGGCTGAAATTGCCGCCCAAGGTGCGCTGGATGATACGTTGGCCACGGCCCTGGGGCGTGCGATCCAAGCCTACCATGCCGCCTGCCCGCGCCGCGATGCTGCTGGCGGAGCGCTGATCGGAGAGATCCTCGATGAGCTCGACCGCGTGTTCGACGGAATGCCGGACGCGCTGAACGCAGAATCTGTGCGCCGTTTCCATGACCTTTCTCGACAGGGTCACGGCCGGCTGAGCGGATTCTTGGATGCGCGAACGGTTGCAGGGCGCGTCCGGCGTGCACATGGCGATCTGCATCTGCACAACATCGTCTTGTACGAGGGTCGACCTGTGCCGTTCGACGCGCTGGAGTTCGACGAGACGCTGGGAACCTGCGACGTTCTTTACGATCTCGCCTTCCTGCTCATGGACCTATGGCACCGGCGACTTCGTGTGGCGGCGAACGCAGTCCTGGGGAGCTATCTCCTGTCGGCGGACGGAGCAGAGGATGCGGGAGTTCGGACCCTGCCGTTGTTCCAAGCGGTGCGAGCCGCTATCCGAGCCATGACCACCGTGCAAACGGCGCGGGCCACAGGGAAGGATGGACCGGTCACCGAAGCGGGCTCCTATCTCGACCTCGCCTGCGATTTGCTGACGCCGGCGCCGGCGCGCCTCGTCGCAGTGGGCGGCGTCTCCGGCACCGGCAAGACCGTGCTCGCCCGCATGCTTTCGCCGGGCCTGGGTGCGCCGCCGGGCGCCGTCCATCTGCGCACGGACACCGAGCGCAAGGCGATGCTATCCGCTCCGGAGGATGCGCGGCTGCCACAGGCCGCCTACACGACCGATGGCCGGGCCCGCGTCTACCGCCGCCTCTATGACCGAGCCGGCAATCTTCTGGCGGCGGGCCATAGCGTCGTCTTTGACGCGACCTTCCTCGATCCCGAGGATCGAGCGCGCGTGGAGGAGATTGCGAGATCGAACGGTGCCGCCTTCACCGGCCTCTGGCTCGCCGCACCCGAGGCAACTCTCGTGAACCGGGTGAGCGCAAGGTCGGGCGATGCATCCGACGCCAATGCGCAGGTAGTGCGTGCGCAACTGGCGGTTTCCGCCGACGGATCCGGCTGGCTGCGGGTGGACGCAGCGGGAACGCCGGACCAGACGCTTGCTCGAGCGAAGGCGCTGCTTTCAGACTGACGGTTGCTCGCACGGTGCTCTTTGCCTCACTTGCGTTTCCCGGGGGTGATGTGGGTGGCCCCTGAGATGGCGAAGTTCTCGCCCGCAGGGTCTGACGCTGCGCCGGGAGACTTCGTGGCTCTCAATGACGCGTGTCATCGCGAATCCGCGCTTCTCGGTGCTCACTGAGGTCCGGAGGAATGCGCATGACCGAACGGCCCGATGCCCCGCGCCCGCAGCGCATCTGCAAGTCACTCAATGGTGCGGAGGCACTCTCCGACCCGGAGAAGCTGCGGGCGGAGTTGATCAGCGGCCTGCCCGGCGGAGGGCTCAATATCGCGTACGAGGCAGTGGACCGGCACGTGACACAGGGCCAGGGCGGCGCGACGGCGATCCGGTGGCTCGGCAAGGGCGGCGAGCGGCGCGAACTGTCCTACTGCGACTTGGCCGACCGTTCATCCCGGTTCGCCGCCGTGCTGCACTCCCACGGCCTCGGCAAGGGAGACCGCGTGTTCTGCCTGATGGACCGCACGCCAGACCTATTCGCCGCCGCGCTCGGCACGCTGCGGGCGGGCATGGTGTTCACGCCGCTCTTCTCGGCCTTCGGGCCCGACCCGATCCGCACGCGGATGGAAATCGGGGAGGCGAACGTGCTGGTGACGACCGCGTCGCTCTATCGCCGCAAGATCGCGCCTTGGCGCCAGCAAATCCCGTCGCTGAAGCTGGTGTTGATCGAAGGGGATGACGCGCCGGAGGACTGCGTCGCTCTCTCCCCAGCCCTCGACGCTGCGAACGGCGGCGGCGAAATCTGCCGCACCGGGCCGGAGGACACGGCCCTGATCCACTTCACCAGCGGCACGACGGGCAAGCCCAAGGGTGTGATCCACGTTCACAAGGCGGTGGAGAGCCATGCAGTCACGGGCCGCGTCGCGCTCGACCTGCAGCCCGGCACCGTGTTCTGGTGCACGGCCGATCCCGGCTGGGTGACCGGCACCTCCTACGGGATCCTTGCGCCGCTGGTGCACCGCGCGACGCTGGTGGTGGACGAGGCCGAATTCGACCTCGACCTCTGGTACAACACGCTCGTACGCGAGAAGGTGGAGGTCTGGTACACCGCCCCCACCGCCATCCGCATGATGATGCGTGCGGGCGAGGCGGCGGCCAAACCGTACGACTTCTCGCGCCTGCGGTTCCTCGCCAGCGTGGGCGAGCCGTTGAACCCTGAAGCGGTCGTATGGTCGGACCGCGTTTTCGGCCGCCCCTTCCACGACAACTGGTGGCAGACCGAGACGGGCGGCATCATGATCGCCAACACCCGCACGATGGACATCAAGCCCGGCTCGATGGGCAAGCCGCTTCCCGGCATCGAGGCGGGGGTGGTCGAGCGACAGGACGACGGGGTCCGCGAACTGAAGCCCGGCGAGGTGGGAGAACTGGCCCTTCGGCCCGGATGGCCGTCGATGATGCGGGGCTACCTGCACGAGGAGGAACGCTACAGAAAGGCGTTCGCCGGCGGCTGGTACCTCTCCGGCGATCTCGCGATGCGGGACGACGAGGGGTACTACTGGTTCGTTGGGCGCGCTGACGACCTGATCAAGTCCTCCGGCCACCTGATCGGACCATTCGAGGTCGAGAGCGCCCTGATCGAGCACCCGGCCGTGGCTGAAGCCGCCGTCATCGGTCTGCCGGATGAAACCGCGGGCGAGGTGGTGAAGGCCTACGTCACGCTGAACCATGGCTACGCTCCGGGCGAGGCGCTTGAGCACGACATCCGTGGCCACGCGCGCAAGCGGCTTGGCCCAGCCGTCGCCCCGCGCGAGATCACGTTCCGCACCTCTCTGCCCAAGACGCGCTCGGGCAAGATCATGCGCCGGCTGCTGAAGGCACGGGAACTGGGACTGCCCGAGGGGGACATCTCGACGTTGGAGAGGGACGAGAGATGAGCGTGGCCGACAAACCCCGGCTGAGCCACGACCACGTGCTTCAGCTTCTCGCCGGGATGATCCGCATCCGCCGGTTCGAGGACAAGTGCGCCGAGCTCTACACGCAGGAGAAGATACGCGGCTTCCTTCACCTCTACGACGGGGAAGAGGCGATCGCGGTGGGCGTGATCCCGGTGCTCGGCCCCGAGGACCGGATCGTGGCGACCTATCGCGAACACGGCCATGCGCTGGCCCGCGGCGTGTCGATGAACGCGATCATGGCCGAGATGTTCGGCAAGGCCGAGGGATGCTCGGGCGGGCGCGGCGGGTCGATGCACCTGTTCGACGCGGGCCACAACTTCTATGGCGGCAACGCCATCGTCGGGGGCGGCCTGCCGCTGGCCGCCGGCCTCGCGCTCGCCGACCGGATGCAGGGCAGCGGCAAGGTCACCGCCTGCTTCTTCGGCGAAGGCGCGGTGGCCGAGGGCGAGTTCCACGAGTCGATGAACCTTTCGCAGCTCTGGTCCCTGCCCGTCCTCTTCGTGTGCGAGAACAACGGCTATGCCATGGGCACGGCGCTCGCGCGTTCGGAAAGCCAACAGGACGTCGCCGCCAAGGCCGCCGCCTATGGCATGGAGGCGCACACGATCGACGGAATGGACGTGGTCGCCGTGGAGTCGGCGGCGCGGCGGGCGATGGCCAGCATCCGCGAAACCGGGAAGCCCGTGCTCCTGGACTGTCGCACCTACCGCTTCCGCGCGCACTCGATGTTCGATGCCCAGCTTTACCGCGAGAAGGACGAGGTCGAGAGCTGGCGCAAGCGCGGCCCCATCGTGCGCTTCCAGACCTGGCTGCTGGACAACCACCTGATCCACCGAGACGACATCGACCGGATCGAGCGCGGCATCACCGACGAGATCGCCGCCGCCGTCGCCTTCGCCGAGGCGGGCACCTGGGAGCCGGTAGACGACCTGACCCGCCACGTCACCGGCGACCCGGTGCCGCCGCCCGAGCCGGCCCCGCCCTCGGGCGAGACGGTCGAGATCACCTATCGCGAGGCGGTGAAGCAGGCGATCCGCGACGCGATGATCCACGACGACCGGGTGTTCCTGATGGGCGAGGACGTGGGCGCCTATGGCGGCTGTTATGCCGTGACCAAGGGAATGCTGGCCGAGTTCGGCCCCGACCGCATCCGCGACACGCCGCTGTCGGAATCAGGCTTCACCGGTGCGGGCATCGGGGCGGCGGCGGCGGGGATGCGACCGATCGTCGAGCTGATGACGGTGAACTTCAGCCTGCTGGCGCTGGACCAGATCCTCAACACCGCCGCCACCATGCGGCACATGTCGGGCGGCCAGTTCGGCGTGCCCCTTGTCATCCGGCTGGCCACTGGCGCGGGCAAGCAACTGGCGGCCCAGCATTCCCATTCGCTCGAGGGCTGGTATGCCCACATCCCCGGCCTGCGCGTGCTGGCTCCCGCCACGGTCGAGGACGCGCGCGGCATGCTATGGACCGCGCTGCAGGATCCCGACCCGGTGCTGATCTTCGAGAACGTCATGCTTTACAACATGACGGGGGCGCTCGACGTGAAGGCCGGTCCAGTCGACCTCGACCGCGCCGCCATCCGGCGTGAGGGCACCGATGTCACGCTGATCACCTATGGCGGCTCGCTGTGGAAGACGCTGGAGGCGGCGGAGGAGCTGGAGCGCGATGGTATCTCGGCCGAGGTCGTCGACCTGCGCAGCCTCCGCCCGCTCGACGACGAGACGATCATGGGCTCCCTCGCCCGCACCCGCCGCGCGGTGATCGTGGACGAGGGGTGGCGCAGCGGCTCGCTTTCGGCCGAGGTCTCGGCACGGATCACGGAGCAGGTGTTCTGGCACCTCGATGCGCCGGTCGGGCGGGTCTGCTCCGAAGAGGTTCCGATCCCCTATCCCAAGCACCTCGAGGACGCCGCCATCCCGCAGGTCCCGCGTATCATCGCCGCCGCCAAAGCCGCGCTGGGGCGGGATTGATGGGCGTCTTCACCATGCCCTCCCTCGGCGCGGACATGGAGGCGGGCACGCTGGTGGAATGGCTCGTGCAGCCCGGTGACACGGTCAGTCGCGGCGACGTCATCGCAGTGGTCGAAACACAGAAGGGCGCGATCGAGGTCGAGGTGTTCGAGGACGGCGTCGTGCAGGGTCTGATGGCGGAGCTTGGCGCGATCCTGCCGGTCGGAACCCCGCTTGCGCGCATCGGAGCGGAGGGAGCACCCGTCGCGGAGAAGATGGCAAAGGAAGCACCGGCGACGAACGTGCCGGCCGCACCGGAGCGCGAACTACCTTGTCGCGAAGCCGCGCCGCCTGCGTCCGGCCCGTCTCAATCCAAGCCGCAGCCCGCACCGCCCCCGCGTCCGAAGCCTTCGGCGCGGGCGCGGCCCGCCGCGTCCCCCGCGGCGCGGGCGAAGGCGGCGGAACTCGGGGTGGATCTCTCTGTAGTTACTGGCACCGGGCCCGGCGGTGCCGTCGTGCTGGAGGACGTGGAGCAGGCGCGCGCTCCGGCGCAGCCTCTCGACCCAGCCGCCGAGATGCGCCGCGCCATCGCCGCCGCGATGGTTCGCTCGAAGCGCGAGATCCCGCACTTCTACCTTTCCACCACCATCGACCTCGAGGCCGCCACCGCGTGGCTCGCGGCCTACAACGAGGTCCGGACCCCGGACGATCGCCTCCTCCTCGGTACGCTTTTCGCGAAGGCGGCGGCCCTCGCGGCCGCGCAGGTTCGGCAGGTCAACGGCCACTACCTCGACGCCACGTTCGTCCCCGCCGACACTGTCAACCTCGGCATCGCCATCTCGCTGCGCGGAGGAGGCCTGGTCGCACCCGCCATATCCGACGCGCAGAACCGCCCCCTGCCCGAGCTCATGCTGGCCATGAAGGACATGGTCTCCCGCGCCCGCGCCGCGCGGCTGCGAAGCTCCGAGCTGACGAGCGGCACGCTCACCCTGTCGAGCCTCGGCGAGACCGGCGCGAACGAAATGATCGGAGTTATCCACCCGCCGCAGGTCGCGCTTCTGTGCCTCGGCGCACCGCGCATTGAGCCGCGCGCCACCGGCGACGGCATCACGCCCCGCCGCGTCGTCACCGCGTCGCTTTCGGCAGACCACCGGGTCAGCGACGGTCGGACCGCGACCCGCTTCCTCACCGCCTTCGACGCCCACCTGCAAACACCGGAGGAGCTGTGACCGAAGCCGAAATCCGAAAGGCCTTCCTCGACGCGCTGACCATGATCGCTCCCGACCTCGATGCGGCGACCATTGGAGGCGGCGACCACCTCCAGGACGACCTCGAGCTTGACTCGATGGACATCCTCAACCTCGTCACGGCACTGCACGACCGCCTCAGGCTCAACATCCCCGAGCGGGACTACCCTCGGATCGCGACGCCGGACAAGGCGGTAAGGTATCTTCAGGAAGCCGGCGCCTGAGGACTGTCGGCGCCGGGATCCGGCGGCCCTGTCCGAACGCGTGGCAGCGCTCGAGCCGGGACAGGAGGGGCGTCTTGTCATCCTTCGCTCCGGGGAGCGGACCGAGCTCCCGGTAAGGGCCGGGCTTGCACCCGGCGCCGCACCGCCTCCTGTCACCGAGGAAGGAACCTACGTGCCGGGCCTGGGCGCCACCGTGCGCAACCTGGCAGAGGGCGAAGAGACGGAACTTGGGGTCCCGGAGGGTCGGCGCGGCGTGCTGGTGCTGTCGGTGGACGACGCGAGGGCTTAGGCTGGCCTCCAGCCCGACGATTCGATCCCCCTGTCGGACGCGCGGTGATTGACGATTTCTTGGGCCTGACGGCGCGTCTCGACCGAAGCGAACGTCAGAAGGTTCTGCTCCGCCTGATCCGCGACGGAGCGCCTCTCTTCGACGCCGTGCGGTTCCGGTCGGAATGAACCGCCACTCCGCCAGCGATAAAAGGGCGGCGGATGCAACTTTCCACCGCAAAGGATTCAGATCGCACGGCTCGGCTTGGCCGGCTCAGCTCTCTTCGATGGAAGCGGCAGAGACTTCAGTACCTGAGGACCTCTCGTGCTTCTTCGATGAGCGCGGCGATGTTGGACCCGCCGCTTTCCCCCTCGTCGCGCGCCGCGACGATGATCTTCATCGCCATGGCACGCAAGGTTTCGGCTGGCCGGTTCAAGATCGCCCGCTCGAGTTCCATTGCGACAGCAACGGCTTGATCGAAAGCCGAGGTGGCGTCGCCGCCGTTTTTCATCTTGTCCAGCGTCGCTACCTGCTCGCGCCACTCTCCGAAAAGCCTTTCCAGATCATGATCTTGCTGATTTTCGATCTTGAGGCCTCCTCAATAGCCGTCCGGCCCAAGGTCATACGCGAGCAGTACACGAGAAGCTGGCCCGCTGCCGCTTAAGGTCAATGCTTGGCCCAAAAGAAGGACGGCGAGGGTTTGGTGACCGCCCCAGCGCTCTGTTTCCCGCGCGGGACTTCTTTCTCCTGAAGTGCAGGCAAAGGCCCTTGTCGTTCTCGGCGCAGGCGGCGCAGCCGGCCTGGCTGCCCCGCCGCGTCCGTCATGCGTGACCCGCGCTGCTTTCGTCGTATAGGGTCCACGTCGCGAGCGCCGCGATGATCACTCCGCATATCACGGTGTTCCACGCTGCCGTCTGAGCGGTGCTGAAGGCAAGAAGCCAGGGCGACGCGGCCAGCCAGACGCCGAGCGCGACCGCGATCCACTCCTCCCAGTTGCGGAACGCCGCAAGCGCCGAAGCCGCCAGGATCAGCGCGAGGCCGCCGCAGACGAGGAAGTTCGCCATGAGAAGAGTCGTGGACGTCCCTTCCCCGAGCGAGAAGTCCAGAACGAAGGGTGAGGCAATGAGCCAGAGGCCGACGAGCCCCGTCACCCAGTCCTGCCAATGCCGATGTTCCATCTGATGCTCCATCGATCGGATGCCGACATTCTGGATGATGGCGAAGGCACACAGAAAAGCATTGACGGCAATCAACGCCGCCTCTCATCGCGCCGGCGTGATACCGGTGGCGTAAGGACCCTTTTCGCCCTCGCGCTCGTGAAAACGCAGCCGCTCCCCCTTCTCCAGGCCGCTCCAATCGCCCTGCACCAGGCTGTCTTTCTCGAAGAACACCTCGCGTCCGTCATCGGCCCGCAGCAGGCCCCAGCCCAGCTCCTTCTCCAGCGTTTCGGTCCGCCCGTGCAGGAGTGCGTCCAGGTTGGCAAGAATGGGCTGCCTGCGGCGCGGCCCGATACCCGGGATGCGCGGGTCGCCAGGTCCGAGTGCCGTCTCCAGCTCCTCGAGTGTTTCGATGTCGCCCTCCCGAGCAATACGGTGGGCGAGCGCTCCGCCGATACGGACGGTGCGGAGCTCTCGGGGGTGAACTCGCCCTTCACGCGGTCGAGCTGCCGCCAGCGGCCGGTCGTGAGCATCTCGGCGATGGCCGCCGCGATGCCGCGCCTGACCCTGGGGAGCCGGATCAGAGCCTCCACGCCGCCGCTCCGCAGCACCTCGCCCAGCGGCTCATGCAACCGCTCGAGACGGTTTGCGGCTTCAAGACAGGCACGCACCCGAAAGCCATCCTCGCCCTGCTGCTCCAGAAGGGCGGCATACTCGCTCAGGCGATCCGCGATCCTGCGGTTCTCGTCCGGGATCCTGCCGCCGGTCGTCTCGGGATCGTCAGCCATGATCGTGCTCCTGCGCGCACGAGATCAGATGTAATCTTCCGCCTCCATCCGCGTCGGCTTGCGCTCCGGCTCGTCCTCTTCCTCGATCATCGTCGCCTCTGTCAGCAGGAGCGTGCCCGCCACCGACACAGCGTTCTCGAGCGCCACGCGCACAACCTTGGTCGGGTCCACGATCCCCGCCTCGGTGAGGTCGGTGTAGCGGTTTGCGGCCGCGTCGAAGCCGTGCGCGCCTGTGCCCTTGCGCATCTCGGCCACGACCACGCCGCCATCGGCACCGGAGTTCTCGGCGATCTGCCGCGCCGGGGCCGACAGGGCGTGGGCAAGGCAGAGCACGCCGGTACGGCGGTCGCCCTCCAGCGCCTCGGCCGCCGTTTCGACCGCGTCGATGGCGCGCACCAGAGCCAGGCCGCCGCCGGGCACGACACCCTCCTCCACCGCGGCCTTCGTGGCGTGGATGGCGTCGTCGAGCGCCTCCTTGCGCGACTTGAGCTCCGCCTCGGTGGCCGCCCCCGCGCGAATGACGGCCACACCGCCCGACAGCTTGGCGAGCCGCTCCTGGAGCTTTTCGCGGTCGTAGTCGCTCGTCGTGTCCTCGATCTGCCGCCGGATCTGGGCCAGCCGCCCGGCGATGGTGTCGCGGTCGCCGCCCCCGCCGACGATGGTCGTGCTTTCGCGGTCCACCCGCGCCGAGGCGGCGCGGCCGAGATCGTCGAGCGTCAGCTTTTCGATGTCCACGCCCAGATCGGGCGACACAACGCGGCAGCCCGTCAGAACGCCGATGTCTTCCAGCATCGCGCGGCGGCGATCGCCGAAACCCGGCGCCTTCACCGCCACGACCTTCAGCGTGCCGCGCAGCTTGTTGACCACGAGCGTGGCCAGCGCCTCGTCGTCCAGATCCTCGGCCACGATCAGAAGCGATCGGCTCGCCTGCATCACCGCCTCAAGAAGCGGCACAAGGGGTCTGAGGCCACTCAGCTTCTTCTCGTGCAGCAGAATGGCCGGCTGGTCGAGCCGCGCCGTCAACGTCTCGGCCTCGGTCACGAAGTACGGCGAGATGTAGCCGCGGTCGAACTGGAGCCCCTCGACCACCTCGAGCACCGTCTCGGTGCTGCGCGAGTCCTCGACCATGATCGCGCCCTCGTCGCCCACCTTCTCCATCGCCTCGGCCACCATCTTGCCGATGGCGTCATCGTTGTGCGCCGAGATCGTCGCGACCTGCCGTTTTTCCTGATGTGAGCGCACCGGGCGCGACAGGGCGCGGACCGCGTCCACTGCGGCGGCCAGCCCCTCCTCCAGACCCCGCTTGAGCTCGATCGCGGAGGCCCCGGCGGCGACGTTGCGCAGCCCCTCGGCGAATATGGCACTGGCCAGCACCGTCGCTGTCGATGTGCCATCGCCCACCGCGTCGCCGGTGCGTTCGGCTGCCTGCCGCAGAAGCTGGGCGCCCACGTCCTGCGCCGGGTCCTTCAGCTTGATCTCTTTCGCTATGGTGACGCCGTCGTTGCAGACGATCGGTGCGCCATAGCTTTTCTGGATCAGCACCGATTTCGACCGCGGGCCGAGCGTGACGCGCACGGCGTCGGCCAGCGCTTGCGTGCCCTTCAGAAGCGTCTCGCGCGCCGCCGAATGGAACAGGAGTCTCTTGTGGGCCATCCGCGAGTTTCCACACCGTGGTCGCCTGGCGAGCATCCGGCCGCGGGTTGCGTGTGGCAATGACGGCGGTCAATGAAGCGCGCCCGCGCCGAAGGCATCCTCGGCCCACACCCGAGGAGGACAAAGCGATGGACATCTCCAGCGCCATGCACAAGAGCGTCGACTGGGCGGATGCGGACACGCCCGTCTCGGAAATCGCCCGGATGATGAAGACCGACGACGTCGGCGCCATCCCGGTGGGCAAGGACGACCGCCTGATCGGCATGATCACCGATCGCGACATTGCAGTCCGCGTCGTCGCTGAGGGGCGCGACCCGAAGAAGGTGACCGCCGAGAAGGCGATGACGCCCGGCATCATCTATTGCCAGACGCACCAATCGGTCGAAGACGCCATACACCTGATGGAGCAGCGGCAGATCCGCCGCCTTCCGGTGTTGGACGAGAACAAGAGGATGGTCGGAATGCTGAGCCTCGGCGACATTTCTCACGCCGTGGCGCGGGAATTGGCCGGAGAGGCCATCCGCAGCGTGTCGGCCCACCATTCCTGAGGTTTGGACCGGATGTCCGGGAGGTGACTGCCAGATGAACCCTGCGCGATGTGCCGAAGCCGTTCGACCGTCTGCTCCCCCGTAGTCTCACCCTGGGTGGGCAGGCTGACAGGACGGCTCCGAAGGCCGGTCCTCGACAGCGGGCCGATCGATGCGCCACTCTGTCCGCATTCAAAGACGCTGGCCGATCTTCAGGTCCGTGCCAGCTTCCGACCGGGACCCATCGTACGCGCGTGCAAGTACCCCGACATGATGGGCGTCATTGAAGCGAGATCGTCGCCGCCCGTCCACGCCGATATGCCGAGCCCTGCGCGTCGGCGGGCACCTCAAAGCCACAGGTCGCGTAAAGGCTTTCGCATCGCCCGGGCGACCTGCTCGATCTCACCGGCCGACAGCTTCCGCCGCAGAAGGTCGAAGACCGCCGTGATCGCGCGTTCCGGGTCATAAAGCGGTTTCTCGACGAACGCAGAGGCGACGCGGTCGAGAAAATCATCCTTGCCGCGCGGATGCACCGGCGTGCGTGACGGTACCCAGTCCCCATAGTAGATACCGCGCACCAGAACCGGAAGCTGGGCCGCGAAATCCGCCGCCTCGTCCACCGTCAGGTAATCTCGCACCGCATGCAGGGTCTCGCGCAACAATATGTGTGCGCGGCCCTTCTCGCTCCAATGCAGATCCTCGCAGAGAAGGTTGAGCCACTCGGCCACCACCTGCGGCGCATGGTCCAGCGTCATGACACCGGTCGTCTTCATCTGCGCCTCCCAATTGCGGCCACGCCTATCTGATCCTCAGCTTGTTCTCGACCCGCGTGACCCCCGGACAGGCCCAGGCCGCGCGTTCGGTGATCCTGCGCTCGGGCAGGCTGTGCACGCGCCCTTCCAGCTTCACCGTGCCGTTGTGGACCGAGACCCGGATCCGGCCGCCTCGAGCTGGGCGTCCCGCTTCAGGGCCTTCTCGATGTGTTCGCGGACATCGGAGGAGCTGGCTCTCGGCGTGACGCTCAGATGCCCGGTAATGCCGCGGATACCCGCGATGCCGCGGATGGCCCGCTCGGCCGCGTCGCGCGGGTAGTCCCACTCCACCTCGCCGCTCAGGGTCACATGATCCTTTTCCACCACGATCCGGATCTTCTCCGACGGAACCGCCGTGTGCCATCGCAGGATGTTCGCCACGCGCCGCGCAATCTCGTCGTCGGCGGTGATGTGGGTGCCCGCCGGGCGCACCTCTATCTCCTCGGCGATCCCGCGCACGCCCTTGACCCGGCTGGTGATCTGCTCGGCCTTCGCGCGCTGAGCATAGGTTGGCACGTGACCGGTCAGCGTGACGATGCCTTCATCGACCGACACCCCGATATTGGCCGCATCGATACTCGGTTCGAATTCGAGCGCCTCGAGAACCTCCTGCCTGAGAAGAATACCCGACATGCCGTGTCTCCCGGAATTTCGCCGGTGTGCGCCGGCGCACGACCCGTGGCCTCGCCGGGCGTGCGCGCCGCTCCGCTGATGCTATCATGATGGCAATGATGCGCGGGCCGGGGAGATTCGCCATGACGGGCATCAAGGGGAGCGGCGTCCGCTGACGGAGCGGCGGGTGGCTCCGGATACAACGTAGACTTTCAGTTTCATTCAATTTTTTAACTCAATTTTCGAGAATGACCGGATGTCGCGGCACGAACACAACTACTCTTGCACCGCAGCCGACGGGCACCGTCAGATCGTTGCCTTCCTGACGGAAGGAGATTTCGTCGGCGTCGGCTTTCCGCGGCACGAGGACTGCGCCCTGGAAGCTGTTACCGACTGCGAGCTGCACCTCATCGAACGGCGGGTGCTTGACGACCAGCGGAAACGCGATGCCGAGCTGGAGCACCACATTCAGCAGCAAGTGGCGGACGCCTTGGTCCGCGCGCAGGAACTGGTCGGCCTGCTCGGGTATCGAAGCGTGACCGGGCGCCTCGCCGCATTCCTGCAGCGAGAGGCGGAGCGGCCGCGGCTGGTGACCGTGACCGCTTCGGACGAATTCAGGCTCCGGATCCCACGGCAGGACCTCGCCAGTTTCCTCGCGACCTCGACCGAGTCCATATGCCGAAGCCTTTACAAGCTGGATCGCACCGCCGCGATCCGTCTCCTGCGGCCGGACCGGTACGTGATCCTCGACAATAAGCTCCTCGAAACCTTCGCCGACGGAGATGCGATCCGGTGACGTCACGATGCGGGAGCGGTCTCAGGCGATGGGGCGCCCGTCGCCGCTCCCGAACCCTCGGCGACGTCGCACGCCTCAGCCCGTCTTCACCTCGATGCGCCGGGCGCTCGCTTTCGCCTCCGCCGATTTCGGCAGCGTGACCGTCAGCACTCCATCCGTCACGCGAGCGTCGATGGCATTCGCATCCACGTCCTGCGGCAGGCGCAGGCTGCGCTCGAAGGCGCCGTAGCGGCGCTCGCTGACCCGGTAAGAGGCCTTGGTCTCTTCTTTCTGCTCCTTCTTCTCACCTCGAACCGTCAGCATGTCGCCGGTGACCTTGATCTCGATCTCCTTCGGGTCGATCCCCGGGATCTCGGCGGTCAGGCGATAAGTACCGTCGTCTTCCACCAGGTCCATGGCAGGCTTCACCGGCCAGTCGAGCCGCCGGGCGAGCGACGACGGCCAGGACGGCGTCGGCCGCAGGGTGCCCCACGCGAACGGGTCGAACTGCCCCATTCGAGTGGTCCAGGTTGATTGTTAATGCATTGCCCTCCTTCGGTCGACGGTGACGATGGCTTCCGGGGCAGGCGGTCTGTAGCCCAGGGCGCTATGGGGGCGGATGGTATTGTAGTGGCGCCGCCATTGTTCGATGAGGATCTGGGCCTCGCGGAGCGAGTAGAAGATCTCCCCGTCGAGCAGCTCGTTGCGGAAGCGGGCGTTGAAGCTCTCACAATAGCCGTTCTCCCACGGTGATCCGGGCTCTATGAAGGCAGTTTTCGCGCCCACGGCTTCGATCCATT
>NZ_FOXA01000022.1 GCF_900115595.1 Tranquillimonas alkanivorans
CATCTCAAGCTCTTCGACGAGCGCTACACCGCTTGTGCCGCGCCCTCGTTACTTGGGCAAACGTCTTTCAGCACACCCGCCGACCTGGCCGGCCACCCTCTCCTGCAGCTCGAATCCCGCCCGACCGCCTGGCCGGACTGGTTCCGCGCACAAGGGGCCGAACCACCGCGTGTTTCCGGCATGGTGACCGACCAGTTTTCGATGATGATACAAGCGGCGATCTCCGGCCTAGGGATCGCGCTCCTGCCCGACTACCTGGCCCGGACCGAGATCGCCGAGGGCCGGCTCGAACCGATCCTGCGGCAGGCAGTACCGGGCACCGGCGCCTATTGGCTGGCATGGCCGGAGCGTCACGCCACCGCACGGCCTCTCGCGTCCTTCCGCGACTGGCTCGAGAGCGTGCGGTCCGGCGCAGGTTGAACCGGCGTCAACGCCCGAGCGTGAGGGCGAAGTGCGAGATCAACCGAGCGATCCGGTCCCGGTCATGGTCGAGCCGGCAGTCCGTCCAGGCGGCTTCGAGCTCCCCTGAGGTTGCGAAGCTTGAGCCAACCTGCTTCCCTCGGGACAACCTGCGCACGAAATGTGTACCTTGAGGGAGGGCAGAGATGCGAATGGCACTTTCAAGCGTCGCGGCGGCATGCCTGGCTGCCGGCGGTGCGAACGCGGCGGAAGACATCATGGTGGTTTTCGACGGCTCCAATTCCATGTGGGGCCAGATCGACGGTGTCTCCAAGATCGAGATCGCGCGCGACACCATGGAGAGCCTCATGGGCGACTGGGTCGAGGGCACCAATCTGGGCCTCATCGCCTACGGCCATCGCCGCGAGAGTGACTGCGGCGACATTGAAACAATCTTGCAACCCGGACCGGCGGACCGCGACGACTTCCTCGCCCGCATCAGCGAGATCACGCCGCGGGGCAAGACGCCCCTGACCACGGCCATCGAGGAGGCGGCGAAACAACTCTCCTACCGCGACAATCCCGCGACGGTCGTCCTGATATCGGACGGAATCGAGAGCTGCCAGCGCGATCCCTGCGCCCTGGCCGAAGAGCTTGAACGAAGCGGCGTTGACTTCACCGCCCACGTCGTCGGGTTTGGCCTTGCGGACGAGGAGGACCAGGCGGCCATCGCGTGTATCGCGGAGCGGACGGGAGGCCGTTTCATCGCGGCGCAGGACGCCGACGAGCTTGGCGAGGCACTGGGAGCGGTGAGCGCGGAAGTGGCTCGTCGCGCGCCGGAGCCGGAACCTGAACCTGTCGCCACGACTCCTGTCGAGATAACGGCGCCCTCCACCGTGACGGCGGGCGCGGACTTCGACGTGAGCTGGAGCGAAACGCTCGACCCGCGCGACATCGTCACCATCGTGCCGCTTACGGCGGATGAAGACGAGGTCGCAGATCACCTGCGGACGCGGGACGATACGTCGGGACGACTGCGCGCGCCGGCCGAGACCGGTCTTTACGAGGTCCGCTATCTCCGCGACGACGACCGCTCCGTCGCCGGCAAGCACGGCGTCGAGGTGACGCCGGCTCAAGCCACGGTCAGCGTGCCAGAGTTCGCGATGGCCGGCTCGCGCGTTCCGGTGTCATGGACGGGAAACGTCTCGTCGCGGGACATCGTGACGATCGTGCCGGCCGGGGCCGACGAGGGCACGGTCGCCGGGCACCTCCGGGTCAAGGACGACGAGACGGGCAAGCTCACGGCGCCGGCCAGCCCCGGCCTCTACGAGGTGCGCTACGTCCTCGACGGGGGTCGCAAGACGGTGGCCTCCGGGAGCATTGAGATCACCGAGGCGGAGACCGACATCACGGCGCCGGAAACGGCGGCGACGGGATCGCGGTTCGACGTCTCCTGGAGCCGCGCGATTTCGCCCCGCGACATCGTCACCATCGTCACCGCCGGCGCCGGCGAGGGCACCGTGGAAAAGCACGTCCGGGTGAAGGACAACGGCTCCGACACCCTGCGCGCGCCCGGCGTCCCCGGCCTCTACGAGGTGCGTTACGTCTTGGACGAGGGGCGCAAGACCGTCGCCGCGAGTCCCATCGAGGTGACCGCCGTGGAGACCGAAATCACGGTGCCTGAGACGGTACTCGCGGGGTCGCACATCCCGGTGTCCTGGAGCCGGTCCATCGACGCGGGCGACATCGTTACCGTCGTTCCCGCCGGCGCGAACGAGGGCACGGTCGAGGCGCATGTCCGCGTGCGGGACAAGGACGGCGACGAGGTACGGGCGCCGGGCCGGCCCGGCCTTTACGAAGTGCGCTACGTTCTGGACGAAGGCCGCAAGACACTGGCCTCGAGCCCGGTCGAGATCGTGGAGCCCGAGGTTGAGATCACCGCGACCGGCACCGTCCGCGCGGGCGACATGATCGAGGTCGGCTGGAGCGGCGACGTTCCGCATCCCGGCGACATCGTCACGCTCGTTCCGCTTGGCGCGCCGGAGGGCGAGGTTATGGACCACAAGCGCGTGCGCGACGGCCGCGCGGCCGAGCTACGCGCGCCGGACCAGACCGGGACGTACGAGGTCCGCTACGTGCTCGACGAGGGGCGTCGGACACTGGCCCGAGCGCCCGTGGAAGTGGTGGACGAGACGGCAGCGATCGATACCGGCGGTTCGCTGGAGGTGCCCGAGACGGCGACACCCGGCGAGGAAGTGCAGGTCTCCTGGACCTCGTCCTCAGACAGCGGCCGGCAGCGCGTCTCGCTTGCCCAAAGCGATCACGCCGACTTCACCTGGATCGAGGCGCAGGCGACGGACAACGAACCGCCGCTCTTCTTCACGATGCCGGACCAGCCGGGACTCTACGAGTTCCGCCTGCTCGACCTGGCTGGTCCGAAGGTCCTGAGCCGCGCGACCATCGAGGTTCGCTGAAGCTAAAGGGCCGGCGCGGATGACGCCGGCCCGACCGCCGAGGGAGGAACGCCATGCCGCGCCGACCGCATCTATGCGCCATGCTCTGCGTCGGGCTGCTGTCGCTGCCGCCGATGGCCATTGCCGACGCAGATGGCCCTGACGCCTGGCGCGTGACGGGCGTCGCCCGCGAGGACGTTCTCAATATCCGGATGGGGCCCGGCACCGAATACCCGGTTATCGGCGCTCTGCCGCCAGATGCCCGGCATCTGCGCGCGAAGACCTGCACGCCGCTCGCGACCGTCGCCCAGTACGACACCCTGTCTGCCGACGAGCGCACGGCCCTGCCGGCGCGCTGGTGCCTTGTCGATGGCGGCTCGCAGGGGCGCGGCTGGGTGCCCCAAGCATACCTCGCCGAGGACAGCACCGCGAGCAGCCCCTTCCGAACCGCGTCCGGTGAGGAAGCGCCGCCACCCTTCGACATCGCGGTCCCTCTCGTCCGCAACCTCTTCAGGAAAGAGACCTTCCTGCTGTCCCGCGGCGAGTCCCTGTTGCGCGACCCCGAGGCATCCCGCTCCTGGTTCTTCCTGGATCTTGCGCGAAAGATGGCATCGGACCCGGGTGCACACCCCTTGTTCGACGCGCAAGACACCGACATCGGAGACATCTCCGTCGCGCTCGATCCGGACGAGCCCATCCGGCAGGGTGTCGTCACCGTCCTGGTCCGTTACACGAATTTCGGCATTTCCCGCGAAGCGCGTGCGTATCTCAGGGCCGACCCGGAGCAGGGAGGCGCCCTCCGCATCTTCCGCATCGTACACGGGCAATCGTAACGACAGATACCGGGCGCCGCCTCAGCCCCCCCCGTGCCTACGGTCAATGCAAAATCATGTTTTACGATGGCCTGACCTAATTTTCCTGTCCCACCGGAAAGTCTGCCGTTAACGTCCCGGAATAACCGGGAGCAACCCGGCCGGAACCAACAGGAGAGGAAGATATATGAAACTAGCACTCGTCCCGTCTCTCGCCTTCGCGCTTGGCCTATGCGCGGCCGCGGCCGGCGCCCAGACGCTGGAGATCGGCGCGTACCCCTCGAACCCGCCATGGGAGTTCAAGAACGAGCAGAGCGAGTTCGAGGGCTTCGAGGTGGATCTGGTGAAAGAGATCGCCGAGCGGATGGGAGCGGAGTTGAACATCCAGGACCTCGGCTTCCAGGCGCTCTTCGCCGCCACCAGTTCGGGCCGGATCGACATGGCGATCTCGACCATCACGGTGACGCCGGAACGCCTGGAAAACCAAGCGTTCACGCAGCCTTACTATGACAGCGACCTCGGCCTCGTGACGGGCGCGGCGGGCGTGGAGAGCCTGGAGGAAATGGAAGGCAAGACCGTTGGCGCGCTCGCTAGTTCGACCGGCGAGAAGTGGATCAACGAGAACATGGAGGAGTACGGCTTCGGCGAATACCGCAGCTACTCCAGCCAGCAGGGCCTGCTGCTCGACGTTGCGAACGGGCGCGTGGCGGCCGGCATCGGCGACATCCTCGGCTTTGAGTTCGCCGCCGAACAGATGCCGGCCCTCGACGTGACGCAGCGTATCCGTACCGGAGAGCAGTTCGCGATCATGATGCCCAAGAACTCGGACAAGCTTGAGGAAGTGAACGCCGCCATCACCGAGATCAAGGAAGACGGCACTATGGCCGAACTCTATCGCAAGTGGCTGGAGGCCGAACCGGCCGCGGGAACGTCGACGGTGACGGTGCTGCCGATCCCCGGAATGGAGTGAGCCCAAAGCGCGGCTCTGGCGGGCGGCCTTCTCGGAGGCCGCCCTTTCTTTCGCAAGGCTCTGACTCTACATGGACTTCGCCGAAACATTTCTGAACTGGGACGTCATCGTCCGCATCTACCCGATGCTGCTCAAGGGCGTGTGGAACACGCTCGCGCTGGCGTTCACCACCATCGTCGGCGGCGGCATCGTCGGCGTGCTAATCTGCCTCGTCCGTCTTTACGCCGCGCGCCCGCTGCGCTGGCTCGCCATCGCCTATGTCGACGTCTTCCGCGCCATCCCGATCCTGGTGCTGCTGGTGCTGGTGTATTACGCGCTGCCCTTCATGGGCGTACGGCTGTCCTCCTTCACCTCGGCCGTCGTGGCGCTGGGGCTGGTCTTCTCTTCATTCACGGCCGAGGTATTCCGCGCGGGCATCCAGGCCATTCCGAAGGGCCAGGTCGAGGCGGCCGAGGCGCTGGGTCTTCCGTTCCGCGTCACCATCTGGAAAGTAATCCTGCCGCAGGCGCTGAAGATCGCGATCCCGCCGCACACCTCTAACTCGGTCGCCATCGCCAAGGACACCTCTCTCGCCTCGGTCGTGGCGATGCCGGACCTTCTGAAGCAGGCGACCGATGCGCAGGCTCTTACGGCGAACCCCTCGCCGTTGATCGCGGCGGCCGTGATGTACCTGATTTTCCTTCTGCCCGCCGTGCGGCTCGTGTCGTATTTCGAGCAGCGCTACCGCCACTCTGTCTGAGGTCCTCCCCATGTCGCGCCGCTTCGCCAAACGCATCACCGAGACGTCGAAGAAGGACTTCGGAATGTTCGCCAGAGCCCTGGGCCGGGAGGGCGACCTGATCCACCTGGAACTCGGGATGCCGGTCGAGGACACGCCGGAGCACATCAAGGAGGCGACGGTCGCCGCACTCCGCGCCGGGCATGTCCACTATTCCGACCTGCAGGGCCTGCCCGACCTGCGCGAGGCGCTGGCCGAGAAGATGCGCCGCGACAACGGCATGGACGTGGCCGCCGACGAGGTGCTGGTGACCAACGGCCTGACTCAAGCCAGCTTCGCCGCCTTCTTCGCCTTCCTCGATCCCGGCGACGAGGTGATCCTGCTGTCGCCCTACTACCCACAGCACGTCGGCAAGATCGAAATGGCAGGGGCGACCCCGGTTTTCGCGCCGCTCGATGCGAGCGACGGCTTCTCGATCAAGCGCGAGTTGATCGAGCCGAAGATCACGGCCCGGACGCGGATGATGGCGCTGGTGAACCCGTGCAACCCAACGGGCCGCGTCTATTCCCGCGACGAGTTGCAGGTGCTGGCCGACCTGGCGGTCGAGCATGACCTGCTGGTGACCTCGGACGAGGTCTACGAGCACATTGTCTACGACGGTGCCGACCACACCTCGATCGCGTCGCTGCCGGGGATGAAAGACCGCACGATCACCATGTCGGCCTTTACCAAGGCCTATGCCATGGACGGCTGGCGGCTTGGCTACCTCGCCTGCGACCGCGCGCTGATGCCGGGGCTGATGAAGATCACCACGTCCGAGGTCACGCACGTCAACACCTTCATCCAGCACGGCGCGCTCGCGGCCGTCACGGGGCCGCGCGAGGTACTGGCGGGCATGGTGGCTGACGACCAGGCGCGGCGCGATCTGGTGGTGTCGCGGCTGAATCAGATGCCGGGGGTGACATGCCCCGCGCCCGGGGGGACGATCTATGCCTTCCCCGACATCTCGGGCACCGGCATGAAGGCGCAGGAGACGGCGGACGCGATCCTCGACTCCGTCGGCGTGGTGGTGGAATCCGGCCGCTTCTACGGGCCCGAGGGCGAACATCACCTGCGCATCTGCTTCGGCGCGCAGACGCTGGAGCGGCTGGAAGAGGCGATGGACCGCCTCTCCCGCTTTTTCAACGATCTCTAGAAAAGCCGTTTCAGCGCGTCGAGCAGCCGCTCGACGTGCGCCTCCGTCGTGACCACACCCGGCGACAGGCGCAGGATCGGACCGCGCGCGTCGGTGAAGATCTGTGCCTCGCGCAGCCCGTTCACCACGCCGGCCGGGTCCGTCACGTCGGGAAGACGCAACATCACGCTGCCCCCCCGCCGCGACCGCTCCGCCGGGCTTGCGGGCGTCACCCCGAGGCCAGGCGCGGCGTCGAGGATCATGTCGCAGAGTGCCTGGCTGTGCGCCAGCAGCGCCGCCCGGTCCTGCGCCGACTGCCACTTCAGCCCCGGCACCGAGCCGACGGCCGCCAGCGGCGCTGGCGTCCCGGCGTCGAACCTGCGGGCGTCGGGGGCATAGTCGAAAGCGTCGAGGTCCCACGAGAACGGGTTGGGCTGACTGAACCACCCCCGCAGCTCCGGTCGGCAGGTCCGAAGCAGGTCCGGCCGGACGTGAAGGATGCCAGCTCCAGGCGCGCCGCAGAGCCACTTGAGCGAGGTCGAGACGACGATCTCCGGCTTGAGCTGCGTGACCGAGAACGGCACCACTCCAATCCCCTGCGTGAGGTCGAGCGCCACAAGGCTCCCCACGGCCCGGCAGGCCGGGATCAGCGCGTCGAGGTTGCAGCGGTGCGATGCGGTGGAGGTGACGAAGGTCAGCAGCGTCAGCCCCACGTCGGGACCCAGCCGCGCGATCACGTCCTCGTCCCTCACCCACGTCTCACCCTCGCGCAACGGCACGGTGTCGAGCTTGAAGCCGAAGCGCTCGGCAAGGCCGGACAACAGGAAGTGCAGGCTCGGGAAACAGTCGGTGGCGACGAGCACGCGCTTGCCCTCCAGGTGCTCGGACGGCAGCCCGCCGATCACTGTGTAGAGGGCAGCGGTCACCGACTCCGCCGTCGTCAGCGACCCTGCCGGCGCTTCGATCAAGCTTTCCCACAGCGATAAAAACTCTGCCCGCGCCGCCAGCACGCGCGGCCACTGTGCGTCGTCCAGCGCGCCCCAGATGGAGGAGAACCCTGACAGCGCCTCCGCCATCTCCCGGTCCTTGCCGGGATAGAGGCCGATGGAGTGATACAGGAAGTAGGCCGGGTCGCTCATGTCAGCGTCGTCTCGAACCGGCCGGGAAGCGAGACCTCGAGCAATTCGATGTCGTCCGAGAGGTCAGCGTAGCGCGTCTTCATCCCCGGCGGGATCACGAAGGCGTCGCCCGCCTGCAACCGGTGCGGCGCACGCCCCTCGCCCTCGAGCGTCATGGTGCCGTCCATAACGAAGGCGAACAGGATGTCGGCGTCGTGCGCCGCCCACGCGGGCGCACCCTCGCCCTTCTTCGCCACGTGCACGCCCGCCACGTTCTGCGTGTTTTCCGCGATGGTCGTGTCACGGCTGATCAGGCCCGGCAGGCGGAACGGCCGCCACTCGGCCTCGTCGGCCTTGTGATGCACGAACCTCTGCCCCTGGAAGCGCCGGTCGGGGTTCGCCGGGCCGTTGGGCAGCGTCATCTCGTGGTCGATGGTCGTGACGTGCTCGGCCGGGACGCCGATCTCGACCACCTCGATCTCGTCCGAGGCATAGAGCACGCGATGCCGGATCTCGGGGGGCTGGATCACGCAGTTCCCGGCATAGAGGCGGAAGGGCTCGCCCTGATCCTCATAGACCAGATCGACCCAGCCCCGGTAGCAGAAGATCAGCTGAAAGCCGACCGTGTGGTAATGGACCATGTCCGGAACGGGCCCGCCGTCGGGAATGCGGATATGGCTGGCGATGATCGACCCGCCCAGCCGGTCGGGGATCAGGTCGCGGTAGTGCATTCCCGCCCGACCCACGATCCACGGCGCCTGGTCGGCGAGACGGCGCACCACGAAGGAATGCAGCGTCGCGGGCAACACCAGCGGCGGGTTCATCTCCACGATCTCGATCCGCGTGCCGTTGGGCGCGGTGAGCTCCCGCTTGCCGCCGGCGAAGGCGTCGGGGTCGTCCATGCGCAGGCGCAGGGTGCCCGGCGGCTCGGGCGCGTCCTTCTCGATCCTCAGCCGGACGCCGTGGCCCGAGAACACGCCGACCTGCGGATCGTCGGCCGGATAGATCATGTCGAGCCGCATACCCAGCGTCTTGGTGAAGAAGGGGATGTCGTCCCGCAGCTCCTGCGTGGGCAGCCGGATCTCGGCCAGGATGTCGCTCATTCTCGTTACCTTCCTGTTTTCCCACGCAGGCTATGGCCGTGCGGCTCCGGCGGCAATACACATGCAACTGCAAGGAACGGGGAGGAGGATACCGATGACCAAGCGCATCGCGGCCGTGACCGGAGCGGCCGGTGGTATGGGGCGCGCCATCGTCGCTCGGCTGGTGCAGGACGGCATGGCCGTCGCCGGGCTCGACATCGACGCCGAGGGGCTGGAGGGGATGGCCGCGACCCACGGCGGGGCCTTCCTGGCCTGTCCGACGGACCTCATGCAGGCCGACGCCATCGCAGCCGCCTTCGAACGGATCGACGGTGAACTCGGCGGGCTCGACGCGCTGGTGAACAACGCCGGCACCTGCTTCATGTCCGAGTTCCCCGAGATACCGGAGGACGAGTTCGAGAAGCAGATGAAGATCAACTTCTCGGCCGCGTTCCACTGTTGCCAGGCCGCCGTGCCGCGGATGCTTAAGCGCGACGGGGTGAAGAAGATCGTCAACATCTCGTCCAACGGCGCCTACAACTTCGATGTCTTCGACCCGCCGCATTACCGCGCCTCGAAGGCCGCGATGGACACGCTGACCAAGGACCTCGCCCGCCGCTACGCGCGCGAGAAGATCGCGGTGAATTCCATCGCCCCGGCGATGACCGAGACGCCGCTGTTCGACGTGGTCAGCGAAGAGGTGCTCGAGAAGGCCATCGCGCAGATGCCCCACGGCCGCCCCATGCGGCCCGAGGAGGTCGCGGCCTGGGTCGGTTTCCTGATCTCGCCCGCCGGGGACATCTCCAGCGGCAACGTCATCATCCTGAACCAGGGCCGCGATGTGCGCTAGTCGTAGAACTCCGGCGCCTTGCGCAGTTCCGGCCATTGCTCGGGGCCGTGACCGTAGATGACGAAGGCGCCCCGCTCCTCGGCCAGCCGCATCAGGCGCCGCGCGCTGTCCAGCGCCAACTCGGGATCGGGGGCCGTGTCGAAGCGCTCCTCGATCTCGGAGGGGCGCGAAATCGCGTCGCTCACGATGAGGACGGGGCCCGTGTTCGGCAGTTCAATCATCATCGCGAGCTGGCCGGGCGCATGACCGGGGGCCTGCAGCACCTCGAACCCCGGCCCGATGCGGGTGTCGTCGGCGAGGGTCACATACTCCCGCTCGGGCCAGTCCCACGGCTGCCCGCCCGTCCAGTAAAGCGGCTTGGGCAGCGCCCTCTCCCGCTCGGAAATCAGCATCGGCGCCTGCGGGAAGTCGAACAGCCCGCCAAGGTGGTCGATATGCGTGTGGGTGAGGATGAAGAGGTCGATATCCTCCGGCCGCACGCACGCCTTCGCCAACTGCCCTTTCGGCAGGTTCTCGTGCGTCAGCGACAGGACGTTGCCGAAAGCGCCCAGCGCGTCCTCCTCGGTCGCGCGGTCGGCGTCCTCGGCGTATTTGGCGGGAAAGCCGCTGTCGATCAGCACGCGCTCGCCTGCGTCGGTGGTGACGAGAAAGCCGACGATGCCGATGTCGCGGGGGCCGGCGTGGACCCGGAAGAACCCGAAATCCAGAACGTAAAGGCGCTCGGGCCGTCCCTTCAGCAGTTTCAACTCGTCCATCACGCAGCGCCTCCCCAATTCGTTTTGCAGGCAAGGTGACCATGAAAGTCAGGATTCACAAGCTCTTCGACTATCTGCTCGAGACGACCGAGCAGGAGCCCGAGGCGATCGTCGGTTTCTCCCTGTCCGAAAGCCCGACGCTCGGCGATTTCATCGACGACCTCGACCCGACCCTGCCGCTCGACTGGAACGGCCGATCGTTCCGGGGCCTGCCGGAGCTGCGCGGCCACGTGCTGGCGCAGGCGGGGCTGAGCGATGTCTGCGACGCCGACGACGTGCTGATCACTGCCGGTGCGGCCGAGGCGAACTACCTCGCCATCATGCAGTTGGTGCAGCCCGGTGACCGGCTGGTGATCGAGTCGCCGGGCTGGCCACAGGCCGACGTGCTGGGACGTGCCATCGGGGCCGAGATCGTGACCGTCGCGCGCGACGAAGGCGACGCTTGGCGCCTGCCGCTGGACCGGCTGGCCGAGGCCGCGGTGCCGGGCACGCGGATGATCTTCCTGACGAACCCGAATAATCCGACCGGGCAGGTTCTGTCGGAGGACGAACTGCAGGAGGCCGTGGCAATCGCCCGCCGCGCCGGAGCGTGGCTGGTGGTGGACGAGGTCTATGCCGGCCTCGAATGGGACGGGCCCCGCGCGCCCTCGGTCGCCGGGCTTTACGAGAAGGGCATCACCACCGGCAGCGTGTCGAAGGCGCTGGGGCTTCAGGGGCTGCGCACCGGCTGGCTGATCTGCCGGGACCGCGCGCTCGTCATGGACGCGGTGATCCTGCGCGAGAACTCCAGCGAGATCATGAACATCATGGGCGAGGCCATCGCCGAGATCGCCCTGCGCCCCGAGCGCCTGCGACCCGCGATGGACAAGGCGCGCACCGAGGGGCGCGCCAACCTCGACCGCATGAACGCCTTTGTCGAGGACACTCCGGGCCTGACATGGCACAGCCCGCGCGCCGGTCTCATCGGCCTCGCCCGCCTGCCCGAAGGCATCGACGGCGAAACGTTCGCCCGCCGCCTGTTGGAGCCGCCCTACCGGACGTTCCTGCTGCCCGGATCGGCCTATGGGCAGCCGCACCACATCCGGCTGGGGGTCGGCGGCGGCGCGGGCGTGAACCTGGACACCGGGCTCGACCGCCTTGCGAGGCTCCTGTCGGCGTGGCCGGATTAGGCGTGCAGAAGCGCCGTCGCCTCGTCCTCGAGGAACGTGGACGGCGAACGTCCTCAGCGCCGCAAGATGGTTGGTCCATCATCTCGCGATCGGCAGCGCCGGCCTTTTCTGGCGAGCGATACCTGCGGCTAGGACAGCCGGACGCTGAAGACTAAGCCGCTCCAACGAGACGCTGCCCTAGACGCGAGCCGGCAAGATGCAACGCTTCCGCCTGGAGCCTCGAGAACGCCGCGCCCCTCAGTCCCGCCGCTGCGTCGTGGCGGACAGGGCCGCCCGGTCATAGATTCCGCACAGGATCTCGAGTGTCTGGGCGGCCTCTCCCAAGACCGTCTCTGCGTCGTCGAGGCGGCCCAGCAGCCTTACAAGCAGGGCCTGACGCACCTCGGCGTAGCGGTCAGTGACAGCGCGCCCCTTCTCCGTCACGCTGTATAGGACGCCGGTGCGCGACGCGCCCTCGCGCTCGATCAGCCCGCCCTTCGCGAGCTTGCGCAGCCCGTACTGAATGTTCGGAATGTCCTCGCGGTTCGTGAGCCGCGCGATTTCTTTCACCGATTTAGGGCGGTCATTCATGCGGATGACGTGCAGCAGCGCGTTTTCAGCGCCGCTAGCCTGCACGTCGCCGCTGGAAGCAAGGCACTCGGCCTGCCAACGGCTGAAGGATTCCGTCGCACGCATGAGCGCGAACTCCAGGTCAGCCAGACGCCGTTCGAGGGGCGAGTCGCCGAGGTGCCACCGATGTTCGAAGTGACCGGCGGATGACACAGGAGGAGTGTTTTTCGTCATGGAATCAGGATGAAGACCACCTCAGCGCAAGGCAATCGAAAGTTTTCGTTGATTTTGCAGAGATTATTGATTTGAATTTTTATTCAAATATCAAAGGGAGGAGATCACATGCGCGACTTTCTGAAGTCCGACCATTTCAAGCTGGGCACGTTCTCGACCAACTGTTCGAGCGGCATGACCGTCACCAAGGTCAACGAACGCTGGGATAACAGCTGGAAGAACAACCTGCGCCTGGCGCAGATGCTGGACGATGCCGGCATCGACTTCATGCTGCCCATCGCCCGCTGGATCGGCTACGGCGGCGAAACGAACTTCCACCACAACGTACTCGAGACGATGACCTGGGCCACGGCCCTTCTGGCCAAGACCGAGCGACTGACGATCTTCGCCACCATGCATACTGCGGCGAACAACCCGGTGGTCGTGGCCAAGCAGATCGCCACCGCCGACCAGGTGGGCCGCGGCCGCATTGGGCTGAACATCGTGGCGGGCTGGAACAAGCCGGAGTACGAGGCGCTCGGCCTCACTCTGCCCGACGACCACGAAACGCGCTACGGCTACGCGCAGGATTGGTTCGATGTCGTCCAGAAGCTCTGGACCAGCGATGAGATCTTCGACTGGACGGGAAAGTACTTCGACCTCAAGGGCGTACTGGGCAACCCCAAGCCCGTGGACGGCCGCCCGCCGATCCTCAACGCCGCCGGCTCCGGACAGGGGCGCGAGTTCGCGACCCGGAACGCGGACTTCCTGTTCACTCCCGCCATCGACCTCGAACGCTCGGTGGGCGAGGTTCAGCAGATCAAGGACCAGGCGGCCGAGAAGGGGCGTAAGGTGGGCGTGCTGACCTTCAGCCACATCTGCTGCCGACCGACTGAGAAGGAGGCGCGCGAAGTGCACCAGTGGTACGCGCAGGACAACGCGGACTGGGAGGCCGTGGACAACCTCGTGAACCTGCAATTCGCCAACGCGCAGAGCTTCCCGCACGATCTCCTGGCGCTCATCAAGGACCGCATGGCAGCGGGCCATGGCGGCTTTCCCCTGGTGGGCACGCCCGAGCAGGTTGCAGACGGGATCGAGAGCCTTGCCAAGGCCGGCTTCGCGGGCAGCACGATGTCCTTCCTCGACTACGCGGAAGAGTTTCCGTACTTCCGCGACGAGGTCCTGCCGCTGCTGGCCGAGAAGGGCCTGCGCCCCGGTGCGCCGGCCTCCGTCGCCGCGGAGTAATGGCCACACCCGAGGACATGGCGCGGCGCTATGCGGTCAAGCGTTTCATTCCCGGCCAGCGCGACGACGCCGCGCTGGCCAGGGCCCTCGAGGCGGCGCGGCTCGCGCCGTCCTCCTTCGGGCTGCACCCCTGGCGCATCGTCCGGGCCGAGGATCCGCAGGTGCGCCGGGCCGTGCTGGATCGTGCTTACGGGCAGGAAAAGGTCGTCACTGCGGGCCATCTGCTCGTTTTTGCGAGCCGCTCTCCGCTCACGGAGGACGACGTCGATGCGCATGTGGATCTGACGGCCCGCATCCGCCCCCTCGACGAGGCGGCGCGCGAGAAACTGCGCGGCACTCTGGTGAAGAACGTGCTGGAACGGCACGACGCGGCTGGTCTCGACGCTTGGTGCCGCGCGCAGTGCTACCTAGGCCTCGGCGTGTTCCTTTCGGCTTGCGCGACGCTGCGGCTGGACGCCTTCCCGATGGAGGGGTTCGACCCGCAGGCTGTCACCCGGCTGCTCGGCCTCGACCGGGAGCGCCTGACGGCGCAGGTGCTCGTCACCGCCGGATACGGCGCGCCGGACGACGCCGAGGCCGCCCGGCCGAAGGTCCGCCTCGCCCGGGGGAATTTCGTTCTCGACGCCGGGCTTCCCACCACTGCTCAAGCTTGACCGACGACTTCGCTGGGTGGAATGCCCTCGTTCCAAGCGCACGGAGTTGCGGCCGCCTTCGGAGGCGCTGACGATACAAACCCGGCGCGCCGCCAAAGCGGCGGGCCCGGCTTCACGCCCGCCCGGCGGTGGTGAACGAGCGGATGGTGTCGAGCGCGCCGTCGAGCGCCTCGCCCTTCGGATCGGCCAGCGCCGCCTGGATCAGTCGCGCCGTCCAGTCGGCGGCGTCGTCCCGCCCCTCGACCAGCGCCGCGCCCGACATCACCCGGTCGAACTTCGACAGGCCGCGGGCGTGGGTGTCGCTGTAGCCCTTGATCAGGCGGCGAATCTTCAGCGTCTCGACCGCGTGGGGGTAGTCGCGCGGCAGGCGATCGAGCGCGGTGGCGAGCCAGGCGTCGATGTGCGCCATCTCGCGCTCGTGCCGCAAGAGCGACCGGCGCCAGCGGCGCAGGCCGCCCACGATGTAGAGCGACACGAACGACGGCAGGCGGTCGGTCCGCATCCGGCGGCCGCGGTTCATCACCCGGTCCACGAAGGCATAGACCTTCGGCCGCGACTCGATCCACTTTCCAAGCCGCGCCGGCATCACGCTGACGAACTCGGCCGCGCCGGGGTGGACGTATTCGGTGATTTGCACCAGCGTCCCGTCCGCCGCGCGCACCTCCTGCGCGATGCGGTCGAAGCGGCCCGCGCGGGTCTTGAGGTCGGCCACCCGCAGGATGTCGTCATAGGCCATCGCGTTGGCAAGGTACTTCGCCGCGGTGGCGGTAAAGTCGAAACCGTGCGCCTCGCCCTCGGCCGCACGGTCCTTCGCCAGCAGATCCTCGACACGATCCATGTATTCGCGGCCATAGGCCGTGTCCTGGTAGTCGACGATCTTGCGCAGGCCCGCCGACGCCAGCGGCCGCACCGTCTCGGGCAGCGCCTCTACCCGGTCGCAAAGGGCCTTCCACTCGCCCATCAGCGCCTCGGGGCCGCGCGCGGCCGACGCAGCAGCCTTCGGCTCGGGTGCGGGCTCGGCCTCGACACGCCGCGCCTCCGCCGCCTCGCGCGCCAGTTCGAAGGCGCGAAGCGACTGCTCGACCCCGCGACCCGAGGCGCGGATGGTCTCGCGGTAGGTTTCGGCCTCGAACGGCAGCGTGCCGGACCCTGCCAGCGCACCGAAGAGGCTGGCGGAGATGACGGACCCCGCCTCCTGCGCCATCGCCTCCATGTCGAAGGCGATGAACTCGCGCGCGGCTTCCTCGGCGGCCTTCCGCACTTCGGTGCTGTCGGCAAGCCCCGACCCCGGCACGACCTTCTCGCTAACGGCGAGCGCGCGGTGGGACGAGGCGATGAGCGTGGTGCGGTCGGGGGTGACGAAGCCTCGCATGATGGCGCGGCCGGCTTCCATCATCTCGGCGGCAATCAGGATGTCCACGTCGCCCTCGGCCGGGGCCAGCGCGAAGACCGGTTGCTTGCCGTCGTCGGGCAGCATCTCGACATAGTAGATCGTCGCGCCCGTGCGCTGCGCGACACCGGCGACCGAGGTCGCCTGCGCGGCATAACCGTTGCGCTCGGCCAGATCGACGATCCAGTTGGTCAGGACGCCGCCGCCCTGCCCGCCCACGGCGAGGCAGGCGAGCTTGATGATCTGGTCGAGCCGCGCGTCGGGCGCCTTGGCCTTCAGGATCGGTGCTGTCTGGTTCATTGCGCGGCCTCCCAGCTGAGCCTGCGGCTGGCCCGGCGGGCCTGCAGCCAGTCGATCACGCGGCGCTGCCAGCGCGCCCAACGCGTTTCGAAATCCGATGGGTTGTGCACCAGGTCCGCGCGATAGAACGACGGGCAGAGCACGGCGGTATCCGCCACCTCGCCACAGTTGCCGCAGCCGACGCAGCTCTGGTCGATGTGCGCGATCGGATCGTCGCGCAGCGGATCGTCGGGCATCTTCAGCGTCAGCGACGGGCAGCCCGAAAGCCGCATGCAGGCGTGATCGCCGGTGCACACGTCCTCGTCCACGCCGAACTTCGGCTTCTCGACGCGCCGCCCTTCCTTGATCGCCTGCTTCAACAGCGGCTTCTCGCGGCGCTGGCGGTTCAGCATGCATTCCGAGGACGCGACGATGACCTTCGGCCCCTCGTGGTCGGTGGTCAGCGCCTCTTTGAGCGTCTCGCGCATCTTGCCGACGTCGTAGGTGCGGTCGATCTGGCGCACCCATGTGACGCCGACGCCCTTCACCGCCTCGGTGATCGGGTGCTTCGTAGCCTTCGACTTGTTGTCCGCGCGGCTCGACAGGATGTCCTGCCCGCCGGTGGCGGCCGAGTAGTAGTTGTCGACCACGATGGTCACGCCGTCGGACTTGTTGAACACGGCGTTGCCGATCGATGAGGACAGCCCGTTGTGCCAGAAGCCCCCGTCCCCGATGATCGAAATCGGGCGCTTCTCGCCGCCCCCGTCGAAGGCGGCGTTGGAGGCCGGGCCGAGGCCGTAGCCCATCGTCGTGCCGCCGATCTCGAACGGCGGCATGATGGAGAAGAGGTGGCAGCCGATGTCGGCCGAGACCTGGTGCGGCCCGGTCTCCTCTTCCACCAGCTTCATCGCGGCGAAGATCGGGCGCTCGGGGCAGCCGGTGCAGAAGCCCGGCGGACGAGCCGGGACGGTCTTCGACAGATCCGGCACGTCCGAGGGCGCGGGCCGGTTCGGCGCACGGGCGAGGTCGGGCAGGATGCCGGGCGCGTGGGCCTTCAGGAACGCCTCGACGCCTTCGTACATCACCTTGCCGGTGTATTCGCCGGCCATCGGCAGCACGTCCTTGCCCGCGAGCTTCACCGTCGCGCCGGCCTTGTGCAGGATCGAGCGGAGGTTCTGTTCGATCAGGTCGGGCTGGCCCTCCTCGACCATGAGCACGGCGTCCTTGCCCTCGCAGAACTCCAGGAATTCCTCGTCCACGATCGGGTAGGTCACGTTCAGCACGTAGAGCGGCACTTCGCTTTCACCGTGCACGTCGGCAAGGCCGAGGCGCTGGAGCGCACGGATCACGCCGTTGTACATGCCGCCCTGCATCACGATGCCGACCTTGCCGTCCTCGGGGCCGAAGCGCTCGTTCAGCTGGTTCTCGCGGATGTATTTCACCGCGGCGGGCCAGCGCTTCTCGATCTTCTCCTTCTCGTGAAGGTAGGAGGCCGGCGGCAGCACGATCCGCCCGGTGTCGCGCTGCGGGTTCGCCAGCGCATCGCGCACGGTCAGCGGCGGCGGCACGTTGTCTTTCGCCTCGAACGAGCCGTGGACGTGGCAGCAGCGGATGCGGACCTGAAGCATGACGGGCGTGTTCGACGCCTCGGACAGCTCGAAGCCGTGGCGCACGGCGTCGGTGATCGACGGAAGGTTCGGGCGCGGATCCAGAAGCCAGATCTGCGACTTCTGCGCGAAGGGGTGCGAACGCTCCTGCATGATCGAGGAGCCTTCGCCGTAATCCTCGCCCACGATGATGAGCGCGCCGCCCTTCACCCCGCCCGAAGCGAGGTTGGCCAGCGCGTCCGAGGCGACGTTGGTGCCCACGGTGGACTTGAACGTCACCGCCCCCCGGATCGGGTAGTGGACCGAGGCCGCGAGCATCGCCGCGGCGGCGGCTTCGCTGGCGTTGGCCTCGAACCGGATGCCGAGCTCGCCCATCAGCTCCTCGGCGTCGGCGAGCACGTCCATCAGGTGACTGATCGGCGCGCCCTGATAGCCGCCGACATATCCCACGCCGTTTTCCAGCAGCGCCTTCGTGATGGCGAGGATGCCCTCGCCACGAAAGGTCTCGCCCGCGCCGATGCGTAGCTGTTCGACCTCTTTCTTGAACGACCTCTCGGCCATGGCGTCACCTCCCCGTTTACGGAACTATATCCATTTGCATACACTCTGAGAAGGGTGGTTCCGTCGAAATTGCAAGGAATGCCCGCCAAGGTCGCGGGTGCGCGGTCAGAGTTCGTGCCGGCGCACGTTCTTGAGCATTTTCTGAAGCGTTCCCACGAAGGCCGCCCGCTCGTCCTGGCTGACGCCCGCGAACATTTCCTCATAGCGGGCGTGCATCGTCGGCCAGACCCGGTCGAATTCGTGCCGGCCCTTGTCGGTCAGGTAGACCTCGCGCACCCGCGCGTCGCTCTCCCTCTCCTGCCGGCGCACCAGCCCCGCCTTCTCGAGCGCCTCGAGTGTCCGGCTCATCGTCGACTGCTCGGTGACGGCATAGACCGACAACTCGTTGATGGTCAGTCCCGGCACCACCGCGAGCACCGCAAGCGTGCGCATCTTCGCCGTGGTCAGGTTCTGCGCCTTCAGCGCGCTCTGAATGTTCGCATTGTAGCGCCCCATGATGCGGTTCATCAGATAGGGCGCGAAATGCCACAGGCCGATTTCGCCAAGGCTGACGTCCGGCCGCTGGACCGCTTCGCTTCCGGACGCATCTTCAGCCATCTTCGTCACCCGAATCTGTTTGCCACCGCCCTCGGCCGCCTGCGTGGCCAGCGCCCGCCAGCGGTAGAGGTTCCGAGCGCCCGGACGATGCATCAACGATCATCCGAGAGAACACCAGCGCGAAACCCCGCCGGCGGCCGGTCACCCTTACCGACGCTGCCGGCGAGGCCGGCAAGGGTCACGCGGGGACGAGCGCCATCGCCCGTATGGGGCTTCCGGTGCCACGCCTGATCTTGAGCGGCGCGGCGACCATCACTGCCCCCTTGGGCGGCAGCTGATCAAGGTTGGCCAGCGACGCGAGCCCGAAGCAGTTGTCACGGTGCAGGAAGTTGTGCGCCGGGAACGGCGGCTCGAGCCCGCCGGCGCAGCCCGCGTCGGTGCCAATGCACTGCGTGCCCCAGCCGACGATTTTCTTCGACAGCAGGTACTCGATGCACTCGGGGGTCGGTCCGGGCGAATGCGGGCCGTTCTCGTCGGCGTTCAGGAAAGCGGCCTCGTCGTCAGCGCGCTTGTCCCAGTCCGTGCGCATGACGACCCACTCGCCCTCGCCGATCTCGCCGTGCTGCTCTTCCCACGCCTTCACGTGCTCTGGCGTCAGCAGGAAGTCGGCGTCCTCCGCACTTTCCTTCGAGAAGTCGAGCACGTTGACCGGGGCGACCGTGCGCTGGAGCTCGAGCGTGTCGGTATAGCCCTCCTCGTAGTCCTTCCCGGTGACCCAATGGTGCGGCGCGTCGAAGTGCGTGCCCGAATGTTCGCCCAGCACCATCCAGTTCCAGGCGAAGAAAGGCCCGTCCTGGTCGTATTCGCTGATCTTGTGGATCTCGACTTTCGGCGTGTTCTTCGCGAAGTCGGGCGGAAGCTGGAGGATCGGCGTGTCGGGGCCGAGCGATCCCGAAAGATCCACCACCTTCACCTCGCCGCTCAGAAGCTTCGCACCCAGTTCCTTAACCAAGTTTTCCGCCGACATCTCTTCCCTCCCTGTCCAGCGTCTTTAGGTGGAAGCGTAGACACAAAATATGCGTATGCAAGTTATTTTGCCGTCTGTGTTCAAGGCTTACGGCAGTGTTGGCCGCCGATGAGTAGGCGGCACGATCAGCTAGCCGAGGCCGACAACCGAGGATTGGGCCTTGTTGGCGGAGCCTCTGACAACGCCCTCCAAGGCTCTTGACAGTTTTCGCGCAACAGGGTCGCACGAATGCACGTCACTCTATTCCCCCATGACCGAAGGCAGCCAGATGGCGACTTCCGGGACAGCCACAATCAGCGCCAGGATCACCAGTTTGATCGCGATGAAGGGCAAGATGGAAGCATAGATCGTCCTCATTCCGATCTCGGGCGGCGCAACACCGCGCATCACGAAAAGCAACAAGCCGAACGGCGGCGTCAGCAGACCGATCTCCATCGTCAAAAGGTAGACGACACCCAGCAGAAGCGGGTCGACGCCAGCCGCCTCGGACAGCGGCACGAAGATCGGGACGGTCACCATCAGCATCGAGACCTGGTCGACGAAGCACCCCAGCAAGAGCAGAAGCGCGATCATGCCCAGCAGAATCTCGATCGTACCGAACTCGTATCCTTCAATCAGCCGGATCAGGCCGCCCGTGGCTCCCGAGAACGAGAGGACTTGGGCGAACGTCTGGCTCGCCGCGATGATAAACAGAATCATCACGGACAGCTTCACCGTCTCGGTCAGGGCCCGCACGACGCGCTCGACCGACAGCGCCCGGTAACCGGCGCCGACCAGCAGCGCAGCGACCGATCCGAGCGCTGCGCTCTCGGTCGGGGTGGCGAAGCCGGCGAGGAGACTGCCGATCACGACGGCGAACAGCAGCGACAACGGCGCGACGTAGAGAAGGAAAGGTCGCCAGCGCTCGGCCAACGTCATCTCGGGCAGCGGATCGCTCGGCGCCAGGTCCGGATTGCGGACGGCGCGAAGCACGATCCAGCCCACGAACAAGACCGAAAGCAGAAGCGCCGGTATGACACCCGCGACGAGCAGGCCCGCAATGGAGATCCCGGCCAGGCTACCGACCAGAACGGCCAGCGCCGACGGCGGGATCAGCATGGCGATGGCGCCGGATGCCATGATCGGGCCCATCGCGAGCGACGGCGCATATCCCTTCTTCAGCATGTTGGGTAGAAGCGTTGAGCCCAGCATTGCGGTGTTCGCGATCGTCGAGCCAGACAATGCCGCGAAGATCGTGCCACCAAACACCGTGACGACCGACAGCCGCCCTGGCACACGCGTCACGACCCTCTCGACCGCATCGATGGCCTTGTGCGCGACCCGCGTCTGGAACAGCAACTCTCCCATCAGGATAAAAAGCGGGATCGGCGCGAGTTGGAAATTCGCCACCGACTGCGCAGCGTTCCGGGCCAGTTGCGCCACACCGCGGTCTCCGCCCAGCACCTCGTAGGCGCCGACGATGGTGACGGCGATGAAGGCGAACGCGACCGGCAGCCCGATCAGCAGCAGGAATCCGAGTCCGCCCATCATGAGACCGAGAACGAGGGGCCACTCCATCATCACAGCCCCGTCGCCTGCCGTGCCCCGCTGCGCGGCGCCGCGGCCTGCCTCAGGAACTCCACGCACATGAGCGCGAGCGAGACAGGCAACACGGATAGAACCCACCATTCCGGAATGGTGAACGCCGTGCGGATCATGGAGCCTCGGGTCGCGGACGCGAGTGCGGCATCCGTCGCGTACCAAAGCAACGACGCACAGATCAGGAAGCCGATCAGCGCGGTCACTCGGGACAGCGGCTCTGACAGTCTCTCGGGCAGCGCGCCCGTCACCAGATCGACTGTGACATGAGCATTCTTCGAAAGCACCCACGGCGCGCCCAGGAACGTCGCCAAAAGGAGGCCGTATTCCACGGCGTCCAGCAGTCCGAAGAGGGTAACCCCGCCCACGTTGCGCAGGACCACGTTCAGCGAAATCAGTATTGCCGCGCTTGCGAAGACCAAGCCAGACACGACGGCGCAGGCGCGCAGTAGCGCCTCGAACAGGGAATTGAGCTGGTTCATGTGGTTCGGGCCGGGAAGACCCCGGCCCAGGTCCTTACTGGGTCAGACAGGGCTTGAGGTCGGCAGCGACCTCAGGATCGATCGCTTCGACGACACCCCAGCCAGCGTCCTGCGCCATGCTCAAGTAATTCTCGGCGGTTTCGCCGGTGAACTCGATCACCTGGATCCCCGACTCGGCCTGGCGCTCCTTCTCACGTTCGTTGATCTCGAGATTCTCTGCGTTCTTCTCTTCGATCCAAAGCGCCGCCTCTTCCAGCACCGCCCTGGCTTCTTCCGACAGCCCGTTCCAGCGGTCCAGATTGACCAGGAAATTCACGTCGACCTGGTAAAAGCCCGGATCGATGCGATAGCTCGTCTGCTCGTTCCATCCCAGGTCCATGACGCCCTGGACCGGCCAGCCATAGCCGTCGATCGCACCCCGCTCCAGGGCCGTATATACTTCGCCCGGCGCGGTCCGGACCGGCGTGGCGCCCAGTCGCTCGAGCATCGCGCGGTAGACGGGCGTGGTCCGGATGGTGCGTCCGGACAGGTCCGGCCCCTCCACATCCTCGGTCAGATAGATGTGGAATTGAATATGATCGCCCGTACGGGCGAGGAACTTCGCGTTCATCTGCTCTTGGTGAAGCGCGTCGATCTTGTCGAAGCAGCCGTTCTCCCGCTGCTCCTGCACGGTGTTGGTCGCCAGGTGAAGAGCGTCTCCCGCCGGCAGCAGGTTCGGGTAGAACGCTGTCGTGTTATTGGCGATGTCCACGATCCCGGCCGAGACGGCATTACCCAGTTCGAAGGTCGGCACGGCTTCGGGTCCGCCTAGATACTCGATCTGGACGACCCCCGCCCCCTGTTCGTTGACGCGGTCCACGAACGCTTCGAACGGTTTCGAGAAGGTGGTTCCGGTCGCGAAGGCGCTGACGCCGCGCAGAACCTCTTGTGCATGTAACGGTGCTGCGGCAAGCCCAAGAGCCAGGCTGCAGAGCGCGAGATTCTTCATTTTTTCCTCCCTCGATCGCTCGAGGCGCACTCAACCATCGCAGCTGAGCCACCCGAACTACTTCAAGCATGAAGTATGCAGATGCAATCTTCAAGCCGCTTCACCGCGACCTTCGCCCTAAGAGTCGAGCCGTTGCGACCCGGAATTTTCCACGTCCGAATGGATGAAGGAGGAAGAGCCCTGAAGCACAAGCGGTTCGGCGAGCCCTCCTCGGCGCCGGAAGCTCCTGGTGCTCCCTCTCAAGGTCGTCAGCCGGACGGTGCGACGTAACTGCGTAACTCGGCCCGCACGCCGGTGTCGTACAACCGCCTCAGCGCCGCGGCAAAGGCGTCGCGGAAGCGGTCCTCGTGGACGAGGTCCCCGAAAACGTCACCGATCCTCAGGAAGGCCAACGGGTCCTCGCGAGCCTCTTCCGCGGCCTTCTTCAGACGCAGGGCCCGCTCGTCCTCGATGCGGATCGGCCGGCCCTCCTCGTCTTCGCCCCGGCAGTAGCGGCACCAAAGCGCCACCTCGAGCGCGAGCCCCTCGACCGGACCGCCGTCGCGCAGCGCGTCGCGCACGGTGGGCAGGATGAATTTCGGCTGACGATTGGAGCCGTCGAGGCAGAGCCGGGCGATGGTGTCTCCGACCTCGGCATTGCCGAACCGTTCGGCGCAGGTGGCCAGGTACTGCCGGAAATCCACACCCGGGATCTTCGGCAGCGTCGGGATCGCCTCGCGGCCGATCACCGCCTCGAGCCAGGCCGCCATGTCGGGATCATTCATGGCGTCCGAAGCCAGCGTGTGCCCCAGCAGAGCCGAGGGATACGCGATGGCGGCGTGACCCGCGTTGAGGATGCGCAGCTTCATCAACTCGTACGGCAGCACGTCGTCCACGAACTCGACTCCCACGTCCTCGAGTCGCGGCCGCCCGGCCGGGAATCTGTCCTCGAGCACCCACTGGCGAAACGGTTCGCACACCACGGGCGCCGCGTCCTCGATGCCGAAGCGATCGCGCACCATCTTCAGCTCGCGCTCCGATGTGGCGGGCGTGATGCAGTCCACCATACCGTTCGGAAATGCCACTTCGAGCTCGATGCGATCAGCCAACTCAGGGTCCGACAGCCGGGCGAAGCCGACAACCGCACGCTTGGTCGCCTGCCCGTTTTCAGGGATGTTGTCGCAAGACATGACTGTGAACGGTGGCACGCCTGCGTCGAACCGGCGCTTAAGGGCCGCGCAGATCTGGCCGAACACGGTGCGCGGCGGGCGCAGGCTTTCCAGGTCCGCCTGAACGTCGGGGTGGTCGCCGTCGAAGCCGCCCGTCTCGGCGTCGATGTAGTAGCCTCCCTCGGTCACGGTCAGCGACACGATGCGGGTTTCCGGCGCTGCCATCCGCTCGATGTTGGCCTCGGGATCCACCGGGCAGAAGTCGGTCATCGAGCCGACGACCCGCGCCGACAGTCCCTGCGGATCGAGATCGACTACCGTGTAAAGCCAGTCCTGCGTCGCGAGCCTGTCCCGCATCGCTGCGTCGCCCGGACGCACGCCAGCGCCGACGATGGCCCAGTCGCGGTCCTTGCCGCTCGCGAACAGCCGATCGAGGTACGTCGCCTGGTGCGCGCGGTGGAAGTTGCCGACGCCATAATGGACGATGCCGGGCGACAGGTCCGCCCGGTCGTAGCCGGGGCCGGCGACGCCCTCGGGCAGGTGTCCCAGCGCGGCGGAGGAAAGCTTCACACTCATGGGTCGACCTCCTGCGGCGGTCAGCTCATCCACTGGCCGCCGTCGACGTTGTAGGTTTGCGAAACGATGTAGTCGGCCTCGCCCGTGGCAAGGAAGATCGCCATTCCGGTCAAGTCCTCGGCCCGGCCCATCCGGCCGTAGGGCACTGCGTCGCCCACTTCCTTCTTCTTCTGGCCAGGCGCCTTGTTCTCGTACTTGGCAAAGAACGCATCCACGCCGTCCCAGTGTTCCCCGTCCACGACGCCGGGGGCGATGGCGTTCACGTTGATGCCGTGCTGGATCAGGTTCAGCCCCGCCGACTGCGTCAGCGAGATCACCGCGGCCTTGCTCGCGCAGTAGACCGCGACCAGCGACTCGCCCCGGCGGCCAGCCTGCGAGGCCATGTTGATGATCTTGCCGCCGCCGCCCCGCTCGATCATGTGGCGCGCGACGGCCTGCATCGTGAAGAGCACGCCCGAGACGTTGACGGCGAAGACCTTGTCGTAGTCGGCCCTGTCGATCTCGACGATGGGCGCCGCGGTGAAAAGCGCGGCGTTGTTGATCAGGATGTCGATGCGCCCCAGCCGCTCGACGGCCTCGGCTACGGCGGCGTCGATGCTGTCCTGCCGGGTCACGTCCATCTCGACGGCAATGGCCGCGTCGCCGATGTCCCCGGCCGCCTTGCGGGCACGGACGATGTCGAGATCGGCGATGGCTACGCGCGCGCCTTCGCGGACATATGCCCGTGCGAAGGCCAGCCCGATGCCCCGGGCCGCGCCCGTGATGAGCGCCGTCTTTCCCTGCAACCTCATGCGACCCGGCCCCCCTGTTCGTCGAAGCGGTGCACCTTGTCCTCCCGCGGGGTCAGATGGATCGTGTCGCCGTGGCGCAGGCCCACCTCACCTTCGGCGCGCACGGTGATCACGTCCGCCAGCCCTGTGTCGTGCACATGAAGGAAGGTGTCCGAGCCCAGATGCTCGCTCACACCCACCGTCCCGGTCCAGAGCCCGCCCTCGGGCACGATGCGCAGGTGCTCGGGCCGCACGCCGATGGTCGAGGCACCGTGTTGCTTCGCCGCGTTTCCGTTAATCAGGTTCATTTTCGGACTGCCGATAAAGCCGGCGACGAACAGGTTGCGCGGAGTGTGGTAGAGGTCGAGCGGCGAGCCGACCTGTTCGATGTTGCCCGCGCGCAAGACCACGATCTTGTCGGCCATGGTCATCGCCTCGACCTGGTCGTGCGTGACGTAAATCATCGTCGTCTTGAGCCTTTCATGCAGCTCGCTGATCTCGAGCCGCATCCCCACGCGCAGCGCCGCGTCGAGGTTCGACAGCGGCTCGTCGAACAGGAAGGCCGCCGGCTCGCGCACGATGGCGCGGCCGATGGCCACGCGCTGGCGCTGGCCGCCCGACAGCTGGCCCGGCCGCCGATCCAGGTAATCGGTCAGGTTCAGCACCTTCGCCGCCTCGACAACCCGGCGATCCTGCTCGGCCTTTTCGAGCCCCGCCATGCGCAGCGGAAAGGCGATGTTCTTGCGCACCGACATGTGCGGGTAGAGCGCGTAGCTCTGGAACACCATCGCAAGGCCGCGCCGCGCGGGCGGCGTTTCCGTCGCGTTCCTTCCGTCGATGCGGATCTCGCCAGATGTCACGTCCTCGAGCCCCGCGATCAGGCGCAGGAGCGTGGACTTCCCGCAACCCGAAGGGCCGACGAAGACCACGAACTCGCCGTCCTCGATGGTCAGGTCCAGCGGCGGGATGACCTGCACCTCGCCGAAGCTCTTGGTCACCTTGTCGAGCGTAATGCGTCCCATCGTTCGTTCCTTATTTCACGGCGCCGAAGGTCAGGCCGCGGACGAGTTGCTTCTGGCTGAACCAGCCGAGGATCAGGATCGGCGCGATGGCCATCGTCGAGGCGGCCGACAGCTTGGCATAGAACAGCCCCTCGGGACTGGAATAGCTGGCGATGAAGGCGGTGAGCGGTGCGGAATTCGCGGCCGTCAGGTTCAGCGTCCAGAACGCCTCGTTCCAGGCCAGGATCACGTTGAGCAGGAAGGTCGAGGCGATGCCCGGCAGCGCCATCGGCAGCAGGACGTACAGCACTTCGGAGCGAAGGTTCGCCCCATCCATTCGCGCGGCTTCCAGGATGTCTCCGGGAATCTCGCGGAAGTAGGTGTACAGCATCCAGACGATGATCGGCAGGTTGATCAGCGTCAGGACGATCACCAGCCCCACTCGCGTGTCGAGCAGTCCGACATCGCGGAAGATCAAGTAGATCGGCACCAGCACGCCCACCGGTGGCAGCATCTTCGTGGACAACATCCACATCAGCACGTTCTTGGTCTGCTTGCCCGGTACGAACGCCATCGCCCAAGCGGCGGGCACGGCGATCGCCAGCCCGATGATCGTCGAGCCGATCGAAATGACGACCGAGTTCCAGAAGTGCCGGAAGTAATCGGACCGTTCCTGCACGACAAAGTAGTTCTCGAGCGTCCAGTCGAAGGCCACGAAGCTAGGCGGGTCGGCGACGGCCTCGGCCTCCGTCTTGAAGCTGGTCAGCACCGTCCAGAGGATCGGGAAGAAGATCAGCAGCGCGACGATCCAGGCGAGGACACTGATCGCGGCGCGGCGGCGGGGGGAAGCTGCGCGTGCCATGGCTCAGACGCTCCCTGTGGTGGTGGCATGAGTGGCGATACCGGCGGCGGCGTGCTCGATGTCCATTGCACTGGCCGTGGAGACAGCCGCGAGCGGCGTGCGGAGGCCCCGGATCATCCCCGAAGATCGATGTGTGCGTGCCTCAAGCATCGAGGTTCTTTCCGATCATCCGCATCAGGAAGATCGCGACGATGTTGGCAAGGATGATGGCGACCACGCCGCCGGCCGACCCGGTGCCGACGTCGAAGCGCAGGAGGCTCTCGGCATAGACGAGATATGTAAGGTTGGTGGACGCCGTGCCCGGGCCGCCATTCGTTGTCACCAGGATTTCTGCGAAGACCGACAGAAGGAAGATCGTCTGGATCAGCACCACCACCGTGATCGCCCGCGCGAGGTGGGGCAGCATGATGAACCAGAAGCGCGACAGCGGCCCCGCCCCGTCCATCTCGGCCGCCTCGAGCTGCTCGCTGTCGAGCGACTGCATCGCGGTCAGCAGGATCAGCGTCGCGAAGGGCAGCCATTGCCAGCTCACGATCCCGATGATCGACGCGAGCGGCGCCTGCGACAGGAAGTCGAAGGCCGAAAGGCCCAGGAACTCGGCCAGGTGTGCGAAAAGACCGTTCACCGGGTTCATGAACATGTTCTTCCAGACCAGCGCCGAGACGGTCGGCATCACGAAGAACGGCGCGATGACGAGGATACGCACGACGCCCTGCCCCCAGATGTCCTGGTCGAGAAGCAGGGCCAGCAGGATGCCGCCGACGACGGTGATCACCAGCACCCCGCCGACGAGCAGCAGCGTGTTTACCATCGCCGCAGTGAAGGCAGGGTCGCTTAGGAAGTACGAGTAGTTCTCAAGCCCGACGAAAGGGTTCGTGCCCGGCATCAGCAGGTTGTAGCGCAGGAACGAGAAGTACAGCGTCAGGGCCAGCGGGATCAGCATCCAGCCCAGAAGCAGGATGACTGCGGGGGATATCATCAAGCGTGCCGCCGATCGGGAATGCTGCGTGGCCATGCGATCCGGTCCTTTCGGAGCCCTGGGACAAGGCCCGGCGGCCATTTTCGAAGACCGCCGGGAAGCCGGCGGGGCGCGCCGAAAGCGCCCCGCCTCGGGAGGTCAGTCGATGTAGCCCGCGCGCTGCATCTCGCGCTGGGTCAGCTGCTGGGCCGTCTGGAGCGCCTGCTCGGCGTCCATCTGCCCTGCGAGCGCGGCCGAGAACGTCTGTCCGACCGCCGTGCCGATGCCCTGGAACTCGGGAATTGCGACGAACTGCCCGCCAGTATAGGGCACCTCGTCAACCGAGGGGTTTTCGGGCGTCGCGGCCTGCATCGCTTTCAGCGTCATCTCGGCGAAGGGTGCCGCGGCCTGATACTCCTGGTTCTGGTAAAGCGAGGTGCGCGTGCCCGGAGGCGCGGCGCGCCACCCCTCTTCCTGCGCGACGAGGGTGGTGTAGTCCTTGCTCGTAGCCCACGCCACGAAGCGCTTGGCCGCGTCCTCGGCGTCGGTCGAGGACGGCACGGCGAGGCTCCAGGCCCAAAGCCAGTTGCCGCGGTTGTCCACACCCTCGCGGCTGGGGAAGGTGGCGTAACCCACGCTGTCGGCCACCGTGGAGTCGTCGGGATCGGTCACGAAGGAGGCGGCGACCGTGGCGTCGATCCACATGCCGCACCGGCCCTGCTGGAACAGTGCGAGGTTCTCGTTAAAGCCGTTCGAAGACGCGCCCGGCGGGCCATAGTTGTTCATCAGCTCGAGGTAGTCGTTCATCGCGGCTTGCCACGGCTCGCTATCGAACTGCGGCTGCCACTCCATGTCGAACCAGCTCGCGCCGTAGGAGTTCGCCATCGCCGTGATGAAGCCCATGTTCTCGCCCCAGCCCGGCTTGCCGCGTAGACAGATGCCGTAGACCTCGTTGTCGGGGTCGTGCATCGCCTCGGCGGCGGCCTTGATGTCAGACCAGGTCGGCTCGTCCGGGATCTCGACCCCAGCCTGCTCGGCGACGTCGGTGCGATACATCACCATGGCGGACTCGCCGTAGAACGGCGCGGCATAGAGCGTGCCGTCGACAGACAGAGCCGAGCGGATCGCCGGCAGCAGGTCGTCCACGTCGTAATCGGCCGGCAAGTCGTCGAGCGGCAGCAGCCAGTCCTGCGCGGCCCAGATCGGAACCTCGTAGGTGCCGATGGTCATCACGTCGAACTGGCCTCCGCCTGTGGCGATGTCCTGCGTGACCCGTTGACGCAGCACGTTTTCTTCAAGGGTCACCCACTCGAGCGCGATGTCAGGGTTCTGCTCGGTGAAATTGTCCGAAAGCGCCTGCATCCTGATCATGTCGCCGTTGTTGACGGTGGCGATGGTCAGGGTCGTGGCGTCCTGCGCCGCAGCAGTCAGCCCGACCGCCGTCAGCGCCGTTGCCGCCCCCAAAACAGCTCTCATATTCATCCCGACTCCTCCTCCAACAGTGGATGATACAAGGTGACGTTACGTAGATTCGGGAAACAGAGTCAAAAAGTATTTTTACGTGCGTAAAAATTCAGGCCGAGGCTCTCGGGACCAGATGCGCGGGGTAGAGCCACTCCCGGCGCGTCTCGAACTTCCCGTCTCTTGCGATCAGGTCGAAAAGAAGTTCGACCGCCTTTTCGGAAACGACTTTGTAGTCGTGAGCGACCGTGGTGAGTGACGGGCAGGTAAAGCGCGAATAAGGATGATCGTCGTGAGCTGCGACGCGCAGGGCACAACCCTCCCCCTTGCCCACTCGAAGCCCATTTTCGTAGCAGCCCGCCAGGAAGCCGATCGCCAACCGATCATTGCTGCACAACACCGTCCGCATCGTCAGTCCGTGCCGCTCGATCAACTGGTTGGCCGCCGCATGCCCGATCCGCTCGAAATCCCAGCCTTCGCCTTCGACCTTCAGAACGTGCGGCTCCAGACCAAGCGCCTCCATCACCGAAACGTAAGCCTCTCGGCGCTTGTTCGCGTTGGGGTTCGCTGGATGAGCCATCTCGACGAACAGCGGAGGCTCACCGGTGGAAACGAGATACTCAACGCTTTGCTGCACAAAGTTGAAATTGTCCGACCCCACAAAGGCGTCACCCAGCCCCTCGATGTTGCTGTCAAACAGGATCGTGGGAACGTCTGCGCAGAACCGCTCGATCTCCCGGCGGTTCGACGCCCGGCCGAGCGGCGCCAAAAGCACGGCTGCAGGGCGCAATGTCCGCAGGTTATCCAGGATCTCCACCTCGAGATCAGGCTGTCCGTGGGCGCTGAACAAGCTGGGCCGCAAACCGGCGTCGAGACAACGCTGCTCGATGCGGCGAACGATCGCGGCGAAAAATGGATCGGCGAGGTAAGGGACGACAATGCCGATGGTTTTGGTGGAGCGCCGGTTCTGATTGATCGCGAAAATGTTCAGGCGATAATCATACTTCTCGAGCGCCCTTTCGATCCGCGCCCGGCTCGAATCACGGACGCTTGTCGGATCGTTGAAATACTTCGACAGGGTGGGCCTCGAGACGCCGCTGACCTGGGCCAACTCGTCCATGTTCCTGACTTTTGATCCAGTCACGGAAACCGCCCATCTGAACATCCGCTCGAGCACCCGATGCCTGCGTCGGCGCCCATAGCCGCACTATGTATTTTACGCGCGGCAAATTCAATACCAACATGCGCAGGACCTGTCGCCAGCTACCGCCGCAGATCAGGCTGGCGGCCGCAGGCGTCGGTACAGCTACGACAGTGCTTCGGCCGAGACGATCAACGGTCTGTTCAAGGCGGGGGTCATCCACCGCCGCGGCCCTTGGCCCGGTTCCGAGGCTCGAATACGCGGCGCTCGGATAGGTCAACTGGTTCAATACCCGCCGCCTGCTCAAGCCCATCGGGGAAATCCACCCGCAGAACTCGAAGAAGAATACTGGTTGAGGGAGCGCGCCTGATTGGCGTTCACCCGCGAGAGGGGGTATTCGCGTAGGGGCTACGCTCACGACGGAGGCCGACGAGGAAGCGTTTCGTGGACGACCGGGTCGCTAACGCTGGCGTTTCAAGATCGGCGGCAGCGGTTGTGCTCCACGTTCTGACGCGCGTGCTTTGGAACTCGCCCGCACGCTTCGTCACCGTTCAACCGTTTCTGATCCCGCCGACCCTGATGCGCCGGTTTACGGCCTTGCCGCCGTGACCAACGATGGCAGCCTCAGCTCGCTTTCGGGACAACTCTTCAAACCTAGCCGGCCAAGCTTCTCTGACCAAGAGCCGCAATAACCTGCGACAGGGGCTCATGTTCGCGAAGCAGCGCAAGCAGTCGGTCATCCTGCCCGCGGCGCGCGGCAACTTGCACCCCGACGGGCGCTTCGCCCGGGCGAACGACCGGCAGGGTGACTGCGGCAAGGTCGAGGTAGTTGGCAATTCTCGTGAACCGCGACATCGGGATCTGCATCTCGTCGATCTCGGCGACTGGCCGCGCTGTGAGCGGCGTCGTTGGCAGCACGAGCAGATCGTCGGGCCCGAATCGTTCCAGGAACACCTCGGTGTCCTTCTCCCGCTGGCGCAGCGCCTCCTCTTGCGCCTCGTCCGAGATGTCGCGGCCCGCGGCGATCCTCCGGCGCACCCACGGGTCGAGCGGGCGGCGGTGATCCTCGATGATCTCGCGCAGAGCGCGGTAGGCATCGTAGGCCATGATGCTGCCGCAGCGGCTCTGATATTCGGACAGCGCACGCGGGAGTTCGAGGCGCTCCACATCGAAACCGGCCGTGCGGAGGGCCTCTAGAACGTACGCGTACATGCTCAAAACAGCCGCATCCGCGGGCTGCAGGTCGCCTTCGGCAAGGCACCAGACGTTGGCCGGTGTCACGGCTGCCCCGGACGGTTGGTTCAGGCTCATGGCGTCGAGCAGCATCTTCAAGCCCGCGACGTCCCGTGCCAGTGGACCGATTGCGTCGAGCCTTGCGCTGAGAGGGGCGACTCCGTCGAGCGAGACCGCGCCGTGGCTGGGCTTCATGCCAGTGATGCCGCAGAGCGCTGACGGGATGCGGACCGAGCCGCCGGTGTCCGAGCCGATGGCCAAGGGCACGAGCCCGGCCGCCACCGCAACGGCAGAGCCGCTCGACGACCCGCCCGGCGAGCAGTGACCGGGACAGGCGGGATTGACCGGCGTGCCCAGAGCATAGTTCGTGCCCCAGCTTCCGAACGCGAACTCGACCGTATGCGTCTTGCCGATGATCACCGCCCCGGCCTGCTCCAGCGCCTGGACGAACGCCGCGCTCTTCATTGCAGGCGTATCGGAGTAGCACCGCGAGCCGAAGCCCGTCACGTGTCCCTCGATGTCGGCTAGGTCCTTGATGGCCACGGGCAGGCCATGCAGCGGGCCACGCCAGCGACCATCCCTGATCTCTGCATCCAGTTCCCGCGCACGCTGCCGCGCGGAAGCGTCGAAGACCTCGACGAAAGCGTGCAGTGCGTCGTTCCGCTCGGCGATCCGTTGCAGGCTGGCCGCGACCACGGCTTCGCTGGTGAAACGCTGCGTGCGGACTCCAGCGGACAACTCCTCCGTGTCCCAATCCAGAAATTGATCATCCACCATCCGCGGTCCTCCCCTTCTCAGACGGGGCGACGTTAGCGCCTGGGTCCGCGCCGCGACATTGCGGAGACGCTTTGCGGCAGACGCTTAAGGAAGCTTCCTGAGCGTCAGATAGCGTCAGGCGGTGACCGCTCCCCGGATTGTCCGGAGGCGACCCCTGCCGCATTGTGCCGCGCAAACAAAGCAGGGAGCAGAACAAGAATGAGCCTCGTGGCAATACTCGAGCAAGCCCTGAACGGGCTGATCGTGAGCTCGTTCTACGCCTTGGCGGCGTTGGGCCTCGCGATCATCTTCGGCGTCTTGCGCGTCGTGAACTTCGCGCATGGTGAACTCTACATGCTCGGCGGATACGCGTACTTCCTGGCGGTCGCCTCGATGGGCCTGCCGCCCGTCGTCGGGATTGTCGTGGCGGCCGCCGCGCTGGCGGCAATGGGGGCGCTGGTCGAGTGGCTTCTGATCAGGCCGGTCTATGACGGCCGGGCCGACAGGCCCGAAGAATACTCGATCATGATCACCTTCGCCCTGTCGATCCTGCTGCTTAACCTGGCCAACAGCCTGTTCGGTCCTTGGCCGCGCCGTCCAGAGCCGCTTTTTCGCGGCGGTGTCGAGATCGGGGAGCTGATCGTGAGCGGCGACCGGCTTGCCGCCGCAGGCGTCGCCGTGGTGCTGATCGCGGTGCTCCTAGCCGCGCTCCGCTACACGTGGGCAGGACGCGCGGTGCGGGCCGTGAGCCAGAACCGCGAGGCGGCGGCGATCTTCGGGATCAGTGTGACGCGCGTCGGAATGCTCGCCTTCGCGACCGGCGCAGCGCTGGCCGGGCTGGCGGGCGCGCTCATGGGCCCGGTGTTCAACGTGGTGCCGCCGATGGGCGTCATTCCGGTGATCAAGGCTTATGTGATCGTGGTTCTCGGCGGCCTCGGGTCGATCCCCGGCGCCATCATGGGGGCAATCATCCTCGGCCAGGTCGAGAGTTTCGCCACCATCCTGATACCGGACCCGAGCCGGGCGCTGGCCTACAAGGACGCCTACGGGCTGGTCCTGCTGGTCGGCATCCTGCTGCTTCGCCCGCAGGGTCTGTTCGGCACAAAGGAGCGCCGGGCATGAAGCTGCAAACTCTTCGCCTGCTCGGCCTCGGGCTGATCTTGCTTGTCTTCCTCGCGCTGCCGCTGCTTCTCGGGGACTACTGGGTCTACACGATCACCATCGGCTTCTACTACGCGATCCTCGCCGCCAGTTGGGCGCTGCTCGTCGGCTACATCGGGCGGATCAGTTTCGCGCAGGCGGCGATGGCGGGTCTCGGTGGCTACGCTTCGGCGCTCAGCGTTCAGCACGCCGGACTGCCGCCGGTCCTCGGGCTCGCGGCCGGGGTCCTCGTGGCCGGTGCGCTTGGCTTCGTGATCGGTCGGCTCACATTGCGGCTTCACGGCGCTTACCTCGGCCTGACCACGATCGCCTTCGCCGAGATCCTCCGGATCACGGCCACCGCCGAGTACCAGCTAACCGAGGGCTCGCGCGGATTGCAGGTGGAGCCGCTGCTGCAGGACGGGTCGCGCAGCGAGTACTACTACCTGTTCCTCGCGGTCACCGTCGCCTGCCTGGCGCTCATGACATGGCTTCTGCGCTCGCGCGTCGGGCTGTTCTTCCAGTCGATCCGCGAGGACGAGGACGGCGCCGCCAGTCTCGGCGTCAACGTGACGCTGTGGAAGACCGTGGCCTTCGCGATCTCGACCGCGTTCGCGGGCCTGGCGGGCGGTCTTTACGCCCACTTCGTCCAGCTGATCACCCCGTCGATGATGTCGCTTCAGGAGATGGGGATCGTGCTCGCCATGGCGGTCATCGGCGGGTTCCACAATGTCGTCTTTGCCGCGCTGGGGGGTGTCAGCCTGCAGGTTTTGCTCGAGGGCCTGAGAGAGCTGGGCGAGTGGCGGCTTGTGGTCTTCGGCCTCATCACGCTGCTGATCCTGCGGCTCATGCCCAACGGCGTCTTCGGAACGGTCGCCGACGTCCTTACCGACCGGCTGCGCAAGAGCGGAGATGACAAATGATGCACGAACAACTCGACATCAGCGGTCTCGTGAAGCGCTTCGGCGGCCTGACCGCGCTCAACAGCGTCGACATGACGGTCGGCAGCGGCGAGCTTCTGGGCCTGATCGGGCCGAACGGTTCCGGAAAGACGACGCTGCTGAACATCGTCAGCGGCTATTACAAGGCGGACGGCGGCAGCATCAACTTCGAGCGCCGGCCGGTTTTGGGTCATGCTCCGCACCAATTGGCGCGGCAAGGCATCGGCCGCTCTTTCCAGGTCACGAAGATCTTCCGCCGCCTGACGGTCCTGCAGAACATGCTCGTCGCCGGCCTGTCCGACGGCGCGCAGTCTCAATCCGAGGCGACGGACAGGGCGATGGGTCTCTTGCGGGACCTGAAGCTCGAAAGGCTGGCGCACGAGCGGGCGTCGAGCCTGTCCGGCGGACAGGGCAAGCTGCTGGAATTCGCGCGGATCATGATGCTGTCGCCAAAGATCGTCCTGCTGGACGAGCCCTTCGGCGGCGTGCACCCCGAACTCAAGCGCTTCATGCACGACCACATCAGGAAATGGAACGACAGCGGGGTGACGATCATCCTGATCAGCCATGACATGGGGTCGATCTTCGACCTGTGCCAGCGCGTCGTCACGCTCAGCTACGGCGACATCATCTGCGACGGCACGCCTGAAGAAACCCGCAACGACCCCGCCGTCCTCGACGCCTACCTCGGAGATCACCATGGCGCAGCTTGAAGTCCGCAACCTGCACGCAGGCTACAGCCGCGACATAGACATCCTGCGCGGGCTCGACGTCACCGCGCGCGAGAGCATGCTGACGACGATCATCGGGGCGAACGGCGTGGGCAAGTCGACGCTGCTCAAGACGATCATCGGGCAACTCCGCCCGCACACCGGCACCATCCGCTTTGGCGAGCGCGACATGCGCGACGTCAACACCCGCGACCTGGTCAACCTCGGGATCGCCTACGTGCCCCAGAAGCACGCAATCTTCCCCGAGATGACGGTGCAGGAAAACGTCGAGATGGCAACGTGGGCCTTCCGGCACGAGAAACCGCGCGCCCGCTCGGCGGTCGAGCGGGTCTTCGAGCGCGCACCTTACCTGCGCGAGTTTCGAAGCAAGCGGGCGGGCCTGATGTCGGGCGGACAGCAACGCCTCATGCAGCTCGAACTGGCGCTGATGAGCGACCCGGAACTCCTTCTCATCGACGAGCCCACGGTGGGGCTGGACCCGAAGCGGGCGGGACAGATTTACGACCACCTGAGGCGCCTCGTGACGGAAGAGCGGCGCACGATCCTGATGGTGGACCAGAACGTGATCGCGGGCACCGACGTGGCCGACTACATCTACGTGCTCGAACTCGGGGCCAACAAGCTTGAAGGGACCAAGAAGAAGTTCGACGAGGAATACCGCGACGCCATCTCTGAATGGCTGTTCTGACGCGCACGCGCTGAGCAGAGTTGCAAGAGGCCGCGGCATTTGCCGCGGCTTTTTCCGTTCCGGCTCCCAACTTGAAAAAAGGGCCGCGGCTTGGCCGCGGCCCCTCTGATTGCGCCGTCTTACGTGATCAGGGCTTGAGCACGATCTCGTCGGTCGTCGCCTGAGACTTCGGCCACAGGATCTCGGCCTCCGACGGAGTCTGGTTCGCCTCGGAATACTGGATCACGAAGATCGGAACCTCGGGCCACTGCTGGAACGCCCAGGCGGGCTCCTTCGTCTGCGGGAAGAAGATCGTCCCCCGCGTGCCGTCCCAGCTGAGGTTGCGCAGGGCCTCTTCCACCGCGTCGCTGTCGGTCGTGCCGGCGGCCTCGATGGCCTCGGCCAGGACCATGACACCGTCGTAGCCTTCCATCGCGACGGCATTGGCCGGACGGTCGAACTTCTGCTGGTACGCCTCGCCGAAGCTGCGCGACAGCGGGGTGTCCGGCTTGCCCGGCAGGCCGGCGGGGTTGCCGATGACGTACTTGCCGGCATCGCCCATCACGTCCCAGAACTCGGGTTCGAGCACGTCCGCGCCGGCGGCGAAGATCGCGGTCTCGGGGCTGGGCGCGAGGCCCAGGTCATACGCCTGGCGCAGCATCAGCAGCAGGTTCGAGCCGGTGAAGCCGGCGACGATCAGGTCGGGTTGCGGGTCGGCGCGCTTGAGCTGAAGAAGCTGCGGCGTGAAGTCGGAGACCGTCCGCTCGGCCGTGAACGACGTGACGGTGGCACCGGTATCCTTCAGGTTCTCCGTGAACACGTCGATGATGCCGAAGCCCCAGTCCGAGTTCTCCGAGATGATCGCGATGTTCTCGAAGCCGGCTTCCTTCACCCAGTCCGCCGCGACCGAGTAGACCAGCGAGTTCGCGACCGTGATCCGGAAGACCTCGGGGATTTGCGCGGCGGTCACCGAGTCGGACCAGCACTCGCCGGCCACGAAGACGGTGTTGGTTTCCTGCGCGACCGGGCCCACGGCCGAGCACACGGCGCTGTGCGCCGAGCCGGTGACGCCAACGACGTTCTCGGCCGTGGCCAGACGCTCGAACGCCGCCACGCCCTTTTCGGGGACGCCCGAGGTGTCCTCGACGATCAGTTCGACAGGCTGGCCAAGAATGCCGCCGTTTGCGTTGAGCTCCTCGACGGCGACGATCATGCCGTCACGCAGCGACTCCCCGGTCTGCACGCCGCCCGGGGGCGACAGAGGCGCGATGCCACCGATTTTGATGGCATCTTGTGCGGAAACCGCGCCCGCGGTGGCCGCGAGCGAGACCGAAAGGGTCGCCGCAAGCTTTGCTGTTCGATTCATCCTGAACTCCCTGTTGAGTTGGAAGGTCCGCCTTTACCGGCGGTCACCCGCTCCGAGTCTGAGCCACGCGGGACCCTCCGGCAATCTCCGCGGCAGGCTCGACAGGACGCCACTCGTCTCTTATGCAGCGACAGTTGACGACAAGTGGGCCTTTAGATGCGAAAAGCCTTTCCAAAGAATCTGCGCCTGTTGTGCAGCTATCACGAGTCCATCTCGGACGTGGCACGCCGGCTTGGCATGAATCGGCAGCAGATCATGAAATATCTCTCTGGCACCGCGTACCCGTCGGCCCGATCAATGCGCCGACTGTGCGACTTCTTCGGGGTCGAGGAGCACGAGATCGTCATGCCGGATGACCAGTTCCGCGACATCGTGCGACTGAAGCCGGCCCTGCCCGTCTCCGCCGACCTGACGCCGCCGGTGCTGTCAGCGCTGCTGAAGGCCGCCGCCGGGCAGACGCCGCAGCTGCGGGTTTACACCGGCTACTACTACGAATTCCGCTATTCGTTCACATCGCCTCACCTGGTGCTGAAATCACTCCTGCACATCCACGAGAGCGACGGCCTCGTGATGTACAAGTCGATCGAACGCCTGCGGGATCACGAAACCGACAGCGCCCCGGCCGGCGTGGACGTCTTCAAATACGCCGGCGTCCTGATGATGATCGGCAACAGGATCCACATGCTAGACCAGGAGGCCGTGATGGGGCAGGAACTGTCGCATATGGTGCTTTTCCCACCCTACCGCAGCCGGATCTCGGCCCTTCGGGGCATGAAGATGGGCGTCACAGCGACGGCGGCGCACGAGCCGATCGCGGGGCGTGTCGTTCTGGAGAAGATCGGCCGAACGGTGGCGCTGAGACGCGCCATGCGCCACTGCGGCCTCTACGCGCCCGCCAGCGACGGCGTGCCCGGCAGCGTGCTGGAGTACCTCGGCCGGCCCGGCAACGGAGAACCCGTCACGTTCAATGCTGAAGCAGATCCGCCGGCAGATCCATCGACCACTGCACAACGCTGACCCAGGACCGTATCCGCAAGACCGGCGCGCACCGCAACTCGCCCTGCTCAGCGACCTATTCCAGGCTTCGAACCCACCGTCGCTGTCGCACCTCACCCGCAGGGCAAGACCCTAAACCGGCGTGCTCGTCTATCTTGCCTTGCCGGCGCCTCCGCAGCCACCAGATTAAGCGTGGGCGCTTACTACGGCGGGACCTTCTCAGGGATAAAGTGGTGCCCGGGGGCGGAATCGAACCACCGACACGAGGATTTTCAATCCGTCCACAGTAGCGACTTCGCATTTGCGTTGCAGCTACGCTGTAGCGCATGCCGCCAAAGCTTTTCGTCGATGCATGCGCCGCCCCCTTGCGAAGCGGCGCATGCGAGATTTGTCGCGTCAGAAGCGATGCTCGATCTTCAGTTGGAAGCCGGATCGGGTTGTGTCGCCCACCTGCTCAATCATCACTCGAGCATCAATCTGGCTGAGGCTGTCGTTTGAACGCCGCGCCACTCCGACCTCTGCTCCAGCGCCGCAGCTGCTTTGGGTGCCCGTGGCTTCGACGCGCTCACAAAGGAACTGCGGTGCAAAAGTGAGCAGCGAAAGCGTGTTCACTACCGAAAGATCGTCCAACGGAACCCGAAACTCGGGCCGCAGAGAGAAGTTCGTAACCCTCACACTATCGGCGTTGAGCACGAGCGTATCATCCACGAGCCCGTAGGCGCGGCCCGTGAAGTCAACGTCGCCGATTTCAGTGTGACCGTAGGTGAATGCAACTTCAGGCCAGATCTCGTAGCCGTCGCGCTCGATCACTCCGGAAACGGCGCCACCAACCGTCACGGAAGGCGTCTTGTAGTCACTGCTGATGTAGAATGTGCCGTTATTCAGGTCGAGATGGTTTTCGCCGACGCCAAGAGAGACGAAGCCATCGAGATATGCGCAGAAGTTGGTGACGCCGTGATCAGGCGGCGGTTGGAAATTGGCGGACGCCGTCGCGGAACTCAACCCCGCTGATGACCTCCGGCAAGCGGTTCTGACCGTCGAGTTTGCGCCATTTCTGCTGCGCTGACATCATCAGCTTGAACGCCATGGCGAGGCCGGTCTTGCGGCTGAGGCAGCCCTTGGTGCGCTTTGTTCGGTGTCTGACGGTGGCGAACGTGCTCTCGATCGGGTTCGACGTCCGGATGTGTTTCCAGTGTTCGGCCGGGTAGTCGTAGAAGCTCAGCAGCGCGTCGCGGTCCTTGACCAGCTTGGCGACC
>NZ_FOXA01000078.1 GCF_900115595.1 Tranquillimonas alkanivorans
CGCGGCAGCTCATAACGGGCTGAACCAGGTACTTTGAGGCTGAATACATAGGCTTCAAAGAGCGAACCCGGGGAACTGAAACATCTAAGTACCCGGAGGAAAGGAAATCAACAGATACTCCCCTAGTAGTGGCGAGCGAACGGGGACCAGCCGAGCCGTGAGAGTGAGAAGAACCGGATGGAAAGCCGGACCAGAGCGGGTGACAGTCCCGTATTCGAAGCTCGATCGGACGTATCAAGTAGGGCGGGACACGTGAAATCCTGTCTGAAGATCGGGGGACCACCCTCGAAGGCTAAGTACTCCTTGCTGACCGATAGCGAACCAGTACCGTGAGGGAAAGGTGAAAAGCACCCCGACGAGGGGAGTGAAACAGTACCTGAAACCGAACGCCTACAAGCAGTCGGAGGGGCCTCGAGCCCTGACGGCGTACCTTTTGTATAATGGGTCATCGACTTGGTCTCACGAGCAAGCTTAAGCCGGTAGGTGTAGGCGCAGCGAAAGCGAGTCTGAATAGGGCGTCGAGTTCGTGGGATCAGACCCGAAACCGAGTGATCTAGGCATGTCCAGGATGAAGGTTGGGTAACACCAACTGGAGGTCCGAACCCACACCTGTTGAAAAAGGTCGGGATGAGGTGTGCCTAGGGGTGAAAGGCCAATCAAACTCGGAGATAGCTGGTTCTCCGCGAAATCTATTTAGGTAGAGCGTCATCCGAATACCCCGGGGGGTAGAGCACTGGATGGGTAATGGGGCCCCACAGGCTTACTGATCCTAACCAAACTCCGAATACCCGGGAGTACTGGATGGCAGACACACGGCGGGTGCTAACGCCCGTCGTGGAGAGGGAAACAACCCTGACCTACAGCTAAGGCCCCCAATTCGTGGCTAAGTGGGAAAGCATGTGAGACGGCCAAAACAACCAGGAGGTTGGCTTAGAAGCAGCCATCCTTTAAAGATAGCGTAACAGCTCACTGGTCTAATCAAGCTGTCTTGCGGCGAAGATGTAACGGGGCTCAAGCCACGAGCCGAAGCTTAGGACTGCATATGCAGTGGTAGCGGAGCGTAGTGTGACATAACACTCGTCCTCTTCTGCCGCCGAGCCGAGCGGAGCGCGTCACGCGCTCAAGCAGCGAAGCGGTAGCGCAGGATAGAGTGTTTTCTGTGAAGCCGGCGCGTGAGCGATCCGGTGGAGAGATCACTAGCGAGAATGATGACATGAGTAGCGACAAACAGGGTGAGAGACCCTGTCGCCGAAAGTCCAAGGGTTCCTGCTTAAAGCTAATCTGAGCAGGGTAAGCCGGCCCCTAAGGCGAGGCCGAAAGGCGTAGCCGATGGGAACCAGGTCAATATTCCTGGGCCAGGAGGATGTGACGGATCGCAGGTGTTGTCGGACCTTATCGGATTGGTTCGGCAGCTGAGCGGTCCCTGGAAATAGCCCTCCATCAGACCGTACCCGAAACCGACACAGGTGGACTGGTAGAGAATACCAAGGCGCTTGAGAGAACGATGTTGAAGGAACTCGGCAAAATACCTCCGTAAGTTCGCGAGAAGGAGGCCCAGTTTCTAG
>NZ_FOXA01000020.1 GCF_900115595.1 Tranquillimonas alkanivorans
TGTCCTACGGCCTCGTGGCGCGAGAAATCGAACGCGTGGATTCCGGTTACCGCTCCATGATGTCGGTGCAGTCGAGCCTGGTGATGCACCCGATCCTGGCCTACGGATCGGAGGATCAGAAGCGCCGCCTCCTTCCGAAGCTCGCGAGCGGCGAGATGATCGGCTGCTTCGGCCTGACCGAGCCCGACGCGGGCTCCGACCCCGGCAGCATGAAGACCCGCGCCATCAAGACCGTTGGCGGCTACCTCCTTCGCGGGGCGAAAACGTGGATCTCCAACGCCCCGATCGCCGACGTCTTCGTGGTCTGGGCCAAGTCCGAAGCCCATGACGGCAAGGTGCGCGGCTTCGTGCTGGAGAAGGGGATGAAGGGTCTGTCCGCGCCCAAGATCGACGGCAAGCTCAGCCTGCGTGCCTCGATCACGGGCGAGATCGTGATGGACGACGTGGAGGTGGGCGAGGACGCCCTGCTGCCCGGCGTCTCGGGCATGAGCGGACCCTTCGGCTGCCTGAACCGCGCGCGCTACGGCATTGCCTGGGGTTCGATGGGCGCGGCCGAGGATTGCTGGTTCCGCGCCCGCCGCTACGGGCTGGAGCGCACGCAGTTCGGCCGCCCGCTGGCCGCCACCCAACTGCACCAGAAGAAGCTCGCCGACATGCAGACCGAGATCGCCATGGGCCTTCAGGCGGCGCTGCGCGTGGGTCGTCTGATGGACGAGGGGAGCTTCGCGCCCGAGATGATCAGCCTGATCAAGCGCAACAACTGCGGCAAGGCGCTGGAGATCGCGAGAACCGCGCGCGACATGCACGGCGGCAACGGCATCCAGATCGAATACGGCGTGATGCGGCATGCCCAGAACCTCGAGACGGTGAACACCTACGAGGGCACGCACGACGTGCACGCCCTGATCCTGGGCCGCGCCCAGACCGGGCTGCAGGCATTCTTCTGATGGCGCAGGACGCACCTCTTGCCGGGCTGAAGGTGGTCGAACTGGCCCGCATCCTGGCCGGTCCGTGGATCGGTCAGACGCTGGCCGACCTCGGGGCTGAAGTCATAAAGGTGGAAGCGCCAGAGGGCGACGACACCCGGCGCTGGGGGCCGCCCTTCCTCGAGCGGCCCCGGCCGGACGGAACGACCGAGACCGTGGCGGCGTATTTCCACGCCGCCAACCGGGGCAAGACCTCGGTCACCTGCGACTTCTCGGATCCGGCCGATCTTGCCCGGCTCAAGTCGCTGATCTCGGACGCCGACGTGGTGATCGAGAACTTCAAGGTGGGCGGCCTGGCGAAGTTCGGGCTGGATTACGACAGCCTCTCCAAATCCAATCCGGGGCTGGTTTACGCCTCGGTCACGGGGTTTGGCCAGGACGGGCCGCGAGCGCGTCAGCCGGGCTACGACTTCCTGATCCAGGGCATGTGCGGGATCATGGACCTCACCGGAGAGCCGGGCGCCGGGCGGCATTCCGCCCGGCGCCAACGTCAACGGTAGATCAGCGTCGGAAGCCACATGGTCACGGCAGGGACGAAGGTGATCAGAACCAGCACGGCAACCAGCGGGATCAGGAACGGCGCGGTGGCGACGACGCAGCGCTCGAACGGAATCTTGGCGACTCGCGCCAGGACGTAGAGGACCATGCCCACGGGTGGTGTCAGAAGTCCCAGCATCAGGTTCAGCACCATGATGACACCGAAGTGCACCGGGTCGACCCCAAGTTCGACCGCGACCGGCAGCAGCACCGGCACGAGGATGGTGATCGCCGCCACCGTCTCCATGAAGCAGCCGACGATCAGCAGGATCAGGTTGATCAGAAGAAGGATGACCCAAGGGCGATCCGATGCCGACAGCAGCATTCCCGCCACTGCCTCCGGCACCCGGTTCGAAGTCAGGATCCAGGCAAAGATCGCCGCCGCGCCCACTACGAAAAGCACCACAGACGTCGTCTCGATCGTGTCGAAGGTCACGCGCAGGAAGCGCCGCCAGGTCAGTGTGCGATAGATCACGAGACCCAGAAACATCGCCCAGGCGCAGGCGGCGACGGCGGCCTCGGTCGGGGTGAAGGCGCCCGACAAGATGCCGCCCACGATGATCACCGGCGTCATCAGAGACAGGAACGCGCGCCCGAACGACGAGAACAGGATCGAGATTTCGAATTTCTGGTCGCGCGGGAAGCCCCGGCGTCGCGCGAAGAAGGCCACCATCAGCATCAGCGACAGCGCCATGACGATGCCGGGAATGAAGCCCGCCGCGAAAAGCTGCCCGATCGAGGCGCCGGCGACGACGCCGTAGATCACCATCGGGAGCGACGGCGGGATGATCGGCCCGATGGTCGAGGATGCCGCCGTCACGCCCACGGCGAAGCCGGGATCGTATTTGGCGTCGCGCATGGCCTTGATCTCGATGGCGCCCAGACCGCCGGCGTCAGCCACCGCCGCGCCGGACATGCCTGCGAAGATGACCGAGGCGCCGACGTTCACGTGCCCCAGCCCGCCGCGCATCCAGCCCACGAGCGACAGCGCGAAGTTGAAGATCCGCTCGGTGATCCCGGCGGTGTTCATCAGGTTGCCCGCCAGGATGAAGAACGGCACGGCGAGCAGCGGGAAGCTGTCCACGCCGTTGACCATGCGGTGCGCCACCACCATCGGCGGCGGCATGCCGTTGCTGATGATGTAGATGGCGGACGAGCCGGCCAGAGCGATGGCGACGGGCACGCCGAAGATCAGCAGCCCGAAAAGAATGACGAAGAGAAAAAGGATGTCCACGGGTCGCGCTCCTAGTCCATCGCGCGCACGGCGTCTTCGTGCTGCTCGGGGTCGATGAGTTTGCTGGTGCCGGTGCGCAGGTGCAGCCACGCGTTGCGGATGGCATAGACGGTCATCGCGACGAAGCAGGCGGCGACGAACCAGTAGACGACCGACTTCGGCACGTCGATCGACACCATCATCTGCCGCGTCCGCCCCGCGAGCTGGCCGGAGAGGTAAGCGAGGCTGCCGTAGAAGGTGATCGAAATGAGGTCGATCAGCGTCTGGGCCACCCGACGCAGGGGTCGGGGGACCCAGCGGTACAGGAACTCCACCGCGATGTGCGCGCTCTTGCGCACCGCCATGACCGAGCCGGTGAAGGTCACGGCGATCAGCAGGAACCGCGCGATCTCCTCGGTCCAGCCCAGCGAGTCGTTGAGCACGTAGCGGGTGAAGAACTGAAGGAAGACCACAAAGGCCAGCACCCAGAAGATCACCATGACCAGCGTATCGTCCCATTTCAGGTCCGACAGGTCGATATCCTCTTCCTCGATGTGCAGCGCCGGGTGCGTTTCCTCTGTCTCCTGGATCTGCTCTCGCCTCTTGTTCATCCGTCCGGTCCTGTGGGCATGGAAACCGGCCCCCGCTTGTCCGGGGGCCGGCTGATCAGATCGGGCGGCGCCAGGCCGCCCGCGCGCGGATCACGAATCCTGGCCGATGGCCTGGAGCCGATCGTAAGTTTCCTGGTCCCAGGTCGCCATGTCGCCCATGTGCATGGCCTTCACCGCCTCGATGAAGGGTCCGCGGTCCACCTCGTTGACGTTCACGCCCTGCTCGCGGAACCAGTCGGCCAGTTCGGCCTCCTGGTTGCGGATCGCCTCGGTCGCGCAGACGGCGGCGTTGTCGATGGCGGCCGACAGAGCCTCCTGGTCCGCCGCGTCCATGCTGCCCCAGGTGGGACCGCCCACGATGGTCAGCAGAGCGTCGGTGATGTGACCGGTCAGGTTGATGTCCGACTGCACCTCATAGAACTTCTTTGCCTGGATGGTCGGCAGCGGGTTTTCCTGCGCGTCCACCGTGCCCTGCTGAAGCGCGAGGTAGACCTCGGCGAAGGCGATGGGGGTGGGGTTGGCGCCCACGGCTTCGGGGAACATCATGTAGAGGGGCGCGTTCGGCACGCGGATCTTCAGGCCCTCCATGTCGCCGGGCGCCGTGATCGGCTTGTTCGAGGTCACGTGGCGGTTGCCGTAATAGGTCAGCGACTCGATGTGGTTGCCGGTGGCGTCGGTGTAGCCCTGGCTCAGCTCTTCGAAGAGGTCGGAGTTGCGGAAGGCGTCCCAGTGCTCGTAGTCGCGGAACATGTAGGGGGCGCCGCCGATTGCGATGGGGCCATAGGCGCGGCCGGCGAACAGCTGGCCCGTATAGATGATGTCGACGGTGCCGAGGCCGAGGCCCTCGTTGATGTCGACCTCCTTGCCCAGCGAAGATGCCGGGAAGACTTCGATCCCATAGCGGCCCTCGGTCGCCTCGACCAGTTCGTCGTGCGCGGCCACGGCGCAGGTGTGATAGGGCTCGCTCGCCTCGTAGACATGCGCCCATTTGAGCATCCGGTCGGCCTCTTGCGCCGCGACCGGCCCTCCGGCGGTGAGCGCGGCGGCCGCGGTCGTGGCCAGCGCGATGGTGTGGGTCAGCTTCAGAGTCATCGGTTTCTCCTCCCTGGTTGATGACGGAGCGCCACGGGGTGTCACGGCCCTCCCGAACGGATCCGGAGCGGGTCGATCCCGTGCTTCTCGGCGAAGCGCCCGAACGCTTCGACGGACGTGCGGTCAAGCTTCATGCCCTGCGCGCTGCGGCGCGCCGCCTCGGCCCATTCGCGCGTGCCGGGCGCCATGACCGTTTCGCCCGGCGCGGCGGACGACGCGGCGATGGCGGCGAGGTAGCGGCGGATGATGCCCTCGAAGGCCACGCGGCCGCTGAAAGCCTCGGGGTCCAGCGCCATGACGAACGCGCCGAGTTTGCGCGGCGTCGCCATGTCGTCGCTGATCATCGGCGGAAGCTCGAAGCTGAGCGGCGCATCCGAGAAGGCGGTCGAGAAGACCTCGGCCAACCCGGCGAGCCCCGCGCCCTTGTAGCCGAAGAGCGCGCCGCCTAGCGGGGCCAGCATCTCGACAATGGACGGGTCGGTGACGTTGATGCCGTGGGCATCCGAGGCCACGTCCCCGGGCAGCGGTGCGCCGAGGCTGCGGTTGAGCTGCACCCGATTGAAGGGAATGGCGCTCGTCGCCATGTCGAGCAGCCATGGATCGCCGTCGCCAGACGGCGCGGCGGCGGCGATGGGATTGGTGCCGTGGAACCGCTCGGCCCCGCCGTGCAGCCGCACGAAACTGTCCGAGTTGCAGAAGGCCAGCCCCATCATGCCGTGCCGCGCGATCTCGATGGCATAGGCCCCCGCCGCGCCGAAATGCGACGAGCCGCGGATCGCCACCGCGCCAAGCCCGTGCGTCCGGGCCAGGTCCACCGCCCGATCCACGGCGGCATAGGCGGCCCGTGCGCCGTGCGCGTCGTCGGCATCCAGCACGCAGGCGCCGCCCTTCCCGTGCGCGACCGTGATGTTCGGTGTGCGGTTCAGCCGCCCCTCGGCCAGGCCCTGCAGGTAGTGCGGCAGCAGCCGGAAGCCGTGCGTGTCCACCCCGTGGGCCGAGGCATGCAGCAGCGCCTTCGTCACCGCGTCCACCGTCGACTTGTCTGCGCCCACTGCCTGCAGTGCTGCGCGCGAAAATCTCTCCATCTCTTCAAGGTCTACCCGCACCGGGGCCAAATCATCCGCCTGCGGCCGCGCCTCGGCCGCGACCTTGGCGAGGTAGGCATGCGTCGTGTCGCCAATATGTGTCTGCAGCGCGCTCACCGCCGCGTCGGCCTGCCCCGCCGAAACGGCCGTCAGGATCTCGCGGTGCTCCTTCAGCGACTTGCGGTTCAGGTCGTCGTCCAGCGACAGCCGGTTGCGCAGCGCCTGCACGCGGAAAGACAGCATCCGGAAGTTCGCCTCCAGATAGCTGTTGCCGCAGTTGCGGAAGATCGCGTGGTGAAACTCGTTGTCGAGCAGCTTGTAGGCGTCGGTGTCGCCCGCCAGCAGCACCTCCTCCATCCGCGTCACGACTTCTTCGAGTGCCGCCTGCAACGGGCCGGGGTTGCGCGAGAGCGCCATGCGCATCGCCTGAAGTTCCAGCATCTGCCGAAGCTCGCCCAAGTCCGCGATCTCGGCCGCGCCCATCGAGAAGACGCGCGCGCTGCGGTTGGGCGACATCTCGACCAGCCCCTCGCGCTCGAGCTGGAGCAGCGCCTCGCGGATCGGGCTCTTGCTCATGTCCAAAAGCTCGACGAGTTCGGATTCCAGCAGCTTGCGGCCGAGGGGGAACTCGCCCCGAACGATCCTGTCACGGATCGCCTCGCGCGCCCGTTCCGATAGCTTCTGGCGCTCGATCCGCGCCTCTGCAGCCACACCTGCCGTCACGTCATGTCCTCCCTGAGTGCACGGTATATCATATACCGAGCGGCGCAAGCCCTCAGGTTAACGTTTCGTAAGACGTGGATGGTTCTGTGCCGCGGGGGCGAAGCGGCGTCTCCTGCTCATTGCTTCAAGCAAAAAATATTTGAGCTTGAAATAACATCACCGCCGCGCTTTCATGCTTGAGAGGCGGAGCGGGCGTGGCCGGATCGACTTGCCGTTGACCGGCCGAACGATCCGCGCTCCTCTGCGACACGGGCCGACAACGGAGATGCCGGAGCACGATACGCGACTTGCCGCCGACGGCAGATCCAAAAGGCACGACGCCCGACAGACGGCGCGGCCCGCAATAACCAGACCGACCAACCGGGAGAATCCTAAATGACCTTCAAGACCACGCTTCTGGCCGCGACCACGGCGCCGCTTGCGCTGGCCGGCGCGGCCGTCGCGCAGGACGCGCTGCCTTCGGCGACGGACGACACGCTCAAGATCGGCCTTGTCTACACCCTGTCCGGTCCCGCCGCCGCACTGGGCGAGCAGGCCCGCAACGGCTTCATGCTCTACGCCGACCGGGTGGGCGACCTCGGCGGCGTCGAGACCGAGATCGTCGTGGTGGACGACGAGCAGCGCCCCGACCTTGCCGCCGACAAGGCGCGCGAGCTCGTGGCGCGGGACGAGGTGGACTTCGTCGTGGGGCCGATCTTCTCGAACGTGCTGGTGGCGATCCACCGTCCGGTGACCGAGACCGGCACCATCCTCATCTCGACCAACGCCGGCACCTCGAACTTCGCGGGCGAGGAATGCCACCCGAACTTCTTCGTCACGTCCTATCAGAACGACCAGAACCACGAGGTGATGGGCGCCTACGCCGAGAGCGAAGGTTACCAGAACGTCTTCCTGATGGCGCCGAACTACCAGGCCGGCAAGGACAGCCTGGCGGGCTTCAAGAACTCGTACACCGGCGGCTTTGCCGGCGAGGTCTTCACGGAACTTGGGCAGCTCGATTTCTCGTCCGAGCTGGCGCAGATCGCCGCCTTCCAGCCCGACGCGCTGTTCACCTTCATGCCCGGCGGCATGGGCGTGAACCTGGTCAAGCAGTACGACCAGGCCGGGCTCACCTCGATCCCGTTCCTGTCCGCCTTCACCGTGGACGAGACGACGCTTCCCGCGACGCAGGATGCCGCCGTTGGGCTGCTGGGCGGTGCCAACTGGGCGCCGGACCTCGACAACCCGGCGAACGAGGAGTTCGTCTCGGCCTATATCGAGAAGTACGGCGCATTGCCGGGGACGTATGCCATGCAGGCCTACGACGCGGCGCAGCTCATCGACAGCGCCATCCGCAAGACCGGTGCGGACCTGAGCGACCGCGAGGCGCTGCGCGCCGCGTTGCTTGAAGCCGACTTCGACAGCCCCCGTGGCGACTTCAGCTTCGGCGTGAACCAGTACCCGGTGCAGGACTTCTACCTCGTCGAAGCCGTCAAGCGGGACGACGGCTTCTACGGCACCTCGGTGCGCGAGAAGATCTTCGACGACTACGTCGACAACTACGCCGCCAACTGCACGATGGAGTGAGCTGGACCGGGCGAGGGAGGCCGCGCATATGACCAATCTTTTCGTGCTCCAGCTCCTGAACGGCGTGCAGCTCGGGGTTCTTCTTTTCCTCATCGCCGCCGGACTGACGCTCGTCTTCGGGATCATGGACGTGGTCAACCTCGCCCATGGCGTCCTCTACATGGTGGGCGCCTACCTGATCGCCACCTTCGCCGCGGCGACGGGCAGCTTCTGGTGGGGGCTCGCCCTCATGTTGCCCGCTGCCGTCGTCGTGGGGCTCGTCCTTGAATGGGTGGTGATCCGAAGGCTTTACGCCCGCTCGCACCTGGACCAGGTGCTCGCCACCTTCGGGCTGGTGATGATCGCGAGCGAGGCGGTCAAGATCATCTGGGGCGTCTCGCCGCTTGCGGTGCCGATGCCCGAGATACTGTCCGGATCGGTCCCGCTCATGGGGCCGCTGCAATACCCCGTCTACCGCATCGCGATCATCGTCGCCGGCCTTGCCGTGGCCGCCGGACTCTACGTGGTCATCAACCATACGCGTATCGGCATGCTGCTGCGGGCCGGGGCCACCGACCGGATGATGGTCTCGGCGCTGGGGGTCGACATCGGGCGGCTGTTCGCCGTCGTCTTCACCCTGGGCGCCGTGCTGGCCTGCCTGGCAGGCGCGCTCGTCGCGCCGATCCTGTCGGTGGATACCGGCATGGGTGAAAGCGTGCTGATCCTGACCTTCGTGGTCGTGGTGATCGGCGGCATCGGGTCGATCAAGGGCGCCTTCTTCGGCGCGATCCTGGTGGCGCTGGTGGACACGCTTGGCGGCGTGTTCGGCCCCATACTCCTGCGCGAGGTGCTGGACCCGGCCGCGGCGGGGCAGGCGGGCCGCATGCTCGCGCCGATGCTCGTCTATATCCTGATGGCGCTGATCCTCTTCGCCAAACCCGCAGGCATGTTCGGAGGGCGCGGCTGATGGCGGACGCAACAATACCCCACGCGGCCCCGATGCGCCGCCCGCTCGCGGGGCGGGTGAAGGCGGCGGTGGTGCTTTTCGCGATCTTCGCGGCGCTGCCGCCCGTCGCCGCGGCGCTGGACGACCCGTTCTTTGTGCTGATCGGCACGCGCATCCTTGCCTACGCCATCGCGGCGATGGCGCTGGACCTGATCCTCGGCTACGGGGCGATGGTGTCGTTCGGGCACGCGGCGTATCTTGGCTTTGGCACCTATGCGGTGGCGATCCTGTCGAGCTATGGCGTGCACGACATCTTCCTGCAGACCGCGGCCGCGATCCTGGTCTCGGCGCTCTTCGCGCTGGTCACCGGTGCGATCTCACTGCGGACGCGGGGCGTTTACTTCATCATGATCACGCTCGCCTTCGGGCAGATGGCGTTCTTCTTCTTCATTTCGCTCTCCGCCTATGGCGGCGACGACGGCTACGGACTCGCTCAGCGTTCGACGCTTCTGGGCAGCGACATGCTCGAGAACGACTTCGCGCTGTTCTACGCAACGCTCGCGACGCTGGTGGCGCTGTTCTGGGCCTGCCACCGCATCGTGGGCTCGCGCTTTGGACGGGTCCTCACCGGCATCCGCGAGAACCCGACCCGGATGGAGGCGATCGGCTACTCGCCCTTCCGCTTCCAGCTGGCCGCCTTCGTGATCTCGGGGTGCATGACCTCGATCGCGGGCGTGTTCCTGGCCAACCAGGCCGAGTTCGTCTCGCCCGCGTTCATGTCCTGGCACCGGTCGGGCGAGCTGATCGTGATGGTCGTGCTGGGCGGGATCGGCACGCTGTCGGGCGCCATCGGCGGCGCCGTCGCCGCGCTCCTGCTGGAAGAGGCGCTGGGAGCGCTGACCGAGCATTGGCGTTTGTGGTTCGGGCTCTTCCTCGTGCTGATGGTGCTCTACTCGCCCAACGGCATCGCCGGGCTGGTGAAGCAGGTCGCGAACAGGGGGCGCAAGTCATGAGCAGCCTTGAGATCCGCCACCTGAAAAAGAGCTTCGGCGCGCTGAAGGTCACCGACGACGTGTCGCTCGACGTGCGGTCGGGCGAGCTGCACGCGATCATCGGTCCGAACGGCGCGGGCAAGACGACCTTCATCTCGCAGCTGTCCGGGCAGCTCGCTTCGGACAGCGGGGACATCCTGCTCGACGGGCAGAGCATCATGCGGCTGTCGATGCCCAAGCGTGTGCATCTGGGTCTGGCACGTTCGTTCCAGATCACGCAGGTCCTGCCGCATTTCACCGTGCTCGAGAACGTGGCCGTCGCGGTGCAGGCGCGGTCTGGCTCGTCGTTCCGCTTCTTCTCGCCGGTGGCAGGCGACGCGGCGCTCAATGCACGGGCGATGGCGGCGCTTGGGGAAGCCGGTCTGGCCGACCGGGCGGACGTGCAGGCCTCGGCCCTCAGCCACGGGGAGCACCGGCGCCTCGAACTGGCCATCGCGCTCGCGACCGAGCCGCGGGTGCTGCTGCTCGACGAACCGCTCGCCGGGGTCGGGGGGGAGGACGCGGATGCCTTCGTCGCGGGGCTCGCGCGGCTCAAGAGCCGCTTCACGATGGTGCTGATCGAACACGACATGGACGCGGTCTTCAGGCTCGCCGACCGTGTCTCGGTCCTGGTCTACGGCCGGATCATCGCCACCGGTACGCCCGAGGAGGTCCGCTCAGACCCGCAGGTCCGCGCCGCGTACCTGGGCGAGGAAGAAGAGGAGGTCGCCTGATGCTTCACGTGGAAGCGCTCGAAGCCGCCTATGGCGACAGCCGCATCCTGTTCGGCATCGATCTTTCGGTGCAGAAGGGTGAAGTCGTCACGCTGCTTGGCCGCAACGGCATGGGGAAGACGACCACGATCAAGTCGATCTTCGGCCTGCTGAAGCCGCGCGCCGGCCGTGTCAGCATCGAGGGCGAGGACCTGACCGGAGCCTCGCCGCACCGTATCGCGCTGGCCGGCCTGGGACTGGTGCCCGAGGGACGGCAGATCTTCCCCACGCTGACCGTGCAGGAAAACCTGGTCGCCACCGCTCGGCCAGGGGGCAAGTGGACGCTCGCCCGGATCTACGACCTGTTCCCGCGCCTGGCCGAGCGCAAGCGGAACATGGGCTCGCAGCTTTCCGGCGGTGAGCAGCAGATGCTTGCCATCGGGCGGGCGCTGATGACCAACCCCCGCCTTATCGTGCTGGACGAGGCGACCGAGGGGCTGGCGCCGCTGATCCGCGCCGACATCTGGTCGGTGCTCACCCGACTCAAGGACGAGGGCGAGGCGATCCTGGTGATCGACAAGAACGTCGACGCGCTGACCTGCTTCGCCGACCGCCACATCGTGATCGAAAAGGGCCAGGTCGTGTGGACCGGCACCAACGACGAGATCCTCGCCACGCCTGAGGTCAAGGATCGCTTCCTTCATGTCTGACCAGGGAAAGGACCAAGACGCATGACCATGTTGCCCGGCGTAACCAAGGCGAACTCGGGGATCGACGACATCTCCTGGAACATCCTCGGACAGACCTACGTGCCCAAGCAGAACTGCGAGGCGTCGTTCTCGTGGCACGCGACGCTCCCCAAGGGCACCTTCGTGCCCCCGCATATCCATCCCACGCAGGACGAGTTCATCTATGTCCTCGAGGGGCGGTTCGACCTCTTGCTGAACGGGGTCGAGGCGTATGCCGAGCCGGGTGACGTGATCCGCCTGCCGCGTGGCATCCCGCACGGGATCTTCAACAAGACCGACCGGACCATCAAGTGCTTCTTCTGGGTCTCGCCCACGCGCAAGCTCTTCGACCTGTTCTGGGCGCTGCACAACCTCGGCCCCGACGCGAACCCGGCCGACGTGGTCGCTGTCTCGGCCGAGCACGAGGTCGACTTCCTGCCGCCCGAGGAAGAGTGACCGCATGAGCATCCTGATCGCGGGCGCCGGGATCGGTGGCCTCACGACCGCCCTGATGCTGAATGCGCGCGGCGTTCCCGTGCGGCTTTACGAGGCCGCGCGGGAGGTGCGCGAGGTCGGCGTCGGCATCAACGTCCTGCCGCACGCCATCAAGGAACTCGACCAGCTTGGCCTTCTGCCCGAGCTCGACAAGGTCGGCATCCGCACGCGCAAGCTTTCGTACCTGACGAAGCAGGGGCAGGAGGTCTGGTCCGAACTGCGCGGCACGCATGCCGGGCACGAGGTTCCGCAGTTCTCGATCCATCGCGGGCGGCTTCAGAAGGTCCTCCACGACGCCGTGATCGACCGTCTTGGTCCCGGCGCCTTGACGACGGGCCGGCGCCTTGCCGGTTTCGTGCAGGACGAGGGCGGCGTGACCGCCCACTTCACCGACAGCATTGAGGGCGGTGCCGGTCTGACCACGCGTGGCGAGGTCCTGATCTGCGCCGACGGCATCCACTCGGCCGGGCGCCGTGTTTTCTATCCCGGTGAGGGGCCGCCCTCGTGGCAGGGGGTGGTGATGTGGCGCGGCGCGACCGATTGGCCCGTCTGGAAGGACGGCGAGAGCATGGCCATCGGCGGGGGGCTCGGCGGCAAGCTCGTGCTCTATCCCATCGCGCCGGCCACGAAAGGGCGGCAGTTGATGAACTGGGTCGTCAACGTCCGCATCAAGGACCCGGCCGTATCGCCGCCGCCGCCCGACAGCTCGTCGCGTCAGGTCCCGCTGTCGCGCGTGCTGCCCCACGCGCTGCGCTTCCACGTTCCGAACATGGACATCGGCGCGCTCGTGCGGGCCACGAAGACGATCTACGAATATCCAATGGCCGACCGTGATCCCCTGCCGCGCTGGACCTTCGGACGGGTCACGCTTCTCGGCGATGCGGCGCACCCGATGTACCCCGTGGGCTCGAACGGGGCGAGCCAGGCAATCCTTGACGCGCGATGCCTCGCCGACAACATCGCCCGGGCCGAGCATCCGCGCGCGGCGCTCTGGTCATACGAGAAGGAGCGGCTGCCCAAGACGGCAAAGGTCGTCCGCGACAACCGTACCGGCGGGCCGGAGCGCGTGATCGACGAGGTCGAGAAACGCGCGCCCGCGGGCTTCAAGGACGTGAACCATGTGCTCGGACACGAAGCCCGCAAGGCCATCGTGGGCGGCTACGCCGCCATGGCCGGATACGCGAACGTCAGGCGCGGCTGAACCGCGTCTCCGCCCATCGGGCGGTGGACAAGGCGGCACGCGGTAAAGCAGCAAGATCGTGGTGGCGGGCAGGAAGTTCCGGACGCACTGGGCGCCGGCATCCTGGCCCGTCTTTTCCGTGTGCGCCGAAGCCGGTCCGCCCCGTCGGACGTGCCGGACCAATGAGCATCGGCAGGCCGTCTCCCCAACTAGGCGCTCGACCCGTTGTCGGGCGGTCGAGCCGCTAGCGCCGCGAGACGGCTCTGCTACGCCAGTCGAGCAAGGAGGTGCTGCGCGAGGACAAACCGAGTTTCCACGCTGCTGCAGAAAGCGCCCGCAGCAAGGCGGGCGCCTCCAAGCTTCCACCGGTGATTGCGTGACCAGCGAGCGCCGCGCGCTCAGTCTTCCCGCTTCAGCCGGAAGCGCTGGATCTTGCCGGTCTGCGTCTTCGGCAGCGCTTCGGTGAACTGGAGCGACCGGGGGTACTTGTAGGGCGCTATGGTGGCCTTCACGAAGTCCTGCAGCAGCTTCTTCGTCTCGTCGGAGGCCGACGCTCCCTGAACCAGCACCACGTGCGCCTCGACGATCTGGCCGCGCGCCTCGTCCGGCACGCCGATCACGGCGCATTCCGAAACCAGCTCGTGCGCCAGCAGCGCCGCCTCCACCTCGGGACCCGCGATGTTGTAGCCCGACGACAGGATCATGTCGTCGCTGCGCGCGGCGAAGTGGAAATAGCCGTCCTCGTCCTGCGCGAAGGAGTCCCCGGTCAGGTTCCAGCCATCACGCACGTACTCCTTCTGCCGCTCGTCGGCGAGATACCGGCAGCCCGTGGGGCCGCGCACGGCCAGACGCCCGACCTCTCCTCGCGGCAGTTCGGCGCCGTCCTCTCCCACGATCCTCGCCTCGTAGCCGGTGACCGGCTTGCCCGTGCAGGCCGGGCGGTGGTCGTCGAAGCGGTTCGAGATGAAGATGTGCAGCATCTCGGTCGCGCCGATCCCGTCCAGCATCGGTTTGCCGGTCTTCTCGATCCACTGCTGGTAGATCGGCGCAGGCAGCGTCTCGCCGGCCGAGACGGCGGCGCGCAGGCTCGACAGGTCCGCCCCTTCCTCCATTGCCTGGAGCATCACGCGATAGGCGGTCGGCGCGGTGAAACAGACCGTCGCGCCGTAGCGCTGGATGATCTCGATGAGGTTCGGCGGCGAGGCATTCTCGAGCAGCACCGCCGAGGCACCGAAGCGCAGCGGGAAGACGGCGAGACCTCCGAGCCCGAAGGTGAAGGCCAGCGGCGGCGAGCCGACGAAGATGTCCTCGGGCCGCACGCCCAGCACCTCTTTCGCGTAGCCGTCGGCGATGATCAGCAGGTCGCGGTGGAAGTGCATCGTGGCCTTGGGCTGTCCGGTCGTCCCCGACGTGAAGCCCAGCAGCGCCACGTCGTCCCGGCCGGTCTTCACCGCCTCGAACGTCACCGGCTTGTCGAGCGCCGCGCGGTCGAGTTCGGCGTCGTGGTTGGCGGTGCCGTCGAAACCGACCACCGTCTTCAGCGTCCGACTGTCCTTGGCGCAGGTCACGAGGTCGTCCATCAGCCGCGTGTCGCACAGCGCGACCGTCACCTCGGCCTTGTCCACGATCTTGGCCAGTTCCCCGGCGCGCAGCATGGGCATCGTGTTGATCACCACCGCGCCCGCCTTCGTCGCCGCCAGCCAGCAGGCGACCATCGCCGGGTTGTTGGCCGAGCGGATCAGCACCCGGTTGCCCGGCTTCACGCCGTAGTTCTCGACCAGCGCGCGGGCCAGGCGGCTGGTCCAGTCGGCCAGCTCCTTGTAGGTCCGCCGCCGCCCGTTGCCGATCAGCGCCGTGTGGTCGCCGAAGCCGCGCTCGACCATGCGGTCGGTCAATTCGACGCCTGCGTTCATCCACTCGGGATAATCGAACCCGTCGAGCATGATGTCGGGCCACTGGTCCTCGGGCGGGAGGTTGTCCCGCGCGAATGTGTCGGTATGTCCTGTCGGCCCAAGTTGCATGGGCGCCTCCTCCCTGTCTTTCGTTGCCGTCACAGCCGGGTGCGCACGGTCCAGAGCTCGGGGAACAGCACCACCTCGAGCATCTTGCGCAGATAGCTGACCCCGCCCGTCCCGCCGGTGCCGCGCTTGAGCCCGATCACCCGCTCCACGGTCGTGACGTGATTGAACCGCCAGCGGCGGAAATAGTCCTCGAGATCCACGAGCTTCTCGGCCAGCTCGTAGAGTGCCCAATGCTCGGTCGGCGTGCGATACACGGCCTCCCACACCGCCTCCACCGCCTCGCTGGGCTGGTGCGTCTTCGACACGTCGCGCCCCAGCACCTCCTGCGGCACCGGCAGACCCGCCTCCGACGCGACGCGCAGCGCCACGTCATAGATCGACGGCCGCGCGAGCTCCGCCTCCAGCGCGGCCAGGGCCTCGGGGCGGTGGGCATGGGGCCTGAGCATGGCGGGGTTCCGGTTGCCGAGCGCGTACTCGATCATCCGGTACTGGTGCGACTGGAAGCCCGAGCTTTCGCCCAGCTGGTCGCGGAAGGTCGTGTAGTCGCTGGGCGTCATCGTGCGCAGCACATCCCAGGCGCCATTGAGCTGCTCGAAGATGCGGCTGACGCGCGACAGCGACTTCTGCGCCTGCTCCAGTCCTCCTCCGGCGATGGCGGCCCGGGCGCTCGACAGCTCGTGGATGGCAAGCTTCATCCACAGTTCCGACGTCTGGTGCTGGATGATGAACAGAAGCTCGTCATGCGCGTCGGACAGCGGTGCCTGCGCGTGCAGGATCTCGTCGAGCTTCAGGTAATCGCCATAGGCCATCCGGTCCCGGTAATCCATCCGGGCGCCTTCGTTGGCGGGATCATAGGCGTCGGCCATCACATCCCCATCGTCTGGCGCGCGATCACGACCTTCTGCACGTCGCTGGCCCCTTCATAGATACGCAGTGCGCGGATCTCGCGGTAGAGGCTCTCGACGATGTGCCCCGAGCGCACGCCGTCGCCCCCGTGAAGCTGCACCGCCGCGTCGATGACCTTCTGCGCGGTCTCGGTGGCGTGCAGCTTCGCCATCGCCGCCTCGCGGCTGACGCGCGGCGCGCCCATGTCCTTGGTCCAGGCCGCGCGATAGACCAGCAGTGCCGAGGCATCGACGCCGAGCGCCATGTCCGCCACGTGCCCCTGCACCATCTGCAGATCGAAGAGCGGCGCACCGAACAGGTGCCGGTCCCGCGTGCGCGACAATGCCTCGTCGAGCGCCCGCCGCGCGAAGCCGAGCGCCGCCGCGCCCACGGTCGAGCGGAACACGTCGAGCGTGGACATGGCGATGCGAAAGCCCTTGCCGCGCTCCCCGATCAAGGCCGAAGCCGGTAGCCGCATGTCGTCGAACCTCAGCCGGGCCAGCGGGTGCGGCGCGATCACGTCGATGCGCTCCGCAATCTCCAGCCCCGGCGTATCGGCGGGCACCAGGAAGCACGACAGACCCTTCGCGCCCGGCCCCTCGCCGGTGCGGGCGAAGACGGTATAGACGTCAGCGATCCCGCCGTTCGAGATCCACGTCTTCTCGCCGTTCAGCACGAAGCCGTCGCCGTCCGCCCGCGCCTCGGTCGTGATGTTTGCCACGTCCGAGCCGCTCGCGGGCTCCGACAGCGCGAAGGCCGAAATCGCCTCGCCCGCGCGCGTCTTCTCCAGCCACGCTCGCTGCTCGTCGGTGCCGAAGAGCGAGACCGGTCCCATGCCCAGCCCCTGCATCGCGAAGGCGAAGTCGGCCAGCCCCTCGTGCCGCGCCAGCGTCTCACGGATCAGGCAGAGCGAGCGGACATCCAGTGTCTCGCCCGCCGCCGCACCCGAATGCGTCAGGAACCCGGCCTGCCCCAGCGCCGCCACCAGCCCCCGGCAGGCTGCATCGGTGTCGCCGTGGTCCACCGGCAGGTTCGCCGCGCACCACGCCTCGAGCTCCTTGGAAAGCGCGCGGTGGCGGTCCTCGAAGAACGGCCAGTCTAGAAAGGAACGGTCGCTCATCGCGCCCCCTGCTTCTTCTTGCTCAAAATACTCCCGCCGGAGGCGGTCCCGGCCTCTCCGGCCGCGCGTTAGTCGCCTTCGAAGACCGGCTTCTCCTTCGCCACGAAGGCGCGATAGGCCCGTTCGAAGTCGCGGGTCTGCATGCAGATCGCCTGCGCCTGCGCCTCGGCCTCGATCGCCTGGTCCAGGCTCATGTTCCATTCCTGGTTCAGCTGGGTCTTGGTGATCCCGTGGGCGAAGGTCGGTCCGGCGGCGATGCGGCGGGCCAGCTTCTGCGCCTCGGCCTCCAGATCGTCGGCGCCGTGCAGCGCGTTCCAGAACCCCCAGTCGCGCCCTTCCTCGGCCGACATCGACCGGCCGGTGTAAAGAAGCTCTGCCGCGCGGCCCTGTCCGATGATGCGGGGCAGCATGGCACAGGCGCCCATGTCGCAGCCGGCAAGTCCCACGCGGGTGAACAGGAAGGCCGTCTTCGCCTCGGGCGTCGCCAGCCGCAGGTCCGACGCCATGGCGATGATTGCGCCCGCGCCGACGCAGACGCCGTCCACCGCCGCGACGATCGGTTTCTGGCAGTGGATCATCGCCTTGACCAGATCTCCGGTCATGCGCGTGAAGGCCAGCAGTTCCTTCATCTCCATGCCCACCAGCGGGCCGATGATGTCGTGCACGTCGCCGCCCGAGCAGAAGTTGCCGCCGTTCGAGGCGAAGATCACCGCGTCAACGTCGGTGGCGTAGGGCAGGGCGCGGAACGTGTCGCGCAGCTCGGCATAGCTGTCGAAGGTCAGCGGGTTCTTGCGGTCGGGCCGGTCCAGCCGCACCGTGGCGATCCGGTCCTCGACGCTCCACTGGAAGTGCTGGGGTTTCAGCGCCGCCATCTCGGTCATCAGTCGTCCTCTCCGATCCGCGCGAGCAGCGCGTTCATGGTCCTGAGTTCGTCTTCGTCGTAGTCCGACAGGATCTCGTCGATCCAGCGCTCGTGCTCGGCGGCCATGCCGGCAAACCGATCCTTGCCTGCAGGGGTCAGCCGCACCAGCGTCGCGCGGCGATCGCCCTGGATGGCGACCCGCTCGATCAGCCCGTCGCTCGCCAGCCGCTCCACGATGCCCGTCACGTTGCCGTTCGACACGCGCAGCTTGGCCGACAGCTCGCTCATCCTCAGCCCGTCCGGGTGCCGGTCGAGCGCGGCGAGCACGTCGAAGCGAGGCAGGGTCGAGCCGTGGTCCGACCTCAGCCCCTCGCGCACGCGGGTGTCGATCACCTGATGGGCCCGCAGAAGACGCAGCCACACCCGCAGCCGCTGCTTGGACAGCGGCGAAAGGGCGGCGGGCGTCTTCATTTCGTTCATACCTCGCCCCCGGCAATGGCGATGGCCTGGCCGGTCACGCCTTCCGAGCCGGGGCCGCAGAGCCACAGCGCGGCGGCGGTCACCTCCTCGGGCCGGATCAGCCGGCGTTGGGGGCTCATCTTCTCGAGCTGGGCCCGCGCGGCGGCGGCGTCCATGCCCGTCTTCTCCATGATGTTCTCGATGCTGCGCTCGGTCATCTCGGTGTCGAGGAAGCCGGGGCACAGTGCGTTCACCGTCACGCCTGACCGCGCCATCTCCAGCGCGGCGGATTTCACCATGCCGATGACGCCGTGCTTGGCGGCGGCATAGGCCGAGACATACGGGTACCCCTTCAGCCCGGCGGTCGAGGCCACGGCGATCAGCCGCCCCCAGTCCGGGTCCTTCAGCCGCCGCGCGCCCTCGCGCAGGGTCAGGAACGCGCCGGTCAGGTTCACGTCCACCATGGACCGCCAGGCATCGAGCTCGGTGCGGGCGAAGGGTGCGCTGGCCGAGGCGCCGGCGTTGGCGATCACCACCTCGCAAGGGCCGGTGAAGTCGAACATCGCCTCGACCGAGGTCTCGTCGGTCACGTCCACCTCGACCGCGTGGATCTCGGCGTGCTCCGCGGCCACGCTTTCCAGCCGCGCGGCGGTGCGCCCGGCGACCCAGACCCGCGCGCCGGCTGCCGCGAAGCCGCGGGCCAGGTCGGCGCCAAGGCCGGTGCCCCCGCCTGTCACCAGAACGCTTTTGCCTTCCATACTCTGCACTTGTGCCTCCTCAGGTCCGCCTGTCCGCGCCGGCGTAGGCCTCCGGCGCGGGGTACAGGCGGCCCTTGTACACGCTCAGACCCGGATGCCCAGACCTTCGCCCCGCTGCGCGAGCCGCTGCATCTGGTCGCGGCCCGGCAGATAGGGCAGGGGCCACGCCGTTTCCTCGTCGCCGAGTGCGGCTGCGGCATGCAGCGTCCAGTACGGGTCCGCCAGGTGCGGACGGGCAAGGCAGACGAGGTCCGCGCGCCCGGCCATCAGGATCGAGTTCACGTGGTCGGGCTCATAGATGTTGCCGACCGCCATGGTCGGGATGCCCCGCTCGTTCCGGATGCGGTCCGAGAACGGCGTCTGGAACATCCGGCCGTAAACCGGGCGCGCCTCGATGCTGGTCTGTCCGGCCGAGACGTCCACGATGTCGACGCCCGCGTCGCGGAACATCTGCGCGATCTCCACGGCCTCCTCGCCGTCCACGCCACGCTCTCCGACCCAGTCGGTGGCCGAGATGCGGACCGACATCGGTTTCTCCTCGGGCCAGACCTCGCGCATCGCGCGGAAGACCTCGAGCGGATAGCGCATGCGGTTCTCGAGGCTGCCGCCGTACTCGTCGGTGCGGATGTTCGACATGGGCGAGATGAAGGACGAGATCAGATAGCCGTGCGCCGCGTGAAGCTCGATCATATCGAAGCCGGCGCGGTCGGCCATCTTCGCCGCCTCGACGAACTGGTCGCGCACCATGTCCATGTCGGCGCGGTCCATTTCCTTCGGCGGCTCGTTGGCGTCGGCCCAGGGCAGGGCCGAGGCCGACATCGTCGCCCAGTTGTCCGCAGTCAGCGGCGCGTCCATCGTCTCCCACCCCAGCTGGGTGGAGCCCTTGCGGCCGGAATGCCCGATCTGCATGCAGAGCTTGGCGTCCGTCTCGGCGTGCACGAAGTCGGTCAGGCGCTTCCACGCGGCCTCGTGCTCGGGCTTGTAGAGGCCCGGGCAGCCCGGCGTGATGCGTCCCTCGGGCGAGACGCAGGTCATCTCGATATACACCATCCCGGCCCCGCCCTTGGCGCGCTCGGCGTAGTGCGAGAAGTGCCAGTCGGTCGGAGTGCCGTCCACGGCCTTGTATTGCGCCATGGGCGAGACGACGACGCGGTTCTTCAGCCGCATGTCGCGCAACTGGAACGGCGCGAACATGGGCGCGCGGTGCACGCCGTTGGCGCCTGCCTGGGCCTGGAACCACTCTTCGGCCTCGCGCAGCCACGCGGCGTCGCGCAGGCGCAGGTTCTCGTGGCTGATCCGCTGCGAGCGGGTGAGCAGCGAGTAGTTAAACTGCACCGGGTCGAGTTGAAGGTATCGCTCGACCTCCTCGAACCACTCGGTCGAGTTGCGCGCCGCGGACTGAAGCCGCAGCACGTCGAGCCGACGGTCCTCCTGATACCGCTCGAACGCCTTCTCCAGCGTCGGCTCGGTGTTCACGAACTCGGCCAGCGCGATGGCCGACTCGAGCGCCAGCTTGGTGCCGGACCCGATCGAGAAGTGCGCAGTGGCCGAGGCATCCCCAAGCAGCACGACGTTCTCGTGGTGCCATTTCTCGCACAGCACCCGGTTGAAGTTCAGCCAGGCCGAGCCGCGCAGGTGCTTGGCATTCGACATCAGGCTGTGCCCGCCAAGGTGGTCGGCGAAGATCCTCTCGCAGGTCGCGATGGTTTCTTCCTGGCCCATCTTGTCGAAGCCGATGGCCTCCCAGGTCGGCTCGGAGCACTCGACGATGAACGTCGCGGTGTCGTCGTCGAACTGATAGGCGTGCGCCCAGATCCAGCCGTGTTCCGTCTTCTCGAAGATGAAGGTGAAGGCGTCGTCGAACTTTGCGTGGGTCCCCAGCCAGACGAACTTGCAGGCGCGGCGATCTATCTCGGGCTTGAAGTGCTCGGCGAAGTGCGTGCGCGTCTTCGAGTTGATGCCGTCGGAGGCCACGACCAGGTCGTACTCCTTCATCAGAGCTTCGATATCCTCGACCTCGGTCTCGAATTTCAGCTCGATCCCCAGTTCGCGCGCGCGTTCCTGCAGCAGGATAAGCATCTGCTTGCGCCCGATGCCGCAGAAGCCGTGCCCGGTCGAGGTTATCTTGAGCTTGTCCTTGATGACCGCGATGTCGTCCCAGTAGGCGAAGTGCTCGCGGATCGCCTCGGCGCTCTTCGCGTCGTTCCTGGCGAGGTTTTCGAGCGTCTCGTCCGACAGCACGACGCCCCAGCCGAAGGTGTCGTCGGGCTTGTTACGCTCGAGCACCGTGATCTCGTGCTCCGGGTTGCGCAGCTTCATGCTGATGGCGAAGTAGAGGCCTGCCGGGCCGCCTCCGAGACAGATGGTCTTCATGGCTTTCTCCTCGTGGAGTGTCGCGAGCAGCCTCTCACCGTTCCGCATACATTTCAAGCCTGAAACTTTATGCTTGAAATTTCAGGAGCCGGCGAGGAAAGTATCGGCAAGGAAGAGGGTAATCATGGCCGGGAGAATGATCTTGGAAGGCAGGAGGCTTCGGGGCGCGCGGCGCCCGCTCGGAAATGCCGCGCCAGTCATCGTTGACCCGGCGCCCGCGTTCGTCGAAACCCGCGCCTGAGCGGCGCAGACGTCAGAGAGTTTTCCGCGCCTGAAACAGCGAAGTTCGTCGGCGCGACCGCCATAGCCAAGGAGAACCGCCATGTCCGCCAAGGATGCCAATGCCGAACAGGCGCACGTGAACACCCCGGAATCAGCGCGCGCGAAGGCGCCGGCCTATGTCTGGGACGATCCGTTTCTGCTTGAGGATCAGCTGACTGAGGAAGAGCGGATGATCCGCGACGCCGCCCACGCCTATTGCCAGGAAAAGCTCCTGCCGCGCGTGGTCGAGGCGAACCGCCACGAGATCTTCCACCGCGAGATCATGTCTGAGCTCGGAGAGCTCGGCCTGCTCGGGCCCACCATCCCCGAGGCCTATGGCGGGGCCGAGACGAACTATGTCTCCTACGGCCTCATCGCGCGCGAGGTCGAGCGCGTCGACTCCGGCTATCGCTCGGCAATGTCGGTGCAGTCGTCGCTCGTCATGCACCCGATCTTCGCCTACGGGACCGAGGACCAGCGCAAGAAATACCTGCCGAAGCTCGCCAGCGGCGAATTCATCGGCTGCTTCGGCCTGACCGAACCCGACCACGGCTCGGACCCCGGCGGCATGACGACGCGGGCGAAGAAGGTGGACGGCGGCTACCTGCTGTCGGGCGCGAAGAACTGGATCTCCAACTCGCCCGTCGCCGACGTCTGCGTCGTCTGGGCGAAGTCGGATGGCCATGACGGCAAGATCAAGGGCTTCATCCTGGACCGCGGGATGAAGGGGCTCGAAACGCCGAAGATCGAGGGCAAGTTCAGCCTGCGCGCCTCGATCACCGGCATGATCATGATGGACGAGGTCTTCGTCCCGGAAGAGAACCTGCTGCCCGAGGTGCAGGGCCTCGCCGGCCCGTTCGGCTGCCTCAACCGCGCACGCTATGGCATTTCGTGGGGCGCGATGGGCGCGGCCGAGGCGTGCTTCCACGCCGCGCGCGAATACACGATGGACCGCAAGCAGTTCGGCCGCCCGCTGGCGCAGAACCAGCTGATCCAGAAGAAACTCGCCGATGCCGAGACCGAGATCTCGCTGGGCCTGCAGGGTTGCCTGCGGCTGGGCCGCCTGATGGACGAGCACCGCGCGCCGGTCGAGCTGATCAGCCTGATGAAGCGCAACAATTGCGGCAAGGCGCTGACCATCGCGCGCGAGGCGCGGGACATGCTGGGCGGCAACGGCATCTCGGACGAGTACCCGGTGATCCGCCACGTCCTGAACCTCGAGGCGGTGAACACCTATGAGGGCACCCACGACGTGCATGCCCTGATCCTGGGCCGCGCGATCACCGGCCTTCAGGCGTTCATGTAATAGAATGGCGGCCTACACCCATCGCAACGCGGTGATGTTCCAGCACTGCGACCCGGCGGGGATCGTGTTTTATCCCCGCTACTACGAGATGATCAACGCGGCCATCGAGCACTTCTTCGACGAGGCGCTGGATTGGCCGTGGCGGATCATGCACGGGCAAGAGCGGCTGGGCGTGCCGATGGGCCGCATCACCACAGACTTCCAGGCGCCCTCGCGCCTGGGGGACTGGCTGGACTGGTCGCTCGACATCCGGCGTGTCGGCGGCGCGAGCCTCGACCTCGATATCCGGGCCACCGGCGAGGACGGGGTGCTGCGTGTGACCGCCGAGGCGACGCTGGTGCTGGTGGACCTGGACAGGATGAAGTCGCGCCGCTGGCCCGACGACAAGCGCGCAAGATTGCAGAGTTTCATGGAGGACGCCGCGTGACCACGATCAACGTACAGCCCGAGGGCTGGAAGCCGGCCAAGGGCTATGCCAACGGCATCCTGGCCGAGGGGCGCACGCTGTATGTCGGCGGCCAGATCGGCTGGAACGCCCGGCAGGTGTTCGAGACGCACGACTTCATCGGACAGATGACGCAGGCGCTGCGCAACATCGCCGACGTGGTGCGCGAGGCCGGGGGTGACGTGACCAACATCGTCCGCCTGACGTGGTACGTGACCGACAAGCAGGAGTACCTCGCCCGCCAGAAAGAGGTCGGAGCCGCCTATCGCGAGGTCATGGGCTACCACTTCCCCGCGATGACGATGGTCGTGGTCAGTGCGCTCGTCGAGGACGAGGCGCTGCTTGAGATCGAGGCGACGGCGGTTCTGCCGACCTAGTCCGGCCGCGCCGGACTGAGTGAGGCTTCGATCTGGCGATCAGCAAATTCCGATCGCGGCTCGAAGCCACTGCTGCAGGCAGATCCGACAACAGGCCACACGTGACGCGGTTTTCGCGACTAACGGCGCTGGGCTCACTCAACCGGGATGCACGTCCCTGGGACCACAGCTTGCGCTGAGCAGGATGGCAGGCCAGTAGAAGTCCGGCTTGATGCCGAGTTCGGTGAGCCAGGCGGCCTGAAGCTTGTAGGCGTCCCACTCCTGTTCGGCGGGGCAGTACCAGTGCTGCTTGGCCTGACGGTGGTGGACGAGTTCGTGCAGAAGGACACTCACGTCCTCCGGATCGCTCACGTCCCAGGGGGAAACAAGGTAAATCGTCGATGTTTCCGGATCGAAAAGTCCCCGGAGCCGCCCAAGATGACCGGCCTCCAGCCCTCCGGCGAGGTCGGCCGCGATCGCCGGGGGAATTACCCGGATAGTCGGGGCACTTGGCGGACGGGCGTAGGCGCTGTTTTGGTCGAGCCACTCCTCCAGTGCAGACAGCAGGCGTTCGGCATCGGACCCGGTCGAGACGGGCTCTGCACTGACCACCCCGCAGGTGATCGCGGCGATGGCGATGCCGGCGGCCCGGCACGCCGTGGTCGAAAACGGGATGTGCATCAGCTTTCCTCCTCGTGGCCTTCGCTCCAACAGAAGGATGCCGCATCGCCCCGTAGCGGGCTGTGACGCGCTTCACATCAGCTCGCTTATCGCCTCAAGCCGAGCCAGGTCCGAGATCGCGAGGCGACGGCCTTCGAACCGGATGTCTCCGTCGTGGCGCATTGCCTTAAGTTGGCGGTTCACGGCCTCGCGGCTGACGCCGAGCATCTGCGCGAGGTCGGTCTGCGAGAAGATCCGTCGGAAAACGGCGCCCGGCGGTGCGGGGCGGGCATGAAGCTCGGCGAGGTCGAGCAGCTTGCGGCACAACCGCGTGCGCAAGGGAAGAAAGGCGATGTCCAGCATCGCGTCGTTGCTCGCTCTCAGCCGCGCGGCCAGCAGTTCGACGAGATGCCGGGCGATCGCGGGCTCCCGTTCGAGCACCCTCGCGAAATCCCGCGCGTCGAGATACAGCGCCCGGCCGGGGCCGAGCGCCGTCGCACTCGCCGAGCGCGGGCCGCCGTCGATGAGCGCCATTTCTCCCAAAGCCTCGCCCGGACCGAGCAGGGCCAGCGTGAGCTCGTTGCCGTCAGCGTCGTTGAGCCAAACGCGGATCAATCCCTGCATCATCACCCGGAGTCCGTCGGCCGGGTCGCCCCGGGCGAACAGCAAGCGCCCGGCCGGGAGATCGGTGGCCCTGCAGTAGCTCGCGAGCGACGAGAGAGGCTGTTCGTCGAGATCGGCGAACAGTTGGCAGCGCCGGAGCGCCTGGACGCAAGTGTCGGTCAAGCGGGTCATCTATCCCTCCGTCCGACGCATATCCCTGTGCCGCCACCCGGCTGCGAAGTGCCGGCGACGAGGCCCTCAGGCCTGGCGGAGGGGCGCGGCCCGCACGCGGTCGCCAATGCCCTTCAGGTCGTAGGACCGCAACTCGGCCGGTTCGACGCTTTGGCCCGCCGCCTCGAGCGCCCGCTCGCTAATTAGGACTTCACCGGCATTGGCAGCCGCAGCGAGCCGCGCGGCCACGTTCACGTCGAAGCCGAACGCGCTTACCTCCTGCATGTCGCCGTTCACCGAGGCCACGGTGCAGAGATAAGCCCGCCCCGTGTGCAGAGCCATTCCTACCGGGATTTCCTGCCCGGCGAACCGGGTCCGCGACAGCACCTCCGGCAGCCGCGTGCCGCCCTCGACCGCCTTGCTCGCGTAGTCCGGCCCGCTGAAGCCCGGCGGCCAGACGGCGATCACCGCGTCGCCCTGGAACTGCAGGACGAAGCCCTCGGACCGCCACAGCACCGGAACGATCGTCTCGCGCATGAGGGTGATGAGCTCCTTGAACTGCTTCGGCGCCATCGAGGAGGAGAGCGTGACCGAGTTGCGCAGGTCGCAGAAGAGCATCGACAGGTCGACCTCGGCGCCGCCGGGAAACGCTTTCAGGAAACCGTCGCAGGCATTGCAGTAGAACGGATTGCGCGAGGACGGCGCCAGTCCCGTCCGCCGCGCGATCCAGCCGCCGAGACCGGTGAGCGGCGCACGGCACATCTTGCAACGCCCGCGTCCCGGCAGGAGCGAATAGCGTCTCTGTTTGCCGGTCAGCACCGGGTGCCCGAGCTGGAACACCTGGTACCAGAGTTCCTCGTTCCCGTCCTCACGCGTGAATTCCCCCGTTCCCGGTATCATGTTCATCTTAGCAGGTCCCTTGGCGTGGCACTCATCATCAGCGACGTTTCGGGCGGGCAGACGTCCATGCCCTCGCTGTTGCAAACCGCGGTCGCGGCAAGGACGGTGCGTCCGGCCGTGACCGCACGCGTCTGACCCATCCCGCGGTAGAGGAGATCGAGCTTCTGACCGTCCGCGAAGGGCACGCCGCAGGGCACGGTCGGGGCGCCCGTCTCAACGTCCTTCAGTCGAAGAGCCGGGACCGAGACAACGATCCCGGCCTCGAGCAGTGGCGCGTCGAGCCAGTCCGGCGCCTCGCGCAGGCTCATGACGTGGTCGTAATCCGGGCCGAACATGGGGGCTTCGAAAGGTCCGGTGCTCAGCCGTGCGGTCTGCAGGCTGGTCATGTGCGCCTCGCCGTGTTCGCCCCAAAGCAGGTATGTCGCGAAGTCCGGCTGGCTGAGGTGATGGGCAAAGGGACGGAAGGTGACGATCCGCTCCACCTGCACCTCGATGTCCGCGATCAGCGGGCGCGTCCGCTTCTTGTCCCACGGGAAGAAATGCGGCTCGGCCTCGTCGGCCTCGGTAAAGGGGGGCAGACCTTGGAAGACGTTTCCCCGGAAGCTGCGCACGCGCCGCGCCGGCAGGTCCGGGATCATGAAGAGATCCTCGTCGCCGTCGTCGTTGCAAAGCATGAAGGTATCGGCCGGAAACCGGGCGCGTGCCGAGGCCAGCTTCGAATGCGCCTCTGACGGCAGCGTGATTTTCATCACCAGCTGGTACTTATGCTCTTCGTGGTGGTACTGCGTCATATGGACCGCGAAGACCGCTTTCTCGCCCACCAGCGTGAAGGCATGCTGATGCGGAACGTTTGTGACAAAGTCCGACGGCCTTGCGTGATGATGTGCGGTGTGCTTGTGGAGCATCGGGCGTTTTCCCGTCGTTGAGGATGCGTCAGGCGGGCTCGGGCAGGCCGTGTCGTCGGCGCAGGTCGCCTGCGACCTGGAGCGCGGTGCGCTTGAGCGTGTCTGCCAGTTCCGGCGTCCGGTCACCTTTTTGCGTCGAGGTCATGAACGGGTTCTGCTGCGTCGAGACGAGGAACTGCACCGGCAGTCCGGGCACCGGAGCGGCACCGCAGCGTGTGGCGAAATCGTCGACGAAATCCTGTCCGTAAGTGCCCGGCTCGAAGCTCGACGCGGTCACGAACAGAGGCGCCGAGGGGACCTTGTCGCCACCGAATTCCTGCACGGACAGGCGCTTGAACAAGGTTTCGTTCAGTTCGTTCATCAGCTCCAGATCCCGGTTCAGGCCGTCGCCGGTACGAAAGTTCAACGTGTAGGCGCAGATCGTCTGGTCCGATCCGAGGCGGCGGAACAGCGTCATCAACTCGCCGTCGTGCAACAGCTTCTCGACCAGCGCGTCGTCGGCGACCGGGGCGATCTGGCGGGCAATCAGCTGTCGCTGCTCCTCGATCTCCGCCGCAGTGCCGCCGTCACGCTCGGCCGGCAGGCGCTGGAACGGCGTCAGCGTCACGGCATCCTCTGGTCCGAAGGCGGCCATCAGGGCGCAGAAGAAGCGCTTGGAGTTGAACATGCACTTCGCGAGCAGACGGCCATACCCCGCCTGGTCGGCCGGAATGACGGCGTGCGACAGGTAGACGGCTGCCGCCGCGGCGCCCGGCTTCGACCCCTCTATCCCGTAGACGCCGACGGTCGGCACGGTGCCGCCGTGGAAGACGACCGGCGCGGTGAACGTGACCACCTCGCGCATCGCGCCATTCCGGTAGACGAGGGCGCCCGCGGCGTAGGGCACGAAGCCCGCCTTGTGGGGGTCGACCGTGATGGTGTCGCAGCGAGGAAAGGCTTCGTATTGGCGCGTCACGTAGTCACCCAGCATCATGCCCGGTCCCATGCCTGCATCGTGCGCGAAGAAGACGTCGTCGAGGTCCGGCCGTGCTTCGGAGCCCTCGTGCGCTTCCTGCACACCCAGGTATCTGGAAAGCAACCGCGCCTCCTCGTCGGTGCCGCGAAGGCCGCGCGCCTCGATCTCGCGCTCCAGCGCCGAGGGGCGCAGCATCGCGGCGAAGTAGCCGCCCCAGGCGCCGTCGGCATGCAGGGTGAACTCAAGGCCCATCTCGCGGTACTCGTCGCGGATGTCAGCAATCTCGGACAGCGGGTCGACGGCGCTTTCCTCGGTGGTCCCGAGGACAGCGACGACCTCGAGCACGGGACGCTTTTCGGCCAGGCATCGGTCGAGGTGGCGGCGCAGGTCGGCGGTGTCCATCCGCCCGTCGAGGTCGACGCGCACAGGCAGCACGCTCGTCCGGCCGAGCCCGACGAGCGAGGCGCCCTTCGGCCAGGAGTAGTGCGCGGTCGCCGGCGCAAGGATCACGGGCGCCGGCGTGTCGGGCAGGAATCTCCGCGCAAAGTCCATCATCCCCATATCGGCCACCGTCCGCCCCTCCATCGCCGCCGCGATGGTGTCGGACGGAATGCCCCCCGTTGCGGCGATCCGCTCCGACAGCCCGATAGCCTCGTCCACGGGCAGGTTCAGGAGGTCCCAGGTCCTGAGGTCGAGAAGCCGCCTGCGCCGCCCGTCGAGCGTGCGGAGCGTGACGCCGCGCGCTGCCTTGAGCCGGTCATTGTGGCGCACGGCGTCCGCGAGGGTGACCGGCAGATACTTGAGGTTCCGCGCCGCCCAGATGGACTCGGCGTTGGCGACAGAGCCGTCGCAGGTGATGTGGCCCCAGGGCCGGGGCAGGTCGCTCTCCTCCTCGGGGTTGCGGAAGCCGAGCATGCGGCAGAGGTCGTCGCAGACCGACATCTCGAGCAGGGTCGTGACCGGAGAGGCCTCGGCCGCCACGTTGTTCTGGTTATAGAGAAGCCCGACGAAGTGCCCGATCACGGCGGGCAGCGTCGTGTCCCAGTACATGTGCGACTGGTTGCGGTAGCTCGACAGAGGGATCGACCCGCGCAGATGCGCCAGCACCTCGTCCAGCCGCGCGTGCAGCAGGCCAATGGCGTTCCTGCGGGCATCGTTGTCTCTGGCGAAGACGGCATCGGGGGCCATCCTCGGATCGTCCGGCGCATAGGCGCGGCGGGCCTCGAGGTGCGAGGAGATCGCGTGCTCGATCATCTGCCGCAGCACGGCCTCGTTCTCTCCCTTCGGGCCGAGGAACCAGGCCGATGGCGTGCCGACGGGGACCACCCGGTCGAGGCTTAGCTTGTCGGGATGGCGCCGACGGAAAGCGTCCATCGATCTGTGCAGATCGTGGCTGCGGTGGCGGTCGGTCACGGCGTCCTCCCTCTTTGTCGTTCCCGGCGCCGGAAGTCCGATGCGTTCTCCCCCGGGGGCCGGCGTCAGGTGTCTGCGTCTCCCCGGTTGCGAAGCTGGGGCGCCTTCAGCGGTCCGTCCGGCGTGAAGCCGAGGATCATGCCGTAGAACGACAGCTCCTCTTCGACGGACCCTACGATGGAAGACGTTCGGCGGAAGCCGTGGCTCTCGGCCTCGTAGAACTCGTAGGCGTGCGGCAGCCCGCGCGCCTTCATCTCGTCGATCAGGACCCGCGCTTGCTTTGGCGGCACGACAGGGTCCTCCGTCCCCTGAAACAGGATGATCGGGCAGTCGATCCGCTCGGCATGGAAGAGCGGCGAGCGCTCGCGGAAGAGCTTCGAAGCCGACGGATACGGGCCGAGCAGCAACTCGGCGTAATGCGCCTCGAGCTTATCGGTGACGCGCGCGATCATCTCGAGGTTCGAGATCCCGTAATAGCTGGCCGCGGCGCTGAGCAGATCGGTGAAGGTGGCGAGCGCGAGCGTCGTGTAGCCGCCCGATGAACCGCCGCGGGAAAGGACGCGATGGGGATCCGCTTTGCCGTCGCGGACGAGGGCCGCGACCGCGCCGAGGCAATCCTCGACATCGACCTTGCCCCAGCCGCCATAGATCGCGCGCCGGAAGCTCCGGCCGAAGCCGGTGCTGCCGCGATAGTTGACGTCCAGCACCGCGAAGCCGCGCGAGGTGAAGAACGGGATCGTCAGATCGAGCGCCGGCTTGGCCGCGCCGGTCGGTCCGCCGTGAATGACGACGATCACCGGCGGCTTCTCTTCCTCGGGCGCCTCGAAGTGCGGGTTAAGGGGCGCGTAGTGGAAGGCGTGCGACTGGCCGGCTCCGTCGGGGCCGGACCGGAAGGTGATGGAGCGCGGTGCGCGGATGCATGCCTGCACGTCCTCGTCGAGCGCGGGTCTCGTTGCCCGGACAAGCTCGGTCTCGCCCGTCGCCAGGTCCATCCGGTAGATCGCGGCCGGCGCGGTGAACGAGGCTCCAACGAAGACCGCGGCGCCGTTGCCGATGTGCAGGTGCTCGATCGACGAGAAGGGCGTGTCGACAAGCTGCGTCTCGCCCGTCTCCGTGTTCACCCGCACAAGCGTCCACGTGCCGTTCCGGCTCATCGCGGCGACGACTTCGGTCTCGCTGACGAAGCCGTAGGACGACCCGCCCAGCTGCCAGGCGGGGCCCGCGAACTCGGCGGCTTCCCGCGTGACTGGCGCGAGGCGCCCATCCTCGGCGCGGCAGATATTGGCCCAGCGGTCGCCGTTCACTTCGACCCGGTCCGAAACGGCGTGGAGGCGTCCGGCCGGCGACCAGAGCGGCTGCACGACCGCTTCGTCCGAGAACCGCATGAGGCGCTGCAGCACCGGGTTGAGCATCGGGTCGACGTGCGCGGCAGGCGCGCCGGCGACCTTGTGTGGATTGCGGAGCGCGCCGGACGGGTCGATGTCGGCCACCCACAGCTCGGTGCCCTCCCAGGGCATCGACGGATAGTTCCAGGTGATCCAGGCCAGCTTCCGGCCGTCGGGCGACAAGCGCGGCGCGGCATAGAAATCACTGCCCTGCGCCAGAATGCGCGGTGGCGCTTTTGCGGCCAGGTCGAGGGCGATCAGGGACTGGGTCGGCTGACCGTTCGTGACGACATTGGTTTCTTCCATAACGGCATAGACGACACCCTGGGCCGGATCGATCTCGAGATCGGCGTAGCTCGCGGCGACCGGCGGCGTGATTGGCACCGGCAGGGCGCCGGGGTCCTGGCGGTGAACCCGCTGGTCTCGTGTCTTTGGGAAGGCGTCGGCCGAGTACTGCGTGAAGACCAGGACGCCGCCGCGCGACGCCATCGCCCCGCCGCCGTAGGAATTGACGGTCGTGCGGGCGTCAAACCATCGCGGTAGCACGTCCGTCGCCGCGCCGCCCGGGGACCAGCGCATCACGGCGCTCCGCCCGCCTTCGTCGGGCCGCATCTCGATCCAGGTAATGACATCGCCGTCGAGGCAGATCTGCTCAATCTTGCGGGCGCCTTCCGCGAGAGCGGACGCGGGAATGGGTGACGCCCATTCTCCGTACGCGCGTGTCTGCCGTGCCTGCCCCATACGAGTTTTTCTGAATCGATTAACAAATTTACGCCAGGGAAGGCTAAAGCAGATCATTACGTTACGGCAACACTTGTCGTCGGCTCATCTGATAAAATGGGCCGGCCCGGGAAGGCCTCGGACCGGTGCGGGCGCCGGGGAGGGGACGGTCAGCGCCGCGTCTTGACCCCGGGCAGCGCACGCATGGGGCCCGGGTTGAAGTGTTCTGCCTCACGCTCCGGCTGCGCCTTCCTGCGCGATTGGCGGCGGGCGTCAGTGCGGGTCGCGGTCATGAAGCTGTCGGCATAGATGTTGAACATGGAGCCTCTCCTGTCTGGGGGCCGTGCCTGGTGCGGGCTCGACCGGCTGATGGAGATACTGTTGCCCGAAAGGCCGGTGCGATCTGTGACGCGGCTCACACTCCGGGTCGGAAACTTTACTTCCCGGTCCGGGCGGCCGCTCTCGGCTTCAGTCGAACTGGTGAAGCATTGCGCTGGTGCGCAGGAGTTTTCCCGCCAGCTCCGTGGCCATCATGCGGTGCCACAGGGCGGCGAGTTCCGGGTCGATCCGGAACAGGTTCTCCAGCTGCGCCGCACCCATGCGGTAGACCACCGCGTCCCCTTCGGCCACCACGTCCGCGCTCCGTGTCAGGCCGCTGTAGCCCGCGATCTCTCCGAGTATGGCCCCGGCGCGAAGCGAGCGTATGCGGAACCTGCCGCCGTCCGGCCCGGCGGTCTCGATCCTGAACCGGCCCGCATCGACCACGAAGACGTCCGTGTCGGTTTGACCTTCGCGGATCAGGCGCGTGCCGCCGTTCACCTGTTCCCGCGACATCGTGGAAAGCAAGCGGCGCGCCGTGTCCTTCGAGCCGGAGAGCGCCGCGAGCGCGGATGCCGCGTTCTCGGGGCCGGGACCGGCGGGCATGTCCTCAAGCAGCGCGTCTTCGACGTGCTCGAGGGCGGCATCGGCGCACGCGGCCCTTTGGCGGAAGGCCCGGCTGCCGGTCGCGTCCGAGTGACGGTCGAACACGGCCGCCGTGGCCGCGTTCATGCCGGAGAGGATGAGGCGCGCTCCGTGGGTGGCGGCGTTGCGCTCCAGCTTGAGGAAACCGGCGAGCGCGGCTGCGTCCATGCCGCTCACGTGCTTGAAGTCGAGAACGATGTAGCGCGGGGGATGGGTCGCCGAGAGCAGTCCACGGGCGCGGGCGATGACCTGCTCGATCGATCCGAAGAAGAGAAACCCCTGCAGCGCCAGCACCTGTCCCCGATGGGCATGCAGGTCGAGCCACTCGCGTTCGCGCGGCCCCCGGTCCACCGCGCTGCTCCGCCGCGACAGGTCCGCCGCGGCGGCGATCACCGGGAGCCGTGCATAGGTGACGGCGAAGATGGCGATGGCAGCAAGCAGGCCGAAACCGATCGCCGTCAGCATCCCGAACGTCGCCGAAACCAGGATGATGAAGCCGCTCAGGAACCAATCCGTCCGGGGCAAGAGGCGTCTCTGCGCGCCGAACCAGCTCCAGAAGATGGTGGCGCCGATACTAAGCAGCAGCCCGGCCGCGATGAAGCGCGGGGTGAGGGCGATGACAGGCCCGACCGCCAGAATGCCCAGAAGCAGGGTCCCGCTGCTCGCGATCGGGGCGATCCTGCTTCGGGCGCCGAAGGCTTTGGCGACGATCGCCGAACTCGACGCTGCGTAGCAGACGCTTCCGCCCAGTGCCCCCACAACGAGGTTCGCAACGCCCGTGCGAAAGAGCGTGCGCCGGGTGTCGATGTCGGAACTCAGGACAAGTTCGATCCCGCTCATGTTCAGGATCATGCTCATCACCGCAACCAGGGCTGCGGCCGCGATGACAGGTCCGAACGAGATCAGGAGGTCCGGCGCCAGGCCCAGCACCGCGCCTGCACCGAAGGCGGGATCAGGGTGCGCGGCACCTGGCCGAAACAAAATGCCGCTGGCGCGCGCCTCCTCGATGCCGATGCCGCTCAGCCCGAGGACACCGAAGAAGGTGCACGCCGCCAGGCCGAGGCAAAGGAGGGGCCCCACGCCGCGTCGCCACCTCCCCGCGAGCAAGAGCGCCCCGGCCAGTACCACGGCCGCCCCTACGTTCAGGAGTCGTAAACCGTCTGTTCCGGCGGGATCGCGCAGCATTTCCTGAAGATCCGGCGCGACCAGCCGGACCGCCGCTATCATCAGCAGAAGCCCCGTGCTGGCGAGAAAGCCGGTCGCCACCGGGTAAGGCATGAGCCGCACGATCCGCCCAAGATCGAAGACGGACAGAAGGATCATTGCCGTCCCCGCAACGAGGGCCGTCAGCCCGAGCAGCGTGAACACGGCGACAGGAGACGCCGAAGCCTCGGTCGCCGCGACGATTGCCGGCATCAATACGGCCACCGGCGCGATATGCGTTCCGACGAAGACCAGTTTCGGCGAGTCGCGCGCGAGCAGGACAGCCGCGGTCCCCACAAGTCCGGCGAACAGAAACAGCGCCGCGCCCGTCGTGCCGCCCGACGAGGCCGGCCCGGAAAACACGAGCGTGGACAGCGCCACCGCGCTGCCGATCTGGTTCAGTCCGATGACGATTCCCGCGGCGAGGCCGGCGCCGGAGCCCTGCATCATCGGCCAAGACAGCGCCGAGGGCGCAGGCGGATACGTTCTCACCGGACCTCCCGGAACGAGGGACACTCACGCAGACCCGGATCGTAGTCCACGCGGAGAAGTTCGCACAACCTGCGACCGCGATGGCCGCGCTTTCTCCGAACGAATTGCGGGAGGCTTTGCGCGAGTCATGGAGCTGTGAGAGCATCGGCGAGCCGCGCGCGACTGCGCCCCATTCCGGGCCTCCGGCGGCAATTAGGGAGGAAACTTATGAAGCGACTCTTATTCGTGGCAACAGCCATCGCTCCGTCGCTGGCCTTCGCGCAAGAGCAAGGCCCGCAGCCGGACACCGCGATGAGCTACGGGCAGCGCCCGTATTACCTGATCGACAAGATGGAGGATGGCCCGCTGAAGGAGAAGCTGGCCTCTTGCATGGGGCAAACGCCGCAGCGCACGGCGTTCTCGGTCGGGCACCGCGGCGCGCCGCTGATGTTCCCCGAGCACACGGTCCAGTCGAACCGGGCAGCCGCGCGGCAGGGCGCGGGCATTCTGGAGTGCGACGTCACCTTCACCGCCGACAAGGAACTCGTCTGCCGCCACGCGCAGAACGACCTCCACACCACGACCAACATCCTGGTCACGGACTTGGCCGAGAGGTGCACCCAGCCCTTCACCGCCGCCACGCCCGACGGGGGCGCCACGGCCGAGTGCCGGACCTCGGACATCACGCTGGCCGAGTTCCGCACGTTGCAGCCCAAGATGGACGCCGCCGACACCACGGCCGAAACGCCGCAGGAATACCTAGGCGGCACCGCTCCGTGGCGCACCGAGCTTTACACCGATGGGGCGGAGCTGATGACCCACGCCGAATCTATCGAGCTTTTCCGCTCGCTCGGCGCGAAATTCACCCCCGAGCTCAAGTCGCCGTCGGTCGAGATGCCCTTCGACGGCTTCAGCCAGGAGGACTATGCCCAGAAGCTGATCGAAGAGTACAAGGCCGCCGATGTGCCGCCCGCCGACGTCTGGCCGCAGTCGTTCAACCTGGACGACGTGCGCTACTGGATCGAGAACGAGCCCGAGTTCGGTGCGCAGGCGGTTTACCTCGATGACCGCTACGATGTGCCCGAGGGCGACGGTGGGATCGTCGACCCGAACGATCCCGCGACGTTCCAGCCCTCGATGCAGGAACTGGCGGACATGGGCGTGAACTACATCGCGCCGCCGATGTGGATGCTGGTGACGCTGGATGATGCGGGCAAGATTGTGCCTTCCGCCTATGCCGAGGCGGCGAACGACGCCGGGCTGAACATCATCACCTGGACGCTCGAACGCTCGGGCCCGCTGGCGAACGGAGGCGGCTGGTACTTCCAGTCGGTCGAGGACGCGATCGACAGCGACGCCGACTACTTCACCATGCTCGACGTTCTGGCGCAGGACGTGGGCGTGGCCGGCGTGTTCTCGGACTGGCCGGCGACGGTGACCTACTACGCCAATTGCCACGGCCTATGATGAAAAAAGGCGCGGTGCCCGAGGGCGCCGCGCCAGTTCTTTCACAAGGTCTTCGGCCTGCTGGTCAGAGAATGCGGCGGCGCAGGAAGGCCGAGACGATCTCGCCCAGGATCACCAGAACCAGAATGGCCAGCAGCACGGTCGCGGCCTCGGGCCAGTTGAAGGTGTCGATGGCGCCCTGCAGGATGATGCCGATGCCTCCCGCTCCGACCAGGCCCAGCACGGTGGACTCGCGCAGGTTGATGTCCCAGCGCAGGATGCTGACGGCCCAGAAGGTCGGCATGACCTGCGGGACGATGGCATAGGCGATGATCTTGAACCGCGACGCGCCGGTGGCTTCCAGCGCCTCGACCGGGCGCTTGTCGATCTCTTCGATCGCCTCGCCCAGCAGCTTGCCGATGAACCCGATCGAGCGGAACATGATCGCCACGATGCCCGCAACGATGCCAGGGCCGAAGATGGCCACGAACAACAGCGCCCAGATGATCGTGTTGATCGACCGCGACGACACCAGGATGAACCGGCCGAGCCACAGCGTGGCTCGGTTCGGCGTGGTGTTCTGCGCCGCAAGATAGGCCACGGGGAGCGAGATCAGGACGGCGAACGCGGTGGCGATGGTGGCGATGTTCACCGTCTCCCACAGCACCCACAGGATGGTGTCCAGGTTCGTCGGGTCCGGCGGGATCATCCGGCCGAACAGGTCGCCCATCTGCACCGGCGCGTCCCAGACCCAGGCCCAGATCACGTCGATGCTGCCGAGCGCCCAGCCCACGGCAAGCGCGCCCAGCAGGAACATGGCATAGCGCTGCATACGCTGGCGCGGGGTGAAGCGGGCCCAATCGTCCCGGTGAAGGTCTGAAAGTGTCATATCCGCTTCCTGATCTGCCCGCTCACGGCTTCCGAGACGAGGATCACGCCGACGATCACCATGGTGATGGCGAGGGCGAAGTCATAATCGTAGCGCCCGAAGGCGTTGGCCAGGGTCGAGCCGATGCCGCCCGCGCCGACGATGCCCACCACGGCCGAGGCCCGCAGGTTGCTGTCGAGCTGATAGATCGTCAGCCCGATCTGGCGCGGCATGATCTGGGGGAAGATGGCGTAGAACAGCGTCGAGAGGTACGGCGCGCCGGCGGCGCGCATCGCCTCGACCTGCCCGAAATCGATCTCCTCGATCCGCTCGGCCAGCATCTTGGCGACGAAGCCGATGGAATAGACAACCAGCGTCAGCACACCCGCGAACGGGCCGAAGCCCACTGCCTTGACGAAGATGATCGCCACGATCACGGGATGGAAGCTGCGTGCGATGATGATCAGCGCCCGGCCCAGGTAGTAGATCGGCAGGGGCGAGATGTTGCGTGCCGCCATGAAAGCGATCGGGATCGACAGCAGCACGCCGCCGAATGTGGCGAGGATCGCGATCTTGAGGCTTTCGAGGAACCCGTCGATCAGCAGCCCGCTGCGCGCGAAGCTCGGCGGAAACGCCCCGCCGAAGATGCGTTGGGCACGCTCCAGGCCCTCGGCCACCCGCGCCCAGTCGATGGGCAGCGTCGCGATGGTCCAAAGCACGTAAACCCCGACGCCCAGATAAACGGCCCACCGCAGGATCGGGTTGGCGATGAACGGCGGGCGATGCCAGGTGTCGCGCGCCGTGCTCATGACGCCTCCCGCATCTCGCCCGGCGTGCCCGCGCGGTCGGCGGCGGGGCTGCCGGAATAGATCTTGTCCATCGCGTCCTGATCTAGCTTCTCGGGCAGGTCGTCGAAGATGATCCGGCCGTAGCGCATGCCGACGATCCGGTCGGTGTATTCCTTGGCCTCCGCCACGTTGTGGATGTTGATCAGCACTGGCAGCTTCAGCTCGCCCGCCAGATCGCGCAGCAGGCCCATGATCTGCTCGGACGTCTTCGGGTCGAGCGACGCGGTCGGTTCGTCCGCCAGCAGGATCTCGGGCTTCTGCATCAGTGCCCGGACCACGCCCACGCGCTGGCGCTCGCCGCCCGACAGCTCGTCGGCGCGCTTGTCTGCGTAGTGTGCGATGCCTACCCGCTCCATCAACTCATAGGCGCGGCGGATGTCCTCCTTGGGATAGCGCCGCATGACCGCCGCCCAGGTCGAGATGTATCCCAGCCGTCCGGACTGCACGTTTTCCATGACCGTCAGGCGGTCGACCAGGTTGAAGCCCTGGAACACCATGCCGATCTTGCGCCGGGCGGCGCGCAGTTCGCGACCCCGAAGTTTGGTCAGTTCCGTGCCGTTCAGCACGATGCTGCCCGAACTCGGCTCCACCAGACGGTTGATGCAGCGCAGAAGCGTGCTCTTGCCCGCGCCGGATGAGCCGATGATCGAGACGACGCTTTCGCCTTCGATCGTCAGGTTTAGGTTTTTCAGGACCGGGTCGCCGCTGCCGTAGCGTTTGACCAGTTCGGTGATCTTCAGCATCTGGATCTCTCTGTTGCGGACCCGGCCTGTCCCGGCCGGGCCCATTGTCGTTGCCGGATTATTCCGCCGCCAGGCCCTCGGGCGTGTACTCGACGCCGTTGGCTTTCTGGATCTGGCGGATGACGGCCCACTGATCTTCGTAGGTGATCGGGATGAACTTACTCACGCCCGTGAATTCCTCACCCAGGGCGGTGCCCTCGAAGTCGAACGAGAAGAACGCCTCTTCGATCTTGTCCTTCAGCTCGGGCGCCAGATCGTGGGCATAGGTGTACGAGGTCGTCGGGAACGGGTCGCTTTCCCAAACCAGGCGTACGTCCTCGGGGTCGTAGAGATCGCGCTCGGCCATCCGCTCGACCACCTCCGAGGCCACCGGAGCGGCGTCATAGTCGCCGGCAACCACGCCCAGCATCGACTGGTCGTGCGAGCCGGAATACGTGACCTCGTAGTCCTCGCCCGGCACCACGCCGAGGTCCGGGAACAGCGCGCGCGGCGCAAGGTTGCCCGAGTTCGAGGTCGGCGAGGTATGCGCCACGCGCTTGCCGGCCAGGTCGGCGGGTTCCTGAATGTCGCTGTCGGCCTGGGTGTAAAGCTGCAGCGTGTAGCCGAAGCGGCCGTCGTCGCCGCCCATGATCGCGAAGGGCACCGCGCCGGCGAGGTTCACGGCATAGGGGGTCGGGCCCGTCGAGAAGCCGGCGATGTGCAGGCGGCCCGAGCGCATCGCCTCGACCTCGGCCGAGTTCGACTGCACGGCGAAGAACTGCACGTCCTTGCCCGTGACCTCTTCCAGGTGCTCGATGAACGGCTCCCAGATGTCTTCATAGATGGCCGGATCCTCGACCGGGGTATATGCGAAGACCAGCGTGCCGGGATCGCGCAGCTCGCTTTCGTCCGCGGGCGCGTCGGCGACAAGGTCACCGTTGGTGTCGCAATACATCGCGTCGAGCTGGCCGCGCTCGCAGTCTTCCTGCGCGAACGCCGACGTTGCCGAAAGCGCCACGGCCGCGGCCAGCGCTCCGCCGCTCAGAATGATGTCCTTCATCGGGTCTTTCCTCCTCCGTTGTCGATTTGTCCGGCTGCGAAAGCAGCCTTCGCGGGCTAGGACAGCATCGAATGTTGCGACTTGCAACAACCGAGCGTGGAAAACGTGCATCTTTCCCACTATGGTCGCCGCGAACCCGGGGTTTCGCAGAACCGTTATGAATGGCTGACTTCAGTAATTTCGACCGAAGGCTCCGCAAGAGTGAGCGGCGCGAGCGGATTCTGCTCGACCTGAAGCTCCAGCCACACGTGCGAATTTCGGACCTCGCCGTTCGTTTCGGCGTCACCACGGAAACCATCCGGCGTGATATCGAGGATCTCAGCAGGGATGGCCTTTTGCACCGCGCCTACGGAGGCGCCTCGGCACCCTTTCCCGGCAGCCATCGGCACCTCGACGACCGCCGGAAAGAGCGCCTTGCCGAACGCGAGGAGATTGCGAGGGCGGCAGCCTCGCTGATCGAAGAGGGCGAAACGCTGATGATCGACGCCGGCGCGACGACCCTGGCGCTGGCTCAGGTGTTGGCATACTCGTCGAAGTCTCTGACCGCCCTGACGAACAGCGTGCAGGTGGCAATGTCGCTCGGCCGGAACGCGAACGCGCGGGTACTCCTCGCACCCGGGCGCTTCATGGTCGAAGAGGCCGCAACTGTCGGCACCGAAACGGCCGATTTCATCGGCCGGTACAACGCCGATCGCTGTTTCATTGGCGCCTCCGGGATTGCCGTGCCCGGAGTGACCGAGGCGATCGATGAATTCGCGCCGGTAAAGCGGGCGATGCTGCGTCAGTGCCGCCAGCGGTATCTCCTTGTCGACTCTAGCAAGTTCTCCCGCGTGGACTTCTCGGTTGTAGACGGGCTTGAGTGGCTGACGGCGGTTCTTTCGGACCGTCATCCGGAAGGCGAACTGGCCAGAGCGCTGGACCGGGCCGATGTCGATGTGATCTCGACCGGCGACGATCCTCTCCCTGAAGCGGAAGAGCAGAACGCTGCAGCCTCGGCAGGGCCCCCGTGAAGCGGCCACGCACGGGCGGCAAAACAACATGCGGACGAAGCGGACTTGAGGGTGACCCGGCACTTCACTCCGCACAACGACGGCAGGAAGGCGAGGTGACCGGCGCCCCCGCGGCTTGCTGCGCGGCCGGGGCACGACCACCCGGCGACCGAGGGCCGACCAGCAGGCGTTTCACCATTTCCATGAGTTGATCATTGGAGAACGTGTGTGGATGCCCCCTGTTGGCAGGCGTGATCTTCGGTCTTTCGGCGGGGTCTTCGATCGGACGTGTGTCAGGCCTCTGAACGTGGCCTTCCATGACGCCACGGGCCGGTTCTCTGATTGCGGCCTTGTCAAGTTGGGAAGCAGTTCGTCCGTCCAGGGTCATGGTTCTCTTCGAGGTCGCGTGGTTTGCGCCTCAGCATGGTGTCCGGTGGCGGTCGTCTCCGATGTATGGATTGGGTTGTGCAGAATGCTCCGCATCCCATCGGCCCGCGCGAGATCGACCAACCTCCGCCCCTTCGGGACTTCGCTTCCCGCCGCCGGGGCGGGAATCCAGGTCAGGCTATGGCCTCCTCTTTCCATTTGAACTCGGTTTCGTTCTTCCACAATGTCAGCATCAGCACCGCGAGCTTCCGTGCGGTTGCAACGGCCGCCTTGGCAAATCCCCGTCGTCCAGCAAGTCGAAGCGCCCATCTCTTCAACGCCGAGAACTTCTGCACCCGACCGAGCAAGGTCGTCGCCGCCTTGAACAGCAGTGAACTGCCCCGTTCGAGTGGTCCAGGTTGATTGTTAATGCATTGCCCTCCTTCGGTCGACGGTGACGATGGCTTCCGGGGCAGGCGGTCTGTAGCCCAGGGCGCTATGGGGGCGGATGGTATTGTAGTGGCGCCGCCATTGTTCGATGAGGATCTGGGCCTCGCGGAGCGAGTAGAAGATCTCCCCGTCGAGCAGCTCGTTGCGGAAGCGGGCGTTGAAGCTCTCACAATAGCCGTTCTCCCACGGTGATCCGGGCTCTATGAAGGCAGTTTTCGCGCCCACGGCTTCGATCCATTCACGGACCTTTCGGGC
>NZ_FOXA01000016.1 GCF_900115595.1 Tranquillimonas alkanivorans
CAGCCCGCCGGAGCCGTCGGTTCTCCGCCTCCAGTTCCTTGAGCCGCTTCAGTTGATCGCGGCTCATGCCGCCATACTGCCTGCGCCAGCGGTAGTAGCTCTGCTGCGTGATGCCGACCTGGCGCGCTGCATCACCGACCGATAGTCCTTGGCCTTGCAGAACTGCAACCTGCCGCAGCTTCAAGACGATGTCCTCGGGCTTCTCTCGCTTCCCAGCCATTCTCTGGTCCTCTCCATAACGGGATCATTTTATCCCTGGGGGCGGACCACTCCAGCGGGGGCACTCCATTCCCTCAGGCAGCGCCGCTTGAGAATCGAGTTGCGGAACTCGGTCACCGCCAAAAAACAATGCAGGCCGGTCCGGACAAGCGAATGCCGGAACGATCCGGACCAGAGAGAGAAGCCCTGGCCGCCCACGCCAATACTTTCACGAAGGCGGCTATGCATTGGGCGGCCCACTGCCGCCTGAGCGGCTGTCTCCTTGATGAAATCGGATCGGAGGTCCGTTGGCGCCGTGGGCCGGCAGGGTGCGACGTCGTGGTCGGAGCGGGCTTGCCCGCTCCGCCCATCGTTTACTCATGCACTCAATCATCCGGGTCCCCATGCTCTTGCTCGGCCATGCGCTGGCGGAAGAGTTCGGCGATGCTGTGCTCCGCCGGGGAGAGGTGGGAAGGCGCCGCGAGTTGCGACTTTGAGGCGATGGTGCCCATCACGTCCGACCGCGTGCCTTCGGATATCCGGCGAACCGTCAGGGTGTCATTCTCCTCGCGCGCATTCAGCAGCCGAAAGATGTCGCCGCTGCGCCGGCCCGCAGCGTCCAGACCCGCCGAGCGGCCTAGCATCTCGGCCCCGGCCGTGGCAGCGGGAGCGCGGTTGCGGTGCTCGAGGTAGTAGCGCAGTTGGTGGCGGTTATTTCGCTCTTGCGCCTCGCGGATGCGCATGAGCTCATTGCTCGAGTAGACGCCGGGCGGCACGCCGGCTGCCCGGGCGAGTTGGTCGGACTGCGCGGTGGCCGCCGAGGCGAGGCCGGCAGCGAAAGCGGCGGCGGCGGCGATACGGTGCATATGCATGGTGTGCATCCTTTTCTTCAGGGTTCGGTTTCTGCCGCGCCGATCTGCTTCGTCGCGACATGCAGAAAGGAACACCCGTGCCATCAGCGCACCGTGAAACGGTCGTGCGATCCCGCGTCGGAGGAGCGTCAAAAAGCCTGCGATAGCGGAATTCGACCAAGACAAGCCGTTCGCGGGCGGCGCGGCACCGGAAGTGTGTGCCAATGATCATCGGCATTATCCGGCAATTCTAACGCACCTTTGACGCGTATCTGGACGCGGCGCTGACCGCTCCGATCCACCGTCGGCACTGCCCTGCGAAACGGCGGAGGAGTGGAGTAGTGAGTTTTTTCGTAGCCATGCAGAACTGGCGGACGACGGCGAGCTACTGGCAGCCGGAAACGGTCGTCAGCGAGCGGAGCGAGTTCCTGATCGTCGCCCGATCAGGCGAGCGTAACCAGTTCTTAAGCATCGCCAGCGCCGGCACCTGCCTGGGATCGGAGACGGAGGCGCCGCCTCGCTTGTCGCCGGACCTTGCGATCCTTGCGACGCTCGTTTCGCGGGGCGTCAACGGCGGAGAGCTGTTCCTTGTCGAGCGGGAGTTGCCCGGGGGGGCCGCCGTTCAGGGACACCTCGTGAGCGGAGACGGCTATGTTCTCCTTCACGAGGATCGGCTCTGTCTGACCGGAGCGGTGCGACTGAGACCGGGCGCGGGAACGCGCCCGGTCGGCGACTGCGTACTGCTGGCGGCGAACGAGCCGGGTGCGACTGTCCACCTGAAGGCGCGGTACGTGCCGTGGTGCGACGAGCTCCTGCCGCCCGGTTTCATCCCTAGAGTAAACGAGGCGGACCGCCCGCGATGATCCTGCTTGGCCGCATATCGGACGACTTCGCGCTCCGCAGTTCACAGGTGGGGCCGTTTGGGCGTACTCTGGACACCGAAAGCCTCGTCCCCGCGGGGGGTGGCGACGGTTTTGGCGGAGACGGCCCGATGGGCAAGATCACCGGCCGCAGCCCGGACTGGCTGAGCTTGTCGCTGGTCGGAAACTTCCGACTCTGCGACCCCGACGGGCGTGAACTGCGCGTCTCGGAGAAGAAGGCGCGCGTGCTGTTGGCGATGCTGGCCACCGCCCGCGACAGACGCCGGTCTCGCGAATGGCTGAAGTCGCGGCTGTGGGACAGGGCGTTCGAGGTGCAGGCGTCGAACTCGCTCCGGCAGTCGCTGCACGTTCTCAGGAAATCGCTGGCGCCGTGGAGCGATGCGGTGCAGGCCGATTACGAGCACGTCTGGCTCGACCACGTGGACGTCGCGCTTGATCCCGGCGACGACACGCGGGTGGAGTTCTTCGAGGATGCGCCGCGGCTCGGCGAGGCCGGTGAGGACTGGTTGCGCGAGGAACGCCAGGCCTTCGCCGTCCGTCTGGAAGACGCGCGGCGGGCCATGATGGAAGCGGGAAACCGGTCTCCGGCCCCGGTCGTCCCGCCGGACGCGGCGACGCTGCCCTGCGTGCTGATCGGCAACCCCGTGGTCGTGGCCGACGACGTGCGCGCCGAGGTCGTGGCGGAACGGATCACCAACGCCATCGAGAACACGTTTCGCCAGAACGGCTTCGTCGACACCTACGACCTGCGCGACGTGCAGAGCAATCAGCTTGAAGGCAAGGCGCAGGACTCCGTGTCGCGCCCGCCGGTGCTGGTCGAGGTGCGCGTGTCGCTCATCGGGCAGGAACTTCAGGCGACCATCGTCGCGCGGGTTCCGGCCACCGGAAAGGTGATCTGGACGTCCTCCATCGCCAGCGACCGGGATGCCGCCTTCGCCATCGCGTCCGAGACGATGATGGAGTTCGTCATGGGCGCCGTCGACTCGATCGAGGCGCTGATCTCGCGGCAGGCGGGGCCCGAGATCCGGCCGACGCTCTACACCGCCGTCCACCAGCTCTTCGGCCTCTCGCGCGAGGGGATCCTGGACGCGCAAGACCTCCTGCGGCAGTTCACCGGCCAAGCCGCCTCGCCCAATGCCGAGGCCTGGTTGGCGTTCGGAGCCATGCTCCTGCGCAACGAGATCCGCGAGACGCGGGACGAGGCGGTCGGGCAGGCGGGCGAGCATCTGGCGCGCGCGCTCGAGTCCGACCCGTCGAACGCGGTCGTGCGGGCGATCGCCGGGCACTACGAAGGGTTCCTGCGCGGTGACCTCGCCACCGCGGCGCGGCACTTGTACGAGAGCCGCCGAGTCCTGCCGAACCTGGCGTTCGCATGGGATGCAACCGCGATGAATCACATCTATTCCGGCGACATCGAGCGGGGGGCGCAGGCGGCGGACGTCGCGCGCAACCTGGGCCGATACAGCCCCTACCGGTATTACTACGATGCCTCGGCCGTCATCGCGGCCACGTTGCAGGGCCGGCACTCCGACGCCATCCGGATCGGACGCCGTGTGCTCGCCAAGCGCCCGCGCTTCCTGCCGGTGCTGCGCCACATGTTCGTCTCGCACGCGCTGTTGGATGAGCGCGAGGCGGCGCTGGACTGCTACCGGCAGATCCGCGAACTCGACCCGCATTTCGGGACCGAGCGGATGGACCACGAGGATTTCGCTCGCGCGTCCAACAACAGTCTGACGATGATTCACGAGGGACTTCGCCACAGCGGTCTTCTGGAGTGACGGCCTGCTGTCTTGCACCCGCACGCCAACAGGGGAGGCTGCGCCATGACCAAGACGAAGACGAAGACCAAAACGAAAACCAAGACCAAGACGAAGACGAAGGCGCAGGGCGGCGCCGGCGACGTTCTCGGCCCGCTCTACCGGGCGTGGACGGTGCGCGACCAGAAGTACGTCCGCCGCTTGTACCAGCGGCTGGACGATATCGTCGCCGCGCTCGGTGACGAGGTTCCGGGGCGGCCACACTATGACGGCGATTTCGTGCGCGCCGAACTGGATGAACTCCTGCGAAAGCAGGAGTCGCGGGAGCGGAAGAAACGCCAGCCCGAGATCGACGCCGAGGTCGACGACATCATTCCGCCGTTCCTCGACATCTTTCAGAACGCGGCCGGCGCTCCCACGAGCCTGATCCGGCTGATGGTGCTGCTGCAGGACGCGGGGCTGGCGCTCGCGGCGCACTACAAGGCCAAGTTCGAGCGTCCGCGCCCGCACCTCCTGGATCACGGGATCGATCCCTCGGTTTCCGTACCCAACCACGCCGCCTATCCCAGTGGCCATGCGCTTCAGGCCGCGCTGACCGCGCATGGGCTGGCCGAGGTGTTCGGCCACGACCCCGGTGTGATGGCCGAGGCCTTCGACGTCGCCGACCGCATCCGCGAAAATCGCGAATGGGCGGGTGTGCACTACGCCTCCGACGGAGAGGCCGGCGCAGAGATCGCACGGGCCGCCTTCACCGATCTGCGCGAGGCGTACGACGAACTGTTCGTCGAGGCGATCGCCGACGTGCAGGGCATCTCTCCGCATCGCTCGCCGTACCTGGGGACCGGCCCGCTTGTCGCGCGCCTGCCCGAGGCGCGGAAACGGCCCGTACCGGTGCAGTGGTCGCTCGCCCGTATGGGCATCAGCGAAAAGCACGGCAACATCGACCGGGGGGGCAAGGGCGTCAGGATCGCGTTGATCGATGCGCCGGTGGACGTCACGCACCCGACCTTCGGCGAAGGCGACGCCCACGCCATCGACGCGCGGCTCGCGGGCTGCGGCGACCAGGAGCTGTGGGCGGAGTCGAGGGCCGCGATCAACGTCGACTATCCGCGCGCCCGGGATGCGCGGCTTGCCTTCTCGTCCAAGGGCGGGGGCCACGGCACCGCGATGGGCGGGCTCATCGTCGGCCGACACACGCCCATTTGCCCGCTCTGGGGCGCGGCGCCCGAAGCGCACCTGCTGCCCGTCCGCGTGACGACGCGGCTGGCCGATACGCACGAGAACCGGCTGGCCGTCGCCGGGTCGATCCTGCAAGTGGTCGAGCTCGGCGCAAAAGTCGTGCTCGTGGGGCCGCCTTTCGTCCGCCCGGAGGAGAGCGTATATCCGGCGGCTTGGAGTGAGCCGGTGGACATGGACGCCTTTGCCGGCCCGTGCGACCCTCTCGCGCTCGCCATCCTCCTGGCAAGCGTCGCCGTGCCGGTGATTATCCCGGCAGGCAACGACGGGACCGCCGCGATTTCCTACCCCGGCGCACCGTCCGACTTCACCGCGGCCATCGAGGCGCTGAGAAACAAAGCAGGGGCTTCTGCCGTGATGCGGATGCTCGACGGGGCCGGGCTATCCGTCCCGGAAGAACGGCTGAAGGCCGTCGCGGCGCTGGACATCGCCGACCGGGGCGACGCTTTCGCCGGGACGGGTATTATCGTCGTCGGCTCGGCCAAGCTGACGGATCCGACGGACGCGAATTCGCCGCTGGTTCCCGCCGCCTACAGCCAGTCCGGTCCCGGCCTGTGCCTCCTGTGCCCGAGCGACCGTGACGAGGACCCGTCCGCCGCACCGCCCGCCGATGGCGTGACCCGCTATAACTACGTTCCCGCCCCGGACATCCTGGGGCACGGCGGCTACGCCGAGGATCCGGCGAGCCTATATTCGGGACACGAGGGCGAGCAGGGCTTCGGCGGAACCTCGGCCGCTTCGGCGCAGGCGGCAGGCATAGTCGCCCGAATGATCGAGACGCGCGCCGGCGATGGCGTGACGGGCCCGGCAATTCGTTCGGCCATCGTCGAGGCGCTTGATGCGGAGTATGACGTGACGCGCGGCTACGGCGTGCTCACCGTCAAGGTCGTTTGACCTCCGGATCGGCCGTCAGGCGACCTCTTGCTCCGCGGCCTCCGGCGCGACGTCTGCGGCCTCGGCCTCCGGCAGGACGAAGAAAAATCGGCTGCCGCGCCCGGTCTCGCTGGTTACCCGCAGGATGCCGCCGTGCAGTTCCACCAAGTGCTTGGCGATGGCCAGGCCCAGGCCCGTGCCGCCGTGGCGGCGGGTGTCCGAGCCGTCGACCTGCTGGAATTGCTCGAAGATGGTTTCGAGATGCTCGCCGTCGATGCCGCAGCCGGTGTCCTCGACCGAGAACTCCACGCCCTCGGGCACGCGCCGCGCGGCGAGTGTCACCGCGCCGTCGTCGGTGAACTTCAGCGCGTTTCCGACGAGGTTGTAGAGCACCTGTTTCAGCCGGACCGGATCGCCCTCGATCTCGTCCACTACGCAGTCGCAGGTCAGGTCGAGGCCGCTGCGACGCGCCTGCTCCTCGAACTCGTCCGCGATCTCGCTCAGCATTCCGGCGGCGCTGAAGCGTTCGGGCCTCAGCTGCACCTTGCCCCGCTCGACATGAGCCCAGTCTAGGATCTCGTTGACCATGGCCAGCAGGTGCTTGGCCGACCCTTCAACCCGCTGCCCGTGCCGTTCGACGGCCCCCAGCATCTTGGAGACCGCGGCGCGCACCTCTGGCGTCATGGCGTCGTCGCGCGCCAGCATTTCGTTGAGCGCCTTCGCCTGCACCAGCGCCGTTGGCTTGGCCAGGAACGGCGCGTAGCCAAGGATCACGGTCAGCGGCGTGCGCAGCTCGTGGCTGATGTTGTTGAGGAATTCCGACTTTTTCCGATCCGCCCGTTCGGCCGCCTGCTGCGCGGCCTTGAGTTCGGACACGTCGACGATCGAGCTGACCGTGTAACCCTGCGGCGTCCGGCTCTCGGCGATCTTGATACAGCGACCGTCGGCCAGCGTCTGCTCGGCCACGCCCGTCGCCGCACGGTGCGCGCGCAGGCGCTCCTGGAACCACGCCTCTGCCGCCTCCGCATCCTCGACCTCGTCGAAGTGCCCGACCCGAAGCTCTTCTCGGATGATGTCCTCGAACGCGGTGCCCGGCGGCATCTCGGCCGCCGTGGGGGCATAGAAGGCCTTCGCGCGCGTGTTGCGCATGACCAGACGGTCCTCCTCGTCGTAAAGCACGAAGCCGTCGTTCATCGCCTCGATCGAGCACAGCAGCAGCTTGCGCGCCGATTCCCGCGCCTGCGCGAGATGCCCCATGAACAGCACCTTGCCGATCAGAAGCAGCGCGGCAAGCGCGGTGGCGCTGACTATCAGGGGGGCGCGGGGCGACCCCGCAGGCCAGCCGCCAGTGGGCAGCACGGCGAGCTCCCACTTGTCGCCCAGCAGCGTCAGTCGCTGGATGATGGGATCGGCATCGAAAACCTGTGCCCGGCCATAGACGACTTCGCCTGGCACGCCCGAGGGCAGCGTCCGGCGCAGCGCGACGTCGTCGAAATCAAGGCCGGTGGCCTCCAGGCCCAGAAGTCCCTCCTGCGACACGACAAGCGAGACGACCCCCCAGAGGTGGCTCCGCCCTTCTCCGGTTTCGGTGAAGACGGGGTATTGCAGGATGTACCCGCTGCCGCCCTGCACCAGGTCCACCGGCCCGTCGAGATAGGGCGCGCGCTGCCGCACCGCCTGTTTCACGGCCGCGTACTGGTCGGGCAGGCTGCGGTAGTCGAGGCCGATGGCCTCCTCGTTGCCTTCGACCGGGTAGACGTATTCCACCCGCAGGTCCGGCGCCCCGGCGACGTTGCGGATGGCGGCGTGGTAGTCCACGAGCTTGCTCACCGTCTCGGCGAATTGTTCCTGCCCGAGGTCGGGATTGCGCCCGGTCGCCTTCGCGAGCGAATCCGCCACCAGGTCCATTTCGAACATCGAGTGTTCCAGCTTCTCGCTCAGGATGCGAGCGTCCTGCATCAGAATGCTGCGCAACTGGCTGACATGGCGCTGATGGTCCTGGTCCAGCAGGACCACCCCCGCGACGACGGCCAGGATGCCGATCAGGCCCGCAAGCAGACCGTATTGCCGATCGAACCGAAAGCGGTTCCTGCCCATTCTGCACCCGTCGCTCTGCCGGTGTCCCCGGTCTTGTCGCACGCGGCCGTCCCCCCTGGAGCGGCCGAAGTCGTCCCCTGATCCGACCCTAGGCGGCGCGCGCGACAGATTTCGCGGCGCGAATGTGGCGGTGAATGGGTTTTCCGCCCTCGGCAGGGCGCTTCAGACCGTTCCCTCGGTCTTGATATTGACGGTCGTGCCGCAGTGCTTGCAGTGGATCGCGTCGGCGTCGTGCAGCAGAAGTCCGCAGGTGGGGCAGGGGTGGCGCACCTTCGTTGGGCGAAAAAGCACCTGCGCGAGGCGCAGGAACAGCGTGACGCCGAAGATCATGATGACGACCGCGATCATCCGCCCTGAAGTGCCCGGCAGGGTGATGTCGCCGAAGCCGGTCGTGGTGAGTGCGGTAACGGTGAAATAGAGCGCGTCGGCGTAATTGCCAATGTCGGGATTTATGCGGTACTGCGTGGCGTACACGATCCCCGTCATCACGAAGAGGAACACGCCGAGGTTCGCCGCGGCGCCGAGCACCTGCTCGTTCTCGCGGAAGAACCGGAAGTCGCCCCTCAGGCGCACCAGAAGCTGGTAGGTGTGCAAAAGCCGCAGCGTCCGCAGCACGCGCAGGAAGCCCAGCCCCTCGCCCGCGAGGGGCAGGACGAACGACACCGTCGCCACGATGTCGGCCCAGGTGGTCGGGTAGCTCAGGAACCGGACCTTCGACCACGCGATGGCGAACCGGGCGGCCAGGTCGGCGCAGATGAATACGCCCAGGAACAGCGCCAGCGCCTGCACCATGGGCCCGTGATCGGTGAACGAGGCTCCGATCACGAACAGGATCGTCGCGACGTCGAAGGCGATCAGCCAGTAGCGAAAGGTGTTCGCCCGGTCGCTGGTGCCTTCATAAAGTTCCCGGACCAGTTCGAGCGTCGTTTTGTCTGCCAAAGCGCCTCCGGCCGCTGCTCCTCCTCCTCGTCCTAAACCGCCACGCGCCGAAGTCCAACGCCCGGCACGTTCAGGAACTTCCGCAGGACGCGGGTTTTGGGCAGGCGATCGCCTGCCGCGAGCCGGCGGGCCGCGAAACGACGTGCAGGAGGACGAGTATGACACAGCCGCGACCCCCCCGCCGCGCAGGCCGCGCGCCCGGATGCGCCGGGGGGCCGCGATGACCCCCTCCGCCCTGCGCTCTGCCGCCGCCGTTGCCGTCGCCGGGTGCATCGCCGCCGTGCTGGCCGACATGATCTCGTGGTTTCTGGCCAACGGATACAATCCCGTCGCGCAGACCATCAGCGACCTCGCCGTGGGGCCCAGCAGTTGGTTGATGGACCTGGGCCTGTGGTGCTTCTCTGTCGCTGCGATTGCCCTTACGCTGGCCTTGTGGCCCGTTGCGGCGCGCGCCCGCTACGGCTGGTTGTCAATGCTGTGCCTTGTGCTCCTGGCGGTCGACGTCGCCGTCATCGCGCAGGTCAACGAGTACGCGGGCGAAGGCAACCCCGGCGCGGACATCCATCAGTGGGGCGTATACGCGCTGGGCGTGCTGTTCCCCGGTGCCGCGCTGGCCGCGATTCCGGCGCTGCGCGACGTGTCCGGCAAGCTCGAGCGGTTCAGCCTGGCGATGGCGGTCGCGTGGATCATCCTCGGCCCGTTCTACATGTTCGTCCCGTCGGACAGCTGGAACGGTGCGGCCGAACGGGTTCTGGCCCTGATCATGTTGGCCTGGGTGTCGCGCACGGCGCGGCACCTGCGTCGCCGCGCCGGCCCGCTCACGGCGGTGGGGTAGGCGCAGATTGCTCCGACCTGCCGCCCGGTCTAGTGTCCGGCCGACCGCAGAAGGGAGAGCGTCATGGGCCGTATCGTCATCCTCGGGGTGTTCGTCGCAGACACCACCTATCGCGCCCCGCGCCAGCCGCGGATGGGAGAGACGATCCTGGGCAGCTCTTTCGCGCTCGGCCCGGGTGGCAAGGGATCGAACCAGTCGATCGCGGCCGCCCGCGCCGGCGGCGACGTCCACTTCGTCAGCAAGCTCGGCCGCGACACCTTCGCCGACATGGCGCTGCGTGTCTGGGAAGACGCCGGCGTGACACCCGCGGTCGCGCAGGTCGAGGATGCGGCGACCGGCGCGGCCTTCATCTTCGTCCAGGAGGACACGGGCGACAACGCCATCATCGTCAGCCCCGGCGCGGCGGGCACGCTGTCGGCCGCCGATGTCGAGGCACGGGCCGATCTGATCGCTGGCGCGTCGGTCTTCATCACGCAGCTCGAACAGCCGATGGAGGCGGCAATCCGGGCGCTTCAGATCGCGCGCGAGGGCAGCGCCCGCACCATCCTGAACCCCGCCCCGGCGGCGGAACTGCCCGACGGCATGCTCGCGCTGTGCGACTACGTCACCCCGAACGAAAGCGAGGCCGAGGCGCTGACGGGCCTGAGCGTCGAGACACTGGAGGACGCGGAGCGTGCAGCCGATGCACTGATGGCGAAGGGCGTGGGCGCGGCCGTCATCACGCTGGGCGAGAACGGAGTGTTCTACAAGGACGCGGAGCGCTCGGCGCACGTGCCCGCTTTCCGCGCCGGGCCGGTGGTCGAGACCACGGGCGCCGGCGACGCCTTCAACGGCGGGTTCGCCGCCGCGCTGGCCGAGGGGCGCGACGCGGTCGAGGCCGTGCGCTTCGGCTGCGCCACCGCCGGCATCTCTGTCACGCGGGCCGGTGCCGGGCCGTCGATGCCGGCCCGCGACGAGATAGAGGCGCTGCTGGACGCCTAATCCGCCTCGGCGACCAGCGCCGCGACGTCGAGAGGGCCGTTGATCATTGCCAGCCGTCCCTCGCCGTCACGCGGCCAGTCAGCCTCTGGACGATCGCAGTAAAGTTCGACGCCGTTGCCGTCGGGGTCCGAGAGGTATACCGCCTCGCTGACCCCGTGATCCGCCGCCCCGACCAGCGCGACACCGGCGTCGAGCACCCGCTTCACCGCGGCCCCCAGGCTCCTGCGGTCAGGAAACAGGAACGCGGTGTGGTAGAGCCCCGTATGCCCGCGCGGCGGCGGCGTTCCGCCCGCGCTATCCCACGTATTCAGGCCGATGTGGTGATGGTAGCCACCGGCCGAAAGGAATGCGGCATTTGGGCCGTAGCGCTGTGTGACCTCGAAGCCGAGGATGCCGGAATAAAAGGCGATGGCGCGCTCGAGGTCGGCGACCTTCAGGTGTACGTGCCCGACGCGGGTCTCGGGCGGGACGGTTGCAGGCATGGTGGCCTCCTTTACTAGGAGAACCACCTAGAGCTTCTGCAGGCTCCGGAAAACTCGGCGCCGGCGCACGGTTGGGGTGCGCCGATGCGCGGCTCAGGCGCCGACCATTCCCACGATCCTGTACGTGTCGCGCAGGATAGGCGCCGCAATCTCTCTCGCGCGCTCGGCGCCGCGGGCGAGGATGGCGTCGATCTCGTCGGGTTGCTCCATCAGGCGCGCCATTTCGGACGAGATGGGCGAAAGCTGCTCGACGGCCAGATCGGCCAGCATCGGCTTGAACTCCGAGAACTGCTTGCCGCCGACATCCGCCAGCACCTCGGCCACCGAGCGATCGGACAGAGCGGCGAAGATGTTGACGAGGTTGCGCGCCTCGGGCCGCTCTTCAAGCGCGGCCTCGTTGTCGGGCAGGGGCTCGGGGTCGGTGCGGGCCTTGCGGATCTTCTGCGCGATGGCGTCGGGGTCGTCGGTCATGTTGATCCGCGCCATGTCCGAGGGATCGGATTTCGACATCTTCTTCGAGCCGTCCCGCAGGCTCATCACGCGCGTCGCCGCGCCTTCGATCACCGGCTCGGTCAGCGGGAAGAAGTTCGTGCCATAGTCGTGGTTGAATTTCGCCGCGATGTCGCGCGTCAGCTCAAGGTGCTGCTTCTGGTCCTCGCCCACCGGCACGTGCGTGGCGTGGTAGACAAGGATGTCCGCCGCCATCAGCGCCGGGTAGCCGAACAGCCCGAGCGAAGCGTTCTCGGCGTTCTTGCCGGCCTTGTCCTTGAACTGCGTCATCCGCTTCATCCAGCCCATTCGGGCCACGCAGTTGAAGATCCAGGCAAGTTGCGTGTGCTCGGGCACCTGGCTCTGATTGAAGAGGATCGACCGCTCGGGGTCGATCCCGGCGGCGATGAATCCGGCGCAGAGCTCGCGGGTGTTGCGGGTCAGCGCGGCGGGGTCCTGCCAGACGGTGATGGCGTGCAGGTCGACCATGCAATACACGCACTCGAACCCGTCGTCGGCGTTCTGCATCTCGACGAAGCGCTTCATCGCGCCCAGGTAGTTGCCCAGCGTCAGCCCGCCCGAGGGCTGGATGCCCGAGAACACGCGCGGGGTAAATCGGCTCTCGGCCATGACGTCGCTCCATCTGGAAATCCGTGCCCGGCTCGCTTACCCATGGGCGGAAGGCCCGTCAAGAAAGGCACGGCATGAGCAGCGACTACCGGGCAGCACCCTTCAACCCGCTTCCGCCGATGGTCACCGCCCTGGCGGCGGCGATGGTGCTGGTGGAGTTGATCTTCCAAGCCGGCGCACGCGGTTTGGCGGGCGGGCCGCAGGCGGTGGGCTGGCGCATCGACGCGCTCAACCGCTTTGCCTTTTCGCCCGACCTGTTCGAGCGGATGGCGATGACGGGGCAATGGCCGCTGGACCAGGTGGCGCGGCTGGTGACGTACCCGTTCGTGCACCTGGATTTCACGCACGTGCTGTTCGTCGTCGTGTTCCTGCTGGCGCTGGGCAAGATGGTGGCCGAGGTGTTTCACCCGGCGGCGTTCCTGGCGGTGTTCTTCGGCTCGGCCATCTCCGGGGCGCTGGTTTATACGTTGGCGCTCGATGATCCGACGGCGCTGATCGGGGGGTTCCCGGCCGTCTATGGCTTGATCGGCGCCTACACCTTCCTGCTTTGGGTGGGCCTTGGCGCGATGGGTGAGAACCGGATGCGTGCATTCACGCTGATCGGGTTCCTGCTGGGCATCCAGCTTCTGTTCGGGCTGCTGTTCGGCGCGTCGAACCAGTGGGTGGCCGAACTCGCCGGCTTCGCGACCGGCTTCGGCCTGTCCTTCGTCGTCAGCCCCGGCGGGTGGAGCCGGGCGGTGGCGAAGCTGCGTCAGCGATAGGCGCGGCGCTCATCGCTTCCTGCGGGCGCTCCTCGCTTGGAGGGACCGCAGGGACCGAGAAGCCTTACCGCCGCACCGCGCTGCGAAAGTCCGACATCGCGAATGCGCCGATGCCGGCCCCGATGCCGAAATAGCTGGCGATCCCCAGGCTCACGAGCAGGGCGAGCGCCAGGATGCGCCATGCCTCGAGCGCGAGGACCGGACCCAGCGCAACCTGCGCCGCGATCAGGCAGACCCCCATGCCGAGCGACGCGATGACGATCCGGGGCAGACGGTGGCGGAAGCGGTCGTCGAGCAGCGCCGCCTCGCCCATCTGCCGGCTGCCGCGCCACAGGAGCCACGTCATCGCCCAGCCCGCCACGGTCGTACCGATGGCTGCGGAGAGGTAGCCGATGACAGGGGCCAGTCCGATGGCGAGAAGCGCGTTCACGACCAGCGCAACCAGCGCGAAGTGGAAGGGCGAGCGCGTGTCCTCGCGGGCGAAGAACAGCGGCTGCAGCACCTTTTGCAGCACGAAGGCCGGCAGGCCGATGGCGTAGACGGCGAGCGCGGCGGCGGTGGCGGCGGTGTCGTCCGCTCCGAAGGCTCCGCGCTGGAACAGCGCCGACACCAGCGGCATCGGGATGGCGACGAAGGCGACGGCAGAGGGCACGGTCAGGGCCAGGCACATCTCGGCGGCGCGGTTGAAGGCGTGTCGCCCGCCTTCGGTGTCCTCGGCGCGCAGGCGGCGGGAGAGGTCGGGCAGAAGCACGACGCCGATCGCGATACCGACGACGCCGAGCGGAAGCTGGTACAGCCGGTCGGCGTAGCTGAGCCAGGCGATCGCGCCGTCGAAGAAGCTGGCGACCTGCCGGCCGACCAGCAGGTTCACCTGCACCACGCCGCCCGCCAGCGCGGCGGGCGCGGCGATGACGGCCAGGCGCTTGAGCTCGGGCGTCCACTTGGGCCGCACGGGCCGCAGCGGGTATCCGGCCCGGTGCGCCGCGATCCAGACCAGCGCAAGCTGCGCGATGCCCGCGATCACCGCCGCCCAGCTGAGCAGAGTGCCGACGCGCGCGCCGTCCGCGTCGCCCGCGCCGGCGAGGAACAGAACGCCGATCAGGATGATGTTCAGCAGCACCGGCGCGGCGGCGGCGGCGGCGAAGCGGCCGATGGCGTTCAGCACGCCCGAAAGCAGCGCCGCGAGCGAGATGAACAGGATGTAGACGAAGACGATCCGCCCGTACCCCACGGCGAGCGGGAAGCGCGCATCCTCGGTGAAGCCGCTGGCCATCGCCAGCACCAGCCACGGCATGAACACCTGCGCGAGCAGGGTGAACAGGATCAGGATCGTGGCGAGCCCGGTGAAGGCGTCGCGGGCGAACGCCTCGGCGTCCTCGCCCGCCTCGACCTTCTTCGAGAAGATGGGCACGAACGCCGTGTTGAACGCGCCCTCGGCGAAGAACCGGCGGAACATGTTGGGCAGGGCGAAGGCGATCAGGAACGCCTCGGCCACCGGCCCGGCGCCGAGGATGGCGGCCAGCATGATGTCGCGGGCGAAGCCGAAGACGCGGCTGGCCAGCGTCCAGACCCCGACGGTCAGGAAGCCCGAGATCAGGCGGGTGGGCTTCATCCGTCCAGCGCCCTCTCGCCACCCTTGGCGATCGCCTCGCGCAGCTTCTTCTCGAGCGCCTCGCGCTTCGGCGCGCTGTGGATTTTCAACCCGAACATGTCCTTGACGTAGAAGGTATCGACCACCTGCGCGCCGTAGGTCGCGATGACGGCGGAGGCGATCGAGACGTTGTTGTTGGCCAGCGTCCGCGTCAGGTCATACAGCAGACCCGGCCGGTCGCGGGTGTCGACCTCGATGATCGTGTAGATCTCGGAGCCCTCGTTGTCGAAGGCGATCGAGGTCGGCACGCGGAAGCCGCGCTCGCGTTTCTTGATCTTGTCCTTCGGCGCCAAGGCGTCTCGCGCCACGACTTCACCCCTGAGCGTGCGCTCGATCATCTGGCGCAGGCGCGGAAGGCGCGACTCCTCGTAGGGCGCGCCCTCGTGGTCCTGGACCCAGAACACGGCGGTCGCGTAGCCGTCCTTGGACGTATAGGTGCGCGCGTCCACCACGTTCGCCCCCACCAGCGCCAGGGCTCCGGCCAGCCGCGAGAAGATGCCGGGGTGATCCGACAGGGCGAAGCAGGCCCGGGTCGCGTCGCGTCCCTCGTCCGGCATCAGGTCGATGCGAATCTCGTCGGCGCTGATGTCGCGCAGCAGGTTGGCGAAGGTCACGTGCTCGGCAGTTCCCAGCCCCTGCCAATAGGGCGGGTAATGGCGGTTGGTCTCGTGCCGGAGGCTGGCGCGGTCCCAGCCCGCCAGCGAGTCGCGCAGCGCGCGCTTGGCCTCGGCCCCGCGGGTTTCGCGGTTGAGGTCCTCGAGCCCCGTCTCGAGCGCCGCCGCCGTCTCGTTATAGAGCGACCGGATCAGCTGCGCCTTCCAGTTGTTCCAGGTGCCCGGGCCGACGCCGCGGATGTCGCAGACGGTCAGCACGGTCAGCAGGTCGAGCCGCTTCTTGGTCTTCACCGCCTTGGCGAAATCTCGCACCGTGCGCGGGTCCGACAGGTCGCGCTTCTGCGCCATGTCGGACATCAGCAGGTGGTAGCGCACCAGCCACTCCACCGTGTCGCAGTCCGACGAACGCAAGCGCAGCCGCGGGCAGACCTTGCGGGCAATGCGGGCGCCGACGACCGAGTGATCCTCGTTCCGGCCCTTGCCGATGTCGTGCAGCAGAAGCGCAACGTAGAGCACCTTGCGGTTCACGCCCTCGGTCAGGATGCGGCTGGCGATCGGCAGTTCCTCGACCAGTTCGCCGCGCTCGATCTCGGCCAAGGTCGAGATGCACTGGATGGTGTGCTCGTCCACCGTGTAGTGGTGGTACATGTTGAACTGCATCATCGCCACGACCGGCTCGAACTCGGGCAGGAAGGCCGCGAGCACGCCGATCTCGTTCATCCGGCGCAGGGCGCGTTCGGGATTGCCGTGGCGCAGCATAAGGTCGAGGAAGATGCGCACCGCCTCGGGGTCGCGCCGCATGCCGTCGTCGATCACGTCGAGGTTCGCCGCGATCAGCCGCATCGCCTCGGGGTGGATGAAGTAGCCGGTGCGCAGCGCTTCCTCAAAGATGCGCAGCAGGTTCAGCTTGTCGTCCAGGAAGGCCTTCGGATCGGCCACGTTCAGGCGGTTCTGATCCACCTTGAAGCCCTTGCGCACGCGGCGGCGGCGCCGGAACAGGCGCTGCAGGCTGGGCGCCTGCTTCACGTGGTCGGCCTCGAGCGCGGTCAGGAAGATGCGCGTCAGCTCGCCCACCCGCGTGGCGTGGCGGAAGTAGGTCTGCATGAAATGCTCGACCCCGCGCCGGCCGCCGCGGTCCTCGAAGCCCATGCGCTCGGCCACCTCGATCTGCATGTCGAAGGTCAGCTGGTCGACGGGTCGCCCGGCGGCGAGGTGCATGTGACAGCGCGTGGCCAGCAGGAAGCTTTCGGCCTTCACGAAGGCGTCGAACTCGTCGCGGGTGAACAGGCCGCGCTCCACCAGCTCGCCCACGTCCTGGACGCGGTTGATGTACTTGGCGATCCAGAACAGCGTCTGCAGGTCGCGCAGGCCGCCCTTGCCCTCCTTCACGTTGGGCTCGACGACATACCGCTGCCCGCCCTGCTTGCGGTGCCGCTCGGCCCGTTCGGCCAGCTTCGCCTCGATGAAGTCCTGCCCGGTGCCGCTGAACAGCTCGTTCCAAAGCCGCTCGCGCAGCTCGTCCTCGAGCGCGGGGTGTCCGGCCAGAAACCGGTGCTCCAGCAGCGCGGTGCGGATCGTGTAGTCCTCGCGCCCCATCCGAAGGCATTCCTTCACCGTACGGCTGGAATGGCCGACCTTCAGGTGCAGGTCCCAGAAGATGTACAGCATCGTCTCGATGACGCTCTCGGCCCAGGGCGTCAGCTTCCAGGGCGTGAGAAACAGCAGGTCGACGTCGGAGAACGGCGCCATCTCGCCCCGGCCGTAGCCGCCGACGGCGAAGACGGCGATCTGCTCGCCCTCGGTCGGGTTCGGGTTCGGGTGCAGGTGCGTCAGCGCGATGTCGAAGACGCAGGTGACGACACTGTCGGTAAGATAGCTGTAGGCCGAGACGGTGGGCCGGGCGTCGAACGGTCGCTCGGCGAACGCCGCGGCGATGCTCTCGCGTCCCGCGGCCAGGGCGGCCTTGAGGTGGCGCACGACTGCCGCCCGTTGCTCGGCCGCGCCCTCGGTCTCGGCGAGGTCGCGTTCGATGTCGCGGCGGACGGCGGTGCGGTCGAAGATCTCGCGGACCGGGCGGATCAGGTCGCCCGGCACGCGGTGGGTGTCGTCGGACGGGGCCGGTTCAGAAACCGGCGCCGCCGAAACTGCGTCGGGCGGGGTCAATCACTACCACCTGGTTGTTCTGGACTTGAGCGACCGCCAGGCCGCGCTGGATGGTGCCGCCGGGCAGCAGCCGGAACACGCCGTTGGCGCCCGCGAAGCCCTGGCCCTGGGTCAGCGCGCTCGAGGTCAGCGCGCCCCGGTCGCCCCGGGCCGCCAGCGCGCCGATGGCGGCGATGCCGTCATAGGCGGGGGCCGACACGATCGGGTGCGGGTCCATGCCGTAGGCGGCGCGGTAGCGCGCGGCGAACCGGTCGCTCATCCCCTGGTCGGGCAGGGCGAACCACGCCCCCTGCAGGCCGCGCAGCGACAGGGCGCTGGTGGGGATGTCGAGCCGCTGAAGCCCGATATACTGCGTCACGTCCGGATCGAGCCCCGCCTCGGGCAGCAGGTCGGCCAGGAACGGCAGCGCACCCGAGGTGCCCGACGTCAGGAACACGGCGTCGGCGCCCGCGGCGTTCGCCTCGCGCGCCAGACGCGGCGCGGCCGAGGTCACGCCCTCCTGGCTCAGCTCGAAGCTGCCCACCCCGGCGAGCGAGGCCGGGCTGCGCGAGATGGCCGAGAGGATGGCGTCGCGCCCCTGCTGCTCGGCCAGGTCGGTGCCGTGGATGACGAAGATGTTCCGCTTGCCCTGGCTGACCGCGTACTCGACGAGCCGCTGCGCCGTGTTCTCGAACGTGTTGCCCAGGACGAAGACGTTTCCCCCGGCGATCGAGGTGTTGTTCGACAGCGACAGCAGGTTCACGTTCTGGCCGGCCACCGCGACACCCGCGGCGTTCGCGGTCTGCGAATAGACGGGGCCGAGGATGATCTTGGCGCCGTCGGCCACGGCCTGCCGGGCTACCTCGGCGGCCTGCCCGGGCTGGCCCGCGGTGTCGTAGACGCGCAGGTCGACCTCGGCCCCCTGGAGATCGGCGATGGCAAGCCGCGCGGCGTTCTCGGCGCTTCGCGCCAGGATTGCGCCACCCTCGGGATCGCTTGTCGGCACCAGCAGCGCCACCGGCACGGCCGCGCCCGGATCGATGCGCTGGCCGACATCGGCCCCAGGGGCGAGCGGGGCGACGGGCGCGCAGGCGGCCGCGGCGATGAGAAGAAGGCCGGCCATCAATCGGGCGATCGGCTTGCGGGCAGCGCGGACGTGGGCGTACATCGTGGGGATCCCTCGTGGTGTCGCTCGGACAAGGCATCGAGACCCTATGCGCAAGACGACAGAGTGTAAATCGCGGGCGGCATGGCGATGAGCGGCATCGCGCGGACCGTCCCGCTGGAGCCGGGGCTCTACCTCCTCGCCACGCCCATCGGGACCGCACGCGACATCACGCTGCGGGCGCTCGACACGCTGGCCTCGGCCGACGTCATCGCGGCCGAGGACACCCGCACGGCGCGCAAGCTGATGGAAATCCACGGCATCCATCTCGGCGACCGGCCGCTGATCGCGTACCACGACCACAACGGCCCGCAGGTGCGCCCCCGCCTCCTGCGGATGATCGAGGAAGGCCGCTCGGTCGCCTACGCCTCCGAGGCCGGCACGCCGCTGGTCGCCGATCCCGGCTTCGTCCTGGCGCGCGAGGCGATCGCGCGCGGGCTGCCGGTCACCGGCGCACCGGGCCCCTCGGCGGTGCTGGCCGCGCTGACGGTGGCGGGGCTTCCGAGCGACCGATTCCTCTTCGCGGGTTTCCTGCCGCCGGCCGGCGCGGCGCGGCGGCGGGCGCTGGCAGAGGTGGCGCAGGTGCCGGCGACGCTGATCTTTTTCGAGTCGCCCAGGCGGCTTTCAGGAAGTCTTAGGGACTTTGTGGAAGTGTTGGGAGCGGACCGGGGGGCGGCGGTGTGCCGGGAGCTGACCAAGCGCTTCGAAGAGGCGCGCAGGGGCACGCTCGCGGAGCTTGCTGACGCCTACGCCGGGACGCCGCCGAAAGGCGAGATCGTGATCGTGGTGGATCGCGACCGCGCCGGCGCTTCGGCGGAAGACATGGAAATGGCGCTGGAGGCGGCGATGGAGACGATGAGCGTGAAGGATGCGGCGGCGCACGTGGCGAAGGCGCTGGGACTGCCGAAGCGTGACGTGTACCAGGCAGCGCTGGCGCGGGGCCGGAAATGAGCGGGGGCACGTCCTACTGGGCCGGTGCGGCCGCCGAGGAACGGGTGGCCGAGCATTACGCCCGCTGCGGTGCCGCCATCGCCGAACGCCGCTGGCGCGGGCGCGGCGGCGAGATCGATGTCATCGCGCGGGACGGCGACCGCCTGATCTTCGTCGAGGTGAAGGCGTCGCGCACCCACGCACGCGCCGCCGAGCGTGTTTCGCCGCGACAGATCGCGCGGCTGCACGCGGCGGCGGGTGAGTTCATGGCGGGCGAGCCCCGCGGTGCTGACACCGAGGCGCGGTTCGACGTGGCACTGGTTGACGGGACGGGGCGCGTCGAGGTCCGGGAGAACGTCTTCCTCTGAGCCGCCCATTGTCAGCACGTGCGGGCTGCGCCATGTAAGGGCGATTCCAGATTTCGGAGAGCCCATGTCGCTTACCGTCGCCTTCCAGATGGACCCGATCGAGAGCGTCGACATCGACGCCGACAGCACCTTCCGCCTAGCGGAGGCGGCGCAGGCGCGGGGGCACCGCCTGTTCGTCTACACACCGGACCGGCTGTGCTGGAGCGACGGCCGCCTGACGGCGCGGGGCTGGCCGGTGGAGGTTCGCCGCGTGCGCGGCGATCACGTGACGAAGGGCGACGAGGTTGAGCTCGACCTCGCCACCATGGACGTCATCTGGCTTCGGCAGGACCCGCCGTTCGACATGGGATACATAACGACGACCCACCTGCTTGAGGCGATCCACCCCTCGACGCTCGTGGTCAACGATCCCTTCTGGGTGCGCAATTCGCCGGAAAAGCTGCTGGTGCTCCAGTTCCCCGAACTGATTCCACCGACGATGATCGCGCGCGACCTCGCCGACCTGCGGGCGTTCAAGAAGGCGCACGGAGACATGATCCTCAAGCCGCTATACGGCAACGGCGGGGCAGGCGTGTTCCGGCTGGGGCACGAGGACCGAAATCTCGCCAGCCTGCACGAGCTGTTCACCGGCTTCAGCCGGGAGCCTCTCATTGCGCAGAAATTCCTGCCGGCGGTGGAGAAGGGCGACAAGCGCGTGATCCTGGTGGACGGTGAGCCGGTCGGCGCGATCAACCGCATCCCGGCCGAGGGCGAGACCCGGTCGAACATGCATGTCGGCGGGCGCGCCGTGAAGGCCGAACTGACGGACCGCGACCGCGAGATCTGCGCCGCCATCGGGCCGGTCCTTCGTGAGAAGGGCCAGGTCTTCGTCGGCATCGATGTGATCGGGGACCGGCTGACCGAAATCAACGTTACCTCGCCCACCGGCATCCAGGAGCTCGAGCGCTTCGACGACACCGACATCGCCGGGCGCATCTGGGACGCGATTGAGACGCGGCGCGCTCAGGACGGGAAGCGGTAGCTCAGCGCCTCGGCCACGTGTGGGCTGCGAACTTCGCCCTCCGCCTCCAGGTCGGCGATGGTGCGTGCGACGCGTAGCACCCTGTGATAGCCGCGGGCGGTCAGGCCGAACCGCTCTGCCGCCCGCGTCAAAAGCACTTTTCCTTCCGCGTCGGCCGACGCTATGTCTTCCAGGACAGCCCCGGCCGCATCCGCGTTGACGCGCGTGTCGGCATGGGTTGCGTATCGCTCTGCTTGCACGTCGCGCGCCGCCGCGACCCGGGACGCCACCTCCGCCGAACCATCGCCCGAGCGCGGCAGGTCGAGGTCCGTGAAGGCCACGGGCGGGACGTCCACCCGCAGGTCGAACCGGTCCATCAGCGGCCCGGAGATCCGGCCCATGTAATCGTCGCCGCAGGCTGGAACCCGGGCGCAGGCGCGCGCCGGGTCCGTCATGTAGCCGCATCTGCAAGGATTGGCCGCGGCCACCAGCATGAACCGGCACGGGTAGCGGACATGGGCGTTGGCCCGGCCGATGACGACGTCGCCCGTCTCGATCGGCTGGCGCAGGGTTTCCAGCACCTGTCGCGGGAATTCCGGAAATTCATCCATGAACAGCACGCCGTTATGGGCGAGACTGATCTCGCCCGGCTTCGCGCCCTTTCCGCCGCCGACGATGGCAGGCATCGAGGCGGTGTGGTGCGGCTCGCGGAACGGGCGCTGGCGCGAGATGCCGCCTTCGTCCAGCAGGCCGGCAAGGGAGTGAATCATCGACGTCTCCAGCGCCTCGGCCGCCGAGAGGGGCGGCAGAATCCCGGGCAGGCGCTGGGCCAGCATCGACTTGCCCGATCCGGGCGTGCCGACCATCAGCAGGTGATGCCGCCCCGCCGCCGCTATTTCGAGCGCGCGCTTGGCGCGTTCCTGCCCGCGCACCTCGCGCAGGTCGCGGCGGCGCACCTCGTCCACAACTTCGCCCGGATCGGCGGGCGCGAGCGGCGACTGGCCGGTATAGTGCTGCACGGCGGCGGCGAGCGAGGGCGGTGCGATCACCTCGGCCGCGCCGACCCAGGCGGCCTCGGCCCCGCAGGCGCGGGGGCAGAGCAGCGTTCGTTCCTCCTCGGCCGCGGCCATGGCGGCGGGAAGCGCCCCGATGACCTGGACCAGCGAGCCATCCAGCGACAATTCCCCGAGGGCGAGGGTCGCCTCCACGGCATCGGTCGGGATGACGTCTATGGCGGCGAGCAGTGCGAGCGCGATGGGCAGGTCGAAATGCGAGCCCTCTTTCGGCAGGTCGGCGGGCGACAGGTTCACCGTGATCCGCTTGGACGGCAACGCGATGGACATGGCGCTGAACGCGGCGCGCACGCGCTCTTTCGCCTCGGACACCGCCTTGTCCGGCAGGCCGACGATGCTGAAGGCGGGAAGCCCCGCCGCCACGGCGCACTGCACCTCGACGATCCGCGCCTCGATCCCTTCAAAGGCTACCGTATAGGCGCGTGCGACCAAACATGCTCTCCGCCCGAGTTCGAGATCTTGCTACAGGCACAGCCTTTCGAAACCGTTAATCCGTCAGGGCCGGTGGTTCACCTCCTCCAGTCGCCACGTCCCGTCGAAGGTCAGGCGCGTTACCGACAGGGTGTCGATGGGCTGGGCGAAAGCCTCGCGCGCCGGAATGCCGAGAGCGCGCTGAACCTGGCTCAGGATCGCCCCGAAATGGGCGACGACGATCAGGTCGCCGCCCGGGACCGCGAGCCGGTCGGCCGCGGCCGACACGCGAGCCGAGAGTGCGTTCCAGCTTTCGCCGTCCGGGGGGCGCACGTCGCCGGGGGCGTCCCAGAAGGCTCGGATATGCTCGGGCGCTTCGGCCTCGATCTCGTCGTGGCGGCGCATCTCCCAGGTGCCGAAATGGATCTCGCGCAGGCCCGGGTCGTGCGGCAGGCGGCGGCGCGGCCCGCAGATTGCGTCGGCGGTCGTGACGGCGCGTGCGAGGTCGGAGGAGACGACGGCCGCGTCCGGCGGCAGGTGCGCGGCCAACCGGTCGAGCGCCGGAGTGTCGGAGAGGTCGGCCGGAAGGTCAGTCCAGCCGACCATGCCTTTGGCGTGCGTAGGACCGTGGCGCACCCACCAGAGGGTCGCGATCATGCCGGCACCGGGGGCAGCGGACCCTTCAGCGCCAGCGGCAGGCCGGCCATCACGGTCACCACGCTGTCGGCGCGTCCGGCCACCAGACGGTTGAGCCGGCCCTGCGCCGTGCGGAAGCGGCGGGCGAGCGCGTTGTCGGGCACGACGCCCGCGCCGACCTCGTTCGAGACGACGACCAAGGGACAGCGGACGCTGTCGATCGCAGCCAGAAGGCGCTGCGTCTCGGCCTCGATGTCGCTGTTCGTCAGCAAGTGGTTGCTCAGCCACAGCGTCAGGCAGTCGAGCAGGGCGATTTCGTCCGCCGCCAGCGCCTCGAGCGGGGTGACCAGGTCGAGCGGTGCCTCGACCGTGCGCCAGTGCGGGCCGCGGGCCGTGCGGTGCGCCGCGATCTTCGCCTCCATCTCGTCGTCAAAGGCCTGCGCGGTGGCCAAGTAGACCCGTTTTCCGTCCGCCAGGCCGACACACTTCTCGGCGAAATCGGACTTTCCGGAGGAGGCACCGCCTAGGACAAAAGTAACCTTTGGCAACATACGCTCGAACTTTCTTTGATCCGGTGGCGTTTGCACCGCGTAGACGTGGCGAAACATTCACGAAGGCCTGCCGCGGTAGGCAACAGCCTTGGGGGTTGTCATATGGCACTAGATGGATTTTCCGACCAGACCTTGTCTCGCCGCGCTATGCAGGCCGAACTGCTGGATGCCGAGACGGAACTGAAGCTCGCTTACGCGTGGCGCGACCATCGCGACGAGCAGGCGCTGCACCGGCTGGTGACCGCCTATATGCGTCTGGCGATCTCGATGGCCGCGAAGTTCCGGCGATACGGCGCCCCGATGAACGACCTGATCCAGGAAGCGGGCCTGGGCCTGATGAAGGCGGCGGACAAGTTCGACCCCGATCGCGGGGTGCGCTTCTCGACCTACGCGGTGTGGTGGATCAAGGCGTCCATTCAGGACTACGTGATGCGCAACTGGTCGATGGTGCGCACCGGCTCGACCTCGTCGCAGAAGTCGCTGTTCTTCAACATGCGCCGGGTGCAGGCGCGGCTAGAGCGTGAAGCCGCCGCTCGCGGCGAAACCCTGGACAGCCACCAGCTCCGCCACCTCATTTCGCGCGAGGTCGGCGTGCCGCTGCACGACGTCGAGATGATGGAGGGGCGCCTGGCCGGGTCGGACTACTCCCTCAATGCGACGCAATCGACCGAGGATGAGGGGCGCGAGTGGATTGACGCGCTCGAGGACGACGGAGAGCAGGCGTCTGAGACGGTCGCGCACCAGAAGGACCTCGGCACTCTGCGCGAGTGGCTGGTCTCGGCGATGTCGCAGCTCAACGACCGGGAACGCTTCATCGTGCGCGAGCGGAAGCTGCGGGACGATCCGCGGACGCTGGAATCCCTCGGCACGGAACTGGGCCTGTCGAAGGAACGGGTGCGCCAGCTCGAGGCCGCGGCCTTCGGGAAGATGCGCAAGAGCCTGGAGAACCAGTCGCGGGAAGTGCACAACTTCCTCGTCTGATGCGGGTGATCTCGGCGCTCGTTCTTCTCGCTTCGGCGGCTGACGCTGGTTATGCGGAGAAAGTAGTCCCTGGCGACGTCGGCTTTGGGAGCGCCGATGTCGTCCTGATGGGTGAGCTTCACGACAACCCGTATCACCATGGGGCTCAGGCCGAATGGGTGGCCCGGATGAAGCCGGAAGCCATAGTGTTCGAGATGCTGACGCCGGAGCTTGCCCTGAGGGCGGGGCAACATCTTGGCAATCCGGCCGTTCTGGGCGCGATGCTCGAATGGGAAGAGCGTGGGTGGCCGGACTTCGCGATGTACGCGCCGATCTTTGGTGCAGCGCCTGACGCTGCGATCTTCGGCGGTGGCGTCCCGCAGGGTGAAGCCCGTGCCGCGGTGGCAGAGGGCGCGGCGGCTGTGATGGGCGGTGCGGCCGACGTCTTTGGTCTGTCCGCGACATTGCCCGAGGCGGAGCTCGAGGCGCGCGTCGAGGAGCAGGCCCAGGCGCATTGCGGTGCGCTGCCCGAGGACCTTCTTCCCGGCATGGTCGAGGCACAGAGACTGCGCGATGCCGCGCTGGCGCGCGCCGTGCTCGCCGCGATGGCCGAAACCGGCGGGCCGGTGGCGGTCATCACCGGCAACGGCCACGCCCGGCGTGACCGCGGAATCCCGCAGGCGCTGGAGGCGGCGGGGGCGGGGCTCGACATCCTCTCGATCGGGCAGTTCGAGGACGCGCCGGAGGACGAGCCGCCCTTCGACCTGTGGACGGTAACGCCCGCGGTGGATCGTGGCGATCCGTGCGCGCCGCTGCGCTGAGGCTTGTGCCGGGCCGCCGCGCTTTCTAAACCTGCCGGAGCGGCGAGGGGGCGAGTATGCTGGCGGGCAAGCACATCCTGTTGATCATCGGCGGCGGTATCGCCGCGTTCAAGTCGCTCGACCTGATCCGCCGCCTGCGCGAACGTGGGGCGCAGGTGACGCCGGTTCTGACCGAGGGCGGCGCGCAGTTCGTCACGCCTCTCTCGGTCTCGGCCCTGGCGGGGCGCAAGGTGTTCCGGGACCTCTGGGACCTGACCGACGAGGCCGAGATGGGCCATATCGAGCTGTCGCGGGCGGCCGACGTGGTGGTCGTGGCCCCGGCCACGGCCGACCTGATGGCGAAGATGGCGGGCGGGCATGCGGACGACCTGGCCTCGACCCTGCTGATGGCGACGGACAAGCGCGTGCTGATCGCCCCGGCCATGAACGTCCGGATGTGGGAACATCCGGCGACGCAGCGCAACCTGTCCACGCTGACCGGCGACGGCATCCTGAAGGTCGGGCCGAAAGAAGGCGACATGGCCTGCGGCGAATTCGGCCCGGGCCGCATGGCCGAACCGCTCGAGATCGTGGCCGCCGTTGAAGGTGCGCTGGGCGGCGGGCCACTCAGGGGCCGGCGGGTGATCGTCACCTCGGGTCCGACGCACGAGCCGATCGATCCCGTACGCTACATCGCAAATCGTTCGTCCGGGGCGCAGGGCACGGCCATCGCGCAGGCTCTGGCGGCGCTGGGCGCCGAGGTCGTGTTCGTCACCGGTCCGGCGCAGGTGCCACCGCCGCGGAACGTGCAGCTGGTGCCGGTCGAGACGGCGCAGGAGATGCTGGAGGCGGTGCAGACGGCACTGCCCGCCGACGCCGCCGTGTTTGCCGCTGCCGTGGCCGACTGGCGCGTGGCCGAGGCGGCAGACCGGAAGATCAAGAAGACGCCGGACACGCTGCCCTCGCTCGAGTTCGTGGAGAACCCGGACATCCTCGCCACGGTCTCGGGTCTCTCCGAGGGCCGGCCGCCTCTGGTCGTGGGGTTCGCGGCCGAGACCAACGACGTGGTCGAAAATGCCACCGCGAAGCGCGCGCGCAAGGGATGCGACTGGATCGTGGCGAACGACGTCTCGCCCGGCACCGGCATCATGGGCGGACGCGAAAACGCGGTGACGCTGATCACCCCGGACGGGGCCGAGGCGTGGGAGCGCGCCGGAAAGGACGTGGTGGCGGCGCGGCTGGCCCGCCGGATCGCGGAGGCGCTGACATGATGGTTTGCGCGTTCGCGGAGCGGCAGGCCTCTTGCGTGGAGGTGTCAACGAGGCGCGGTCCGGAGGTTCTGTCATGACCCCCGAGGTGCTCGTGCTGGTCGAGGACTGGGCCGACCCAGCGGTGGCGCTGCCGTCCTACGCCACGGCGGGCGCGGCCGGGGCAGACCTGCGCGCCAACTTTCCGCCGGATCAACGTGCGGGCGTCACCCTCGCCCCCGGCGAGCGGCGGCTGGTGCCCACGGGCCTGCGGGTGGAGATCCCCAAGGGGTTCGAGATGCAGGTGCGTCCGCGCTCGGGGCTCGCGCTGAAGCACGGCGTGACGCTGCTCAACACGCCGGGCACCATTGATGCCGATTACCGGGGGCCGCTGGGCGTGATCCTGGTCAACCTCGGCGCCGAGCCGTTCCAAGTCGTCCACGGCGAGCGCATCGCGCAGGCGGTGATCGCGCCCGTCGTGACCGCACGCTTCGTGACCACGCAGAACCTGGGCGAGACGGCGCGCGGAACGGGCGGCTTCGGGTCGACGGGGCGCGGCTGATGGCGCTGGTCCTCGTCCTCGCGGCGGCGATATGGGGGCTCGGGCACTTGCTGCGCGTCCCGGGCCAGGCGCGCTGGACCATGATCGCGCTGCTCTACGTCGCGGTGCTGGCGCTGAACGTCGCATTGCCCGACGGCCATCCGGCGCGCGAGGCGCTGGGCGGGTCTGCTGGCGAGTGGTTGGTGCTGGGCGGGCTGGGTGTGCTGGTCTGGCTCTATAGCCGCGGGCTGAAGCGGCTGAAGGAAAGGGTCCGGCCCGAGAACCGCAAGCCCGAGCCGGTGCCGGGCGCGTTCGCGGAAGGCGAGCTTGATCGCTACGCCCGCCACATCGTCCTGCGCGAGATCGGCGGGCTCGGCCAGAAGCGGCTGAAGGACGCGAAGGTGCTGGTCGTCGGGGCGGGTGGATTGGGTTCGCCGGCGCTTCTGTATCTCGCCGCGGCGGGGGTAGGCACGGTCGGCGTGATCGACGACGACGAGGTCGAGGCGACGAACCTGCAGCGGCAGGTGGCACACGGCGACAGCCGCATCGGCATGCCCAAGGTCTTTTCGGCCGAGAAGGCCATGCGCGAGGTGAACCCTTACGTCGTGGTCCGCCCCTATCACCGGCGTCTGAGCCAGGAGATCGCGGCCGACCTGATCGGGGACTACGACATCGTGCTGGATGGCACCGACAGCTTCGAAACGCGATACCTGGTCAACCGGGTCTGTGCCGAGAAGGGCGTGCCGCTGATCGGCGCCGCGCTCAGCCAGTGGGAAGGGCAGATCGCCACATGGGCGCCGCGGGACGGGGCGCCCTGCTACCAATGCGTTTTCCCCGAGCCGCCGGCGCCCGGCCTTGCGCCCAGCTGCGCCGAGGCGGGCGTGCTGGGGCCACTGCCGGGCGTGGTGGGCGCGATGATGGCCGTCGAGGCAGTCAAGGAGATCACAGGCGCGGGCGAGGGGCTGCGCGGGCGGATGCTGATCTATGACGCGCTTTTCGGCGAGACGCGGATGATCTTGACAAAGCGGCGGGCGGACTGCCCGGTCTGCGGAGGCTGAACCGGGAAACGCCTCAGCAGCGCGCCGCGCCTTCGACGCTTCTTGCCGGGACAGCGGGCGCAACGGTGGCACGAACCCGCCTTAGCCTCTACGTATCTGGGCAAAGGAGACGTGCATGACCAACCCCCTTCTGGCCGAGTGGACCGGCCCCTTCGCGATGCCCCCGTTCAACAAGGTCTCGGACGACGACTTCGCCCCGGCAGTCGAGACGGCGCTGGCCCAGGCGCGCGAGACGATCGCAAAGATCGCCGACAGCCCCGACGCGCCGACCTTCGAGAACACGATCGAGGCGATGGAGAAGGCCGACGCGCCGCTCAACCGCGTGCTCGGCGTGTTCTTCAACCTCGCGGGGTCCGACAGCAACGCCAAGCGGCAGGAGCTCCAGCGCGAGTTCTCTCCCATGCTGTCTGCCTATGCCTCGGAAATCTTCATGAACGAGGCGCTGTTCAAGCGGATCGAGACGCTGTGGGAGACGCGCGACAGCCTGGGCCTCGACGACGAGCAACAGAGGCTCCTGTTCCTCACCCGCCGCGGCTTCGTTCGGCAGGGGGCGCAGCTTGAAGGCTTCGCGCGGGAGCGGTTGACCGAGGTGAAGTCGCAGCTTGCCGTGCTGGGCACCCAGTTCACTCAGAACCTGCTGAAGGACGAGGCCGACTGGCACATGGCGCTGTCCGAGGAGGACCTCGAGGGTCTGCCGGATTTCGTCGTCGCCTCGGCCCGTGCTGCCGGGAAGGAGAAGGGGCTCGACGGCCCCGCGATCACGCTCAGCCGCTCGCTGATCGTGCCGTTCCTGCAGTTCTCTCCCCGCCGCGACCTGCGCGAGAGGGCCTACGAAGCCTGGACCTCGCGTGGGGCGAACGGGAGCGAGACCGACAACCGCGGGATCGCCGCCGAGGTGCTCAAGCTGCGGGAAGAGCGGGCGATGCTGCTGGGTTACGACAGCTTCGCCGACTACAAGCTTGAAACCGAGATGGCGAAGACGCCGGGTGCGGTGCGCGAGCTTCTGATGAAGGTCTGGCAGCCCGCGAAGGCCGCCGCCGACGCCGACGCCACGCGCCTGACGGCGATGATGCACGCCGACGGCGTGAACGGCGATCTGGAGCCGTGGGACTGGCGCTACTACGCCGAGAAGCGCCGGAAGGAGGAGCACGACCTCGACGAGACCGAGCTCAAGCCGTACCTGCAGCTCGACCGGATGATCGAGGCGGCGTTCTCCTGCGCGAACCGCCTGTTCGGGCTGCAGTTCGAGCGCATCGACGTGCCGCTCTACCACCCCGATGTCCGGGCGTGGGAGGTCAAGCGCGACGGCCGGCACATGGCGGTGTTCCTGGGCGACTACTTCGCGCGCGGCTCGAAACGGTCCGGCGCGTGGTGCTCGGCCATGCGCAGCCAGCAGAAGCTGGACGGCGAGATCCGGCCCATCGTCGTCAACGTCTGCAACTTCGCGAAGCCGCCCGAGGGTGAGCCGGCGCTGTTGTCCTACGACGACGCGCGCACGCTGTTTCACGAGTTCGGGCACGCGCTGCACCAGATGCTGTCCGACGTGACCTACGAATCGCTTTCGGGCACCTCGGTGGCGCGCGACTTCGTGGAACTGCCCAGCCAGCTTTACGAGCACTGGCTGGAGGTGCCGGAGGTGCTGACCAAATTCGCCACGCACGCGAAGACGGGTGAGCCGATGCCCGAGGTCCTGCGCGACCGGCTGCTGGCGGCGACGACCTACGACATGGGTTTTCAGACGGTGGAATACCTTGCCTCGGCACTGGTGGATCTGTCGTTCCACGACGACGAGTCGCCCGACGACCCGATGGAGAAGCAGGCCGAGGTGCTGGAAGAGCTCGGCATGCCGAGCGCCATCCGCATGCGCCACGCCACGCCGCACTTTGCCCACGTCTTTGCCGGCGACGGCTATTCCAGCGGCTACTACAGCTACATGTGGTCCGAGGTCATGGACGCCGACGCGTTCGAGGCGTTTCAGGAGGCCGGCGGCCCGTTCGACCCGGAACTAGCCAAGAAGCTCGAGGCGCATGTCCTGTCGCAGGGCGGTACGCGGGAGGCTCAGGACCTCTACGTTGCCTTCCGTGGCCGGATGCCGGGGGTCGAGGCGCTACTGAAGGGGCGCGGGCTGCTCGACGCCGCCTGAGCCCGTCACGTCATCGTGTCTGAGCCTGACCCTGCGTGTGCGTCATGTGACGTATGGTCAGCGCGGGCGCTTGCCGCCCGGGACCAGAGGAGGAGACACGATGAAAGCCGCAGCCATCATCACCGCCGGCGGGCTAGCGCTTGCCGGCGCCGCGCTCGCGCAGGACGCCGCGCCGTTCGGGCAGGAAGAAGACGTGACTTACGCCGCCCAGCTTTGGGACGACATGGTCGAGGCCGACCTGGCGGGGGAGGGTGCGGTGCAGTCGTTTCCGTATCCCGGGACCGATCCGCACGGCATGATGCTCGAGACCTTCTATGCCAGTGCGACCGTGGAGGGGCACACGGGCGCTCTGATCGTCAAGCGCAACTATGGGCCCGAGGGCGTGACCGTGGACCAGGTGCTGGGTGCGCCGTCCGAGCACCTTGGCGCGGTAACGGTCATGTTCCAGCGCGAGGACGGCTACGACCCCGAGACGAACAACTGGTTCTGGGCGAAGTACCTGCCGGACGGCACCCTGGACCGGAACCCGAACGACATGGCGCTGGCCGGGCTCGTCGGTAAGGGCGCGGATGCGGGCTGCATCGCCTGCCACCAAGGGGCGGGGGGCGAAGACTACCTGTTCACCACCGACGCCGATCTCGCCGTGGCGGAGTAGCGCCTACGCCTCGCGCTGGGCCAGTTCCAGGATCAGCCGGATTTCGTCGGACAATGCGCCCTCGATGGACATGCCGTCGTCGGGCAGCACGCCGGGATCCTCTTCGTGGTCCTGGAACTGGCTGCGCTCGCGCAGGAACTCCATCACTTCTTCTCCGCCGCCGCCGGCGGCCATCACCGACACCAACTTCGCCAGAACCTTCCGCTGGGCCAGCAGGCGGCCTTCCAGCGTCTCGACGCTTACGCTCATTTCGTCCCCTCCTGTCGACATCTCCAGCCGAACGCGGCGCATGCGCGGGCGTTCCGCAGGAACGGCGCGCGCGGGTCGGGCGTTCGGTCAGCAAACCACGAAGGGACGAATTGATGAGATACGGACGAAACCAGACCAAGACGCTTCTGCCCATCGCGCTCCTGCTCGGCGCGACGGCTCTGCTGGTCTATGCAGGGCGCGAACAGCGCCGCGCCGCTCGGGATCACGTGCCGCGCCCACGAATGCTGCGCGCCCCGGCGCGGCGCCCCGACGGTGTCGCCATTCGTGGCGACGGCCCCGTGCGCCAGGCGGGCCCCGAAGAAATGCGCGACCCGCCGCGCCACTGGGACCGGCAGGACGAGGCGGTGGACGAAAGCTTCCCCGCCAGCGACCCGCCGGCCAACTACTGACAGATCAGGCGAAGAGCCACAGCAAGAGCAGCAGCGCCACGACGACCACGCCGATACTGATGGCGCTGCGCTTCGTTTTCGTGTCCTTCGCCCCGCGTCCCTGCAGGTCGCTGATCGTGCCGCCGGGGCGGTGGCGTCCGGTGTCGTCGGAATGCGCCGCGATCTCGGCCGCGCGCGCACGCTCGACCTCTTCGCGCGTTGGCGGGTTGCCCGAGGCCTCGGCGTCGGTGCCCAGGGGGGCGGTCGCGGGGTCCTGGAACGGCGTCTTGTCGCCGGCCTTGCCGCTGTCGATCTCCTTGCGCAGGCGATCCGCTGTTCCCGGGGGCTCGTGATTCTTGTTCTCGTCGGCCATGGATGCTCCTCCTTCTGAAGGTCCTGTTCCCATGGCAAACCCCGTGAGGGCGCGATGTTCCGTGGCGGCGCTACACCGGGTCCTTGTGGATGATGACGTCGGCCTGCGGATAGGCGTCGAGGATCGCGCGCCTGAGCCCCGCGCCGATGGCGTGCGCCTCTTCCAGCGTCTGGCCACCGTCGAGCTCGATGTGGATGTTCACGAATATGCGGCTGCCGGCGGTCCGGGTCTTGAGGTCGTGAAAGCCCCGCACGCCCGGCCAGTCGCGGGCAAGCTCCTCGATCCCCTCGACCATCTCGGGCTCGGCGGCCCGGTCCATCAGCGCATTGAACGCCCCTATGCCGATACGGATCGCGCCGACCGCCAGCATTGCCGCCGCACCGAGCGCCACGACGCTGTCGATCGCTGTCAGACCGAAGGCGGCCGAGGCCCAGAGCGACAGGATCGCGCCGATATTGGGCACGAGGTCGCCGAGATAGTGCAGCCGGTCGGCCAGCACCACGCGCGAGCCCGTGCGCCGCGAGACACGGGTCTGCCACAGGACCAGCCCCAGCGTCAGCACGATCGAGAAGATCATGACGGCAATGCCGCGTCCCTCGGCCGCCAGAGTCGCCGGCGCGTCCGAGCCCAGGCGCATCACGGCGGCCACGGCAATGGCGATGCCGGATACGAGGATGAACACGGATTGCCCCAGTGCGGCGAGATCCTCGGCGGAGCTGTGGCCGAAGGCATGATCCTCGTCCGGCGGGCGTGCGGCGTAGACGACGGCGGCCAGCCCCGCCAGCGACACCATCAGGTCCAAGCCGGAATCGGCCAGGCTCGCCGCCACCGACAGCGACCCCGTCGCGCCGAGTGCCCAAAGTTTCGCCACGACAAGCGCCAGCGCCACCGTGGCGGAGGCGCCAAGGGCGGAGACGTTCAGTCCTGTGTGATCCGGCTGGCTCATGCGCGCTGTGCTAGCGGCAGGCGGCGCATCGGGCAAGCCGCGGGATCAGTCGCGGATCTCGTCCGGCGCCACGCCCCACAGCATCGACTTCTTTGTCCAGCCCCAGTAGCCGCCGGCGCGAATGCTGCACCAGTCCGGGATGCAGTTGTCCAGCCGCGCCACCACGCCGCGCTGTGCCACGGCGTTCACCGGGGCATCGGGCAGGGGTTTCATGCGCATCGGCACGTCGTCGCCTTCGATTAGCACCGTGCGGACCCCGGACAGGAGCGAATAGTGCATCCAGCCGCCTGCGCCGTCGCGATCGCGCACGCGGCGCCAGTGGCCGTATTCGGCGGTGATCTCCAGCGGCAGGTCGCGGCGCTTGTAGACCCAGTCGATCCGGTGCGTCAGCGACGGGCCGCGCCGCACGTTGCCCTCGCTCGCCTTCAGCGACACGAAACGCGGGATGGGAAGGTTGGTGACCGGGCCGCGTTCCTGGGCGGTCAAGGGGGCGGAGGTCAGGAGACTCGCCAGAAACACGGCGGAAAGCGCCGCGCGAAGAACCCGTTTCACTGTCATCTGCCCGCATCCGTCACGTGTGTCACGCGGCCGCCCGGGTTCGTCCCGGATCGGCGTAGGGTCCGCAGGCTTGTGCCGCGCCCCGTTCCTTGTCACCTTGCCGCAAGACCAGCGAATGGAAAAGCGGGGGGAGCGGGAACATGCCATCGGAGCGGTTGAGTGTTGTCGTCACGCGACGGTTGCCCGAGCCGGTGGAGACCCGGATGAAAGAGCTCTTCGACGTCGAACTGCGCGACGACGACGCCCCGATGCGCCGCGAGGACCTGGCCGCGGCGATGCGGCGTGCCGACGTGCTGGTGCCCACCATCACCGACACCATCGACGCTGCGCTACTGGGGCAGGCGGGCGACAAGCTGAAGCTGATCGCGAATTTCGGCGCAGGGGTGGACAAGATCGACGTCGCCACCGCCCGCCAGCGCGGCATCCTGGTGTCGAACACGCCGGGGGTGGTCACCGACGACACCGCCGACATGACGATGGCGCTGATCCTCGCCGTGACCCGCCGCATTCCCGAGGGGCTGGCGGTGATGCAGTCCGGGAACTGGACGGGCTGGGCGCCGACCGCGTTCCTCGGCGGGCGCATCGCCGGCCGGCGACTGGGCATCCTGGGCATGGGCCGGATCGGGCAGGCGGTGGCGCGGCGGGCGCGGGCATTCGGCATGCAGATCCACTATCACAACCGGCGCCGCCTTCGTCCCGAGGTGGAGGAACCGCTCGAGGCGACCTATTGGGAAAGCCTCGACCAGATGGTGAGCCGCATGGACATCATCAGCGTCAACTGCCCGCACACGCCCTCGACCTTCCACCTGATGAACGCGCGGCGGCTGAAGCTGATGAAGCCCTCCGCCGTCATCGTGAACACTTCGCGCGGAGAGGTGATCGACGAGAACGCCCTGACCCGCGGCCTGCGCTCGGGCGAAATCGCGGGCGCAGGCCTTGACGTCTACGAGCGCGGGCAGGAGATCAACCCGCGCCTGCGCGAGCTGCCCAACGTCGTCCTGCTGCCGCACATGGGTTCGGCCACGGTCGAGGGCCGGATGGAGATGGGCGAGAAGGTGATCATCAACATCAAGACCTTCGCCGACGGCCACCGGCCGCCGGATCTTGTGGTCCCGTCGATGCTCTGACCGGTCAGCCGTCCGCGCGGATGGCGCGGTTCTCGGGGTCGTAGGGGCTGTCCTCGATCACCTCGGCGTCCCACAGCCGGTCGAACATCTTCACCTGCAGCTTCGTCCCGGGGGCGGCACGGTCGGGGGCGACATATCCCATCCCGATGGACTTGCCGAAGGCGACCGAGAAGCCGCCCGAGGTCAGCCGCCCCACGCGCGTGGCGCCGTCATAGAGCGCCTCGCGGCCCCACGGGTCGGCGTCCTCAGGGCCGTCGACCAGCAGCGTCACGCACTTGAAGCGGATGCCGGTGTCGAGCATCGCTTGTTTCCCGTGGAACTCCTTCGAGGTGTCCACGAAGCGGTCCAGCCCGGCCTCCAGCGGGGTCGCGTCGCGGCCCAGCTCATTGCCGAAGGCGCGATAGGATTTCTCTTGCCGCAGCCAGTTCTGCGCCCGCGCCCCCACCAGCTTCAGCCCGTGCTTTCCGCCCGCCGCCATCAGTTGGTCCCACAGATAGTTCTGCATCTCGATCGGGTGGTGCAGCTCCCATCCGAGCTCGCCGGTATAGGCGACGCGCACCGCGCGGACCGGGCACATGCCGAGCTCGATGTTGCGCATCGACAGCCACGGGAAGCGCTTGTTGCCGAGCACGGTGTCGGGGTCGGCATCCTTCACGATCTCTTTCAGGATATCGCGCGACTTCGGCCCGGCGATGGCGAAGACGCCCCACTGGGTGGTGACGTCGTGGATGTCGATCCAGCCGAACGCGTCCCGCTTGTCCTCGGCCGCCTTGCGCAGATAGTCGCCGTCATAGGCCGTCAGCGCGCCCGAACTGATCAGGTAGTACTCGTCCTCGGCCAGCCGGACGATGGTGTATTCGGTCCGCACCGTGCCGGCGACGGTCAGGGCATAGGTCAGGTTGATCCGGCCCACCTTCGGTAGGCGGTTGCAGGTGAACCAATCGAGAAAGGCTGTCGCGCCCGGCCCGCGGACAAGGTGCTTGGTGAAGGCCGAGGCGTCGATCAGCCCCGCGGCCTCGCGGATCGCCCGGGCTTCGTCGGCGGCGTACTGCCACCAGCCGCCACGCCGGAACGAGCGGGCGGCGTGGTCGTCGAAGCCTGCGGGCGCGTAATAGTTCGGCCGCTCCCATCCGTTCACATGCCCGAACTGCGCGCCCTCCGCCTTCTGTCGGTCATAGGCGGGCGAGGTGCGCAGCGGGCGACAGGCCGGGCGTTCCTCGTCGGGGTGGTGGAGGATGTAGACGTGCTCGTACGCTTCCTCGTTCTTGCGGGCGGCGTATTCGGTCGTCATCCAGTCGCCATAGCGGCGCGGGTCGAGCGCGCCCATGTCGATCTCGGCCTCGCCCTCGACCATCAGGTCGGCCAGGTACTTGCCCGCCCCGCCCGCGGCGGTGATCCCGAACGAGAAACCCTCGGCCAGCCACATGTTGCGCAGGCCCGGGGCGGGGCCGAGCAGCGGGTTGCCATCGGGGGTGTAGCAGATCGGACCGTTGTAATCGTCCTTCAGCCCCACCTCCTCGGACGAGGGGATGCGGTGGATCATGCTCATGTATTCCTCTTCGATCCGCTCGAGGTCGAGCGGGAAGAGGTCGGCACGGAAGCTGTCGGGCACGCCGTACTCGAAGCGGGCGGGGGCGTTGCGCTCGTAAGGCCCCAAGATCCAGCCGCCGCGCTCCTCGCGCACGTACCACTTGGCATCGGCGTCGCGCAGCACGGGGTGCTGCGGGTTGCCCTCGTTCCTCCAGGCGACGAGCGCGGGGTCGGGCTCTGTCACGATGTACTGATGTTCCACGGGAATCGCCGGGATCTTGATGCCCAGCAGCTTCGCCGTGCGCTGCGCGTGGTTGCCGGTTGCGGTGACGACGTGCTCGGCAGTGATGACCTGCCGTTCCTCGGTCGGCACGAGGTTGCCGCCCTTCTCGGCCATCTTCGTCACCGTGACGCGCCACTCCGAACCAGTCCAGTCGTAGGCGTCAACTTGCCAGCGCCGCTCGACCGTCACGCCGTGCTGCCGCGCGCCCTTGGCCATCGCCATCGTCACGTCGGCCGGGTTGATATAGCCGTCCGTAGGGTGGAAGATCGCGCCCTTCAGGTCCTCGGTCCGCAGCAGCGGCCAGCGCTCGGCGATCTGCGAAGGGCTCAGCCATTCGTAGGGCACGCCGCAGGTCTCGGCGGTCGAGGCGTAGAGCATGTACTCGTCCATCCGCTCCTGCGTCTGGGCCATCCGCAGGTTGCCGACGACGAAGAAGCCGGGGTTCAGGCCCGTCTCCTCCTCCAGCGTCTTGTAGAACTTGATCGAGTAGTCGTGGATGTGGGTCGTGGCGTACGACATGTTGAAGTACGGCAGCAGCCCGGCCGCGTGCCAGGTCGAGCCGCTGGTCAGCTCGTCGCGCTCCAGCAGCATGGTGTCCCAGCCGGCCTTGCCCAGGTGGTACGCGATCGCGGTCCCGACGGCGCCGCCGCCGACGACCAGGGCTTTGACGTGAATTTTCATGGCGCGACTCCCTCGGCTTGCTGCCCCGCACTGTGTCGAACTCAGCAGGGCGCGGGGGAAGGCAGCCGACATCCTGCCGCCCGAAACCGACAGCGGGTCATTGTGAAGCGGGGGACGCCGCATTATCACATCGCAAACCGTCGAAGCCGGGGCGAACATGCAGGTCTGCCGCACCATTTCCGACATCCGCGCCGCCGTCGCGGCCTTCCGTGGCGCGGGCGAAAGCGTCGGGCTCGTCACCACGATGGGCGCGCTTCACGCCGGGCACATGACGCTCGTGGCCAATGCCCGGGCCGCCCATGACCGCGTGGTGGCCACGATCTTCGTGAACCCGACACAGTTCGGCGACCCAGCGGACCTCGAGAACTATCCCCGGACCGAGGAAGAGGACCTCGCCGCACTTGAGGCCGCCGGCATCGATGCCGTGCTGATCCCGAGCGTCGACGAGATCTATCCCGACGGCGACGAAACCATTGTCGAGACCACGCACCTTGCCAACACGCTGCACGGGCAGGTGCGGCCGGGCCACTTCCGGGGCGTGGCGACGGTGGTGACGAAGCTCTTCAACATCGTCCGGCCCGACGCCGCGTACTTCGGGGAGAAGGACTACCAGCAGCTGCAGGTCATCAAGCGCATGGTGTGCGATCTGCACATGGACCTGCGTGTGGTGGGCGTGCCGACCGTGCGCGAGCCCGACGGCCTGGCCATGTCCTCGCGCAACGTGCGCCTGTCGCCCGAGGACCGGGCGGCTGCGGTGGTCCTGAGCCGCAGCCTCGACGCCGCCGCGCAGCACGCGAAGGAGGGGGCGACCGTGGCCGAACTCGACCGCGTGATCCGCGACACGATCAACGCCGAGCGGCGCGCCGAGCTCACGGCGGTGGACATCGTCGCCCCCGGTACGCTTGCGCGCGTGGAAGGCCCCGTGACCGCTCCCGTCGCCATCATGATCTCGGCCCGCTTCGGCGACGTCCTTCTCATCGACCAACGCGAGGTTACTCCATGAGCACCGAACCCCAGAAGCCCGTCCGCCGGATCACCGTGCCGCAGATCGCGGCGCGGAAGGGGGGCGAGCCGATCGTGTCGCTCACCTCGTACCACGCGCACACCGCCGCCATCGTCGACCGCTACGCCGACTTCATCCTGGTGGGCGACAGCCTCGGGATGGTGATGCACGGGATGGAGACGACCATCGGCGTGCCGCTCGACCTGATGATCATGCACGGGCGCGCCGTGGTGCGGGGCACGAAGCGGGCTCTGGTGGTCGTGGACATGCCCTTCGGCACCTACGAGGAAAGCCCGCAGGTGGCGTTCCGCAACGCCGCGCAGATCATGAAGGAAACCCAGTGCGGCGCTGTGAAGCTGGAAGGCGGCGCGCGCATGGCCGAGACCATCCGCTTCCTGACCGAGCGCGGCATCCCGGTCATGGCCCATATCGGCCTGACCCCGCAGTCGAGCCACACCATGGGCGGGTTCAAGACCCAGGGCCGCGAAGAAGACAGCTGGCCCGCGCACGAGGCCGACGCCAAGGCCGTGGCCGAGGCGGGGGCCTTCGCGCTGGTGCTCGAAGGGATGGTCGAGCCGCTGGCGGCCAAGATCACGAAGCAGGTGGCGATTCCCACCATCGGCATCGGCGCCTCGGCCGAATGCGACGGGCAAATCCTGGTGCTCGAGGACATGCTGGGCCTGAACCCGAAGCCGCCGAAATTCGTGAAGGTCTATGGCCGGCTCGGCGAAGAGATCGAGAATGCCGTGCGCGGCTATGCCGAGGACGTGCGCGCGCGCAGCTTCCCGACCGACGACCAGACCTACCGCTGAGGAACGCGGCGGCGGCGCAACGGTTGTTTCCCGACGCGATGCACACCGCGAAAGGGAAGGAGACGTCATGCTGCACCGCCGCCATTTCCTGCTGCTCTCGGCCGCCGTTCCGCTGGCCGCCTGCGCGCCCACGCCACGCACGAACCCGCTCAGCCGGTCGCTGGCCAGCAACCTTCAACTCGGCTCGATCAACGTGTCGACGGCCGGGGCGGCGTACGAGAACGCGCGGGCAGGCGAGTACGCCACCCGGCTGGGGCCGGACCTGGAGGCCGCGCTGCGGCAGGAGCTGTCGGGCCGTCTTTCGCCCGGCGCGCCCGCCCGGATGGAGGTCGAAGTGTCGCGCCTGAACCTGGCGAGCAGCGCACGTACCGCGTTCGGCAGCGACCAGTCGGCGCTCGTCGGTTCGGTGCGGCTGGTGAGCCCGGACCAGGGCGTTCTGGCAAGCTACGTCGTCGACGCACGTGCGGGCGAGGCGGCCGAGACACGGGCCGGGGCGCTGCTGGACACGGCACTGAACCTCGGAGACCGGTATTACCGCAGGCTTCTGACGACCTTCGCGGACGACACCGAGCAGCAGATCAGCGCGTGAAGCCGGCGGATCGCGTGGCCAGAGCCGTCGTGATCATCCGTCATTCCTTCAGATACGAGAAGAGCGGGCCGCGGCCCGCTCTTCCGTTCCAGGATATCGCTGACGCCGCTCAGGTGGTCCGTTGCTCGGCCATCCACTGATCGACCTCGCGCTGGGCCTCTTCCTTCGAGCGGCCATAGCGCTCCTGGATCAGGCCCTCGAGCTGTTCCCGGTTGCCCTGCGCCTGATCCAGCTCGTCACCGGTGATTTCGCCCCAGCGCTCCTGCGCGCGGCCCTTCATCTGCTTCCAGTTTCCCTTGATCTCGTCCCAGTTCATGGCGTCCTCCTTCCATTTTAGCAGGAAAACGCGGCCGGAGGCTCTGCGGGTCCGCCGTCAGCTTCGAAACCGCGCGGGGGAGAGAGCGGCCACCACACCGGTCTCCAGCTCAGGCTGACGCCCCGCCACCAGGTCGGCCAGAAGCGCGCTTGCCGCCGGCGCGGTCTGGAAGCCATAGCCGCCCTGACCGGCCAGCCACCAGAAGCCCGGCGCCGCCGGGTCCTCGCCGATCACCAGCGCGTTGTCGGGCGCAAAGGTACGCAGCCCGGCCCACGATCGTTCCACGCGGGCCACCGGTTCGGTCACCATCTCCTCGTACCGCGCCAGCCCCTCGGCCAGCACCATGTCGTCGGCCCAAGCGTCATGCGGATCCACCGGATCGGCCTCGGACGGCGAGACGGCCCACTTGCCGCTCTCGGGCTTGCCGTACCAGCGCTCTCCTGCGGCCACGACGAAGGGCCAGCGGCTCGTGTCCCGTCCGCCCGGCGAAGGCAGAAGCGCCATCGATCGGCGATAGGGCTGAAGCCCGAACGGCGCCACGTCCGCCAGCCTGGCCACCGGGTCTGCCCAGGCACCGGCGGCGTTGACCAGGATGTCGGCCTCGGCCTCGCCCGTCCGCCAGTGCACGCGCCAGCGCTTGCCCGAGCGGGCGATCTGCGTGATCTGCGCATTCGTCTCGAACCGCGCGCCCGCGGCGCGGGCCGCCCGTGCAAAGTTCTGCAGGCAGAGGTCGGTGTCGAGGTCGTAGACGTCCTCGCGCAGCGCCGCATGAGCCACTGTTTCGGCGTTCAGGATCGGGAAGCGCTCTGCCGCCTCTTGCGGGCTCAGGCGCTCCATCTCCATGCCGCCCCGCTCGGCCTCGAAGGCCTCGGCATCCGCCGCCCGGCCCAGCAGCATGACCCCGCGCGGCGACAGCACCCCACCGTCGGCGTGGTGGTGATGCTCCGCGCTCGCGTGGTTGAGCGCGCGCACCACGTGGTTGCCGTACTCGGACAGGAACATCGCGGCCGACCTGCCCGAGGCGTGGAACCCGAGGCTGTCCTCGCCCTCCAGCAGCAGCACGTCGCCCAGCGGCGCGAGCCGCGCGGCGACCGAGACGCCCGCGATGCCGCCGCCGATCACGACGATGTCGGTCATGCCTCCTCCAGACGGTCCGTCGCCGGGGCCGGGGCAGGGGAGAGCGCCGTCAGCCGGTCGTAGAGTGCGTCATCCATCGCGAAATTCACCGCGGCGAGCGACGGCTCGAGCTGCTCGACCGAGCGCGCCGAGATGATCGGCGCCGTTACGCCCGGATGCCGCGCGGCCCAGGCGACAGCGAGCGTGGCGGGGGCGACGCCGATTTCCGACGCGATCTCGGCCAGTGCGCTGGCGGCTTGGTGCATCCATGCCGGGCCATAGCGCTTGGCATAACGCTCGTCTTCAATCAGCCGGCCGGCATCGCCGCCGGCGTACTTGCCGGTGAGAAGCCCTCCGCCGAGGGGCGAGTAGGGCGCCACAGCGATGCCTTCGGACAGCGCCATAGGCAGGATCTCGACCTCGGCCTGACGTTTCACGAGGTTGTACATCGGCTGCAGGATGTCGATCCGCGTGCCCATCGACTGCGCCACCGCCTGCACCTTCATCACCTGCCACGCGGCGAAGTTCGACACGCCCAGGTAACGCACGGTGCCGTCCTGCTGGAGCTTGGCGAGTGTCTCGATCGACTCCTCGACGGGCGTGTCCGGGTCCCAGCGGTGCAGGTACAGCACGTCGATCACGTCCATGCCCAGCCGCTGCCGCGACTCGTCGAGCGAGGACAGGATGTTCTGCCGCGAGCATCCACCAGGGAAATTGGCCTTGGTGGCGATCACCACCTTGTCGCGCTCGTCCTTGGCAAACCGGCCGAGGAACGTCTCGGACGCGCCGTCGGTATAGACGTGGGCGGTATCGAAGAAATTCAGGCCCGCCGCCCGGCACGCGTCGTACATCCCGCGGCTGGCGGCTTCGTCCGCCTTGCCGCCGAACTGCATGGTGCCGAAGCAGAAGCTCGAGATCGGGGCGCCGTCGAGGCTGGTCAGGATGTGTGTCATGGGCAAATTGGTGCCACGAGCGCGCCGGGAAGTGAAGTGGCGGGACAGAACGACTGTCATGCCCGCAAAAGCGGGCACCTCCCGCCGTGTGCGCTGCGTCGGGTGCGGCAAGCCTGATCCGCGAACCTCGCTTGCCTGACTTGGAAAGGAATGGGCCGAACGCGAACGAAAAGGGCCCGCCCCGAAGGGCAGGCCCGACATCTCGCGATCCGCTTCGGATCAGTTGGGAATCTCGCCCTCGAGCCCCTCGACGTAGAAGTCCATGCCCAGAAGCGTCTCGTCCGTAGCGGTCTCGCCCTCGGCCAGCCACTGCGAGCCATCCTGGCGGTTAATGGGCCCGGTGAAGGGGTGGTACTCGCCGCTTCCGATGCGCTCCTTCAGCGCCAGCGCCCCTTCCTTCACGTCGGCGGGCACGGCGTCGGTGATTTCGCCGATGCCGACCATGCCGGTACCGATACCGCCCCAGGTGTCCGTGCTCTCCCACGTGCCGTCCATCACGGCCTGCACGCGGTCGATGTAGTACGGCGCCCAGTTGTCGATGATCGAGCTGATGCGCGGCGCGGGCTTGTACTCGGCCATGTCCGAGGCCTGGCCGAAGGTGTAGACGTCGCCCGCCTTCTCGGCGGCGGCCTGCGGCGCGGTGGAATCGGTGTGCTGCAGGATCACGTCAGCACCCTGCTCGATCAGCGCCTGCGCGGCGTCGGCTTCCTTGGCCGGATCGAACCAGGTGTAGGCCCAGACCACGTTGAACTCGACGTCCGGGTTCACTTCCTTGGCCGCAAGGTACGCGGAGTTGATGCCGCGGATGACCTCGGGGATCGGGAACGAGCCGATATAGCCGATCTTGTTCGTCTCGGTCATCTGCCCGGCGATGTAGCCCTGAACGGCGCGGCCTTCATAGAAGCGGGCCGAGTAGGTCGAGACATTGTCGGCGCGCTTGTAGCCGGTGGCATGCTCGAACTTCACGTCCGGGAACTTCTGGGCGACGTTGATCGTCGGGTCCATGTAGCCGAACGAGGTGGTGAAGATCAGGTCCGCGCCCTGGAGCGCCATCTGCGTGATCGCGCGCTCGGCGTCCGCGCCCTCGGGCACGCTTTCCTGGTACACCGTCTCGACCTGGTCGCCGAAGTGCTCCTCGACGGCGAGCCGGCCCTCGTTGTGCTCGTAGGTCCAGCCGCCGTCGCCGATGGGCCCCACGTAGATGAAGCCGACCTTGAGCGGGTCGTCCTGGGCCGTCGCGGCCGAGGCGAGGCCCACGGCCAGTGCGGCGGTGCCGAGGATGGATTTTACAGACATTAACGGTCTCCCTGTTCGGAGGTGGTTGTTGGCCTCAGGACGAGGCATGAAACACGCGGCCGAGCGAGGCCGGGGCGCCCATCGCGGCGCGCCGGCGGTCGGCCGACATGATGACGAGCACCAGAATCGTTATCAGATACGGGGACATGGACAAGACCTCGACCGGGATGGCCATGCCCGCCGCCTGCAGATTCAGTTGCAGCACGGTGACCCCGCCGAAGAGGTAGGCACCCAGCAGAACCCCCCAGGCGCGCCAGCCGGCGAAGACCACGATCGCCAGCGCGATCCAGCCCGCGCCCGCGGTCATCCCTTCGGTCCATTGCGGCACGCGGACAAGGCTCAGATATGCGCCGCCCAGCCCGGCGCAGGCCCCGCCGAAGGCGATGGCGGCCAGCCGGATGAGGATCACCTTGTAGCCCAACGCATGCGCCGCATCGTGGCTCTCGCCCACCGCACGCAGGATCAGGCCGCCACGGGTATAGCGCAGGAAGGCCCAGACCCCGGCGACCAGCGCGAGGCTCACGTAGACCATCAGGTCGTGCGAGAACAGGATGCGCCCCACCACCGGCAGGTCGCTTAGCGGCCCGAGATCGATCCGCGGCGTCGCCGGCGGCTTGATCCCGATATAGCCCTGTCCCAGCAGCGCGGATATCCCGAGACCGAAGAGCGTCAGGGCGAGGCCCGTCGCCACCTGGTTCGACAACAGGACCTGCGTCAGCACGCCGAAGATCAGGCTCAGCAGCGCGCCGCCCAGGGCGGCGGCGATGAAGCCCAGCGTCGGCGAGCCGGTCTCGACCGCGATAGCGAAGCCGCAGATGGCGCCGGTGATCATCATCCCCTCGACGCCCAGGTTCAGCACGCCCGACTTCTCGACCACCAGTTCGCCGATAGCGGCGAGAAGGATCGGCGTCGAGGCCACCATGAGAGAGGCCACGAGGATGACGGGATTGATCGCGGACAGGTCCATCAGGCCACCCCCTCGCGGCCCAGCCGCACACGGTAATTGGTCAGAAGATCAACGGCCAGGAGGAAGAACAGCAGCATCCCCTGGAACGCCTGGATCGCGGCGGCCGGCAGGCCCAGCGTGGATTGCGCGGCCTCGCCCCCGATATAGGTCAGCGCCATCAGCAGCCCGGCCAGCAGGATGCCGATCGGATGCAGCCGTCCGAGGAAGGCCACGATGATGGCGGTAAAGCCGTAGAACACGTTGAAGTCGATGCTGATCTGCCCCGCCGGCCCGCTCACCTCGAACAGGCCCGCCAGCCCCGCCAGGGCTCCGGACAGCCCGAGGCAGAAGATCACCAGCATGTTCGGGTTCACGCCCGCGAAGCGGGCTGCCCGCGGGCTCTGCCCGGTCAGGCGGATGTGAAATCCCATCATGTGCCGCTTGAGCAGGACATACGCGAAGATCACCGCGATCAGCGCCGCGATGACGCCCCAGTGAATGCCCGTGCCCTCGATCAGCTCCAGGTTCGCCGCCGCCTCGTACTGGCGCAGGTTGCGCGAGCCCGGGAAGCCCGCCCCCTCGGGGTTCCTCAGCGGCCCCAGCGCCATCCACGCCAGGATCGCCTCGGCGACATAGACCAGCAGCAGCGACACCAGGATCTCGTTGGTGTTGAAGCGCGTCTTCAGGATCGCCGGGATCATCGCCCAGAGGAAGCCGCCGATGGCCCCTGCGATCACCATCAGGGGAAACACGATCCACAGGTTGGCCGGATAGAACGCCAGCCCCACCGCCGCGCCGCAGATCGCGCCGATGATGTACTGCCCCTCGGCGCCGATGTTCCAGATGCCGGCCCGGAAGCCCAGCGACAGCCCGATGGCGATCAGGATCAGCGGCGCTGCCTTCACCAGCAGCTGCCCGCGGTAATAGAACGCGAATTCGCCGAAGATCGGGTCCCAGAAGATCGTGCGGATCGCGATCACCGGCTCGTTGCCGAGCGCGGCGAACAGGATGCCGCCCGCGATCATGGTCAGCACCACCGCCAGCACCGGCGTCACCGCCGTCCAGAGCGACGACGGCTCGGGTCTCTTCTCAAGCCGGATCAAACCGTCCACTCCATCTTCGGTCTCGAAATATCCTCGGGGGGGCTCGGCGCAGCCGAGCGGGGGGCAGACAGCCCCCCTCCCACGTCCGCCGCCTCAGGCCGCGCCATGATGGGCCACCTCCATGTCGTGGGCGCCGCCCATCATCAGTCCGATCTCGTCCACCGTCAGCCCCTTCGCGGGCCGAGGCGGCGACAGCCGTCCTTCGTTCAGCGCGGCGAACCGGTCCGAGATTTCCATCAGTTCGTCCAGATCCTGGCTGATCACGATCACCGCCGCGCCCTCGGCGGCGAGGTCGAGCAGCGCCTGCCGGATGGCGGCGGCCGCCGAGGCATCCACGCCCCAGGTCGGCTGGTTCACCACCAGCACTTCGGGGCGTTGCAGGATCTCCCGCCCGATGACGAACTTCTGGAGGTTGCCGCCCGACAGCGACCGTGCCGCGTGCTCCGGCCCCGGCGTGCGCACGTCGAAACGCTCGATCACGATCTCGGCGAAGGACCTGGCCGATCCCCATTTCAGGAAGCCGTTGGACACCAGGTTCTCACGGATCGCGCCGGTCAACAGCGCGTTCTCGGTCAGGCTCATGTCCGGCGCGGCGGCGTGGCCCAGCCGCTCCTCAGGCGCGGCCAGAAGGCCCAGTCGGCGCCGCGCGTTCGGGCCCAGCTGCCCGACGGACCGGCCCTTCAGCTTCACCGCGTCCGGCGCGGCAAGGCACTCGCCCGACAGCGCTGCCAGCAGCTCGTCCTGCCCGTTGCCCGCGACGCCGCCCACGCCGAGGACCTCGCCCGCACGCACGCTGACCGAGACATCCTTGAGCGACGTCCCGAACGGGTTGGACGAGGCGACCGAAAGCCCGCTCAGCTCCAGCGCCACATCGCCTTCGGCGGTGCTTTCGCGGGTCGGCGTGTGCAGCGTCTGCCCCACCATCAGCTCGGCCAATTCGCGCGCCGATTTCTCGCGCGGGTCGCAATTGGCGACCACCTTGCCCAGCCGCAGGATCGTCGCGCTTTCGCAAAGCGCGCGGATCTCCTCGAGCTTGTGTGAGATGTAGAGGATCGCCGTGCCCTCCTCGGACAGCTTCCTCAGCGTCTCGAACAGGATGTCGACCTCCTGCGGCGTCAGCACGCTGGTCGGCTCGTCCATGATCAGAAGCTTGGGGTCCTGCAGCAGGCAGCGGATGATTTCGACCCGCTGCCGCTCGCCCGCCGACAGCTCGCCCACCCGGCGCGTGGGGTCCAGCGGCAGGCCGTATTCCTCGCTCACTTCGCGGATACGACGCGAAAGCTGGCGCTGCGAAGGAGGGTTCTCCATCCCCAGCGCGACGTTCTCGGCCACGTCCAGCGCCTCGAACAGCGAAAAGTGCTGAAAGACCATCGCCACGCCCGCATTGCGCGCGTCGTGCGGCGTGTGCGGCTCGTAGGGTGCGCCTCGCAGCAGCATCCGGCCCCGGTCGGGCCGCACCAGCCCGTAGATCATCTTGACCAGCGTTGATTTCCCGGCGCCGTTCTCGCCCAGCAGCGCGTGAACGCGGCCCGGCGCGATGGAAAACGACACGTCGTCGTTCGCCACGACCCCCGGATACGCCTTGGTCAGGCCCTCGAGAGCCAGCAGTTTCTCCGTCCCTGTCACCCGGTGTCCTTTACGGTAACACTCTTGTTGTCGGGCATGAGTAGCCCGGCCGCGACTCCGACCGCAATGGCCTGAGGATGCTTTCCCAGCTCCGGTTGCCCGATCGGACAGCAGATGCGGTCGATCTGTGCATCGGCGTGTCCCAACTGCCGCAGCCGCGACCGGAACCGCGCCCATTTCGTCGCCGAGCCGATCAGCCCGGCGAAGCGGAAGCCGTGGCGCAGCAGGCGGTGGCAGAGCTCAAGGTCCAGCGCGTGCGAAAATGTCAGGATCAGGTGCTCGGCCTCGTTCGGCGCATGGGCAACGAGGTCGGCGGGATTGGCGGCGACGAGCTGCGTCACGCCCTCCGGAACCGTCGCGGGAAACCGCTCCGCCGCCGTGTCCACCCACGTTATCGAAAGGTCGGGCAGGGGGGACAGAACGGCGACAAGCGCCCGCCCCACGTGACCGGCGCCCCAGATCCACAGCTCCCGCACGGGCTTTGTTACCGGTTCGACCATCCAGCCCGCGACCAGGGCCGGGGCAGGCGCCCGCCCCTCGGCCCGCGCAGCGTTCAGCACCCGGCGGACGGCCAGCGGCATCTCGCCGGGCCCCCGCGCCACGACGTCGTCCGTGACGCGCTCCAGCCGCGTCGCATCCCAAACCTCGGTCAGAAGCGTGACGGCCCCGCCGCAGCACTGCCCCAGCCCGGGCCCGAGCGGCCGCCGGTCGACCCGGTCCGCGCCCGTCTCCAGCACGTCCAGCGCCGTCTTCGCCGCCTCGAACTCCAGCGCCCCGCCGCCGATGGTGCCGGACTGCCCGCCCGGCCATACCAGCATCGACGCCCCGACCTCGCGCGGGACCGATCCCGCCGTCTCGGCCACGACGACGCGCGCGACCCTCCCGTGCCCGGCCAAGGCCCGCGCCATCTCCTCCCTGTCGAAACTCACGACGCCCGGACCCGCCGAACGGCCGCCAGCACCCGCTCCGGCGTCGCCGGGGCGTCGAGCGCAGGATAACCGGGTCCGCAAGCCGCCACGGCATCCGAAAGCGCCATCAGCACCGAAATGCCCAGCATGAACGGGGGCTCGCCCACCGCTTTCGAGCGATAGATCGTGTCCTCGCGGTTCCGCCCGTCCCAGAGCGCGACGTTGAACGTCCGCGGCCGGTCCGAGCAGGCGGGGATCTTGTAGGTCGAGGGCGCGTGCGTCCGCAGCCGTCCCTCGTCGTCCCACACCAGTTCCTCGGTCGTCAGCCACCCCGCGCCCTGCACGAAGCCGCCCTCGATCTGGCCGATGTCGATCGCCGGGTTCAGCGACGCGCCGCAGTCATGCAGGATGTCGGTGCGCAGGATGCGGTATTCGCCGGTCAGCGTATCGACGACCACCTCGCTCACCGCCGCGCCGTGGGCGAAGTAGAAGAACGGCCGTCCGCGCCCCTCGATCCGGTCCCACTCCAGCTTTGGGGTCTTGTAATAGCCGGTCGCCGACAGGCTCACCCGCGCCACGTAGGTCCGCTTCACGGCCTCGTCGAACGGCATCGCCGCGCCGTTCGCCCGCACCTCGCCGCCGGCGAAGACCACCTCCGTCGGGTCCGCCTGCAACTCCGGCGCCACGACCTGCGCGATCCGGTCGCGGATCTCGTCGCAGGCCGCCTTGACCGCCATGCCGTTCAGGTCCGACCCCGACGAGGCCGCTGTGGCCGAGGTATTCGGCACCTTGCCCGTATCCGTCGCGGTGATCTTCACCCGGTCCACCTCGACACCGAAGCGGTCGGCCGCCACCTGCGCCACCTTCTGGAACAGGCCCTGCCCCATCTCGGTGCCGCCATGGTTCATGTGGATCGACCCGTCCTGATAGACGTGGACGAGCGCCCCGGCCTGGTTCAGGTGCGTCAGCGTGAACGAAATCCCGAACTTCACCGGCGTCAGCGCGAGACCCTTCTTGAGCACTTCGTTCGAAGCGTTCCACTCGGCGACCGCCGCCCGACGCCGCTCGTACTCCGCCGTTTCGGCCAGCCTCGCCGTCATCCCGTGCAGGATGAAGTCCTCGACAGCCATGTGATACGGTGTCGTCTGCACGCCCTCCGGCTCGCCATGCACCGCGCCGACCTGCGGCACCGAGGCCCCCTCGGCCCCGCGCGACGACAGGTCCTCGTGCGTCCCCGCCTCGATCTTTGTTCCGGAAATATCCTCGGGGGGGCTCGGCGGAGCCGAGCGGGGGGCAGACGCCCCCCCTGCATCGCCACCACCCTCGCACTCGGCGTAGTAGTTCGCCCGCCGCACCTCCAGCGGATCGCGGCCCAGCGCATGGGCCACGTGGTCCATCACCCGCTCGATCCCCACCATGCCTTGCGGCCCGCCGAAGCCCCGGAAGGCGGTGGCGGACTGGGTGTTGGTCTTCAGCCGGTGGCTCTCGATCCGCACGTCGCGCAGGTTGTAGGCGTTGTCCGAGTGCAGCATCGCCCGGTCGGCCACCGGCAAAGAGAGGTCCTGCGCCCAACCGCAGCGGCAGTACTGCACGAACTCGACGCCCCGCAGCACGCCATCGTCGCCGTAGCCCGCGCGATAGGTGATGCGGAAGTCGTGGCGCTTGCCGGTGATCACGAAATCATCGTCCCGGTCATAGCGCATCTTGCACGGCCGCCCGGTCTTCGCCGCGGCGACCGCGCAGGCGACGGCCAGCGCGTTGCCCTGGCTTTCCTTGCCGCCGAAGCCGCCGCCCATGCGGCGCACCTCGACCCGGACGCCGTGCATGGGGATGCCGAGCGCCTCGGCCACCTTGTGCTGGATCTCGGTCGGATGCTGGGACGAGGAGTGGACGACCATGTCGCCGCCTTCCTGCGGCAGCGCCAGCGCGGCCTGTCCCTCAAGGTAGAAGTGCTCCTGTCCGCCGATCTCGATGCTGCCCTCGACGGTGTGCGGCGCGGTCTCGATGGCCGAGGCGGCGTCGCCCTTGGCGTAGACGCGGGGGCCCTCCTCGAACCGGCTGTCGGCGGCGATGGCGTCGTCGATGCTCAGGATCGCCGGCAACTCCTCGATCCCGACCTTGCCCAGCCGCGCCGCCTTGCGCGCGGCGAGGTGGCTGGTGGCGACGACAAGGAACAGGGGCTGGCCGGTGTAGTAGACGTCATCCTCGGCCAGCAGCGGCTCGTCGTGGGCCGAGGGCGAAACGTCGTTGTCGTGCTCGAGGTCGGCGGCCGTCAGCACGGCGACGACACCAGGCGCGGCGCGCACGGCGTCGAGGTCCATCGACGTGATCCGCCCGCGGGCGACGTTGCTCAGCCCGAAGGCCAGGCTAAGCGCGTTCGCGGGCACCGGCACGTCGTCGACGTAGCGGGCGGCACCAGTGACGTGAAGCTTGGCGGCGTCGTGGGGAAGAGGCTTGGCGACGCTCATTCCGACACCTCCAGCACGCGGGTTCGCGCCCCGGTGGCTTCGCGGACATAGCGCATCAGCATCCCCCGCGCGGCCTCGAGCCGGTAGTCGGCCGAGGCGCGCATGTCGCTGAGCGGCTGGAAATCCTCGGCGAAAGCCGGAAGCGCGGCCTCTGCCGTCTCGATCGTGAAGGGCTTGCCGGTGATGGCGGCCTCGACGGCGGAGGCACGCTTGGGGATGCCGGCCATGCCGCCGAAGGCGATGCGCGCCCCGGTCACCATGCCGTCCTCGACCGTGACGTTGAAGCAGCCGCAGACGGCCGAGATGTCCTGGTCGAAGCGCTTGGACAGCTTGTAGCAGCGCAGCCGGTCGGGCTGGCGCGGGAAGCTGACCGCCTCGACGAACTCGCCCGGCTGCCGGTCCTGCTTGCCATAGTCGATGAAGAAGTCCTCGAGCGGCAGGTCGCGCCGCACATCTCCCTTGCGCAGGTGGAGCGTCGCGCCGAGCGCGATCAGCGCGGGCGGGCTGTCGCCGATGGGAGAGCCGTTGGCGATGTTGCCGCCCACGGTCGCGGCGTTGCGCACCTGCACCGATCCGTAGCGCCGGATCAACTCGGCGAGGTCGGGATGCAGGTCGCGGACCGCGTCGCCGAAATCCGTCACGGTCACGCCCGCGCCGATGCGGATGGTGTCGGCGCCGATCTCGAGCGTCTTGAGGTCGGCCACCTGGTTAAGGAACGCGACCTCCCCCAGGTCGCGCAGGCCCTTGGTGACCCACAGCCCCACGTCGGTCGCGCCCGCCACCAGCGTGGCGTCGGGATTGGCCTCGTACCACGCGGCCAGTTCGTCGGCGCTGCGCGGATGGAAGAAGGCGTCGGCGCCCGCGCCCGGGCCGCCGCGGCCCGAGGCGCCGGTGCCGGCGGTGGCGTCGCGGTGGCCCCAGGCGGCGGCCGTCTCGCTGTAGTCGGGCGAGGCAGGGGGGCTGTCCGCCCCCCGCGGCTGCGCCGCTCCCCCCGAGGATATTTCCGGACCAGAGATGTCATCACGCAGGGAGGGGCGCGTTTCGCGCATCCACTTGGGGACGGGCGCGCCGGCCGCGGCCTCGGCGGCGCGGACGATCGGAGCGTAGCCGGTGCAGCGGCAGAGGTTGCCGGCGAGCTGGTCGTCGTGATCGGTTCGGCCGTTCAGGTGCGCCGTGGCCATTGAGACGATGAAGCCTGGCGTGCAGAAGCCGCATTGCGATCCGTGGTGGTCGATCATCGCCTGCTGCACGGGGTGGAGGTCGCCTTCGGGTCCGGCAATGCCTTCAACGGTGCGCACGGCCTTGCCGGCGACCTGGGGCAGGAACAGGATGCAGGCGTTCAGCGCGCGGGCGCCGTCCTCGTCGGTGACCATCACCGTGCAGGCGCCGCAGTCGCCTTCGTTGCAGCCTTCCTTGGTCCCCGTGAGGCCGCGCGCCTCGCGCAGCCAGTCCAACAGGGTGCGCGTCGGGGGCTCGCCCTCGATCCGCACGGTCTCTCCGTTCAGAAGAAACGTGAATGACATCTGAAAACCTGCCGCTTTCTCCAGCACGGGGCTTTCGCGCTGCCGCCCGATGCGGCGTAAAGCGGACAGCGCAGCCCATCTCTTGGCGTGACAGGAAAGCGGCAAAGGGCCTTCACTGCAAGCGTCGAGTTGGTTTCGCCGCGTCAGAGCGTCGCGGCGACCTGCTCAAGTTGGTCCGCCGCCGCACCCCAGCCTTGCGCGAAGCCCATGTCCTCGTGCTTCTCACGCGCCGCCCTGTCGGCGTGCAGGACCACGGCGCGGTAGGCGGTGCCGTCGCCATCGGGCTCCATGGTGACGATGGCCGTCATGAAGGGCGCGGCGGCAGGCCGCCAGCCGGGGCCGAGCGCGTCGGTGAAGACCAGGCGGCGGTCGGGCTCGGCGGCGAGGATGCAGCCGTCGCCCGCGATCTCCTGCCCGTCGGGCATCACCATCCGGGTGTAGAAGCGGCCGCCCGGGCGTGGTTCGATGGTTGCCTCCTCGGTCCGGACCGGCTTCGGCGCGAACCAGCGCATGAGCAGGTCCGCCTCGGTCCAGGCGCGCCAGACGGCGTGGGGCGGGGCGCTCAGGTGGCGTTCGAGCCTGAGGTCGAGGTCGGCGTCGAGATGCATGGCCATCACTCCGCTGTTGCCGTGCCGATGATACACCTTTTGCGGGCTTCCGTCGCGTGCCGCGTCATCGGCCTCTTCCGGCGGCAGGCCACCAGATATAGTCTTTGCGCATGAGCGACTCCCCACGATTCATCCACCTGCGCCTGCACACCGAATACTCGCTGCTCGAGGGGGCGGTGCGGCTGAAGAAGCTGCCCGGCATGGCCGCGGCGGCCGGCATGCCAGCGGTGGCGGTGACCGACACCAACAACCTGTTCTCGGCGCTCGAGTTCTCGGTCGCGGCGAGCGGGGCCGGCATCCAGCCGATCGTGGGCTGCCAGGTCGACGTGGCCTATGACCCGCCCGCTCCGGGCGAGAAGCCGCGCGCGCCAGCGCCGGTGGTTCTGCTGGCGCAGGACGAGACCGGCTATGGCAACCTGATGAAGCTCAACTCGGCGCTCTATCTCGACAAGCACGGCGAGTTGCCGCAGGTCACGGTCGAGGAGTTGGCCGCGCACGCCGAGGGGCTGATCTGCCTCTCCGGTGGCCCGGACGGGCCGGTGGGGCGGCTGTTGCAGGCCGGGCAGCGGCCGAAGGCCGAGGCCCTGATGACGCGGCTCGCCGCAATCTATCCCAACCGGCTATATGTCGAGCTTCAGCGCCATCCCGGCGAGGGCGGGGCGCTGCCGCCGAACGAACAGGCGACCGAGCGCGGGCATGTCGAGATGGCCTATGCCATGGATCTGCCGCTGGTGGCGACGAACGACGTCTATTTCCCGAAGGCGGACATGTACGAGGCGCACGACGCGCTGATCTGCATCGCGGAAGGCGCCTATGTCGATCAGCAGGCCCCCCGCCGAAGGCTGACGCCGCAGCACTACTTCAAGTCGCAGGCCGAGATGGCGACGCTCTTCGCCGACCTGCCCGAAGCGGTGGAGAACACGGTCGAGATCGCCAAGCGCTGCGCCTTCAAGGCGGAGAAGCGCGCGCCGATCCTGCCGCGCTTCGCGGACGACGAGGTCGAGGAACTGCGACGCCAGGCAAAGGAGGGGCTGGAGGCGCGCCTCGCCGTCATCCCGCACGCGGCCTCGGTCGATGAGTACCAGAAGCGGCTCGACTTCGAGCTGGGGATCATCGAGTCGATGGGCTTCCCCGGCTACTTCCTGATCGTCGCCGACTTCATCAAGTGGGCGAAGGAACACGACATCCCGGTCGGTCCGGGCCGGGGCTCGGGCGCGGGCTCGCTGGTGGCCTATGCGCTGACGATCACAGACCTCGACCCGCTGCGTTACTCCCTGCTGTTCGAGCGCTTCCTGAATCCCGAGCGGGTTTCGATGCCGGACTTCGACATCGATTTCTGCATGGACCGCCGGGAAGAGGTGATCCGCTACGTCCAGGAGAAATACGGCCGCGACAAGGTGGGCCAGATCATCACCTTCGGCGCGCTGTTGTCCAAGGCCGCCGTGCGCGACGTGGGCCGCGTGCTGCAGTTGCCGTTCGGGCAGGTGGACAAGCTGTCGAAGATGATCCCGGTCGAGGGGGTGAAGCCCGTCTCGATCGAGAAGGCGCTGTCGGACGAGCCGCGCCTGCGCGAGGCCGCGCGCAACGAAGAGGTCGTGGACCGCCTGCTGACTTATGGGCAGCAGGTCGAGGGGCTGCTGAGGAACGCCTCCACCCACGCCGCCGGTGTGGTGATCGGCGACCGGCCGCTGGACGAGCTGGTGCCGCTCTACCAGGACCCGCGCTCGGACATGCCCGCGACGCAGTTCAACATGAAGTGGGTCGAGCAGGCGGGGCTGGTGAAATTCGACTTCCTGGGCCTCAAGACGCTGACGGTAATCCAGAACGCCATCGACCTGATCCACGGCACGGGGCGGCAGCTGCACGAATCCGCCGACGGCACGACGATCTACGAGCCGTTCGAGGGGGCCGAGAACGACATCGGGCAAATCCCGCTCGACGACCCGAAGACCTATGACCTTTACGCCAGCGCGAAGACGGTCGCGGTCTTCCAGGTGGAAAGCTCGGGCATGATGGACGCGCTTCGGCGCATGAAGCCCACCTGCATCGAGGACATCGTGGCGCTCGTGGCGCTCTACCGCCCCGGCCCGATGGAGAACATCCCGGTCTATTGCGAGGTGAAGAACGGCCAGCGCGAGCGCGCGTCCGTCCACCCCCTGATCGACCACATCCTGGAAGAAACGCAGGGCATCATCGTCTACCAGGAGCAGGTGATGCAGATCGCGCAGGTCATGGCGGGCTACAGCCTGGGCGGCGCCGACCTGCTGCGCCGCGCGATGGGCAAGAAGATCAAGGAGGCGATGGACGCCGAGCGCCCGAAGTTCGTCGAAGGCTCGAAAAAGAACGGAGTCGACGACAAGAAGGCGACCGAGGTCTTCGACCTGCTCGAGAAGTTCGCCAACTACGGGTTCAACAAGTCCCACGCCGCCGCCTATGCCGTGGTCAGCTACCAGACCGCGTGGCTCAAGGCGAACCACCCGGTCGAGTTCATGGCCGGCGTCATGAACTGCGATATCCACCTGACCGAAAAGCTCGCGGTCTACGCCGAGGAAGTGCGCCGGGGGCTGAAGATCGAGATCGTGCCGCCCTGCGTGAACCGCTCGAAGGCGATGTTCTCCGTCAAGGACGGCTGCGTGGTCTACGGGCTCGGCGCGCTCAAGAACGTCGGCACCGACGCTATGCGGCTGATCGAGGAGGCGCGGAAGACCGACGTGGGCGAGAAGCCGTTCGCCACGCTCTACGACTTCGCCCGTCGCGTGGACCTCAAGCGGATCGGCAAGCGGCCGATGGAGATGCTGGCCCGCGCCGGCGCCTTCGACCAGCTCGACCGCAACCGGCGGCGGGTGTTCGAGTCCCTCGATGCGCTGGTGGCGTATTCCGCCGCCATTCACGAACAGAAGGCGTCCAACCAGGTGTCGCTGTTCGGCGAGGCGGGCGAGGACCTGCCCGAGCCGCGGCTCGCCCCGGTGTCCGACTGGCTGCCATCCGAGAAGCTGGCCGAAGAGTTCAAGGCCATCGGCTTCTACCTCTCGGGCCACCCTCTCGACGACTACCTGCCCGCGCTCAAGCGGCAGAAGGTGCTCACGCTCGCCGCCCTGCGCGAAACGGCGATGGCCAAGGGCGCCTGCGTCGCCAAGCTCGCCGGCACCATCGCCGGGCGGCAGGAGCGCAAGTCGGCCAAGGGCAACCGCTTCGCCTTCGTGCAGATGTCGGACCCGACCGGGGCCTGCGAGTTCATGGTGTTCTCGGACACGCTCGAAGCCTCGCGCGAGCATCTGGAACCAGGCTCGAACGTGGTGGTGCAGGTCGAGGCGACGGTGGAGGCCGAGCAGCTGAAGCTTCTGGGCCGCTCGGTCGCGCCCATCGACACGGCCATCGCCAGCGCGGCGGGGCTGGGCCTGCGGGTGTTTGTCGAGCAAGAGGAGGCCATCGCGGCCGTCGCCAGCCTGCTGGAACGGGCCATGGCGGATCAGAAGACGTCGCGCACCCGCGGTCCGGTGAACCTGTGCCTGATGCACCCTGACCTGCCGGGCGAAGTCGAGCTGGAACTGGGCGACGGCTTCCCCGTCTCGCCCCAGATCAAGGGCGCGATCAAGTCGCTCGGCGGCGTGGTAATGGTCGAGGACATTTAAGACCGGGGGCAATAGTTCTCCGAAGAGTTGCCCCTGCGATCTTTCGGCGAAGGATCGTCAGCGCGCGATCATTTCCAGTCGAAGAAACCTTCGCCGGCGCGGGCCAGCAGCCCCTCGGCCATGACGCGGCCCATCTCGGCGCCGTCCTCGACCGCGCCGCTTGCCTCGTCCGACAGCGCCTCGGACCCGTCGGTGCGCAGGATCTCGCCCCGTAGCCGCAGCGTCCCGCCGTCGATCTCGGCCAGTCCCGCGATGGGCGTCTCGCACGAGCCGTCGAGCGCGGCGAGGAACGCGCGCTCGGCCGCCAGGCGCTCGGCCGTGCGCAGGTCGTGGATCGCCTCCAACATCTCGCCGGTGCCGTGGTCGTCGGCGCGCCGCTCGATCCCGATGGCGCCCTGCGCCACCGCCGGCAACATCTCGTCCGGCGGGATTGCGGTGTGCGGCACCTCGTCCAGCATGTTCAGCCGGGTAAGCCCCGCCATCGCCAGGAACGTCGCCGCCGCCACGTTGTCCTTAAGCTTCTTCAGCCGGGTCTGCACGTTGCCCCGGAACTCCACCACCTGCAGGTCGCGCCGGCGGTGCAAGAGCTGCGACTTGCGCCGCAGGCTCGAAGTGCCCACGACCGTTCCCTCGGGCAGGTTCGCCAGCCGGCCGCCTTTGAGCGAGATGAAGGCGTCACGCTCGTCCGCGCGGGGGAGATAGCAGTCCAGCACCAGCCCGCCGGGCTGAAGCACCGGCATGTCCTTCATCGAATGCACGGCGATGTCGATTTCGCCCGACAGCATCGCATCCTCGATCTCGCGGGTGAACAGGCCCTTGCCGCCGATCTCTTTCAGGGGGCGGTCGATGACGCGGTCGCCGGTGGTCTTGATGACCACGACGCTGAACGCCTCGTGCGGGAGGTCCCAGGCGGCGGCCAGCCGGTCGCGCGTCTCGTTCGCCTGCGCCAGCGCCAGCGGAGAGCCGCGGGTGCCGATTTTCAGGGGTTGCTCGGGGGTGGGTCGGTTGATCGCCATGGGGCGAGACATACTTGCCCCCACCGGCGGGGACAACAGGTACCGCCTTGACATCGAGGCGGCGGGACGGGACCAACCCGCAAGCATACGGAAAGGGCGAGACATGGCGAAGAAACTGCTGCGGGCGCTGGCGGGCGAGGTTCAGGACGTGCCGCCGGTCTGGCTGATGCGGCAGGCGGGCCGCTACCTGCCCGAATACCGCGCCACGCGGGAACAGGCCGGTGACTTCCTGTCGCTGTGCTACAACCCCGAACTCGCCGCCGAGGTCACGCTCCAGCCGATCCGCCGATTCGGCTTCGACGCCGCGATCCTGTTCGCCGACATCCTGCTGGTTCCGCAGGCGCTGGGCGCCGACCTGTGGTTCGTCAAGGGCGAGGGGCCGCGCCTGTCGACCGTGACCACACAGGCCGATTTCAACCCGCTGAAGCCCGCCTCGGACGTGCACGGGACGCTGTCGCCGATCTACGAAACGGTCCGCATCCTGCGCCGCGAGCTGCCGCAGGATGTGCCGCTCATCGGCTTCGCCGGCGCGCCGTGGACGGTGGCGACCTACATGATTGCCGGACGCGGCACGCCCGACCAGGGCCCGGCGCACGCGCTCAAGGACGAGAACCGCCCGCTGTTCGAGGCGCTGCTGGAGCGGATCACCGAAGCCACGATCGAGTACCTGTCGGCCCAGGTCGAGGCAGGGGCGGAGGTGGTCAAACTCTTCGACAGCTGGGCCGGCTCGCTCAAGGGCGACGACTTCGACGCCTATGCGCTGGAGCCCGCCAAGCGCATCATCGGCGAACTCAAGGCGCGCCACCCCGACCTGCCCGTGATCGCCTTCCCGCGCGAGGCGGGTGAGAAGTACGTGGGCTTTTCCAGGGCCACGGGCGCGGACTGCGTCGGGCTCGACAGCCGCGTCTCCGCCGACTGGGCCGCCGAGCACGTGCAGAAAGACGGCTGCGTTCAGGGTAACCTCGACCCGAAGCTGATGGTCACCGGCGGGCAAGAGCTCATCGACGAGACGAAGCGTATTCGCGACGCCCTCTCGAAGGGTCCGCACATCTTCAACCTCGGCCACGGCATCACACCCGACGCTGACCCCGAGAACGTGCACGTCATGCTCGAGGCGCTGCGCGGATGAGCGTCGGCGTCTTCGCCGCCGTCCTGCTCGCCGCGTTCCTGCACGCGGCCTGGAACGCGGTGGTGAAGGGCGGCGGGGACAAGTTCATGTCGATGACAGGCATGGCGGTCGGCCACGCCATCCCCGGCACCGCCGCCATCCTGTTGCTGCCTTCGCCCGCGCCGGAAAGCTGGCCGTGGATCGCCATCGGCGTGGCGCTGCACTTCGGATACCAGTGGTTCCTGCTAAACGCCTATCGGTTGGGCGACCTCAGCCAAGTCTACCCGCTCGCCCGGGGCAGCGCGCCGCTGATCGTCGCGGTGGTGTCGGTGACGGCGCTGGGCGTGGTGCTGACGGGGACGGAGGTTGCGGCGATCCTGCTGATCGCGGCCGGCATCATCTCGATCGGGCTGGCCCGCTCGGGCCGCGCGAATCCCGGTGCGGTGAGCGCGGCGCTCATCACCGGCGTCTTCATCGCGGCCTACTCGCTGACCGACGGCATCGGCGCACGGCTCTCGGGCTCGCCCATCGCGTATTTCGGCTGGACCGCTACGCTGGGCGGCGTGGCCTTCGCCGCCTTCGCCCAGTGGCGCCGTCCCGGCATGGTGCGTGCGCTGCCCAGAACCGCCCCCGGCGCGTTCTTCTTCGGTGGCTCGGCCAGCTTCGCCGCCTACGCCATCGTCGTCTGGGCCTTCACGCAGGCGCCCATCGCGCTGGTCACCGCGCTGCGCGAGACGTCGATCGTCTTCGCGCTGCTGATCGGGGCCTTCGTCCTGCGCGAGAGGGTGGACCTCGCCCGGATCGCGTCGATCTTCGTGACCATTACGGGAACGGTGCTGATGCGGTTCGCGCGGTCCTGATCAGACCCACTTGGCCAGCGGCGGCAGGCTCATGAGAACGGCGTTCGCATCGTGCCCCGTCTCCAGCCCGAACTTGGTGCCCCGGTCGTAAACCAGGTTGTATTCGGCATAGAGCCCCCGGTGGATCAGTTGCGCCTCCTTGTCGGCGTCTGACCAGTTCTGCACCCGCCGCTTTTCCACTAGCGGGAGGTAGGCGGGCAGAAAGGCGCGGCCGACATCCTGCGTGAAGGCGAAGTCGGCTTCCCAGTCGCCGGTGGTGTGGTCGTCGAAGAAGATCCCGCCCACACCCCGCGCCCGCTTGCGGTGAGGGATGAAGAAGTATTCGTCCGCCCACGCCTTGAAGCGGTCGTAGTAATCGTCGCCGTGTGGCATGCAGTGGGCGCGCTGGATATCGTGGAAGTGCCGCGAATCCTCGGCGTACTCTAGGCAGGGGTTCAGGTCCGAGCCGCCACCAAACCACCAGGCGTGCGGGGTCCAGAACATGCGCGTGTTCATGTGTACCGCAGGCACGTGCGGGTTCTGCATGTGCGCCACAAGGCTGATGCCCGACGCCCAGAACCGAGGGTCGTCCTTCATCCCCGGGATGCCCTTGCGCGCGGCCATGGCATTCTGCGCCCGTTCGCCCAGCGTGCCGTAGACGGTCGAGACGTTGACGCCTACCTTTTCGAACACCCGGCCGCCCCGCATGACGCTCATCAGCCCGCCGCCGGCGTCCGACCCGTCCTCGGAGGTACGCTTCGTCTCGGTCACCCCGAACCGCCCCGGCGCGGCGTCGGCCAGCGGACCGGCGGTGTGAGTGTCCTCGAGCGCCTCGAAGGCCTCCACGATGCGGTCGCGCAGCTCACGGAACCAGGCCGAGGCGCGGGCCTTCTGATCGTCGAACACGTCGGTCATTCTCACCACTCCGATTGTCCCCGCGGGACGTAGCAGCACAGCGCCCCGGTTGTCACGCGGGTGCGCAGCCTCGCCCCGCCGGGCGATCCGCTCGCTGAACCGGACCGGGCGGCGAAAAGCCCTGCGTTGCCGCCCCAAAAGTTCGGCAGTCCTTCCCCTCTCGGTCTTGTCGTCGGTAGTCGTGACGTGGGCCCCGGAAGACAGGGCGGCTCTCGAAACAAATGTTGAGATGCCCATTAGAGGGAGGCACAGCCACGGATCATCCTATTGGATGAACGCCGCTCCATTCGCATTCCACCGCAATATTGGCCTGCGCCCCTGCGCGAGACGTCCCGGGTTCGTTCTGCGGGAGGTGCTGGAGCGTCCGGACGAGTTTCTCGTCTTGCTTGTTTTGCCGGAGCCGGGGGAGCCTCTTATATGGCCACATTGTTCGGATCATCGGAGCCGTCGAGGGGAACGCTGTTCGATGACGGCACGACCGTCGAACTCGGGATGCAGTTCGTGGCTTCAGCGGACGGCAGCGTCACCGAGCTCAGGTACTGGCGCGCCGAGGGCGACGCCGACGACACGGATATCCGCGACGGTCGCATCTGGGACGCGAACGGAAACCTGCTCGGGGCGGTGACGTTCACGTCCCTTCCGGGGGAGAGCGGCTGGCAGACGGCCGTGTTCGGCACGCCGATCGGGATCGAGGCGGACATCACCTACACCGTCTCCTACCGCACCGAGGACAACTACTTCGCGACGGACAGCTTCTTCACCAGCGACTATACCGATTCCACGGGCCAGTTGACGGCCCCCTCGGGCCAGAACGGCGTGTACGTCTACGGGACGAACATCACGGCCCCGACGCAGAGCTACCTGCAATCGAACTACTGGGTCGATCTCTCCTTCCTTCCTGCCAACCTGCCTCCCGTCGCCGATGCCGAGACGGCGACCGTGGTCGAGGATGCCTCGGTGGTGATCGACGTGGTCGCCGGCGACACCGACGCCGAGGATGGCGTGCCCGATCCTGCGACGGTCGAGATCGAGGCGGCCGACGACGCCTCCGGCAAGCTCAAGACGGTCGCGGGCGAGGGTGCCTGGAGCGTCGACGGGGTAACCGGCGCGATCACCTTCACGCCGGAGCCGGACTATGCCGGCGCGGTGACGCCCATCGCCTACACGATCGCCGACAGCGGCGGTCTGCGCTCGGCCCCGGCCACGGTGAGCGTCACGATCACGCCGGTCAACGACGCGCCGGTGGCCGACGCCGAGA
>NZ_FOXA01000019.1 GCF_900115595.1 Tranquillimonas alkanivorans
ACCGGCAAGAACACTGGCCCAGCATCCCGCGGCAGGAGCCCCTTTTGCTTCAGCTCGGACCGCCACGCATAGATCTGCTGCCGCTTCAGATCATGAAGCCGCGCAACCTGGCTAACCGTCGCGCCGCCAATGCCGACAGACTGCAAAATCGCCAGCTTCTCCTCGTCGCTCCACCGACGCCGCCGCTCAACGCCAAGAATTTCGCCTCGCACTAATGCCTCCAAAGCAAGAGACGTCCTTAATGACGTCACTATGGACGTCTCGTAGCTCACAGAGGCGACCCAAAGCAGGTGGTTCAAACCGGGCGGTTACGTGGCAAAAGGGCTCCGTCGAAAATCTCAACAAGCGCGCTCGCCGCTACCTGCCGCGCGACACGCCGGTGGCGGCGCTCTCAAATCGCTACATGAAGGCGATTTGCGACCGCCTGAATGGCACCCCCAGGAAATGCCTCGGCTGGCGAACGCCGGCCGAAGCCTTCCGAGAAGAAATGATGAAACTGAGATAGCGGAACGCGTCGCAACGGCCCTTGAGCCCACAAGCGGTGGTTTTGGACGCTAACCCATTGACACAGATATGTTACTCGTACGTTGTCTTGCACTATGTCAGTCCGAGTGTCTCAATGTGTTCGAAGTTGTGCCATCGAGCGGTACTTTCGCCGGGTTCAACGATGCCTCCCCTTCACTGGAAAGCGTTTGGCCACTGTTGCAGCATGCGCGGTGGCTTTGACCGTATCGACTGGAGCAGCTCTTGCGCAGTCCTGCGCTGATGACAGGGTTCTGAGGGTGATCGCGGTCGGCGAGAGGATGATGCGCACCTGCTGGCCGACCTCGTCCGAGGGGACGCACACCAGCTTCATGATAGACGCTCTGCCGTCCGCGATCCCGGGCCTCGAAGTGGAGACGTCGTCGACGCTACTTCTCTACCACAGGGGCCGCAAGGGAAGGCATGTTCCAGTAGGGCATAACAAAATTGGCGAAACTGATATCGGCGCATATCATTACGACGTCTTTGTCTTCCCTGGTTCGACGACAATGGTCACTTGGTCGGCAACAACAGAGCCGCCACACCGGTTCCTGTGGATGTTCGACAAGCCTCAGGAAGACTTGCTTAATCCCAACTTCGACGACGTGGGAACGGTTGTCATCCAGGTCCAGTGGACCCACGGCATGGTCTCCCATAGTTTCAGTTCTATATGGGCGGCGGAAGCAGCGGAAAGAGCGAAACAAGGTACGGTCGACGCCTATGTGCGAGATCTCGGTCGAATGATCGAGTGGGCCGACTTGGGGCCTGCGAAGTAGCGGCAGGGCTCGACGCGACCCACAGGAGCCTACGGAAGCGATCCAGCCGAAGAGATCAAGTCCTACCCTGATCGGGGGAACGAACGGCAATAGGCAGCCGAACGAACTGCACATCGTCGAAACTACCCATTTGCGGAGGTCACGAAAATGCGGAACACCCAGCGGCGCGAGAGTGTGTAAAGCTACCGCTCATGCCGCGCGAACCCGGCGAAGATGCCGGTTCGCTATCGTTAATTTTCAATATGGCCCGCGACAACGGCGCAATCACTCTTGCATGAAGACAGAGGCTCCCTCACCCACAGTTAGCTGTGTCGCAGTTGGCGGATTACGCGTCGAGATCTTGCAGGATGGCCGCCCAATCCTGCCGCGCGCCGAGAACGCGTACGACGAGGATGCCGTCCCTCTCGGCCAGATACACGATCAAGTGGCGGCGCGACGGGTGGATCCGCACCGGCGGGTCGAACTCCGTGCGCTCTCTTGCCATCTGCGGCCTCCCAGCCAGAAGGGTCATCGTGTCGAACAGCCCGTCGATGTAGCCGTCCGCCTGCTCATCCGACCAAGTCTCGGCAGAATAGGACCAGATCTCTGCCAGATCGTCTTCCGCAAGCGGCGTAAGCCGCACCTGTTCAAGCGCCACGCCGCCGCCGGAACGCCCGTTTCAGCGCCTCCCGATCCAGTTGCCGCGGATCGCCACTCTCGAGGCCTTCGGAAATCGCGTTTTGGATCGCGGCACGTGCGGCCTCGCGCTTCTGGTCTCTGCGGATGAGATCGCGGACATAATCCGAGGCATTGGCATACGTCCCGGTGCCCGAGCGCTCGTCGACCCAGCGCCGCATCTCGTCCGGAAGAGATACGTTCATCGTCGCCATCTTGCTCTCCTCATGAGACCTACGAAGGATGCCAAAGGTAGAAGAATGGCAAACCTTGTCAAGGCGGACCCCTTGCCACCGCTTCCCCGCCAGGCAAGCACGGCTGTGCCGCCGCAGGCCTTCTGTCTCAAGTGCGGACTTCTGGCGCAGTCATGACGAGGCGGGGCGGCTTGGACCGGCAGGTTGGAGGCGCCGCAGGAACGCGCTCAGCGTTTCCACAGCCCGTCCCAGATCGGCCGGATCGACATGCTCTTCCGGGACATGGCTAACGCCGTTCCGGCATCTCACGAAAAGCATTACAACCGGGCAGAGATCAGCCATCGCTGAGGCGTCGTGTGTTGCGCCGGAGGGCAGGAGGCATCCGGCCCCGCCACCCTCTTGTATGGCCCCGAGCAGCACCTCGGTAAGGGCGGCGTCACACGGTTGCGCCGGCTGCGCATAGGTCCTTTCGACCGCGACGTCGAGGCCCATGCGCTCGGCCTTCTGCACAGCGAAACGCTGAAGCGTCTGCCCTGCCGCCTCGCGCACCTTGTCGCGCGGTGACCGGAACTCGGCGGTCATCCGCACATGGCCGGGCACGGCGTTCACGACGTTCGGCGAGACGTCGAGCGCGCCCACCGTCGCCCGCAGGTCCGATGTCTCCCGCCCAAGCCGGTTCACTTCCGTCACCAAGGCTGCGGCCCCAACCAGAGCGTCGCGCCGCCCCTCCATCGGCAGCGTACCGGCGTGTCCGGTCGCGCCAGTCAGCGTTACGGCGTGCCGCTCGATGCCGCAGATCGTACTAACGGCTGCCAGGGCCTGCCCCTGCGTCTCGAGTACCGGCCCCTGTTCGATGTGGGTCTCGAGGAACCCCAAGGCTCCCGCGCGCGGCCGGGCGAGCATGCCGAGTTCGTCGGGGTCGCACCCGAACGCGCGCAGCGCGTCGCGCAGCGTCGTGCCCTCCGCGTCGGCCATGTCCAGGACAGCCGTGTCGGCCGTCCCCGCAAGCGCGCGAGACCCCAGGAGCGCCGTCGGAAAACGCACGCCTTCTTCGTCTGCGAAGGCGAGAACCTCAACAGAGAACGGCAGCGTACCGCCCTCCGCACGCAGCTTTTCCAGCGAAAGGATGGACAGGACGACGCCCATGATCCCGTCGAATGCGCCGCCATGATGCACCGAGTCCTGGTGAGAGCCGAGATAGAATGTGCCCGCCCCCTCCGGCCCGTCCAGCCGCCCAACAAGCGTTCCCGCCGCGTCCAGCGTCACTGACAGGCCCGCCTCGAGCATCCAGGACTCGAGCAACTCCAATGCGCGCCGATGCTCTTGCGTATAGGGCAGGCGCGTTACGCCCGGGCCCGGCTCCGAAATGGCGGCGATCGCCTCCAGCCGAGCGGCGGCCTCCTTTCCCCAGTCAGTCAAGCACTCTCTCCGGATCGTTCTGTGTGGGCACCTGCCGGACCCAGTCTGCGTACGCGCCGCTCGTGGCTCGGACGTGCAGATCCTCGAGCGCGCCGATTGGATCTTCGGCATGATGGTCGATACGCAAGGTCAGCGGCGCGTGGTCCGGGTGCAGCACCAGAAGCGCCGCCGACAAAAGCCCGCGGCTATCGCTGCCCCCCTGTTCGCCGGCACGCAGAGCGCCGATCAGGCGCGTGGCAAAATCGCCTGTGCCTGCCTGGTAACCATCGCGGATGGCATCGAGCACATCCTCCCGCGTCAGCATGTTGCCGGCCACGACGCCGCCGTCAAAGGTCCGGCTGCCCATCTCGGCGGTGTTCTGGTCCCCGGTGAAAGCGGCACCGTTTCCAGTCAGGTCGAGCGCCGACAACTGGCGCCACGCGCTCCCCCCGTCGGCACGCGTGACGACCTCGACCGCCGCCGCTGCGTCGCGACCGGCCCGCATTTCGGCAAGAACGTCCTCACCCCAGAAGGTCGATGGCGCGGCACCCTGGCTCGCGGACATCCCCGAGTCGAGCACGCCGCGCAAGACCCATCCGCCGACGCAGAGGCTTCCTGTCGCCGCCGCACCGCCAATGGCGCCCGTTTCAGCATCACGCACAAGAATTGAAAACGTCATTCCGCCCCCGGCTCACTTTCCAGACGAATTTATCATGAAAATTTGACGAAGACAAATTATCATGACAAATTCGGGGACGCACGACGCCAACAGGGAGAACACCGATGCAAATTCTGAAGTGGACCCGTCGCGGCCTCATGGCCGGCGCCGCGGGCGCGGCTCTGGCGGTCGGGGCAGCGATGTCCCCCGCGGCCGCGCAGACGCCGCCGGGCGTCCTGATCGTCGGCCAGATCGCCGAGCCGAAGTCTCTGGATCCGGCCGCCGTCACCGCGCAGAACGACTTCCGCATTCTTGTTAATCTATACGAGGGGCTCGTCCGCTACGCGCCCGGCACGCTCGAGCCCGAGCCGCTGCTTGCGACCGACTGGGAGATCAGCGAGGACGGCACCGAGTACACGTTCAACCTGCGCGAAGGCGTGACCTTCCACGACGGCACTCCTTTCAACGCCGAGGCGGTGAAGTTCAACTTCGACCGGATGCTGGACGAGGATCATCCCTACCACGAAACCGGTCCGTTCCCGCTGGCCTTCTTCTTCAGCGCGGTGGAGAACGTCGAGGTCATCGACGACCTGACGGTGAAGTTCACCCTGAACGAGCCGTTCGCGCCGTTCCTGTCGAACCTCGCCTATCCCACCGGTCTGCTCGTTTCGCCCGACGCCGTGCGCGCGCAGGGGCAGGACTTCGGCCGCAACCCGGTCGGCACCGGCCCCTTCCGCTTCGCCGAATGGGCGTCAAACGAGCGCGTCGTGCTCGAGCGCAATGTCGACTACTGGGGCGAGCCCGCCGGCACCGAGGCAGTCGTCTTCCGCCCGATCACCGACGCCAACACCCGCGTGGCCGAACTTCTCGCCGGCGGTATCGACGTGATGGTGGAGGTGCCCCCAACCTCGCTGTCGCAGTTCGAGGGCGAACAATTCGAGATCCATGAACAGGCCGGCCCGCATGTCTGGTTCCTGATTCTCAACGCGAAGGAAGGTCCTTTCGCCGACAAGCTGGTGCGCCAGGCCGCGAACTACGCCGTCGACAAGGAGGCAATCGTCAATGACGTGCTCGAAGGCACGGCCGAGGTTGCCGCAGGGCCGATCCCGCCGGCCTTCGCCTGGGCCTATAACGAAGAGCTCGATCCCTACCCGCACGACCCCGAGCGCGCGCGCGACCTGCTCGCCGAAGCCGGCGTAGAGAACCCGGAGGTCACGTTCTATGTCACCGAGGGCGGCTCCGGCATGCTGGACCCCGTGCCGATGGCCACGGCGATCCAGGCCGATCTGGCCGAGGTGGGCTTCGATGTGAACATCGAGACCTACGAGTGGAACACCTTCCTCGGAGAGGTGAACCCCGGGCTGGAGGGCAAGGCGGACATGGCCGAGATGGCCTGGATGACCAACGATCCCGACACCCTGCCCTACCTCACCCTGCGCACGGCGGCCTTCCCGGAGGATGGTGGCTTCAACTCGGGCTACTACTCCAACCCGGAGGTCGACGACCTGCTGGAGCAGGCCCGCACCGCCACCGATCAGGACGAGCGCGCCCGCCTCTACAAGGAGGTGCAGGCGATCGTGAAGGAAGACGCCCCATGGGTCTTCGTCGCGAACTGGAAGCAGAACGCGGTGACCAACGACCGCGTCGAGGGTTTCGAACTCGAGCCGTCGTTCCTGCTGCAACTGCAGGACGTCACCAAGGACTGATCCGGCGGTTCCCGGCCCTCGGCGGGCCGGGGTCCACCCTCACGACGAGGTCCGCCGTCGCGGATTGAAAAGGAGCAGCCCATGGGCGGCTACATCCTCAAGCGCCTCCTCTCCGCCGTCCCGGTCCTGCTGGGGATCACGGTGATCGTGTTCCTGATCATGTCGCTCATCCCCGGTGATCCGGCGACGGCGATCCTGGGGGCCTACGCGACGCCCGAGAACGTCGAGAAGCTGAACCGCGACCTCGGGCTCGACGAGCCGATGATCGAGCGGTACTTTATCTGGCTCTACAACATGCTCCAGGGCGATTTCGGCCGCTCCTACTCGCTCAACCGCCCCGTGCTCGACGAGATACTCGAGCGCTTCAGCGCTACGCTAATCCTCGCGGGGACCAGCTTCATCCTCTGCTCGATCCTCGGCATTCTGGCCGGTGTGGTGTCTGCCGCCCGCCAGTACGGCATGGCCGACAAGCTGATCACTTTTGTCGTGCTGATCGGCATCTCCGTACCGTCCTTCTTCCTGGGCATGATGATGATCCTTCTGTTCGCGGTGAACCTGCGCTGGCTTCCGGTCTCGGGCATGTACGCCATCTATGGCGGCGGCGACCTGCCCGACCTGATCCGCCACCTGACCATGCCGGCGCTCGCGCTTTCGGCGGTGGCGACGGGCGTCATCGCGCGGATGGCCCGGTCGGCGATGCTCGAGGTGCTGCGCCAGGACTTCGTTCGCACCGCACGCGCAAAAGGCGTGCATGAGCGGCGCGTCATCACGCGCCACGCCCTGCGCGCCGCGATGGTGGCGATCATCCCCGTGCTCGGCATCCAGGCAGGATTCGTTCTGTCGGGCGCCGTCTATATCGAGATCGTGTTCCAGTGGCCCGGCGTGGGCCGGATGCTGGTCGATGCAATCCTTACGCGCGACCTGTTGCTGGTGCAGGGCGGCGTGGTCTTCGTCGCCGCCTGCTACGTCCTATTCAACATCGCCGTGGACGTAGCGCAGAGCCTGCTCGACCCGAGGATCAAGACATGATCGCCTTTCTCCGCCGCCTTTTCCGCAACCGCCTCGCAGGACTGGGTGCGGTGACCTTCGCCGCGATCGTGCTTTTCGTTGTCGTCACGCCGCTCCTGCCGCTGCCAGACCCGAACGCGACCGCGACGGCCGACCGCTTCATGCGGCCGTTTTCCGAGGGCCACCCTCTGGGCACCGATCACCTGGGACGCGACCTACTTGCCCGGCTCGCGGCGGGAACGCGGCTGTCGCTCGCGGTCGGTGTCGCCGCCGCCCTAATCGCGGCGACCATCGGCTCGGCTATCGGCATCGTGGCAGGCTACTTCGGCGGGCGCATCGACAACGTCATCATGCGCGGCGTCGATATGCTCATGGCGTTTCCCTACATCCTGCTCGCACTCGCCATCGTCGCGGCGCTTGGCCCCGGCCTGATGAACGCGCTGATCGCGGTGGCGGCGGTCAACGTTCCCTTCTTCGCTCGAAATATTCGCGGCATCACCGTGGGTCTCGCAGGGCGTGAGTTCGTGGATGCCGCGCGGCTGTCGGGCATGGGCCACACCCGCATCATTCTGTCGGAGCTTCTGCCGAACGTCCTGCCGGTCATCGTCATCGCAATGTCCACGACCGTGGGCTGGATGATCCTCGAGACGGCGGGGCTGAGCTTCCTCGGCCTCGGGAGCCAGCCACCGCAGGCCGACCTCGGCTCAATGCTGGGCGAGGCGCGGTCCGCATTGATCACCCACCCGCATACCTCGGTCGTGCCGGGGCTGATGATCTTCTTCATCGTCATGTCGATCAACCTGCTGGGCGACGGGGTGCGCGACGCGCTCGATCCCCGCCTGCGCTCCGGCGCGCTCAGCCGGCCGCGCGCGATGACCGAGGTGAAGCGCGAGGATCCTGTGCCCGCGCCCACCGACGACCTTCTGGCGCTGCAGGACCTGCACACCCAGTTCCATGTCGGCGACCGCGTGCTGCGCGCCGTCGACGGAGTGAGCCTGACGGTCGCGCCCGGAGAATGCCTGGGCATCATCGGCGAAAGCGGGTCGGGCAAGTCGGTCACGGCGCTTTCGGTCATGGGCCTCGTCGCCTCGCCTCCAGGCCTCATTACCGGCGGTGCAGTGCGATTTCGGGGCGAGGACCTGGTCGGCGCACCATATGAGCGGCTGCGGCAGGCCCGGGGCGATCGCGTCGCCTATATCTTCCAAGACCCGCTTTCCACGCTGCACCCCCTGTACCGCGTCGGCGACCAGTTAGCCGAGGCGATCCGAGCGCACCACAAGGTGGCCGCGAAGGAAGCACGCGCGCGCGCCGTCGCGCTTCTGCGCGACGTGCGCATCCCGAACGCCGAGAGCCGCCTCGACGACTACCCGCACGAGATGTCTGGCGGCATGCGTCAGCGGGTGGGCATCGCCATGGCGCTCGCCAATGAACCCGATGTGATTATTGCGGACGAGCCGACGACCGCGCTCGACGTGACCGTGCAAGCCCAGATCCTGTCACTGCTCGACGACCTGCGGCGCGACCGCGGCCTCGCCATCGTCTTCATCACCCACGACTTCGGGGTGGTGGCACAGCTCTGCGACCGGGTCGCCGTCATGTACGCCGGCCGCATCGTCGAGGAGGGGCCAACCGGCGCCGTCCTCAACGCCCCGGCGCACCCCTATACCCGCCGTTTGATCGCCTGCGTGCCGGAACTCGGCCAAGGCCGGCGGGAACTTGCGGCCATTCCCGGCCTGCCGCCGACGCTGGATGACCTGCCCGCAGGCTGCGCCTTCGCACCGCGCTGCGAAAAGGCGCGGCCCGCCTGCAGCGCCGCACCCATCCCGCTCGAGGGCTCGGGCCGCCGTGCCGTCCGATGCCTCTATCCCGAAACCCGGCCCGAGGAGGCCGCCTGATGACCGCCCTCTCCGTCGACGGCCTCGCCAAGACCTTTCCCGTCAAGCGTTCACTCTTCGGCAAGGCCCCGCCCGGCGTTCATGCCGTTCGTCCCATCAGCTTCTCGGTGGAGCCCGGCGAGACGCTGGGCATTGTCGGCGAGTCGGGCTGCGGCAAGTCCACGCTGGCCCGGATGCTCGTCGGTCTGCTGGAGCCGAGCGAGGGCCACATCCAGATCGAGGGGAAGGCGCTGGACAATGCCGATCCCGCACGCTTCGGACGGTTGATCCAGTACGTCTTCCAGGATCCGCTCAGCAGTCTCAATCCGCGCAAGACGATCCGCCAGATCGTCGAGACACCGCTAAAGCGCCTCTATGCCATGCCCCGCGCCGAGCGCGAGCCGCGCCTGCGTGAGATCTTCGCTTCGGTCAACCTGCGCGAGGAATTTCTGGACCGCTATCCGCACGAATTCTCGGGCGGGCAGGCGCAGCGGATCGGCATCGCCCGCGCACTGGCCGCCGACCCGCGGATCATGGTCCTCGACGAGCCCGTCTCGGCGCTCGACGTCTCGGTGCAGGCGCAGGTTCTGAACCTGCTGGCCGATCTCAAGGCGCGGTTGGGGCTGACCTATCTCTTCATCACCCACGACCTCGCCGTGGTCGAGGCAGTGAGCGACCGCATCGCCGTGCTCTATTTCGGCGCAATCGTCGAGATCGGGCGCGCCGAGCGACTTTTCACCGGCCCGCGTCACCCCTATACCAAGCTGCTCGCCGACAGCGCGCCGGTCGTCGGTCGTCCGCTCGCCGCGCCCGAGCAGAAGGGCACGGAACTGCCCGACCCGCTGAACCCGCCCCCGGGCTGCGCCTTCGCCGGACGCTGCCCCCGCGCCACCGAACTCTGCCGGACAACATCTCCGGCGCTGACCAGGATGGAAGAGGACCAGCTTGCCGCCTGCCACCACCCGCTCGAAAGCTGAATCCAAGGTCAGCCGCCCGGTCCGGGTCGCCGAGGCCATCAAGGGCTGGGTCGTCGAGGAAGGCCTGCGCGCCGGCGACCGCCTTCCGGGCGAAGCCGAGCTCATCGAGCAGTTCAGCATGTCGAAGGGCACGATCCGCGAGGCGATGCGCATCCTCGAGGCCCAAGGGCTGGTCAAGACACGCACTGGGCCGGGCGGCGGCAGCTTCGTGCATGAGGTCAGCCGCAACCGCGCGAAGGCGCTGCTCGGCAACTACTTCTACTTCAAGCACCTGACGATCGACGACATCTATCAGCTTCGCATCGCACTCGAGCCCGAACTCGCCGCCTCGCTCGCCGGACGGCTGAGCGAAGAGACGCTCCAAATGCTCGAGGCCAATATCGCCGAGTACGACAACCCGGCGGAGTCGGTCGAGGAAGAGCGTGCCCAGCACGTGGCCTCGCTCCGCTTCCACGCGCTGCTGGCCGAACAATCGGACAACCCGCTCCTCGGCTTCCTTATCGACTTCATGGTAAACCTGCTGTCGGACCTGACCGTCTACCGCCGGCTCTATTCTCCGCCGAACGCGGAACTATGGGCGGAGGGTCGGGCGCACCAGAAACGGCTCATCGCGGCCCTCCGCGCGGGCAACGCCGATGCCGCCCGCGCCACGATGGCCGACCACATGCAGGCCGCCCGAACCCTTATGCGGCACCAGGAGGCCCGAATGCTGCGCCGGTTCATTCCGGAATGAAGGGTGGCGCTGTTCAGCGCACCGGGCGGACCCAAGCGTGGCGCCGCGGCGGGGGCGGATACGGCCGGAGGAAAACTCGCTTGAGGCCTCTCGTGTCGCGAAATCGCGTCCTGCGGAGGATGTTCCGCCCTCGCCCATCGGGCCAATGCCGTGTGTATGCTGGCGCCCGTCAACCAGTCCAAACGCGTCTCGAGCGCGGTCTCGCTCCGATGGGCGTTTCCCCCCGTCGTTCGGCATGCTGCGATAACCACCGATCACTGCGAAGCGCAGACAGCGAAGTTTGTATGGTCGCCGCTCGTCGCTCTGTCCACCAGGTGCGACCGACCCTCAGCCGTCATTGGGCCAGCTCGTTCCGCTTTTTCAAAGCGGCCATTGCTGCTTGTCGCAGCAAGACGTGTGCGACATTGTCCGCGGAACGCATCGGAACAAAGCCATGCCCAAGAAGACCCTGAACCAAGCCAACCTAAAAATCTTGGGAGCGGAGAAGCTCGCGGCACTGGTCATGGACCTGGTTCAGGAGAGCGCCGACCTTCAGCGCCGCGCGCGGATGGAGCTCAGTGCTGCCCAAGGTCTCGGCGAGGTTGCGGCTGATCTTCGCAAACGCTTCGCCTCTTTGCGGCGTGGGGCATTTACGCGCTCGACGGGCTGCTGAGCTTCGATCTCTACGGCAAGAGCGTGGGGATCGTCGGGACCGGGCAGATCGGCGAGATCGTGGCGCGCATCCTCTGCGGCTTCGGCTGCGAAGTGCTGGCATTCGATCCGAACGAGAACATCGCTTGCACCGAAATGGGCGTTCTTTACGTCGACCTGGACGACCTGCTGCGTCAAAGCGACATCATTACTCTGCAATGCCCTCTCACCCCGCAGACCCGGCACATGATTGATGCCGACGCAATTTCACGCATGAAGCCCGGCGTCATGCTGGTCAACACGAGCCGCGGCGCCGTCGTGGACACGTCGGCGTTGATCGCCGGCCTGAAGGATGGGACCATCGGTAGCGTTGGTCTCGACGTCTACGAGGAAGAAGCTGACCTGTTCTTCGAAGACCTGTCGCGAACCTTCATCCGCGACGACGTCTTCGCGCGGCTTCTGACCTTCCCGAACGTGCTGATCACCGGCCACCAAGGTTTTTTCACGCACGAGGCCCTCACCGCCATCGCGCGCACGACGCTCGATAACATCTCCGCCTTCGAGCGCAACGGTGGGCCCATCCACCCGGTGCCTATGCCATCGAGCGTTTGATCCATGAGCGCGCTACTGGCGTCCGCGCCTCTCTGGCTCATCCTGATCGGCATGGTGATCCTGCGGCGCTCTGCCATTCTTTCGGGCGCGGCGGGTCTTGCGCTGGCGATCGTTCTGGCGTTGACGGCCGTCGAACCGGCGGAGGGCGTTGCCCCTCTTCTCATCGGGGTCGCTGCCGAGGCGGCCCATTCAACCGCGACCATTGTGTGGATCATTTTCCCTGCGCTGGCGCTGTTCGAGTTCCAGAAGGCGTGCGGCGCGATCATCCGCATCCGCGACATGCTGGCCTCGGTGACTGGAGATCGCAGACTTCAGGCGATCTTGATCGCGTGGTTTTTCGGGCTCTTCATGGAGGGCGCCGCCGGCTTCGGGACTCCAGTCGCGCTGGCCGCGCCGCTGCTGGTCGGGTTGGGCTATCCGCCGGTCCGGGCAGTCGTCTTGGCCCTGCTGGGCCACGCGGCCGGCGTCTCCTTCGGTGCGGTCGGCACGCCGGTCCTGGCGCAGGTGACCATTTCCGGCCTGCCGGCGCAGGATATCGCGACGAGGACCGCGGCGATGCATGCGGTCTGCGCGCCGGTCCTTCTGCTGGTCATGGTCCGGCTGGCGGACGACGCGCCCCTGTCAGGGCGGATACTGGCCTGGACCGCGTTCGCCGCGGCGAGTTTCCTTGCGCCCTCACTGCTGTTGGCGGCCCTGATCGGCCCGGAACTGCCCACCCTCGGCGGCGCGCTGATTGGTGCTGCAGTTTTCATCGCCGTGTTGCGCCGCAGGTCATCCGGCAAAGCGGTGAGGCCGCGCGGGCTTCTCGCGGACCTCGCGCCGTATGTCATTATCCTGCTACTGGTGCTGGTGACGCGATTGATCGCGCCGGTGCAGCGGACTTTGGCTGACTTGTCTCTGTCATGGAGTATAGGCGGCGATTACTCGGGCGCGTTCCAGCCGCTCTATCATCCCGGGACGCTGTTGTTCTTGGGTCTGTTCCTTGGCGCCCTTGGCACCGGGCGGTTGCGGCTCCTGCCCGGAGCCCTGTCCGCCTCGATACGGCGCCTTGTTCGTGTCGCCTTCACGTTGCTGGTCATGCTGATGCTTTCGCGGCTTATGGTCCATGCAGGCATGATCGGCACTCTCGCTGCGGCGGCGGCCAGTGTTGGGCCGGCTTGGCCGCTTCTGTCGCCGTTCGTAGGGGTGCTGGGAACCTTCATCACCGGTTCGGCGACGTCCTCGAATATCCTGTTCACTGAGTTTCAGATTTCGACCGCGAACCGCCTGGGCCTGCCGGCAACCGATCTGATGGCGGCGCAAGGCTTCGGATCCGCCATCGGGAACATCGTCGCGCCGCACAATATCATAGCGGGAAGCGCGACGGTCGGGCTGACAGGACGCGAGGGCGAGGTCATGGCGCGCACTGCCAAGCCATGCCTGATATATACCGCCCTCGGTGGCCTCCTGACATTCGGGTGGCTTCAATTGGCTGCTTGATCGTCTCGGCCGAAGGACATCCCTGAGCTCGGACATTCCAATCCGTGCCGTTGATCTCCTAACGGCCCTTTGCTGTCGTCCATGGCGGCCGGCAGCGCCGCAGCGCGGCTTCACCGTACCGGTCTTTCATGCAGGCCGCAGCATTTTGAACGCTCCCAAGTCGGCAGTGCGGACGAACCGGACCTACGCTCGCAAGAGTTCGGACGCTGGTCCGCCTCGGTAACGGCGAACCTATTTCTGCCCAGGGCGCAAGAGTCTTTCTTGACGGCGCCGACTTGATCGCCGCGCTCGCGAGGCCCTGCCCTTCCCGCTGTTGTTCCCCGCCCCTTGGCGACCGCCCTTTCGGGGTGAATCGACGGCACCATTGACTTGAAGCAGCCCGACCGCCTACGCTTCCTATTGCGGAACATATGACATTATAAGGGAGGTTCCATGCCCCGCTTCTCCAGTTCCCGAGCTCTGGGTCTCTCCGCTCTCGCGATTGCCTCGGCTCTGGCGTCGCCGCTGGCGGCTCAGACCACTGTCGACGTCGCAATTGTCGGCGAGCCGGACACGTTCGATCCGATGATGTCGACGAAGGATGTCGTAAGCATCGTGACGCAGCACTTCGTCGAGACGCTGTACACCTTCGACGACTCCTGGTCGGTCGTTCCGTTGCTCGCGGCAGACATGCCCCAGATCAGCGAGGACGGGACCGTCTACACGATCCCGCTGCGCGAGGGCGTCACCTTCCACGATGGCTCGTCGATGGACAGCGCCGACGTGGTTGCTTCGGTCAAGCGCTGGCTGGACGTCGCTACGCGGGGGCGTTCCGTGGCCGATAAGGTCCAGTCCGTGGAAGCCACCGGCCCCCACGAGGTGACCATCACTCTCAGCGAAGCCTACTCGCCGCTGATGTCCCTGCTCGCCTTCTCGAACTCTGCGGCGGCCATCTACCCTGAAGAGATACTCGGTGACGAGATCGAACAAGTCGTGGGGACGGGACCGTACAAGATCGAGGAGCACGCTCCAGACCAGTATCTTCAACTTGTTCGTTTCGACGACTATTCCCAGCCGGTCGGCGGAGCCGAAGTGCGGGAGCAATCGCCCGACGAGATCCGCTTCGTGCCGGTGCCCGATCCCAACACGCGCGTCGAAGGTTTGCTGTCGGGCCAGTTCGATTTCGCCGACGGTCTGCCAGCCGAATCCTACGACCGCATAGCCGAAAGCAGCACCGCGGAGCCGCTCCTTCTCGAGCCGTTCGGCTGGCCCGTTTTCGCGATCAACCACAAGGACGGCCTGCTGACCGACAAGACGATCCGCCAGGCAGTCCAGGCGGCGCTGCCGATCGACGACATGCTCTTCGCGGCCTTCGGCGACGACAAGTTCTTCCTTGTCGACGGGCCGATGTATCCGGAGGGCTGGGCCTGGCGCTCGGAGGCGGGGACCGAGAACTACAACCAGAACGACACCGAGAAGGCCGCCAGCCTTCTTCAGGAGGCGGGCTACGATGGGACGCCGCTTCGTATCCTGACGTCCCGGCAGTACGAGTTCCACTTCAAGATGGCGGAGGTCGCCAAAATGGCGCTCGAGGCAGCGGGCTTCAACGTCGATATGATGGTCGTCGATTGGGCCACTCTCGGCCAGCAGCGGGACGATCCGGCAGCGTGGGATATCTACATCACGCACTCGCCGTTCCTGCCTGAGCCCGCGCTTACCAGCCTCTATTTCGCCGACTCGCGCCTCGGATGGTCGAATGAAGAGAAGGACGCCCTGATGAAGGAGTTCACCACCGAAACCGACCCGGCGAAGCGCCAGGAACTTTTCTCGGAAATCCAGCGCGTGCTCTTCGACGACGTTGGCTTCATCAAGATCGGCGGGTTCAACGCCCTGCAAGGCAAGGCTTCGGACCTCGAGGGCGTCACCGCGTCAGCTTGGCCGTCGTTCTGGAATGCCGAGATCCAGCAGTAATAAGCTCGGCGTGCGGCGAAAGCCGTCGCACGCCGGCCGCTCCGGAGCTATTCCATGCCGCGTTACCTGCTGCGCCGCTTTGTCGGCATGATCGTTGTGATCTTTCTGGTCCTGACGATTGCCTTCGTGATCGTGCGCTTGGCGCCTGGTGATCCTGCCGCTCTCATGCTGGGGCCCGACGCGACGCCGCAAGATGTGACGGAGTTGCGCGAGCGTCTCGGACTCGATCGGCCGATATTCGTGCAGTACGTCGCCTTCGTTGCCGGAGCGGTGCAGGGGAACCTCGGAGAGTCGCTCTTCTTCAATGCGCCCGTCACAGCGGTATTGGCCGCACGGGCGGAACCAACGATCTTCCTCGCCTTGTTTTCTCTGCTCTTCGCGCTGGTGATTGCGACACCGATCGGGATCTACGCCGCTTATCGCCGAGGATCGACGCTCGACCAGACCTCGATCACGTCGGCCATGCTTGCGGCATCCGTCCCGAGCTTCCTGACCGGCCTGATATTCCAGCGGTATCTCGCGACCGAGCTGGGTTGGTTCCCCGTTTCCGGCTACGGCGGTCCCGATGCCGGATTCTTCGAGCGGATGCGCCACCTGGTTCTTCCGTCGATTGTCCTCGGCATCGTGAACTCCGCATTGATCCTGAGATTCACCAGGGCCTCCATGCTCGACATTCTCGGGGAGGACTACGTCCGAACCGCCCGAGCAAAGGGGATGACCGAGCGGCGTGTGGTGCTGCGCCACGCCTTGAAGAACGCGGGCATCCCGATCATCACCGTCGTCGGGCTGACCTTTGCACTCCTTGTCTCGGGTGCGGTCGTCACCGAACGTGTCTTCAACCTGCCCGGCCTCGGAAACCTCGTGGTCAACGCGGTGCTGCGGCGAGACTATCCGGTGATCCAGGGGACGCTGATCGTCGTGGCCGCGCTCTACGTTCTGGTGAACCTCGCGACAGACCTGCTTTACCTCGCCGTCGACAAGCGCGTGAAAGTCTGACCATGGCACTCTCTTCCACCGCTCCCGAACCGCGGTTCCTGGAGTCGCTGTTCGCCCGGCGCTCCGTGCTGATTGCCTTGGTCGTCTTCGTCGGCATCGCTGGCCTGAGCTTCCTCGCGCCGCTCGTGGCGCCGCTGGATCCGGACGCCATGTCGGTGCGGGCGCGCCTGACGCCACCGGGCGCCGACTACCTGCTGGGCGCTGACGCGTTTGGACGCGACGTTTTCTCTCGGCTTCTCTTTGCCGGTCGGGTCTCCCTGACGATCGGTCTCGGCGTGGCGATCCTGTCGTCGGTCTTCGGCATCGCGATTGGTCTGCTCGCCGGCTTCTTCCGCCGACTGGACGCGCCTCTCTCACGGCTGGTCGACGCAATGATGGCGTTTCCCGACATTCTGCTGGCACTGTCGCTCGTCGCGATATTCGGCGGCACGATGATCAACGTCATCCTCGCGCTGTCGATCGTCTACGCACCGCGCATCGCGCGGATCGTACGCGCCTCCACCCTCGTCATCCGCGAGCTGCCCTACGTCGAAGCCGCCCGCGCCTTGGGAACACGGACGCCGACCATCATGCTGACCCATGTCCTGCGCAACATCGTTTCTCCGATCCTCGTGCAGGCGACATTCATCTTCGCGTACGCAATGCTCGCGGAAGCCGGCCTGTCCTTCCTGGGCGTCGGCGTTGACCCGGAAACGCCCACATGGGGCACGATGGTCAACGAGGGGCGGCAGTACATCGACCAGGCGATCTTCCTCATTCTCATCCCGGGCTTCGCGATCTCAATCTCGGTCCTTTCGCTGCAACTCGTCGGCGACGGACTGCGCGATGCACTTGATCCCAAACTCGCCAAGGAGACCTGACGTGTCCCTGACCTTGAAAAACTTCCGCGCCGTCGGTTTCCGCGACACCTCCGCCACGGTGCACGTGAACGACGAAGGCCGCGTCACGGCCGAAGCGCCCTCGGATGCGGGCGAAGTCGACTGCGGCGGCGGCTGGTTGTCGCCGGGCTGGTGCGATCTTCACGTACACGTCTGGCACGGTGGTTCCGATATCTCGGTGCGGCCGAGCCAGGCGGGTCGTCCCACCGGCGTTACTGCCATGGCCGATGCCGGATCGGCGGGGGAAGCCACGTTCCACGGCCTCCGCGAATACGTCATCGAACCGCAGTCAGAAACGATCCGCGCCTTCCTCAATATCGGCTCGATCGGCCTGGTCGCATGCAACCGGGTGCCGGAACTCATCGATCTGCGCTCGATCGACATAGATCGAACGCTGGAGGTGGTGGAAGCGAACCGGGACGTCATCTGCGGCATCAAGGTGCGGGCCTCGGGCGTCATCGTCGGCTCCTGGGGCATCACTCCGGCCAAAATCGCCAAGCGCGTGGCCGAGATCACCGATCTGCCCCTGATGGTTCACGTCGGCGAGCCGCCACCACTGATCGATGAGGTTTTCGACATCCTCACCGAGGGCGACATCGTCACCCACTGCTTCAATGGCAAGAAAGCCGGATCGATCGCCGATACGGCCGCGCTGTGGGAGCAGGCAAAGGAGCTTGCCGCGCGAGGCGTGCGGATGGACGTCGGACACGGACAGGCCTCCTTCGATTTCGGAGTCGCCCGCCGCGCAATCGGCGATGGCCTCAGGCCTTTCTCCGTCTCCACGGACCTGCACCTGCGCAACATCTCGGGACCAGTGCACGACATGGCGACGACCGTGTCAAAGCTCCTGGCGGTCGGGCTCCCGTTCGAGGATTGCGTGCGGGCCATTACCCAGGCGCCGCGGTCGGTCCTGGGGCTGGAGGCGGAACTGGGGCTCATGCCTGGAGAGCGCGCCGACTTCACCGTCTTTGATCTGGTCGACGGCGAAGTCGAGGTGGCTGATAGCCAAGGCAACCGGATGACGCTCGACCGACTTTTCGAGCCGCGCATGACGGTGCTGGGCAACGACGTGCAGGACGCGGCCCGGAGAGGCGCATGAGGGATCGGATCCTCGACGTCTCGAACCTGCGCGTGGCGTTCCGAAGCCGCGGCGGCGAGGTGACGGCTCTGCGGGACGTCAGCTTCACGCTCGAGCGCGGAAGAACGCTCGCTCTCGTCGGCGAAAGCGGGTCGGGAAAGTCTGTCACGTCTCTCGCTTTGATGGGCCTCTTGCCCCCCAACGGACGGGTTTCCGCAGGCCGCCTTCGGTACCGCGGCCGTGACGGGCGCGAGATGGATCTCTCGGCACTTGACGCCGCCGGCTATCGAAAGATCCGCGGAGCCGAGATCTCGATGATCTTCCAGGAACCGATGTCGTCTCTGAACCCGCTTTTCACCGTAGGGGATCAGGTGGGAGAAATGCTGTGGCTGCACCAGGATCTGGACGAGAAAGCCCGCCGAAAGCGCGTTGTCGAGATGCTCGACCTCGTGGAGATTCCCGCCGCCGCGTCCCGGGCGGATGCCTATCCGCATGAATTGTCCGGTGGCATGCGTCAGCGCGTGATGATCGCGATGGCGATGATCTGCAACCCGGCGCTGCTGATCGCCGACGAGCCCACCACAGCACTCGACGTGACGATCCAGGCGCAGATTCTCGACCTCATGCGCCGCCTTCAGAACGAGTTGGGGATGTCGATCCTGTTCATCACCCACGACATGGGTGTGGTCGCAGAAATGGCGGACGAGGTCGCGGTCATGTACGCAGGCGCGGTCGTCGAGCAGGCCACAGCCCGCGATCTTTTCGCCGACACGCGTCACCCGTACACGGAAGGGCTGCTGCGCTCCATCCCGCAGCCCGGCCGGAGCAAGAGCAACCGCCTGGTCCCAATCCCGGGGACCGTTCCTCCCTTGCACGCTCTGCCGCAGGGCTGCGCCTTCGCACCACGATGTCCTTACGCAGAGGCCCGCTGCGAGGATCCGGTCGTGCTGACGGAGAAGGCAAGTGAACACTGGTCAGCCTGCATCCTTGATCGTCCGGTGCCCGCATGACCGAACCTCTCATCAAGATTCAGAATCTGTCCAAGCGCTTCGACACGCCGTCGGGGCCGGTCTTCGCCCTTGACGACGTGAGCTTCGATATCCCCCGGGGCTCGATCACCGGCCTCGTCGGTGAGAGCGGCTCCGGAAAGACCACCCTCGGCCGGACGCTCCTGCGTCTCGTCCAACCGACCGCGGGCCAGACCATCTTCAACGGACAGGATCTGAACTCGCTGGATGCGCGCGCGATGCGCCTCATGCGCCGCCGCATGCAGATCATCTTCCAAGACCCGGTCGCCTCCCTCAACCCGCGTTTACGCGTCGAAGCGGTGATCTCCGAAGGTCTCGCCGCACATGGCATCGGCTCCAGGTCGGAGCGGCGCGATCGCGTGGCGTCCCTGCTGGAGGAGGTCGGATTGCAGCCGGACCACATGCGCCGCTTCCCGCACGAGTTTTCCGGGGGCCAGCGCCAGCGGATCGGCATCGCGCGAGCGCTCGCCCTGGAACCGGAGTTCATCGTCGCGGACGAAAGCGTGTCCGCGCTCGACGTCTCGGTGCAGGCACAGGTTCTCAACCTGCTTCTCGACCTCCGCGAGCGCCGTAACCTGACCATGCTGTTCATCGCGCACGACCTCTCCGTCGTGGAGTACCTGTGCGACCAGATCGCGGTGATGTATCTGGGCCGGATCATGGAGGTCGGTCCGACCGAAGCCGTCAGCTCCTCTCCGCGGCACCCCTACACGCGCGCCCTCAACTCGGCGATCCCGCTGCCGCAGCCCGGTGCCACGGGAAAACGCGAGCTGCTGCAGGGTGACATTCCCAGTCCGCTCGATCCGCCGTCGGGCTGTGTATTCCGCACCCGCTGCCCCATGGCGCGCGACCTGTGCGCCACGACTCCTCCCCCGCCCGAAGTGGTCGGGAACGATCACATAAGCTATTGCAAGAGAATAGAGGCCCTGGATGAAAGACAACCGCTCCGAGAGCAGTCCCGAGGCGCGCCTTCGGGCGCAAGGGATCCATTTGCCGAAGAGCGCGCCCGAGCCGATCGGAGCGTTCCGTAATGTCCGGCGATCGGGCAACCTGCTTTTCGTCTCCGGTCAGGGGCCGGTCCAGTCGGACGGGACGCTCCTGCGCGGGAAGGTCGGAGACGACGTCACGGCCGAAGAGGCACGGGAGCATTCGGAACTTGTGGCCGTGAACATCCTGACGGCGCTCCGCAGCCACTGCGGCTCTCTCGACGAGGTCGGTGGAGCTGTTAAGCTGCTCGGCCTGGTGAACGCGACGCCGGATTTCGAGCGTCACCCGTTCGTGATCGACGGCGCATCGGAACTGCTCCGCAAGGTGTTCGGTGAGAACGGCGTGCATTCTCGAAGTGCTTTTGGTGTGGGCTCTCTACCAAACCGGATCACGGTCGAGATCGAAGCGATCTTCGAGCTCGCCGATCCTGTAGCCTAAAAACTCAGAGGCCTTTGTGGTGCCCCATCGCCCGCTCTACCGCTGCCGCCGCGGAACGAACCTGTTCGGCAAGCCAGTCAAATTTGTCGGAGACGCGGTGCTTGGGCATCACGACGGAGAGCGTCATCATGCAGGCGCCGGCCTCGTCTCGCACCGGGGCGGCGATGCAGGCAACCGACTCCTCGGAACTGTCGATCTGGACGGCCAGCCCGTTCAGGTAGTCCTCCCTCGACTGCCGGGACAGCGTCTCGGGATCCGTTTCCGCAAGGCCGGTGCGGGACGGGCGAGCACTGGAGCGAAACGCTTCCAGTCGCTCGCTTTCACTGAGGTGCCCAAGGAGCAGACGACCCGATGCGGTCCAATTCAGGGGCACCCGGGTGCCGACATCCGACGTCACCCGGAAATGGCCCTCTCCTTCGGCCATTCCCATCACCACCATCATGCCCTCGTCGCGCGTGCAGATCTGGATCATCTCGCCAGTTCGACGGCTCAGGGCATGCATCTCGCGCTCCGCCTCGGCGAACATGTCGATGCGGCCTCGGTACGCGAGGCCGTAGCGCATGAGGCGCGGACCCAGCCAGATCCTGCCTTCATCGACGCGCGAAAGCATCGACCGCTCAACGAGTTCATCTATGAGCCTGTAGATAGTCGAGGCCGGAGCACCCGCCGCCTTCGCCAATTCGTAGGCGCTCATCGGCACTTGCCGCTCGGTGAGGAGGTCCATCACCTGCAGGCTGCGGTCGATGCCACTGGTTCGCGTGCGCGTCGGCTTGATCTGGCTCATCTGCCCTCCCCTGCTCCACGGGGATTACCTAATAATGGAAGTTAGAACAACTCGGAAAGGTAACGGAATGCCAATGACGTCGTCTCCGGATTGGAGCTGGCACGACGAGATGCAGGTTGGTCGCCTGATCAACGTGTCGGGTACGATGACCGCCCTCGGGGGCTCCATCACGGCTCCGGACGTCGCGGAGGCGACATCATCCGCGATGAGCCGCTTCGTTCGCATCCACGAGCTCCAGGCGCGCGCAAGTGATGTGATCAGCGAGTTGACGGGAGCTGAAGCGGGATTCATCACCGCCTCGGCAAGCGCCGGAATTACCTTGGCGGTTGCAGCCTGTCTTACGGGTCTTGATCCCGCGCGCGCCGAGGCTCTGCCCAGAGAGCCGGGGGCGAAGGACCAGGTGGCGGTCCAGCTCGGGCACCTTTGCGGATACGGCGCTCCGGTTTCTTTGGCGGTGGAACTCACCGGCGCTTCCGTTCGCCCCGTGGGCCAGTCTACCCTGGCGATGGATCACCAGTTCGCACATGCTCTCGACGAAAGGGCCGCCGCCGCGCTCTACGTCGTGTCCCATCACGTTGTGCATTACGGTCAGATCCCGTTCGAGCGGTTCGTCGAGATCGCCCACGACAAGGGCGTCCCGGTCATTGTGGACGCTGCTTCGGAATATGACCTCCAGGGTTTCGTCGAAGCAGGCGCGGACCTGGTCATCTACTCGGCCCACAAGTTCATGGGCGGCCCCACCGCCGGAATAGTCGCCGGTCGCCGCGATCTGGTCAGGGCGGCTTACCTTCAGAACATTGGCATCGGGCGCGGCATGAAGGTCGGCAAGGAGAGCATCTGCGGTGCAATCGCCGCGATGAAACTTTGGATGCAGCGAGACCATGTAGCCGTCCGAGCCCGTGAGAGCGAGGCGCTGGAGATGTGGAAGAAGGCCGTTGGAACCTTGCCCGGTGTGCACGCACGCCGTGTACCCGATCCGACCGGAAATCCGCTCGAACGCCTGCAGGTGGAGATCGACGCGGACGTCGCCGGAGCCGATGCGGCCAGCTTTGCGCGTGCCCTTGGTCGCCGGAACCCGGCGATCATTGTGCGCGATCATGAGGTGGAACTCGGGTACTTCCAGCTTGACCCGTGTAATCTTGCGCCCGGTCAGGCACCGATGGTGGCCGACGCGCTGGTCGAAGAGCTGAAACGCGGGGCAGAACTTCCAGATGAAGCCGGGTCTGCCGGGGCGGCAGTGCGTAATGGCGGCGTCCGGGCTTATCTGGATTGGCTAAAGCCTCAATGATGAAATTCGCCAGATCCAGCTCCGAGCGCAGTGCGAGGAGTCGCGCAATCTGTGCAGGCCGACCTCCTCCGCTGAAGTAGTTCCCGCGTCTATGCTGGAGACACAGCCGGTATCTCGCGGCCAGAGCACTGGACGCTCCCGCTGCCGAAGATGACGCGAAGGGCGAAAGCGCCCTTTGCCGCACCGCACGGACGGCGGCACGCCAGAGGCGGTCGTGGCAAATTCGCAACCAGCAGGCCGGTCCGGCCGGCGGTCCCGACCGGCCCACAGCCGACGCTCGACGCAGAGGTCTGCGCCGCAGCGCGGCTTCGCCGAACCGACCATTCGTGCATCGCGCAGCATTTTTGCGGACATGATGGCCAAGGGTGCGGACCTCCCTTCCGTTCGCCGCGTGTGCTCGTTTTCTACCGAGACCGCGACGCGGTCCGGGAGGTGGTGCGGAGAGGCGACCGTCGCTGCATGAGCAAACCCGGTCTCGCCTTACACCGAAAGCCAACATCCCCGCTCCTGGATGACACGCGAAGCGGGTTACGAAGCTCTTGTACCGCCGGCGGACTCTTCCGCAGACGGGGGTAAATCCGCGATGAGATCGTTTAGCGTCTCGACCAGCACGCGCTTTCTCTCCACGCCGATCACAGCGTCCAGGTGGGCGATGTGCTCGCGCGCCTTGATTTCCATGCGGCGGTGCAATTTGGCCCCTTCATGGGTGAGGTAGCTCGCGTAACTGCGGCGGTCGTCCTCCAGACGGACTCGGCGGATCAGACCCTCATCTTCCATTTGGCGAAGCGCCTTGGTCACGCTCGACTTGTCGCGCCGGGCTTCGCGGCCGATCTCGACCTGCGTGATTCCGGGGTTCAGGGCGACAAGAGTCAGGACGGTGAAGAAACCGGGCTTCAGCGTGTCGGAGCCGAGGAGGCGGGCGAAGTCCTCGAATGCCTCGTTGTAGGCGGCGCGCAGGAGCATGCCCACGAAGTTCTCGAGCAGACCGAGTTCGATCTTCCGCCGTTCAGGAACCGCCCGCGTCATGTCCATGGTGTCATCCGGCTGCATGTAGATCCTGTTCCCTCTGTTCCGCCTTGTGGGTGGAGCGTCGCGGATCGAGGCGTTGACGCCCCGTCTGCGCCATGGCCACTTCGAGTTCGGCGGCGAGCAAGGTCATGAGGTCCGCGGGGCCGTCCGTGCCGAGTGCGCCGAGAGCGTAGAGGAAGGGACGTCCGAGGAAAACGAAATCGGCGCCTGCGTCGAGCGCCTTCAGGACGTCCTCGCCGGAACGCACGCCTCCGTCCACCGCCACCGGGAAGCCGGGGGGAACCGCTGCCCGGACCTCGCGCAAGGCGACCAGAGTTGCGGGGGCCGCATTGAATTGCCGCCCGCCGTGGTTCGAAACCTGCACGGCGTCCACCCCTTGCGCTGCAGCACGCACCGCGTCCTCCGGGTGCATCACGCCCTTCAAGACGAGCGTACCACGCCATCGCTCCCGGATGCGACCGAGCAGGTCCCAGTCGAGACGGCCGGAGCTTTGTCCGGCCATGAGTTCGGCCAATGAGCGCGCTCCGGTGCCATCTCCCGCGTATCGCGCGAGGTTCGCGAACCGTGGCGCGCCGTGACGCAGCGTGGCGAGGCTCCAGGCTGGGTGGGTGGCGAGGTCCGACAGCAGGCGCGGAGTGAAGCGGAGGGGGAGGGCGAAGCCGTTGCGGAGGTCGCGGAGCCGCTTGCCGGGCCGAGGAACGTCTGCCGTCACGACGAGCGTCTCATAGCCCGCGGCCTCTGCGCGCGCAATCAGGTCGTCCGTGATCTCGGGTGACTTGCCGACATAGAGCTGGAAAAACGCGCTGTCCGGCGCCGCCGCCTTCAGGTCTTCGAGCGTGGTGGTGGCGGGAGTGGAGGCCGTGAAGGGCGCACCGGCCCATTGGGCCGCGCGTGCCATTGCCGTGTCAGCGCCGGGCCAGGCGAGCCCCGGCAGGCCGATAGGGGCGATGCCGAAGGGAACCGACCACTCCCGCCCCAGAAAGGCGCGGCGCGTGTTGGCCGGAGCCGCCGAATTCACCAGGACGCGCGGGACGAGGCAGGCGTCGCGAAAGGCATCGCCATTGCGCGCAAGCCCGTCCTCCGTTCCCGCGCCGCCATCCACGAAGTCAAAGGCGAACTTTGGGATCCGGGCGCGCGCCTGCCGCCGGAGGTCGTCGACCGATATGGCCGCCCGAGGGGACATCAGCCCTTGCCCCGGCCATGCGAGGTCGGGCGGGCGGCGAAGTCGCGCAGAGCGTCGGGATCGGCGTCGAAGCCGAGGCCCGGCGTGTTCGGCAGGCGCAGCGTCTCGCCGTCGCGTTCTGGCAGGTCCTTGAAGAGGGCGCGGCACATTTCCACCGAGATCAGGTGCCATTCGACCAGACCCCCGTGTGCAAGTCCGGCATGCAGGTGCATGTTGTGGAAGGGGAACGCCCCGCCGTTCGCCAGTTCGACGTTGCGCGCCTCGGCGAGCGCGGCGGCTTTCATGCCGACCGTGAACCCCCCGCAGATGGTGACATTCGGCTGGATCACGTCCACTGCGCCTGACCCAGTGAGCTGATCGAAGCGCCAGAGCTGTCCCTCGTTCTGGCCGGCGGCGATTCTGGTCCCCGAGATCTCGCGCATCTCGCGCAGGTGGCGCGGATCATTGTCGCGCAGCGGCTCCTCGAAGAAGGCCACCTCGTACGGTCGCAGCCGATCGGCCAACCAGCGGGCAGAGCCGGGATCGAGGCTGCAGTTGGCGTCGATGAAGATCTGCGCGTCGTCGCCGGCGGCTTCCCTCACCGTCCGGACGCGCTCGACATCCTCGCGCAGGATCGCCCGAACATCCGCGCCGTCCATCCGCTTGCGAAGCGCGTGGTGCCCGACCACCATCTTCAGGCGAGACACACCCTCGCGTCGCAGGTAGCGGGCGCTCTCGGCCAGTTGGTCGCGATCGAAGGAGCCGAAGCCGAAGGTGACGTAAAGCGGAACCTCTTCCCGGGCCCCGCCCAGGAGCTTCCAGCAGGGCTGGCCCGTGACCTTGCCGAGGATGTCCCACAACGCGAGATCGATGGCCGAGGCGACGTGGCTGGCGTAGCCCGACTGGCCGCGCGGCGTCAGAAGCCAATAGAGCCGTTCCGCGACACCTTCGCGATCGAGCGCGCTCAAACCCTCCAGATTCGGAGAGGCCAGGTCGCGCACGATTGCGGCGACGGCCTCCTCGTCTGTGATCGCCGTGAAGCCGTATCCGGCAGGCCCGTCCTTCGTCAGCACCTCAACGACCACGCACGACAGCGATGCCTGCGCCTCGACCGAGCCGAGCGGCAGCGTCGTCGGAATGTAGGCCGGGTATGCTCGAATACCCTGTATAGAAAGGTTCATCATATGGCTCCTGTCCGCCTCCGAGATAGGCGCGATCGATACGGTTGACAGTGAAATGGTTTCTCAACAAACTAATTTTGTCCATATTGGGAGGAGAAAAAATGAAGAAAGTCGTAACGGCAGCGCTCGCTATCCCGCTGATGACCGGCGCCGTGCTGGCGCAGGAGTATCCCGAGCGTCCAATTTCCATGGTCGTGGGCTTTTCGCCCGGAGGCGGCATGGACACGCTGGCGCGGCTCGTGGGGGATAGGGCGTCCCAGGAGTTGGGCCAGCAGATCGCGGTCGAAAACCGTCCCGGCGCGGGCGGCACGATTGCCGCGGCGCACGTGGCCGAGGCCGAACCCGATGGGTATACGCTGTATCTCGGCGAGACGACGACTCTCATGGGGCCTGTGGTGTTCGACAACGTCGGCTACGACCCGATCGAGAGCTTTGAGCCAGTCGCGCACCTCGCCAATGCGCCGCTCGCGCTGGTCGCCAACCCTGACGTGCCGGTCGAGAACCTCGAAGACTTCCTCAGCCTCGTGTCCGAAAAGCCGGGCGAATACTTCTACGCCACCTCCGGCGTCGCCACGGTGCACCACCTCGCGGGCGAGATCCTCGAAGAGATGGCCGGGCTCGACATGGTCGATGTACCGTTCCAGGGCGGTTCGCCGTCGGTCACCGCCGTGGTTTCGGGCGAGGTTCCGTTCGGCTTCGTCAGCCTCAACGCCGCCACCTCGCAGGCCGAGGGTGGAAACCTGAAGATCCTCGGCGTCACCACTGCGGATCGGGTGCCGGATTTCCCGGATATCCCCGCCATCAGCGAGGCCGTCGAAGGGTTCTCGGCGGCGCCGAGCCAGTTTGTTCTCGCTCCGGCCGGGACTCCGGCGGACGTGGTGCAGACCCTCTCCGAGGCCTTCGGCACCGCGATGAGCGACGAAGAGCTCTTGTCGTCGCTGACGGCACGCGGGTTCCTGCCGGACTATCAAGACGCAGATACTTTTGCGTCCGATGTCCCGGATATGGTCTCGACATGGAGCGACGCCGCCAGTGTCGTAAGCAACGGCAACTGACCAGAGACAAGTCCGCTTCTGTGCGCTCCTACGAAGGGGCGCACAGGGTCCCTTATAAGGAGACATCATGCAGCCCGTGATCGGAATGATCGTGCCGCCCGCCGCCGGAAAGGTGCCGCCCGAGGCGTACGGTCTTTTTCCCGAAGGCATCACCTTCGCCGCCAGGGGGCTCGCGCTTCGCGAGCTTTCGCTCAATGGCTACAGCGAGGTAATTGACAGGGTGGCCGACCTCGTACGGGATCTGCGCGAGGTGGAAGGCGCCGATGCCGTGTCGCTGATGGGCACCTCGCTCAGCTTTTTCAAAGGCAACGCTTTCAACGACGAACTTGTGCAGGTCATGGAGCGGTCAGGAGGCATTCCGGCCACCACCATGAGCAACGCGATCCGCGATGCGCTTCGTACGCTCGGGGCGCATCGCATCGCCGTCGGGACCGCCTACACCGACGAGGTGAATGAGCGGCTCCGGGTCTACCTCGAGACCGCGGGCTTCGAAATCGTCTCTCTGCAGGGCCTGGGGCTGACGGAGGTGCCGGATGTCCACGCGGTCACTCAGGAAGAGGTCGTCGAATTGGGGCAGAGGGCGGCGGAAAGCGCCGTGATATCCCCGGACGCTGTGCTGGTCTCCTGCGGCGGGCTCATTGCAACCGACCTCGCGCCGCAACTCGAAGCGCGTATCGGCCTGCCGGTCGTCGCCAGCGCGACGGCTGGCGTATGGGCGTCGGTGCGACTGCTTGGCCGGGACGGCGCCAGTCCGAAGCTCGGTATGCTGGCTGAGGCGTCCCGGTCACGAGGCTGACCTGGACGCTCGACTTTCACGTGACCACGAACCGCAGCAGGTAACCTGAACCATGCGCACCACCTCCACGCGCCGCAGTGTGAACCTTTCCGATCTTGTGTCGGGACTTTTTGTCGTACTGCTCTCGGGCGGGTTTGCGCTTGAGGCATTCGGCCACGGCATCGGCACATTCGCCCGCATGGGAGCAGGGTTCTATCCCTTCGCTCTCGGCGCGATCTGTGCCGCCTTGGGCCTTGGGATCGCCGTGCGCGCCGTCATCGCGCCGACCGCAGACGAGGCCAGCGTCCGGTGGCGCGGGCTCCTCTTCATCTGCGCCGCCTTCGCCACCTTCGGTCTGCTGATAGAGCCGGCGGGTCTGGTCGCCGCCATCGTGGGGAGCACGGTCATCGGAGCGATGGCCGATCCGGAGTCGCGGCTGTGGGAAAGCCTGCTGCTCGGGTTTGGTCTCTCGGCCGGCATCTGGCTGATCTTCGTCGTTCTCTTGGGACTTTCGATCCCCGTCCTGCCGTTGGTGCTTTGATGGACATCCTTACCGCGCTCCTGGGTGGCTTCGCCGAGGCGATCACGCTCACCAACCTTATGTACTGTTTCCTGGGCGTGGCGCTGGGGACGTTCATCGGCGTGCTGCCCGGGCTCGGCGCGATGATCGGAATCTCGCTGCTGCTGCCGGTGACCTATTACCTCGAGCCGCATTCCGCGATCATCATGCTGGCAGGGATCTACTATGGCGGGGAGTTCGGCGGCTCCATCGCCTCGATCCTGATCAATGTGCCCGGCACGCCGTCGAGCGCGGTGACATGCATCGACGGCAATCAGATGACGAAAAAGGGACGCGCGGCCGTCGCCCTATTCGTCACAGCCATCGCGTCCTTCATCGGCGGCTCCATCGGCATCGTGCTGATGACACTGTTCTCTCCGCTGATCGCGGACTTCGCGCTTAGCTTCAAATCCGAGGATTACTTCGCCGTCATGCTGTTGGGTCTCGTCGCCTCGGCCTCAGTCGCCCGGGGGTCGGCCCTGAAGGGACTGGTTGCGGTCCTGCTGGGAGTGCTCGTCGGGACCGTCGGCACCGACGTTAGCACTGGCGTGCAACGGTTCACTCTGGGTTTCCCCGAATTGGTAACTGGCGTGAACCTCGTGATCCTGGCGATGGGGATCTTCGGTTTGGCCGAGGTGGTTTCCTCGGCGGGCAACACCCTTCCGCCCAGTGGGGACCAGCATGTTCGGATGCGCGACATGCTGCCCACGCGGGACGAGGCGCGGCGCTCCACCGGGCCGGTGGCGCGGGGCTCGGCTCTCGGCTCGCTCCTGGGGGCTCTGCCGGGGGCGGGGCCGACTCTGTCGGCGTTTCTCGCGTATTCGTTCGAAAAGCGGCTGTCCCGCGAGCCGGAGAAGTTCGGCACCGGGATCGTCGAGGGTGTCGCCGCGCCGGAATCCGCGAACAACTCGGCGGCGCAGACCGCCTTCATTCCGACCCTTACGCTCGGCATTCCTGGGACCGCGACGATGGCTCTGATCCTCGGTGCGCTGATGATCCACGGCATCCCGCCGGGGCCGAAGCTCATGACAGAGCACGCCGACCTGTTCTGGACACTCGTCGCGAGCTTCTGGATCGGCAATTTGTTCCTGCTGATCCTGAACATCCCGCTCGTGACGATCTGGGTGCGGCTCCTGAAAATCCCTTACCGGCTGCTCTTCCCCTCGATCATCTGTTTCATCTGCGTGGGGGTCTACAGCGTCAGCCTCAATCCTTTCGACATCTTCCTCGTCATCGCCATCGGCCTTCTGGGCTACGGCATGCGTGTGGCCGGCTACGAAGCTGCGCCGTTTCTGATGGGCTTCATCCTTGGCCCGTTGATGGAAGAATACCTTCGCCGGGCCCTCCTCCTCGGTCGCGGCGATGTGACGGTCCTGGTGCAGAGTCCGGTCGCCGCCGTCTGCCTCGCTATCACTTCGCTGATGCTGCTTTGGCCGCTGGTGGGCGAACATGTACGTCGCCTACGCGTAGGCTTTCCGAGGCCCTGAGGTGCCGGGTTGGCAAGAAACCGCGTCGGTCCTGGATGCGCACGTGGAAAAACGTGACGCAGGGGGACCGGCCGGACGGGCTGGCGCACGCCACGCCAGTCCTCAACATGTAATCCACGATCTGGCACACCGGAGATCTCTGGAAGATGACCGGTCTGCGAGCGAGACTGATGCCCTTCCGGGCCGTCGTCGACGGCATGCGCAGATATTGGGCTCCGAGCGGACCTACTGGAGCGAGATAGCCACAGTTCCCTAAGCGAAGACAGCCTGTCACTCCCGGCCCATACCGGACACTCGCCGGCTGCTTCCGGGGGGGCGCTGCCGCCCGCCGAAGCAGCCATTCGCAACAGCATGCAGCATTGGTCGGTGCCGGAAGACTTGCTTTCGGAGATCGAACCCACTGGGCTTCGCCACGTCCGGGATGCAGCGTGATCGACGCGACGAAAGCGAATGACCTCGAGAAGGCCCGCGACATGACGCTGCGCGCCACACAATGGCTCAACGTCAACCAGCTCCGGGTTCGCCCCAGCGGGCCTCCGTTCTCATGGAGGATCACGACCTACATGGCCACGGTCGACCCGGCAGCGACAGACGAAGAACGCCTCGTCGCGTCCCGCCGCATGCTGAAGGCGCTCGAGGTACACGCCCGGCAGGAGCGCTGGGAGTACGACAGCGCGCAAGGCTCATACCGTGACCGCGATCCCCTCGTCAGGGAGTGGGAGACGACCGAGCGGGATGCGGTCCTCGAGACTTTGGACAAGCTTCTGCGCGCCTCGACCAAATCTCTCGAAACAGAGTGCCGCAAAAAATTCATCGGCAAAGCAGTAGCCGTGCGTCACCTCTGATAGGTGGCGCGTGGCATTGGATGTCTCGACCGGCCCTGCACCGCATCGCTGCGGATCGAATTCGACCCGGAGCGGGCCGACGGTATGCGTGCTTTCGCGGTCCCACGATCGGGCGCAGGCAAGAAAGACGGCGGAGCGACAGCGCAAAAGACGAGCTTCGATGTGATCCTGCGGCCTCTGCGCCCGGTCCCACGATAGAGCCGACTTACGCTAAGTCATTCACGCTGAACAGTATTCAAGCATCTCGATGTTGACATGGATCAACGCAACCCTCCGCCCTTCGCGTAGACCAGAGCCATGTTCCGGGCCTGAAGGCACTGCCGGTTAACCTGCCGGCAGAGGGAGGAGGCGGGCCGTCGGAACGACGAACGGTGACCGGGCGCGACACCCGGCCCGTGCTCTGACCGAAGGATAAAAAAATGCGATCCGACCTCCCATCCTCCACCCGGTCCGGCCGCGGCCTCGCCCTGCGGGCGGCCGCAATCTCGATGGGCTTCGTCTTTCTCATGGGCGGCTGGCGGCGCTTTTACAACATGCCCGCCAAGCACGACATCGACAGCCCGGCGTCGCTCGCCAACAAGCTCGTCGAGGCCGCTCCGGGGTCGCCCATTGAACCCGCAATCCATTGGGTACTGAACCATCCCTTCGCGGCGGAATGGTCGATCTACATGATGTCCACCGCCGAGGTGGTGGTGGGGCTCGGGCTCATATTCGGGTTCCTGACGCGGCTTTCTGGCCTCGGATCGGCGCTGCTCAACCTGGCGATGATGCTGATCTTCGGCTGGATGGGGTACGAGTGTCTCGATGAATGGACCATGGCGGCGCTCGGTTTCGCAATCTCCGTCGGCGTTATGATCCAGGGCACAGGGCTCTACTCACTCGACAACCTGCTCAATCGTGACGACTTCGCCAGCCTCTTTCCGCGCAGCGTGAGCGTGGGACTGACGGTGCTTTCCGTGATCTTCACGGTCGGCTTCTACAGCTATTACTTCGGCATCTTCGACTTCCAGAAGCGGACGAGCGCCAACAGCTACCACATTTCGGCGCTCGAGGTGCCGGGCGAGGCCGACCAGGCGCGTCTTTACGTCGATGCCGGGCCCTCCGCCGCGGCCGCCTACGTGACGAAAATCACCTACCAGATGAGCGATGGCAGTCAGCAGGTGCAGCAACCTGAGGAGATCGAGGTCATCAAGAGCCACTTTGAGCCTTGGGCCCACAAGTCGGGCAGCCTCGTGGACGGCGTGATGAAGCTGCGCCTCGGCTCGATGGTCGACATCCGGCTGCCCGAAGGTGCGGTCTCGGCCGAAGTCAACCTGATCGGCAACAAGAACCCGGTCATCGGCTTCTGATCGGCCTCGTGCCACTCATTGCATTCGCCCCCGCAGGCTTTCCTGCGGGGGCGACCGATATGCAACCCGGGCGTGTCTCGCGTCCTGTACCGGGTACTCTTTCGCCCTCAGGCCCTCCGGGACTGGAACCGCAGCGAAACGATCTCGCCGCCTCCTGGCCGCGGCGCGAAGCCGAGGTCTCCGCCGAGCCGCGCCATGGCCGACAAGGCGATAGATAGGCCAAGGCCGCTTCCCCCTTCAGGCGCATCCCGACCGCGGAAGAAACGCTCGGTGATGCGATCGCGATCGGCCTCTCCGATACCCGCCCCCCGGTCGAGAACCCGTACGACCAGCGCTCCGTCCAGAACCTCGCCCGTCACGTGCACCTGTCCGCCAGCGGGACTCGCGAGGATCGCGTTTTCCACCACGTTGCGCAGCGCCACGGTCGCCAGGACAAGATCGCCCGCGACCGGCGGAAGATCCGGCAAGCAGGTCTCGACCCTGACGCCCCTTGTCGCCGCAAGTCTGTCTACGGCGAGCACGACATCATCTGCGATGACGGAGAGGTCGAGCCCTGATGCGCCACCTTCCGACGCGCTGTCGACCATCGCCAGTTCAAGAAGCTGCCGGACCATGCGGTCCGTGCGCGCCACGCCGCGCTCGATCTGCGCCAGCGCCCGGCCCCGCGTCTCCGCGTCCGGGGCCATCCCCGCGATCTGGGCCTGCGTCTTGATCCCCGACAGCGGCGTCTTCAGTTCATGCGCCGCGAAGGCGGTGAAACTCCTCTCCCGTTCTCGCGAGGCCGCGACGCGCGCAAAGAGATCGTCGAGCGCCTCACCCATGGGTCGGATCTCGGCTGGCAAAGGTCCCGCCGCCACCGGGTCCAGGTTGTCGGCGGAGCGCGCACCGAGCGCCCGCGCCATACGGTCCAGCGGTGCAAGCCCGCGTGCGACGCTGAGCCAGATGAGTCCGGCCAGCACCGGCAGGATCGTCAGCGCCGGGATGAGCAGCCCGCGCACGACGTCCGCGACCAGCCGCTCGCGCACCGCCAGCCTGTCGCCGACCATCACCCTCAGGCCCAGCTCTTCGTTCACCTCGGTATAGACCCGCCACGGCTCGCCATCGACGAGGTTCTCGGAGTAGCCGCTGCGCTCTTCCGCCAGCCGGCCGGCGGGGGCGCTGGCGGAGGAGCCCACGAGCACGCCCTCGAGCGACCAGATCTGGCAGGAGAGCTGGCGGGCGTACTCGGGACTCGCATTGTCCCTTCCGTTCGTCGCCGCATCGGCGGCAGAGGCAAGATCGATGCGTCGGCCGGAAAGTAGCGAAGAAACCATCTGCGCCGCTTCCGCGAGCCGGGCGTCGAGCACCTGCTCGACCTCTGACCGCGTCGAATGCTGAATCCACCAGACCGCCGAAAGCCATACGGCGCCGGTGGCGGCAAGCAGGATCAGGAAGAGCCTCGCACGGATCGAGATCATTGCCGGCCCTCGGCGAGCCTGTAACCTACGCCTCGGATCGTCTCGATGAAGGCTGTCCCCAGCTTGGCACGGAGCTTATGGACGTGCACCTCCAGCGCGTTGCTCTCCACGCCCTCCTGCCAGCCGTACAGGCGCTCCTCCAAGCGATCCTTCTCGACGATGACGCCCGGGCGCTCGAAAAGTGCCTGCAGCAGCGCAAACTCCCGGCGCGAAAAGGTTACCTCGCGCCCGTCGATCGTCCCGCGCATCCGCGCGGGGTCGAACTCCAGCCCGTTCCAGGAAACCATTCCGCGCGCCTCGCCCTGGGCCCGGCGGGTGATGGCGCGCAGCCGCGCGGTGACCTCCTCGAGGTCGAAGGGCTTGCCCAGGTAGTCGTCCGCACCGGCATCGAGGCCGGCGACCCGGTGGCTCACCTGGTCGAGCGCGGTGAGCATCAGCACCGGGAGCCGGTCGCCACGCGACCGCATCCGGGCCAGCAGGTCGGAGCCAGAGCCGTCTGGCAGCATCACGTCCAGAATCACCGCCGAGAAGCCGTCCTGCTTCCACGCCTCGGCGGCGTCGGCGCAGGTCCCCACCAGTTCCGGGGTGAAACCCTGTAGCCGGAGGCCCACGCAAAGGCCATCGGCCAGTGAAGCATCGTCTTCCACGACCAGAATGCGCATCGCTCTTTCTCTTCCTTTACGTCACGCCCCCAGTCGCTCCCGATTATTAAGGGAACGTTAAGGTTGGGACTTGATCGCGGCGTCATGAAACGACGCGCACCCTATTCCAGCCTCTACAGGCATGCCATCGGCGAAGCCTTCCGCACCCTTGCCATGCTCCTGCTCCTCACAGGCGTGGCCGCCGCGCAGGAGACGGTGTTCGCGCAGGGCGAGCCCATGGACCCGCGCGAAGCTTTCGAGCTCACAGTCACAGCGCCCCCCGAGGGCGGTCGTCTCCTGCGCTGGAAGATCGCGGAGGGCTACTACCTCTACCGCGACTACCTCTCCGCGAAGACCGCCGACGGCGCCTCCCTGCCCCTCGAAACCGACCAGGGGGTTGCGAAGGAAGACCCCACCTTCGGGACCGTCGAGGTCTACTACGACAGCGCCGAGGCCCGGATGCCCGCGGCCGCGGGCCCGGTGCAGGTGACCTACCAGGGATGCCAGGAAGACGGCATCTGCTATCCGCCGGTGACCGAGGAATTGCCGGCCCTGTCACAGGCCTCGTCGTGGTCCGCCACGAATGCCCCGGCTGGGGAGCCCCCGGTCGGCGGCGATGCTTCGGCGCCGCCGGCGGAGCCCGGCGAGGCCGACGCCGAGACAGTCAAGGCCGGCACGTTCACCCTGGCCGACGACGCCGGGATGCTCGGTGGACTCCGGGACCGGGGTGGAGCCACCCGCGTCCTGCTCGGCTTCTTCGGCTTCGGGCTTCTGCTGGCGTTCACGCCCTGCGTCCTGCCGATGTTCCCGATCCTCGCCGGCCTGCTCGCGGGCCAGGGCGAGGGCATGGGCGCCCGGCGCGGCTTTGCCCTGAGCGCGGTCTACGTCGTGGCGATGGCCTCGGCCCTGAGCCTGCTCGGGATCGTAGCGGCCTGGTCCGGGCAGAACCTGCAGATCGTGCTGCAGTCGCCGTGGGCCGTCGGAGCCGTCGCGGTGATCTTCGTCGCGCTCGCCCTGTCGATGTTCGGGCTCTACGACCTGCGTCTTCCCGAGGCCTGGAACGCGAGCTTGTCGGGCGCGGGATCGGGCCGCCGGGGCACGTTCGGCGGCGCCGCGGTTCTCGGCTTTACCTCGGCCCTCATCATGGGCCCCTGCGTCACCGCGCCTTTGGCCGGCGCGCTTCTCTACATTGCCCAGACCGGTGACGTGGCGCTCGGCGCCGGAGCGCTCTTCGCTCTCGGCCTGGGGCAAGGCGTCCCGTTGCTCGCCATGGGGGCCTTCGGTGCCCGGGTCCTGCCCCGCGCGGGGGCCTGGATGGACAGGGTGAAGCTCGTCTTCGGCTTCGCCTTCCTCGCCATGGCGGCATGGCTCGCGGGGCGCATCGTTCCGCCGGCGGCCGGGCTCGCCCTCTGGGCCGCCCTGCTGGTGCTCGCCGGGGTCTTCGCGGGCGGCCTCGACCGGCTGGACGCGGCATCGGGCGCCGGGGCGCGCATGCGCAAGGCCGCGGGCCTCGTCGCCTTGCTCTCCGCCGCCCTCCTCGGCCTCGGCGCGGCGAGCGGCGGAGACGATCCTCTGCGCCCGCTCGCAGGACTGCGCGTGCCCGCCGGCGGCAGCGCCGAGGCGGGGCAGACGGAGCTGGTCTTCACCACCGTCACCACGGTGCCCGAGCTCGAGGCCGTGCTCGGCGGCTCCGACGCACCCACCATGATCTACTTCACCGCCGACTGGTGCGTCACCTGCCGGGTGATCGAGCGCCGCGTCTGGTCGGATCGCGGTGTGCAGGAGGCGCTGTCGGGCATGACGGTCATCGCCGCGGACCTGTCCGACTTCGATGCCGGCAGCCAGAACCTGCTCGACCAGCTCAACTCCGTCGGCCCGCCCACGATGATCTTCCTCGATGCGCGGGGTCGTGAGGCTGCCGGAACCCGGCTTGTGGGCGAACCGGGCCCGGAGGACGTCATCGCATCCGTGAGGGCGGTGCGTTGAACGCGGTTGCGATCGGCCCGCTCGTCTTTTCGAACGCGCGGTTCCAGGCGGTGCTGGCGATCTTCGTCTTCCTGGCGGTCGTGGAACTGATCGCGTGGCGGTGGCCCCGCCATGCCCAGGACGCGCGGCCCTGGTCGATCCTCGCGCTCCTCTCCTGGATCGGCGCAGCGCGGCTTGGCTTCGTGGGTGCGGAATGGGACAGCTTCGCCGCGGCGCCGCTCGACGTGCTGGCCCTCTGGCAAGGCGGCTTCGATCCGCTGGCCGGGCTGGCGGGTTTTGGAGTTGTAACGCTCTTGGGGACCCTGCGTCGTCCCTCGGTCGCGGCTCCCCTTCTGGCCGCCGCTGCCTGCGCCGGCATTGCCGTTGCCGGGGCCCGCCTCGCCTTGCCGGACGAGGCCTCCGGACGACTGCCCGAGATCGCCCTGCCCGACCTTTCTGGCCGCCCGGTGCCGCTTACCGACGCCGAAGGGCGACCGGTCGTGATCAACCTCTGGGCAAGCTGGTGCCCGCCCTGCCGGCGGGAGATGCCGATGATGATGGAGGTCGCGACCGCACGCGACGACGCCGCCGTGCGCTTCGCCAACCAGCGAGAACGCGCCGCGACGATCTCGGACTTCCTCCGCCGGCAGGGACTCGCCTCGGACGCCGTCCTGCGGGATCCGGACGGCCGACTGATGGAGCGGTTCGACCTGCTCGGCCTGCCCTCCACGCTGTTCTTCGACGCCGAAGGCCGCCTCGAGGCCGTCCACACCGGTGAAATATCCCGCGCGCAACTCAACGCGCGCATCGATGACCTGACACGGGAGACCCCATGAGACCACTTCCCGAGCGTGCGCGGCTCCTGTCCGCCTGCGCCTGCCTGTCGTTCCTGGCGGCCTGTACCACGACGACCTCTTCGCAAAGTCCGTCGGCGCGACCCGATGCGTCCCCGACGCCGGCCACAGCAGAGCCTCCCGCGAGTTCTGCCGAGGCGTCCGTAATGCAGGCCCCGTCGCTGCCCGCCGACGTCCGGGCGATGTACGACCGGATCGAGGACAAGGGCGAGATCATCCCGGCGGTGCCCGAAGACGTGCTGAGCGAGCGCAATCGCCGCCAGGAGGTCGATTACTGGACCGACGAAGAACCCGGAACCATCGTCGTCGATCCCCATGCGCGCTTTCTCTACCTCGTCCTCGAAGGCGACCGGGCGATGCGCTACGGCGTGGCCGTCGGCGACGACGGGCGCGGCTTTGCGGGCACCGGCAACATCCCCTTCACGCGCGAGTGGCCGCGCTGGACCCCGACGCAGAACATGCTGGAGCGCGATCCGGAGAAGTACGGGCCCTACCGCGACGGCATGGAGGGCGGGATCGAGAACCCGCTCGGCGCGCGGGCGCTTTACCTCTTCAAGGACGGGCGCGACACGCTCTACCGCATTCACGGCACCAACGACCCCTTCTCGATCGGCAAGGCGACCTCGGCCGGCTGCATCCGCCTGTTCAACCAGGACATCCTGGACCTGCACGAGCGGGTCCGGGCAGGCGCCAAGGTGGTCGTCCTGAGCGAGACGGAGAGTGGCAAAGGCACCAATCCGCCCTCTGCCGATCGGTCCATTTCGATCTCATCCACCACCCTCACGGACACAGGAGCAACCCGATGACCCGACTGAACCGCAGGCACCTTCTTCTCGGCGGCCTGGCCACTGCCGGCAGCGCTGCAGGCCTGCTGCTATTCTCTCGCAATGGCGCCACCGCACAGGACCTCACTCGCGAGGACGTGCTCTTCGATCCCGACAACCCGGAGCTCGGCAACCCCGAGGGCGACGTGACCCTCGTCGAGTTCTTCGATTACCAGTGCCCCTACTGCAAGGCGAACCACCCGATCCTGACCGACGTCGTCGCCGCAGACGGCAACATTCGCCTGGTGATGAAGGACTGGCCAATCTTCGGCGCACCCTCTGTGCGGGCCGCGCAGCTCGCTCTCGGCGCCGCATCCCTGGACGCCTACGAAACGGCGAATGCCACGCTGATGGCGACGGAAGGCCGCCTCGACGACGCGCTGATCGACGAGGCGCTCGAGGATGCGGGGCTCGATGTGGCGGACCTGCAGGCTGCGTATCAGAACGACCGCAACAAGTGGGACGGGCTTATCGCGCGCAACGGCAGGCAGGCGTCGATCCTCGGCCTCAGGGGCACGCCTGCCTTCATCGTCGGCACCGCCCTCTATCCTGGCGCCATGGATGGCGAAGCGCTCCGCGAGGCGATCGAGATGGCGCGGTCCTGACGGAGGCCGCAGAGCTTCAACAGCAGAGGAGAACGCAGATGAGCCAGACCTTCACCCGCCGCGCTGCCATCCTGGGCGGCCTCGCAGGGCTTGCCGCCCCGAGCCTGCTCAACGCACAGGAGGCACCGGTCCGGCGCAATGCCTCGAGCTTCTCGGCGCAGCGCTGGCAGGACCATTTCGACAGCCTCGGCGTCGTCACCATCGTCGCCGATACCACCTCGCGCGCCCTCCACTACTGGAACGAGGATGGCTCGGACTATCGCATGTATCCCACCTCGGTGCCGGCCTCGGAGGAGCTGACGAAGCGCGGCTACACGCAAGTGGTGCGCAAGAAGGTCGGCCCCGACTGGACGCCGACCCCGTCGATGATCGAGCGCAACCCCGACCTGCACTACATGCCGCCGGGGCCGGACAACCCGCTCGGCACCCACGCGATGTACCTTTCCTGGCCCGCCTACCTGATCCACGGCACCCACGACACGCGCAAGATCGGGCGGCGCTCGTCGGACGGCTGTATCGGGCTCTACAACGAGATGATCGCGGAGCTGTTCGCGATTACACCGGTGGGGGCGCAGGTGCGCATCATCTGACTGGCCAGTGGTCGGGGGGCGGCGGGCGCCTTCGTCGCCCCCCCGGGCATGGGCCGACGCGGTGGCCGCGCATTGCCCGGAGCGCCGGCCGCGGTCATCCTTCGCAGCGGTCGCCTGCGCTCCGCCGCTTCGCCGCACGCGCCGGGCACCACGAGAAAGGACATGCGATGGAGACGTTCCATTACCTGATCGGCCAGGACACGCCGCACATCGCCTGGTGGCAGATGTGCCTGCGTGCCGTGATCATCTTCGTCTATGCCGTGGCGCTCTACCGTCTCGCGCCGCGGCGGTCCTTCGCCGGACTCTCGGCCTTCGACATCGTCCTGACCGTCATCATGGGGTCGAGCCTCAGCCGCGCCCTGACCGGCAATGCGCCGCTTCTGCCGGCCCTGGCCGCCACGGGGCTGCTCGTCCTGATGCATGCCGCCCTCTCCGCGCTCGCACCGCGCTCCGAGCTGGTGTCGCGCCTCTTCAAGGGGCGGCCGATCCAGTTGATCAGGAACGGGAAAATCGACTGGGGGGCGATGCGCCGGAGCCGGCTCGGCGAGCGAGACCTCGCCGAGCAGCTTCGCCTGAAGGGGCTTCGCGGCGCAGAGGATGTCGAGGAGGCCTACCTCGAGCGCAACGGCGCGATCAGCGTGGTGAAGTCGAGTGGCGGCTGAGGCGACCGCATCGACGAGGCGGGCCGGCCGGCGGCTCCTCAACCGCCGTGGCGGTCCACGTAGCTCTTCACGAACGCCTCGAGTTCGGGCGTGTCGCATTCGAACCCCATCTCCTCGGCCTTCGAAATCACCTCGTCGCCCGACATGTCCTGCTCGCTGGCAACATGCATCATCGTCATCGCCCCGGCCCGTTTGCCCGAACTGCAATGCAGGAGTACGGGTTTGGGCAGGTTCTCGAGCCGGTCTCGGAAACGGTCCACCTCCTCGTCGGACAGATCCTGTTTCGAGACGCCCTGGTGGTAGAAGGCCAAGCCGGCCTCCTCGGCCAACCGGCGCTCCTCCTCGGGCGGGACCTTCTGCTCCTCGTCGCCGACCTGCAAGCTGACGATGGACCGAAAGCCGTCTTCGGCGACCCTGGCGAACTCCTCCTTCCCGGGCTCGAATTTCGCGACCGTGAAGGCGTCGGTGATTGCGACGGTGTTTTCCATGAGACGTTCCTTTCGATCTCAGTCGGTGGAGGTGGGGTAGCCGGCGGCAGTCCAGGCTTTCCAACTGCCCGGCACGTTGCGGACGTCCTCGAACCCGTGCGCCTTGAGCAGGCTCGCTGCCGCGCTGGCGCGAAAGCCGCTGGCGCAGTAGGTGGCATAGGTCCGCTGGCGGTCGAGCTCGTCCAGCCGCCCGGGCAGTTCGCCGAGAAAGACGTGCCGTGCGCCGGGGATACGGCCCGCGTCCCATTCCTCCTGCTTGCGGACGTCGAGCCGCTGGACCTCGGCCGGCGCATCCTTCAGCTCGTGGACCGGCACCTGCGGGATCTGCGCCAGCGGGCGGCCTTCCTCCTGCCACAGGTCCATGCCGCCGGCGAGGTAGCCGCCGAAGTTCACAAAGCCGGTGCGCCACAGCAGCCGCAGGATGCGGGGCAGATCGCTCTCGCTCTTCAGCACGAGGTGGATCGGCCTCTCGGGGTCGAGCAGCCAGCCGGCCCAGACCGACAGGTCCGGGCGGCCGCCGATGTTCAGCGCCCCGGCGATGTGCCCTGCGCCGAAGGCCAGCATGTCGCGGGTGTCGAGAAGCTGCGCGCCCGGCGTCTCGACGGCCTGCGCGAAGGCGGCCGGGGTCAGTCCCGGCACCTTCGGCAGGTTGCCCAGCACCGGCGGACCCGCCGCGTTCACCTTCTTGAGGTGCGGATAATGCATCGGCACCGGCGGCGCGTTCTCCTGCATCGCTGTCTTGAAGTCCTCCAGCCGCTCGATCCGGCAGTAGGGATTGAACCGGCGCTCGAAGCCGATCGTGCTCGACATCCGGTCGCCGATGTCGGGTCCGCATTCCGACCCGGCGCCGTGGCAGGGATAGATGATCACGCCGTCGTCCAGCCGCATGTAGAAGTCGTGGACTGTGTGAAACAGCGCCTCGGTCAGCTCCTCGGTCTGCTCGTCGCCCATCAGGTCCGGCCGCCCCACGGAGTCCACGAAGAAGCTGTCGCCGGTCAGGACGCCCCAGGGGCTGTCCTTGCCGCTTTCGTAAAGCAGGAAGGCCAGGTGTTCGGGCGTGTGGCCGGGCGTGTGCTTCGCCTCCAGCCGGGCAGAGCCGAAGTCGAAGGTGTCGCCGTCGCGCAGGGGGTCGTGGTCGAAGCCGTACTCCGCCCCGCCCTCGACGCTGAGGCAGAGCTTCGCCCGGCCCTGAAGCCGGTCCACGAGTTCGCGCGCGCCGCTCATGAAGTCGGCATGGATGTGCGTCTCGAAGACATGGGTGATCGCAAGGCCATAGCGCCGGGCGGTCTCCAGGTACACGCCGACATCGGGCCGCGGGTCGATGACGGCTGCCACGCCGGCGGCGTCGTCGCCGACAAGGTAGGAGGTCTGGGCCACGCCGTCGGCCAGGATCTGCTCGAATCGAAGAGTCATGTCTGGAGGTCCCCCATCCGTGGGTCAGACCGGAAAACTCTCTGCATACATCGCGGTTCCAGAATGTACCGGGGAACCACGAGCCTTCCCGCTCGTCTTGCGGATATCCGCTCATGAGAGGAGACCGCCCGATGAAGCTCACGAAACGACTGGCGATCGGCGCCATCGCAGGGGGAATCGCAGCGGCACCTGCCGTCGCGCAAGAGGCGGAGGCCGCGTTCGACCGCCTCGATGCCGACGGAAACGGGCACATCTCCTGGGCGGAGGCTTACGACGTCCGCACCAGCGAGTTCACGGAGATGGATGCGGACATGAACGGCATCCTTGCAGAGGAGGAATTCCAAGGCCCGGCCCGCCCCCTCTCTGCATTCGATACCGATGGAGACATGACCCTGTCGCTGGCCGAGTTCCTCCAGGGGCACCGCAGCATGTTCGACAGATTCGACGAAGATGCCGACGGCGCGCTGGTCCTGGACGAATTCGAAGCAGCGCGGAGTGCAGCTCGGAGCGATTAACCCCGCTGTCGTCCGCATCCGCTACCGCGGGCGTCATCCTCCCGCCGTACATGGTGCCGCCTCTACAGTTCTTTCGCACCCGTCACAGGCCATAGGCCTTCCAGCGGCGTCGACGACGTCTTGAGCACTTGATCTGGCGTCAAGAAACACATTCAGTTTTCTTGATTTAGATCATTGTGATCCAGGCCGAGACTGTGCCTTCTCACTGGCATCCGGAAGAACGACGTGGATTTGGGTGAGGTGGGACAGTGCGGTTGATAGGGGCGTTTTGCCTGGCGCTGGCGGCGACTTCCGCGGGGGCGGAGACTTTCGAAGTTTTGCCCACGGAAATTGTCGAATGGAAGTCGGTCTACGGCGAGGTGGCGACGCGCGATCTCGTACCGGCCCGTGCGCGGCTCGGCGGCACTGTTGCCGAGCTCGACGTGAGCGAGGGGCAGCGCGTGACGGCGGGCGAGCAGATCGCGCTGGTCGAGGACGACAAGCTCCAGTTCCGGCTGTCGGCTCTCGACGCCCGCCGCGAGGCGTTGTCGGCGCAACTCGAAACGGCGCAGTCCGAGCTTGAGCGCGGGCAGACCCTCTTCGACCGCGGCGTGATCACGACCCAGCGGCTCGACGAATTGCGCACCGCGGTGGACGTCATCGAAGGCGAACTCCGGAGCCTCGACTCCGAACGGCTGATCATCGAGCAACAGGTCGACGAGGGCGGCGTCCTGGCTCCGGAGGCGGGGGTGGTGCTGTCGGTCCCCGTTTCCCGCGGATCGGTCGTCACGCCCGGCGAGACCATTGCCGTGATAGGGGGTGGCGGCGTCTATCTGAGGCTGTCTGTCCCTGAACGTCATGCCCAGGACCTCGCCGAGGGTGACGAGATCCGGCTGGGCGCCGGACCGGACGGCCGAGAGGCGGCCCGCACGGGGACACTGGTCAAGCTCTACCCGCAGATCGAAGGTGGACGCGTGCAGGCGGATGTCGAGGTCGAAGGCCTCGACGGGCGCTTTGTCGGCCGCCGACTTCCGGTGCGTCTGCCGGTCGGTGAGCGCGAGGCGCTTCTCGTGCCGCAGGCCGCGCTGCACCAGGTCGGAGGCCTGGATTACGTCTGGACCGAACCGGAGAACGCGGACCGCCTGCGCCGCACCGTCGTGCCGGGGCGGGAAGTTTCCATTGACGGTGAACCCTGGCGTGAAATCCTCAGCGGCCTGACCACTGGCGACCGCGTGGTGCTGGGCGATGAGTGAAGATCACGCGCCCAGCGGCGCACTCGGGATCGCGGGGCGACTGACGCGCGCCTTCATCGCGTCGCCGCTGACGCCTCTTCTCCTGCTTGCCGCGCTGGCGGTCGGGGTGATCGCGCTCGTGAGTCTGCCGCGCGAGGAAGAGCCGCAGATCTCGGTGCCGCTGGTGGACATCCACGTGCGCGCGGACGGCCTGGCGGCGGAGGACGCCCTGAAACTGGTGACCGAGCCGCTGGAGACCATCGTCAAGGGCATTCCGGCGGTCGAGCACGTCTACTCCGACACGCGCGACGACCGCGTGATGGTAACGGCGCGCTTCGAGGTCGGCGTTCCTGCCGACACCGCCATCCTGCGGGTCCGCGACAAGATCCTCGCCAACCTCGACCGCATCCCGGTCGGGATTCCCGAGCCGCTGGTCGTCGGGCGGGGCATCGACGACGTGGCGATCGTGGGACTGACCTTCGCGCCCGCGCCGGGGCAGACTGCCATCACCGCGGCGGATCTCACCCGCATCGCCCGCGAGGTGGAGGTCGAGCTTGCGAAGATCGAGGATGTCGGCCTCACCTACATCGTGGGTGAGACCACGGATGCCCTGCGCGTGTCGCCCGACCCGGAGCGACTGGCCCTGTACGGCGTGACGCTCCAGCAGCTCGCCGCGAAGGTCGAGGGCGCCAACAGCGCCGCTCCGGCCGGGCTGCTGCGCGACGCGGGCCAGCAGGTGATGCTGGCGATCGGACAGACACTCTCGACACCGGAAGAGATTGCGAACCTCGAGCTGACCACTCGCGACGGCCGGACTGTCTACGTGCGGGACGTGGCGGACGTCGCCTATGTCAGCGATCTGGACGAGGCGCATGTCGCCACGTTCGCACGAACGGACGACGGCGATGTCCTGCGCCGCCCCGCGGTCACGCTGGCGCTGGCGAAGCGTGCCGGGGCCAACGCCGTGACGGTGGCCGAGGAGGTCCTTCACCGGGTTGTCGTGATGCAGGGCGAACTGATCCCCGACAGCGTGGAGATCGAGATTACCCGTGACTACGGCGAGACGGCGAACGAGAAGGCGAACGAGCTTCTCTTCCACCTGGCGCTCGCGACAATCTCCATCGTCGCCCTGGTCCTGGTGGCGATCGGCTGGCGGGAGGCCCTCGTGGTGGCGATCGTGATCCCCGTGACGATCCTGCTGACGCTCTTCGCAGCGTGGGTCATGGGCTACACGCTGAACCGGGTGTCGCTCTTCGCGCTGATATTCTCGATCGGCATCCTCGTCGACGACGCCATCGTGGTCATCGAGAACATCGCGCGGCATTGGGCCATGAGGCGCGAGGACCAGAGCCCGTTCGGCGCCGCCATTTCGGCCGTGGCCGAGGTCGGCAATCCGACCATCGTCGCGACGCTTACCGTGGTCGTCGCGCTGCTTCCCATGCTCTTCGTCTCGGGCCTGATGGGGCCTTACATGAGCCCCATTCCGGCGGTCGCCTCGGCCGCGATGATATTCTCCTTCTTCGTGGCCGTGATGATCACGCCATGGCTCATGCTGAAGATTGCCGGCCGTGCGCACATGGGCCACCATGCCGACGAGGAAACCGGCCATCCCGGCGGCGGCCTCGGCCGCGCCTATGCCGCCGTCGCCCGCCCGCTCCTGAAAAGCAAGGCACGCAGCGGAGTGTTCCTGCTGGTCGTCGCGGTGCTGTCGTTCGGCTCGCTTGCGTTGCTCTACACCCGCGATGTGACGGTGAAGTTGCTGCCCTTCGACAACAAGTCGGAGCTGTCGGTCGTGATCGACCTGCCCGAAGGCGCCTCGGCCGAGGCGACGGACGCGGTGGCACAGCGCGTCGCACGGGTGGCGCTCGACCTGCCAGAGGTCGTGTCGGCGCAGAGCCACGCCGGCACGGCGGCGGCCTTCGACTTCAACGGGCTGGTGCGCCACTACTACCTGCGATCGAGCCCCGAATTGGGTCAGGTGCAGGTCAACCTCGCGCCGAAGGACGCGCGGGACAGGACCAGCCACGAGATCGCACTGGACCTGCGCGAGCGGATATCGGCGCTCGAGGTGCCCGAAGGCACCGTTCTGAAGACGGTCGAGCCGCCGCCGGGCCCGCCGGTGATCGCCACGCTTCTGGCCGAGATCTACGGACCCGACGCCGAGACCCGCCGCGCCGTCGCGACCCGCGTGCGCGAGGCTTTCGAGGACGTTCCCTTCGTCGTCGACGTGGACGACAGCGCCGGAGAGCCGCCGCGCCGGCTGCGTGCCACGCTCGCTCCGACGGACCTCGAGTTCTTCCGCGTCGAGGAGCGCGACGTGCTGCAGACCCTGCGGCTGCTGAACGGCAGCACGACGGTCGGGTACTCGCATCGCGGCGGCGGGCGGCCGCCGATCCCGATCGTGCTGGCGCGCGTGCAAAGCGACCAGGAGATGGACGAACGGGCCCTGTCCACGCCGGTGCCCGCCAACGCGCTCCCGGGGGCGCGGGGAGTGGTCGAGCTGGGTGACGTGGTCCGGATCGAGGAGGAGCGCGCCTCCTACCCCATCTTCCGTCACAACGGCTACAGCGTCGTGATGGTGACGGGAGAGCTTGCGGGGGACTTCGAGGCGCCGCTCTACGGGATGCTCGCGGTGGAGGACCGGCTAAATGCGATGGAATGGGACGACGTCGCGAAGCCGGACGTCCGGCTCAACGGGCAGCCCGCCGAGACGGAGACGCCGGTCCTGCTTTGGGACGGGGAATGGGAGGTGACCTGGATCACCTTCCGCGACATGGGCGCGGCGTTCATGGTGGCGCTCCTGGGCATCTACATCCTGGTCGTCACGCAGTTCGGATCGTTCCGCCTGCCGCTGGTGATCCTGACGCCGGTGCCGCTGACGTTCCTGGGGATCATGGGCGGACACTGGCTGTTCGCTGCCCCCTTCTCGGCGACCTCCATGATCGGCTTCATCGCGCTGGCGGGGATCATCGTGCGCAATTCGATCCTGCTGGTCGACTTCATCCGCCACGCCGACCCCGAGGGCCGCGTCACGGTCGAGACGCTGATCGAGGCGGGCGCGACGCGATTCAAGCCGATCCTGCTGACCGCGCTCGCCGCGATGATCGGTGCGGCGGTGATCCTCGCTGACCCGATCTTCCAGGGCCTCGCCATCTCGCTCCTCTTCGGCCTGCTCTCCTCGACTGCGCTGACCGTGCTTGTCATCCCGGCAATTTACAGGCTGTTGAAGGTCTGATCTTTGGCGTGCGGGCTCGCCATAGCGCGGAGCGTTGCGGCTTCTGACCAAGCACCGTCATGACGCGACGAGCTTGTCCGGAAAGGTGATGCGATACATGCGTGCCACACCAGTAGTCATCGCGGAGGTTGCCTGATGGCCGGACCTCACCCCGTCACCCGTATCGTCTTCTTGGACCGGGCCACGCTGTCGCCGGAGACCGTTGGCTGCTGATCGTGCCCGGTGTCTGGGCCGCCATCGGAGGTAGCGCAGCCATCTTCCTCGGTGTGCCTCAGGACACCACGCTGCTCATCGCGCTGGCGCTTCTGATCCTGGTCACCATCGGCCGGATGACCGGATTGAGCTACGCCCGCCACGCCGCCGCGGATGCAGCTTAGGCGAAACGGCCTGTAGTCATAGGTGCAGCGCCCACCGGGGGTGATCAGAGTCGACGACGAAGGCGTGACTGTGGCGACGGTGCCCCTTCAGGTGCGGGTGGTCCAGCGGCAGGTTATCGTGCCGATGCTCCAGAACCCTCGGGTCCCCGGCGGGCCACAGGCGAAGTGCAGCGACGACACCGGACGCGGCCAACATGCTCAGGCCCAGCAGTGCGACCGGGGCACCGGCTACGGTCATCAGGACCCCGGCGAGCGGATAGGTGACGAGCCAGCAGGCGTGCGAGAGCGCGAACTGCGCAGCGAAGACCGCGGGCCAATCTTCCGGATGCGCGGAGCGACGCAGGAGCCGCCCTGAAGGGGTGAGCATCGCCGAGTAGCCGATGCCGGAGATTAGCCAGGCCCCGAGAAGGAGTGGCCAGGACAGGCCGGTCCCGTGGATGATCGTCGCCAGCCCCACCAGCGTCGCCGTCAGTAGGCCCGCCCCGGCGAGCATGACCGGCCTGTCCGACACCCGGCCGAGAACGCGCGGCAAGCCGAGCGCGGCGAGCATCGAGCCCGCGCCGAAGGCACCCATGGTCCAGGCGACGGCGCTCTCGGAGAGACCGAGTTCGCCACGCACCAGAACGACGGTGTTCACGAGCACCATCGCTCCCCCTGATGCCGCGGCAAGGTTCAGCGCCAGCAGCCCCCTCAGCCGCGGCGTGGCGAGGTAGATGCGGATGCCACGGGTGGAGCGGTTGTAGATGCCGCGGGGTTCCGACGGCTTCGGGCTGGGCAAGAGGACGGAGACGACCAGGAAGGCCGATGCTGCGAAGCCCGCCACGGTGCCAAGGAACAACGAATTGTACGACATTACCGCGAGCAGGAGGCCCGCGAGCGTGGGGCTGACAATGTTCTCCAGGTCGTAGGCCAGCCGCGAGAGCGACAGTGCGCGGGTATAGCGGTCCTCCTCGGGCAGGACGTCCGGAATCGTCGCCTGGAAGGTCGGGGTGAAGGCGCCCGAGGCGGACTGGAGGAGGAAGATCAGGACGTAAATCTGCCAGATCTCGGTGACGAAGAGCAGCGCCAGCGCCGCGCCCGCGCGCACGAGGTCGAGCGCCACGAGCATGGCCCGGCGCGGCATCCAGTCGGCGAAGGCCCCGGCGATCGGCGCGATACCGACATAGGCGACCATCTTAATTGTGAAGACGGTGCCGAGGACAAGCCCGGCGCGCTCGCCTGCGAGGTCGAAGGCCAGTAGGCCGAGTGCCACCGTGGCGAGGCCCGTGCCGAGCAGCGCCACGACCTGCGCCAGGAAGAGGTGCCGGTAGGTGCGGTCGGCGAGGATGGTCAGCATGATGCCCTTAGAGGTAGCGCGCGATTGCCTTGAGGTGGGCGCGACCAGTGTCTGAGAATAGCAGCCGGCCTCCAGAAACGAACGGCTAAAGGCGCTGCTAATGTTTCACATCGCCTTCAGCCGTCATTCCTCAGTACTCTGGAGCCCAACGCCCCGTATTCGGATTGACGCGGAATCGGTTCACGAGCGATCCATCCTGCGTGACGACCTCCGCTGTGATTTCGCCGTCTTGCTCCGCGACGTTCCCGACCTTTAGGTTCGGGTTGCTCCCCACCATCTGCTCAAGCACATCTCGGACATCTTCAACCGAAATTTGGCCGCCCGGGGATTGCGGCGTTCCGTACATCATACCGGGGCTCATGCCGTAGCCGGGGCGCATCATGCCGGGACCCGGCATTCCCGCTCCCGTGCCGTAGCCGGGGCTCATCATTCCCGGTCCCATTCCGTATCCGGGGCCCATCATCCCCGGTCCCATTCCGTAGCCGGGGCCACCACCCTGCTGCTGCATCCAAGCATGCATCTGATCATGCCAGTTCGAACCGCCCCAACCGGAACCATAGCCGCCGCCTGGGCTATGCGCCTTGATGAAGCCGGTATCGTCAGCGAATTGCGTCTGAGCGAGCGCGGTGCCGGCGGGAATCAGCATAACAGTCGCGAGAATTACTGACTTCGATGCACGTCTCATACTTGCCTCCATTTTGCGCAGGCTCGGTCGTCCAAGCCTCGCAAAACTAAGTCCCGCAAGCTCTCCTTCACTATGATCCACGTCAACGATCGACCCGATTGAGCGCCTCGTCACTGCGCCAGAGCGCGAAGCATCTCAAGATGTTCGCCTTTCATGAACTCAACGAGCGGCTCGCCCAATGTGCGGACCTTCCTGCCCACCGCTGCATGCGCATCAGGAGCCGTCGAGAGCGGGGCGAATCACGCTTCGGTTGATCTCATCGCTTGAGGTTACAACCGTTGTAGCGGTTAAGCCGATCTCCGATCGGTTTGCGGGAGATCGGCATCACCTGAGGCTATTGCTGTTGTGTGGCGAGCCAATCCTACAGGAATTGGACTTCGCTCTCCTGAGCTTCGATCACATCCTGTGCCAACTGCCTAAGTTCGGGATCGTCGCCGTATTCCAACACCACTCTCGCCATGTCGATCGCGCCCTGATGGTGTCCGATCATCCCTCTCGCGAAGTCCACGTCGGGATCATCCGAAAAGGCGATGTCCATCTCGGAGTGCATGCGTTCGTTGGCCGCCCGGTACGCCTCGACCCACGCAGGTACCTGTACCGCCGGCGCGGAAGCGGCTTTCTTATCTTCGCTGGCTGCCTCGTAAGCCTGCGCCATTGCCATCTGCATCGCGGCGCAATGCCTTAGCGCGTCGGCCGTGGAGGTTGCGTCCATGCCCGCAGCGGACATCGTGGCCATCATCCGCATCATCGCGGAACTCATCGCTTCCGTCGTCTCAGACGCGGTGAGGTCGGGATGCTGCTCGGATACCGCGGGCGACCCGCCGTTGTCTGAGGCGGAGTGCCCGGAATGGGTAGCATGTGCGGCTGCATCGTTTTGTGCGACCGCCGGAGACACCGCTCCGAGGAAAACCATCAGAGCCGTGGTGCCGAAGAGATATGTGGATGCCATGGAGGTATGCCTTGAAGATG
>NZ_FOXA01000046.1 GCF_900115595.1 Tranquillimonas alkanivorans
TTCATCAGATCCGATAACGGGCCCGAGTTCGCCGCCCGAAAGGTCCGTGAATGGATCGAAGCCGTGGGCGCGAAAACTGCCTTCATAGGCCCGGATCACCGTGGGAGAACGGCTATTGTGAGAGCTTCAACGCCCGCTTCCGCAACGAGCTGCTCGACGGGGAGATCTTCTACTCGCTCCGCGAGGCCCAGATCCTCATCGAACAATGGCGGCGCCACTACAATACCATCCGCCCCCATAGCGCCCTGGGCTACAGACCGCCTGCCCCGGAAGCCATCGTCACCGTCGACCGGAGGAGGGCAATGCATTAACAATCAACCTGGACCACTCGAATGGGGCAGTTCACCCGCATCGACAGGCCCGCGGCGGGTTCGTCCAGCAACAGGAGCCGCGGCGGATGGGCCAGCGCCATGCCGAGTTCGAGCTGGCGCTGCTCGCCGTGGCTGAGCTCGCTCGCGGGCTCGTCCAGGCGACGGGTCAGTTGCACCCGCTCCGCCAGTTCGGCAACGCGCTCCCAGTCCGGCTGGGCAGGGGCCGACCGCCAGATCGACAGCCTCGGGCCGGTTGCGCCGCGGACGGCGACATAGAGGTTCTCGCGTACCGACAACCCGCCGAAGACCAGCGACTTCTGGTAGGTCCGCCGCACGCCCTTCAGCACGCGCTTTTCCGGCGATAGCTTCGTCATGTCCTCGCCGAAGACCGTGATCCGGCCCTCGCTGGGCGGCAGGTCACCCGCGATCATGTTGAACAGCGTGGTCTTGCCCGCGCCATTGGCGCCAAGCACGGCGCGCCGCTGACCGGCAGGGATCGACAGATCGACCCCGTCCACGGCCACCAGTGCGCCGAACCGGCGGACCAGGCCCTCGATCACGAGGGCCTGGGACGAGTTATGCGCGTGCGCCTGCATCAGGAGGGGCAGGACGGGTTGTCGCGCGACGGCAGGCCGAGCTGCGAATAGACAGGCTCGCCCAGCGTGAGGAACTGATCGACGTTCTCGATCCGCTTCAACGGCTCGAGCCGAAGATCGCCGTCCTGGGTCTCGACCACCTCGTTGATGTAGATGGCGGCCGTGGCCTGTCGGTTCTCGTTGATCGAGACCGGGCCGGTCGGGCTTTCGAACGCCAGTTCGTCCAGAGCCTGCCGGAACGCCTCGTGGTTGTTCGACAGGTCGCCCTCGACCGCCTGCAGCGCCAGGAGCGCGGCCTTGGTGTTGGTGTAGTAGTTGTAGGCAAAGATCGACGGCGTCGGCAGGCCCTCCTCGCCGTAGTAGTCCTGGTACTGCGCCACGAACTCGAGCCAGGTTTCGTTGTCGGCGTTGTCCGACACCGGACCGGCCGACAGGATCCCCGGAAGCAGGCGGCGCGCCGGACCCTGCGTGGTCAGCACCGTCTGGTCAGCCACGTTGGTACCGCCGATAATCGGAAGCTGACCGCCCATCTGCGCGTACTGCGACAGGAAGTTCACGGCGTCCGACCCGCCGAGCACCACGAACATGCCGTCGACCTCGCCTGCCTCGAGCGGAAGCTGGGCAATGACCGAGGAGTAGTCGTTCGTGCCAACCGGCGTGAAGAACTTGTCCTCGACCGTCCCGCCGGCTTCGCAGTAGGTGGCCATGAAGCCGAAGATCTGCGCGTACGGGAACGAATAGTCTTCGGATACGATGATGACGTTGTCCCAGGCGCGCTCGTTGACAACGTACTCGCCCAGCGGAGCGGTCCACTGCGCACCCTCGGTGTTGAATCGGTAGAAGTTGGGCGCCGGATCGACGAGCGTCGTTTCGATGGCCGCCGAGCCGCCGTTGAGGAAGGTCGTCTCGGGCCGCTCCTTGGCGTACTGCGCCAGCCGGATGCCCTCAGACCCCGAGAGCGGGCCGACGAGGATGTCGACGCCATCCTGCTCTACCAGCCGGCGGGCGGATTCCAGCGCCACGTCGGGGTTGCCGTCCGAGGACGCGGTGATCATCTCGATCGGAGTGCCCGCGATCTCGTTGCCGAACTCGGCGATGGCGAGTTCCACGCCGCGCAAGCCGTCTTCGCCCGGCTCGGCAAAGGGCCCCTCGAGCGTGGCGAGGCCGCCGATGAGGACCAGGTCCTCCTGAGCCCAGAGGGCCGTGCTGCTCATCAGGGCGGCGGTCATCGCCGTGAGGCCGAGCGTGCGTCTGGTCAGTTTCATGTTGGTCTCCTCCACTTATTTACCGACTTCGTTGCCGTGTCGGACGCTCTCGCGCCCCTCTTTCTCCTCGGCCGTCGTGCGCCGCCACAGGCGGCGGGCGAGCCCGGTCAGCCCGTCGGGCGAGAACAGGACGATGGCGAGGAAGATCAGCCCGATCAGCGTGTTGAAGCGCTCGCGAGCGATGAAATCGATGGCGAAGTTGTCCACGACCGTGAACACAAAGGCGCCGACATAGGCCCCGATCGGGTGGCCGATGCCGCCCAGCACGCCCGCCATCAGGACGTCGATCACCGGGTTCAGCGCCACCGATCCCGGCGAGATCGAGGCGTTGAGCCACAGGTTCAGGATACCGCCGACCCCGGCAATCGCGCCGGCCAGGCCAAAGGCCAGGATGCGCAGCAGCGCCACGTTGTAGCCGAGCGCGCGCACCCGCTGCGGCTCGTCCCGCACGCCTTGCAGCGCAAGGCCGAACGGCGTGCGTACGACGTGGCGCACGCCAAAGTAGCACAAGGCGGCCAGTGCGGCGCTGAGGTAATAGAAGGGCAGCGGCGCGCCCAGGTCGAGGCCCAGGATCACCGGCGGCTCGACATTGTTGAAGCCGGTGAAGCCGTTGAAGAGGTCGTAGTTCTGTAGCGTCAGGTAGTAGAACGCCATCGCCACGGCGAGCGTGATCATCAGGGTATAGATGCCCTGCGTACGCACCGACACGAGCCCGATCAGCAGCCCCGCCAGCGTCGCGAGGCCCATCGCCAGGATCAGCGCGACCGGCCAGGGCAGAAGCATTCCGACCCCACCCGTGGGCGCGGTGAAGTAGGCGACCGCATAGCCCGCCACGCCCGCGACCGTCATCTGCGCGAGGCTCAGCATTCCGGTATAGGCGGTCAGGAACACCAAGCTCAGAACGACGGTGCCAAAGCCCATTGTGCGCCCGCCGATCTGCACCAGCCAGAAGCTGTTGACGAGGAACGGATAGGCCAGCAGCCCCAGCACGACGATGGCGGTCAGGATCTTGCGGGTCATCAGGCAGCCCTCCCCAGCAAGCCCTGCGGGCGGACGGCGAGCACGGCGACCATGAGCGCGAAGGTGTAGACGATGCCGTAGGTCGGCGTGTAGGCGAGCCCGTAGGTCTCGGCCATCGCCACGAGCAGTGCGCCGATGGCCGCGCCTGGGATCGACCCCATGCCGCCGACGATCACCACGATCAGTGAGGACAGCAGGTACCGCGCGTCCTCGCCCGGCGACACCGACAGGACCGATCCACCGACCACGCCCGCCACCCCGGCGAGGCCCGCGCCGATGGCGAAGACGCCCACGAAGACGAGCGGCACGTTGACGCCGAGTGCCTCGAGCATGCGACGATCATCGACGCCAGCACGGATCAGCATGCCGATGCGCGTCCGGTTAAGCATGAGCCACAGCCCCACGCCGATGATCAGCGCAAGAACGATGAGCATCAGCCGCGCCATCGCAAAACGGCCCGCCACGGGCACCGGGACGAAGGTCGACACGGCATCGGGCAACGAAATCTGGTAGGCCGAGCCGCCCCACTGCGCCAGCATCAGGTCAGCCGCGACGATGGATACGCCGATGGTCGCCAGTGCCTGCCGCAGGTCCTGCCCCTGCATCCACGACAGGATCGACACCTGAAGCGCCGCACCCGCCGCCGCCACGACCACGCCGGCCGCCAGGATCCCGAGAAGCCAGCTCCCGCTCGTCTCGCTGACCTCGAAGCCGACATAGGCACCGAGGAGGTAGAGCGAGCCGTGCGCCATGTTGACCACGCGCATCAGGCCGAAGATGAGGGAAAAGCCGCTCGCAACGATGAAGTAGAGAGAGGCGAGCGTCAGCCCGTTCAGCGTCACGATGGCGAAGAGACGCCAGTTGATGTCGAGAAGCCCCTCCATCAAGCGCCGTCCCCGCACGTCGTCTGGTCGATCCTCAGCACAGGTCCGCGTCCTCCCTTGTCCGTTTCCGGACAAGCCGGTACCAGCCCGGCGACGCGGATGGCGTCGCGCGGCAGGCGCGTCACGCGCCATGCTCGGTCCGGATTGTCCTCCCTCACGGCGGCGGCGCGCTTCGGCACCTCTCCGCTTCCTTGAAGCATTCCACGCGGATCACGCCGCTCTCAACCGTCGGCGCTTTCCGGATTGGGTAAGTTTGGGTAAAACCGGCTGCATATGCGTAGTTTTTCCAAATGGCAGATCACCGGAACGCGGGGGGGCACCCTGCCCTCGTGCTTCCTCGGCTCCGCTCCTCCGCTGCCGCCGAACGAGATGCCGCCGGAGATCTCTTTGCTGCTGCCGCGCACCGGAAGCGCGCAGGACGTCGTCGACGACTTGCCCGACTCTTTGCCCGCCGGCGCGGGTCTCGCCCTGTTCCTGGCCGACCCGAACCTGAACCCCGCACGCCTCGCCCGGCGGATGCGCGAGCGCGGACTATCCTGGGTCTGCAATCTTCCCAGCGTGGGTCAGCATGAGCACGAGTTCCGGCGCTACCTGCGCGAGGTCGACCTGGACCACGACCGCGAGATGCGGGCCCTGGAAACGCTTTCAGGACACGGAATCAGCACTATCGCAACCGTGTCCTCGCCTCTCGACTGCCACGCGGTGGCTCAGGCGGCGGCGGTCTTCGTGCTGCCGCCCCTGCCCGACTTCTCGCACGGGTTGCCGCATCTCGAACGCCGCACGCAGTTGGAAAGCCGTGTTCGTGCGGCTGCACCGGGCGTGCTCCTCCTCGGCCTGAGAGAGGAGGGCGAGGGAACCGTAGGTCTGGACGCCGCGGTGCGTCGGCCCGAGCCGTTCACTCCCTGAGGCCCAGACGCTTCATCCTGTTGTAAAGCGTCTTGCGCGAGATGTTCAGCGCCGCCGCCGTCTCGCCCTTGTTGAACCCATGGCGCCAGAGGGCGTCGACGATCCGCCGCTTCTCGATGTCCGCCTCGCTCGCCTGCGCGTGCTCGACCTCGGCATCGGAGGCGAGAAGCCCGTCCACGACATCGCTGCTCAGCGGCTGGTCGCCCCCCGCGTCGAGCATCCGGCCGACGAACTGCTCCAGTTCCGCCTCATTCCGCGCCCAGTTATGCCGCCGCAGGCGCTGCAACGCGCCGGGCGTCAGTCGCGGGAGAGCCTCAAGCGCCATCCCCGACGCTGTCGCGGTGGTTTCGATCAACTCGCCAAGATCCTCGATCCGGTCCCGCAGCGGCGGCATGGTCATTGTCCACCCGGCCAGCAACTCAGCGAGTTCGGGATGCAGATTGTCCGGCAGCGGGGCCTCGAGAGATGAGCGGTCGAAGACGAACAGGCAACGTGCGTACACTTTCATCCGCCGGCGACGCCGGGACGTGACAAGCATCCTTTCCCGCAGGCTGCGGGCAAGCCGTCTCTGCAGCCCCGGCAATGCCAGATGGATGTTGCGAAGCAGGATGGCGCCGCCGGCCGGATCGGTCAGCAGGCCGCCCTCGTGTCCCTCCTCCGAGTCCCGCCCAAACAGCCTCTGCGCGAGGCGCGTGGCATGATCGCCGGCGGAGGCGTCGAGCTGGGGCATTTGTCCGCGGCTGTCGGGATGGAGAGCCGAGACGACGGACGTCAGCGGGGCACCGGGTTCGAGCGCGAGCGCGACGGAACGCTCCGAGACCTGCGACAGCGCCCGCAGCCGCTGTAGGAACGCGATCATCGCGGGCGCGCTGCCGGTGAGGCCGTGCCGGTGGCCCCATCGCTGAAGGTCCGTCTGCTGCCGGGTGAGACGCCGCCGACGATCCGACGCCTGCCGGTAGCCCGCGATCCGGTTGAGGACAGATTCCTCGAACGGCAGCCGGTCGAGCGTCGAGCCGCCGACGTAGCCGTCGAGCGACGCGACGCTGGCGACATGCCCCAGATCGTCGGCCGACACTACCGGTCCACCTTCAAGCAGGATGCGCGCCTCGGGGTTGATTCCTCGGATGAGCGCCGCGTAGTCGCGCGCGACCAGCCCCACCTCTTCCAGCGACGCCCGGCGCGAGTGTCCGGCGCTGCCGCCCGCGTTCCAGCCGAAGTTCAGGAGGATCATGCGCAGCCCCGCCTCGCCCGCTGTCCGAGCGTGTTCCTTCGTGCCGCAGTAGTAGAGCGCCAGCAGACCGGCATCCTGCACGCGGCGCAGCACGTCGATCTCGCGCCTGAAGCCCCGCCCCGCCCGATCGAGCGCGCTGCGCATCCCGCGCGGCATCAAGGTCGCGTTGGGGAAGTTCACCGCACCGGCGAACCCGTGCTCGCCGATGCGCGACAGCACGTGATCTGCAGCGGCATCCGCGCCCCAGCAGTTCACCCCCAGAAGTACCGGGATCCCGACGCGCGGCAGCACCTCGCGGGCGGCGAAGTCCTCTGTCAGCAGCGTCGCGTCGTGGCACGGCAGCATGCTGGCGATGGAGGGGGCGCCCATGTTCCGCATTCGCCCCGCGTTGACGGCCAGCAGGAAGTCCGCCCCGCCTCTTTCCGCCGTTTGGGCCGCAATCCCGCTGCCGACGGCGGCGCCGACGAGGAGGTTGCCCGGCTCTGAGACATTCGGAGGATGCACCATCGTCCAATCCAATCATGATATTGGTTGATAAGGCGAGTTCCGCCAAAGCAATCTTCGCCTTCGCCACCCGGCTCCACTCCGCTCGCGTCCCCTGTCTCGAACAATGACGCCAACGTCAATCGGGCGTCTCCGACGTACCATAAATCGGTTCTCGGGCGCTCCGCGAAATCGACTTGCCGCGCCGCGCATCGGGGGCGTGAGGCTCGACTCGCTTGTTGATGGGTGCGGAAGCCACCCGGACTGCGTCAGACATCGGGGAAGCCGTCGCCGGCTCAAGCCGGCCTACCCGATCTCATCGCCGCGCGGCCCCTCTAACGAGTGGACCCTGAGGACAGCCAATAAGATATTCGCGGACGACCACCTTTCTGCGCTGCGCCCACACGCTCGGGATATGCCCCCACGGTCGGTTAAGGGGCTCTGAGAGGTCATCTGGTGGTGCAGCATACCGACCTTGGCGAGGTGGACGGGACAGACGTTGCCGGCCCTGAGCCGCCGTTCATCGGTGGCCGGTTGCCGCGCCGCAACGATCGCCAGAACGGCCGTTCGGACGGCCGACGTGCGGGCAAGGTGGACGCGCGAGGAACCTGCGCGAGCTTTGCGGGGCATGGTGTTGGACAGGCAGTTGATCTCGCCGTCTTGCGAGGGCGCGGTGTGAACCGCACCGGGTCTGCCGGAGGCTTCAACTCTTGAGTAGACTGGAGCCATCAGAGCAAGACGACAAACAAGTTCTCCCTGGAAGTTCGAGACCGAGCGGTCCGGATGGTCTTCGACAATCACGGCGGACACGGGTCTCGCTGGCAGGCGATTGTGTCTATCGCAGCCAAGATCGGTTGTTCGCCGAACACCCTCAATGAATGGGTCAAGAAGGCTGAGTTGGACAGCGGGCAGCGCGGTGGCATCTCGAGCGATATGGCGGAGAAGATGAAGGCGCTCGAACGGGAGAACCGGGAGCTGCGCCAGGCGAACGAAATTCTCCGCAAGGCGTCAGCATATTTTGCCATGGCGGAGCTCGACCGCCGGTCGAAGTGATGGTGTCGTTCATCGATGCTCATCGTGGGAAGCACGGGGTCGAGCCGATCTGCAAGGTGCTGCCGATCGCCCCATCCACCTACTACGATCACCTGTCGAAGCGGGCGGATCCGGCCCGACGGTCGGCACGTGCCCGGCGGGACGCCGCTCTGCGCCCCGAGATCCGCCGCGTGTTCGACGAGAACTGGCAGGTCTACGGCGTCCGCAAGGTTACAGCGGGCTGCCCCGATTCGGGCGGCCCGCCCGTCGAGCCCTCATAGAGCATCTCGGCGTCGGGGACGAGGCTTGTCGAAATCAGGCGTAGTCGTTCCCCGCGCCTTCGAGGCGAGCGTGTTTTCCCACGATCTGCATCGGCCGGAAAACCTCCCGAGAGAGATCGCGAGCTTCATGACGACCATCGCTCGGCGGGAGGCCGTGCTGCGCAGGGCCCGGACCGCCAACGGCATGTGCTTCGACTTGCCGATCACGCGTTACGCGATGGCGGATTACCTCGGCTTGACGATCGAGACCGTGAGCCGCCAGATCTCGGCCCTCAAGCAGGACGACGTCAGCGTCCTCGAGAGCATGCGTAGGGTCGTCGTTCCCGACTTCGCACGGCTTTCGGTCGAAGCCGGAGAGGACAGCGGCGTTAGTGTGCTCTGGTGAGGGCGCCCAGCCGGCAGACCACTTCTCCCGCGAGCCGAGGATGCCCGGCAGTTGCACCCGATAATCAGGGTGCGCTTATCGCGTATAGGATGACCATGCTTGAGGCGCCGCACGCCCGCATGGAACCGAGTGATTTCGGGGCGGGCGGCGTCGCAGAGGTCCCCCCGCCCACAGCTCTGCTTCGGTCCGCAATGCGAGCGCCGGTTCAGAGCAGTATGGTTCCGTGTTAGGAACTGAGGACCCTGCAGCGGCTCAAGGCCGCGGCGCACGATGGCTGGGATTGCGATGCCGAAAAGACGACGACTGCGTTTGCTGGGGACTGCCGGGATGCTTGCCGTCGGCCTCGCAGTCGCCATGGCGCTGCTCATCGGCGGCGCGCGCGAAGGCGGGACCACCGACGGGAGCGGCGGGGCCGGCGCTCTCGTGTCAGAACTCGCCGCCATGTCGGAGGAGGCCGCTTTCGAGCGGCCTTCCGGGCCATGGCGGCTGTCCCTCCCCGGGGACCACGGCGGGCATCCCGAGGCGCGAACCGAGGGCTGGATGATTGCCGCCCACCTGGAGGATGAGCATGGTGCGCTTGTCGGCATGACCTTCTTGCGCTCCCGCTTCGGGCTGCGCGAGGACGGCGGCTCCGGCGCGGGGGTTGATCAGTGGGATTTGAGGGCGCTCTATCGCGGCCATGTCACCTTGGCGCGCGAAGCCGCCGGTGTCTTGGGCGAGGAGCGATTCAGCCGCGGCGGCGGCGTGGCGGGGCACGACGACGAGGCGCGCGAGGTCTGGCTCGACCACTGGAACCTGACCTACGGCGACGGCCCTGAGGAAGATGTCCTGACACTTTCGGCCAGCGTGGAAGATGTGCCGCTCCGATTGACGCTGACGCCCGCGAAGCCCGCCGTTCAGATGGACCCCGAGGGAGAAGCGCCCATGCGGGGCTTCACGATCCCGCGGATGCGTGTCGAGGGCGAAATCGGCCGCGACGACGCGCGCACGCGCGTCTCGGGAGTGGCCTTGCTCGATCATCTGTGGGGCGAGCTTCCCCTGCCGGGCGGGCCGCTGAGCCGGGACCGGCTGGTTCTGCAACTCGACGACGGAACCGACCTGACGCTCGTCCGCACCCGCCGGCGCGAGGGCGGTGGCGCCGCGACGGTCGACGGGCTGGTTGTCGATGCGGCGGGGGAGGCGGACGCCCTCTCCGACGGGGCTGTCGAGATGGAGCCGATGACGCACTGGAGCCCGGCCGGCGCGGCCCAGGAATATCCCGTGGCCTGGGAGCTCTCGGGGCAGGGGCTTGAGCTCCGCGTCACGCCGGTGATCGAGGACCAGACGCACGGCTTTGTCCTTGGCGGGTGGGATGGAATGGTTCGCGCGGAGGGCACTCGCGAAGGCGCGCCCGTGCAGGGGCGCGGGACGCTGCAGTTGACGGGATACGAGGATCAATGAGGGCGTTCGGCAGGCGAGCAAGACCTCGGACCGGAATGGTGACCCTTCTGGCGGCGGCGCTGCTGCTCGGCGGGTGCGACGAGGAGGAGGAGGCGCCGGCTTACCGCTCCGGAACCGGCGAAGTGGCAGCTTCGCCGCAGCGCGAGGGAGATGCGGAGGCGGGCTACCTCGCGCTCGTCAACCAGCCCTACGTTTCCTGCGGCATGCCCTACGACGCCTACCGCCGGGTGGCGCCCGACGTGGCGCAGTCCGATCTTTTGGCCGGGCGCGAGGGCCGCAACGCCGAGCTTCCCTACGCGCTCACGGCCCATGTGAACGATCAGGGCGTCGAGATCGTCTCGAACAACTGCCTGACCTGCCACGCCGCCCGGATCGAGGACGAGCTCGTGATCGGGCTGGGCAATGAGTTTGCGGACTTCACGCAGGATCCGCAACGCTTCGCGCTCCGCGTGGGCAACTACGTCCGCGGAACAGCCGAGACGGAGGCGTGGGCGCACTGGGCGGACCGGATCGAGGGCATCGCGCCGTACGTCCAGACCAGGACCGTCGGCGTGAACCCGGCGCCGAACCTCACCTGGGCGCTGATGGCGCATCGCGATCCGGAGACGCTGGAATGGTCGGCCGAGCCGCTGATCGAGCCGCCGCCCGAAGACCCGCTGCCGATCAGCGTCCCGCCCTGGTGGGGCATGCGAAAGAAGAACGCCATGTTCTACAACACCGTCGGGCGGGGCGACCACGCGCACTTCATGCTCCTGGCCTCGATGCTCTGCGTCGAGGATTTCGACGAGCTGGAGGAAATCGATGCCTATGCGCCGGACATCCGCGCCTACATCTCCTCGCTCGAGGCACCGGAGTATCCCTTTCCGGTGGACAAGGACCTCGCGGCGGAGGGGGAGGCGGTCTTCAACCGCGAATGCAGCGCCTGCCACGGCACCTACGGCGAAAACGGGAGCTACCCGAACCGCGTCTTCGCCCTCGAAGAGATCGGTACCGATCCGGCCTACGCGACCGCGGCCACCGACGGCTCCCGCGACCGCTTCTACGAGTGGGTGGCCCGCTCCCCCTATGGCGACGTTCACACCGCGGCCCCGGCGCCGGGGTACATCGCGCCTCCACTCGACGGCGTATGGGCCACGGCGCCCTACCTGCACAACGGTTCGGTCCCGAGCATGGAGGCGCTCCTATCGGTCGACCTGCGCCCGATTTACTGGCGCCACCTGACAGACCCGCGCGAGTTCGTCCCCGACGCGCTCGGCTGGCGCTACGAGGCGCTTGAGGCGGGACCCGGGCCGGAGATGGATGAAGAGGCGCGGCGCTCGATCTACGACACGACGCTTCATGGTTACGGCAATGCTGGACACACCTACGGCGATCATCTGGGCGCCGCCGACCGTGAACGGCTAATCGAGTATCTGAAAACCTTGTGAAGTACAGGTGGGTCGACGCGTAGCCGGAATCGCCTGCCGCACGCCGAGGCGACGGATCGTGGCATCCATGCCGAGAGGGGGAAGTTGTGGTCCTCGCTGCGGTCGATAAGCTCGCGAAGCCGACCTGCAGGATCTCTCTCCCGACAACGAGAGTGCGCTTATCTGACGTGCCCTCCGTAGGCGTAGGTCAGAACATTTCGATCATGCTGGGGCGGCAGGGGCTTCCTTATCCCCTACGCGCCAGCATCCCCGGGCGCGGCAACGCGATCCCGCCGAAGCAACGGCTCGCAAGGAAGCCGGCGCGTAAGCTGCCGCGCCGGCCGTCGGTCCTATGGCGTCGCCTTCAAGCCACGCGCACCGTCAGGTCGCCCAACCCGTCGACATGCGCCACCATCTCGTCGCCCTTCTGCACCGGCCCCACGCCGGATGGCGTGCCCGAGAGGATCACGTCGCCCGGCGCGAGTTCGAAGTAGTTCGACAGGTAGGAAATCATTTCGGGCACCTTCCAGATCATCTGGTTCAGGTCGCCCTCCTGCCGGGTCTCGCCGTTGACCTTCAGCTCCACGTGTCCCTCGGACAGATGACCGACGCTTCTTGCCGGGTGGATGGGGCCGATGGGGGCGGAGCGCTCGAACGCCTTCCCGATCTCCCACGGGCGGCCCATCTTCTTTTGCTCGCCCTGCAGGTCGCGCCGGGTCATGTCGAGCGAGACCGCATAGCCATAGACGTGGTCGAGCGCACTTTCGACCGGAATATCCGTTCCGCCGGACTTCAAGACCACCGCCATCTCGATCTCGTGGTGCACGTCCGAACTTTGCGCCGGGTAGGGAAATTCGCCCGAGGGATCGAGGTTGTCGGGGTTCTTCTGAAAGAAGAAGGGCGGCTCCCTGTCCGGGTCATGGCCCATCTCGACCGCATGGGCGGCATAGTTGCGCCCGATGCAATAGACGCGGCGCACCGGGAACTTGGCGTCCGTGCCCGCGATGGGCAGGCCCACGGGCTTTGGCGGATCGATAGCGAAGTCTGTCACGAAAATCCTCCTCTGTGTCTCGACTCGTTTAGCGGGAGCGCACGGTAAAATCAATCACGACCAATCTGCCACATCTCGCCCCTATACGCTTTGGTCAGGCTTTTCTTGGCGTTTGGTCACCTTCTGTGCAACACTCGATTCGAACGAGGACGAATCGAACGAATGCTGGACCGAATCGAAGCCAAGAAGCCCGAAGCCCTGGCCCGCCTGCAGGATTACATCCGCGAGGGCGGCTTTGGACAAGGCGACCGCCTGCCGCCCGAGCGGCAACTGATCGAGCAATTGGGGATGAGCCGAGCGACGCTGCGGCAAGCGCTGGAAACGCTGGAACGCGCGGGCGCGATCTGGCGCCACGTGGGCAAGGGAACCTTCGTCGGGGACCGGACGCCGGACCTCGGGAAGGACGCGGACGCCCTTACCAGCTTGGGCCGGCAGCTCACGCCGCTGCGCATGATGCAGGCGCGGCTCTGTCTCGAGCCGGCGCTGGCGCGCGAGGCTGCGGTTCACGCCACAGGAGAGGCGATGGCCGCGCTGGGGCAGACAACGAAGCGGGCGCGGGCGGCCGCCACCTGGGCGGAGTACGAGGCGCAGGACGACCAGTTCCACCGCACCGTGGCCGAGGCGTCGGACAACGCCCTGTTGCTGTCGTTCTTCGACCAGCTCAACCGCACACGGCGGGCGGTAACGTGGGGGAATGTCGAGCGGCGCAATGTGCGACCGCCGGCGGACCATTCCAGCTTCAACGAACACGAGGCGATCGTGCAGGCTATCGCGGATCGCGATCCCGAACGGGCGTGGGCCGCCATGCGCGACCATCTCAAATCGGTTTCGGCACGGCTGTTTCCATGACGGGGTAGCCGGATCGAGAGCCCGCAACGGGCGCCGCGACAAACGGACGAAGATCCGCGCGGCAGGACATCTTCAAACTGGGAGGAGAAAGATGACCATCGACAGACGCAACCTGATCAAGGGCGCAGCCTTCGCCGCGGCGGTCACGGCGGTCGCGCCGGCCTGGGCGCAGGACGACCCGCTACGCGTCGCCATGGGCGACATCGCCAGTGTCGAAAGCCTCAACCTGCTCATCGCGATGGAGCGGGCCGAGGAACGCGGCGTGCCAATGGAGCTGACGTATTTCAACTCCGAGGACGTCGCCGTGCAGGCGGTGCTGAGCGGCGAGGCCGACATCGGCGTCGGCGCGCCTTACGCCTTCATACAGAACTCCGACGCGCCGATCCGCATGTTCTACCGGATGAGCACGCTGCTGTTCTTCCCGGTGGTCAACTCCGAAGTCTATTCCGGTTGGGAGGATCTGGACGGCCAGGAGGTCACCGTCCACTCCCGCGGTTCCGGCACCGAGGCGCTGATGCGCCTGATGGAAAAGGTGCATGACATCGAGTACTCGAACATCTCCTATGTGCCGGGCTCCGAGGTCCGGGCGGGCGCGATGCTTCAGGGCACCGTGAACGCCTCCATCGTGGACGCGGCGAACTTCCGGCTGTTGAAGGAGCAGGGCGGCGAGAAGTTCATGCGCCTGCCGATCGAGGGCGTGAACGCGACCGACGAAGCGCTCTATGCCAACACGCAGGTGCTGGAAGAGCGCGCGGACGACATCCAGGTGTTCGTCGAGGAGCTTCTGCGCACCTGGCAGGACATCGACGAAGACCCTTCGATCGTGGGCGAACTGCGCGAGCAGTACGGCCTCTTGCCCGACCTGCCCGACGAGGCCGCGTCCGAGGCGGTGCCGTACTACACGGAAGCTGTCGAGAACGGCGTCTATCCCACCGACGGCGGAGAGCCGGCGGACGCGAAGGACGACATCGCCTTCCTCTCGGCGGCCGGCCAGGTCGAGGGCGACCCCGAACAGGTGGACGCCTCGCGCTACTGGGACTTCGGCCCGCTCGAAGCGGCCAAGTCGGCCAACTGAACCTCGTTCGCGCCCGCCCCGTGCCGGGCGGGCGCGCCCCCCGTCGTTCCATGAGCCCGAGGTTCCATGTCTAGGACCGCAACCGTTCCCGCGGCGCTCGCCGGCGGGCCGACCGGCAGCGCCATCGCGCGCTTCACCCAGATGCCCGTGACCTGGCGCATCCTGTCGCTCGCGCTGTTCTTCACCGTGTGGGAGATCGCCGGACGCACGAACTTCAACTGGGCGTTCCCGACGTTCCTCGAAACGCTGTCCGCCTTCGTCGAGATGGTGCTCGATGGCTCGATGGGCGCGGCATACCTGCGCACGATCGAGCCGCTGATCATCGGCCTCGTCATCTCGCTCGGCGTGGGCGTCGGCTCGGGGGTCGCGATGGGGCTCAGACGCGATGTCGAGTTCCTGACGCTGCCCATCTTCATCACGATGCAGGCCGCCCCGATGGCCGCGCTGATCCCGCTGATCACCTTCGTCTACGGCATCGGGCTGACGTCCAAGGTGCTCGCCGTGATCTTCCTGGCGATGCCGGTCATCACCATCAACAGCTACAAGGCTGTGCGCAACGTCCCGCCGTCGCTGCTGGACATGTCGCGATCGTTCATGGGGACGCGCTGGCAGCAGATCACCAAGGTGATCCTGCCCGCCGCCAGCCCGATGATGTTCGCCGGCATCCGGCTCGGCGTGGCCGAGGGTTTCTCGGGCGTCGTGCTGGCCGAGCTCCTGATCACGCCTACGGGCATCGGCGACCTGATCACCTTCCACCGCTCCGTCGCAAATTTCGGCCACATGTACGCGACCATCGTTTCGATCGTGGCCTTTGCCGTCATCGCCGTCTCGCTGCTTTACCGGCTCGAGACCACGTTGTTCCGGCCCGAGAAAAGAGGTCTCTGATGAACGCCATCGCTCAAACCGCCACCCCCGACGCCACGGCGGCCGCAACGCCCGTGGACGCGCCGATCGTCCGGACCGAGGGCATTCACAAGGTCTATGGCGGCGCGGTCCACGCGCTCAAAGACATCAACCTCGAGTTCAAGCGCGGCGAACTGACCAGCCTTCTCGGCCCCTCGGGCTGTGGGAAGACGACGCTCCTGAAGATCATCGCGGGGCTGCTGAAGCCGACCGAGGGCCGGGTGCAGGTTAACGGCAAGCCGATCACCGGGCCGGGCCCGGAACGCGCCTTCGTCTTCCAGGACTTCGCGCTGATGCCGTGGGCCACCGTCCTGCGCAACGCGGCCTTCGGGCTCGAACAGCAGGGCGTCGCCAAGGCCGAGCGCGAGGAGCGAGCGCGCCACTACGTCAAGGAGGTCGGGCTCGCCGGGTTCGAGGACAAGTACCCCCACGAGCTGTCGGGTGGCATGCGCCAGCGGGTAGGACTCGCCCGTGCGCTTGCAGTGGACGCGGATGTGCTACTGATGGACGAGCCGTTCTCGGCCGTCGACGAACAGACGCGCCGTAAGTTCCAGGAGGACCTGATCCGCCTGCGCGAGATCGAGAACAAGACGTTCATCCTCGTCACGCACTCGATCGAGGAGGCCGTCTATCTCTCGGACAGGATTGTCCTGCTCTCGCCGCGGCCGGGCCGCGTGGCGCAGGTGATGGACCCGGACATCAAACGCGAGGGCGATCCCGACGCCATCCGCCGCGCGCCGGAGTACCTCGATCTCACCGACGAAATCTGGCGCGGCCTGCGCGAATATGTGGAGTGAGCGAATGACTATCTATGGCTTTCCCGTCCCGAAGTTCGCCGCGCTCATCGTCTGGGTCATCGTGTGGGAGATCGTCGGGCAGTTCGAGCTGCTTCTGCTGTTCCCGCCGTTCACCGAGGTGCTCGCGGCGATGGTCGACGTGGTCACGACCCCGAGCTTCTTCGAGGCCGCACGCATCACCGCCTATTGCTACCTCCTGGGCCTCGCCCTCGCCGTCGTCTTCGGCATCGCGCTGGGGCTGCTGATGGGCCTCGTGCCCGCGGCGGACAAGCTTCTGAACATGTGGATCAACATCTTCCTCTCGGCGCCTCTATCGGCGCTGGTGCCGGTGATCATGATCCTGTTCGGCATGGGGCAGCCCACGGTGATCGTCACGGTGTTCATGTTCGCCGTCTGGATCATCGCGCTCGACACCCGCGCCGGCGTGCAGCACGTCTCCCCCTCGCTCAAGGAGATGGCCCTGTCCTTCGGCGCCTCGCGCGCTCAGCGGCTCAAGATCGTGCTGTTCTCGGCCCTGCCCGAGATCCTTGCCGGCATCCGGCTGGGCGTGATCCGCGGTGTGAAGGGCGTGGTGATCGGCCAGCTCCTAGTGTCGATCATCGGCGTCGGCGCGCTGTTCTCGCTCTACAGCCAGAACTTCCTGATGGGGCACTTCTGGGCGTTGATCCTGATCCTCTTCGCCTTCGCCCTCTCGCTCGCCGAACTCATCGGCCGCTTCGAGCAGAAGGTGGAGTTCTACGCGGGCGCTCGCGGCTGACGCCGGCGCTTGTATGTAGGATATTTGGTCCCGATAATCGAGGTGCCGTTAGCGGGAACGTGAAAGTCATCGTCAGATGAGATGGGTGGCCGTCGCCCTCATTTCTCTGGCTCGCGTAAAAATCGCGTCTGTGGCATCGTGCTTTGCGGCGAATGTTCTGAGTGCTGACGAAGACAGGGAGTTCAGCAGTGCCCAAAGGTTATCTGATTGCCCACATCCGCGTCCGCGACAAGGAAGCCTTCGAGGAGTTCAAGAAGCTCTCGGCCGCCGCTATTGCTGAGCATGACGGCAAGGTTCTGGTCCGGAATCCCTCGCCCGATCACCGGGAAGGGGGCGGCCAGGGGTTGGCCATCGTGATCGAGTTCGAGAGCCTGGATGCAGCTCAGGCCTTTTACGAGTCCGACGCCTATGCCGAGGCTCGCGCCGTGAGGGAGAAGATCGCCGACACCGATCTTGTTCTCGTGGAAGGGCTTTGACCGGAGCAGATTACCACCCCTCTCCGTCTCGTCTAATGTGGCGCGTGATTGGCCACAGGAGCGGTCCGCCCAAGTACTGGATGTCACGATGTTGAAGCCTTACGCCATATCCGCCGGACTCTCCCAGCGCGGCGGATCACCGATGCAGGCGACGAAGTGTTCGAGAAACAGCCGCACCTTTACGGACGGGCGTGCGCCCGGGGGATAGACCGCGTGGATTCGATGATGCCACCGAAGCTGCGGAACGCGCCTTGAGCTTCTACGGCGGTTCGGCCGTCGCCTGACGCGGGTCTTTCGGCGAAAAATTATCTGTAGGTGCACTCCCAGCATCAACAGCGCTCCAAGAGCAACACGCTGACGCGCCCGGCGTGGTCGCCAACAGACACCATTTTGGCTTCGCATCCAGCACCTCGCGCGGCAGGGTGCTCCCGGTCAGCGAGGCCGCCATGGCATTGCCGATCGGGCTTGCCCGCGGCGTGCGTCTCACGCGCGACGTCGCTGCGGGCGAGCCGCTCGGCATCGACGACGTGGATTTGACAGACGATCACGTGTGCAAGCTCCACCGCTCTTCCATTGGAGACTAAAACCGGTTTCGAAAAGCGAGACAGGTTCCGTCCGCTGTGGGGACCGGGCAGACGTCGCCACAGGGCCATCGACGCCTCTCCGGCATCAGCACCCATGGGATACCTGACTTGCTTTCGGAAGGGAGGGTTTCTGCGAGATCGAGGCGCTGTACCTGCCGGCGACTAAGGGCGCGCAACAGACGATCCACATCGAGACGCAGTATCCGTACTGCATGCGCATTCCTGTCGCACAGGTCTTGGCCCTGCCCGCAGGTTCAGGCCCGTTGTCGTGGTGGCCTCGGCCTGCGCCAAGGCCCGAACTGGCGGTGGCCATGCCCACTGTCAGCCGGTGCCGCTGTCTTGGTGCAGGCGCAGGCGGCGGTGAGGCAGGTATCTGCCCTCTTCATACGTGGCGACGAAGCGCGCAAGCTTTTCGCGTATCTCGTTGTTGAGGCTCCACGACGCCTGAGCGTCGGTCGTGGAAAGCCAGATCCAGATGATGGCAGTCTCACTGTCGATCTCGAAGAGTTCGGTCAGGGGAGGCTCGGTCAGGCGGCGTTCATTCTCTGCAAGCCGTTCGACCTCGCGGCGGATCACATCCACCGGCGCCGCGTGATCGACCGGGATCTTTACCACGCCCCGTACGCCTTCGTCCTCTTTGGACCAGTTCTCGAAGCTCTCCGAGAGTGGAGTGCCCCCGCTGGAGTGGTCCGCCCCCAGGGATAAAATGATCCCGTTATGGAGAGGACCAGAGAATGGCTGGGAAGCGAGAGAAGCCCGAGGACATCGTCTTGAAGCTGCGGCAGGTTGAAGTTCTGCAAGTCCAAGGACTATCGGTCGGTGAGGCAGCGCGCCAGGTCGGCATCACGCAGCAGAGCTACTACCGCTGGCGCAGGCAGTATGGCGGCATGAGCCGCGATCAACTGAAGCGGCTCAAGGAACTGGAGGCGGAGAACCGACGGCTCCGGCGGGCTGTTTCCGACCTGACCCTCGACAAGATGATCCTGAGCGAGGCGGCCCGGGGAAA
>NZ_FOXA01000061.1 GCF_900115595.1 Tranquillimonas alkanivorans
GCCAAGCTCGGTCTCGTTCATCGCGGCCGTCTCGATCACTGCCGCGAGCTTGTCGGTTGAGGTCCAACCCTCGGGACCCGTCTTCGCATCGGGCAGGAACTGGCCTTTCGCCCGCGCCTCTTCACGCCATTTGGCGAGCGTGCCCCGCGAAATCCCTTCCTCCTGCGATAGCTGCCGCAGCGGCCTGTTGTTCGGTGGCAGCATCTTCGTCAGAACCGCCGCCTTCCTCTCCGGTGAGTATGCCAATCCATCATCCTGTCCGCCCGCCTCAGGGTACACTTTTCAGATTAGTACGGGCGACAACATCCCTGACAGGGGGGGCCACCGGAGAGCGGCCTGAAATGATCGAAGGCCGGGCGGTTGAGGAGACCCCCCGGCCTAAATGTTGAAGCTCGGTTCCTTCCGCTCGCGGAGAGATGCGGTCGTCATGGGCGAAAACGAGGCCGGGTATCATAACCGCCCCGGCGCGAGAGCGGAAGCGACAGGGCCCTCCGTCCCTTCAGCTCACGACAAGCCGTACAAGACCCATACCGCCCGGGAATCGTCGATCCGCTCTGACATCTCCGCGAGGCCTCCCGCGTAGGACGCGACGTGTTCATGTCGCGTGTGCGGCCAATCGCTTCCCCAGACGAAACGGCCCAAATATGACTTGGCCGAGCAGGACGGGGTCCTCGGCGGCGGAAACGGCAATCTCGCGACCCGCCGCGTCAGCGAAAAGCTGACGCACCAAAGCGTGGCCGCGGCACGTCCGGACAGGATGACCCGGCAGACCCGATCACCCATTTCCGCCTGGGCCTCGATGATCGGCTGCAGCCTGTGGCCGATGCTGCCGGCTCCTGTGGCGTAGAGCGCCAGCAGGCCTTTCAGCCCCGGGTGACGGCCAGAAAAAGCTCGTTCGCGAGAAGGACGATGTCCATGAACACCTCCTGCCCCGCGCGCTCCGAGGCCCAGCCGCGGCCCGCGGTACCCTGTGCATCCCTTAGGTACCCTACCCTACCCTACGCTACGCCTTCGTAACCATGGCATTTCTGCCGCAGAATTGGCATGACGTGCCCTGCCATGGGTATGAAATTGTTTCCATGCCTGCCGCACCGTTCGATATCCTACCCACGGGCAGTCAAGACTAAGGACCTCTACTCATGCCAGTGATATCATTCGCCACCTCAAAAGGCGGTGCGGGTAAAACGAGCAGCAGTATTATCCTCGGGACCACTCTCTGCGAAGGCGCGGACGTTGTCCTCATCGATGCAGACCCGGCCGCCAGGCTGATCCGATGGTCAAAGCGAGCTCCGCTCCCCCCACGCCTCTCGGTTCTCCAGTCTCGAGGGGAAAAACACATTCAGGATGAAATCGCTGAAGCCAGAGCTCGGGCGGCGTTTGTAATCGTGGACTTGGAAGGGACGGCTTCGCGGCTCAATGCATTCGTTGTCGCCGAAAGCGACCTGGTCGTGGTTCCCATGGGTGATGAGCAACAAGATGCTGACGACGCCATCGAGACACTCGCCATGCTTCGGCAAGAGGGCAGGGCGCTTCGCCGAGATATACCGGCCGCAGTGCTCTTCTGTCGCACTAAGGCCGCGGTGAAGTCGAGACTGGAGAGAGCCATAAACGAGCAGATCCGAGGCGGCGTTGCCACCTATTCGGTCGAGCTAAAGACTCGTACGGCGTTCTCGGCACTACACAATGTAGGCGGGACGCTCCGGGACATGGACCCAACGGACGTCAGCGGAGTGAACAAGGCCATCGAGAATGCTCAGGCGTTCGCGGCTGAAACGATCGATATGTTGGAAGGAGTGCGTAATGCCGAACCCGCTTGATCTTAGTCGTCTTCAGCAGTTTGAGCCGACGCCGTCGCCAGAGAGGCAAGGGGATACGGGGTCGCAACATCCAGTAGCACCGTGGCCGAGCCGAGAACCCGCAGTGGATGGTCAGATATCTATCAAGGCGCCACTCACGACTATCGGTCGCTTCAAAAAACTCTGCCGAGATGATCGCAGGACATACGCTGACATGTTGAGAATTCTAATGGACGAGTTCGAGCGGGGGCAGGGCGGCTGACGAAGAAGAACATGCCATGCAGGTGGCGTGTAGATTCGTTAGCGCAAGCGTCCTCGGACACTAACGGCGGTACTACAACACCTGACGTCTCTGCATGGCCTGGCTGCTCCCTTAGGATCTTGAACTGGCCCCTGTTTCGCCCGGACACTCAGGCATAGCCATGGAGGCTTAGGCATATGCCTGAGCACGTGCTTATGTCCGAGATTGAGATCATCACCGATGGCGGTCGCCGCCGCCGCTGGTCCGCGAGCGAGAAGCTGCGGATCGTCGAGGAGACGCTGGAGGAAGACGCCAGCATCTCCGTCGTCGCTCGCCGGAATGGCGTCGCCCCGAACCTGCTGTATCGTTGGCGTCGCCTGATGCTGGATGGAGGAGCCGTGGCCGTGTCCGAAGATGACGACGTGACCAGCAATCGCGCCGTCCGGCAGATGGAGGAGCGTATCCGCGAGCTGGAACGGCAGCTCGGGCGCAAGACGCTCGAGGTCGAGATCCTCAAGGAGGCGCTGGACAAGACCAGGTCAAAAAAACGGACGTGGCTCGCGAAGTCGCAGCCGAAGGACGGTTCCCGGTGAAGGTCGTGGCCGAGACCCTGGGCGTCTCCCGTTCGAACCTGCATGCCCGGCTGAGCGGGAGCTCGAAGCCGCGTCGGCGCTACCATAAAGCGCAAGACGCGGCGGTGTTGCCGCTGATCTCGTCACTGGTGGCGGCGCGCCCCACCTACGGCTACCGCCGGATCACTGCTCTTCTGAACCGGCAGCTCCGCGCGGCGGGTGCTGCGCCGGTAAACCACAAGCGCGTCTACCGCATCATGCAGGCGCACAACCTCCTCCTGGCCCGCAGATACACCGAGCGGCCGGAGCTGACGCACGAGGGGAAGGTGGTGACGATGCGCTCAAACATCCGCTGGTGCTCGGACGGGTTCGAGTTCACCTGCTGGAACGGCGACATCGTCAGAGGCGCCTTCATCATCGACGCGCACGACCGGGAGATCATTGCGTGGCGGGCCGTGGTGAACGCGGGCATCAGCGGCTCGGACGTCCGGGACATGATGCTCGAAGCGGTCGAACAGCGGTTCACAAGCTATAAGGCGCCGCACCCAGTCGAGATGCTGAGCGACAACGGCTCGTGTTACATCGCCAAGGAGACGCGCATCTTTGCCCGCCAGCTTGGCTTGAGGCCCTGCTACACGCCCGTGAAGAGCCCGCAAAGCAATGGCATCTCGGAGGCCTTCGTGAAGACGCTGAAGCGCGACTACGTGCATGTCACGGCGCTGCCTGACGCCGCCGCTGTTCTCGAATTGATCGGCGGCTGGTTCGAGGATTACAACGACAACCACCCACACTCAGGGCTGAAGATGCGCTCGCCCCGCGAGTTCATCGCAGCTCAAACCGCAACCGCCTGAGTGTCTGTTGAAACAGGGGCAAGACCAGATCTTGATGAAGCACGGTAAGAGGAAGTGGGCCCCTTCTTACTTTTTCATAGTTCAAGATTCAAAGATTCAGCGACGGATTCCTTCATAGAAACAGTGGGTTGGCGAGGATACTGTGAGGTTTCCGGGGACTCCGATGAAGAATCCGGGGAATACTGTGAGCCTTCCGGGGCTTACTGTGAGGTTTTCGGGGCTCAGATGTGAGGAATTCGGGGAGGCGCAGGAAAGTTATCCCCAGCTTCCTGCTGAAAAGTGAAAACTTCGGCTGATAGTGGTTCACATTATCAGCCGCCCTGACTACCCTCACGACATGGCTGATGAACTCCGAGTTTTGTCTCTCTCTCCGGCTCACGACGAGGCTATCAAGCCGTCGGAGCTCATTCAGATCACCGGTCACCAGCAACTGACATTGAACGCCAGGCGGGCGATCACCGTCCTTTGGCACCATGCTCATCGCCAGGGTATAGAGGAAGGGAAGGACTACGTGATCGAGCTCTCAGAGCTCCGGCCGGACGGTCACAAGGGTTCAGAGATGATCGAGGAGGCAATCCTCTCGTTGATGCAGACCATCCTAACTGTGAGACTTTCGGGGGGCAGGACACGCCGGGTGCAGTTCCTCGGCGGGAACGACATGGACGACCCCGATCGGCCGGCCGGAGTGCTGACCTACAGTTTCGACAAACGCTTGGTCGAGATCCTGCGAGACAGCAGCATTTGGGGAAAGATCGCGCTGCCGGTGCTGATGGCGTTCAGCTCTAAGTATGCGATTTCGCTGTATGAAAATGCATCGCAGTGGTCGAACCTGAGCCGAAAGGTTTACCAGGATTACAGCTTGGAGGACTTCCGAGGGATGCTCGGCGTGGAAGACGGCAAGTATCCGCAGTTCGGAGCACTCAACAAGCATGTGATCAAGCCAGCGGTGGACGAGATCAACGCTTTGGCTCCGTTCAACATTTCTATCCTTCCGATGAAGACCGGGAAGCGCGTGACGGGCATCCGGCTTGGGTGGTGGCGCAAGAATGACAATGAGCTGAAGGAAGCTTGGTTGGAAGCGCAGCGTCCGAAGGTGGGTCGCCGAGCGAGGATCTCCGGTCGGGTAGAGCACATCGCCCCGATGCCGTCGGTATCCGCTCAAGCGAGAAGCGCACGCCTCGAGAACCGGCGATCCCCGAATCCCTCACTTTTGGAGGACGAGTGACGAGTTGCCGCGTGTGGTTCCGTGCATCATGCCACTACGTGGTCCCGTTCTCCTTGCTTTTCAGAAAGATAGGGGAAATGTCGCAACGCGGTTTAGAATGTGCCCGCCTGTTGCAACCAAGCTGAAATGTCACCGCCGGTGCAAAGCAGGAATGTCACCATGGGCGTGACGGCAGCGTAGCCTGGCAGGGCGGAGACCTCAGTTATCGCAGCCCTGGCTGGCTACGCGGGCTTCCCGCTCGGCGCGTTTACGGGCGTAGTAGGCGTCGAGTCTCGACGGTCGTCCGGGCGGGCGGCGTCCGGTCTTCTTATAGCCGTTGCGGGCGCTTTCGGGCTTGACCTCGGGCGGAGCCGCCGCCTTGTCCTGCTGCTCCTTGATATGCGCCAAGACCGCGCTCAGGTGCTTGTTTTCGGTGATCGCGGCGTGGGTGACATGCTGTTGATGCGGGT
>NZ_FOXA01000001.1 GCF_900115595.1 Tranquillimonas alkanivorans
CCGAAGTACTTCGTGATCGCCGCGGTCAGCGTCGTCTTGCCGTGGTCGACGTGACCGATGGTCCCGATGTTAACGTGCGGTTTCGTGCGTTCGAATTTTGCCTTTGCCATCGGCTGTCGCGCCTCATCTTTTGAGGGGCCCGCAGGCCCGATTCAACATCGCGGGCTCTTTATCGGCCGCAGGGGGCTAAATCAAGCGTCAGTTCAGCGCCTGAAGCTTCGCCTTCTCGGCCTCGCGGTCGAAGGGCGTGCGCCCGGCGCCCGGTTCGGGCTCGAACCACGCCTCGTTCTCGCGCAGCCAGTCCTCGATCAGCCGCGCGCCCTCGGCGGCGAGGTTGTCCAGCTGCTCTTCCTTGCTGCGCGCGATGCCCGAGCCCACGACCGGCGCCATGTTCTGCAGCCCCTCGAAGGCGTAGATGCGATGCGGCTCTTCGTTCAGCTTCTGCTGCGTGGAGTTGTCGAAGACCGTGACCTCGAAGACCAGCACCGACTTCGGGGTATAGACCAGCGGCACGCCGGGCTGCGCCAGCACGTAGGCGCCGATGGCGATCCCCAGGTGGTAGAGGCCGTCGCCGTCGTAGCGCGCCAGCCGCTCCTCGACCGCCTCGGTCAGCGCCGCCTTCAGCTCGGCGTCCGACGCCTCGCGCGAAAACGGCCCCTTCTGCGGCGCGTCCACCAGCACCACGTTGTGGCCCAGTCGAAAATCGCCCAGCTCGGGCTGCGCATCCGGGTCCGGCGTGGCACAGGCGGCAAGGGCCGCCAGGGCGACGGCGGAGAGGGTGCGGGCGGCGGTTCGGATCATCTGCGGGCTCCCCTGTTGCGGCAGCCAGCGTTACCCGACGCCCCCCAGCGGCGCAACGTGGCCGCCGGCGCGGCCCGCGGCCCGTGACATTCCCGCCGCGCCGGGCGATGGTCCGCGGCGACAGGGGTGAAGGCGATGGACTGGAGCGACGAGGGGATCCTTCTCACCGTCCGGCGGCACGGCGAGGGCTCGGCCATCGTCGAGGTGCTGACGGCGGAGCACGGACGCCACGCCGGCGTGGTGCGCGGCGGGGCCAGCCGCAAGCTCGCGCCGCTTCTCCAGCCCGGCGCGCAGCTCGACGTGGCGTGGCGCGCGCGGCTCGAGGAGCACCTGGGCAGCTTCACGGTAGAGCTTCGCCGCTCGCGCACCGCCGCAGTGATGGACGACCGGCTGGCGCTCGCAGGGCTGAACGCGCTGACGTCGCTTCTGTCCTTCACCCTGCCCGAGCGCGAGCCGGTGCCCGGGCTTTACGCCCATAGCCGGGGCCTGTTCGACGCGCTCGGCGATCCGGACTTCCCGCTGCACTACCTGCGCTGGGAGCTTGCGCTGCTCGACGAACTCGGCTTCGGGCTCGACCTGACCTCGTGCGCCGTCACCGGCGGTGTGGACGACCTCGCCTACGTCTCGCCGCGCACCGGCCGCGCCGTGGGGCGCGAGGCGGCGGGGGAATGGGCGAACCGGCTGCTTCCCCTGCCCTACTGCCTGCTCGGGCAGGGCCCGGCCTCGCTGTCGGAGTTGCTGGACGGCCTGCGCACGACGGGCCACTTCCTCGCCCACCACATCGCGCCGCACCTCGGCGACCGGCCGCTGCCGGCGGCGCGGCAGCGCTTCGTCGACGCCCTCGCCCGGCTTGCCTGACGCGCCCAAGAGTTTTCTGAAAACTCTCGAGAACCTCCTTTTGAAGGAGGTTCGCCGCGTCCCACGTCCTGCGAAGAACTGGAGCGGGGCTCGGCCGCTCATGCCAGAAGCCGCCGCGCGATGACCTGGGCCTGGATCTCGGCCGCGCCCTCGAAGATGCTCAGGATGCGTGCGTCGCACAGGATGCGGCTGACGGGGTATTCGAGCGCGAAGCCGTTGCCGCCGTGGATCTGCAACGCGTTGTCGGCGCAGGCCCACGCCACGCGCGCCCCGAGCAGCTTCGCCATCCCCGCTTCCAGGTCGCAGCGCTCTCCCCCGTCCTTCCGCGCGGCGGAGAAATAGGTGAGCTGCCGGGCGACCATGATCTCGACCGCCATCAGGGCCAGCTTGTCGGATACCCGCGGGAAGGCGATCAGCGGCTTGCCGAACTGCTTGCGCTCTTCCGCATATTTCAGCCCGACATCCAGCGCCGACTGCGCCACGCCGATGGCGCGGGCGGCGGTCTGGATGCGGGCGCTTTCGAAGGTCTGCATGAGCTGCTTGAAGCCCTGCCCCTCCTGACCGCCCAGCAGGTTGGCGGCCTTCACCTCGAAGCCGTCGAAGCTCAGCTCGTATTCCTTCATGCCCCGGTAGCCGAGCACCTCGATCTCGCCCCCGCTGAGGCCCGTATTCGGGAATGGCGCGGCGTCGGCGCCCGGCGTCTTCTCGGCGATGAACATCGACAGGCCGCGGTAATCCTTCGTCCCCGGGTCCGTCCGGGCGAGTAGCGTCATCACCTGCGCCCGCGCCGCATGGGTGATCCAGGTCTTGTTGCCGGTGACGCGGTAGAGGTCGCCGTCGCGCACCGCGCGCGTCCTCAGGCTGCCGAGGTCAGAGCCGGTGTTCGGCTCGGTGAAGACGGCCGTCGGCAGGACCTCTCCACGCGCGATCTTCGGCAGCCAGGCCTCTTTCTGCGCATCGGTGCCGCCGCACAGGATCAGTTCGGCCGCGATCTCGCTGCGGGTGCCAAGCGAGCCGACACCGATATAGCCGCGCGACAGCTCTTCGCTGACGACGCACATGGCGGTCTTTGACAGGCCGAAGCCGCCATGTTCTTCGGGGATGGTCAGGCCGAAGACGCCCATTTCGGCCATTTCGCCGATCACCTCCATCGGGATCAGGTCGTCCTTCAGGTGCCATTCGTGCGCGTGCGGGGCGACGCGGTCGAGCGTGAAGCGGCGAAACTGCTCGCGGATCATCTCGTACTCGTCGTCGAGGCCCGTGGCGACAACCAGGGTCCCGCCCTGCGCCCGCATCAGCTCCACCAGCCGCGCGCGGGCGGCCGGGGTGTTGCCGCCCTGCAGCAGCCCCTCCACCGCCTCGTCCCGCAGCGGCCCTGCATCCTCGCCGGTCAACCACAGGTCGCGCAGCCGGACGATCTCGCCCTGGCTCATCGGAAGGCCGCCCTCGATCTGGGCCAGGAATTCGCCGAACGCGATCTGGTGGAGAAGGCGCTCGGCCTCGCCGAGGCTCCCCGCCGCCTCCAGCCGCTCGGCCCAGCCCTGCATCTGGCGCAGCGCCTCGACATAGGTCGCCAGCCACGCCAGCCCGTGCGCGGCGTGCTGGTGCTGCTCCAGCAGGTTTGGCGCCGGACGTCCCTCAACCACCACCCGATCGCGCACACGGGCGATTGCGCGGTCCAGCACCTGTTCGGCACAGGCGAGCGCCCTGCCCGTGCGTGCGACCAGATCGGCAAGCGGCGCAGTGGCCGTCGTCAGGTCCTGTCCATCGTGCATGGCTCGCCTCCTTTGCTGCACCTGCAAAAGACCTAGAGTCCCGCAATCCGCAAAGCAACAATATTTCTCCGCGATCCATCCGCGTGCATGATTCGATCCAGCGCGATCCCGGATGCATGTCCTGTGACAAGAGGCTATAGCCTGTTCTCGAGGCAAAGGAGCAGGACATGGACGCAGAACTCTGGGCGGTGGCCGCCGCCATCGCGGCGCTGGCGGGCTTCGTCAAGGGCGCGGTGGGATTCGCCATGCCGATGATCATGATCTCGGGGATGAGCACGTTCCTGGCGCCGGAACTGGCGCTGGCGCTCCTGATCATGCCGACGCTGACCAGCAACGCATGGCAGGCCCTGCGCGGAGGTCTGGCCGCCGCCGCCGCGTCGGCGAAGCTGCACTGGCGCTACATCGCCATCGTGATGGTGTTCATCCTGCTCAGCGGGCAGCTGGTCGCGGTCCTGCCCGCGAGCGTTCTGTTCCTGGTTCTCGGCGTGCCGATCGTGCTGTTCGCACTCGCCCAGCTGTCGGGCTGGCGGCTCAGCATCCAGCCCCGCCGCCGGCGCGGGGCCGAGTTGGGAATCGGTGCTTTCGCCGGCTTCGTCGGCGGCATGTCGGGCGTCTGGGGTCCGCCGACCGTCATGTACCTCACGGCCCTCGACACGGCGAAGGCCGACCAGATGCGGGTGCAAGGGGTGGTCTACGGCCTGGGCGCCGTGATGCTGACGCTGGCGCACCTGCGTTCGGGCGTGCTGAACTGGGACACCGCGCCCGCCTCGGCGGCGATGATCGTCCCGGCGCTCGCGGGAATGGCGGCAGGCTTCGCCATCCACGACCGTGTGGACCAGGCGCGCTTCCGCCGCCTGACGCTCGTCGTGCTGATCGTGGCCGGGGCGAACCTGATCCGTCGTGGGCTGATGGGCTGAGGCGTCAGGTGGCGGTCTCGACCGCCGCCCACGGCACCCAGATCGCCAGAAGGCCGAGCCAGAACAGCACCAGCATCAACAGCACGATGGCCGCCGCGACAAGGCTGGGCGCATAACGGCGATTGCCGGGCTGGCGATAGATGCCGCGGTCGCGCGTATACGGCCAAGCCGGCAGCGCCAACACCGCGAAGAGCAGAAGCAGGACGATCAGCCAGAACAGAAAGACGTCCATCTCGATCCTCCACAGTTCAGGCGCCCGAGTGGACGGGCGCCGGTTTCACGTTCAGGATCAAAACGATGGGCGGCGAAACCGGGTTCCCGACGAAGCCCGGGGGCGGCCGGTGCGCACACCGAACCACCCCCGTTCTCTCCCCTCCCTGGGAACCGTGTCAGCCGATGGCGACGGCGCGGACGTCGTCGTCGATATGTTGCTCGTACTGTGCGAAATTCTCCGCGAACATGGCAACAAGTTTCTCGGCCTGGCGATCATAGGCCTCGGGATCGTCCCACGTGCGGCGCGGGTCGAGCAGGATGTCGGGCACCGCGCTCGCCTTCACCTGGGTCGGCACCTCGAAGCCGAAGTTCTTGTCCTTGCGGAACGGCGCATCCTCGAGCGAGCCGTCGAGCGCGGCGGTCAGCAGCGCGCGCGTCGCCTTGATCGGCATGCGCGAGCCGGTGCCGTAGGCGCCGCCGGTCCAGCCGGTGTTCACCAGCCAGCAGGTCGAACCGTGCTTCGAGATCTTTTCCTTCAGCAGCTCGCCGTAGACCTCGGGGCGCAGCGGCAGGAACGGCGCGCCGAAGCAGGTCGAGAAGGTCGGCTGCGGCTCGGTCACACCACGCTCGGTTCCCGCGACCTTCGAGGTGAAACCGGACAGGAAGTGATACATCGCCTGCGCCGGGGTCAGCCGCGCGATGGGCGGCAGCACGCCGAAGGCATCGCAGGTCAGCATGATGATGTTCTTGGGGTGACCGCCAAGCCCGGTCTTGGACGCGTTCGAGATGTAGTGCAGCGGATAGGCGCACCGCATGTTCGGCGTCAGGCTGTCGTCCTCGAAGTCGAGTTCGAGAGTGTCGGGATCGGCGACCATGTTCTCGATCACGGTGCCGAACTTCGTCGTGGTGGCATAAATCTCGGGCTCGGCCTCGGGGCTGAGCGAGATCGTCTTGGCATAGCAGCCGCCCTCGAAGTTGAAGGTGCCGCGGTCGGACCAGCCGTGTTCGTCGTCGCCGATCAACACGCGGTCGGGATCGGCCGAAAGCGTCGTCTTGCCGGTGCCCGACAGGCCGAAGAACACCGCCGTGTCGACCGGGTTCTCGGGTGCGTGGTTGGCCGAGCAGTGCATCGGCATGATGCCCTTCTGCGGCAGCAGGTAGTTCAGAAGCGTGAATACCGACTTCTTGTTCTCGCCCGCGTACTCCGTCCCGCCGATCAGGACGAGCTTGCGGTCGAAGTTGATGGCAATGACCGTTTCGCTGCGGCAGCCGTGCTTGGCCGGGTCGGCTCGGAACGACGGCAGGTTGATGATGGTGAACTCGGGCTCGAAGGTGTCGAGCTCCTCGCGCTCGGGGCGGCGCAGCAGGTTGCGAATGAACAGGCCGTGCCAGGCGAGTTCGGTGACAACGCGCACGTCCAACCGGTTCGCCGGGTCGGCGCCGGCGTAAAGGTCCTGCACGAAGTAGTCGCCGTCCGCCATGTGCGCGACCATGTCGTCGTAGAGCGCATCGAAGCCCTCTGGCGACATCTTCGCGTTTGTCTCCCACCACACCTGGTCCTCGACCGACGGCGTGGCGACCACGTGCTTGTCCTTCGGCGAGCGGCCGGTGAACTTGCCGGTCTCGACAAGCAGTGTGCCGCCCTGGCCCAGGCGGCCCTCCTTGCGCAGAATCGCCGTCTCGATCAGCGCCGGCTCCGTCAGGTTGTAAGCGACCTGCCCCAGCCCCGTGATGCCCTGATCCTCCAGCCGTTGGGCCGGGTTCACCCGTCCAGTGGTCATTCCGCACGCTCCTTCGATCACGACGCTGCCTGGTTGGCGGGTGCGCAAGTGCACCCGTCCGGCCGCCCGCCGGGACGGCTGACCCAGCGTATATACCATGCTGCAGAAGCTGAGAAACCGGCGCGGAGAAAGGTTAGCGCAACCAGATTGAAGTTAGCGCAACCATCTTGCTCGCTGCCTTGTGGCTTGCGCACCCCGAGTGCGGCAATTTAGCCGCTGCTAAGAAATTTGGGCCACATTGCGGCACGACTCGGCCGTTGATTCGCAGTTTGCGATTGATTTAAGGCCGGGACCGGCGGAAATATGCCGAAAATCGACAGAAGACGAGAGCAGCAAGGAATACGCGCATGTCCAGGATTGCACTGGTGGACGACGACCGGAACATCCTGACGTCGGTGTCCATGACGCTCGAAGCCGAGGGATTCGAGGTCGAGACGTACAACGACGGGCAGGCCGCGCTCGACGCGTTCAACAAGCGCCTTCCGGACATGGCGGTGTTCGACATCAAGATGCCGCGTATGGACGGAATGGACCTGCTTCAGCGGGTCCGCCAGAAGACTTCGATGCCAGTGATCTTCCTGACCTCGAAGGACGACGAGATCGACGAGGTGCTGGGCCTGCGCATGGGGGCCGACGATTACGTGAAGAAGCCGTTCTCGCAACGGCTTCTGGTCGAGCGGATCCGCGCCCTGCTGCGCCGCCAGGAAGCCATCGCCAACGCCGAAGCCGGCGAGGTGGAGGCCAACCAGATCATGGAGCGCGGCAACCTGAAGATGGACCCGCTGCGCCACGCCGTCAGCTGGAAGGGCCAGGACGTCTCGCTCACCGTGACCGAGTTCCTCCTGCTTCAGGCGCTCGCGCAGCGTCCGGGCTTCGTCAAAAGCCGCGACCAGCTCATGGACGTGGCCTATGACGACCAGGTCTATGTCGACGACCGTACCATCGACAGCCACATCAAGCGCCTGCGCAAGAAGATGCGCAGCGTTGATCCCGACTTCTCGGCGATCGAGACGCTGTACGGCATCGGTTACCGCTACAACGAAGAATGACGGATGTCCTTCGCGTCGCGCATAGATGCGTCCGAAACACGGCGCGCGACACGGGCTGACGTTGTCCTCGGCGAGGACTGGGTCGGCACCGATGCCGCGGTCGAGCAGGAAATGCGCGCCCGCCGCGAGCGGCGCGGCATAGTGACGATCAACCGCTCGCCGCTGGCCCGCAAGATCATCACCTTCAACCTGCTCGCGCTGATCCTGCTGGTCGTGGGCGTGCTGTTCCTCAACCCGTTCCGCGAAAGCCTGGTCTACCAGCGCGAGGCGGCGCTGGTGCGCGAAGCCGCCCTGACCGCCGACGTGTTCGAGGCACGGCTGGCCGCCGAGCAGGCCGACAGCCTGTCCGACGTCGGCAATACCCTCGCCGCCGTGCACCTGCCCGCCCAGACGGAGGCCTTCGTCTATGGCCGGGGCGCGTCGCTTCTGGCCGAGCGCCAGGCACCCGCCGCGGCGGCCGAGTTGACGGCGGACCTTGACCGCCCCGCCTCCGGCGCCCCCCTGACCAGCGCGCTCGACGCCATCTGGCATGCCATGGCGTCGGTACTGGTGCCCGGCGCCCTCACGACCTCGGACCGCGATCTCGAACGCGAGGCGCGCGACATCGTCGCCCGCGCGCTCGAGGGCGAGACCGAGATGCGCACCGTCCGCATGAGCGACGGCGGCACGATGTTCTTCGTCGCCGCTCCCATCGTCGCCGACGGCCGGCCGGTCGGCGCGCTTGCGCTGACCAGCGGCGCCGGCGAAATTGACCGGCTCGTGCGGCAGGAGCGGGAACAGATCCTCCAGATGTTCCTCATCGCGATCCTGGTCTCGGTGGGGCTCAGCCTGGTGCTCGCCTCCACCATCGCCAATCCACTGTCGGACCTCGCCGCCGCGGCCGAGCTTGGCCGCGATCGCAACGCGCGCAAGTCGAAGCCCAGCCGCGTGCGCATTCCCGACCTCTCGGGCCGCCCGGATGAGATCGGGCGCCTCTCGGCCGCGCTGCGCGGCATGGTCGCCGCGCTTTACGACCGGATCGACGCCAACGAACAATTCGCCGCCGACGTCGCGCACGAGATCAAGAACCCCCTCGCCTCCCTTCGCTCGGCCGTGGGGTCGCTGCGCTTCGTGAAAAAAGAGGAACAGCGCGACAAGCTGCTCGACGTGATCGAGCACGACGTCCGCCGCCTCGACCGGCTGGTCAGCGACATCTCGAACGCCTCGCGGCTCGACAGCGAGCTTGTCAAGGAAGAGGAGGAGACCTTTGATCTCCTCACCATGCTGGGCAACCTGACCGACTATCTTGGCCGCGAGGCCGAGGAGAAGGGGATCGAGTTCATCTCGGACCTGCCCGCCGCGCCGATCGAGATCGTGGGGCTGGAAAGCCGGCTGGCGCAGGTCTTCGTCAACCTGATCTCGAATGCCATCTCGTTCTGCGAGGATGGCGACGCCATCCGCGTCTGGGCCCGCCGGCGCGAGAACCGCGTGCTCGTGGTGGTCGAGGATACCGGTCCCGGCATCCCCGAAGAGGCGCTGACCAAGATCTTCAACCGCTTCTACTCGGAACGGCCCGAGGGTCAGTTCGGCAACAATTCCGGCCTCGGCCTCGCCATTTCGAAGCAGATCGTCGAGGCGCATGGCGGCGTCATCTGGGCCGAAAACATCCGTCCCACCGACGCCGACGAAACCTCGGACCCGCTGGGCGCACGCTTCGTGGTGGGTCTGCCGGTGTGAGCGCGCCGGGCGATCACCAGGACGGGCAAGACGGAACGATCCTCCACGCAAGCTGCGTGGCCTTCAACGGGCGGGGCGTGTTGATCACCGGCGCCTCAGGCAGTGGCAAGTCCGCCCTCGCGCTGCACCTGCTGGCCCTCGGCGGCACGCTCGTCTCCGACGACCGGGTTCGGCTGGCTCGGGCCGCCGGCAGCGTGCACGCCAGCGCCCCCGACGCCATCACCGGGATGATCGAGGCACGGGGCGTGGGCCTCCTGCGCGCGCCCGCCGCGCAGGCCACGCTCACGCTCGCCGTCGACCTCGACGCGGAAGAGAGCCAGCGCCTGCCGCCGCGGCGCGAAATCGACCTGCTGGGCTATTCTCTCCCCTTGCTCAGGCGCGTTTCCGCCCCACACTTTGCGCCAGCCATCGTCCTCTTTCTCAGACACGGGCGCACGGTGCCCGGCCCCCAATGACGCAGCCCGCCTCTTTCCCCCAGCCGCCGGACCCGGCGGCACGCGTCGTTCTGGTGACGGGACCTTCCGGCGCGGGCCGGACCACGGCAATCAATGCGCTCGAGGATCTGGGGTTCGAGGCGATCGACAACATGCCGCTGTCGCTGATCCCGCGGCTGGTCGAGGGGCCGCTGCGCCGCCCGCTCGCCCTGGGGTTGGACGTGCGCAACCGCGACTTCTCGACCGACGCGCTGCTCGAGGTGGTGCAGATGCTCTCGCGGCGCGTCGCGCTCGAAACCGAGCTTCTCTATCTCGACGCGCGTCCCGACGTCCTGCTGCGCCGGTACTCGGAAACACGGCGCCGCCACCCGTTGGCCCCCGCCGAAACGCCCGAGCTGGGCATCGAGCGCGAGATCGACCTGCTGACCACGATCCGCGACCGCGCCGGCATCCTGATCGACACGTCCGAGATGACGCCCCACGGCCTGCGCGCCGAGCTTGCACGCTTTTTCGCGCGCGGCAGCACGCCCGCGCTCGCCGTCTCGGTTCACTCGTTTTCGTACAAGCGCGGTCTGCCGCGCGGGCTCGACATGGTGTTCGACGTCCGCTTCCTGCAAAATCCCTACTGGGTGCCCGAGCTTCGGGCCCTGACCGGCCTGTCGCCCGAGGTCGCCGCCCACGTGGCCGCCGACCCCCGGTTCGAGCCGTTCTTCGACCGCGTCCGCGACCTGGCCCTGATGCTGCTGCCCGCCTATACCGACGAGGGAAAGACCCACTTCGCCATCGGCTTCGGGTGCACCGGCGGGCAGCATAGATCGGTTGCCGTGACGGAAAAATTGGCGAAGGCGCTTGAAGATGCCGGTTGGCAGGTGTCAACTCGTCACCGGGAAATGGAGAGGCGCGCCGGCCCTACGCCTGCGCGACAATCGGGGACGGGGACGTGATCGGAATCGTGATCGTCGCACACGGCGGCCTTGCGGCGGAGTTTCTCGCCGCTGTCGAGCACGTGGTCGGCAAGCAATCCGGCATCCGTGCCATCGCCATCGAGCCCGATCACGACCGCGGCCGAAAACAGTCCGAGATCTGCGCCGCCGCCGACAGCGTCGATACCGGCGACGGCGTGGTGGTGGCCACCGACATGTTCGGCGGTTCGCCCTCGAACCTGTCGATGCTGGCCTGCAGCCCCGCCGATCGGCAGATCATCTACGGGGCGAACCTGCCCATGCTCATCAAGCTGGCCAAGTCGCGCCACATGCCGGTACCCGACGCCGTCACCTCGGCGCTGGCCGCCGGGCGCAAGTACATCGACGCCTTCGAGGGCCCGTCGGGACGGAGTGCGCCATGACATCACCCGTCATCCGCCAGCTCGAGATCGTGAACGAAAAGGGGCTTCATGCCCGCGCCTCGGCCAAGCTGGTCGAGGTGGTCGAGGATTACGACGCCCGCGCCGAGATCAGCAGCGACGGCATGTCGGCGTCGGGCGACAGCATCATGGGGCTCTTGATGCTCGCCGCCTCGAAAGGCACGACCATCAAGGTCGCCACCAGCGGACCCGACGCCGAAAAGCTGGCCGACGCGATCCAGGCCCTCATCGCCGACCGCTTCGGCGAAGACATGTAACCCAGCATTTTCGTCGAAACCGGACGCGCACGTCTTCGACGAAGACGTGCGCCGCGCCGATCAGCGCGTCGGCACCGGTGTCTCGCCGCGATAATCGTAGAAGCCGCGCTTAGTCTTGCGGCCCAGCCACCCGGCCTCGACGTATTTCGTCAGCAGCGGACAGGGGCGGTACTTCGTGTCCGCTAGCCCGTCGTGCAGCACGTTCATGATGGCCAGGCAGGTGTCCAGCCCGATGAAGTCCGCCAGTTCCAGCGGCCCCATCGGATGGTTGGTGCCCAGCTTCATCGCGCTGTCGATCGACGACACGTTCCCAACGCCCTCGTACAGGGTGTAGACCGCCTCGTTGATCATCGGCATCAGGATGCGGTTGACGATGAAGGCCGGGAAATCCTCGGCCGTCGCCGCCGTCTTGCCCAGCCGCTCGACGACGCGGTGCATGGCGTCGAAGGTTTCCTGGTCGGTGGCGATCCCGCGGATCAGCTCGACAAGCTGCATCACCGGCACGGGGTTCATGAAGTGAAAGCCCATGAACTTCTCGGGCCGGTCCGTGCGGCTCGCCAGCCGCGTGATCGAGATCGACGACGTGTTCGAGGTCAGGATCGTGTTCGGCTTCAGGTGCGGCACGAGGTCCTCGAAGATCGCGGTCTTCACGGTCTCGCGCTCGGTCGCCGCCTCGATCACCAGGTCGGTCTGGCCCAGGTCGCTCAGCGTCAGAGTCGTGCGGATGCGAGCGAGCGCCGCGTCCCGGTCCTCGGCCGAAATCTTCTCGCGGCTCACCTGCCGGTCCAGGTTCCTCTCGATCACCTGCCGCCCGCGATCGAGGCTTTCCTGGCTGATGTCGGTAAGCAGCACGCCGTACCCGGCAAGCGCGAAGACATGGGCAATCCCATTGCCCATCTGCCCGGCGCCGACCACGCCAACCGTCTCGATTTCCATCGCGTCGCCTCGCTTCCTGCCAATCGCGCACCTTATGCCGTGCGGCACGCGCCGGGTTCAAGGCGAAAGCCGTTTCCGCCCCGGCGTCTTAGCGCGCTGTTAATCCTGTGCCGCCATGCTGGCCGAAGAAATCGGAACGGGGCGACGGAATGGCCTTCCACGACACCGTTGAACGCGGCATCGACTACGATCTCTGCTCCTATGGCACGTCCCGCCTGCCCTTCCGCGGGCCATGTCGCGACCCGGGGGGCGGCTATGCCGTGGCCCTCGGCGGCTCCGAAACGTTCGGCCGCTACGTGAAACATCCCTTCCCCGACTTGATCGAGGTCGACATCGGCATCTGCCTCAACCTCGGCTGCGTGATCGCCGGCCCGACCGCCTTTCTCTCGGATCCGACGGTGATGGACCTCGTGACCGGGGCGCAGGTCGTCGTGCTGCAGATCACTGGGGCGCATAACCTGTCGAACCCCTTCTTCCGTGTGCATCGGCGGCGCAATGACCGCTTCCTGCACGCCACCGACGCCCTGCGCGACCTTTACCCCGAGCTCGACTTCACCGAGGTGCACTTTGTCCGCCACCTCCTGGGCACGCTCGAGTCGGCCGACGCAACACGCTTCGCCGTGGTTCGGGACGCCCTCCGCAGCGCCTGGACAGACAGCTTCGCCGAACTGAGGGCCGCCGCGACGGGCCGCGTCATCCCCCTCTGGATCGCGCGCCGAACGCCCGACGCCCCCGCCGACCGGCTGTCGGACGGCGATCCGTCCTACGTCACCCGCGCCATGGCCGACCGGGTCTTCGGCGCCGGGCATATGGTCGAGATTGTGCGCCCGCCCGTCGAGGACGACGATCAGGAGGGCAAGGTCTTCTCCCGCGCCGAACGCGCCGCGGCCCTGCAGATGCCGGGGCCCGTCGCCCATCGGCTGGCGGCGCGGGCCTTGATGGAGCGCATTGCGAAGGCGGACACGAAAAAGGGCCCCCCGACGACGACGGGCCCCTGATCCTGCGTCCGGACAGCGGTCAGAGCTTCTCGGTCAGCTCCGGCACCACGTCGAACAGGTCACCGACAAGGCCGTAATCGGCCACCTGGAAGATCGGCGCCTCTTCATCCTTGTTGATGGCGACGATGATCTTCGAGTCCTTCATCCCGGCAAGGTGCTGGATCGCACCCGAGATGCCGACGGCGATGTAAAGCTCCGGTGCCACGACCTTGCCGGTCTGACCCACCTGCCAGTCGTTCGGCGCGAAGCCTGAGTCGACCGCCGCGCGCGACGCGCCCACGGCTGCGCCAAGCTTGTCGGCCAGCTTCTCGATGATCGCGAAGTTCTCTTCCGAGCCGACGCCGCGGCCGCCCGACACGACGATTCCGGCCGAGGTCAGCTCGGGCCGGTCGCTCTCGGCCACCTTGTCCTCGACCCACTCCGACAGGCCCGGGTTCTCGCCGGCAGCGACGTTCTCGACCGAGGCCGACCCACCCTCGCCTGCCGCGTCGAAGGACGACGTACGGATGGTCACCACCTTCGTGACGTCCGACGACTTCACCGTCTGCACGGCGTTGCCGGCATAGACCGGGCGCTCGAACGTGTCGCCGTCGACGATGCCCGAGACGTCCGAGATCACCATCACGTCCAAGAGCGCCGCGACGCGCGGCATGATGTTCTTGGCATCCGTGGTCGCCGGGGCGGCGATGTGGCTGTAATCGCCCGCGAGCGACACGATCAGCGCCGCCGCCGGCTCGGCCAGGCGGTGGCCGTAAAGCGCATCCTCGGCGCACAGCACCTTGGCGACGCCGTCGATCTTGGCGGCCTCCTGCGCGGCGTCCGAGCACGACGCGCCGGCGCACAGCACCGTCACCTCGCCCAGCTGCTTCGCCGCCGTCACGCCCTTGGCGGTCGCGTCACGGTTCAGCTTGCCGTCCGTGACCTCGGCCAGAAGAAGAACAGCCATCACACGACCCCCTTTTCTTTCAGCTTCGCCACCAGCTCGTCGACCGAGGCGACCATCTCGCCCGCCTTGCGCGCTTCGGGCTCGGTCGTCTTCACCACCTCGAGCCGCGGCGCGACGTCGACGCCGTAATCGGCGGGCGTCTTCTCGTCGAGCGGCTTCTTCTTCGCCTTCATGATGTTGGGCAGCGACGCATAGCGCGGCTCGTTCAGGCGCAGGTCCGACGTGATGATCGCCGGCAGCTTCACCTTCACGGTCTGCAGGCCGCCGTCGACCTCGCGCGTGACGGTCGCCTGTTCGCCCTCGACTTCGACGGTGCTGGCGAACGTCGCCTGGCTCCAGCCAAGAAGCGCGGCCAGCATCTGGCCGGTGGCGTTCATGTCGTTGTCGATGGCCTGCTTGCCGCACAGCACGATCTGCGGCTGCTCCTCGTCCACCACGGCCTTGAGCAGCTTGGCCACGGCCAGCGGCTCGATGTCCTGGTGCACGTCGTCGGCGGAGGTGATCAGGATCGCGCGGTCCGCGCCCATGGCCAGTGCGGTGCGCAGCGTTTCCTGCGCCTGCTTGACGCCGATCGAAACGGCCACGACCTCGGTCGCGACGCCCTTCTCCTTCAGGCGGATCGCCTCTTCGACGGCGATCTCGTCGAACGGGTTCATCGACATCTTGACGTTGGCGAGATCGACACCGCTGCCGTCCGCTTTCACGCGGACCTTCACGTTGTAGTCGATCACGCGTTTGACAGGCACGAGGACCTTCATCGGCGCAAACTCCCTGGATTTTCGCGCGCGCGGCGCAAGAAAAATGCTCGGCCCCGATGTAAACTGCCGTGCCCGGGGAAAACAGTGCAAAATCGACCTGCCGCCGCCCTGCAACGCCGCGTTCTTTCGCAACCGGCGTCCAAGGCCGCGCGCACCGGCTGCATCTTCGGTCCCGAAATATCCCCGCCGGAGGCAGCGCGCCGGGCGCCAGCCCGGCGCATCGGAAAGGCGTGGCGCCGCAGGCGCCTCCGCTGTCTCAGCCTTCGCGCGTCTTGCCCGGCACCCAAAGCACGTCGGCGCGGCCGTCGTCGTTGGCGATGCGCGCGGCGACGAAGAACCAGTCGGACAGGCGGTTGAGATAGCGCACCGCTTCCGGGTTCACCTGCTCCATCGTGGCCAGCTCGACCGACAGCCGCTCCGCCCGGCGCGCGACGGTGCGACACAGGTGCAGGTGCGAGGCAAGCGGCGAGCCGCCGGGCAGGATGAACGAGCGCAGGGGCTCGAGCGCCGCGTTCATCGCGTCGATCTCGCGCTCCAGCCGCGCCACCTGCGCGGCCGTGACGCGCAGAACCGGGTACTCCGCCTCGGCGTCCTTCTCCATGTCCGGGCGGCAGAGGTCCGCGCCCAGGTCGAAAAGATCGTTCTGGATCGCCGCCAGCCGGTTGTCGGTCTCGCCGCTCGCGTGCAGCCGCGCCAGCCCCGCCGTCGCGTTCACCTCGTCCACCGTGCCGTACGCCTCGACCCTCACGGCGTGCTTGGCGACGCGCGCGCCGTTGCCCAGCGCGGTTTCGCCGTGATCGCCGGTCTTGGTGTAGATCTTGTTCAGAACGACCATTGCCTCAGCCTCCCATGCGGCGGAACAGGACGAACAGCAGGATCAGCACCACCGCCAGCGCCTGCGCCAGGATACGCCAGCGCATCAGGCGGTTGGCGTGCTTGCGATTGAACTCGCCGCCCTTCGCGAAACCGCCGATCCCGACCATGAGGATGCCGAAGACGACGATCACCGCGATGGCGACCACGATGAAAAGAGGGTCCTGTAACATGCTGCGTCCGTTCCTTGACTGCCGCGCCACATAGCCGCCCCCGCGGCCAAGGCGAAGGCTTTTTCGCTCAGCTCCCGGCCAGCACCCGGTCGAGCAGCCGGTCCGGCAACAGTCGCCGGATGAGGGCGGCGGCATGCGTGGGCGTCGTTACCCGGTAACGTGCGCGCGGCCGCTCGGCCTCCAGCGCCTCGACCAGCCGCGCGGTCACCGCCGCCGGGGTCTTCTCGAACCGGTCGGGCCCGCGCTCCTCGTACAGCCGGCGGAGCAGCGAGGTGCGGTACTGGTCCGCCCGCGCCGAGCGCTCCCAGTCGATCCACCGCTCGAAATGCGGAATCGAGTTCACGCGGATGCGCGTCCCGATCGGCCCGGGCTCGATCAGCACAACGTGGATCGGCGTGTCCCGCATCTCCAGCCGCAGCGAATCCGTCAGCCCCTCGAGCGCGTATTTCGTCGCGACATAGGCCCCTTTCCACGGCGCCGCCACCAGCCCCAGCACGGACGAGCAATTGACGATCCGCCCGTGCCCCTGCGCCCGCATCGCCGGGATGACCCGGCGCGTCAGGTCGTGCCAGCCGAACAGGTTGACCTCGAAGATCTCGCGCAGCGCCTCGCGCGGCAGGTCCTCGACCGCGCCGGGCACGGCGTGCGCGCCGTTGTTGAACAGGGCGTCGAGCGTCCCGCCCGTGGCCTCCAGCGCCCGCTCGGCCCCTTCGCGCACGGATGCCGGGTCGGCACAGTCCAGCCGCCAGCTTTCCAGCCCCGCGTCGCGCAGCCGCGCGGCGTCGGCCTCGGCGCGGCAGGTGGCGAAAACGCGCCAGCCGCGCGCCCTCAGCGTCCGCGCGGCGTCCAGTCCGATGCCGCTGGAACATCCGGTGATGAGAATGCTGCGCGCCACGCGCCCCTCCGCCTGCCTGGGGACCGGGCTATCCGATCCGGGGCGGGGCGGCAATCACGGGCGCTCGGGCGCCAGGTAGCGGCCATAGATGAAGGCTTCGCGCCCGTTGTCGTTCAACCGGATGCGGTACCAGGACCCTTCCTGCCCCAGCATCTCGGCCGCCTCGCCCAGCGACGCCTGCCCCACCACGGGGTTGCCGGTCGAGGGGCCGGCGCGCAGGTTCACGCGGGTGCCGGTCACGTACCACAGGTCCTCGGGCGGTTCCGACGCGCGAGCCTCGGTCGACTCCGACGCGGCCGCGACCGGTTCGACCGTGGCGGCGGGACGTCCGGCATCCACCGGTTCGGCCCGCATCGCCAGCCGTTCTCCGCGCGGCGCCTCGGTCGCCTCGAGCGCCAGTTGCACCGCCCGTTCGTAATCGTCGAGCGCGAGGGGTTCCGACGCATCACGGCCCGAGGCCGACGCCGTCAGAAGACCCGGGGTGTCCGTCTCTAGCCGCGCGACCTCGACTCCCGCATCCTCTTCGACCTTGCGGCCCGCGATGGTCATCGTCAGGCCGATCACAATCAACAAAAGCAACGTCAGCCGGATCATCCCACGGCTCCTTCATTCAATGGGGAGAGGATACATCGAGTCGGCGCAACGGCGGTGCGAAAAGCCGCGGGGCTCGCGTCACGACGCGCTTTACCCGACCCGCGCACGCGGCTATCCATCCTCGCCATGAGCGACATCGACTCCGACGCCCCCGTTCCCGATCTTTCCGAACCGCTGCGCCGCGCCATCGGCGAGCGGTATCTGACCTATGCGCTCAGCACGATCATGCATCGCGCGCTTCCCGATGCGCGGGACGGCCTGAAGCCGGTCCACCGCCGCATCCTCTATGCAATGCGGGAGCTCAGGCTGGGTTCCGGCGGAGGATTCCGGAAGTCGGCGAAGATCTCGGGCGACGTGATGGGCAACTATCACCCGCACGGCGACGCTGCGATCTACGACGCGATGGCGCGGCTCGCGCAGGACTTCGCGGTGCGCTACCCGCTGGTCGACGGCCAGGGCAACTTCGGCAACATCGACGGCGACAACCCCGCCGCCCCGCGCTACACCGAGGCGCGGATGACGGCGGCGGCCGAGGCGCTGCTGGAAGGGCTGAACGAGGACGCGGTCGACTACCGGCCGAACTACGACGGCACGCTCAGCGAGCCGATCGTCCTGCCCGCCGCCTTCCCGAACCTGCTGGCCAACGGGGCGAGCGGCATCGCCGTGGGCATGGCGACCAACATCCCGCCGCACAACATCGGCGAACTGGTGGGCGCCTGCCTGCACCTGATCAAGACGCCCGACGCGCGGGACGAGACGCTGCTGCAATACGTTCCCGGCCCCGACTTCCCCACCGGAGGCGTGATCGTCGAGCCGAAGGAAAACATCGCCGAGGCCTACCGCACCGGCCGCGGCGCCTTCCGCCTGCGCGCCAAGTGGGAAACCGAGGACCTGGGCCGCGGCCAGTGGCAGGTCGTCGTCACCGAGATCCCTTACCAGGTGCAGAAGTCGAAGCTGATCGAGAAGATCGCCGAGCTGATCCAGACCAAGAAGGTCCCGATCCTCGCCGACGTCCGCGACGAAAGCGCCGACGACATCCGCATCGTGCTGGAGCCGCGTTCGAAGAACGTGGACCCGGACGTGCTGATGGGCACGCTGTTCCGCAACTCGGACCTCGAGGTGCGCTTCAGCATGAACATGAACGTACTGATCGACGGGCGCACGCCCAAGGTCTGCTCGCTCAAGGAAGTGCTGCGCGCCTTCCTCGACCACCGGCGCGAGGTGCTCCAGCGCCGCAGCCAGCACCGGCTCGACAAGATCGACCACCGGCTCGAAGTGCTCGAAGGCTTCATCCTTGCCTTCCTCAACCTCGACCGCGTCATCGACATCATCCGATACGACGACGACCCCAAGTCGGGCCTGATGTACGAGGACTGGTCGAAGGACCACCCGCGCGCCACGTCCGAGGCCGACTACATCCCGCCGCGCGTGCCCGCGTCGCCGCAGCCCGAGGATGCGGAGCTGACCGAGGTGCAGGCCGAAGCCATCCTCAACATGCGCCTGCGCTCCCTGCGCCGCCTGGAAGAGATGGAGCTGCGCCGCGAGCGCGACGAGCTGATGGCCGAGCGCGCCGATCTCGAGGCGCTGCTGGCCGACGAGGATCTCCAGTGGGCCCGGATCGCCGACCAGCTGCGCGAGACGCGCAAGCAGTTCGGCAAGGACTACGCCCGCGGCCACCGCCTGACCCAGTTCGCCGAGGCCACCGAGGTCGAGGACGTGCCGCTCGAAGCCATGATCGACCGCGAGCCGATCACAGTCGTCTGCTCGCAGATGGGCTGGATCCGCGCGCTCAAGGGCCACGTGGCGCTCGACACGAAGCTGAAGTTCAAGGACGGCGACGGCCCGCGCTTCATCTTCCACGCCGAAACGACCGACCGCCTGTTGGTCTTCGGCTCGAACGGCCGCTTCTACACGCTGTCGGCCGCCAATCTGCCCGGCGGCCGCGGCATGGGCGAACCGGTGCGCCTGATGGTGGACCTGCCCAACGAGGCCGAGATCCTGAGGCTGTTCATCCACGACCCGCAACGCAAGCTCCTGCTCGCCTCCTCGGCCGGCGACGGCTTCGTCGTCCCCGAGGCCGAGGTCGCCGCGCAGACCCGCGCCGGCAAGCAGGCGCTGAACGTGAAGGGCGACGTGCGCGCCAAGGTCTGCAAGCCGGTGGACGGCGATCACGTCGCCGTGGTGGGCGAGAACCGCAAGGTGCTGGTCTTCCCGGTGACGGAACTGCCCGAAATGGCCCGCGGCAAGGGTGTCCGCCTGCAGAAATACAAGGACGGCGGCCTGAGCGACGCGACGACCTTCAACCTGGCCGACGGCCTGAGCTGGAAGGACCCGGCGGGGCGCACCCGGACCGAAACGCAGATCGAAGAATGGATTTCGAAACGGGCGAGCGCCGGCCGCATGGCGCCGCGCGGCTTCCCGCGGGACAACACGTTCACCTAATGCGCGGGAGGGGGCTCTGCCCCCTCTGCGCCTGCGGCGCATTCACCCCCGGGATATTTCAGGACCGAAGATGGAAGGGGTCGGCGAAACCGGAACCGCGACCTCCTGGCCGGTCACTCCGACAGGCCGGGCTCGTCCAGAAGGTGCCGGCCCTCGCGGTCCTCGACCTCGATGATCCAGAGATCGGGATCGAAGCTCCGCTGCCGCGCGAGCGAGGCATCGACCTCGGCCTCGTCGCCCTCCGACAGGACCACCCAGTTCCGCGCGCCGGTCATCAGGTCGAACGACCGCTGGAAGGCCGTGGCGCGTCCGTCGAGCGTGTTGAGCTTGACCAGGACGGCGCCCGCCGTGGCGTCCCCCTTCGACGTGACGAAGGCCGGGATCTCAGCCAGCCGCAGCCGCGCGAGATAGGCGCGGACCCAGAAGTCGGCGGTCAGCCGCGCCACGGCGAAACGTACATCTTTGCGCCGGATATGTACGTTTCGTACATGATCCTCAGTCCCCGTCGCCGAAATCGAGGCCCATTTCCGAGTACCGCTCGGCCTCTTCCAGCCAGTTCGGCCGGACACGGACCTGCAGGAACAGGTGCACCTTGCGGCCCAGGAATTCCTCCAGCTCCGCCCGTGCCGCCTGCCCCACGGCCTTCGTCGTCTCGCCCTTGCGGCCCAGCACGATGCCCTTGTGCCCGTCCCGCGCGACATAGATCACCTGGTCGATCCGGGCCGAGCCGTCCTTGCGCTCTTCCCAGTTCTCGGTCTCGACCGTCAGCTGGTAGGGCAGTTCCTGGTGCAGCCGCAGCGTCAGCTTCTCGCGCGTGATCTCGGCCGCGATCATGCGCATCGGAAGGTCGGCGATCTGGTCCTCCGGGTAGAGCCACTGCCCCGCCGGCAGTTCCGAGCCGAGCCACGCGCGCAGATCGTCGACGCCATGTCCCTTCTCGGCCGAGATCATGAAGGTCTGCACGAACTCGAACCGCGCGTTCAGCTGCTCCGTCAGCGCCAGCAGCTTCGACCGCTCGACCCGGTCGATCTTGTTGATCGCCAGCGCGACCTTGCGGCCGCGCGCGTGCTCGGCCAGCCCGTCGAGGATGCCCGCGACGCCCTCGGTAATGCCGCGATGCGCCTCGACCATCAGCACCACGATGTCGGCATCCGCCGCCCCGCCCCAGGCCGCGGCGACCATCGAACGGTCGAGCCGGCGGCGCGGGCGGAAGATGCCCGGCGTATCCACGAAGACGATCTGCGCATCGCCCTCGATCGCGACGCCGCGGATGCGGGCGCGCGTGGTCTGCACCTTGTGCGTGACGATCGACACCTTGGCGCCGACCATCCGGTTCAGCAGCGTCGACTTTCCGGCATTTGGTTCGCCGATCAGGGCCACGAAGCCCGCGCGCGTCTCAGCCATCCGGCATCTCCACCTTGTCCAGCAGGGCTTTCGCCGCCGCCTGTTCCGCCTGCCGTTTCGATCCCGCCTTCGCCCGCGCCGCCCGGCCGTCGGACAGGCGCGCCTCGATCGTGAACATGGGCGCGTGATCCGGCCCGTCGCGCGCCACCTCGACGTAGACGGGCGGCGGCGCGCCGCGCCCCTGCGCCCATTCCTGAAGGCTGGTCTTGGCGTCGCGGGCATCCGCCTCGACCCGGGCGATCCGGTCGCCCCAGAGTCGCAGGATCAGCGCGCGCGCCGCATCGAGCCCCGCGTCAAGATACACCGCCGCGATCACCGCTTCCATCGCGTCGCCCAGCAGCGCCGCCTTGCGCCGCCCGCCGGACATCTGCTCGGACCGGCCGAGCTTGAGCACTGCGCCAAGCTCGACCTGGCGCGCGACTTCGGCGCAAGTTTCCTTGCGCACCAGTGCGTTGAAACGCGGGGCAAGCTGCCCCTCGGCCGCGTCCGGGTCGGCCTTCAGCAGCGCCTCGGACATCACCAGCCCCAGCACCCGGTCGCCCAAGAACTCGAGCCGCTGGTTATCGGGCCGCGTGGGCGATGAGATCGAGGAATGGGTGACAGCGCGCAAAAGCAGCTCCGGCCGGGCGAAGTCGTGGCCCAGCCGGTCGGCGAAATCCCTCAGTTCGGCCGAGAGCTTCACTCGATCTCCTCGAAGAACCGGTCGGGGCGCCAGGTCCAGAAGTACAGCATCGAGCGTCCGGCGGACGAGAACATCACCCGGTCCGCCCGGCCGATCAGGTTCTCGTACGGCACGAAGCCTACGCCCATGGCGTTCTGACTCACGCGGCTGTCCGTGGAATTGTCGCGGTTGTCGCCCATGAAGAAATAGTGGCCCTCGGGCACGGTGTAGACCGGCGTGTCGTCCAGCCGCGAGGGCCGGATGTTGAGCACGTGGTGCGACACGCCGTTGGGCAGCGTTTCGACGAAGCGCGACTTCTCGCAGTCGCCGCCCAGCCCCACGCCCGCGTTCTCGCATTGCGGCAGGCTGCCGACGGGGCCCTGCTTCTCGAACTCTTCCACGAACGTGCCGGCGGGCACCTGCGGGGCCTCCTGACCGTTTATATACAGGATGCCGTCGCGCATCTGGATCTCGTCGCCCGGCAGGCCGATCAGCCGCTTGATGAAGTCCGACCCGGTGACGGGGTGGCGGAACACGACGACGTCGCCGCGCTCGGGCTCCGAGCCCAGGATGCGGCCTGAGAACGGGCAGATCCCGAATGGGCAGGAATACTGCGAGTAGCCATAGGCCATCTTGTTGACGAACAGGAAGTCGCCGACCAGCAGCGTGTCCTTCATGCTGCCCGAGGGAATCCAGAACGGCTGGAAGAACAACGTCCGGAACACGCCCGCGATCAGCAGCGCGTAGACGATGGTCTTCACGGTCTCGAGGAGTCCGTCCTTCTTCTCGGCCTTGCTCGTCATGCCCTGCCTCTCGTTCGTGGGTCCGGCGCTTCATGGGCGGCGGGCGTTTCGGTGTCAAGTTCGTGCCCGGCCCGCAGGCGCGGCTCCTCGTCCATCTCTGGTCCGTAAATATCCCCGCCGGAGGCACGCGCGCCCGCAGGGCGCGCCACGCGATGGCGTGCGCCGGAGGCGCTCATTGTCGCAGCAGTTCCCCGGCCGCGGCGCCCACGCGGCGCGCCTCGATCACCACGAAGGCCTGCGCCCAGGGGTGATCGTCGGTCAGCGTGACGTGGATGACCGCTTCGTGCCCCGGCGGGGTCATGGCGTCCAGCCGCTCTTTCGCCCAACCGGTAACGTGCATCACGGGCTGGCCGGTGCGCAGGTTCGACACCGACATGTCCTTCCAGGCGATACCCATGCGCAGGCCGGTGCCCAGCGCCTTCGAGCATGCCTCTTTCGCGGCCCAGCGCTTGGCGTAGGTGCCGGCGGTGTCGGCGCGGCGCTCGGCCTTGCGCTGCTCGGTCTCAGTGAAGACGCGATTGCGGAAGCGGTCGCCGAACCGATCCAGCGTGGCGGCGATCCGCTCGATATTGGCGAGGTCGGTGCCGATCCCCAGGATCATGCCGCGCCCCGCCCGGGTCCTACGCCTAGAGAGGTGAGCCTACCACCATCGCCCAGTATGGCAGGCCGTCGCGACCGATCGCCACGGCAACCCCCGCCTGCGTCGCCTTGCCGCTCAGGATGTTCTTGCGATGGCTGGACGAGCCCATCCAGCCGGTGAAGATCTCCTGCGCGCTGTCCTGCCCGTAGCCCACGTTCTCGGCCACGAAGCGGAAGCGATAGCCGTTGCCGCGCGCGCGGTCGCCCGGGGAGCTCCGCCGGTCGCCGGTATGCGACATGGTCGTGTTTTCGGCCATCCAGCAAGCGTGCTGTTGCGCCGCCCGCATCAGACGGTCCTCGGGCGACAGCCGCGGAAGTCCGCTCTGCCGCCGCGATTTGTTCGAAAGCTCCACCACCGACTTCGCGATGGTGCTTACGTTCTGGGGCACCTTGCACGCTGCCGCGGCCGGTCCCGCCGCCGCGCACGCCAAAGCCACCCCGGCGGCGAGCGCCGCCCGATAAGTGTATTGCCTGATCATCCTGCCATCCTTCGTTCGAAGTACGGCGAAGGTATGACCGGATTTGTTCAGGAAAAAGCAAACGAAGGCTCACGAACGCGCCATCTGCATCAGTCGGCGCATTTCCGCGATCGCGGGGTGGAGCCCGCGGAAAATCGCCTCTCCGATCAGGAAATGCCCGATGTTGAGCTCGCGCATCTCGGGGAACGCGGCGACGGGTCCGACGGTGTCATAGGTCAGCCCGTGGCCCGCGTGCACCTCGAGCCCGAGGGAGTGGGCATAGGCCGACATCTCGCGCAGGCGCTCGAGCTCGGCGTCGCGGTCGCCGGTGCGTCCCTCGGCATGGGCGTCGCAATAGGCGCCGGTGTGGAGTTCGACCACCGCCGCGCCGATGCGGTGCGCGGCGTCGATCTGCGCAGGGTCGGCGGCGACGAAGATCGACACGCGGCTGCCGGCCTCGCGCAGGGGGGCGATGAAGTGGGCGAGCCGGTTTTCATCCTTTGCGACCTCCAGCCCGCCCTCGGTCGTGCGCTCCTCGCGCCGCTCGGGAACGATGCAGACCGCGTGCGGCTTGTGGCGCAGGGCGATGGCCTGCATCTCGTCCGTGGCCGCCATCTCGAGGTTGAGCGGCACGCTGAGCGTTTGCATCAACCCGTCGATGTCGGCGTCCGAGATGTGGCGCCGGTCCTCGCGCAGGTGCGCGGTGATGCCGTCGGCGCCCGCCTCCTCGGCCAGTCGCGCGGCGCGCAGGGGGTCGGGGGTCGTGCCGCCGCGCGCGTTTCGCACGGTGGCCACGTGGTCGATGTTCACGCCAAGTCTCAGACGATGCTCGCTCACGGCCGGCTCCTTCTCGGGTTCGGCGCCGTTCTTAATCGGCTTTGAGCGCCGCGTCAGCCTTCACCCGCCGCTTGGCGAAATTCTTCTTCATCCGGTGGATGCGCGCCTTCTGGTAGGCCCCGATCAGCGGACGGCTCGCGGCGTACGAGATGCCGGCCGCGATCAGCCCGGGGATCAGCCCGCCCACGGTGTAGGGCAGCAGCACCTGGACGACGAAGTCGCCCAGCCGCTCCCAATGCGTCGGCTCGGGCGTGAAGATGGCGTGGACGTTCTGCCACATCTCGACCGAGGCGTTGCTGAACGCGCCGAAGATGCGCGGCAGCGGCAGCGGCTCGTCGTAGCCCAGCATGAACTGCCCCAGCTCGACCGAGATGCCGGCGATGAAGGGGAATGTCAGCGGGTTGCCGAAGAAGGTCGCCAGCAGCGCCGCCACCACGTTGCCCCGGATCAGCCAGGCCAGCGCGGCGGACATCAGGAAATGCAGGCCGAAGAACGGCGTGAAGCAGACGAAGACGCCACAGGCGATGCCGCGGCTGATCTTGTATGCGGGGTCAGGTAGACGGTGCAGCCGGTGGCCGACATAACGCGCGGCCCGCGTCCATCCGCCCCGGGGATAGACGAAGTCCGTCACGACCTGGAAATACGACCGGGGTGTGCGTCTCTTGAACACCTTTCCTGCCGTCTCCTTCCCTAGGGCCGCCGGCCCAGATCCCTGTGCCGCACGATGCTGGCCACGTCGCTGTCCGCCTCGAGCCCGAGCATCACCGCATGCATATGCTCTACGTCTCGCAGATCAACATCGACAATCAGGCGATAGAAGTCCGGCTTTCTGTCGACAAAGCGGAGATCCGAGATATTCGCCTTCTGCTCGCCGATCAGGGTGCAGATGCGGCCCAGCACGCCCGCGTCGTTCGAGATGGTCATGTCGAAGCTGACCGTGTTCACCGCCCGGTGAACGCCTGAATGCCAGTGAAGGTCCACCCAGCGGTCATTCTGGCTTTCGAACTCTTCCAGCGCCGGGCAGTCGATGGCGTGGATCACTACGCCCCGGCCCGAATAGCCGATGCCGACGATGCGCTCGCCCGGCAGCGGCTGACAGCACTGGGCGCGGGCGTACTTCTGTTCGGGCGACAGACCGACGACCGCGCGCTGCGCCTCGACCTCCTCACCGCGGTGGCGGGCGAGTTCAGGATACAGCGTCTCGACCACCTTGCGCGCCGTCAGCTCGGCCGAGCCCAGCCGCGCCAGCACCTCGTCGCTGCCCGCCAGGCCCATCTGCCGCGCCGCCGTCGCCAGCGCCTTGTCGGTCACGCGCTTGCCGACATGGTCGAAGGCCACCCGCGCCAGTTCGCGGCCAAGCTTGATGAACCGCTCTCGGTCCTCTTCCCGCAGCGAGCGGCGGATCGCGGTCTTGGCGCGGCCGGTGGCGACGATGTCGATCCACGTGGCCTGCGGGCGCTGCCCTTCGGCGGTCAGGATCTCGACCGACTGGCCGTTCTTCAGACGCGTCCACAGCGGCACGCGGATCGCATCGACCTTGGCGCCCACGCAGCTATCGCCGATCCGGGTGTGGATGGCATAGGCGAAGTCCAGCGGCGTCGCGCCCTTGGGCAGCTTCACCACGTCGCCCTTGGGCGTGAAGCAGAACACCTGGTCCTGGTACATCTCGAGCTTCACGGCCTCGAGGAACTCGTCATGGTCCTCGGCGGCGTGGAAGCGTTCGGTCAGCGACGAGATCCAGCGCGCCGGATCGACGGCGAAACGGTTTTCGGCCCGCACGCCGTCGCGGTACGACCAGTGGGCGGCAACGCCCGTCTCGGCGACCTCGTGCATCTCACGCGTGCGGATCTGCACCTCGACCCGCTTGCCGTCGCGGCCCGAGACTGTCGTGTGGATCGAGCGGTAGCCGTTGGACTTGGGCTGGCTTATGTAGTCCTTGAACCGGGTGGGCACCGCACGCCAGCGCTGATGGATGGCCCCCAGCACGCCGTAGCAGTCCATCTCGGAATTGCAGATCACGCGGAAGCCGTAGATGTCGGAGAGGCGCGAAAAGCCCATCTCCTTCTCCTGCATCTTCCGCCAGATCGAGAACGGCTTCTTGGCCCGGCCGAACACCTCGGCCTCGATCCCGACCTTGTCGAGCTCGTGCCGGATGTCGGTCGTGATCTTGTCGATCACATCGCCGGTTTCGCGCTGGAGCGTGACGAAGCGGCGGATGATCGAGCGGCGGCCATCGGGGTTGAGCACCTGGAAGGCCAGGTCCTCTAGCTCTTCGCGCATCCACTGCATGCCCATCCGGCCGGCGAGCGGCGCGAAGATGTCCATCGTCTCGCGCGCCTTCTGCACCTGCTTCTCGTGCCGCATCGACTTGATCGTGCGCATGTTGTGCAGCCGGTCGGCAAGCTTGACCAGGATCACCCGCAGGTCCTTGGACATCGCCATGAACAGCTTGCGGAAGTTCTCGGCCTGCTTCGTCTCGGTCGAGGTCAGCTGAAGGTTCGTCAGCTTGGTCACGCCGTCGACGAGTTCGGCGATCTCGAAACCGAAGCGGTCGACGACTTCGCCGTAGGTCGAGCGCGTGTCTTCGATCACGTCGTGCAGGAGGGCTGTGACGATCGTGGAATCGTCAAGCTGCATCTCGGTCAGGATAGCGGCGACGGCGACGGGATGCGTGAAGTACGGCTCGCCCGAGTGGCGGAACTGCCCTTCGTGCATCCTCTGGCCGTAATCGAAGGCCTCGCGGATAAGGCCTTCGTTGGTCTTCGGATTGTAGTTGCGGACGAGCGCGATCAGGTCGTCGACGTCGATCATTCCCTATCCGCCTCGCGGGGCGCGTACGCCCTTATTGCTGCCCCTGCGCCGCCATGAGCGCCCGCAAGAGTTGCTCTTCCGACGGGTCCTCGTCGGGCTTGTCCTGCTCGGCGCCGCCACCCATGAGAAGCGCCATCGCGTCTTCCTCGGGCTCATCGACCTCGATCTGGGTCTGGTTGCTCTCGATCATGCGCTCGCGCAGATCCTCGGCCGGCTGGGTTTCCTCCGCGATCTCGCGCAGGGCGACGACCGGGTTCTTGTCGTTGTCGCGGTCCACCGTCAGCGGTCCGCCACTCGCGATCTCTCGGGCGCGGTGCGCGGCGAGCATCACCAGCTCGAACCGGTTGGGAACCTTGTCGACGCAATCTTCGACCGTCACGCGGGCCATGGGAATCTCCGGTCAGTAAGGGAGGTCTGAAGTCACGTGTGTAAGGCGAACGAAATTGCTTGACAAGTCGAAAGTCAGACGCTCACAGCGGCGCGATCTGCGCCCGCTCTTCGGCCGGAATTGCCGCCGCCATCTCGGCGACCGTCAGTCCAAAGACCGGGTGCCGCCAGTCCGGCGCGATCTCGGCCATCGGGACCAGGACGAAGGCCCGGTCCTGCATCCGCGGATGCGGCAGGATCAGGCGGTCCGGCGCCTCGCGCGTCTGTCGCTCAAGCGGCAGATCGGCCCAGCGGCGGAACGTTGGCTCGTCCGGCGCCACCGCGTCCCCGTAGCCGAGCAGGTCGAGATCCAGCGTCCTTTCGCTCCAACGCACCTTCCGCTCGCGACCGAAGACCGACTCGACCTCGTGCAGCCGGCACAGGACGGCCTCGGGCGGAAGCGAGGTCCGGAAGACGGCTGCCGCGTTGACGAAATCGGGTCCCGCGCCGGCCGGAAAGCACGGCGTGCTGTACATCCGGCTTCGCGAACGCAACGTCATCTCGCCGCTGTCCAGCAGGCTAATCGACTCGTTCAGCGCTTCGTGAACAGATTTTCCGTCAAGCGCACTGTTCCCGCCGAGCGCGACGAATACTTCCGTATACGGGCTTGCCTGAAAGGATAGTTGCACCTGCACGCAGCTTTCTTGAATAAGTGGCCCTCGGCGGAGCAATCGCACACTCACTCACGGAACGCACTTATTTTGCTCCGTCGCTATTAGAGAAGGACGACATTTATGTTCTACCGAGACGAACGGCTCGCGCTGTTCATCGATGGTTCGAACCTTTACGCCTCGGCGAAGGCGCTCGGGTTCGACATCGACTACAAGCTCCTGCGACAGGAGTTCATGCGCCGCGGCAAGCTCCTGCGCGCCTTCTACTATACCGCGCTGCTTGAGAATGACGAGTATTCGCCGATCCGTCCGCTGGTGGACTGGCTGCACTACAACGGCTTCTCGATGGTGACGAAGCCCGCGAAGGAATACACCGACAGCCAAGGCCGCCGGAAGGTCAAGGGCAACATGGATATCGAGCTGACGGTCGATGCCATGGAACTGGCCCCGCGCGTGGATCACGTTGTGTTGTTCTCGGGCGACGGCGACTTCAAGCCGCTGGTGGAAAGCCTTCAGCGCCAGGGCGTGCGGGTCTCGATCGTGTCCACGATCCGCAGCCAGCCGCCGATGATCGCCGACGAGCTTCGCCGCCAGGCCGACAACTTCATCGAGCTCGACGAGCTCAAGGAAGTCATCGGGCGCCCGCCGCGCGAGCCCCGCAACGACGACCGCCCGATACGCGAGACGGTCGAAGACTGAAGCCGCCGCCGGAACGGCGGCGCGGCGGGAGCCGTTTTCATGGGGATGGACGGCTCCCTTTCGCTTCTCACGATGTTCGCCGCGGCCTTCGGCGCCGCGACGATCCTGCCCTTCCAGTCCGAGATCATCTTCGCCGCGCTCCAGGTGCGTGGCGACGTATCGCTGTTCGTGCTGATCGCGGTGGCGAGTGTGGGCAACACGCTGGGGTCGGTCCTGAACTACGTCATGGGCCGGGCTATCGAGCGCTTCCGCCACTCCCGCTGGTTTCCGGTCACCGAACGCCAGCTTGACCGGGCGCAGGAGTGGTACAATCGCTGGGGGGTCTGGACGCTTCTGCTGTCCTGGGCGCCCTTCGGCGACGCGGTCACGGTCGTCGCCGGCATCCTGCGCACGCGCTTCTGGCTGTTCCTGACGCTCGTCGCCATCGCCAAGACAGGCCGCTACATCGCGCTCGCGCTTCTGACCGACCAGGTGGCGCCGGGGCTGGTTGCCGGCCCCTAGCGCGCCGCTTCGTTCATCTGGTCGTGCCGGCGGATGACCTCTGCGGGCCACGTGCTCTTGATAAAGGCCAGCACCTCTCGGATCTGCTGGTCGCTCAGAACGTCGCCGAAGCCGGGCATCGCGCTTTCGTACCCGCCCCCGACCATCTCGGCCACGCCGTGCTTGGTCAGCAGGAACAGCTGTTCGGTTGGATGGTGCCAGGTATGCCCCGTCTCGTTGTGTGGCGGCGCGGGCATCAGGCCCGACGGCAGCCGCGTGCGCCAGTCCGGCTCGCCCTCCAGGTCCGCGCCGTGGCATGAAGCGCAATACTCTTCGTAAAGCGCCGCGCCGCGCGCCACCGCATCCGCGTCGTCATAGGGCAGCCGGCCGCCCTCGGCCGTGCCCTGCGACCAGATCCAGCCGCCTGCCGCGACGAGCGCCGCCACGCCCGCAAGTGTCGCCCATCTGAGCATGTCGTCCTCCGCTTTGGCGGGTCTTTCAGTCCTTCCCGCGCTGGAAGGTCAAGACACGCGGGTGCGAGCGATGCGGGGGTGGACGGCTGCCGCCTGCCCGCTTACCTGTGTGGCCGGAATCGAGGAGCCTCGCGATGACGAAACCGCCCCTGACCCTGTACCTCGCCGCGCCGCGCGGGTTCTGCGCCGGCGTCGACCGCGCCATCAAGATCGTCGAGATGGCGCTCGAGAAATGGGGCGCTCCGGTCTACGTGCGCCACGAGATCGTGCATAACCGCTACGTGGTCGACGGCCTGCGCGAGAAGGGCGCGGTCTTCGTCGAGGAGCTGGATGAATGCCCGGACGATCGACCGGTCATTTTCTCGGCCCACGGCGTGCCGAAGGCGGTCCCGGCCGAGGCCGCCAAGCGCGAGATGGTGTATGTCGACGCCACCTGCCCTCTCGTCTCGAAGGTGCATATCGAAGCCGAGCGGCACCACGAGAACGGCCTGCAGATGATCATGATCGGCCATGCCGGCCACCCCGAGACGGTGGGCACCATGGGTCAGCTTCCCGCCGGCGAGGTGCTGCTGGTCGAGACGGACGAGGACGTCGCCGGGCTTGACGTGCGCGACCCCGACAAGCTGGCCTTCATCACGCAGACCACGTTGTCCGTCGACGACACCGCCGGCATTGTCGCGGCGCTGCAGGCGCGATTCCCGAACATCGTGGGCCCGCACAAGGAAGACATCTGTTACGCCACCACCAACCGGCAGGCGGCGGTCAAGGCGATGGCCCCGCACGCGGACGCGATGCTGGTGATCGGCGCGCCGAACTCGTCGAACTCGAAGCGGCTGGTCGAGGTCGGGCGCGGCGCCGGCTGCGGCTATGCCCAGCTTGTCCAGCGCGCCGACGACATCGACTGGCGCGCGCTCGAGGGTATCGGCTCGATCGGGATCACCGCCGGAGCCTCTGCGCCCGAGGTGCTGGTGAACGAAGTGCTCGACGCCTTCCGCGACCGCTTCGACGTGACGGTCGAGCAGGTCGAGACCGCGCAGGAGAACGTCGAGTTCAAGGTCCCCCGCGTCCTGCGCGTCCCCGCCTGATGCGCCGCATCCCCGCGACACCGCTGGCGCTCGGCCTGGCCGGGCTGATCCCGTTCCTCTGGGGCGCGGCTACGCTGATCTTCCCGGCGCTGCAAAGCTGGGGCGCGGGCACGCTGGGCGCGCGGTTCGTGGGGCCATACGTGCAGCTGGCCTATGGCAGCGTGATCCTGTCCTTCATGTCCGGCGTGCTCTGGGGCTTCGCCACGAAGACCACCGGCGCGGTCGCCGCCACTGGCTACGCACTGTCGGTCCTGCCCGCGCTCTGGGCGTTCTTCTTCGTCGGCGGTGGCCCCGTCTCGGCCGCCACATACCTCATCGCGGGCTTTGTTGGCCTGCTCGGCCTCGACTGGCTGTTCTGGCGGCAGGAGCTCGCGCCGCCCTGGTGGATGAGCCTGCGCGTCCTGCTGACGGTGGTCGTGGTCGGCTGCCTTGTCGTCACCATCCTCTGAGCCCTTGCCGGAGGCCCCGGCCTCGGCTATCCCGCGCCCATGCCAGAACTCTTCGCCTATACCGACGGGGCCTGCTCCGGAAATCCCGGCCCCGGCGGCTGGGGCGCGCTGCTGATCGCCCGTGAGGGCGAGCGCGTCGTCAAGGAACGCGAGTTGTCGGGCGGCGAGGCCGAGACGACGAACAACCGCATGGAGCTGCTTGCGGCGATCTCCGCGCTCGAAAGCCTCGCGCGGCCCTCGACCATCACCGTGATCACCGACAGCGCCTACGTGAAGAACGGCGTGAGCCAGTGGATTCACGGCTGGAAGCGCAACGGCTGGAAGACCTCGACCAAGAAGCCGGTGAAGAACGAGGATCTCTGGCGCCGCCTCGACGCCGCGCAGAAGCGTCACCACGTCACGTGGGAATGGGTGAAGGGCCATGCCGGCCACCCGGAGAACGAGCGCGCCGACGAACTTGCCCGCAGCGGGATGGCGCCGTTCAAGCCGGCGAAGCAGAAGTCCTGATCCGGGCGGCGGCGCGGGCGGAGAGCCCCGGGGCTCCGCCCCGGACCCCGGAGTATTTTCCGCAAGAGGAAGACCGAGGCACACGGTCTAGGGCCCGCTCGTGCGCCGGCGAGTGCCGGCGAGTGGAGAGCCCGCGGATCAGGTGAGTTTCGCCGGCAGGCGCGTTCCACGCAGGAACTCGTCGGCCGAGGCCGCCCGTTTCCCCTGCCGCTGCGCTTGCAGGACCTGGATTGCGCCGTCGCCGCAGGCGATGGTGAAGCCATCCAGCACCTCGCCCGGTGCGCCGGAGCCGGCGGAACGCCGCGAGCGCAGGAGCTTCACGCGCTCTCCGGCAATCTCGCACCACGCGCCGGGAAAGGGCGAGAGGCCGCGGATCAGGCGGTCGATCGCGGACGCGGGGCGGGTCCAGTCGATGCGCGCCTCGGCCTTGTCGATCTTCGCGGCATAGGTGACGCCCTCTTCCGGTTGCCCCTGCGGCGCGAGGTCGTCCAACCGTCCCAGTGCATCGGCGACCAGCCGGGCGCCCAGAACGGAGAGGCGATCGTGCAGGTCGCCAGTCGTCTCTTCCGCCCCGATCTGCACCGCCTCGCGCAGCAGGACCGGCCCGGTGTCCAGCCCGGCCTCCATCTGCATGATGCAGACGCCGGTTTCGGCATCGCCCGCCATGATCGCGCGGTGGATGGGGGCGGCACCACGCCAGCGGGGAAGGAGCGATGCGTGGATGTTCAAGCAGCCGTGGCGGGGCGCATCGAGGATCGGTTGCGGCAGGATCAGCCCGTATGCGACGACCACCGCCACGTCGGCGTCGAGCGTCGCGAAGTCTTCCTGCGCCTGCGCCCCCTTCAGGGACGCCGGGTGGCGCACCGGCAGGCCCAGCGCCTCGGCCCGGGCCTGGACGGGCGACGGGCGGTCCTTTTTGCCGCGTCCGGCGGGCCGGGGCGGCTGAGTGTAGACGCAGGTGATGTCGTGGCCCGCCGCATGCAGCGCCTCCAGCGCCGGCACCGAGAAATCCGGTGTTCCCATGAAGATGACGCGCATCGCCCGCCTCCGTTGCCTTGCGAATTTTCGACGGAAATTCGCCGACCCGGCCGGGAGGGCGAACTTTCGACGAAAGTTCGCGGGATCAGCGCCGTTTGGCCGCCCGTTTCAGCAGCATCTCGCGCTTGGTGCGGCTGAGCCGGTCGAAGTACATCCGCCCGTTCAGGTGGTCGATCTGGTGCTGCACGCTGGTGGCCCACAGTCCGACGAAGTCCCGCTCCTCGGCCTCGCCCGCCTCGTTCAGGAACCGCACCGTCACGGCGCGCGGGCGGGTGACGGTGGCCGAGACGCCGGGCAGGTTGGGCGACGCCTCCTCGTGCTCGCGCGGCTTGACGCTGGCATGCAGAACCTCGGGGTTCGCCAGCCGCACCGCCTGCCCGCGTTCCTCGGAGGCATCCACGACAGCCAGCCGCAGCATCACGCCGATCTGCGGCGCGGCGAGGCCGACGCCCGGCATCGCCTCCATCGTCTCGACCATGTCGTCCCAGGTCGCGCGGATGTCTTCCGTCACCGCCTCGACCGGGGCGGCGGCAGTTCGCAGCCGCCGGTCGGGCCACATCACGAAGGGCCGGACCGTCACGCGCGGGCCTTCTCGCGCTTCAGCTTGACCATCTTGCGGGTGATCATCTGCCGCTTGAGCGGCTTGAGGTAGTCGATGAACAGCTTGCCGTCGAGGTGGTCGATCTCGTGCTGCACGCAGGTGGCCCAGAGACCGTCGAACCGTTCGCGCCGCTCCTCGCCCTCGAGCCCGGTCCAGACGACCTCGACCTCCGAAGGCCGCTCGACCTCGGCGTACTGGTCCGGGATCGACAGGCAGCCTTCCTCGTAGATCGACATCTCGTCCGAGGACCAGACCACCGACGGGTTGATCAGCACCATCGGGCGGGCCGGCGCCTCTTCGTCCTTGACGCAATCCATGACCAGGATGCGCTTCATCACCCCGATCTGCGGCGCGGCCAGGCCGATGCCCGGCGCGGCGTACATGGTTTCGAGCATGTCGTCGGCGAGCGCGCGCAACTCGTCCGTGACCTCGGCGACGGGCGTCGCGGGCGTCTTCAGGCGGGGATCGGGGTGGATCAGGATGTCTCTCACGGCCATGCGCGTCATGTAGGCGACCCGCTGCCCCCGCGCAATCCGCCTTGCGCTCGCGACTTGCGCCGCTAGCCTGCGCCGCGAGCAGGCATGAGGATAATCATGAACTTCGACGAGATCATCGAGCGGCGCGGCACCCACTCCATGAAGTGGGACATGATGGAGCCCCTGCACGGCGTCCCGGCCGAGGACGGCATCGCGATGTGGGTGGCCGACATGGACTTCCGCCCGCCGGCGGCGGTGCAAGAGGCGCTGCAGGCGATGCTCGATCACGGCGTCTATGGCTATTTCGGTGACCAGTCCGCCTATTTCGAGGCCATCCGCTGGTGGATGAAAACGCGGCATGGCTGGGCGCTGGACACCGATCACGTCCTGACGGTGAACGGGGTGGTCAACGGCGTGGGCCTCTGCCTCGACGAGTTCACCCAGCCCGGCGACGGAGTGGTGCTGATGACGCCGGTCTACCACGCCTTCGGCCGCGTGATCCGCGCGGCGGGCCGCGAGGTGGTCGAGATGGAGATGCCCGAGCAAGGCGGCGTCTACGTGCCCGACACGGCCTCGTGGGACGCGAAGATGACCGGGAACGAGAAGCTCTTCATCCTCTGCTCGCCCCACAACCCCGGCGGGCGGGTCTGGACGCAGGCCGAGCTGGAGGCGATCGCCGCCTTCTGCGCGCGGCACGACCTTCTGCTGATCTCGGACGAGATTCACCACGACCTCGTCTATCCCGGTCACACCCACGTTCCGATGACGCGGATCGCGGGCGTCGAGGACCGGCTGATCATGATGACGGCGGCCACCAAGAGCTTCAACATGGCCGGCGCGCATCTGGGCAACGTGACGATCCCGAACGGCGATCTGCGCAAGCGGTTCGCCAACCGGATGGGCGCGCTTGGCACCTCGCCCAACGCCTTCGGCATGCACATGGTCACTGCCGCCTATTCCCCCGCCGGGGCGGAGTGGATCGATGCGCTGACGGGGTATCTTGACGGGAACCGGCGGATTTTCGACGAGGTCGTGAACGCGATCCCGGGGCTGCGGTCGATGCCGCTGGAATCCACCTACCTCGCCTGGGTCGACTTCTCGGGCACCGGGATGGAAAGGGACGAGTTCACCCGCCGTGTCGAGCAGGACGCCCGCATCGCGATCAACCGCGGGCCCGTCTTCGGCCGGGGCGGCGACAGCTTCCTGCGCTTCAACTTCGCCACGCCGCGCGCGCGGGTCGAGGAGGCAGCGGAGCGGCTGCGGCGCGCCTTCGGCGACCTGCAATAACCGTGGCGCGTTCGGCGTCCGCCGCCGACCCGCGTTCTCCCGGTGACGGGCTCCGGGTTCCGGCGCCGCCGCTGGCGCGGCTCGTCGGCCGCGTGGTGATGCCGGCGGCGTTCCTGCTGCCGGTGGTCGGCGTGGAGGAACGCCGACCTGCGCGTGATCCGCTGCGCCCTGCGCCTGAAAGAGATGCGGAAGCTGCTGCACGTGCCGGACGTTCCGCAGCGGTCGCCGCTCCGCCCCACTACCGCCGCGCGCGACATCTCAGCCGGTCTGCCGACCCCACGCCTCCAGCACCCGCCCAGCCGCCGTCTTGGGAAGGATGACCAGCATCCCCGGCCCGTCGAAATGCAGCCGCACCGGACCTGTCACGCGATTGGACGTGCCGACCCGGCCGTCCGGCGCCAGCGTCAGCCCGTCGATGGGCCAAGCCAGCCCCTCCGACCGCCCCGTGACCTCGCGCATCGGAAACAGCGACAGGCGCGAGCCCACCGGCAGGCCAAGCTCGATCCCGCTTGCGCCGTGGAAACAGATGTCGTGCGACCCGACGATCAGCGCGCGCCGCTCGGGATGCCGCACAAGGCTGTTGTAGACGGCCAGTTCGTGGTCCAGCCGCGCGCCGGAAAAGCCCAGGCACACCAGTACGGGCGCCTTGACCGAGCGCAGGCACTTGTCGAAGTCGGTCGTGTCCTGCTCGGGTATGCGGTGCAGGCGCTCGGCGGGCAGCGCGGCGCGGTCGGCGGCGGCCAGCGAATCGAAATCCCCGATCACCGCGTCCGGCACCCGGCCCGCCGCAAGCGCGGCGCGCGCGCCGCTGTCGGCCGCGACGACCGTGGGGCAGACGCTCAGCGCCTCGCGCAGGTCGCTCGCATCCACGACGCCGCCACCCAGCAGCAAAACAGGCTCTTGCGACGTGACGATCACGGGATTCATGGCGAAAAAGGTCCGAAATCCGAAGCGTCACCATATTCTGGCCGCGAAAACTTGCTGCAATGATCGCAGTTCTGTTCTGATTTGCAGACTGGCGCGTGGTAAACAGACCCCTGCTGGACCGAAGACGGAAGCGAGGCATCGATGGTGGGTTCGAACAAGATACTGACCGTTTCGTACGGGACGTTCTCGTGCACTCTGGAGGGGTTCGACGATCCCTTCAACACGATGCGCTCGATCGCCGAGTACTTCCGGGACCTGGCCGCGGACGACCGCTACTTCGGGGCCGAGCCGCCGACGCCGGATGCCGACATGCTGCACCGCATCGCCGAGCGCGAGATCCAGAAGCGGGTCGAAGCCCGGGTCGAAGACAAGGGCGTAGTCCTGCGCCAGATGACCGCGCCCGGTCCCGAGGCCGCCCCGGCCCCCGCCCCTCAGTCGCAGCCCACGCCGCAGCCGCGGGCCGCCGCGCCGGTTCAGCCGCAACCCGCTGCGCAGCCCGAGGCCGAGCCGGTCGGGCCCGAGGGCGACAGCGTCGCCGCCAAGCTCGCCCGCATCCGCGCCGCCGTCGCCCGCGCCAAGGCAAGCCGCGAGGCCGCGACCTTCGAAGAGGACGAACCGACCGAGGCCACCGCCCTCGGGTCCATCGACGCCGCCTTCTCCGACGCAGGGGAAGCCCCCGAGAGCGTGAAAGCCGAGCCTCAGGCGTCCGCCCCCGCCGAGGACGAGACGGAGTCGCGCTGGACCTCGGCCGAGGTCATGGCCGACCAGGACGCGCCCGAAGCACAATTCGCGCCCGCCGCCGAAGCGCATGTTCAGGTGGACGAGCAGCCCTCCGTTCAAGCCGAAGACGTTCAGGCGGACGAGCAGGCCGCCTTTCAGGCCGAAGAAGAGGCGCCGGTCGCGCAGGACGCGGCGTACCGCGCAGAACTCGAAAGCGAACTCGACGCCTATCGTCCCGCCGGGGACGAAGACGCGCGTACCGAAGAGCCGGCCGACGCACACCGCGCCGAGCTCGAGCAGGAGCTCGACGCCTACCGCCCTGCGGTGGACGAGGATACGCAAGCCGACGCGCCCGAGGTCTCGGCGGAAGCCTATCGCGCCGAGTTGGAACAGGAACTCGACGCCTACCGCCCGGACGAGGCCGAGGAGCGCGCCGCCCCGGCCCCCGTGCCCTCCGCCAACGTCGACGCCATCGCCCAGACGATCGGCTACGCCCGCGACTTCATCGACGAGTTCGCCGAGGAAGCCGGCGTCGCCAAACGCGCCCCCGCTGCATCGACTCCCGAGCGCGACACGCACGCCGCCCCCGCCGAAAAGGCCGAGGCACACGCAGAGGCGCCGCAGCTTCCGGCCGTCACCGGCCCGGCCGCGCAGGACGAGGAAGAGATCGAGGTCGAGACCGAGGAGCCGGACGAGAACGGCATCCCGCGCGCCCGTATCATCCGCCTTACGCGCAGCGAATTCGAGGCGGCGCTGGCCGCCGGCGACATCGAGGCCGTCGAGGACGACGAAGAGGCCCCGGCCGAACCCGAGGCCGCCGAGCAGCAGCCGGAAGAGCGGCCCGCCGCCCCGGGCACGGACGAGGACATCCCCGGCGACATCCGCGAGATCGTGTCGGGCAGCAGCCTGCACCCCGAGGACGAGCAGGAGCTGATGGCGGAGCTCGCCCAGGTCGAGCGCGAGGCCGAGGCCGTGGCGCGCGAGGAAGCGCCGGCCTATCCCGCCCTCCCCCAGGAGCGTGCCGAGGATGCGGACCGGCCCGCCGACCGCAGCGAACCCGACGAGGCAACGGCCCATGCCGTTGCCCGGCGCGAACGCGGCGGGGACAGGGACTATCCAGTCGCTACCCGCGAGGCCGAGGAAGAGGCGCGCGTCCAGGAAGAGCGCGGGGAAGAGGCGCTCGACCGCCTCATCACCACCACGAACAAGAAGCTCGACGAACCGCAAGGCACCCGCCGCCGCTCGGCCATCGCGCACCTGAAGGCCGCCGTCGCCGCGACGCGCGCCGACCGGCTGCTGCGCGGCCACCGGGCCGAGGCGCGGGCCTCGGCGATGAACCAGTACCGCGACGACCTCGCCAAGGTCGTGCGGCCCCGCCGCCCGCACGAGGCAGGCCACGCCACCGCCCGCCCGTCCGATCCGCTCCAGGATCGCCCGGCGCCGCTGATGCTTGTCAGCGAACTGCGCGTGGACCGCGAGCGCAAGGACGAGGCGCAGGACCGGGCGCGTCCCGTCCAGCCGCGCCGCGTGGCCAAGCCCGCAGAGGCCGAGGTTGAGGCGCCGCGCCGGATGGAAAGCGTCGAGGCGGGGGAAAGCTTCGCCGAGTTCGCCGAGCGCGTCGGCGCGACCGAGCTTCCCGACATCCTCGAAGCCGCCGCTGCCTACGCCACGCTGGTCGAGGGCCGGCAGGACGTGTCGCGCCCGCAGATCCTGCGCCGCGCCGCCTCGATCACGCCGAGCGACGAGACCAGCCGCGAGCGCGGCCTGAAGAGCTTCGGCCAGCTTCTGCGCTCGGGCCGCATCCGCAAGGTCGGCGCCGGCCGCTTCGCGGTGGCCGACGACACGCGCTACGCCTCGGCCATGCGCATCGCGGGCGAGTAAACCGTCGGACAAAACGGAAAGGGCGGCGCCTTCCCTGCGCCGCCCTTTTCTGTTCCGTGCGCCCGCGCCTACTCGTCCCGGTCGGCGTCGGGATCGTACTGGCCGATTCCCTTGAACACGCGCTTGAGCGGCAGTGCCCAGAGGACGCCCAGCCCGACATAGATCGCCAGTTCCACCAGCATGCCCGGCCGTTCCAGCAGCCCCACCAGCGTCGTCGCGACGACTACATAGACCGGCAGGCCGACCAGCAGGATCAGCAGGGCGAGACGGCGGCGGGTCTTGTACTTCACCGGCTCAGTCCGCGAACGGGTCGGTGACGAGGATCGTGTCCTCGCGCTCGGGGCTGGTCGACAGCAAAGCCACCGGGCACTCGATCAGCTCTTCCACCCGGCGCACGTACTTGATGGCGTTGGCCGGCAGGTCGGCCCAGCTGCGTGCCCCTTCCGTGGATTCCTGCCAGCCCGGCATCGTCTCGTAGACCGGGGTGCAGCGCGCCTGGTGATCGGCGGCCGTGGGAAGGTAGTCGATGCGCTTGCCGTCAAGCTCGTAGCCCACGCAGATCTTCAGCTCGTCGAACCCGTCGAGCACGTCGAGCTTGGTCAGCGCGATGCCCTTCACGCCGCTCGTGGCGCAGGTCTGGCGCACCAGCACCGCGTCGAACCAGCCGCAGCGGCGCTGACGCCCGGTGGTGGTGCCGAACTCGTGCCCGCGCTCGCCCAGCCTGCGGCCGTCCTCGTCCAGAAGTTCGGTGGGGAACGGCCCCTCGCCCACGCGGGTCGTATAGGCCTTCACGATGCCCAGCACGAAGTCGATGGCGTCGGGCCCCAACCCCGTGCCCGTCGCCGCCTGCCCCGCGATCACGTTCGACGAGGTCACGTAAGGGTACGTGCCGAAGTCGATGTCCAGAAGCGCGCCCTGCGCCCCCTCGAATAGGATGCGGCGGCCGGCGCGGCGCTTCTCGTGCAGGACCTTCCAGACCGGAGCGGCGAATTCCAGGATACGCGGCGCGATCTCGCGCAGCTCCGCCAGCAGCGCGGCGCGGTCCACCGGCTCGAGTCCGAGGCCCGCGCGCAGCGCGTTGTGGTGCACCAGCGCCCGGTCAACCCGCACCTCGAGCGTCTTGTCGTCGCCCAGGTCGGCCACGCGGATCACCCGGCGGCCCACCTTGTCCTCGTAGGCCGGGCCGATGCCACGCCCGGTCGTGCCGATCTTGGACACGCTGGCCTGCGCCTCGCGCGCACGGTCCAGTTCGCCGTGGAACGGCAGGATGAGCGGCGTGTTCTCGGCGATCATCAGCGTCTCGGGCGTGATCTCGACGCCCTGACCGCGGATGGTCTCGATCTCCTTCAGCAGGTGCCAGGGGTCCAGCACCATGCCGTTGCCGATCACCGACAGCTTGCCGCCGCGCACCACGCCCGAGGGCAGCGCGTGCAACTTGTAGACGGTACCGTCGACCACCAGCGTGTGGCCGGCGTTGTGACCGCCCTGGAAGCGCGCGATGACGTCGGCGCGCTCGCTCAGCCAGTCCACGATCTTGCCCTTGCCCTCGTCGCCCCACTGGGCGCCGACAACCACGACGTTGGCCATAGCACTCTCCGCTTTAGAACCCGCGCCCGTATAGCCGTGCGCGCCCGTCGGTGAAACAGCAAAAGCCAGCCGCCCGCGCCGCCCCTGCTTCATCTTCGGCCCCGAAATATCCCGGGGTCCGGGGCAGCGCCCCGGTCCGTCCCCCAGAACGTCGCCACGGTGCGCGCCTGCGCCCGTCCCGACACATCCCGCACACCCCCGCGAGGAAGGGTTGCGGGCCGCGCCGCTTGTCTCTAGATACGCCCCGTCAAACCAGAAGGCCCGGCCCATGGAAAACGTGATCCTCGTCATCCACCTGATCCTCGCGCTCTGCCTGATCGGCGTGGTGCTGCTGCAGCGCTCCGAGGGGGGTGGGCTCGGCATGGGCGGGGGTGGCGGCGGCGGCGTGATGTCCGCCCGTGGCGCGGCGACCGCGCTCGGCAAGCTGACCTGGGGCTTCGCCATCGCCTTCATCGCGACCTCGATCGCGTTGACCATTATCGCGGCCCAGAACTCGGCCGGCTCGTCCGTCGTGGACCGGCTGGGCATCGAGAACGCGGACGAGGCGGGCGACATGCTCCCGCCGACCGACGACCTGCTGCCGCCGTCGGCCGACGACGCGCCGCTGACGCCGCCGCGCGCCGACTGACCACCGGGGCCCGGTTCGGGCGGCCGCGTGCCGCCCGACTTCATCGACTTCAGACACAACCGGTGGCCGGCGCATGCGGGCCGCCCCCCGCATATTGAGGTCCGGTTGCGCGGGCGTCACGGGACGGCTATAGCTTGGATCCCGTGATGCGAGGGATTCGGGTCACCGTCCTCACCATTCGAGCAGGCAAGATCACGGGAGCTTCCGCCACATGGCACGATTCGTATTCATCACCGGCGGCGTGGTGTCCTCGCTTGGCAAGGGCCTCGCTTCGGCGGCCCTCGGAGCGCTCCTGCAGGCCCGCGGCTTCACCGTCCGCCTGCGCAAGCTCGATCCCTACCTGAACGTCGATCCGGGCACGATGTCGCCCTTCGAACACGGCGAGGTCTTCGTCACCGACGACGGGGCCGAGACCGACCTCGACCTCGGCCATTACGAGCGCTTCACCGGCGTCGCCGCGCGCCGCACCGACTCGGTCTCGTCGGGCCGCATCTATTCCAACGTGCTCGAGAAAGAGCGCCGAGGCGATTACCTGGGCAAGACGATCCAGGTGATTCCCCACGTCACCAACGAGATCAAGGACTTCATCGCCACCGGCGAGGACGAGGTCGATTTCATGCTGTGCGAGATCGGCGGCACCGTCGGCGATATCGAGGGTCTGCCCTTCTTCGAGGCGATCCGCCAGTTCGCGCAGGAAAAGCCGCGCGGCGAATGCATCTTCATGCACCTCACCCTGCTGCCCTGGATCGCCGCGAGCGGTGAGCTGAAGACCAAGCCGACCCAGCACTCGGTGAAGGAACTGCGCTCCATCGGCCTGCAGCCCGACATCCTCGTTTGCCGGTCCGAGAAGCCGATCCCGCAGAAAGAGCGCGAGAAGCTGGCGCTGTTCTGCAACGTGCGCCCCGACAGCGTGATCGCCGCCTACGACCTCAAGTCGATCTACGAGGCCCCTCTGGCCTATCACCGCGAGGGGCTGGACCAGGCGGTGCTCGACGCCTTCCAGATCAGCCCGGCGCCCAAGCCCGACCTGAGGCGCTGGGAGGACGTCGCCGACCGCATCTTCCACGCCGAGGGCGAGGTGAAGGTGGCGATCGTGGGCAAGTACACCCAGCTCGAGGACGCTTACAAATCCATTGCCGAGGCGCTGACCCACGGCGGCATGGCCAACCGCGTGAAGGTGAAGGCCGAGTGGATCGACGCCGAAATCTTCGAGCGCGAGGATCCGGGCCCCTACCTCGAAGGCTTCCACGCGATCCTCGTCCCCGGCGGCTTCGGCGAGCGCGGGACGGAAGGAAAGATCAACGCCGCCCGCTTCGCGCGCGAGCGCAAGATCCCCTATCTCGGCATCTGCCTGGGCATGCAGATGGCGGTGATCGAGGCCGCGCGGAACCTTGCCGGAATGGAGCGCGCGGGCAGCCAGGAGTTCGACCACGAGGCGGGCGTCGCGCGCTTCGAGCCGGTGATCTTCCACCTGCGCGAGTGGATCAAGGACAACCAGAAGATCGCCCGCTCGGTGCTTGACGACAAGGGCGGCACCATGCGGCTGGGCGCCTATGACGCGACGCTGAAGGAAGGCTCGAAGGTGGCCGAAGTCTATGGCACCACCACGATCCAGGAGCGGCACCGCCATCGCTACGAAGTCGACATCAAGTACCGCGAGCAACTCGAGGAGCACGGCCTGTGCTTCTCCGGCCTGTCGCCCGACGGCCGGCTGCCCGAGATCGTCGAGGTCTCGGACCACCCGTGGTTCATCGGCGTGCAGTTCCACCCCGAGCTGAAGTCCAAGCCGTTCGAACCGCACCCGCTGTTCCGCGACTTCGTGCGCGCGGCGAAAGAGGTGTCGCGGCTGGTTTGAGGGCGGCTTGGTCCGACCTGGTGGACCGACGAGGGAATGGGAGATGGGAGGTGCCCGCTTTCGCGGGCATAACAGCCCCGCCACACCGGCCGCCCGCCCTTTCTTCCCCGCGCGAGCGGGGACCTTCCACCACAAGCGCCACCGCCGACGCCGGGACCTCCGCCGCACGCGCCCGCCCCGTCATCCCTGCGCAAGCGGGGACCTTTCGCCACAAGCGCCACCGCCACCCTCACCCGTCGCCGAAGTACCTCCGCATCACCTGCTGCCCGCTCTCGCCGGTCACCCGTTCCAGCAGCGCGTGGTTCAGCCGTTCGCGCAGCGGCGCCCCCTGCGGGAGCGCGAAGGTGACGTAGTGTGGGTCCAGCCGGCTGGTCGAGATCGCCATGTTAATGTCGCCGCCCGCGAAGTGGCGCAGCACCGGCGCGGCGGCCGCAACGACGTCGACCGCATCCGTCCGCAGTGCGTCCAGCGCCGCCGGCACGTCGGCATAGGGCGCAAGCGCCCCGACCCGGCCCTCCAGGAATTCCGCCGTGCCGGCCCCCGCGATGACGCCCACCCGCGCCTCGGCCAGATCGCCGATCAGGTCGTCCTCCTGCTGCACGCCAGCCATGGTCACGACGGCCGCCGTCAGCGCGGCGCTGACGGCAAGACCGGTCAGCATCCACAGCATCGCCACCGTCCGCCCCGCCAGCGTCACCGGCGCCTTGTCGCCGTAGCCGATGGTGGTCAGCGTCACGCCCGCCCACCAGAAGCCGTCGCCCAGCCCCTTCACGATGCCGCGGCTGAACTGGTCCTCGTTGCGCCGCCGCTCAACCAGCCAGATGACCGCGCCCACGATCAAAAGCAGCACCGACAGCCCCGCCACCAACCGCACGAACTGCCACGAGGCGAAGCCCTTCACCACCTCCAGCACCTGCGAGCCCCGCTCCTCGGCCACGGCGAGCGTCGCGGTATAAATGGGTTGCGTCAGGTCGGTTTCGGCCTCGAGCTCTGGCGTTGCCGTCACCGGCAGCACCACGTCGGCGCGACCCGTGGCGAGCGCCGCCGCCGCCTCGCCGTCATCCAGCATGACGTAGCCATAGCCGAGCCCCAGGTCCTCGGCCACCAGCCGCCACAGCTCGACCGCCGCGCCCTCCAGCGCGCCGTCGGAGGTGGTCATGGCGAAGCGTGGCCGCTCGATGACGCCCACGCGCAAGGTGTCGGTCTGTGCCCCCGCCGGCATGGCGAGGGCGCACAGCAGCGGGATCGGGCGGATCAGGTCCTTCAGCATCGCCCCGCCAACGCGGGAGGGCGGCGTCCGGGTCCGACGCTCAGAAGTCGAGCGTGATCCGGCGGGTCACGCCGATGCGCACCTTGAGCTGGCTGTCATCGCCCTGCCGCACGATCGGCGAGTCCTCGGCGTCGTTGAGAAACTGGTCGTAGCGGATCGCCCCCTCGACGCCCCAGTTGTCGTCGATGCGGTACGTCGCGCCCAGCTCGACACCGGCACGCAGCAGGCCGCCCCCGGCGTCGTAGGCCTCGAGCCCGCTTGCCGCCGACTCGCCCGCCGAGACGCCGTAATAGGTGTCGGCGTAGTCGTCGCTGCCCATGAACAGCCGCGGGCCGGCCGACACGGTCAGCCGGTCGGTGGGGCGGAACAGCGCATCGGCCCCTACTTCGGCCACCAGCGACTCGTGCCCAATGGCGCCATAGCGCAGGTCGGCGAACGCCTCGTAGTTGCGCGCGCGATACCCGATGCCCAGCCCCAGCTCGACCGCCGCATCGACGTCGTCCAGCCCCGAGATCTCGTCGAACTCAGACGAGTCGCGTTCGGGGATGTAGCGGAACGAACCCCGCAGGTGCGGGCCCAGCGGCTCGAGGTCGGGGTCGAGCGACCCGAACTCGCGGCCGAAGGCGCGCAGGTAGCCGAACGAGAAGCCGAGGTCCGGTCCAAACTCGACATCGTCGGACCCGAAATAGGATGGCTTCGCCGCCACGCCGCCGCGCAAGGTGAAGGCGAACTCCGGACCGGGATCGGCCATCGGCGCCGCCACCACAGGCGCAGGCTCGGGCATCACGGGCGCCGGCGTGTCCGCGAAGGCGGACAGGGGCGCGGCGGACAGGCAAAGCGCGGCAGTGGCGGTGCGGCAGGCGGACATGTGGTTCTCCGTTCAGGGGTTACGTGTCAGACTGGGGCATCGCGCGCCGAATTCAAGCCGCTGCCGCACCTCCCCTTTGCCCTGTGGCGCGGACGGCATATATCACCTGCCATGTTCGCGAACCTCCTCAAGCGCCTCACCGCGCCCGAGCCCGACACGCTGCCCGACGGCGACGCGCGCCTCGCGCTCGCTGCGCTGCTGGTGCGCATCGCCCGCTCCGACGGAGATTACACCGACGACGAGGTCGGGCGCATCGACCGCATCCTCGCCACCCGCTACGGCATGTCGCCGTTCGAGGCCGGCGCGCTTCGGCGCGAGGCCGAGACGCTGGAGGCCGAGGCGCCGGACACCGTGCGCTTCACTCGCGCACTCAAGGATGCCGTGCCCTACGAGGACCGCGAGCAGATCCTCGAGGCGCTGTGGGAGGTCGTGTTGGCCGACGGCGTGCGCGACCATGAAGAGGACGCGCTGCTGCGGCTCGTCGCGCCCATGCTCGGCGTGAACGACCGCGACAGCAACCTTGCCCGGCAGCGGGTCGAAAGCCGCAAGGCCTGACCGCCGCCGGGCTGCGCACGCCGCTCGATTCGCCGCAGCGCACGTCAGGAGCGGGCGCATTGCGTAACTTCGGACCCATGCCCTTGCGGCATGCGGCGATAAAGCGTTGCATTCGGCCCTGTTTTCCGCCCTACTCCGCCCCCAACAAGCAGCAAGGCCACCGAACCGCGTGACACCCCAAGAACCGCCCGTCATCGAGATCCGGGACCTCCACAAGAGCTACGGCAGCCTTGAGGTGATCAAGGGCGTCGACATGGTCGCGCCGCGCGGGCACGTCATCTCGCTCATCGGCTCGTCGGGCTCGGGGAAATCCACGCTCCTGCGCTGCGCCAACCTGCTGGAAGATAGCCAGCAGGGCGAGATCGTGTTCGAGGGCGAGCCGGTGCGCTGGAAGGGCACGGGCCAAGGCCGCCATCCCGCCGACCGCAAGCAGGTCACGCGCATCCGAACGAACCTGTCGATGGTGTTCCAGCAGTTCAACCTTTGGACGCACATGACGATCCTTCAGAACGTCATGGAAGCGCCGGTCACCGTGCTGGGCCGCGACCGGGACGAGGTCGAACAGGCCGCGCGCGGCTATCTCGACAAGGTCGGCATCGGCGACAAGGCCGATGCCTGGCCCGCGCAACTGTCCGGCGGGCAGCAGCAGCGCGCCGCCATCGCGCGCGCGCTCTGCATGGAGCCGCGGGCGCTTCTGTTCGACGAACCCACCTCGGCGCTCGACCCCGAGCTCGAGCAGGAAGTGATCCGCGTGATCAAGGCGCTGGCCGAGGAAGGGCGCACGATGATCATCGTCACCCACGACATGAACCTCGCACGTGACACGTCGGACCACGTGGTCTTCCTCCACCAGGGGAAGATCGAGGAAGAGGGCTCGCCGGACCGGCTGTTCGGCCAGCCCGAGACGCCGCGGCTCAGGCAGTTCCTGTCCGCCACGGCCGCATAACAAACAAAAGCAAGGGAGCTACCAGATGAACAAGCTGATCCTTTCCGCCGCCGCGCTGGCCCTCACGGCCGGGGCCGCCGCCTCGCAGGACGTGGTGCGCATGGGGACCGAGGGCGCGTACCCTCCGTACAACTTCATCAACGACGACGGCGAGGTCGCGGGCTTCGAGCGTGAACTGGGCGACGAGCTCTGCGAGCGCGCCGGCCTGACCTGCGAGTGGGTCACGAACGAGTGGGACTCGATCATCCCGAACCTCGTCTCGGGCAACTACGACACGATTATCGCCGGCATGTCGATCACGCCCGAGCGTGACGAGGTGATCGACTTTACCCAGGCCTACATCCCGCCGTCGCCGTCGGCGTTCCTCGCCGCGTCCGAGGACATCGACCTCGACACCGCCGTGATTGCCGCGCAGACCGGCACCATCCAGGCCGACCACGTCGCCTCGATGGAAGGCGCGACGCTGGTCGAATACGCCACGCCCGACGAAACCGTCGCCGCCGTGCGCAACGGCGAGGTCGACGCGGTGCTGGCCGACAAGGACTTCCTCGCCCCCGTGGGCGAACAGGACCCGGCGCTGATGCTCGTGGGCGAGGACGTCGCGCTTGGCGGTGGCATCGGCCTCGGCGTGCGCGAAAGCGACACCGAGCTGAAAGAGACGTTCGACGCCGCCATCACCGAGATGAAGGAAGAAGGCGCGCTGAACCCGCTCATCGTGAAGTGGTTCGGCGACGACGCCGAAACCTGGTAAGATCGACACCGGCGGGAGCGGCCCGGCCGCTCTCGCCCACCTGACGCACGACCGGGGGCCCGAGACCCATTTTCGCCTTCTGCGCCGATCCTGACACGCTTGAAGGCGTGCGCTGGCTTGCCTGCTATCTGACCACGGGCAAGCACATGGCGTTCTACGCCTCGTTCGGGACCGTCCTCCTCCTCCTCGCCATCACCGCGCCCGTCGCGCTGCTTTTCGGCTTCGGCGGGGCCATGGCCGCGCGCTCGCCCGTCGCGCCGCTGCGTTGGTTCGGCAAGGGCTACACCGCCATCGTTCGCGGCGTTCCCGACATCGCGTTCTTCCTGTTCTTCGTCATCGCGCTGGACCAGGGCTTCGAGTGGCTGCGCCACCAGGCGCTGTGCCCGGACTGGGACCAACCGGTTCGGCAGGGCAACGACTTCGTCGTCTGCGACATCGCCAAGCTGCCGCTGTCGAGCGCCCCGCAATGGGTGCACGAGACGTACGGCTTCTTCCTGGCGGTCCTGACCTTCGCCATCGTCTTCGGCGCCTTCGCCGCCAACGTGCTGTTCGGCGCCATGCGGGCCGTCCCGCGCCCGCAACTCGAGACCGCCGAGGCCTATGGCATGTCGCGCCGCCAGACCTTCTGGCGCATTCTCGTGCCGCAGATGTGGATTTATGCGCTGCCCGGCCTGTCGAACCTGTGGATGATCCTGATCAAGGCCACGCCGCTGCTGTTCCTCCTAGGCGTCGAGGACATCGTCTATTGGGCGCGCGAACTCGGCGGCATGAAGACCCAGGTCTACGAGTACCCGCACCCCGACTGGCGGCTGTATTACTTCCTGGCGCTTCTCGTCTTCTACCTCGGTCTCACCAAGGTGTCCGAGGCCGTCCTGTCGCGCCTGACGGTTCGCCTGTCGCACGGGCAGGCGACGATGGCCGGCGAAGCCCAACGCCGCGCGGGGGCCTGAGATGAGCTGTATCGAGACCATCCAGAACTATGCCCTGCGCTCCCTCGGCATCGGCGAGCGGCTTCTGCCGCGCTCGGACTTCACGCTGTGCGAGCAGTTCACGCTGATCGGCTCGGGCCTGATCTGGAACGTCTATTTCGGAGCGCTGGCGCTGGCGACGGGCTTCTTCCTCGCGACCGGGGTTGCCGTGGCCAAGAACGCGCGGCAGGCCTGGCTGCGCAAGCCGGCAGAGTGGTTCATCTTCCTGTTCCGGGGCTCGCCGCTCTTCATCCAGTTCTTCCTTGCCTACGAGGCATTCGTCCTGCTGCCCCGCACGGGGATCGAGATCTTCGGTATCACGGCGCAGACCTCGTGGCTCACCCGCGCCTGGGCCGGCGCCCTGATCGTTCTGTTCCTCAACACCGCCGCCTATTCGGGCGAGATCTTCTATGGCGCGCTGCGCGCCGTGCCCAAGGGCGACCTCGAGGCCGCCGACGCCTACGGTCTGACCGGCTTTGCCCGCTTCCGCCGCGTGGTCTGGCCGACCATGCTGCGGCTCGCTTGGCCGGCCTACACGAACGAGGCGATCTTTCTCTTCCAGTCCACGACGCTCGTCTTCTTCTCGGGCTTTCCGGCGTGGCAACAGCGGGGCGACGCGCTCTATTACGCCAGCTACTTCGCGGACAAGACGTTCAACCCGTTCATCCCCTACCCGATCCTCGCAGGCTATTTCATTCTGCTGACGCTGGTGATCATCTCGCTCTTCGGGATGATGAACCGGCGGCTGAACCGGCACCTTCCGCAGGAGCGCCGCCAGCCGATCCGCTTCCGCCTTCAGGTAATCCGGTGAGCTTCCTTCTCGACCACCCCGAGATCCGCACCATCCGGGTCGCCGCCGCAGACCTGAACGGCCAGGCGCGCGGCAAGCGGATGCCCGCACGGTTCGCCGACAAGGTGCTTCAGGAAGGAACGCGCTTTCCGCTGTCGGTCCTCAACCTCGACATCTGGGGCGAGGACATCGACGACAGCCCGCTGGTCTTCGCCTCCGGCGACCCGGACGGCGTGCTGCTGCCGACCGAGCGTGGCTTCGTGCCGATGCCGTGGCTCGAGGCCCCAACCGCGCTCCTGCCGCTGTGGATGTTCCACGAGGACGGCCGCCCTTTCGACGGCGACCCGCGCCATGCCCTCGCCCGCATCGTGCGGGCCTTCACCGAACGCGGCCTGACGCCCGTGGTGGCGACCGAACTCGAATTCTATATGATCGACGACAGCGGAAAGACGCTGCGCGTGCCGCCCTCGCCGCGCTCGGGCAAGCGGCGGCAGGGGGCCGAGATCCTCAGCCTGCGCGCGCTCGACGCCTGGGACGTGTTCATCACCGACCTCTACGAGGCGTGCGAGGCGATGGAGATCCCGGCCGAGACGATGATCTCCGAAGCCGGCCTCGGCCAGTTCGAGATCAACCTCACCCACCAGCCAGACGCGCTGAAGGCCGCCGACGATGCGTGGCTCTTCAAGCTGATGGTCAAGGGGCTGGCCCGCCGCCACGGCTTCGCCGCCTCGTTCATGGCCAAGCCGTACGAGGATTACTCGGGCAACGGGATGCACACGCATTTCTCGATCCTCGACCGCGACGGCGACAACATCTTCGACGACGGCGGGCCGAAGGGCACCGACGCGCTGCGCCACGCGGTCGCCGGATGCCTGAAGGCAATCCCCGGCTCAACGCTGCTCTTCGCGCCGCACGGCAACAGTTATGATCGGCTGGTGCCCGATGCGCACGCGCCCACCGGCATCTGCTGGGCCTACGAAAACCGCACCGCCGCCATCCGCGTGCCCGCCGGCGCGCCCGCCGCCCGGCGGATCGAGCATCGCGTGGCGGGCGGCGACGTGAACCCCTATCTCATGCTTGCCGGCATCCTGGGCGCGGCGCTCGCCGGGCTCGAGGACGCTCAAGAGCCACCCGCGCCGATCACCGGGAGCGCTTACGGGCAGGACCTGCCGCAGATGCCCTCGGACTGGGGCACCGCCATCGACCGCTTCGCGTCCGACCCGATGACCGCGCGGCTTCTGCCCGAGGGGCTGATCCGCAACCTCGTCGCCACCAAGCGGCAGGAGATGCGCTATCTCGCGGAGCTCACGCCGCAGGAGCAGGTGGACCTCTACCTCGACACCGTCTGAGCGCCCGCACACGCGATTGTGCGCCCGCGGCCGCGCCGTCGTGCTAACGTTGCGTCATACGGCGGCCCGCCCGGGCCTGCCCGGGTCGGCCGCGTCATCGCGCGGACGGAGGCCCATATGGACAAGACGATCGGTAATCCCTTCAGCTGGTTCGCCCAGCGCCTCGGCGCCGCGGGCGCCCATGCCAGCGCCACGGTCGGGCAGCTTGGCGGTGAAGCCACCGCCCGAGAGCCCACGATCCGGCGCATCACCCGCGCCGACCTGATGGACGCGCTCCGGCGGGGGGCCGAGGATGCCGCCGCCTTCCGCGCCGACGTGGTCTTCGTGATCCTGCTCTACCCGGTTCTGGGCGTCCTCCTCTTCGCGCTCACGCTTCAGGGCGAGCTGCTGCACATCCTGTTCCCGCTCGCCTCGGGCTTCGCGCTGTTGGGGCCGGTCGCGGCAGTCGGGCTTTACGAGATGAGCCGCCGGCGCGAGCGCGGAGAGGACACCGACTGGTTCAGCGCCTTCGCGGTGATCCGCTCGCCGTCGTTCGGGGCGATCTTCCTTCTCGGCCTCTACCTAGCCGCGATCTTCGTCGTGTGGCTGCTGACCGCGAACCTGATCTACCAGGAAACGCTGGGCCCCGAGCCGCCCACCGCGCTCGCCCCGTTCCTGGCCGCGGTGTTCACCACCGGCGCGGGCTGGACAATGATCGGTCTGGGGGTCGCGGTCGGTTTCGTGTTCGCGGCCGTGGTGCTGGTCCTCAGCGTGGTGTCTTTCCCGATGCTGCTCGACCGCCGGGTGGGCGTGCCGCGCGCGGTGGCCACGTCGATGAAGGTCACGCGCGAGAACCCGAGGACGGTCGCGACCTGGGGCCTGATCGTGGCGCTCGGCCTGGTGCTCGGGTCGCTCCCGTTCTTCGTCGGCCTGATCCTGGTGCTGCCGGTCCTGGGCCACGCGACCTGGCACCTCTATCGCCGTGCCGTGAGGTGGGACTGACGCGGCGACGGGTACCGTCCGACCCGCCCACCACAGGCGGACGCTGCCCTTCCGGAGCCGCACGTCTTCCAGGAAAGTAGCCTCACCGCAGCCGTCCGCCCCCTTCATATCACCTGCCTCGCCCCTTGCCGGGCTCCACCGCCGGGATTACCTTCGCGGCAACCCCAGCTTCGGTGATTTATGCATATCGGAATTCTGCAGACCGGGCGCGCGCCCGACGATCTGCGCGACACGCTCGGCGACTACCCGTCCATGTTCGAGCGGCTTCTGGACGGCCACGGCCTGACCTTCACCACCTGGCCCGTGCTCGACAATGTCTTCCCGCCGGACATCGACGCCGCCGAAGGCTGGCTCATCACCGGCTCCAAGCACGGCGCCTACGAGGATCACGCCTGGATCCCCCCGCTCGAGGATTTCATCCGCCAGGCCCACGCCGCGCGCCGCCCGATGGTCGGCGTCTGCTTCGGGCACCAGATCATCGCCCAGGCGCTTGGCGGCAAGGTCGAGAAGTTCCCGGGCGGCTGGGCCGTCGGCCGCCGCCCCTACGACTTCGATGGCAAGATGCTGCACCTCAACGCCTGGCACCAGGACCAGGTGACCGAGTTGCCCGAAGGCGCGCGCGTTCTGGCCTCGAACGACTTCTGCCGCTACGCCGCCCTGGCCTATGGCGACGACATCTTCACCGTGCAGCCGCACCCCGAATACGACGGCCGCGTGATCGACGCGCTCATCCGCCTGCGCGGCCCCGGCGTGGTCCCCGACGATCGGCTGGCCCAGGCGCGCGAGACACTCGACACCCCCACCGACGCGCAGAAGATGGCGCGCCGGATGGCCGACTTCCTGAAGGCCCGTGCCCATGTCTGACTGGACCGAGAAGCTTCCCGCCGCCGCCCGCCGCTACCTCGAGGGCCGCCGTCTCGACGAGGTCGAGTGTATCATCTCGGACCTGCCCGGCATCGCGCGCGGCAAGGCGATGCCGGCCTCGAAGTTCGCCAAGCAGGGCCGGTTCTACCTGCCGAATTCGATCTTCTTCCAGACGATCACCGGCGACTGGGCGCAGGCCGCGGGCGAAGGCGGCTATACCGAACCCGACATGATCCTGACGCCTGACTACACAACCGCCACCGCCGCCCCGTGGACGGCGGACTGGACGCTGCAGGTGATCCACGACGCCGCGCTCCAGAACGGCGAGCCGGTGCCGATGGCGCCCCGCAACGTGCTCAAGCGCGTGGTCGAGTTCTATCACAAGCGCGGCTGGAAGCCCGTCGTCGCGCCCGAGATGGAATTCTACCTCGTCGCCCGCAACATCGATCCGGCGCACGAGATCGAGCCGATGATGGGCCGCTCGGGCCGCCCGGCCGCCGCACGGCAGGCATACTCGATGAGCGCGGTGGACGAATACGGCCCCGTGATCGACGACATCTACGACTTCGCCGAGGCGCAGGGCTTCGAGATCGACGGCATCACGCAGGAGGGCGGCGCGGGCCAGGTCGAGATCAACCTGCGCCACGGCGACCCGGTGCGGCTGGCCGACGAGATCTTCTATTTCAAGCGCCTGATCCGCGAGGCCGCGCTGCGCCACGACTGCTTCGCCACCTTCATGGCCAAACCGATCGAGGGCGAGCCGGGCAGCGCTATGCACGTGCACCACTCGGTCACCGACATGGAAACGGGGCAGAACATCTTTTCGGGCCCCGACGGCGAGGAAACCGACGCCTTCCGCCACTTCATCGGTGGGCTTCAGACCTACATGCCCGCCGGCATCGCGCTGCTGGCCCCGTATGTGAACTCCTACCGCCGCTACGTGAAGGACCACGCCGCGCCCATCAACCTCGCCTGGGGCCGCGACAACCGCACCACCGGCATCCGCGTGCCCATCGCCGAACCCGAGGCGCGCCGGGTCGAAAACCGCCTCGCCGGGATGGACTGCAATCCCTATCTCGGCATCGCCGCCTCGCTCGCCTGCGGCTACCTCGGACTGGTCGAGAAGATCGAGCCGACGGCGGAATACATCGGCGACGCCTACGATGCCGAGGAAGAGGTTCCGCGCGGCCTGTTCAGCGCGCTCGACCTGTTCGACGCCTCTGAAGAACTGCAAGAGCTCCTGCACCCCGACTTCGCCCGCGTCTATTCCATCGTGAAACAGGCCGAGTACGACGAGTTCCTGCAGGTGATTTCTCCGTGGGAGCGCGAGCACCTTCTGCTGAACGTATGAACCTGCTCTTCGCGAACGACCAGCCCGGCGAATATCCCGACAGCTGGTACGCCGCCACCTCCGACCCGCTGCCCCCCGCCCCGCCGCTGCGGGGTGAGGCCAGCGCCGATGTCTGCGTGGTCGGCGCAGGCTTCACCGGCCTCTCCGCCGCGCTCCACCTGACCGAGCGGGGGTTCAGCGTCATCGTGCTGGAGGCCCACCGCGCAGGTTTCGGCGCGTCGGGCCGCAACGGCGGACAGGTCGGCTCGGGCCAGCGGCAGGATCAGGACTGGCTCGAAGCGCGGCTGCCGAAGGAAGACGCACGCCGCCTCTGGAACATCGGCGAAGACGCCAAGACCCTGATCCAGGACCTCGCCGCCCGCCACGGCTTCGACCCCGGCTTCCGCCCCGGCGTCCTCCACGCCGACCGGCACGCGCGCGACGTCGCCCATACCCACGCCTATGCCGAGCGCCTCGCCCGAGACCACGGCTACGACAAGGTCGAGCCGCTGGACCGCAGCGGCATCCGCGCCATCGTCGGCTCCGACCTCTTTCACGGCGGCGCGCTCGACCACGGCGCCGGCCACCTCCACCCCCTGCGCCTGGCCTTCGGCCTCGCCCGCGCCGCCCTCGCCGCCGGGGTCACGCTGCACGAACGCAGCCATGTCACCCGCGTCACACCGGGCCCCACCCCCGTGGTCCACACCGACCACGGCCGCGTCACCTGCGACCACGTCATCCTCGCCGCCAACGGCTATCTCGGCGGCCTCGACGGTCAGGTCGCCGCGCGGGTCATGCCGATCAACAACTTCGTCGTCGCGACCGAGCCGCTGGACGAGCGCGCCGACGACATCCTGTCCCGCGACGTCGCGGTGGCCGACAGCAACTTCGTGGTGAACTACTGGCGCCTCAGCGAAGACCGCCGCCTGCTCTTCGGCGGCGGCGAAAGCTATGGCTACCGCTTTCCCGCCGACATCGCCGCCGTCGTCCGCAAGCCGATGACCGAGATCTATCCCCAGCTCAAGGGCATCCGCATCGACCACGCCTGGGGCGGCACGCTGGCCATCACCCGCACCCGCATGCCCTGCTTCGCCCGCCCGGCCGCCAACATTCTCTCCGCCTCCGGCTATTCCGGCCACGGCGTCGCCATGGCGGTCATGGCCGGCCGCATCCTCTCCGAAGCCGTCGCGGGCCAGGCCGAACGCTTCGACCTCATGTCCCGCATCCCCACGCCGCCCTTCCCCGGCGGCGCGCGCCTGCGTTCGCCCCTCCTGGCGCTCGCCATGACGTGGTTCGCCCTGCGCGACCGGCTCGGCCTCTGACGGTGGTTCGCCACCGGACACGGCGCTTCCCGGCACTCCGCCACCGCATCCCGGCAAACGGCCGCCCCGGCGCGCGATCCTGATTGAACCCGCTCGCGCGCCCCACTAGCGTCACCGCCAAAGCAGACCCGGAGACCGCACATGCCCGACGACGCCAAGACCTGGGAAGCCCGCGCCGCGGCGCATTCCTTCTACGGCTTCACCGACCTGCCTTCGATCCGCGACCGGGGCACCGTCGTCGTCACCCACGGCGAGGGGCCGTACGTCTTCGACACCAACGGCCGAAATTACCTCGACGCCAATTCCGGCCTCTGGAACATGGTGGCGGGCTTCGACCACAAGGGCCTGGCCGAGGCCGCGAAGGCCCAGTACGATCGGTTTCCCGGCTACCACGCCTTCTTCGGCCGCATGTCGGACCAGACGGTGATGCTGTCGGAAAAGCTGATCGAGGTTTCGCCCTTCGAGCGCGGCAAGGTGTTCTACACCAACTCGGGGTCCGAGGCGAACGACACACTCGTCAAGATGCTCTGGTTCCTCAACCGGGCCGAGGGCAACCCCCAGCGCACCAAGATCCTCACCCGCAAGAACGCCTATCACGGCGTCACGGTCGTCTCGTCCTCGATGACCGGCAAGCCGTATAACGAAGTCTTCGGCCTGCCCCTGCCCGGCTTCCTTCACCTCACCTGCCCGCATTACTGGCGCGAGGGGCAGGCAGGCGAAACCGAGGCCGACTTCACCGCGCGCATGGCTCGCGAACTGGAAGACACCATCGCGCGCGAAGGTGCCGACACCATCGCCGCCTTCGTGGCCGAACCCGTCATGGGCGCAGGCGGTGTCATCCCGCCGTCCGAGGGGTATTTCCAGGCGATACAGCCGATCCTGCGCCGGCACGGCATCCCGCTGATCTCGGACGAGGTCATCTGCGGCTTCGGCCGCACGGGGCAGGTCTGGGGCTGCGACACCTATGGCTTCCGCCCCGACGCCATCATCTCGTCCAAGGCGCTGACCGCCGGGTATTTCCCGATGGGGGCGGTGATCCTCGGCCCCACGCTGGCGGACCGTCTTCAGAACGCCGTCGAGGCAATCGAGGAATTCCCCCACGGCTTCACCGCCTCCGGTCACCCCGTGGGCTGCGCCATCTCGCTCAAGGCCATCGAGGTCATCCTGAACGAGGGCCTGCTCGACAATGTCCGCGCCCTGACCCCGCGGTTCGAGGCCGGGCTCGCCCGCCTGGCCGAGAACCCCAACATCGGCGAATGGCGCGGCCGCGGCCTGATGGGCGCGCTCGAGGCGGTGAAGGACAAGGACACGAAAACGCCCTTCGACTCCCACCTCAGCGTCAGCGAACGTATCGCCAACACCTGCACCGACCACGGCCTGATCTGCCGGCCGCTGGGGCAAAGCATCGTCCTCTGCCCGCCTTTCATCATGACCGAAGGCCAGATGGACGAGATGTTCGAGAAACTGGAAACCGCCCTGAACCAGGTCTTCGCCGAGGTCGCCTGAGCCACGCCCGGAGCGACCCGGCGTCTTATCTTCGGTCGTGAAGTATCCTCGGGGGATTGGGGGCAGACAGCCCCCAATCAACGCCTAAAGACGCGCGCCGAAGGCGCACACTGTCCTCACTCGTTCATCTTGGCGAGCTTCTCCTGAAGCTCGGCGAGCTGCTTTTTTATGTCGGCCAGCTCTTCGCTTTCGCCGTCCTTGCCATGCTCGGGCATCCAGCCGCCGGTCATCGCCTTAAGGAACGCCTGCTGCTGCGCGCGCATCGCCTCGAAGCCCGGCATGGCGGCCATGGGCTTGGTCATGTTGTCGAGCATCTTGTTCTGGCTGTCTCGCAGCATGTCGAACGACACCTGCAGGAACTGCGGCACGACAGATTGCGCCTGGGTGGTGTAGCTGCGCACGAGGTCCGTCAGCACGCCCAGCGGCAGGACGTTCTCGCCCCGGCTTTCGTGCTCGGCGATGATCTGAAGCAGGTATTGCCGGGTCAGGTCGTCGCCCGACTTGAGGTCGACGATCTTTACCTCGCGGCCCGCGCGGATGAAGCCCGCGATATCCTCGAGCGTGACGTAATCGCTGGTTTCGGTGTTATAGAGCCGGCGGCTGGCGTAGCGCTTGATCAGCAGCGGCGTGTCGGACTCGGCCAAGGAAAATCTCCCGATTTTTGGCGACGCAGCGGAAAGTTACGGCAGCGCAGCACAAAAAGAAAGGGCGGGCAAGCGCCCGCCCCAGTCGCGGCCGGTTGGGAGGTCCCGGCCGCGAGGAAACCGTTTTACTTGGTCGCGGCGGTCGCCTTCTTGGCGGCGGCATTCATGTCCGCGGTCGCCTTCTTGGCGGCGGCGCTCATGTCCTCGGACATGTCCTTGCCGGCGGCCAGCATCAGCTCGACCGTTTCCATCTGGACGCGCTTGGCGACCTCGGCGAAGGCGGCCATGGTCTCGGCGGTCGTCTCGGCCTGGGCCGACGCGAAGTCGGTGAAGGCCTTCGAGTAATCCGACGCATCTTCCTTGACGGCGCTCATCGCGCCCATCTTGGCCAGCGTGTCCTTCGTCCACTTCGACGAGATCTCGTTCGACTTGTCCGCAGCTTCGAGCGCGACTTTCGACATCTTCTCGCCGAAGGTGGCGTAGCTCTTGAAGCTGTTTTGCATGGCGGACATGTCGACCGGGAACGCGCCCATCATGTCCTGCATCATCTTGGTGTAGTCCTGGGTCTTCGCAGCCATCTCAATTCTCCTTCGAGGGCCGTGCCCTCCGCTCTGGAACTGAGAAGAATATGAATGCTGCACCGCAGCATTTCAAGGTTTTTCTCTGCGGTGCAGCGAAAAAACTTACCCAACGGAAACGCCTTGAAAATCAGGCGTTTGGGCTCTCCCGGACATACGTGCCGGGCGCCGGGGCCAGCACCTCGGCGTTTTCCCCCGGCTGGCGCGCGGCGACCTTGCGGCCCGACCGCTTGGCCAGCCACTCTCCCCACCTGGGCCACCATGATCCCTCGTGGAACTCGGCCTGCGCGCGCCACTCTTCGGGCCCGCCCGACCAGTCGCCGTTGACGTAGTGGCCGTACTTCTTCTTCGACGGCGGATTGACGATCCCGGCGATGTGGCCCGACTCCGACAGGATGAACGTCTTCGACCGGCTGCCCATCTTCTGGATGCCGTTGTAGCTCGACCGCCAGGCGGCGATGTGATCCGATTCGCAGGCCACCGCGCACAGCGGCACCTTCACGTCGGCCAGCTTCACCGTCTCGCCCAGGATCCCGAACCCTTTGGTGGCGAACTCGTCGCGCTGGCACAGGCCGCGCAGGTACTCGACCGCCATGCGCGCGGGCAGGTTCGTGCCGTCGCCGTTCCAGAACAGCAGGTCGAAGGCCGGCGGCGCCTCCCCCATCATGTAGCTTCGGATGGCGGGCGTGTAGATCAGGTCGTTCGACCGCAGGAAGCTGAACGTCCGGCTCATGAAGAACGAATGCAGGATGCCCTTGTCGTTCACCTCGGACTCGATCCCGTCCACGAAATCGTCGTCGAGGAAGACGCCCACCTCGCCCTGATCCGAAAAGTCGGTCAGCGTGGTGAAGAAGGTGGCGGACTTCACCGACCGGTCCTTGCGTTTCTCCATCAGTGCCAGCGTCATCGCCAGCGTGGTGCCCGCGATGCAGTAGCCCACGGTGTTCACCTGGTCCTCGCCGGTGATCGCCTTCACCTGCTCGATCGCCTCCAGGTACCCCTCCTGAACGTAGTCGGACATGCCCACGTCGCGGTACGACGGGTCGGGGTTCTTCCAGCTGACCACGAACAGCGTGAAGCCCTGCTCCACGATCCAGCGGATCAGGCTGTTCTTTTCCTTCAGGTCGAGGATGTAGAACTTGTTGATCCACGGCGGGAACAATACCAGCGGCGTCTTGTGCACCTGCTCGGTGCGCGGCGCGTACTGGATAAGCTCGAACAACCGGTTGCGATAGACGACCGAGCCCTCGGTCGTCGCCAGGTTCTCACCGACCTTGAAGGCGTCCCGGTCGGCCAGCGACACCAGGATCTCGCCGTCGTTCGCCTCGATGTCGCGCACCAGGTTCTCGAGCCCCTTCACCAGGCTCTGGCCGTCCGTCTCGACCGCGCGGGTCAGCGCGTCGGGGTTGGTGCCCAGGAAGTTCGTGGGCGAGAACATGTCCATGATCTGCCGGCTGAAGTATTCAAGCCGCTTCTTGTCCCGCGGCTCCAGCCCCTCGAGGTCCTCGATCGCGTTCTGCACCGCCTCGGACGTCATCAGGTATTGCTGCTTGATGTAGTTGAACCAGGGATGCGTCTCCCACAGCGGGTTCGAGAAACGGCGATCCTTCGGCGTGTGGTCCTCGGGCGGGGTCAGCTCGCCATGGACCAGCTTCTCCTGCACCTCGACGTAATGCTTGAGCGCCTTGCCCCAGTAGCCCACCTGGTGCTCGATGATCTTCGAGGGGTGGGTCATCATCTCGGTCATGTAGGCCGTCGCCGCCTTCATGTAGAGCTCGTGCCCCGGCGCCTGCAGGCTGGGCGGAACCGATTTCTTCCGCGCAAGCGCGCTGACCATGCGCTGCGACAACTCCTCGATCTTTGCCAGATTCTCGTTCAGAGCCTCCAGGTTGGCCGCGGGAACGTTTCCAGCTCCGGAGTCTTCAGTTGTCATCGCAAACATTCCAAATTATCTTGCTGCAGGGCAGCATCATGAGAGTCTGACCCAGTGTAACGTCGCGTTGGCAGGGGGGCAAAGCGGCGTTTTCGGACCGGGCGAGTTCCGGGGAAGGAGTGCCGATGCGCTACATGCTCACCTACGATCTGATGGAGACGATGCGGAACACCAACCAGTGGTTGGGTGCCACCGCGGCCGCCTTCGGGTCCTATCCCGTCACGGGGCTCGCGCCCCATCCGTTCTTCAAGCTGATGTCCGCCTGGGGCGAGGTCACGGAGCGATCTTTCGCCCGCATGGTCGCCAAGCCCGACTGGGGCATCTCGACCGTCGTGGGCGAGGACGGGCGCGATCACGTCGTCACCGTCACGCCCGAGCTGGAAAAGCCGTTCGGCGACCTGATCCGCTTCAACGTCACCGGACGCCCGGAAAAGCCGCGCCGCATCCTGCTGGTCGCGCCGATGTCGGGCCACTACGCGACGCTCATGCGCTCGACCGTCACCTCGCTTCTGCCCGATGCCGAGGTCTGGGTGACCGACTGGCACAACGCGCGCGACATTCCCGTCTCCGAGGGCAAGTTCGATATCGAGGATTACACCCTCTACCTCGCCGACTTCATGCGCCACCTCGGCCCGGACACGCACGTGATCGCCGTCTGTCAGCCCGCGCCGCTCGCGCTTGCCGCCACCGCGTATCTCGCGGCCGAAGAGCCAAAGGCACAGCCTGCCACGCTGACGCTGATCGGCGGGCCGATCGATCCCGACGCCGCCGCCACCGATGTCACCGACTTCGGCCGCCGCGTCACCATGGGCCAGCTCGAAGAGCTCGCCATCCAGCGCGTGGGCTTCAAGTACGCGGGCGTGGGCCGCATGGTCTATCCCGGCCTGCTGCAGCTCGCGTCGTTCGTGTCGATGAACGCCGACCGCCACGCGCAGGCGTTTTCCGAACAGATCCTGCGCGCCGCCAAGGGCGAGGCGGGCGATCACGACAAGCACAACAAGTTCTACGACGAATATTTCGCCGTCATGGACATGACGTCCGAGTTCTACCTGTCGACCGTGCACCGGATCTTCAAGCGACGCGACATCGCGCGCAACGACTTCGAGGTGGACGGCGTGAAGGTCGATATCGGCGCCATCACCGACGTCGCCGTGAAGATCGTCGAGGGCGAGAACGACGACATCAGCGCGCCGGGCCAGTGCCTCGCCGCGCTCGACCTGCTGACCGGCCTGCCGGACGAGAAGAAGGCCAGCCACCTCGAACCGGGCGCGGGACACTACGGCATCTTCGCCGGCAAGTCCTGGCGCAACAACATTCGCCCGCTGGTGCTGAACTTCATCGACGCCAACAGCCGCAAGACCGGCGCGCCGAAGCGTCAGCCGAAGCTCAAGGCCGTCGGATCGGACGAAGGCCCCACGCCTGTCTGACCTCGGGCGGCCCAGCCCTCGCTGAACATCGGACCGCGCCGCCCGGCGCGGTCACTTCAGAAGAAGCGGCTGCACCTCGCGCGCCAGCCAGCCCTGCAACGCCGCGGTCACCTCGTCCGGCGCCTCGAGCGTGGGGACATGGCCCGCACTTTCGACCACGTGAAACACGCCCTTCGGCATCAGCCCGGCCATGAACTCGTGCCGGCGCGGAAGGAAGATCGTGTCGTGCCGCCCGCACAGCATCAGGCCCGGGATGCGGGTCGAGCGCAGCGCCTTCTGCTGGTCCGGGCGGCGCTGCATGGCATGCGCGTGGTTCAGGTAGACATCCAGCCCCAGCGACGTCGCCATCTCGACCAGGAAGTCGCCCAGCGGCTCCCGCGTCACGGGGGCCAAGGCGCCGGGCGGCACGTCCTCGCGCAGCACCACCTCCAGCTTGCCGGCCCGCGCCCGCGCGATACGCGTCTCGCGCTCGGCCGCGGCGGTCGGCGTCTCGGCCAGGCAGTTGGCCGAGATCAGGGCGATCCGGCTCACCCGCTCTGGCGCGCGGCGCAGGATCTCCATCGCCACCATCGCGCCCAGCGACTGGCCCGCCAGCGCAAAGCGCGGCGGACCGGCGGCCAGTACCGTATCTGCCATCTCTTCGACCGTGCGGCCGGAGGCGAGGCTGGGAAGCAGTATGGTCCTGCGCCCGCCCAACGCCTCGATCTGCGGCCCCCAGACCCGCGCATCGGACATGAAGGCGGGCAGCAGCACCAGCGGCTCCTGCGCCTGCGGGGTCTCCTCGGTCGGCGTGTTGGTGTCGCTCATCGCGTGCCTCGCTCGCGCGGGTTCGGCCCGCGCGGATGCAGGGTAATTCAGCGCGCCGGAGCGCGGCAAGCGGGCCCGCGGCGTCAGCCGCGCGTTGTCCGCCCCTCAGCGGATCCGCGCCAGCACGTCCTCGACCGACGCCTCGATCAGCGCAAGGCAGTCGGGCGTCGAGAAGCGGTGATCCGCTCCCTTCACCAGCGTCAGCCGCACGTCGCCGCCGTCCAGGTGGTCGAGCAGGCGCAGAGCCACCGCGCGGTCCACGTCCTCGTCCTCGGTCCCCTGCAACAGGCGCACCGGCACCTCCAGCGCCAGCGGATCGCGCAGGACGAGCTGCTGCCGCCCCTCCTCGATCAGCCGCTTGGTGATGACCAGCGGCTCGCCGTAGTCCGACGGCTGCTCCACCCGGCCCTCGCGTTCCAGCGCCAGGCGCTCGTCATCGGTGAATCCCGGCCACATGCTGTCCTCGGTGAAGTCGGGCGCGGCGGCGATACCGACGAACCCGGCGACCGCCCCAGGCATCGCCTTGGCCACCAGCAGCGATACCCAGCCGCCCATCGACGAGCCCACCAGCACCTGCGGTCCCGCGCACAACGCCCCGATGGTCGAGATCGCATCCTCGGCCCAGTCGCCGATGGCGCCGTCCTCGAACGCCTCGGACGACTGCCCGTGCCCGGAATAGTCGAAGCGCAGGAAGGCGCGGCCGGTGCGTTTGGCCCATGCCTCCAGGTGCACGGCCTTCGTGCCCTCCATGTCCGACCGGAAACCGCCCAGGAACACCACGCCGGGCTCGGCCCCTTCGGTCTGGTGATAGGCGATGCACCGGCCCTGCGGCGTGTCGAGATACTCGGCCATGGTCTCTCCCTCTCGCGTTCGCGGCGAGCCTAGCCGTCGCGCGCGGGGATGCAATCGGGAAGCCGCGTGGCCTTTACCGGCGGACCGAAGTGTACATCGATGGCGCGGATACGTACGTTTGGCACGTTTTCCGGCCCTTGACGGGGCCCGGCCGCGCGGTCAGAACGCGGCAAGACATACCCGCAACCGGGCGTTCCGTGGGCGCCAAACCGACGAGGAGACAAGGCCGATGGCCCAGATTTCCCTGACATTTCCCGATGGCAACTCGCGCGATTACGACGCTGGCGTCACCGCCGGCGAGGTCGCTGCGTCGATCTCCAAGTCCCTGGAGAAGAAAGCCATTTCCGCCACTGTCAACGGCCGCCACTGGGACCTCCAGTGGCCCATCGACGAAGACGCCTCCATCGCCATCCACACGATGCAGGACGACGCGCAGGCGCTCGAGCTCATCCGCCACGACCTCGCCCACATCATGGCCCGTGCGGTGCAGGAGATCTGGCCCGACGTGAAGGTCACCATCGGCCCCGTCATCCAGCACGGCTGGTACTACGATTTCGACCGGAGCGAGCCGTTCACGCCCGAGGACCTGGGCAGGATCGAGCAGAAGATGAAGGAAATCATCAACTTGCGCGATCCGGTCCGCACCGAGGTCTGGGACCGCACCGATGCGATCCGCCACTACGAACAGAACGGCGAGCCCTACAAGGTCGAGTTGATCGACGCGATTCCCGAGGGCGAGCCCGTCCGCATGTACTGGCACGGCCACTGGCAGGACCTCTGCCGCGGCCCGCACCTCGCCCATACCGGCCAAGTTCCGGCGGACGCGTTCAAGCTGATGAACGTGGCCGGCGCCTACTGGCGCGGCGACAGCTCGCGCCAGATGCTCCAGCGCATCTATGGCGTGGGCTTCAAGAACAAGAACGACCTCAAGGCGCACCTGACGATGCTCGAGGAGGCCGCCAAACGCGACCACCGCAAGCTCGGCCGCGAGATGGAGCTGTTCCACTTCCAGGAAGAAGCGCCGGGCATGGTCTTCTGGCACCCCAACGGCTGGACCGTCTACCGCGCGCTCGAAGACTACATGCGCCGCCAGCTGACGAAGGCGGGCTACAAGGAAATCAAGACGCCGCAGGTCGTGGACCGCAAACTGTGGGAAGCGTCGGGCCACTGGGACAAGTACCGTGAGAACATGTACATCACGGAGATCGACGAGGAGCATGCGAACGAGAAGCGCGTGAATGCCCTCAAGCCGATGAACTGCCCCTGCCACGTCCAGGTCTACAACACCGGCATCAAGTCCTACCGCGACCTGCCGCTCAGGCTGGCCGAGTTCGGCTCGTGTCACCGCTACGAGGCGCACGGCGCGCTGCACGGGCTGATGCGCGTGCGCGGCTTCACGCAGGACGACGCCCACATCTTCTGCACCGAGGACCAGATCGAGCAGGAGTGCGGCAAGTTCATCGAGCTTCTGTCGAACGTCTATCGCGATACCGGCTTCACCAAGTTCGACATCAAGCTGTCGACGCGGCCCGAGGTGCGCGTGGGCTCGGACGAGGTCTGGGACAAGGCCGAGGCGGCGCTCGAGAAAGCGATCCTCTCGGTGCGCAACGACTTCGAGGTCGACCCCGGCGAGGGCGCGTTCTATGGCCCGAAGCTGGACTTCAAGCTGACCGACGCCATCGGACGCGAGTGGCAGTGCGGCACCTTCCAAGCGGACTTCAACCTGCCCGAGCGGCTTGACGCCAGCTATATAGGGCAGGACGGCGAAAAGCACCGCCCGGTCATGCTGCACCGCGCGATCCTGGGCAGCTTCGAGCGGTTCATCGGCATCCTGATCGAGAACTACGCCGGAAAGCTGCCCTTCTGGCTCGCTCCGCGGCAGGTGGTGGTGGCGTCCATCGTTTCGGACGCTGACCCCTACGTGCACGAGGTCGTGGACATCCTGCGCAAGGCTGGCATCCGGGCCGAGGCCGACACGCGGAACGAGAAGATCAACTACAAGGTCCGCGAGCACTCGGTCGGCAAGGTGCCGGTCATCCTGGCCATCGGCCAGCGCGAGATCGAGGAGCGCACCGTCAACGTCCGCCGCCTGGGCGAGAAGCAGACGAAGACGCAAGGTCTGGACGAGCTGGTGGCCGAGCTGAAGGACGAGGCGCTGGCGCCGGATCAGCGCTGAGCGGATTGGCCGGCTTGAAGCAATGAAGGCGCGCCTGGCAAGGGCGCGCCTTTTCTTTTGCCGGCCGAACCCGAGACGTTCGGCGCACGGCCGGAACCGTTCGCGCCCTGTCGCCGGCCGCGCGCTAGCCGCCCAGAACGGCCGCCTTCGTCTTCGCGTCCCAGCCGAGGTGCAGCGTGCCGTCCGTCTCGATCACCGGCCGCTTCATGAGCGTCGGATGCGCCGCCAGAAGCTCCAGCGGGTCGCCTGCCCTTTCCTCTTCGCTCAACCCCCGCCAGGTGGTCGAGCGGCGGTTCACCAGCCGGTCCCCGAACGCCGCGTGAAAGCGTTCGAGGTCGGCGCGCGCCACGCCATCGGCGCGCACGTCGACCACGTGCGGGTCGTGGCCCGACGCCCTCAGGTCGGTCAGCGCCTTGCGGCAGGTGTCGCAGGTCTTGAGCACATGCACGATCATCGTCATCCCCTTCGCGCTTTTTCGCTGTTTGCAAGAAGTTCACTTGCCTTTTCAGGTGCGTCTGAACAATCCTGAGTCCGTGACATCCGACTTTCTGTCACGAGCGCCCTTCTCATGGGGCAGCCGCACGACTTGGAAGACCTGGCTGCACCGCGCCGTCGCAATTACGCGGACGGGACTACTGAGGAGAGACGGAATGCCCACCGGCACCGTGAAATGGTTCAATACCACCAAGGGTTACGGTTTCATCGCACCGGACGAAGGCGGCAAGGATGTGTTTGTGCACATCTCGGCCGTCGAGCGCGCCGGCATGACCGGGCTCGCCGACAACCAGAAGGTCAGCTATCAGCTGATCGAAGGCCGGGACGGACGTCAGTCCGCAGGCGATTTGTCGGCGGTCTGACGGCCCCACCTCAACGCACCACGGAAACGGCCCGGCGCTGCACGGGCCGTTTTCCATTTCGGGACCTCTCGGCCCGCCGGCACGTCCGTGAATTTGAGGGGGCGGAGCTTTCATGCCCCGCCCGCCAAGAGCGTCAGGTTTCGCGGAACGCTTTCGAGAAGTAGTCCGCCAGCGGCTTGACCAGGAAGGCCAGCGGCGTGCGGTCGTTGGTGCGGATGAAAGCCTCGGCCGGCATGCCGGGAATCAGCGCGATGTCGCCCGGCAGCTTGTCCATCTCGCCCTCGTTCAGCCGGACCTCGACCCGGTAGTACGACGCCTGGCTGGCCTCGTCCACGAAGGCATCGGCCGAGATCTTGCGCACCGTGCCGAAGAGTTCCGGCGTCGTGCGCGAGTCGAGCGCCGAGAAGCGCAGCGTGACCTCCTGCCCGGCATAGACCTGGTCGATGTGGATCGGCTCCACCCGGCTTGCGATAACCAGCGGACGGTCCTGCGGCACGATGTAGAGCACGGGCTCGGCGGCACGGATCACCGCCCGCTCGGCGAACACGGTCAGGCCGTAGACGATGCCCGACACCGGCGCTGTGATGTGCAGCCGGTTGAGCTGTTCGCGGATGCTGTTGCGCTTCTCGCGCAGTTCCAGCTCGCGGTACTGCAGGTCGCGCAGGTTGGTGATCGCCTCTTCCCGCCGGCGGGTGCCGAGCTTGAGGATCTCGATGTCGATCTCGGTGATCCGCTCCTCCGCCTCGGCGGCGGTGGCGGTCAACTCGCCCACCGTGCCCATGAGCCGGGCCTGTTCGCGCTGAAGCGACAGGACTTTCGCTGCCTGCGCAAGCCCGCGGTCGAGCAGTGACTGCTGGTCGCCCAGTTCCTTCTCGATCAGCGTCAGCTGCGTCTTGAGGGCGTCCTGCTGCGCGGTGACGCCGTCGATCTGGTCCGAGATCTGGTCACGCCGCCGCTCGAGCGTCTCGATCTCGCGGTCGACGGTTTCGTTCCGGGCCTCGAACAGGCGCTCCTGCCCCTCCATCAGTTCGCGGATCTCGGGCCGCGCCTCGGCCGCCTCGACCAGCTCCTCTTCGAAGACGATGGCGTCGGCCTCGTCCCGTTCCGCGGCAAGGCGCGCGCGGCGGGCCATGACCTCGAAAAGCTGGCTTTCGACGGTCGTCAGCTCGCTGCGCAGAAGCGTCGGGTCGAGCCGGATCAGCACGTCCCCGGCCTCGACGCGGTCGCCCTCGTCCACGAGGATCTCCTCGACCACGCCACCGTCGGGGTGCTGGACCACCTGGCGGTTCTGCTCGACCTCGATTTGTCCGGGCGCGATGATCGCGCCCGAGATGCGGGTGGTCGCGGCCCAGGTGCCGAAGCCTCCGACCAGCAGAATCAGGGTGATAAGGCCAAGGCTGGCGTACCAGCGCACCGACCAGGACTCGTCGCCGTTCATGTCGCGGTCTCCTGCGGCGGGGTCAGGCGTCCCGCCAGTTCGTTGTGGTTGGCCACGGTGCCGCGCAGCACCTCGTCGCGCGCGCCGAAGGCGCGACGCATGCCGCCCTCGAGCACCAGAAGCTTGTCGCACTCGCGAATCGCCGCGGGACGGTGGGCCATGATGAGAACGGATTTGCCCTCGGACTTCATCTGGCGGATCGCCAGGTTCAGCGCCTCGGACCCGTCGTTGTCGAGGTTGGAGTTCGGCTCGTCCAGCACCAGCAGCACCGGATCGCCGAAAAGCGCGCGGGCCAGGCCGATGCGCTGGATTTGACCGCCCGACAGGCGGCCGCCGGCGCTGCTGACCTTGGTGTCGTAGCCCTCGGGCATCTTGAGGATCATCTCGTGCGCCGCCGCTTTGCGGGCCGCGGTGACGATATCCTCGTCACGCGCATCGGGGCGCAGGCGGGCGATGTTCTGCGCGATGGTGCCGTCGAAAAGCTGCACCCGCTGCGGCAGATAGCCGATATGCGCCCCCAGGATGTCGGGCTCGTATTGTTCGAGCGCCGCACCGTCGAGCCGGATCTTGCCGCCCGCCGGCCGCCAGACGCCCACCAGCGCCCGTGCGAGCGTCGACTTGCCCGCGCCCGAGGGGCCGATCACGCCCACGGCCTCGCCTGGTTCGACGTCGAAGGACACCATGCGCAGCGTCGCCTGCTGCTCGCCCGGGGGGATCACGGTGACCTGGTTGACCGTCAGGCGCGCACGCGGACGCGGAAGCGCCGTGCGCGGCGGCTCCTGCGGCACGGTGGCCAGCAGTTGCGTGAGGTTGCGCCACCCTTCGAGCGCGCGCTGCACGACCTGCCACTGGCCCACGGCCAGGTCCACCGGCGCAAGCGCGCGGCCCAGCAGGATCGATGCGGCGATCATGGCGCCCGGCGTCAGCTCTCCCTCGAGCACCAGGAAGGCGCCGAGGCCCAGCATGGCCGATTGCAGGAACAGGCGGAACGTCTTGGTCGTGGCGGTGAAGCCGCCGCCCATGTCGCTGGCCGCGACGGTCTGCGCCAGCGATTCGCGCCGAAGCTGCTGCCATCGCGCGAAGGCGTTCTCCTGCATGCCGAGCGAGCGCACCATCTCGGCCTCGCCCCGGATCTGCTCGGACATCCGCTCGGCCCGCAGCGCCGCGGCGTTGGTGCGGCGCACCGGGTCCGAGGTCATCGACTGGTTCAACACCGCGACCAGCACCAGAAGCCCGCCGCCGCCCACGGCCAGCAGGCCCAGCCAGGGATGGAAAATGGCAATGCCCAGCAGGAAGACCGGCGTCCAGGGGATATCGAACAGTGCGGTAAGCACCGGCGACGACATCAGCCGCTGCACCGATTCGAGGTCGCGCAGGTTGTTCTGCCCGTCTTCCCGGTTCGTCGAGACCGAGGCGCGGCGCACCATGGCCGAGAACACCCGCCGGTCGAGCGTGGACTGGAACCGCGCCCCCGCGCGGGCCAGCACCCTGCCCCGGGTGAAGTCGAGGATCCCCATCACCAGGAACAGGAACGCCATGAGCACGAACAGCGCCAGCAGCGTCTCTTCCGAGCGGCTTCCAAGCACCCGGTCATAGACCTGGAGCATGAAGATGGGGCCGGTGAGCATCAGCAGGTTGACGAACACGCTGAAGATGGCCGCGAGCCAGAACAGCGAGCGGCTTTTGCGCCGCACCGCCCTGAGTTCCCTCTGGCCAGTCGAGAGATCGGGTTGCTTCATCCTGTCCTTCCGTCGCCAAGGCCCGCACAACGCGGCCCCGTGTTCCAAGGCGCGCCGGGTAGCAGAGGGCCGGCCCGCCGAGAACCCAGCCTTACGTGGGGTAGACTACACTTTGGTTCACGCCGCTGGGAAGGGCGCAGGAACCCGCCGATGTCGTGCAGCCCCCGGGTAGCGCGAAGCGGGACGATCGCAACTGGTAGCGGGTGATCCCGCGGATCGGCTTGCCCGTCACGGCTTGTCCGCCCGGTCCGGCAGGCGTCAGCGACGAATCGTCAGGCGATGGATCGGGCGACCAGCACGCTGACGAAGGCCGAAGCGGCGGTCAGTGCGGTGCCCCACAGCCAGTCGACGGCGACCTGCTGCAGCGACCAGCCTTTCAGGGTCGCGTAGTTCGTCATCTCGTAGGTGCCGTAGGCGATCGCGCCCAGTAGCGCCCCGTCGCGAAGCGCCGCCACCGGGGCGTCGGCCCGCAGGGCGGGGAGAGAGACGAACCACACCACGCCCGCCACGTAGAACAGATAGAACACCGCCGCCGCACCCAGCCGCGGCGTGTCGAGCAGCCACTCGCCCACGTGCCGCTCGAACACCGGCCGCATCAGCAGGCGCAGCGCCACGGCATCGGCAGCCAGGAAAAGGAGCGCGGTCGAGAAGTAAAGGACGAGGATTTGCATGTTGTCTCCGGTCTTTACGGAGAGATACGTGCGAACCTCCCCACCGGTTTGATCAACGTGGGGTGCGTGCCCGCCGCACCCCGTCCCGCCGACGCCCTCTCACCTTCGGGACTAGGCGGACTGACACTCGCACGTCCGCTATTGCTGGCTAAACCCGGTGAAGCACGGAAACGTCGAGGACGGTTTCGACTGGCCGTTCTCGAGTGTTCATCGGGGTGTGCTCAAGGGAGCGGATAGCGTAGGGTGCGTACTGGCACGCACCGCAGGCTCAACGGCTTGCACGAAAGTTAGAAGTTTTCAATCAAGTCGAACTCGGCGTCGGCGCTTTCTCGAGGGCGAACTTTAACAACTTGATATTTTGTAGTGCGACCGAGTTTGGACTTCACCTCAAGCACATCGAATACGAGAAATGCATTATCGTCCTCACGATTATTCAAATTCTTACTGTAACTTTCCCCGATAAGCCGATACGCTTCAGTGGAGCGACCCGCCGGCGTTAGATAGAACGGAATCGTTCTCTCATGCTCGGAGACAAATATCCGACCATTCTGCGTGTTTGGGTTGAACACAGCCACCTTCGCTTCCACCGGATGGATCTGATCAAGCCTCGTACGGTACTTCATCTTTGCGTAGGTGTCGCGATTGAAATTGATGACCCGAGGCTTTGCGGAAAGCTCACTCGAAAAGAAGATTTCTGCAGCTCCTGCAGTCTGCGAGCGAACGATCGGCCTGTGCATTTTGGTGAGCGGCGGCTCAATCTTTTCTGCAAGAGAGTCAAACTGGCTTTCTCTAGGAAGTTTGAGCCCAAGAGCTTTTTCGTACCGTCCTTCCTCATATAGCTGACGCATGCTCTTATCATAGTCTAGAGGCTGACCGGTAACCTTATGCACTGCAAAGTCGTATGCCGAATGTATTAGGTGCCCCAAAGGATTATCAGCCTTCAAGGTGGTGAGTTTGTAGGCGCCTGTGGCGAGCAGTCCAATCGCCGCCACAATAGAAACGCTACCCGCGCGAGGAGCGAAACAGAGAATTTCCGCTCCCCGTAATGCGGTAGCTTGTGTGATGACTTCGTCGTTCAATACAAGATGCGTCGTAAGCGCCAAGCTTCGTTCAAAGCCGTACAACGCCTGCGAAAGATCGTATAAGCTAATCAGGTGCTGATCGGCTTGGTCCCCGCTGTACTTCAGTTCGACCTTTAGAGACGACCGATCCTCTATCACCTGATAATCCCCTCGAACTCCCTCCATTCCCCCTTCGACATCCCCGAGGTCTCCTGCGTGACCTGCTCGCCGCGGATCATCCTCCGGATGCAGTCCAGCGCCTTGGCCGAGAGCGTCGCGCCGCCCATCCGGTAGTCCTCGAACGCCGCGTGGGCGAGCGGGACCCAGTCGGCGACGATGGCGGCGATGGCCTCGGCGTAGACGCGGATCTCGTACTGGGCGTGGGCATCCGCCCGCAGGCGGAGGAAGTGGAAGAGGTTGTGCAGGTCTGTCTTCCAGTACCACTGGGTATAGACGTTCGCCGGCAGGTTCATCCGCGCGAGTTCGCGGGCCAGTCCCTGCTGCCCGTCCTGGCTGAGCATCTGCTCGTAATGGTCATAGGACCGCATGGCGTCGTCGCGCAGAAGCCGCAGGACGCGCTCGGCCTCCTCGCCCTGCAGCACCTCTCCGCGCCCCTGGTTGTTCACCGTGGACTGCGCAGCCAGGTGCTCGGGCGCGGGGATGTAGAACTCGCGGTCGAGGATCGAGTAGCGGGCCGAGTACTCGTTCACGTTGGCGGTCCGGTGGCGGATCCACTGGCGCGCCACGAAGACGGGCAGTTTCACGTGGAGCTTGATCTCGCACATCTCGAACGGGGTCGAGTGCCAGTGCCGCATGAGGTAACGGATCAGCCCGGCGTCGTTGCTGACGTGCTTCGTGCCCGCGCCGTAGGACACCCGCGCGGCCTGCACTATGGCGCTGTCGTCGCCCATGTAGTCGATGACGCGGACGAAGCCGTGGTCGAGCACCTCGTACGCCTTGTAGAGATGCCCCTCGATCCCCGGCGCGGTGGCGCGCAACGTCTGGGTCGGCTGGGCCCGCAGCGCGTCGATCTCGGCCTGCTGGTCGGGGGTGATGGGCATTGCGGCGGGCTCCTCTGCGCGGTCTCTCGCCCCCCTTATAGCGACGCAGCCGGCTGCGGAAATACACCATGCCGATCTCGACTGCGAACCGCAGGTCATTCGCAACACAAGGCTGCACTTGGACCGCTGCGCGCCCAGCGCAACCCCAGCGCCCCGACTGCGCGGAATGATCAGCCCCCTCGCCCCCTGCCCCGCTCTGTGGCAGCTTTAACCCGGACGCCCGGGCGCTAGGTGCCCGGCAGGATTGGAAACAAGGAGAGGCATATGGACATCAAGTACCTGCACACCATGGTTCGGGTGAAGGACCTGGATAAATCGAAGGCGTTCTACGAGCTTCTCGGGCTCAAGGAGCGCCGCCGCATCGACAACGACAAGGGCCGCTTCACGCTGGCCTTCATGTGCCCGCCGGGCCAGGACGACGGCACCGCCGACGTCGAGATGACCTACAACTGGGACGGCGACGAGGGCCTGCCCTCCGACAGCCGCCATTTCGGTCACCTCGCCTACTCGGTCGAGAACATCTACGAAATGTGCGAACATCTTCAGAAGAACGGCGTGACCATCAACCGGCCGCCGCGCGACGGACACATGGCCTTCGTGCGCTCGCCCGACAACGTCTCGGTCGAGCTTTTGCAGATGGGCGAACCGCTGGAGCCGAAGGAACCGTGGGCCAGCATGGAAAACACCGGGCACTGGTAAGCCTCGCAAGTGCGCTGGCCTTGGTCCCTGCCGGGGCCGAGGCCGGGTGCCGGCTGGCGTTGCTGCTGGCGCTCGACGTCTCCTCGTCCGTGGACGCGGACGAGGACGCGTTGCAGCGCAGCGGCCTGGCGCGGGCGCTGGTCGCCCCCGAGGTGCGCGACGCCGTGTTCGCGGTGCCGGGCGAGCCTGTGGCGCTGGCGGTCTACGAATGGTCGGGCCGCTATCAGCAGGACGTGCTGCTGGACTGGACCCTGCTGCGTGCGCCCGCCGACCTTGAGGCCGCGTCGCAGGCGATCGCCGGATCGCGGCGCGGCCACGCCGAGTTTCCGACGGCCCTGGGCTACGCCGTCGGATACTCCGCGCGGCTTTTTGCACGGGCGCCGGAGTGCCTGTTCCGAACGCTCGACGTGTCGGGCGACGGTGTGAACAACGACGGCTTTCCGCCGCGACTGGCGTACGAGAACTTCCCGCTCGAGGGTGTGACGGTGAATGGCCTGCCTATCGGCGGCCACGATCCCGAGGTCTTCGCCTTTTACGGGACCGAGGTACTGCGCGGCCCCGGCGCCTTTCTCGAGGTGGCCGAGAACTTCGAGGATTACGAGAGGGCGATGCGCCGGAAGCTCGTGCGCGAGATCGGTGCGAGGGTGGTCGGCGCGGCCCCGGCGGACGGCGGATGAGGCGCCTTGTCGCGGCCGTGGCACTGTGGCTCGCTCTTGCCGGCGCAGGACAGGCGGCCTGCCGGCTGGCGCTGGTCCTCGCGCTCGACATCTCAGGCTCGGTCAACGCCGAGGAGTATCGCCAGCAGGTCGACGGCCTTGCCGGTGCGCTGGAGGCGCCGGCGGTGCGGCAGGCGTTCTTCGCCATGCCCGGCGCGACCGTGGACCTTGCGGTGTTCGAATGGAGCGGACCGGGCAGCACGCGTACGCTGGTGGAGTGGACGACGGTGCGCGACCGGGCTGCGCTGGACCAGGTGACGCGGCGGCTGCGCGGCGTGCAGCGCGTGCCCGGTCCGCCCTCCACCGCGCTCGGCGCGGCGATGCTGGAAGGGGCGCGGCGACTGTCCGGGCGTCCGGCATGCTGGCGGCACGTCCTCGACGTGTCGGGGGACGGCAAGTCGAACACGGGGCCCCGCCCGCACGAGGTGCGGACCGACCCGGCGCTGGCTGACATCACCATCAACGGGCTTGTCGTGGGTAGCGAGACGATGCGCGGCACGCAGGTTCGCGACAGCGAGACGGCCGAACTTTCCGCCTATTTCAATGCGTGGGTGATCAAGGGGCCCGACGCCTTTGTCGAGGTCGCCGTGGAATTCACCGACTACCGCGCCGCGATGGAGCGGAAGCTGCTGCGGGAGTTGCAGGTGCTGGCGCTCGGTCGGCTGAATGATCAATAAATATAGCGGATCTGGTCGCTCCAGAACCGCTCGATCCGGCGCAGCGCACCGTTGACCCGGTCGGCGTCGTCCGCGGTCAGGATGCCGCGCTTGCCCAAGGTCTCCGACTGGCGCGCGAAAAGCTCGGCCACCTGGTCGCGCACCGCCCGCCCCCTGGGCGTCAGCCGGACCCGGACGGCGCGGCGGTCGATCTCGCACCTCTGGTGATGCATGTAACCCGTCTCGACCAACTTCTTCAGGTTGTAAGAGACGTTCGAGCCTTGGTAGTAGCCACGGCTTTTCAGCTCTCCCGCCGTCACCACGTTGTCGCCGACGTTGTAGAGCAGAAGCGCCTGGACCGGGTTGATCTCAAGCATGCCAGTCCGCTCGAATTCGTCCTTCAGGACGTCGAGCAGGAGGCGGTGCAAACGCTCGATCAGCCCGAGCGTGACCAGGTACTCTGACAGCAGGCCGTGCCGGACACTCGGGTCGTTGTCGATGCTTCGTTGCAGGCTCATCGCGTCCTCCGTCGACTATGGCCGACAGTCCTGCGCGATAAGCCCTAATTTTTCGTCAAGGTCAGGTCAGCCGGCGGCGCCACGGCCAAGCACGCGAGCATGCGCCGCGATCTCTTCGATGAGCGGGGCGAACCGGTCCGGCGGCGCCTCCTGTCCGCTGACCCAGCGATAAAGGTCCTGGTCGTTCTCGTTCAGCATGTCCTCGTAAAGGTCCAGCCGCTCGGCCGGCAGCGTCTTGAGCTTCTCGTCGGACCAGCCACCCAGGATCAGGTCCATCTCCTTGATCCCGCGCCGCCACGAACGCATGTGCAGCCGCTTCAGCCGGGTTTCAGTCGTTTCGGACATGCCTCAGCTCCCCGCCGCCAGCGCGGCCTTGAGCCGCTTTTCCAGCCGCCCCAGCCGTTCGGACGTGTTGTGCAGCTCGCCCCGCATCTGGCGCATCTCGGTTAGGATCGAGGCCACGTCGGCCGTCATCGGCGTCGCGTCCTCGGGATGGCTCAGCCCGTCACCCTCGCCCGTCAGCAGCCAGCGGAGCGACACGTTGAGGATGCCCGATAGCATGCTGAGCCGGTTGGCGCGCGGCTCAGCGGTATCGTTTTCCCATTTCTGGAGCGTCGTCAGCTTCACGCCGACCCGGCGGGCCAGGTCCTCCTGGCTCATTCCCAGCACCTGACGGGCGTCGGCCAGACGGTCGCCGAAGGTCGCGTTATCGTTCGAGTACCAGTCGCTGTCGGGGATCGCGGTTTCGTCCATGTCTCCGGTCCTTTCCGGTGATCCGGCTTGATGGGAAGTCGCCCGGACCCTAAGACAAGGGGCGCGCAACGTCCACTTGGAGACGACCATGCCCCTGCTTTCAGCGACATTGAATCGCGTCAAACCGTCTCCGACGATCGCGATGACCAACCTGGCGCTCGAGATGAAGGCGGCGGGCCGCGACGTGATCGGGCTGAGCGCGGGAGAGCCGGATTTCGACACGCCGGACCACATCAAGGCCGCCGCCAAGCGCGCGATCGACGACGGGCGCACCAAGTACACGGCCGTCGACGGCATCCCCGAGCTGAAGCAGGCGATCCGCGACAAGTTCCGGCGCGAGAACGGGCTGGACTACGACGCCACGCAGATCAGCGTCGGCACGGGCGGCAAGCAGGTGCTTTTCAACGCGCTGACGGCGACGCTGGACCCGGGCGACGAAGTGATCGTGCCCGCGCCGTACTGGGTCAGCTATCCCGACATGGTGCTGCTGGCCGGCGGCATGCCGGTGGTCGTGGAATGCGGGATCGAGTCCGGGTTCAAGATGACGCCCGCGCAGCTCGAGGCGGCGATCACCCCGAAGACGAAGTGGCTGATCTTCAACTCGCCCTCGAACCCGACGGGCGCGGGGTACACCCGTGAAGAGCTGAAAGGGCTGACCGACGTGCTGATGCGTCACCCGCATGTCTGGGTGATGAGCGACGACATGTACGAGCACCTGGTCTTCGACGGGTTCGAGTTCACGACGCCCGCCCAGGTCGAGCCGGGCCTGTATGACCGGACGCTGACCGTCAACGGCGTGTCGAAGGCGTACTCGATGACCGGCTGGCGCATCGGCTATGCGGGCGGGCCGGCCGAACTGATCGCGGGCATGCGCAAGGTCCAGTCGCAGTCGACCTCGAACCCCTGCTCGATCAGCCAGTGGGCCGCCGTCGAGGCGCTGAACGGGCGGCAGGACTTCCTGGACGATTTTCGCCTGGCCTTCGCCCGGCGGCGCGACATGGTGGTGCGGATGCTGAACGCCGCCGAGGGCGTGACCTGCCCCACGCCGGACGGCGCGTTCTACGTCTATCCCTCGATCACCGGCTGCATCGGCAAGACCGCCCCCGGCGGCACGGTCATCACCGACGACCAGACCTTCGCCACTGCGCTTCTGGAACAGAGCGGCGTGGCGGTGGTGTTCGGGGCGGCGTTCGGTCTGTCGCCGAACTTCCGCGTCAGCTACGCCACCTCGGACGCGGCGCTGACCGATGCCTGCACCCGCATCCAGACATTCTGCGCCGACCTGCGCTGATGAACGAGCTGCCGGAGTACTATTTCCGTATCCGCGAGAACGGGGCCTTCGTGTTCCGGGTGAATCCCGAGAACCGTCAGCGCCGGCTCGAAATGGACCAGATCGCCGCTGTCAACGTCCGCAACGGCGAGGTCAAGCCGCACGGCGGCCGCACGCTCAGCGACGCCGACCGGCAGGTTATCGACGAGTGGATGGAGGAGCGCCGCGCCGAGCTTGCCCGGCGCGAGATGTCGGACGTGCAGCAGACGGTGGAGCGGCTGAACCTCACCGCCCACTGGGCGCAGACGAAGGCCACGGATGACCAGCTTGAACAGGTGACCGGCGATCTGCTGATGGCGATGCACGACCTGCGCGCGGTTCTGGTCCGCAAGGCAGCCGACCGGCTGGACAAGGCCGGGACCGCCTGAGTCCTCGCGCCCCCTGCGGCATTTGCACTTTTTCGACGCCTTCGCGCCTTGTCGCCGTCGACAAGTGCGGCGGGCTGTCGTACGCTTAATTTTAAGGATCGGTGTGGCGACCACAACACGATCCACATGCGGCCGAGGCAGCCGCGGCGGGCAACGATCCGCCGGCAGACAGGAAAGGAACATCGCGCATGTCGATGCCCGTGACGTTCGACGACCTGATGGTGGCGGGGCTTGTCCTGCTGGCGATCCGGGGGCTTTGGCGAAGTTTCACCGACCTGCCCCACGAGCTTCCGACCGAGCAGACCGAGGTCTGACGCTCAGCCCGGCACCGCGAAGGTCAGGCTGCCCCACAGGCTTTCCCACATCGCGTCGTCCGCATCGGATTCACGCAGCACAACGTGGTCGAGCAGGTAGGTGTGGCCGGGCATGACCGGGACCACGGCGACGCCGTCCGCGTCCGTCGTCACTGTCGAAATCCCGACCTCGCCTTCGGCGTCCTTCTCGAAGATCTCCACCTGCGCGTTCGTGCGCGGGGCGCCTTCATACAGCACCCGCACGGGGAACCCGGCCGACAGGTCGTCGGTGTAGGGGTTGGCCAGCGCCACCAATTCGACCGTCAGTCCGACGGGGCGGTCCGCGCCCGCGCCGTCGCCCACGGCGACCAGGCTCTTGGCATGGCGCGAGTAGACCTCGGTCACGTCCTCTCGCGGCAGGCCGCGCGCCTCGTGCGCATCGGGCACCCATGCCGCGCCCTTGTGTGTGACGAAGCTCACGAAACTCCCCCAGTCGTCGTAGGTCAGGTCATAGTCGCGCGTGACGTGGACGATGACGTTCAGCCCCTCCGCCGGCGCTTCGGCGTCGAGCGCCGGCCGGTCGCCCAACCGCATCTTTACCGGCGCGACGGTGTCGCCGGCCGCGATCTCGAAGCGATGGAAGTTGCGCGGAAGATAGGCATAGGCCGAGCCGCCGTACGTCTGACCCACCCGGATATCCGCCACTATGCGGTCGCCGGCCTGCACGCTGAAGTCGTGCGGGTCGATCCAGAACTCGTGGCCCCAGGCCGGGATCATGCTAGCTAGCGCGAAAACCAGGCCCAGCAGAGGAGCGCGACATCCCATGGCAATCATTCCTTCGTCCTTGGCGGAAGGCAGGGTGTGGCGCGGGGCGCTGCTGTCAAGCCTGCTGCTGGCGCTCCTGACCTGCTGGGCCTCCGTCGCGCGGGCGCACGAGGTGCAGCCGGCGGTCGCGGACGTCTGGATCGAGGGCGACGCGCTGCGCATGGAGCTGAAGCTGACGCTCGAACCGCTGATGGCGGGCATCGACCTCGAAGGGCTCGATGACACCAACGCGTCGGACCGGACCGAGGCGAACGACGCGCTGCGAACGCTTGCACCGAACGAACTGGAGACGCGGTTCGAGGCATACTGGCCGGAACTGAGGGACGATTTGCAAATTCGCTCGGACGGCGAGCGGGTTGTTCCGCGCCTCGGAGGCGTCGACATCCCCAAGGTCGGCGACCCGGGCCTGCCCCGCCTTTCGCGCCTGCGCCTGACGGCCGACCTCCCGCCCGGCGACGCGCCGGTGACGGTCGCGTGGCCGGCCACGAACGGGGCTCTGGTCGTCCGCCAGATGGCGGCGGGCCCGGACGGCTACAGCGCCTACCTCGACCGCGGGGCCGAAAGCGCGCCGATGCCGCGCACGGGGACCGTGCAGCAATCGTCGCTCGAGGTTTTCACCGACTACGTCGTCATCGGATTCGCGCACATCATCCCGAAGGGACTGGACCACATCCTGTTCGTGCTGGGGCTGTTCTTCCTGTCGCAGAGGCTCGGCCCGCTGCTCTGGCAGGTGTCCGCCTTTACCGTTGCGCACACGGTCACGCTGGCGCTCGGCATCCTGGGGCTGGTCAGCGTGCCGGCCTACATCGTCGAGCCGCTGATCGCGGCCTCCATCGCCTATGTCGGGATCGAGAACGTGCTGTCGCGCGGCATGAACCCGTGGCGGCCGGTCGTCGTTTTCGCCTTCGGCCTGCTGCACGGGCTCGGCTTCGCGTCCGTCCTGGGCGAGATCGGGCTGAACCCGGCCCAGTTCGTGACCGGGCTGATCGGGTTCAACGTGGGCGTGGAGCTCGGCCAACTCGCGGTGATCGCACTGGCGTTCCTGGCGGTGGGCGTGTGGTCGCGCAACCGCACCTGGTACCGCAGCGTCATCGCCAATCCGGCCTCGATCGCCATAGCGCTGGTGGGCGCGTACTGGGCGGTGGAGCGGACGCTTCTGTAGGTCGGTCGCGCGCCCGATCGCCGGGCGCGCATGCCGGATCAGGCGGCGGGGCGCAGATCGAGCTTGTCGCAGAACTCGCTCAGCACCTCGGCATAGTCCTTGTCGCGGGCGGCCAGTGTCAGCGTCGCGGCCAGCATGCCCTGCTTCGAGCCGCAGTCGAACCGCTCGCCGCTGAACTCGAACCCGACCAGGCCCACCTTCTCGATCCCTGCCGCGATGGCGTCGGTCAACTGGATCTCGCCCCCGCTGCCGGGGCCCTGAACGGCCAGCGCGTCGAAGATGCAGGCGTCGAGGATGTAGCGACCGACGACGGCCTTGGTCGACGGCGCATCCGCCGGATCGGGCTTTTCGACCATGCCGCGCGCGAAGGTCAGCGGCCCCTCGGTGCGGGTCGGGGCCAGCACGCCGTAGGACGACACCTTTTCGCGCGGGACGTCCATCGTGGCGACCATGTGACCGGCGTCGGTCTTGGCATAGGCCTCGGCCATCTCGCTCAGGCATCCGGTCTCGCCCATGATCAGGTCGTCGGGCAGGATGACGGCCACGGCGCCCGGCAGCACGTGGTCGCGCGCGCAATTGACGGCGTGGCCGAGGCCCAACGGCTCGTCCTGCATCACGAAGACGATCTCGTGCTCGTCCTCGTCCAGCGCGGCGTCGTCCAGCTTGTCGGCGATCTTGACCTTGCCGCGCTCCTTCAGCGTCGCGGAAAGCTCCGCATCCTGGCGCACGTGTCGTTCGATGGCCTCTTTCGAGGGGTGGCTGACGAAGATCATCCGCTCGACGCCGGCGTCGCGCGCCTCGTCGATGGCGTACTGGATGAGCGGGGTGTCGATGACCGGCAGCAGCTCTTTCGGGGTGGCCTTGGTGGCCGGCAGGAAACGGGTACCCAGCCCCGCCACCGGGAAGATCGCGGTTCGGATTGTCGAATTGGTCATGGAAAGATGCTCCGCCTTGTAACGCTCGTCCGTCCGCGCACGCCCCGCGTGCGCTGCGTCGAGTTGCTGCAACGCAACATCGCCGCCCGGGTTCCAGTGAACGTGAAGGCGCCCAAGAGGTCAAAGTCGCCAAAGGGCGCGGCCGGTTCCGCCGAAACGCGCTAGAAGCACGGAAAAAGTGCTGTTTTCCACGATCCGACAGTTTGGCGCCGGTCAAGCCGCGCCGGTGCATGCGCCGCCGTGCGCCCAGTAAATGGGCGGCTAGCTTTATAAGTGGGCACCCGCGCCAGCCAATCCCGCCCGCGCCGCCCATGCTGCGGCTGCAAAGGCCCGCCGGTTGAAATCCGGCGGCAAGCACCTAGTGTCGAGGCGAACCATCGGACGAGAAACCATGAGACCCGCGGCGCGTTTGCCGACGTGCAGGCACCGTGCAGGCGAGGTCCGCCGAGATCGGGAAGAGGATCTGACATGGCAGCCCAGAGCGTACAGGACGCCGTCCCTGCGCAATCCCATCCCTATCGTCGCATCGCCGTCATCGGCGCGGGCTCATGGGGCACGGCGCTTGCCACCGTCGCCCGCCGCGCCGGGCGCGAGGTGGTCGTTTGGGGCCGCGACCCCGAGGTGGTCGAGGCCATTGCGCAGCGCGCCGAGAATCCTCGTTATCTGCCCGACGCGCCGCTGCCCGAAGGGATCGAGGCGACGACCGACATGGCGCAGGCGCTGAGCGGCGCCGAGGCGTTGATGATCGTCACGCCGTCTAAGACGCTGCGCGACATCTGCTGCGCGATGCGCCCCCACATCGGCGAGGGCGTTCCGGTCGCCCTCTGCGCCAAGGGGATCGAGGCGACGTCGGGCCTGCTGCTGGCCGAGGTCGCGGCCGAGGAAATGCCCGGCCACCCGGTCGGCGCGATCTCGGGCCCCACCTTCGCCAAGGAAACTGTGCTGGGGCACCCCACGGCCGCGACAGTCGCTTTCCCCTTCACCTATGAGAACCGGCTGAACCCGCAGGACAGCCCGGCGGCGCGCTTTGCGATCTCGCTCAGCTCCGACAGCTTCCGGCCCTACATCTCGGACGACCTCGTGGGCGTCGAGATCGGCGGCGCGGTCAAGAACGTCATCGCCATCGCCTGCGGCATGATGTCGGGCGCGGGCTTTGCCGAAAACACGCGCGCCGCGCTCATCACCCGCGGCATGGACGAGATGAAGACGCTGGCCGAGGTGTTGGGCGGCCGGCGCGAGACCGTCACCGGCCTGTCCGGCGCGGGCGACCTGACGCTCACCTGCTCGTCCGAGACGTCCCGCAACATGTCGCTGGGCACCCAGCTTGGCCGCGGCCTGAAGCGCGAGGAATGCTTCGACGGCCGCAAGGTCGTTGTCGAGGGCGAGGTGAACGCCGTCTCGGTCATCGACCTGGCCAGCCGCATCGGCGTGACGCTGCCCATCTGCGAAGCGGTGCACGCCGTCCTCCACCGCGGCGCCGATCTGCGAGAGACGTTCCGCACCCTCTGGTCCCGCCCGATCGAGGGCGAACCGAAGGCGTTGGAGATCTCGCTGAACCACCCGTTCTCGGGCGTCACGCCCGCCACTGCCACAGGAGCCCTCTGAATGAGCCTCGACCGCATCGCGGACCTGCCCGCCATGGCGGGACGCCACTTCATCCTGGCCACCGACCTCGACGGGACCTTCCTTGGCGGCAGCCAGGAGGAGCGGCGCGCGCTCTACGACTGGATCGAGGAGAACCGCGGCACCATCGGTCTGATCTTCGTCACCGGCCGAGACCCGAAGTTCATCGGAGAGCTTTGCCGCGATCACGGCGTGCCGTGGCCCGAATACGTGATCGGCGACGTGGGCACCACGATCGCCCGCGTGCTCGAGCAGGGCCGGATCGTGCCCATCGACGAGCTCGAGGAGGACATCGCGGGCCGCTGGCGCGACAGCGGCGACCGCGTGCGCGAGGCGCTGGACGGCGTGGCGGGGCTTCAGCTTCAGCCCACCGAGTTCCGCTACCGCGTCAGCTACGACCTCGACCCGCGCGACTTCGACCCACGCGCGGTCGAGATCGTCGAAGAACTGGAACTCGACCACCTGATCTCGGACAACCGGTATTTCGACGTGCTGCCCAAAGGCGTGTCGAAGGGCCCGTCGCTCAAGCGGCTGGTCGCGCATCTGGGCGTCCCGCCCGACCGGGTGCTGGCGGCGGGCGACACGCTGAACGACCTGTCGATGCTCGAGTGCGGGCTGCCGGCGGTCTGCGTCGGCAACGCCGAGCCCGCGCTGGTCGACCGCGTCGCCCCCCTGCCCCACGTCCACACGGCCGAGGCCGTCGGAGCCGCCGGCATACTGGAAGCCGTCCGCGTCCTGAACCTGCACGAGACCCCCTGAGGAGGCCCCATGCCCAGCGAACTGGTCATCGTCTATCACCGCCAGCCCTACGAAGAGGTCGAGGAAGACGGCAAGATCGTCTTCAAGGAGAACAAGAGCCCCAACGGCATCGTGCCCACGCTCAAGGGCTTCTTCGGCCGCGTCGAGAAAGGCGCCTGGGTCGCGTGGAAGCACGCCGACGACCCGTCGAACCCCGATTTCGAGCGCGTGGTCGAGATCGAGGACAGCTACGGCAAGTACTCGGTCTCGCGCCTGCCGCTGACGCCCGAACAGGTGAAGAGCTTCTACCACGTCACCTCGAAAGAGGCATTCTGGCCGATCCTGCACTCGTTCAAGGAAAAGTATAACTACGACCCCGTCGACTGGCCCACGTTCCGCGAGGTGAACTGGGCCTTCGCCGAAGCGGCGGCCGCCGAGGCCGCGGAGGGCGCGGTCGTCTGGGTCCACGACTACAACCTGTGGCTTGTGCCGGGATACCTGCGGCAGCTGCGCCCGGACGTGCGGATCAGCTTCTTCCACCATACGCCGTTCCCCTCGGCCGACATGTTCAACGTGCTGCCCTGGCGGCGCGAAATCGTCGGCAGCCTGCTGGCCTGCGACGTCGTGGGCTTCCACATCCCGCGCTATGCCGCGAACTTCCTGGGCGTCGCCGAAAGCCTCTTCGACGTCGAGGCCGCGCCGCGCACGCCGGTCAACCCGGACTTCGTGGGCGCGGGCACAGCGCTTGGCGAGAAGCGGGTTGCGAAGTCGCTCACCTATGAAGGCCGGAAGGTGCAGATCGCCGTCTCGCCCGTGGGGGTCGACGTCGACTACATCCAAAGCCGCGCCGAACAAGCCGACACGGTCAGCCGGGCCGAAGCCATCCGCGCGGGACTGGGCGACTGCAAGATGATCCTGTCGGTCGGCCGCACCGACTATACCAAGGGCGGCGCCGACCAGCTGATGAGCTTCGAGCGGCTGCTCGAAGAACACCCCGAGCTGCATCGCAAGGTTCGCCTGATGCACGTCTCGGTCTCGGCCAACCGCAACATGACCGTGTATGAAGAGATCCAGAACGAGATCGAGCAGGTCGCCGGCCGCATCAACGGACGCTTCGGCACGTTCGAGTGGCAGCCGGTGGCGCTGATCTCGCGCGCGATCCCGTTCGACGAACTCGTGGCCTATTACCGCTCGGCCGACGTGGCGTGGATCACGCCGCTGGCCGACGGCATGAACCTCGTGGCCAAGGAATTCGCCGCCTGCCGCACCGACGGCGACGGGGTGCTCGTGCTGTCGGAGTTCGCGGGCGCGGCGATCGAGTTGACCTCGGCAGTGCTGGCCAACCCGTTCTCGTACAAGTCGATGGACCGGGCGCTGATCCAGGCCATGGACATGGAGGAAGACGAGCGGCGTGGACGGATGGAAAAGATGCGCGAGACCATCCGCCGCTACGACATTAAAAGCTGGGCCGAAGACCAGATGGCCGGCTTCGCGGGCGTGGACCGCGCGGCGGGCGACCGAAGCGCGGCCTGATCCGCAGCCTGTCCTCCTATCAGCGAAGGGCCGCCGCTTATCGCGGCGGTCCTTTTCGTTCAGGTGTTGTTGGCCACTGTGGTGACAAGCCCGAAGGCCGCGCCGAACAGCGCGAAGGCCGTACGCAGGCTGGTGACCGGGCTTTCGGTGGCGATCACAACATCGCCGGCCTCGATCTCGAAGTTCTTGGCGCTAAACAGCCCGTCCGGCGTCGTCAGGTCGACCGAGAAGACCACATCCGTGCTGCGCGGGCCTCGCGCGCCCGGCACCAGCGCCGCGCGCGGGTATTCGCGCAGGACGAGGATGCCGCCCGGATCGGCGCGGGTTTCGACCACCCCGCCCATCAGCGCGATTGCCTCGAGCGCCGTCAGTTCGTCCTGCGGGAAGTACACGATCTCTTCTCGGCCGGACGCGCCGAGCGCGAGGAAGAAGCGTTCGTCCTCCTCCACGATCACCTTGTCGCCGCCGACGAGCACGGCGTCCGCCTCCGGATGCTCAAAGAGCGTGTCCGCCGCGACGGCATAGACCTTGCCCCCGCGCTGAAGCTTGACGCGCGGGTTGCGCAGGGTCGTCGGGATGCCCCCGCCTTGGCTGATCAGGCTCAGGACCGAGTAGTTGCGGTTCGGCAATGGGTACGAGCCCGGCGTGGTCACGCCCGCCACCAGGTCGACCGTGTTCTGCCGCCCGGCATCGAAGGTCACCTGGACCTGCGCGTTGGGCGAGATGGACTCGAGCTCGCGCTGGATCGCCTCGCGCGCGCGCTCCGGGCTCATGCCGGCGACGCGAACCTCGCCCACGTAGGGAATGAAGACGCGTCCGGCGGGACTGACGGACATCGCGCCCAGCGGCGCGACCTGCTGGCCCGGCGCCGTCAGCAGCGAATTGGTGTCGCTGTCCCAGATCGTGACGTTCAGCGTGTCGCCCGGCTGGATGATCTGCCCCACCGAGCCGGGCATGGCCCGAGGCCACCCGTCGCTGCGCTCCACCGGCGTCTCGGGCCAGGTCTCGACCACCGGAAGAAGCGCGCGCGTGACCTGGTAGAAGGCAAAATCGGCGTCCGGCTTCGCCGCCTCGCGCGTGATCTCACGTTCGACGACGGCCCCGCGCGGCAACTGCGAACAGCCGCTCAGCGTGACGGCCGCCGTCAAAGCCGCGATAAGCCCCTTGCGCAGTATCATTCCCTGCCCTCGTTCATGCCCTGCCCTCGTTCATGATGTTGCGGCCTGAAAGCCGGAATCTTGATCGGCAGGATACAATCGTGCAGACGGAACACAACTTGTGCGCCTCCGGCAGGCGCGGAAACGCGGAGGCGTGACTTGGCTGCGGCACTGATGTTCGGCGGCGCGACCGGGCGCGTGGGGCACCTGCTGCGCCGCGCATGGTCTGTGACAGCGGCGGACCGGCCGCTCTGGTGCGCCCGAACGGCCGCTCCCGGCATCGACCTTGTCTGGGACATGACGACGCCGCCCCCCGCCTTTCCGGCCGCAGGCGGCGCCGCCGGGGTGTGCCTTGCGGGCGTGACGCCCGGCCGCGGCGACCTTGCGGCGAATGTGACGCTGGCGCTTGCGGCACACCGCGCGGCGTCGGAATGGGGCCTGTCGCATCTGTTCGTGGTGTCGACTTCCGCCATTTATGGCGCGACGGAACGAGACCCCGTTTCCGAGGACACCGCGCCGCGCCCCGTCAATCCCTATGCAAATGCGAAGCACAAGATGGAGCAAGCGCTTCTGGCGCAGGCCGCAGAAGCCGATCCCCCGGTCACCGTCCTGCGGCTCGGCAATGTCGCGGGCGCGAGCCAGCCGTTCCTGAACGCCATCGAGGGCGAAGCGCTACGCCTCGACCGGTTCGGGGACGGACACGGCCCCAGCCGGTCCTATATCGGTCCCCTTGGCCTGGCCCGGGTGCTCAATGCGCTCACCGGTCACGCATTTGCCGGGCACCGCCTGCCCGACGTGCTGAACGTCGCCGCCCCCCAACCGGCCGAGATGGCCGCGGTGCTCGCCGCGCTTGAAACGTCGTGGGAGTTCACTCCGGCTGGCCCCGACGCCGTGCAGTTTCTCCACCTCGACACCACCCGGCTCGAGGCGATCTGCCCCGGCGCCGCCGGCCACGGAACAGCCGAGGCGTTGGTCGCCGAGCTCCGCTCGGTCCCACGGTCCGCGCCATGACCCCGGCGAAACGCGCCTTCGACATCGTGCTGGCGCTGGTGCTAGGCCTGGTCCTGCTGCCCCCCCTCGCCCTGTTGCTCCTCGTGCTGCTCGCGACGTCGGGCCGGCCGTTGTTCTACGGGTCCGAGCGCATGAAGACGCCGGAGCGCGGCTTCACGCTATGGAAGCTGCGCACGATGACCGTCGTGCGGGACGACGCCGGCGTCTCGGGCGGGGACAAGTCCACCCGCATCACGCCCGCCGGCCGCATCCTGCGCCGCACCCGGCTGGACGAGATCCCACAGCTCTGGAACGTGCTGCGCGGCGACATGAGCTTCGTGGGCCCGCGCCCGCCCCTGCGGCAATACGTCGAACGTTTCCCCGACCTCTACGCCCGGGTCCTGCGCTCCCGCCCCGGCATCACCGGGCTGGCGACACTACGCTACCACCGGCACGAGGAACGACTGCTTGCGCGCTGCGGCAGCGCGGCGCAGACCGATCTCGTCTACGCGCGCCGTTGCGTACCCCGAAAGGCGACGCTCGACCTGATCTACCAGCGCAATCGGACGCTCTGCCTCGACCTCGCGCTCGTCGGCGAAACGGCGGCGCGCGCGCTCTGCGTGCGCGCATCCCGCATGCGAACCCGCCGACCAACGCGCTTGCATATGTGAGGGAGAGAGGGAATCGTGCGGGCAAATTGCAGAGGATCCCGATGACAGACAGCACCCGCCCCACCGCCCTCGTCACCGGCTCCGCCGGGTTCATCGGGATGCATGTCTGTGAACGGCTGCTGGCGGACGGCTATCGCGTGGTCGGCATCGACTCGATGAGCGACTACTATGACGTGGCGCTGAAGGAAGCGCGCCATGCCCGGCTGGCCCGCTCGAACGGCTTCACCGCCGAGGTCGGCCGGATCGAGGAGCCGGAGCGGCTGATGCGGCTGTTCGAAGCGAACACCCCGGACCTCGTCGTCCACCTCGCCGCGCAGGCCGGCGTCCGCTACTCGATCGAGAACCCTCGTTCGTATGTCGAGGCGAACCTGCAGGGCACGTTCGAGCTGCTCGAGGCCGCGCGGGCGCATCCGCCGGAGCACATGCTGCTGGCCTCGACCAGTTCGGCCTATGGCGCCAGCACCGAGATGCCGTACCGCGAGACAATGAAGGCCGACACGCAGATGTCGTTCTACGCGGCGACGAAGAAGGCGACCGAGGCGATGGCACATTCCTACGCCCATCTCTACGGCCTGCCGATCAGCATGTTCCGCTTCTTCACGGTCTACGGGCCGTGGGGCCGGCCGGACATGGCGCTCTTCAAGTTCACCCGCGCCATCCTGACCGGCGAGCCCATCGACATCTACAACCACGGCGAGATGTCGCGCGACTTCACCTATATCGATGACCTCGTGGAAGGCATCCGCCGCCTGGCCGATGCCGTGCCCGAGCGGCCGGAGGGCGGCGTGGTGCCCGAGGGTGACAGCCTCTCGCCCGTCGCCCCCTTCCGGGTGGTCAACATCGGCAACGGTGCACCGGTGCCGCTGATGGAGTTCGTCCGCGCGGTCGAGGCCGCGACGGGGCGCGAGGCCGAGAAGCGATACCTCGACATGCAGCCGGGCGACGTTCCCGCAACCTGGGCCGACACCAGCCTGCTCAACGCGCTGACGGGGTACGCGCCCACCACGCCCGTGGAGGAGGGTGTGGGCCGATTTGTCGACTGGTATCGCGGCTACTATGCCGTCTAATTGGTCAATCGCTCATCAATTGGAGGAGCGGCAGCACGACGGGCTGGCGTTCCGCATCATCTTCCGGCACATCCTGAGTAACGATTGATCTGAACGGAGTTTCTCGCGATGCGCATTGCGATGATCGGGACGGGATATGTAGGACTCGTCTCCGGTGTATGTTTTTCGGATTTCGGGCACGACGTGATCTGCGTCGACAAGAACCCGGCCAAGATCGAGATGCTCGAGCGCGGCGAGGTGCCGATCTTCGAGCCCGGTCTCGACGCCCTGCTCGCCCGCAACGTCGACGCCGGGCGGCTGACCTTCACGACCGACCTCGCCAAGGCCGTCAAGGGCGCCGACGCGGTCTTCATCGCCGTGGGCACGCCGACGCGCCGGGGTGACGGGCACGCGGACCTCTCCTACGTCATGGCCGCCGCCGAGGAGATCGCGCATGCCATGGACGGCTACACGGTCGTCGTGACCAAGTCGACGGTGCCCGTGGGCACCAACCGGCAGGTGCAGGAGGTGATCCGCGGCGCCAAGCCCGACGCCGAGTTCGACGTCGCCTCGAACCCCGAGTTCCTGCGCGAGGGCGCGGCGATCGACGACTTCATGCGCCCCGATCGCGTGGTCGTCGGCGTGCAGTCCGACCGTGCGGCGGACGTGATGTCCGAGATCTACCGCCCGCTCTTCCTGCGCGACTTCCCGATCGTCACCACCGACCTCGAGTCGGCCGAGATGATCAAGTACGCCGCCAACGCCTTCCTCGCCGTGAAGATCACCTTCGTGAACGAGATCGCGCGCCTGTGCGAACAGGTCGGCGCCGACATCAAGCAGGTGTCGAAGGGCATCGGCCTCGACGGCCGCATCGGCAACAAGTTCCTGCATGCCGGCCCCGGCTATGGCGGCTCGTGCTTTCCGAAGGACACCCGCGCCTTCGCCCGCACCGGGCAGGAGCACGCCGCGCCGCTGCAGCTGGTCGAAACCGTGATCAAGGTAAACGACGAGGTGAAGCGCCGCATGATCGACAAGGTCATGGACCTGTGCGGCGGCAGCGTGAACGGCAAGACGGTCGCGGTGCTGGGCGTCACCTTCAAGCCCAACACCGACGACATGCGCGAGGCCCCGTCGCTGACCATCGTGCCCGCGCTCGTGGGCGGCGGCGCGAAGGTGCGCGTGGTCGACCCGCAGGGCCGCCGCGAGGGCGAGGCGCTGCTGCCGGGCGTGCACTGGTGCGATGATCCCTACGAGGCGGCCGAGAAGGCCGACGTCGTGGTGATCCTGACCGAGTGGAACGAGTTCCGCGCCCTCGACCTCAAGCGCATGGCCGAGCGGATGGAGACCCCCCGCATGGCCGACCTGCGCAACGTCTACTCCTCCGCGGACGTAAAGGAGGCGGGCTTCACCGCCTATGCGGCGGTCGGGCGGCGGGACGATCTGACCCTTTGACGAGGGGGCGGGCGGGCCTCCGGAAGGGCCGCCCGTCAGTCCCGCTTCGGCGCGTCGTCGTAATCGTCGGTGAGAATCCGGGCGGCATCGCCCTCCGGGTCCTCGAACTGGCGGCGGCGCAACGCCCACAGGAAGGCGACGAGCCCCGCGCCGCCCAGGATCAGCGACACCGGGATCAGGAAGACGAGCACGTTCATCGGCGCACCCTCAGTGCGTTGAGCGAAACCGAGATCGACGAGGTCGACATCGCCAGCGCCGCCGCCAACGGCGTGGCGAAGCCCGCCAGCGCCACCGGAATGGCCACGGCGTTGTAGGCCGCGGCGATCCCGAAGTTCTCGCGAATGCGGCGCACGGCGGCGCGGCCGGTCTCGACCGCCTCGGGGATCGCCGTCAGGTCGTTGCCCAGAAGCACGATGTCCGACACCACCCGCGCCGCGTCGAGCGCCGAGGCCGGCGAAATCGAGGCATGCGCGGCGGCAAGCGCCGCCGTGTCGTTCAGCCCGTCGCCGACCATCAGCACCCGGCGGCCCTGCGCCGCCAAGTCAGCGATGACCTGCTGTTTTTCGTCCGGCCGCACGCCGGCACGCCAGTCGCTCAGCCCCGCACGTTCGGCGGTGTCCGCGACGGCGGCGGCATTGTCGCCGGACAGCAGCATCGCCTCCACCCCCAGCGCCTCGAGCTTGCCCACCGCCTCGGCCGCGCCCGGCCGCAGCCGGTCCGTGAAGCGGAAGGCGCGATGTGCGCCGTCGCCGAGGTCGAGATAGGTCGCCGTCGCCTCAAGCATCTCGGCTTCAGTCCAGTCCGCGCGCCCCAGCCGGACGCGGCGGTCCTGCCAGCGGCCCTCGACCCCGTGGCCGGGCTGCTCGGCGATGCCCTCGACCCGCGCCGCGGCAATGCCGCGCTCGGCCAGCGTCTCCGCCAGGCTCCGGGCCAGCGGGTGCGACGACGCCTCGGCCAGCGCGCGGGCGACGGCCAGCGTGTCGTCGTCATGCGCAGCCAGCCCCACCGGGTCCACGCGCCCTTCGGTCAGCGTGCCGGTCTTGTCGAAGACGACGGTGTCGATCTCGGCCAGCCTTTCCAGCGCGGTGGCGGACTTCACCAGAAGTCCCCGGCGGTACAGCCGCCCGGTCGCCGCCGTGGCCACCGCCGGAACGGCGAGCCCCAGGGCGCAGGGGCAAGTGATGATCAGCGTGGCGACCGCGACGTTCAGCGCGAAGCGCACGTCGCCGGTGGCCCAGACCCAACCCACGAAGGCGAAGAGGGCCAGCAGGTGAACGGCGGGGGCGTAGATCGCGGCGGCGCGGTCGGCCAGCGGCGTGTACTTCGTGCGCGCGCCTTCGGCCAAGGCCACCAGGTCCCGCATCCGGGCCAGCGTCGTGTCCTGCCCGGCGGCGGTGACGCGGACGGTCATCAGGCCGGTCAGGTTCACCTCGCCCGCATGTACGTCGTCCCCCTGCCCCGCCGCGACCGGCAGGCTTTCGCCCGTCAGGAACGACCGGTCGATCTCGCTCGCCCCCTCGCTCACGACGCCGTCGGCGGGAAAGCGGGCGCCGGGGCGGACGCGGACCAGGTCGCCGGCGCGCAGTTCGGCCACGGCGATCACCTCCTCGCCCATGTCGGTCAGCCGCGTGGCGCGCGGGACCTCCAACGCCGAAAGCTCCTCGGCCGCGGAGCGCGCGGCGTGACGCATCCGCATGTCGAGGAAGCGCGCGCCCAGCAGGAAGAAGGTCAGCGACAGCGCCGCGTCGAAATAGGCATGCGCGCCGCTCTGCAATGTCTCGTAGACCGACAGGCCTGCGGCGAGGATCAGCGCCAGCGAGATCGGCACGTCCATGTTCAGCCGCTTCGCCGATACCGCCCGCAGCGCGCTGCGGAAGAAGGGCTGGCCCGAGAAGGCGAGCGTGGGGATGGCGATGGCGGCCGAGATCCAGTGGAACAGGTCGCGGGTGGCGTCGGTGGCGCCCGACCACACGGCGACCGACAGCAGCATCACGTTCATCATCGCGAAGCCGGCCACGGCCAGCCGCATCAGCAGGTCACGCGACGCCCGGTCGCCCGTCCCGCTAAGCAGGGCGGCGTCGAGTTCGTGCGCCTCGTAGCCCGCGCGGCCCAAGGCCGCGACCAGCGTCTCGACCGGGACACCGGGCGCATCCACGCTCGCCCGTTTCAGCGTCAGGTTCACGCGGGCGTCGTTCACGCCCGGCACCTTGCGCAGCGCACCCTCGACGCCGGTGATGCAGGCGGCGCAGTGGATGTGGGGCAGCGACAGGAGCGTGCCGGTCGCCACCGCCGCGTCGCGCCCCGAGGGTGCGGCGGCGCACGCCCCGCAGGCGGCGGGGCTGGGGACCTCGGCAAGGCTCATGTGCGCGGGCTCACGAACAGTTCGAGCCGCTGGCGGAACAGCGTGCCGTCGGCGGCCTCGGCCTCGAGCCGCAGCTCCCAGTAACCGTTGCCGAGATCGGCGGGGGCCCGGAACTGTCGCCCGTCGAAGACGAAGGCCGGGGTCATGTCGTCGGCCACGTGCGTCGCCCGGCCCAGCGTGGCGTCGAGCCGCGCGGGCTCGACCACCTCGCCCCCGGGGCCGGTCACGGCCAGCAGCAGCTCGTGCCCCTCGTGGCGCAGGTCCATCGTCCAGCCCAGCGCCTCCTGGGCGGCGCGGTCGGCGTCGAAGCTTTGCGAGGCAACGTACGAATTCGCCACCTCGAGCCCCGGGAACGTCTTCACCGCGTTGACCGCCAGCGTGATGTTCACCCCGATGATGATCGCGAACGCGCCCGCGGTGACGGCAAAGACCTGGCGGCCGGTAATCTCTCGGGTCATCACTGTGTCCTTCCGTTGAAGACGCTGTCGACGTAGGCGCGGTCGCCGGTGTTCAGGTCCTCGACCCAGAACCGGACCTCGGTCGCCTCGGCCTGCGCGGGGGCCGAGCCCTCGGGCGCGGTAACGTAGACGCGTTGAAGCTTGGTTGAATCAGCGGGCACCCAGAGCGATTCGTACGGCGTGCCCTCGACCGTCAGGCGCAGCGACGGATGGCCCGTCGCCCACATCCGGAACAGGCGTGTGTCGCCGTGTTTGTTGCGCAGGCGCACGTCATAAGTGTTGCGGATGTCGCCGTCGGACATCACCACGAACTGGGGATTGCGCACCGGGGCCACCGTCATGTCGATGTCGGGCCGGATGAACAGCGCCACCAGTAGCGCCAGCCCGATGCCGCCCCATAGCGAGGTGTAAAGCACCGTGCGCGGGCGGAAGACGTGCTTCCAGATCGGGCGCGGCTCTTCCCCCGCCCGCTCGGCCTGTTCGTCGGTCAGCGCCATGTAGTCGATCAGGCCGCGCGGCTTGCCGACCTTGTCCATCACGTCGTCGCAGGCGTCGATGCACAGCGCGCAGGTGATGCACGCCATCTGCTGGCCGTCGCGGATGTCGATCCCCATGGGGCACACGTTGACGCAGGCGTTGCAGTCGATGCAATCCCCCAGCGCCTCGGCTCCCTTGGCCTTGCGGTGCTTGCCGCGCGGCTCGCCCCGCCAGTCGCGGTAGGCGACCGTCAGCGTGTCCTCGTCCATCATCGCCGCCTGGATGCGCGGCCACGGGCATGCATAGATGCAGATCTGTTCGCGCATGAAGCCGCCGAAGACGAAGGTCGTCGCCGTCAGCAGCGCGATCGTCAGGTAGGCCACCGGACGGGCGTCCAGCGTCACGAGGTCCACCAGCAGCGTCGGCGCATCGGCGAAATAGAAGACCCACGCCCCGCCGGTGGCCAGCGCGATGAGGATCCACGCCGCGTACTTCGTCAGCCGCAGCCGCCACTTGCGGGCGTCCCACTTCGCCTTCCACAGCCGGACACGGGCGTTGCGGTCGCCCTCGATCCAGCGCTCGACGAGGATGAAGAGGTCGGTCCACACCGTCTGCGGGCAGGCATAGCCGCACCAGACCCGCCCCAGCGCCGAGGTGAAGAGAAAGAGGCCGAGCCCCGCCATGATGAGCAGGCCCGCGATGAAATAGAATTCATGCGGCCAAATCTCGATCCAGAAGAAGAAAAAGCGCCGCCCGGCAAGGTCCACGAGCACCGCCTGGTCGGGCAGGTTCGGACCCCGGTCCCAGCGAATCCACGGCAGAAGGTAGTAGATCCCGAGGGTCACCCCCATGATCCACCACTTCAGCGTGCGGAACTTGCCGGTAACGCGGCGCGGAAAAATCGGTTCGCGGGCCGCATACAGCGATCCGCTTTGTTCGGTGGAAGCCATACGAAGACGGTCCCCTATGTCCTGTTCGCGCAGCGTATATGGACGCTGGCGGTTCAGGCTTCATTGACCTGAATCAACACGTCATGTCGCACCCTCGCGCGCGGCCTTCCTGATCCAGGCGGCGAAGGCGCGGGCGGCGGGTCGCATGGCCGACGGCCGGGTGACGAGGTAATAGCCGCGATCCGGCATCTCGTCCTCGAACAGCACGCGGACGCGTCCCTCCTCGATGTCCGGCTCGACGAAGGCACGGGCGGTGGCCGACACGCCGTCGCCGCGCCGCACGCTTTCCAGGATCAGGTTGCCCGGCAGGTGCGTCATCGCGCCGGTGCGCTGCGCGGTGACGCCGTGCGAGGTCAGCCAGTCGTTGATCTCGGTCGTGCCGACCTCCTGCAGCCACGGCAGGTCCAGCAGGTCCGACGGCTTTTCGATCTCCCGCGCGCCGATCAGGGAGTCGGCGGCAACGACGACGAGGCTCGCGTCGATCAGCAGCTCGCTCTCGAACCCCGGCCAGTCGCCCAGCCCATACCGGATGGCGATGTCGATGCCGCCGGGCGTCGGATCGGCGACCACGGGTGTAGGGTTCACCATGATGTCGATGCCCGGATGCACCGCGCGGAAGGCCGACAGCCGGTCCATCAGCCAGTTCGAGGCGAAAAGCGGCGTCGTGGTGATCTGAAGTGGCCGCGCGGCGTCGGCGCCCGTCAGTGCGTCGATCTCGACCCCGATGGCGCCGAAGGCGTTCAGCAGCGCCTCGGCCAGCCGGTCGCCCTCGGGCGTCAGTGTCAGGCGGCGGCCGCCCCGGTCGACCAGCATCACGCCCAGATGCGACTCGAGCGTGCGAAGCTGCTGGCTGATCGCGGCGTGGCTGACGTTCAGCGCCGCGCCGGCCGCCGACAGGCTGCCATGCTCGGCCAGGGCCGCGAATGCGCGCAGGGCGCCGAGGGGAGGGAAGGTTCGCCAGTCCATGATGTAAGTTCTGCTTACAAGTGTAATTTCTTTCCGACTGGCGCAAGGCACAGCGAGAGACGATATGGCAAGCTATCGCAACCCTTTGGCAGGAGAGAGGCCATGTTCAACATCTACGCCCAGACTTTCATGATCGCCAGCCGCGCCGAGAAGCCCGCGCCGCGTCCGGCCCCCAAGCCGATCCGCCGTTGGTTCCGCCGCGCACAGGTGCGCCCGGCTTGAGACATCGAAAACGGAAAGCGAAGCGAACGTGAAAGGCGCCCTCCGGACCGGACGGGTGCCTTTTTCGTGCGCTTGAAGGATGCGCCGGCTCCGCGATTGCGCGAACAGGAGGCGGAGCCGGCGCGGTCAACCGGGGCCGCGACCCCGGTATCTCGGTATCACTCGACCTGCTGGCCGCCGCCCAAGCCGTGGACGTAGGCCGCCACCGCCTTGATCTCGGCTTCGGTCAGACCCTGCGGGCCGCGGAACGTCTCGGCCCAGGCCGGCATCACGCCGAAGCGGCTGTAGGTCACCGTCTCGGTCAGCGTGTCGACGTCGCCGCCGTAAAGCCAGATCGCATCGGTCAGGTTCGGCGCGCCCAGGAAGTTGTCGCCTGTGCCGTCCGCGCCGTGGCAGGCCGCGCACTGCTCTTCGAACACCTGCGCGCCTTCCCCGGCCAGCGTCGCGTCATGCTCCTGCCCCGAGATGGCGCGGACGTGCTGCACCACCGCTGCGATCTGCGCATCCTCCAGGATGTCGCCGAAGGCCGGCATCTCGGAGTACCGCGCGTCCGGCGACTGCTCGTTCCGGATGCCGTGAGCGACCGTGAAGGCGATGTCGTCGATCGTGCCGCCCCAGAGCCAGGCGTCGTCCAGCAGGTTGGGGTAGCCCGGTGCTCCCGCCGCGCCCGAGCCGTGGCACTGCGAGCAGTTGTTGCGGAAGACCGCCGCGCCAGCGTTGACCGCGAAGGTCTGCAACTCGGGGTCCTGCGACAGCGAGGCGAGCTCGACCTGCGCCAGTTCCTCGACGATGGCGGCGTTCGCCTCGTCCACGGCGGCGATGTCGCGCTGCACCTGCTCGCGGGTCGAGAAGCCCAGGAGCCCCGGCGTGGCCTCGGAGATCAACGGCCAGGCGGGATAGGCGATGGTGTAGAGCACGCCCCAGACAATGGTGGCGTAGAAGGTCCACAGCCACCAGCGGGGAAGCGGGTTGTTGTATTCCTCGATCCCGTCCCAGGAATGACCCGTCGTCTCGACGTCGTGCTCGTTCTTCTTGTCGTTCTGCGTGCTCATTTGCGCACCTCTTTCACAAAGGCGGGCGGGACGTCGCAGGTGCAGTTTTCGCAGGTGCGGCAGTCCGGCTTCGGCGCGTCCTCGTGGCGGAACGGGACGTTGCCCGCGTCCTGGTGTGTGCCCCGGCTGCCCGGGCGGAACGCCCAGGCGATGGTCCCGAGGAAGAACAGCACGAGCGCCAGAAGCACCCAGCTGTCCGCGATCTCGCGCAGGATGTGATAGTTCATCGCTGGCTCCTTACCGGCTGGCGTCGGCTTCGAAGGTCGAGAAATCGACCAGCGTGCCGAGCATCTGGAGATAGGCGATCAGGGCGTCCATCTCGGACACGCCGGGCTGGCCGTCGAAGTTGCGCACCTGCGCTCCCGGATAGCGTTCGAGAAGAGCGTCCACGTCGCCGAACGGGTCCACCTGCGTGAGCACGTCCTGCGCCGCGACCTCCAGCATCTCCTCGGTATAAGGGACACCGACCGCAGCGTGCGTGGCCACCACCTCGGCGGTCTGCTGCGGATCGACCCGGCGATCCAGAAGGAACGCGTAGTTCGGCATCACCGACTCGGGCACCACTGATTGCGGGTCGATGAAGTGATCCACGTGCCACTCGTCCGAGTAGCGGCCGCCGACGCGGGCAAGATCGGGGCCCGTCCGCTTCGAGCCCCACTGGAACGGGTGGTCGTACATCGACTCGGCCGCCAGGCTGTAATGGCCATAGCGCTCGACCTCGTCCCGCATGGGCCGGATCATCTGGCTGTGGCAGACATAGCAGCCCTCGCGGACGTAGATTTCGCGCCCCGCCAGTTCCAGCGGCGAGTACGGCCGCACGCCCTCGACCTCCTCGACCGTGTTCTCGAGATAGAACAGCGGCGCGATCTCGACGATGCCGCCGATGGTCACCACGAGGAACGAGAAGACCAGAAGCAGGGTCGCGTTCTTCTCGAGGATCTTGTGCTTGTCGATGAACTTCGAGTGGTGGGGAAGTTCGTTGGGAACCTCCCCCGGCGCGTCCTTCAGCTGGCTCACCTTCGGGTCCTCGTCCGGACCCGGGATGTCCTTGCGTTCATAGTCGGTCATCCTCCGACCCTCCTTATTCGGCCGGAGCCATGGCAGCGGGCGCGGTCTGCTTTGCAGGCGCGCTGCGCACGGTCATCCAGAGGTTGTAGCACATGATGATCCCGCCGGTCAGGTAGAGCACGCCGCCCAGCGCGCGGACCACGTACATCGGGAACTTGGCGCTGACGGTGTCGGCGAAGCTGTTGACCAGGAAGCCGTTGGCGTCGACCTCGCGCCACATCAGGCCTTCCATGATGCCGGTCACCCACATCGACGCGGCGTAGAGAACGATGCCGATCGTCGCGAGCCAGAAGTGCCAATTGACCAGCGACAGGCTGTACAGCCGCTCGCGGTTCCACAGGCGCGGGGTCAGGAAGTAGAGCGCACCGAAGGTGATCATGCCGTTCCAGCCCAGAGCGCCGGAGTGAACGTGACCGATGGTCCAGTCGGTGTAGTGGCTCAGCGAGTTGACCGCGCGGATCGACATCATCGGGCCTTCGAAGGTCGACATGCCGTAGAAGCCGATCGAGACGACCATCATGCGGATAATCGGGTCGGTGCGCAGCTTGTCCCAGGCCCCCGACAGGGTCATCAGACCGTTGATCATGCCACCCCACGACGGCATCCACAGGATGACCGAGAACACCATGCCCAAGGTCGAGGCCCAGTCGGGCAGCGCGGTGTAGTGCAGGTGGTGCGGACCCGCCCAGATGTAGAGGAAGATCAGCGCCCAGAAGTGGATGATCGACAGCTTGTAGCTGTAGACCGGCCGCTCGGCCTGCTTGGGCACGAAGTAATACATCATCCCCAGGAAACCCGCGGTCAGGAAGAAGCCCACCGCGTTGTGGCCGTACCACCACTGGGTCATCGCGTCCTGCACGCCGGCGAAAACCTGCACCGACTTCGACCCCCAGATCGAAACCGGGAGCGCCAGGTTGTTGACGATGTGCAGCATCGCCACGGTCACGATGAACGACAGGTAGAACCAGTTCGCAACGTAGATGTGGGGCTCTTTGCGCTTGATGATCGTGCCGAGGAACACGGCCAAGTAGGCGACCCAGACGATGGTCAGCCACCAGTCCACGTACCATTCCGGCTCGGCGTATTCCTTCGACTGCGTCGCGCCCAGCAGGTAACCGGTCGCGGCCAGCACGATGAAAAGGTTGTAGCCCCAGAACACGAACCACGACAGGTTGCCGCCCCAAAGCCGCGCCGCGCTGGTACGCTGGACCACGTAGAACGAGGTGCACAGAAGCGCGTTGCCGCCGAAGGCGAAGATCACGGCCGAGGTGTGCAGCGGACGCAGACGCCCGAAGTTTGCATAGCCCTCGGCCCAGTCGAAGTTAAGCTGCGGATAGGCCAGCTGGAAGGCGATGAAGACGCCGACGAGGAAGCCCACGACGCCCCAGCCCGCGGTGGCGATCACGCCCGCGCGCACCACCCCGTCGTTATAGCCGACGGGCGCGGCCGCGGCAGGTTTCGGTTCCTCCGTGTTGCGCAGTGTCCAGACGAACATCCCCGCCGCGATGAACATGATGATGAGCGCGTGCACGAGGTAGGCCGGATCGCGGGCATAGTTGGCAGCGATGGCCGCCAGAACCGCGATCAAGCCCAGCGCGAGCAGCTTGACGTAATCCCACATGGTTTCGTTGTCCCCTTATTTCTCCGCACGTGCGTCCAGCGGCCGGCCGCCGCGCAGATCTCGACGGCGCCTATGTGCCCGTGCCGGCCGGGCCGCACCTTGATCCACATCAAGGGTCCCCGCCTATCCCGTTGACCTGCATCAAGGCGGGGTGTGGCCCGTTCGGCGCACGCTTGAACGTGCAGTCCGAATGTCAGGAGAAGCTGAAATGTCCGTGAAATCGATTCTCACCGTGGTGAAGGACCCCGGTGCGGATGCCCAGGCGCTTGAGGCGTCGGCCGCCATGGCCTCGGCCCGCGACGCCCACCTCAAGGTGCTCTGCCTCGGGCTCGACCGGACACATCCCGGCGTCTACTATGCCGGTGCCAACGCCATGGCACTCAAGCACAACCTCGACCAGGCCAAGGACGAGGCGCAGGAGGCCGAGACCGCCGTGCGCACCCGCCTCAAGGCCGAGATGATCGCCTGGGAAGCCGCGCCCGCCGTCGCCCAGCTTGAAACCGTCGCGGCGCTGGTGGCGCAGGAGTCGCGGTATGCCGATCTCGTCATGCTGCCCCGCCCCTACGGCGAAGACCGCGGCGCCGAGGATGTCGCCGTCGCCGAGGCCGCCCTGTTCGGCGGGCGCGCCCCCGTCCTCGTGGTGCCGCCCGCGCAGACGATGAACGTGTCGCCTCGCAACGTGCTCGTGGCCTGGGACGAAAGCGCCGAGGCGCTTGTCGCCGCGCGCCGCGCCCTGCCCTTCCTGCAACAGGCGGACCGGGTGACCGTCACGCTCGTCGATCCGCCCGCGCACGGCCCCGAGCGGTCGGACCCGGGCGGTCCGCTATGCCAGATGCTGGTGCGCCACGGCGTGAAGACCGAGGTTTCGGTGCTGGCCCGCACGATGCCGCGCGTCTCGGACGTGCTGATCCGCGCCGCCCGCGACACCGAGGCCGACATGATCGTCATGGGGGCCTACGGACACTCGCGCTTCCGCGAATCGATCCTGGGCGGTGCGACCCGCCACATGCTGGAACAGGCGGACCTGCCGGTGCTGATGGCGCACTGACCCACGCCCCAGCGGCTCAGATCAGCAGGCCGCCATCGGCGTCGTCCCCGGTTTCGGCCAGCAGACGGTTGAAGTCGGGGACCAGGACCTTGCGCTTGCCCTCGAGCGCGATGACGTTGTCGCGCTTGAGCGCCGAGATCTGGCGGCTCACCGTCTCGATCGTGAGTCCCAGGTAATCGGCCATCGCCTCGCGCGTCAGCGGCAGTTCGAAGCGGGCGCCGTTGGCGGCCTTCGACATCCTGAGCGCCGCCTCGCGCCGCGCGATGATGGCCATCAGGCTCGCGATCTTCTCGCGCGCGGTCTTGCGCCCCAGGATCAGCATCCACTCGCGCGCCGCGTCCAGTTCGTCCAGCGTCATCTCGAGCAGGCGCTGCGCCACGTGCGGCGTCGTCTCGATCAGCTGCTCGAAGGGCTTCCGGCGGAAGCAGCACAGCGTCACGTCGGACACGGCGGTGACGTCATAGGCCGCCTCTTTCCGCCCCGGACGCCCCAGGAAGTCCGACGGCAGGAGCAGGCCCACCATCTGCGTACGCCCGTCTTCCATCGCCTGGCTCAGCGTGGCGATGCCGGAGACCACCGAAGCGACGAAATCCATCTGGTCGCCGCCCCACACGATGTGTTGGCCGGACTCGAAGTGCCGGTAGTACTTGATCTCCTCGAGCCGCTCCAGTTCGTCGGGCTCGCAGCGAGCGCAGACTGCCCTGTGGCGGATCGGGCAGGCGGCACAATCATTTGCGTCGAAAACGAGTTCGGCCATGGGTCACTTTTGATGCAGGTCAAGGAGCGGGCGTTCAGTCGCGTTCAAGGGTATGCGCATGACCGTGCTTTCGCAACTGACCGCGCTCGGGCTCTTCGACGCGCGCGTGCCCCGCTACACCAGCTATCCCACCGCGCCGCACTTCTCCGGCCGCGTCAACGCGGACGACCTGTGCGCATGGATCGGCGCCGTTCCCGAGGGCGCACGGATATCTTTGTACGTGCATATACCGTTCTGCAGGCGCCTGTGCTGGTTCTGCGCCTGCCGCACGCAAGGAACCGCTACCGGCGCGCCGCTCGCCGGCTACCTCGACAGTCTCGAGGCCGAGCTTGCGCTTCTGGGCGAAATCCTGCCGGCGGGCGTCACTCTGTCGCGGCTTCACTTGGGCGGCGGCACGCCCACGCTGCTCGATCCCGACCAGATTCGCCGCCTGACCGGCGCGATCTATGCGGTCGTGCCGCGCGCGCCCGGCAGCGAGGTCTCGGTCGAGATCGATCCGAACGAGATCGGCGCCCCTCGGCTCGACGCGCTGGCCGAGGCCGGGCTCACCCGCGCTTCGGTCGGGGTGCAGGACTTCGACCCCGAGATCCAGGAGACGATCGGCCGGCTGCAAAGCTACGAGGCCACGCTGACCGCCGTCGACGGACTGCGGGCACGCGGTGTGGCGAGCCTGAACGCCGACATCCTCTATGGCCTGCCGCACCAGACGCCCGCCCGCATCGCCGACAGCGTGCAGAAACTTCTGTCGCTCTCGCCCGACCGGGTCGCGCTCTTCGGCTACGCCCACGTGCCGTGGATGGCGCGGCGGCAGTCGGTCATCCCCACCGACGCGCTGCCCACCCCGCAGCAGCGGTTCGAGCTGTTCCGCACCGCCCGCCAGCTCTTCCTCTGGGACGGCTACGGCGAGATCGGCATCGACCATTTCGCCCGGCCCGGCGACGGGCTCGACATCGCGCGGCGCAAAGGCACGCTGCGCCGCAACTTCCAGGGCTACACCGACGACGACGCGCAGGTGCTGATCGGCCTCGGCGCTTCCGCCATCTCGCGCTTCCCGCAAGGCTACGCTCAGAACGCGCCCGCGACCTCGGATTACCAGGCGCTTGTGCGGGACGGCGGCTTCGCCACGGCACGCGGGCACGCCTTCTCGGACGAGGATCGCCTGCGCGGCGCGGCCATCGAGGCGCTGATGTGCGATTTCGCCGCCGACGCCACCCGCCTGGCCCGGCGCACCGGTCTGCCGGAGTCGCGCTTCGCCGCCCTGCTGGCCGAACTGCCGCGCGCCTTCCCCGGCCTGCTCGACCACGAGGCGGGTCGGGTGCGCATCCCGCCGGACGTCCGTCCGCTCACCCGCGTCATCGCTCGCGCGCTCGACGCCTACGCGGTCAGCCCCACCGGCCACAGCCTGGCCGTCTGACCCGTTGCACCCGCCCCCTCCCCGCGCGATGCTGCGCATCCAAGGGGAGGCTTCGGGATGAGCATACGCACGGCCATTGCACTGGCGCTGACTGCCTGCGGCACCGGCGCGGCGGCGGGCGATCTGCCGCCGCCGGTGACCGACGACATGTACATCGACGTGGCGCGGGACGAGGCCAAGCTGGGCCAGCTTCTGTTCTACGACCCCGTCCTTTCGGGCAACCGCAACATCTCCTGCGCCACCTGCCACCACCCCCGCTTCGGCACCTCGGACGGGCTGCCGCTGGGCATCGGCGAAGGCGGCACGGGCCTTGGCCCCGAACGCACCGTCGATGCGGCCAACGCCCCCGAAGAGCGGGTGCCGCGCAACGCCCCCGCCCTCTTCAACCTCGGCGCGCACGAGTTCACGCGCCTCTTCGCCGACGGCCGGGTCGAGGTCGACGCCTCCCGCCCCTCCGGCATGCGCACGCCCATGGAGGACGAGATGCTCGCCGGCTTCTCGGGCCTTCTGTCCGCGCAGACCATGTTCCCGGTCCTCAGCCAGGACGAGATGGCGGGCCACTACTCCGAAAACGACGTGGCGCAGGCCGCGCGGCAGGGCTTCATCACCGGCCCGGGCGGTGCATGGGACCGGCTGGCGCAGCGCGTCTCGGACATCGACGCCTACCGCCAGCGGTTCGAGGCGGTGTATCCCGACATCGCCGCGGGCCGCCCCGTCGATTTCACCGACATCTCCAACGCCATCGCCGCCTTCATGGCCTGGGAATGGCGCAGCGACGACAGCCCCTTCGACGCCCACCTGCGCGGCGACGCGTCCCTGACCGGCGCCGCGCTGCGGGGGATGGAGCTGTTCTACGGTGACGCCGGCTGCGGCGCCTGCCATTCCGGCCCGTTCCTCACCGACCACGACTTCCACGCCATGGGCGTGCCGCAGATCGGCCCCGGCAAGGCCGCCCGCTTCGAGACGCACCAGCGCGACGTCGGCCGGATGCGCGTGACGGGCCGCGAGGAGGACGCCTACCGCTTCCGCACCCCGTCGCTGCGCAACGTGGCCGACACCGCGCCCTACGGCCACACCGGAGCATTCTCCGACCTCGCCGCCTTCGTCGCCCACCACGCCGACCCGGCAGGCACGACCTTCAATCTGCGCGCGGTCGGCCTGCCCCCCGGCATCGGCGACGGCGCGGATTTCGAGTTGTGGAGCGACCCCGGCGAGCGCGCCGCGATCCTCGCCGCCGTCACCACCGCACCGGTGAAGCTGAGCGAAACCGACGTCGCCGACCTCGTCGCCTTCCTCGAAACCCTCTCAGATCCCGTCGCGCTCGAAGGTCGCCTCGGCGTGCCCGACGAGGTCCCCAGCGGCCTGCCGGTGGATCGGTAGCCGGGCGGGCCGGAAGCATCCTGACGCGCCCCGCATCGCGGAGCCGCAGAAGACGCGCCGAACCGCCCTCCGCCGTCAGCACCGCTCTCCTGCGAACGCACGCTTCACGCCACTCCCCCGCCCGGGCCTCTGGCCCGGGCAGCGCCCGGCCGCCCCCAACGGGCGGGCCCTGCCCTCAGATCGGCGCGTTACCGACGACAGGCCTCGCTCCTTGACTTCGCCCCACCCGCCGGGCCGTCAGTGCGACACCGTCGCCCCGGCAGCGGCAGCGTCACCACCCGGTTCGCCTCGACCGCCTGCCACGGGCCCGCCTTGCCGCCGGGCCGGAGCACGCGCAGCTCGGCCCGTGTCGCCTCGCCCAGCCCGAAATGATGCGGCACCGCCTGTCCGCCGGCATGGCCACCGCCGACCGTGACCTCGCGGGTCATCACCCGGCCGTCCGGCAGCCGCAGCTCGATCCACCAGCCCACGCCGCGCGGGTTCGCCCCAGGCGAGGCAAGCTCCACCGCCAGCCAGTTTCCGGCGGCGGTGGCGTTCTCGTATACCTCCAGCGGCGCGCGGCGGTTCACGACCACCAGGTCCAGCCGTCCGTCGCGGTTCAGGTCGGCGAGCGCCCCGCCCCGGCTGCGCGCCACGCTGGCCACTCCGGCCCCCTCCGCCGCCTCGGAAAAGGTCCCGTCCGGCGCCTGCATTAGCAGGTTGTTGGGGTCCTTCGCCGCGTTCGAGGGCATCTGGTCGACGTTGCCCTTGGCGATGAACAGGTCGTCGCGGCCGTCGTTGTCCACGTCGCCGAACTGCGCATGCCAGCCGGTCGAGGGCCGCCCGTCATCCCCCAGGAACGGCCGGTGCGCGTAGGTCCCGATCGAGAACGGCGCGTTGCGATAGCCGCCGCCCGGCTCGGCCAGTTGCAGAAGCTGGTCGCCCATGGAGGTCGTCATCACCTCGGGCCAGCCGTCCCCGGTGATGTCGCGGCTCGCGATGCCCATGCCCCACAGCGACACCTCGGGCCAGCCGTCGCTTTCGCCCAGCAGCCGCAGGGGATAGAGCCGCCACATCTGCTCGGCCCCGCCGCGCACGTAATAGTGCCGGTCATTCGACACCCGCAGGTCCTGCGTGCCGCTGCGCGTCCAGTCGGTGAACAGCATCGACAGGGCGCAGAAGCCCGGCTCCAGCGTCACCGGCGCAGCGTACCGCCGCCCCTCGGGCCGGTGCAGCGCGTTTCCGTCGCAGGTGCCGAACGGCCCCTCCGGGTCGTCACGGTCCACGTAGTTGCCGATGGCCAGGGTCGGGAACGCCTCCTCCGCCTCCCACGTCGCGGCGAAAGAGATCGACCAGGCGTCGCCGCCGTCGAAGCCCCATTCATCCGAGGCATCATCGAACCGGCACGCCCCCTGCCCGCGCAGCAGCATGTTCGCCCCGACCCGCAGCACGGCGAGGTCCAGCAGCCCGTCGCCGTCGATGTCGAGCGGATAGGCGCCCGTCACCCCGGTCAGCGGCGCCACGCCGTCCCCGAGCGTAAAACGCAGCGCTCCGCCCGGCGCATCGGTCGCGTTCACGAACAGCCGCGCGGGCCCCTCTCCGCCCGCCACGAAGAGGTCGGAGTAGCCGTTGTCGTCGCAGTCCATCACCGCTACACCGCCGCCGACGAAGTGCTCCCATCCGCCGGAATAGACGTGCTCCACCGGCAGGTCGGCCGAGCGATCCACGAACACCGGCTCTCCGGCCAGCGCCGGAGACGCCGCCAGCGACAGGACCAGCGCCGCCCTCATTGCGCCGCCACCAGGCCGGCGGGGCCCAGCCGCTCGGCCGTGACCTGCGACAGCGCCAGCGCCGCCGCCCCGCGCGCCCAGATCAGGTCGCCCCAGGCGTGGATCTCGACCCGCGGGGCGGGCCGGTCGATCTGGATCGCCGTCGCCTGCATCTCTGCCAATACCTCGTCCGCGTAAAGATAGTCGTAACGCATCCGCTCCCCCGACAGGATCACCAGCTCGGGATCGAACAGGTTCACCACGTTGGCAAGCCCCAGCGCCAGGTATCGCCCCGCACGCTTGAAGATCGACCGAGCCGCGACGTTCCCCCCCTTGGCGTGGTCGTACAGCGTCTCCAGCAGCACCGCCGGCGGCGTGTTCGTCGCCTGCACCCAGTCCAGCGCGGTCGAGGCCTCGCGCACCAGCGCGTAGTCGGCGACGTAAGCCTCCAGGCAACCGCGCTGCCCGCAGCGGCACAGAGCGCCGTCCAGGTGCACCTTGGTGTGGCCCAGCTCGGTCCCCAGCCCGCGCGCCCCGCGATAGAGCCTGTTGTTCAGCACCAGCCCCATGCCCACGCCGTGCTCGATGGTGACGACGGCGAAGTTGCCCACGCCGCGCCCGTCGCCGAACCACAGCTCGGCCAGCGTCACCAGGTTGGCGTCGTTGTCGATGGTCACCGGCAGGCCCAGCCGCGCCTGTGCCGCCTCCCGCAGGGGCAGGTTCGCGCCGTCGATCAGCGGCGACCACAGCACGATCCCGTGGTCGCTTTCGATGAAGCCCGGCACGCCCAGCCCCACCGCCAGGATGCGTTCGCGCGGCAGCCCGGCCTTTGCCAGCACGTCGTCCAGCAACCGCGCCGTCTGCTCCAGCGTCTGATCGAGCGTCAGGCGCGCGGCGGCGGCGGGCACCGACACGTCGGCCACCGCCCGCCCCGCGAAGTCGTGGATCACCGCCGTGTGCGCCGTGCTCGACACCTTGATGCCGGCCACGAACCCCGCCTGCGGCCGGACCGCCAGCGACACCGGGGGCCGGCCTCGTCCGCCCTCGCTCTCGCGCGGCGGCTCGACCTCCTCGAGGTAGCCGGCCGCGATCAGCTCACCGGTCGCGGCGGTGACCGAACCGGGGCTGACGCCCAGGCACCGCGCCACGTCGGCCCGCGACAGCCGGCCCTGGGCGCGCACGCAGTCGAACACCTGCTGGCGCAAGGGCGCCGCATCGCCCGCGGCGCGCTGCGGGCTGAGCGGACCGCACCCGACAGCCGGCTCCGAATCAGTGACGAGGTCAATTAGTTCGTCCGCCATACCAATCCCTGCTCGAAATCCCGGACCTGCCCGGCTGGGCGGCAGGATTCCGTCCTCCTCGCGCAGAAGGTAAAAAGTTGTGCAATGATTGGGAAGTTTTTTATTTTGACAGCTGAATTAATTAACGGCATTGTCCCGCATGCACTTGTAACTGTGTGCCGCCGGCGTGCGGCGGCAGCTTTAGGGGGAGGATACCCATGCGTCTGACACTCATGGCAGCGGCCGCGCTGTCCACCAGCCTCACGTCCGTGGCGTTCGCGCAGGACGACCCGATCACCGTCGGCGTCAGCTGGTCGAACTTCCAGGAAGAGCGCTGGAAGACGGACGAAGCCGCGATCCAGTCCGCGCTGGAGGAAGCCGGCGCAGAGTACATTTCGGCCGACGCGCAGTCGTCGTCGTCGAAGCAGCTGTCCGACATCGAGTCGCTGATCGCCCAGGGCGCCGACGCGCTGATCATCCTCGCGCAGGACAGCCAGGCCATCATCCCCGCCGTGCAGCGCGCCGCGGACGAAGGCATCCCGGTGGTGGGCTACGACCGACTGATCGAGGACCCGCGCGCCTTCTACCTGACCTTCGACAACGTCGAGGTCGGCCGGATGCAGGCCCGCGCCATCCTCGAAGAGCAGCCCACCGGCAACTACGTGATGATCAAGGGCTCGCCCACCGACCCGAACGCGGACTTCCTCCGCGGCGGCCAGCAGGAAGTGCTCCAGGACGCCATCGACGCCGGTGACATCACCATCGTCGGCGAAGCCTACACCGACGGCTGGCTCCCGGCGAACGCGCAGCGCAACATGGAGCAGATCCTGACCGCGCAGGGCAACGACGTGGACGCCGTCGTCGCCTCGAACGACGGCACCGCCGGCGGCGCCGTGGCGGCGCTGACCGCGCAGGGCATGGACGGCATCCCTGTCTCGGGCCAGGACGCCGACCACGCCGCGCTCAACCGCATCGCGCAGGGCACGCAGACGGTTTCGGTCTGGAAGGACAGCCGCGATCTGGGACGCGAGGCCGGCAACATCGCCGTGCAGCTCGCCCAGGGCACCGAGATGTCCGAGATCGAGGGTGCCGAGGAGTGGACCTCGCCCGCCGGCACCACCGTCTGGGCCGAATTCCTCGAGCCGGTTCCGATCACGCAGGACAACCTCGAGGTCGTCGTGGACGCCGGCTGGATCAGTCAGGAAGCGCTCTGCCAGGGCGTCGAGAACGGCCCGGCCCCCTGTAACTGAGGCCACGCCAGATCACCGCGCAGTCCCGGCATCGGCCGGGGCTGCGCCTTCGGTCCATCGCGGACCCCTCCCCTCCTTCTGACATCCGGAACGCCCGATGACCGATACCGTCTCCCAGACGTCGACGCCGCAGAAGCGCAAGCTGCTGGACACGCTGGAGCTGGACACGAGGCTTCTGGGGATGATCGGCGCGTTCATCCTCGTCTGCATCGCGTTCAACGTCCTCACCGACGGCCGCTTCCTCACGCCGCGAAACATCTTCAACCTGACGATCCAGACCGTCTCGGTCGCCATCATGGCCACCGGCATGGTCTTCATCATCGTCACCCGCCACATCGACCTGTCCGTGGGCTCGCTGCTGGCCACCTGCTCGGCCATCATGGCGATGACGCAGACCGTGGTGCTGCCCGACTGGCTGGGCCTCGGGCTCGGCCACTGGGCCATCGCCCCCGGCGCGATCATCGTAGGCCTGATCGCCGGCTGCCTGATCGGCGGCTTCCAGGGCTGGCTCGTCGGCTACCTCGGCATTCCGGCCTTCATCGTGACGCTGGGCGGCCTGCTCGTCTGGCGCAACGTCGCGTGGTACCTGACCAACGGCCAGACCATTGGGCCGCTCGACGACAGCTTCGTCATCTTCGGCGGCATCGGCGGCACGCTGGGCGAAACCTGGAGCTGGATCTTCGGCATCGTCGCGCTGGCCTTCGCGCTGTTCTCGCAGTGGCAGGGCCGCCGCTCGAAGATCACCCACGACTTCCCGGTCAAGCCGCTCTGGGCCGAGGCGCTGCTGGCCGCGATCTACGCCGTCGCGATCCTGGGCTTCATCTGGCTGCTGAACTCCTATGACATCCCGGAGAACCGGCTCGAGCGGATGTTCGAGGCCCGCGGCGCGGTCATGCCCGAGGGCTATACCGAGGGCTACGGCCTTCCGATCTCGGTCCTGCTGCTGATCGGCATCGCCATCGTGATGACGCTGGTGGCCCGGCGCACGCGGCTCGGGCGCTATATCTTCGCAACCGGCGGCAACCCCGACGCGGCCGAGCTGTCGGGCATCAACACCCGCCTTCTGACGGTCAAGGTCTTCGCGATCATGGGCGCGCTCTGCGCCGTCGCCGGCCTCGTCGCCTCGGCTCGCCTGTCGTTCCACTCCAACGACATCGGCACCCTGGACGAACTCCGCGTGATCGCGGCGGCCGTCATCGGCGGCACCGCGCTCTCGGGCGGGATCGGCACGATATACGGAGCCATCCTCGGCGCGCTGATCATGCAGTCGCTGCAATCGGGCATGGCCATGGTCGGCGTCGATGCCCCCTTCCAGAACATCGTCGTGGGCAGCGTTCTCGTGCTCGCCGTGCTCATCGACATCATCTACCGCAAGCGGACAGGAGCGAAGTGATGGCAACCGAAGTGCGCCGCGACGGCACGCCCCTGGTCGAGATGCGCGACATCTCGGTCGCCTTCGGCGGGGTCAAGGCCGTCGATCACGTCAGCGTCGATCTCTATCCCGGCGAAGTCGTCGGCCTGCTGGGCCACAACGGCGCGGGCAAGTCCACGCTGATCAAGTGCCTGTCGGGCGCCTACCAGGCCGACGGCGGCGAGATCTACGTGAACGGAGAGAAGGCGACGATCAACAACCCCCGCGACGCCCGCCGCTACAACATCGAGACGATCTACCAGACGCTCGCTCTGGCCGACAACCTCGACGCGGCCTCGAACCTCTTTCTCGGGCGCGAACTGACGACGCCGATGGGCTTCGTCAACGATGCCGCGATGGAGGCCGAGACGCGGAAGATCATGGGTCGGCTCAACCCCAACTTCAAGAACTTCACCACGCCCGTCGCCTCGCTCTCGGGCGGGCAGCGGCAATCGGTGGCGATCGCGCGCGCGGTCTATTTCAACGCCAAGATCCTGATCATGGACGAACCCACCGCCGCGCTCGGTCCGCAGGAAACCAAGATGGTCGCCGAGCTGATCGACGAGCTCAAGCGCCAGGGTCTGGGCATCTTCCTGATCGACCACGACATCCATCAGGTGAAGGCGCTCTGCGACCGGGCCAGCGTGATGAAGAACGGGCAGCTCGTCGGCACCGTCCACGTGGACGAGGTGACCGAGGACGACCTGCTGGGCATGATCATCCTGGGCAAGCAACCCGAGAAGGCCGCCTGATGTATCTGGGTCTGGACCTCGGCACCTCCGGGCTGAAGGGCCTGTTGATCGACGATGACCAGAGCATCGTCGGCGAGGCCAGCGCGCCCCTCACGGTCAGCCGCCCCCACGGCGGCTGGTCGGAACAGACCCCCGCCGACTGGATCGGCGCGGCCGAGGCCGTGATGGACGCGCTCGCCGCGAAACACGACCTGTCGGCGGTGAGGGGCATCGGCCTGTCGGGGCACATGCACGGCGCGACCCTGCTCGATGCCGCCGACGACGTGCTGCGCCCGTGCATCCTGTGGAACGACACCCGCAGCCATGCCGAGGCCGCCGAGATGGACGCCGACCCGCAGTGGCGCGAGATCACCGGCAACATCGTCTTTCCCGGCTTCACCGCACCCAAGGTCGAATGGGTCCGCCGGAACGAGCCCAAGCTTTACGACAAGATCGCCAAGGTGCTTCTGCCCAAGGACTATCTGCGGCTGTGGCTGACGGGCGAGCACGTGGCCGAGATGTCGGACGCGGCCGGGACAAGCTGGCTCGACACCGGCAAGCGGGACTGGTCCGACGCGCTGCTCAAGGCCAGCGGCCTGACGCGGGACAACATGCCCCGGCTGGTCGAGGGCTCCGAGGTCTCGGGCATCCTGCGGGGCGAACTGGCGCGGCGTTGGAGGCTGTCCGACGGCGTCGTCGTCGCGGGCGGCGGCGGCGACAACGCGGCCTCGGCCATCGGCGCGGGGGCGGTGCATGACGGGCAGGCCTTCCTGTCGCTGGGCACCTCGGGCGTGCTGTTCGCCGCCAACGACGGCTACCGCCCTGACCCGGCGACCGCGGTGCACACGTTCTGCCACGCCCTGCCCGGCACCTGGCACCAGATGGGCGTGATCCTGGCGGCGACCGACACCCTGAACTGGCTGGGCCGCTTCACCGGACAACAGCCAGCCGAGTTGACGAACGCGCTCGGCAAGTTGCAGGCGCCCCGCCGCACGCTGTTCCTGCCCTATCTCGGCGGAGAGCGGACGCCCCACAACGACGCCTCGGTGCGGGGCGCCTTCGTCGCGCTCGACCACTCCACGGATACCGAGGCCGGCACGCGCGCCGTTCTGGAGGGCGTCGCCTTCGCCTTCCGCGACTGCCGCGACGCGCTGGCGGCGACCGGGACGAAGATCGACCGCGCGCTGGCGTTGGGCGGCGGTTCCCGCTCGGACTACTGGCTGGCCTGCCTGGCGACCGCGCTCGACACGCCGCTCGACGTTCCGGCCGCAGGCGACTTCGGCGCGGCCTTCGGCGCCGCCCGGCTGGGCCTGATGGCAGCCACCGGAGCGGGCGCCGAGGCGGCGACACAGCCGCCCGTGGCCCGCACGATCGAGCCCGACACCTCTCTCACGGCGGCCTTCGACGAGGGCCACGCCCGCTACCGCGCCGCCTACCAAGCACTCAAGGAATTCTGACGATGACCGACTTCTTCGAGGGGATCGCCCCCGTCCGCTTTGAGGGACCCGAAACCGAAACCGACCTGGCCTTCCGCCACTACGACCCCGACGAGGTGGTGATGGGCAAGCGGCTGGAAGATCACCTGCGCTTCTCGGTCGCCTGGTGGCACTCCTTCGCGTGGCCCGGCGGCGACCCGTTCGGCGGCCAGACCTTCCAGCGCCCCTGGTTCGGCGACACGATGGAACTGGCGAAGATGAAGGCCGACGCGGCCTTCGAACTGTTCGAGATCCTCGGCCAGCCCTTCTTCTGCTTCCACGACGTGGACATCCGCCCCGAGGGTGACAGCTTCGCCGAGAGCGAGCGGAACCTGCAGGAGGTCGTCGATTACATCGGCACCAAGATGGAGACGGCCAAGACCAGGCTGCTGTGGGGCACCGCCAACCTCTTCACCCACCGCCGCTTCATGTCCGGCGCGGCCACCAACCCCGATCCGGACGTCTTCGCCTATGCTGCCGCCACGGTGAAGTCCTGCATGGACGCCACCAAGAAGCTCGGCGGGCAGAACTATGTCCTGTGGGGCGGGCGCGAGGGCTACGAGACGCTTCTGAACACCGATCTCACCCGCGAGGCCGAGCAGATGGGCGCGTTCCTGTCCAAGGTCGTGGACTACAAGCACAAGATCGGCTTCGAAGGCGCGATCCTGATCGAGCCCAAGCCGCAGGAGCCCACCAAGCACCAGTACGACTACGACGTCGCCACGGTCTACGGCTTCCTCAAGCGCTTCGGGCTGGAAAACGAGGTGAAGGTCAACATCGAGCAGGGCCATGCCATCCTGGCCGGCCACTCGTTTGAGCACGAACTGGCCATGGCCGCGTCGCTGGGCATCCTCGGCTCCATCGACATGAACCGCAACGACTACCAGTCGGGCTGGGACACCGACCAGTTCCCCGACAACCCGCGCGAGGTCACGCTGGCCTATTACGAGGTTCTGAAGGCCGGCGGCTTCACCAGCGGCGGCACGAACTTCGACGCGAAACTGCGCCGCCAGTCGCTGGACCCGGTGGACCTGGTCGCGGCGCATGTCGGCGGCATGGACGTCTGCGCGCGGGGCCTGAAGGCGGCCGCGAAGATGCTGTCGGACGGCTTGCTGGAATCGGCCCGCGCGGCCCGCTACGCCGACTGGGACGCTTCGGACGCGCAGGAAATGCTGGCCAAACAGGGGCTGGACGCGATCCACGACACCGTCGTGAAGGCCGACCTGCGGCCCGAGCCGCGCTCCGGCCGGCAGGAGATCCTGGAAAACGTCGTGTCGCGCTACGTCTGACGGCGGGCGACATTCGGCAGGCGGGAAACGGTCGCTTCGGCGGCCGTTTTTCTTGGGCGGCGGGCGTCGGAGTGGGGGCTCTGCCCCCACTCCCCCGGGATATTTGAAGACCGAAGATGGACAGGGGCACATCCTCAGGTTGACCATATGCACAAATGTTTCGCGCGCGAAACATTAGGCGTTTTGCATGCGTGCCTTGAAGGCGCGGCCGCCGATACATATTGATTACTGCATGTTTCAAGCGGGCGCCGCCCGCCCTCCAGCCGGAGACGTTCATGCCCCGCCTTTCCCGTTACCTTCCCGTGCTCGACTGGGGCCGCCGCTATGACCGGCGCAAGCTGGGCGACGACGCCATGGCCGCGGCCATCGTCACCATCATGCTCATCCCGCAATCGCTGGCCTATGCCCTGCTGGCGGGCCTGCCGCCCGAGGCGGGGCTTTACGCCTCGATCGTGCCGATCCTGCTGTACGCGGTCTTCGGCACCTCCTCGGCGCTGGCGGTGGGGCCGGTTGCGGTGGTGTCGCTGATGACGGCGGCCACGCTGGGGCAGGTGACGGCCGAGCTGGACGTGGGCTATGGCCTGGCGGCGCTGACGCTGGCGGCGCTGTCGGGCGCGATGCTGCTGGCGATGGGGCTCTTGCGGCTTGGGTTCCTGGCCAACTTCCTGTCGCACCCGGTGATCGCGGGGTTCATCACCGCGTCGGGGCTTCTGATCGCGGCCAGCCAGCTCAAGCACGTTCTGGGGATCGAGGCCGAGGGCCACACGCTGGTCGAGCTGGTCCGTTCGCTGGGCGCACACCTGGGCGAGACCAAGCCGGTCACGCTGCTGATCGGGGCCTTCGCGCTGGCCTTCCTGTTCTGGGTCCGCTCGGGGCTCAAGCCGCTCTTGCTGCGCGTGGGGCTGCCGGAGAAGGCCGCGGGCACGCTGACCAAGGCCGGGCCGGTGGTGGCGGTGGCACTGACCACGCTGGCCGCCTGGGGCTTCGCGCTGGACGAATCGGGGCTGGCCGTGGTGGGCGAGGTGCCGCAGAGCCTGCCGCCGCTGACCCTGCCTGCCTTCGCGCCCGATCTGGTGGCGCGGCTGGCGCTGCCGGCGCTGCTGATCTCGATCATCGGGTTCGTCGAGTCGATCTCGGTCGCGCAGACGCTCGCCGCGAAGGCGCGCCAACGGGTCGAGCCGGACCAGGAGCTGATCGGCCTGGGCGCGGCGAATATCGGCGCGGCCTTCACCGGCGGCTTCCCGGTGACCGGAGGCTTCTCGCGCTCGGTCGTGAACTACGACGCGGGCGCGGCGACGCCGGCGGCGGGGGCGTTCACCGCGATCGGCCTGGCGGTCGCGGCACTGGTGCTGACGCCGCTCATCGCCTACCTGCCCAAGGCGACGCTAGCCGCCACGATCATCGTGGCCGTGCTGTCGCTGGTCGACTTCTCGATCCTCAAGCGCAGCTGGCAGTATTCGCGCGCCGACTTCGCCGCGGTCACAGCCACCATCCTCGTCACGCTGGGTTTCGGGGTCGAGGCGGGCGTGTCCACCGGCGTGCTGCTGTCGATCCTCATTCACCTCTACCGCACGGCGAAGCCGCACATGGCAGTCGTGGGACAGGTGCCGGGGACCGAGCATTACCGCAACGTGCTGCGCCACGAGGTCGTCACCGACCCCGCCGTGCTGACCGTGCGGGTGGACGAAAGCCTGTACTTCGCCAACGCGCGGTACCTCGAGGACAAGATCTTCGAGCATGTCGCGAAACGGCCCGAACTGCGCCACGTGGTGCTGATGTGCCCGGCGGTGAACGAGATCGACCTGTCGGCGCTGGAGTCGCTCGAGGCGATCAACACACGGCTGTCGGACGCGGGCGTGACGTTTCACCTGAGCGAGGTGAAGGGCCCGGTGATGGACCGGCTGAAGCGGAGCCACTTTCTGGACGAGCTGACGGGCGAGGTGTTCCTGAGCCAGCACCAGGCGGCGCAGGCGCTGCGCGACGGCCCGGTGTCAGCGGCGGCGCAATAGACCCCAGAGCGTCGTCGCCGCGAAAAGCCCGACGGCGACACAGACGATGCTGGGCCCCGCCGGCGCGTCGAGCACCCAGGCCAACCGCAGCCCGCCCAGCGCCGAGGTCATGCCTAGCGCGACGGCGATGGCCGCCATCGCCTCGGGCGTGCGGGCCAGCGGGCGGGCGGCGGCGGCGGGGATGATCAGCAGCGCCGTGATCAGAAGCGCGCCCACGACCTTGATCGCGACGGCCACCACCACGGCCAGCGCCATCGTCAGGACCAGGCTTTCGCGGTGCGGGTTCACCCCGCTCGACTGCGCGAGGTCGGGGTTGAGCGTCGCAGTCAGCAGACGCGACCAGCGCCACAGGATCAGCCCCGTCACCAGCGCCACGCCCGCCCAGATCAGCCCGAGATCGGTGCGCCCAACGGCGAGGATGTCGCCGAAGAGGTAGGTTTCGGGGTTCATGGCGCGGCCCGGCAGCAGCGAAACCGCGAGCAGGCCCACGCCGAGCGAGCCGTGCGCCATCACGCCGAGCGTGGAGTCGTAGCTGGCACCGCGGCGCGCGAGGCCGGAGACAACGAGCGCCACGACGACGGCGACGAAGAGCACCCCGGTGAAGACCGAGACCTGGGCGAAGAGCGACAGCGCCACGCCCAGCAGCGCGGCGTGGGCGGTGGCGTCGCCGAAATAGGCCATGCGGCGCCAGACGACGAAGCAGCCGAGGATGCCGGCGGCGAGCGCCACGCCGAGGCTCGCCAGGGCGGCCCGCACCAGGAAATCGTCGAGCATCAGGCGGGGTCCGGATGGCTGTGGTCGTGGGAATGGTCGTGCGTGTGGTCGTGTTCGTGGCGGTAGATCGCCATGACGTCCGCGCCCTCTCCGAACAGCGCGCGGTACTCGGGGGCGGCGCTGACGGCCTCGGGCGCGCCCTCGCAGCAGACGTGGCCGTTCAGGCAGATCACCCGGTCCGAGGCACGCATCACCACGTGCAGCTCGTGGCTGACCATGAGGACGGCGCAGCCGACTTCGTCACGGACCTCCTCGATCCGGCGGTAGAAGGCGGCCGAGCCCGGCGGGTCGAGGCCCTGCGTCGCCTCGTCGAGGATCAGGAGGTCGGGCTTCAGGAGCAGCGCGCGCGCCAGCAGCACGCGCTGGAACTGCCCGCCCGAAAGCGATGACATCTGCCGCGCGCCAAGGTCCCCCGCCCCGGCGCTGTCGAGCGCGGCCTGCGCGGCGGCGTTCCCGGCGCGCTTGGGCAGGTCGAGGAAACGGCGCACGGTCATCGGCAGGGAGTGGTCGACGTGCAGCTTCTGCGGCACGTAGCCGATTACCAGCCCCGGCGCGCGCTCGATCCGCCCCGACGTCGGCTTGACCGCGCCCAAAAGCGCCTTGAGCAGCGTCGTCTTGCCCGAGCCGTTGGGGCCGACGACGGTGACGATCTCGCCCTTATCGATCGACAGGTCCACGTCGCGCAGGACGGGGAGGCCTTCGTGCGCGACGCTCAGGTGTTTCGCGGCGATCAGGCTCATGTTGCGTGGGTCTGGCAGGCGGGGCAGAGGCCCTCGGCCTCCATCACGGTGGCGGCGATGCGGAAGCCGCCGGTATCGGCCGTGCGCTCGAACGCGCCCTCGGCCTCGGCCACGGCGCCGCAATCGGTGCAGATCAGGAAGGCCGGGTCGTGGGAGGCACCGGGGCGGGCGCAGGCGACATAGGCGTTCAGCCGCTCGATCCGGTGGGCAAAGCCATGTTCCACGAGAAACGACAGCGCGCGGTAGGCCACGGGCGGCTGCGCGCCCCGCCCTTCCTGCGCAAGCCGGTCGAGCACGTCGTAGGCGCCGAGCGCGGCGTGCGACTCGAGCAGGATTTCCAGCACGCGGCGGCGGATCGGCGTGAACTTGAGCCGGTGGTCGCGGCACGTCGCGTCGGCTGCCGCAAGGGCGGCGGCGACGCAGGCGGCGTGGTCGTGGGCGTCGAAGCCGAGAACGGGGTGGTCGTGGGCCATGGGCGGGACGTAACCGATCGGAAAGCCGCTTGCAATGTTATAACATCACGAATAAGTGGTCGCCGACCGCAACCAAAGGAGCCGCCCATGCGCCGCCTCGCCGTTCTGTTCCTCGCCCTGCCCGCCCCCGCCCTTGCCGCGCCGCCGCAGGTGGTGACGGACATTCCGCCGGTGGCGAGCCTTGCCGGCATGGTGCTGGGCGAGCTGGGCGAGCCGGTCACCCTGATCGGCGCGGGGGCCGAACCGCACGGCCACAACCTGCGCCCGTCCGAGGCGCGGGCCCTGCAGGACGCGGGGCTGGTGGTCTGGACCGGCGAGGCCCTGACCCCGTGGCTGGGCGAGGCGCTGGAGTCGCTCGCGCCGGACGCCGCACGGCTGGAGCTTCTGGACATCGCGCCGGTGGTGCACCCGGCGCGGCAGGACGGTGCGCACGGGGACGGGGATGAGGAGCATGACGGGGAGCACGATCATACGGAGGAGGCGCATGGCGCGGACGGGCATGAGCACGGGCATGAGGAGGACGCGCCCGGCGCGGACGATCGCTCCGACCATGCCCACGAGATGGGCCAGGACGCGCACGATCACGGCGACACGGACCCGCATGCCTGGCTCGACCCGGTGAATGCCGCCGCGTGGCTGGAGGCCATTGCGGAGGACCTCGCGCGGCTCGACCCCGAGAACGCCGCCACCTACCGCGCCAACGCCGAGACAGGCGCGGCGCGGCTGGAGGCGCTGACGGCCGAGCTGACGGAACGGTTGGAGCCGGTGCAGGGCCGCCCCTTCATGACCTACCACGACAGCTTCCAGTATTTCGGCCAGCGCTTCGGGCTCGACTTTGCCGGGGCCATCGCCGGCAGCGACGCCGACCAGCCGGGCCCGGCCCGCGTGGCGGCGCTCCAGGACGAGGCGACCGAACACGGCGTCGTCTGCCTGTTCACGGAGCCGCAGTTCGAACCGCGCCTGGCGCGGCTGGTGACCAAGGGGACGGACATCGCGGTGGCCGAGATCGACCCGCTGGGCACGACGCTGGAGCCGGGCCCAGGGCTCTACCCGGCGCTGCTGGAAGGCGTGGCGGACGCGATGATCGGCTGCCTGGGCGCGTGACGCGCGCCGGACCGGGGGCGCTGCCCCCGGACCCCCGGGATATTTCCGGACCGAAGATGGCACGGGCCCGGTTTCACGCGTCAGTGCGGGCGCTGGTGGTGTCGGCGGCGCCGACGACGGCCCTAAGGCGTGGTGTTAATGGTCCATGTCGCCGTGGATGGCGAACTGATCGAGGCCGGCGGCCTCGGGCTTGATGGATCGGAAGCTTTCGCGCACGCCGACGTCGCTCAGTTCGCGCTGCACCGTCAAGAGCGTGTTCGGGTCGAAGTCGCCGCAGAGTTCGGCCATGTGGTCGAGTTCGTCGCGCGCAACGCCCATCGCGGCCTCGACCGAGGGCGCGCCGTAGATGTCGACGAAGTGCTGCGCGAGATGGCGGGCGAGCGCCTCGACCTCGTGGGGCTCGATCTTGGTGATCGCGACGAAGGTCACTCGGCCGAAGGTCTCGACCCCCAGCCAGCCGTTCGAGAAGGCCTGCCGGGCCTTGCCGGTCAGGTCGGCCTCGGACCAGTTCGAGAACTCGAACCCGCCCGAGATGCACCACTCGCCCGTGCGCGCCGGGCTGTGGAAGACGTTCATGTCGCTCTCGTCGAAGTGGATCGCGCGGGCGAGGTTCATTGCGTGCCCTCCAGGAGCGTGGTCAGGGGAATGAGATGGGTGCCGGCGGCGTTCTTGAGCAGGAGGCCGAAAGCTTCGTCGGCGCCGAGCGCTTCGCCGGTGCGGCCGGCGACGGTGACGGTCTTGCCGGTGTCGTGCAGAAGGCCGGTCCACTCGGCATGGACGGGGCGGTTGCCCTCGTCGGTCCAGCGGTTGATCCAGACCAGCGTATGGCGCGCCCAGGCCTCGAGCAGGTGGACGGGGTCGAGGTCGCCGCAGCCTTCCTCGTATAGCGCGGTCTCGTCCGGCGTTTCGCCCGGGGCCTCGGCCTCGCGCGAGAAGACGAGGTCCCAGCCGACGACGAGCCAGCCGGGGATTTCGTCCGGGTCGCTCGTGTCGGCGGCCATGCGCACGCCGCCGCAGCGCGCGCCGTTGACGCGGACGGGGCCCGACCAGTCGAGGTGGACGCCCACCTCGGGCGGGGCGAGCGCGCCGAGGGCGTTCTGCAGCCCCACCGCGCAGACCGGCAGCATCGCCACCGCCTGCGCCAGCGGCACGTCGGGGGCGAAGACGATGGCGGCGCGCAGCCGCTCGGCGGTTACGTTGTGCAGGATCAGGCCGCCGTCGCAGCCCTCCGCCGCCGCCTTGCGGGCCGCGGCGAAGGGGTCGGCGCCGAGCGTGGCGCGGCCCGACATCAGCGGCGGGAACGACGGCTCGGCCAGAGCGGTGCTCACGCCTTGCCCTCCTCCACCAGCCGGCGGGCGACCTGGCGGAAGGCCTGTGCCTGCGGGCTGTCGGGCTTGGACACCACGATGGGCGCGCCCCCGTCCGAGGCCAGCCGGATGTCGAGGTGCAGCGGGATCTCGGCCAGGAGCGGCACGCCCAGCTTCTCGGCCTCGGTCGCGACGCCGCCATGGCCGAAGACGTGCTCTTCGTGACCGCACTTGGAACAGATGTGGGTGCTCATGTTCTCGATCATGCCGAGGATCGGCACCTTGAGCTGGTTGAACATGTCCACGCCCTTGCGCGCGTCGATGAGCGCCACGTCCTGCGGCGTGCTGACGATGATGGCGCCCGAGACCTCGGCCTTCTGCGACAGCGTCATCTGCACGTCGCCGGTGCCGGGCGGCAGGTCGACGAGCAGAACGTCGAGCGCGCCCCACTGCACCTGGTTCATCATCTGCTGCAGCGCGCCCATCAGCATCGGCCCGCGCCAGACCACCGCCTGGCCCTCGTTCGTCATCAGGCCGATGGACATCATGGTGACGCCGTGGTTGCGCATCGGCAGGATGGTCTTGCCGTCGGGGCTGGCCGGGCGGCCGCTGACGCCCAGCATCCGGGGCTGGGACGGGCCGTAGACGTCGGCGTCGAGCAGGCCGACGCGGCGGCCCTCGGCCGCGAGCGCGCAGGCGAGGTTGGCCGAGACGGTGGACTTGCCAACGCCGCCCTTGCCGCTGGCGATGGCGACGATGCGGTCGATGCCGGGGAGCTTCTGCGGGCCCTGCGGCTCGGCCTTGCGCTGGGGCTTGAGCTCAGGCGGGGCCTTGGCGCTGTGGGCGGTCATCACCGCCGACACGCTCGACACGCCGGGCACGGCCTTGGCCTTGGCCTCGGCTTCGGCGCGGACGGGCTCCATCCGCTCGGCGGCCTGCGGGTTGACCTCGAGCACGAAGCGCACGGCGCCGTCGTTCACCGTCAGCGCGCGGACCATGCCCGCCGAGACGATGTCGGTGCCGCTGATCGGGTCCGCCACGCCCTTGAGCGCGGCCAGGATGTCTTCACGGGTGGCGGTCACGTCAGGAGCGCCCCTCGATCATGCCCTCGACCACGTGCTCGACGTCGAGCCCCTCGACCGTCAGCACCATGCGGGCCCTGTAGGTCTTGCCGGCGGTCTCGGACTCGCCCTTTTCGCGCATGGCCTCCTCGATCTTCTGCTGCGAGGTCACGCCGACCTGCTTGAGGAACTTCCTCATGCTCATGTTGAATTCGTCGCTCATCCTCATCCCTCCTGTGGGTCGTGCCGAATTGACGCGGCGCGTGCCCCTCTCCTACCCTGCCCAAAGGCTTCGGGACAGGGAGGACCGCGCATGCTTCTTCGCGCCGCCGCGACATGCGCCGCATTGTGGCTGCCGCTGGGTGCGGCGGCCGAGTCGTTCACCCTGTCGGCGCCCGCGGCGCTCGACGACAAGGGATTCCTCCAGTATCTCCTGCCGCGCTTCACGCTCAAGACCGGCAACCGTATCGAACGGGCCGACGAGGGCGCGGAGCTTGCGCTGGTGGCCGAGCCGCCGGGCACGCGGGTGTTCCGCGACGGCGAAAGGGTCTGGCGCCTGCGCGGCGACGGCGACGCGGACGGCGCGGCGGCGGACTTCGCGGACTGGATCACCTCGGACATCGGCATCCGCACCATCGAGAGTTTCGCGCCGGACGGCACGCCCGTCTATTCCGCCACGTTCGAGGAGGAGGAGACCGAGGCGGCGGTCGAATACGCGGGCGATCCCGACGAGGGCGAGGACTTGTCGCTGGCGCTGTGCGGACGGTGCCACGTGGTGGGCGCGCGCAACCGGATGAAGGGGCTGGGCTCGACCCCGTCCTTCGGGGTCATGCGCACCTTCCCCGACTGGGAGGGGCGGTTCCTGGCGTTCTTCGCGCTCAAGCCGCACGGGGCGTTCACGGTGATCGAGGGTGTCACGCCGCCCTTCGACGACGCCCTGCCCCCGCCCATTGCGCCGGTCGAGATGACGCTGGACGAGTTGGACGCCATCGTGGCCTTCGTCGCCGGCATGGAGCCGGCCGACCTGGGCGCGCCGGTGCAGGCCCGCTGACGGCATCAGTGGTCCCGGCGGTCCGAGTAGTAATCGTCGGTCGTGCGGGGCTTGCGCCGCTCGGGGCCCGCGAACGGGTTGTTCTGCGAGTGGTACTGCGCGCGCACGCGGCAATCGTCGCACATCTGGATCATGCGCGCCGCGTCGCCGGTGGCGAACATGGCGTGCTTGCCCGCGAGCTTTTCCATGATCCGCTCGACCGTCGATTTCACGCCGAAGAGCGTGCCGCACTCGATGCAGGCGAAGGGCTCTTCCTCGTGCAGTACCTTCTGGGTCAGCGCCTCGTCCGCGAGGTTCAGGCGCGGCTCGAGCGCGATGGCGTCCTCGGGGCAGATGTTGGCGCACAGGCCGCACTGCAGGCAGGCATCCTCCTGGAACCTCAGCTGCGGCAGGTCGGGGTTGTCGCCCAGCGCACCCGACGGGCAGAGCGAGACGCAGGAGAGGCAGAGCGTGCAGGCGTCGGTGTCCACCAGCACCGCGCCATACGGGGCGCCTTCGGGCAGCGGTATGGGCTCGCGAATCTTCGTCGAAAATTCGCCGCCCGCGGCCAGCGCCTGCGCGGCGTTCCGCGCCACTTGGCGGCGGGTCCCCATGGGCAAGATCGGGGTTTCGACCGGCGCGCCGGCCTCCGCACCGTAAAGCTGGTCGCACAGCGCGTCGGGGTCGAACGGGTCGAGAAGGCGCACCCGGCCCTCGCCCGCGATGGCGGCGGCCAGCTCGGTTTCCTTGTCCAGCGCATCGCGCTCGGTCGTAGGGGCGAGCAGCACGTCCACGCGGGTGAAGCCGGTGGCCAGCGCCGCCAGCATCTCGGCATGGCCGAAGCCCGCGATCGTGTCGAGGCCCAGCGGGATGACGTCGGCGGGCAGGCCGCGGCCGTAGCGCGCGGCGAGGCGGATCATCTGGTCGCCGTGGTTCGCGTCGTGGACCATCAGCTTCGGCGCGGTGCCGCCCGCGGCACGGAAGGCTCGCGACAGCGTCTCGATCCGGCGGAACAGGTGGTCGACGGGCGGCGCGTCGTAGGCGATAGCGCCCGAGGGGCAGACCGCCGAGCATTCGCCGCAGCCCGCGCAGATCATCGGGTCGATCGACACGTGTTCGCCCGCAGGCGTGATGGCGCCGGTGGGGCAGATGTCGAGGCAGCGGGTGCAGGCGGTCTTCTCGGCGCGGGAATGGGCGCAGAGCGGCTCGGTCAGGCGGACATAGAGCGGCTTTTCGAAGGTGCCGACGCGCTGGAGGGCGTCGCGCAGGACGGCCTGCACGCCGTTGGAGTCGCGCGGGTCGGCGCGCAGATAGCCCTCGCGCTTGTGGGGCGCGGTGACCATGGGGGTGTCGCCGGTCAGGTCGATCAGGACGTCGCACTCGGATTGCGCGCCGTCGCGGGGCGGGCCGAAGGACAGATCGCCCCGGCCGCCGGGTTCAAGCTGCCGCAGCGCGTCGAGCGTGACCTCGAACCCGCCGAACGCGCCCGAGACGCGGCGGACGCGGCCGCGCACGGTGTCGAAGCGGCGGTCGAGCGGCGGCTCGGCGGCGTCGGTCAGGCAGACGGTGACCGACAGGGCGTCGGCCAACGCCTCGGCCGCGGGGACGGCGACGTCGGAGGCGCCGACGATCAGGCACAGCCCCTCGGACACCACGTCGAGGGTGCGGGTTTCGGGCCGGCGCAGCTGCGCTTCGGCCACCAGCGCGGCCATCTTCGGGGTGGCGTCGGCCGACTCGTCGGACCAGCCGGCGCGATCGCGAATGTCGACAAATTCAGGTGGGTTTAGTCCGAGTTCCTCGGCCACCTCCTCGAAGCGCGCGCGCTCCTGCTGGCAGGCGATGACGGCGTCGCCGCGCTGGATGGCCTTGGCCGCCGAACTCATCTCACGCGTGCAGAGGGCGGTGTGCGTTCGCGAACACTTCAGCCCCGTGGCGTCCCCGAGCGCGTCGGCGTCGATCGGCTGCGAACCGGAACAGTCGCACAGAATCAGTTGCTTAGGCATGAACTCGCCCCTTTTCGCGGATATTGGCCCACGCGTTCCCCGCAAGCGCAGGCCGGCGGGAAGAAAGTCACATATCGCCGCCGCGGTAAAGCCCTGCGCGGCCGGGGGCGCGGAGAATTGATCTGGACATCCCGGCACGCTAGAGGCAATTCGCGGCCCGGCAACGAACGGTAAGCTTCTGTATACTCTTCGGCAGAAAGATCTTGGCTGAGCGCGTGAGTCCCGTAATGATGGAAGACAAGAAGAAGGAGGGCCGCGTGCAGCGGCTTGGGAGGAAACTTGGCAGCTAGCCGGTCGTCATCGCTCTCGATGCCTGTCGGGGTCGTCGTTCGTCGACTGCCCGGCGTGACGCGTTGGGCGAAGTGGTCCTGGAAGGCGGTCGCCCTTCTGCCGGGCGCGGGTCCGGCGGACTGGAGCGAGTTGCGCCGTGAAGGCGACGCCGTCGAGTACCACGCCGCCACGCTTCCGCTGGTGCTGTGGCGCACCGACACCGAGGCATACCTGCACGCGCTGGGCGCGCGGGTGCCGACAGTTGCCGTCGTCATGCGCCCCACCACCGATCCGCAGCGGCCGCTGGATGTGTTCCGCGTCACCGCATCGCCCTACGAGGCGCAGGATTACCAGGACAGCGGCGAAGAGATCGTCGAGCTCGTGCCGATGACCGCCGGGCTGCGCGCCTGGGTGCAGGATTTCTGCGACCGCCACCACGAGCACGAGCCCTTCGTGAAGCGCCGCCGCGGGCCGCGGATGGAGATGCGCGAAGAGGACGGCAAGGGCGATTCGCGGGTGCGCCAGATCTCGGACGTGTATCGCGCGCCGCGCCCGAAGGAGCGGCTGCAATGAGCCGGGGCGACTTCTGGTCCCGCCGCAAGGCGCGCGTCGCGGCCGAGGAACGCGCCGCGGCCGCCGCACGCGTGGCCGAGCTGGAGGCGCGGGAAGAAGAGACGCGCGAGGCCGAGGCCCGGGAGAAGACCGACGAGGAGATCCTTGCCGAGCTGGAGCTGCCCGACCCCGACACGCTGAGCCCCGGTGACGACTTCAGCAAGTTCATGGCCCGGAAGGTGCCCGAGCGTCTGCGCCGCCGCGCGTTGCGCAAGCTGTGGACGTCGAACCCGGTGCTGGCCTGCGTGGACGGGCTGAACGATTACGACGACGACTACACGGTCGCGGCGGTGTCCGGCCCGGCGGTGCGCACGGCGTACCAGGTGGGCAAGGGCATGCTGCGCCACGTGCTCGAGACGACACCGCCCGAAACGCCGGCGGAAGAGGCCGTGCAGGTCGCCGCCGCCCCCGGCGCCGATACCGCACCGGCGGCCGCCGAAGACGTGCCTCCCGCCGAGGCCGATACAGATGCCGCCCCCGCGCCCGTCGCGGACGAGGTGCGCGACCCCGAAACGTCCCCCGCCCCGGCGCCCGAGACCGAGCCCGCCCCATTGGCGACCGGCCGCCGAATGCGCTTCACCTTCGCCGACGCAGGCGACCATCCCGCGGAGGACACATGAGCGAAGCAGCAGCCGTGACAGACATCACCGAAGAAGACCGCCTCCGCGCGCAGCTTTACGACTTCCTGGCCATGCTTCTGGCGCATCCGCCGAACGCGGACCGGCTGAAGCAGACGGCGGGGCTGAGCGGCGACGACAGCGATCTGGGCCAGGCGATGCAGGCAATGGCCCGCGTTGCCGCCGCCACGTCCGAGACCGCCGTGCGGTCGGAGTTCAACAAGCTCTTCATCGGCCTGGGCCGGGGCGAGCTTCTGCCCTATGCCAGCTATTACCTGACTGGTTTCCTGAACGAGAAACCGCTTGCCCAGCTTCGCGCCGACATGGCGCGCAACCGCATCAGCCGCGCCCCCAACGTCTATGAGCCCGAGGACAACATCGCCTCGCTCCTGGAGATGATGGCGGGACTGATCCTCGGCCGGTTCGGGGCGCCCGCGCCCCTGGACGAACAGAAGACGTTCTGGAACCGGCATATCGGCCCCTGGGCCGAACATTTCTTCACCGATCTCGAAGCTGCGAAGAACTCGGTCTTCTATGCGCCCGTCGGCACTGCCGGCCGGGTGTTCATGGGGATCGAGCGCGAAGGCTTCCGGATGCTTTCGGGCTGACACCGCCCATTCGCAACAACCCAGGTAGGACCAAGGAGACGCGAAAATGAAAGAAAAACCCGAAGGCGCCAGCCGCCGCGACTTCCTGAAACTCGCATCCGTTTCGGCGCCCGCCGCCGTCGCCGCCGCGACCTTGCCCGCCACGCAGGCGGACGCGGCTGCCGAGATCAAGGCGGACGGCCGGATGCAGGACACGGCCCACACCCGCGCGTACTACGACAGCGCCCGGTTCTGAGCGGCCCCGCGCCCCGGCGCCGCCCGATGGGGAGCGGCCCGGAGCGGCAACAGTGGAGTTAGAGAGATGCTGAAGAAGAAGACGAACGGGACGCAGCGGCGCACGAACCGCCCCGGCTTGGTCTCCTCCGTAACCGAAACGTCGGTCGACCGCCGCGCGTTCCTTCGCGGCTCGGGTCTTGCAATCGGCGGGCTGGCGGCGTTCGGCGCCACCGGCGGCACCGTCACGCAGGCCAGCGCCGCGACGGCGGTTCAGGGCGTGGTCGACACGGTGAAATCCGTGTGCACGCACTGCTCGGTCGGCTGCACGGTCGTGGCCGAGGTGAGCAACGGCGTCTGGGTCGGGCAGGAGCCCGGCTGGGACAGCCCCTTCAACCTGGGCTCGCACTGCGCCAAGGGCGCCTCGGTGCGCGAACACGCCCACGGCGAGCGCCGCCTGAAGTACCCGATGAAGAAAGAGAACGGCGAGTGGGTCCGTATCTCGTGGGAGCAGGCGATCAACGAGATCGGCGACCAGATGCTGGAGATCCGCGAGGAAAGCGGCCCCGACAGCGTCTACTGGCTGGGCTCGGCCAAGCATTCGAACGAGCAGGCGTACCTGATGCGCAAGTTCGCGGCCTACTGGGGCACGAACAACATCGACCACCAGGCGCGTATCTGCCACTCGACCACGGTTGCGGGCGTTGCGAACACATGGGGCTACGGCGCCATGACGAACTCGTACAACGACATCCACAACAGCCGTGCCATCTTCGTCATCGGCGGCAACCCCGCCGAGGCGCACCCGGTGTCGCTGCTTCACCTACTCAAGGCGAAGGAGCAGAACAACGCGCCGCTGATCGTCTGCGACCCGCGCTTCACGCGCACCGCGGCCCATGCCGACGAGTACGTGCGCTTCCGCCCGGGCTCGGACGTGGCGCTGATCTGGGGCATCCTGTGGCACATCTTCGAGAACGGGTGGGAGGACAAGGAATTCATCCGCACCCGCGTCTGGGGGATGGACGACATCAAGGCCGAGGTCGCCAAGTGGACGCCCGAGGAAGTCGAGCGCGTCACCGGCGCGCCGGGCTCGCAGCTTGAGCGCGTTGCGCGCACGCTGGTCAACAACCGTCCCGGCACCGTGATCTGGTGCATGGGCGGCACGCAGCACACCAACGGCAACAACAACACCCGCGCCTACTGCATCCTGCAGCTGGCTCTGGGCAACATGGGCACAGCCGGCGGCGGCACCAACATCTTCCGCGGCCACGACAACGTGCAGGGCGCCACGGACCTCGGCGTTCTGGCCGACACGCTGCCGGGCTACTACGGCCTGTCGGCGGGCAGCTGGGCGCACTGGGCCCGCGTCTGGGACGAGGACCTGGAGTGGCTTCAGGGCCGCTTCGACGTCATGGAAGGCGCTGAATCCGACGGCTCGGACCGGAAGATGATGGAGTTCACCGGCATCCCGGTCAGCCGCTGGATCGACGGCGTGCTCGAGGATCGCGAGAACCTCGACCAGCCCGACAACACCCGCGCCATGGTGCTGTGGGGCCACGCGCCGAACTCCCAGACCCGTCAGAAAGAAATGAAGACGGCGATGGAGAAGCTGGACCTGCTGGTGGTCATCGACCCCTACCCGACCGTGTCGGCCGTACTGCACGACCGCACCGACGGCGTCTACCTGCTGCCGGCGGCCACTCAGTTCGAGACCCGCGGCTCGGTCACGGCCTCGAACCGGTCGCTGCAGTGGCGTGAGAAGGTCGTCGACCCGCTGTTCGAGTCGAAGCCCGACCACACCATCATGAAGCTGTTCGCGGACAAGTTCGGGTTCTCGGACCGCCTGTTCCGCAACATCGCGGTCGAGGGCGACGAGCCGAACGTCGAGGACCTGACCCGCGAGTTCAACAAGGGCATGTGGACTATCGGCTATACCGGCCAGTCGCCGGAACGGCTGAAGATGCACATGGAGAACCAGCACACCTTCGACCGCACGTCGCTTCGCGCGGTGGGTGGCCCGGCCGACGGCGACTACTACGGTCTGCCGTGGCCGTCGTGGGGCACGGCCGAGATGAACCACCCCGGTTCGGCCAACCTCTACGACATCTCGCTTCCGGTGGCCGAGGGCGGCATGGGCTTCCGCGCCCGCTTCGGCGTCGAGCGTGACGGCGAGAACCTGCTGGCCGAGGGCGTCGCGCCCGTGGGCTCCGAGATCCAGGACGGCTATCCCGAGTTCACCATGCAGATGCTGATGGACCTGGGATGGGACAGCGATCTGACGCCTTACGAGCGGCGGATGATCGAGTACGTGGCCGGCTACAACGAAGCCAAGCCCGCGGTCGAGGATACCGAGGTCGGCGAGCAGTCGCAGACCGGCCCCTACTCCTCCGACTACAAGGAGAAGGTCGGGGTCGTGAACTGGAAGACCGACCTGTCGGGCGGCATCCAGCGCGTCGCGATCAAGCATGGCTGCGCCCCCTACGGCAACGCCAAGGCCCGCGCCGTGGTCTGGACCTTCCCGGATCCGGTGCCGCTGCACCGAGAGCCGCTGTACTCGAACCGGCGCGACCTGGTGGCGGACTACCCGACCTACGAGGACAAGAAGTTCTGGCGGGTGCCGACGCTGTACGCGTCGATCCAGAAGCAGGACTTCTCGAAAGACTACCCGATGATCCTCACCTCGGGCCGTCTGGTCGAGTACGAGGGCGGCGGCGACGAGACCCGGTCGAACCCCTGGCTGGCCGAGCTCCAGCAGGACATGTTCGTCGAGGTCAACCCGCGCGACGCCAACAACCTGGGCCTGCGTGACGGCAACCAGGTGTGGGTCGAGGGCCCCGAGGGCGGCAAGGTGAAGGTCATGGCCATGGTCACCGAGCGTGTGGCCCCGGGCGTGGCGTTCATGCCGTTCCACTTCGGCGGGCACCTTGAGGGTGTGGACCTGAGGGACAAGTATCCCGACGGCGCCGATCCCTACGTGCTGGGCGAGTCCAGCAACACCGCGCAGACCTACGGGTATGACAGCGTCACGCAGATGCAGGAGACGAAGGCGACTCTCTGCAAGATCACCGCAGCCTGAGGAGTGAGACAAAGAAATGGCTAGAGCGAAATTTCTCTGCGACGCCGAACGCTGCATCGAGTGCAACGCCTGCGTCACCGCCTGCAAGAACGAGCACGAGGTTCCGTGGGGCATCAACCGTCGCCGGGTCGTGACGATCCAGGACGGCAAGCCCGGCGAGCGGTCGATCTCGGTCGCGTGCATGCACTGCTCGGACGCCCCGTGCATGGCCGTGTGCCCGGTCGACTGCTTCTATCAGAACGAGGAAGGCGTGGTCCTTCACTCGAAGGACCTGTGCATCGGCTGCGGCTACTGCTTCTACGCGTGCCCCTTCGGCGCGCCGCAGTACCCGCAGGCGGGCAACTTCGGCAGCCGCGGCAAGATGGACAAGTGCACCTTCTGCGCCGGCGGCCCCGAAGAGAACAACTCGACGGTGGAGTTCCAGAAGTACGGCCGCAACCGGATCGCCGAGGGCAAGCTGCCCATCTGCGCCGAGATGTGTTCGACCAAGGCCCTGCTCGCCGGTGACGGCGACGTGGTCTCGGGCATCTACCGCGAGCGCGTCGTCGCCCGCGGCTTCGGCTCGGGCGCCTGGGGCTGGGGCACCGCGTACGATCAGAAAGGCGGCTGAGGCCGCTGGACGGGGCCGCGTGCGCGCGGCCCCGCTCTCCTCTCACCAGCGCGCCGGGTGGCGCCCTGCTGCGAGTAGAGCTTCCTTGAACCCGGAGATACACCAATGGCACTCCGCGCCGTCCTGTCGCTGATCCTGTGTCTCACCCTGTCGCTGCCGCTGGCCGCGCAGGAGCTCGACGCGCCGCAGCGCAACGACACCCTGAGCGGCAACACCGAACTGGCCCCCGCCCCCGGCGGCGACGACCCGCGCGCGGCCACCGGAGGTGCGCAGACGCTGGAGGACATCCTTGCCCGCCAGCGCGGGCAAGAGATCGACGAGACCTTCCGCAGCAGCGCCACGGGCAATCCCGACAGCGCCGCCTCGATTGCCGAACAGCTGGGCACGCTGGGCGGCGCCTCGGACCCCGAGCTGTGGCGCGCCTTGCGCTACAACAGCGCCGACGTGACCACGCAGGTCCGCAGCCCCGCCGCCACCGTTCTGGTGCAGGACGCGGGCATGGAGTGGCTGGAGTTCCGGCAGGGCCCGCTGGCCACGTATGGCGGCTACCTGCTGCTGGCGACGCTGGGCGTGCTGCTGCTGTTCTACCTGTTCCGCGGCCGCATCCGGATCGAGGGCGAGAAGACGGGCAAGACCATCCTGCGCTTCGCCTGGATCGAGCGCTTTGCGCACTGGCTTCTGGCCGGGTCCTTCATCGTGCTGGGCCTGACCGGCCTGTTCGTCCTGTTCGGGCGCATCGCGCTGATCGACTGGATCGGGAAGGAAAACTACGCCCCGCTCGCCGCCGCGTCGAAATGGGTGCACAACAACGTGTCGTGGGCGTTCATGCTGGGCCTCCTGATGGTGTTCGTCCTGTGGGTCGCCCACAACATCCCCAACCGTCACGACCTGAAGTGGATGATGAAGGCGGGTGGGCTGTTCTCGAAGCACTCGCACCCGCCGGCGCGGAAGTTCAACGCCGGGCAGAAGGGCATCTACTGGGCCGTGATCATCCTGGGCGCGTCGATCTCGGTCTCGGGCCTGTCGCTGCTGTTCCCGTTCGAGCTGCCGATGTTCGCCAAGACCTTCGCCATCCTCAACGACACCGGCATTCCGCAGGCGGTGGGCTACGGCGAACTGCCGGTCTTGCTGGCCCCGCACACCGAGATGCAGCTGGCGCAGGCCTGGCACGCGATCATCGGCTTCGTCTTCATGGCGATCATCCTGGCCCACATCTATCTGGGCTCGGTCGGAATGGAGGGCGCATTCGACGCCATGGGCAAGGGCGATGTCGAGCTTCAGTGGGCGCGCGAGCACCACGGCCTGTGGGTCGAGGAGATGGAAGAGAAGAACCGCATCCCCTCGGCTCCGCGCCAGGCGACGCCCGCCGAATGAGAGCGCCGCTCGCCGCCATGCTGACGGTCTGGCCCGTGCTGGCCGCGGGCGGCGAGTTCTTCACGCTCGATGGCCACGGCGGACCGATCATGGACGTCACCACCGCCCCCGACGGCACCATCGCCACGGCGAGCTTCGACAACGCCGTGGGCCTTTGGCCCAACCGCGCGCCGCGCTGGCTGGACGGCCATCAGGCAGCGGTGAACACGGTGATCTTCCTGCCCGACGGGCGGCTGGCCTCGGGCGGGGACGACTTCGACATCCTGCTGTGGGAGCGCGACGGCTCGGCCGAGCGTCTGACGGGGCACGAGGGCAAGGTGATGGCGCTGGCCGTTTCGCCGGACGGGGACCTTCTGGCCTCGGCCGCATGGGACGGGCGCATCGGGCTGTGGCCGCTGGCCGGCGGCGCGCCCCGGTTCCTGGAGGGGCACGACGCGGGCGTGAACGACGTGGCGTTCCTCGACGGCGGCGCGACGCTGTTCTCGGCGTCGAGCGACGGCACTTTGCGGGCCTGGTCGGTGGCGAACGGATCGGAAGAGCGCGTGCTGGTCGAGAACGGCTTCGGCATCAACGCGTTTCACGTGAAAGAAGAGGCTGGCTGGCTCGCCTATGGCACCGTCGACGGTGGCACCCGCGTCGTCGACATCGAGTCCGGGGACGAGATCGCCGACTTCTCGCTCGACCGCCGGCCGATCCTGTCGCTGACCGCGGACGACCTGGGCCGGTACATCGCCGTGGGCGACGGCGAGGGGTACATCATGGTCATCGACACGACCGACTGGTCGATCGCCCGCGACTTCCGCGCCACCGACACGGGGCCGGTCTGGGCCTTGGCCTTCTCGCCGGACGGCACGAACATCCATGCCGGGGGGCTGGACGACACGCTGTATTCCTGGCCGCTGGCGTCGCTGGACGAGGCGGCGGCGATGCAGGACGGCGCGAAGAGCTTCCTGCGCGACCCCGATGAGATGGAGAACGGCGAGCGGCAGTTCGCGCGCAAGTGCTCGATCTGTCATTCCCTGACCCCGGGCAGCGAGCGCAAGGCCGGGCCGACGCTGTACGGCCTGTTCGGCCGGCCCGCGGGCAGCGTGGCGGACTACAGCTATTCCGAGACGCTGCGGAACTCGGACATCGTCTGGAACGACGACACCATCGACGGGCTCTTCGACCTGGGGCCCGACCATTTCATCCCCGGCAGCAAGATGCCGATGCAACGTATCGCGCAGCCGCAGGACCGCGAGGACCTCGTGGCCTTCCTGCGCCGCGCGACCGATCCGGAGACACAGCAATGAAAGCCATGCTCTTCGCCTTCGTCGCCATCGCGGTCATCGCCGTGGCCGCCGATTTCGCGCTGGACTACACCGGCTATTCCATCATGGAGCGCACGGCGGGCGCGAACGTCCGCCTGGACTGACGCGCCCCCTACTGGGCGATGATCTCGAACTTCTCGACATCGACCATGCCGCGGTCGGTGATCTTGAGGCTCGGGATCACGGGCAGCGCCAGGAAGGCCAGTTGCAGGAAAGGCTCGTCGAGCGTGACGCCGAGCGAGCGGGCGGCGGCGCGCAGGTCCACCAGCGCGTCGCGCACCTCCTCGAACGGCAGAAGGCTCATCAGGCCGGCGACGGGCAGCGCCAGTTCGGCCAGCACCTCACCGTCCTTCACCACGGCGAAGCCGCCCTCCATCTCGCCCAGCCGCTGCGCGGCGAGCGCCATGTCGTCGTAATCCGCGCCCACGACGGCAAGGTTGTGGTGATCGTGGCAGACGGTCGAGGCGATGGCGCCCTCGCGGATACCGAACCCCCGCACGAAGCCGGTAGCGATGTTGCCGTTCTTGCCGTGCCTCTCGATCACCGCGATCCGGGCGAGGTCGCGCGACGGATCGGGCCGCTTGTCGCCGTCGACGATGGCGACGTCCTCGTGCAGATGCTCGGTGATGATCTTGCCGGGCAGAATGCCGATGACGTCGGTGTCGGGCCGGTTCGACGTGCTGCGGAAGCTGCGCCCGGTGAGGGCGGGAGCGCGCACGCTGCCCCGGCCGATGGGCGCCACGTCGGCACGGGCGGCGAAGGCGGCATCATCGGCCACGCGCCCACCGCAGAGCACGAGCTTCGCGTCGCACTCCTCAAGGCTGCCGAGCGCCACGATGTCGGCGCGCTTGCCCGGTGCGATCTGGCCCCGGTCCTTCAGACCGAACGCCTCGGCCGCCGACAAGCTGGCGGCGCGGTAGATGGCGACGGGGGACACGCCGCGGGCGACGGCGGTGCGGATCATGTAATCGAGGTGCCCGTGCTCGGCGATGTCGAGCGGGTTGCGGTCGTCGGTGCACAGGCACATGTAGCTCGCCGTCCGCTCGGTCAGCAGCGGCAGGAGCGCGTCGAGGTCCTTGGACACCGACCCTTCGCGGATCAGCACGCGCATCCCCTTCTGCAACTTCTCGCGCGCCTCGTCCTCGGTCGTGGCCTCGTGCTCGGTCCGGATGCCGGCGGAGATATAGGCGTTCAGGTCGCGCCCGCGCAGCATCGGCGCGTGACCGTCGATGTGCCGGCCCTCGAAGGCTTCGAGCTTCGCCATGCAGCCGGGATCGCGGTGGATCACGCCGGGATAGTTCATGAACTCGGCGAGCCCGATCACCTTGGGATGATCCATCAGCGGGGTCAGGTCCTCGGCGCCGATGGCCGCGCCCGCCGTCTCCATGTCGGTCGAGGGGACACAGGAGGACAGGTTCACGCGCAGATCCATGACCAGGTGGGGCGAGGCGTCGAGAAAGTAGCGGATGCCGTCGAGCCCGAGGACATTGGCGATCTCGTGCGGGTCGCAGATGGCGGTGGTCACGCCGCGCGGGGCCACGCAGCGGTCGAACTCGAATGGCGTGACGAGCGAACTTTCGACGTGCAGGTGCGTGTCGATGAAGCCCGGGACGAGCGTCAGGCCAGTGACGTCGATGAACTCGCGCCCCTCGTAGCTGTCGCAGGTGCCGACGATGGTATCGCCGCAGATCGCCACGTCGCCCTCGAGCAGCTCGCCCGTCACTACATCGAGAATGCGGCCGCCCCGCAATACGAGGTCGGCGGGTTCCGCTCCCCTGCCCTGATCGATCCGCTTCGCCAAGTCCGACATGCGCCCTCCGTCTCTGGTGGGGCGGATCGTAGGCGTTGCAGTCGGGAGAGGCCACCACGGGTTTAGCGGCAGGCCGCCGGGAGGGGGGAGGGATCGGCGGAGAAGGCAGCCTGCCTGAACCGTGAGCGGTGCTACAATGACTGCGAAGATAGCATGATTGTTCCCCATTTTTCTCCAAAAGAGCGGAGAAATGCCGAAAGCAGCGGCGACCCGCCGGTGCTCAGAACAATGTGATGTCGTCCTCTGGCGGCGGCCGCGGGCGGCGCGGCGCCCGTTCGACCGCCTCGACCGCTTGACGTTCGACCAGCATCTGCCGCGCTGCGCCGGTGGTGGGGACGAAGCGGATCTTGCGGGCCTGCACGCCGCCGAGGCTGCTGCCGACACACTCAATGCCTTCTTTAGCAAGGAAATCCCGTGCGAAAAGGCTGTTGGCCGCGCCGATGTCGGACAATCCGTCGACCATCCGCGCGCCTCCGAACAGCTTGCCCTTGAGGCGGTGGCGGTTCGCCCCGCGCCGCAGGAGCCCGTTGATCAGAAGCTCCATCGCGTGGGCGCCGTAGCGGACGCTTTGACGCGGATTGTCGCTGCCCGCAGGCAGCAGGAAGTGGTTCAGCCCGCCGACGCGCGCGACTGGATCGAAAAGGCATGTGGCGACGCAGGAGCCCAGCAGCGTCACCAGCACGTCGCCATCCCGGTCGGAGATGGCGAAGTCGCCCTGGATGACATTGATTACGGTCTCACTTCTGACGGCGGCCTCGCCGGAGGAACCGCCGGCGGGGCCTGGCTGGCTGGGCATTGCACCTCCTGTCGGGGCCGCCGCGACGCGACCCGGGTTGCTTCCGCCCTGCACCTTGCCCCGCCGCGCCTTACCAGAGCGTTAGCGCACCCGTATCAGACCGACATCGTCGCCTGTACCGCCTTCTGCCAGCGGGCATATCGGGCGTCGCGGGTGGCGGCGTCCATCGACGGTTCGAAACGCCGCTCAAGCCGCCAGGCGCGGGCGAACTCGTCCTGCTGCGGATAGACGCCCGCGCGCATCCCGGCCAGCCACGCCGCCCCCAGCGCCGTCGTCTCGAGCACCTCGGGCCGGTCGACCGGCGCGCCGATGATGTCCGAGAGAAACTGCATCGCCCAGTCGCTGGCGGACATGCCGCCGTCGACGCGCAGCACGCCCTCGCCGTCGGCATCGGTCCAGTCGGCGTGCATTGCCTCGATCAGGTCGCGGGTCTGGAAGCCCACGCTTTCCAGCGCCGCCTTCGCGAACTCGGCCGGGCCGGAGTTGCGGCTGAGGCCGAAGATCGCGCCCCGGCACTCGGCGTTCCAGTAGGGCGCGCCGAGGCCGGTGAAGGCGGGAACGAGGATCAGATCCTGCCCCGGATCGGCGGTTTCGGCCAGCGCCTGGCTTTCCGGCGCCTGCCGGATGATCTTGAGCCCGTCGCGCAGCCACTGGATCACCGCCCCCGCGATGAAGATCGAGCCTTCGAGCGCATAGGTGGGCTTGCCGTCGAGCTGGTAGGCCACTGTCGTCAGCAGGCGGTTGTTCGACCGTACCGGCGTGTCGCCGGTGTTGAGCAGCGCGAAGCAGCCCGTGCCATAGGTCGACTTGAGCATCCCCTTCCCGAAGCAGGCCTGCCCCAGCGTCGCGGCCTGCTGGTCGCCGGCCACGCCCAGGATCGGGATCTCGCGTCCAAACAGGTCGGGGCGGGTCATGCCGAAGTCCGAAGCGCAGTCGCGCACCTCGGGCAGCATCTCGACCGGGATGTCGAAGAGGTCGCAGACCGTTCGGCTCCAGCGGTGCTTGTGGATGTCGTAGAGCAGCGTGCGTGACGCGTTCGAGGCGTCGGTGACGTGGCTTTTGCCGCCGGTGAGCTTCCAGATCAGGAAGGTGTCCACCGTGCCGAAAAGAAGCTCGCCATTCTTCGCCCGCTCACGGGCGCCTTCGATGCGGTCGAGGATCCATTTCAGCTTCGTGCCCGAGAAATACGGGTCGATCAGCAGCCCGGTGCGGTCGGTGACCATCTGCTCGTGGCCGGCGTCGCGCAGTTCCTGGCAGATGGCGGCGGTGCGGCGGTCCTGCCAGACGATGGCGTTGTGGATCGGCCGGCCGGTGTCCTTTTCCCAGACGACGACGGTCTCACGCTGGTTGGTGATACCGATGGCCGCCACGTCCGAGGCGTCGCTGCCGGCCTTCTCGATCGCGGCGCGGCAGGTGGCGGCGGTGGTGGACCAGAGGTCCGAGGGGGCATGCTCGACCCAGCCGCTTTCGGGGTAGTGCTGGGGAAATTCCTCTTGTGCGGAGGCGGCGACCTTCATCGCCTCGTCGAACATGATCGCGCGCGTGGACGTGGTGCCCTGATCGATCGCCAGGATGTATGTCATCTGTCTCTTCCCCCGTTTCGGCCTGCGACCGGCAGTGAACGCCGTTTCCGCCCCGAATTCAAACGCTTCGCGTCATTCTGCCGCCTTGGGCGCCGCGTCCCGGCGGGCCGTCATCCAGGCGTCGAGCGTCTTCATCTGCTCGGCCGACAGGCGCAGGCCCAGTTTCGACCGGCGCCAAGCCACATCGTCGGCGGTGCGGGCGTATTCATTGTCCATCAGCCACGCGATCTCGCGCGCGGTGAGGGTTGCGCCGAATGCCTCTCCCATGTCCCCGGCCGTCTTCGCGTCGTGCAGGATAGCGTTTGCATCGGTGCCGTAGGCACGGATCAGGCGCTTTGCCCAGAAATCGTCGAGGAACGGGTAGTCGCGCTTGAGATCCGCGATCAGGCGGTCGACGCCCTCGACCGGGAAGTCGCCGCCCGGCAGCGGGACGCGGGCGGTCCAGTCCCCCTTCATCCCGTCGAAGAACGGGGCGAGCTCGGCCATCGCCCCCTCGGCCAGCTTGCGGTACGTCGTGATCTTGCCGCCGAAGACGTTGAGCAGCGGCGCACCGCCCGCGTCGTCGATCTTGAGCACGTAGTCACGGGTCGCCGCCGTCGCAGATTTCGAGCCGTCGTTGTAAAGCGGGCGGACCCCCGAATACGTCCACACAACGTCGTCCTTCGTGATGTCGCGCTTGAGGTAGCTGTTGGCGAAGCCGATCAGGTAATCCCGCTCTTCCGGCGTGCATTCCGGCTTCTGCGACGGGTCGGGATGGTCGGCGTCGGTCGTGCCGATCAGGGTGAAGTCGGTCTCGTACGGGATCGCGAAGATGATTCGCCCGTCGGTGCCCTGGAAGAAGTAGCTCTTGTCGTGGTCGAACAGCTTGCGCGTGACGATGTGGCTGCCGCGGACGAGGCGCACGCCCTCTTTCGACTGCGTGTGCACGGTGTTGCGGATGATGTCGCCGACCCAAGGGCCGCCCGCATTGACCAGCGCGCGCGCTCGGACCGTGCGCTCCTCTCCGCCGTCGCGGTTGGAGAGGCGGACTTTCCAGCCGCCCTCGTCCCGCTCGGCCGACAGGACCTTGGTCCGCGTGAGGATGGAGGCGCCGCGTTGCTCGGCGTCGCGGGCGTTGAGCACGACAAGCCGGGAATCCTCGATCCAGCAGTCGGAGTATTCATAGGCCGTCTCGAACCGGTCCTCGAGCGGCGCACCCACTGGATCCGTCTTCAGGTCTACCGTGCGGGTGCCGGGCAGGATCTCGCGCCCGCCGAGGTGGTCGTACATGAATAGCCCCAGCCGGATCAGCCAGGCGGGGCGGCGGCCCTTCATCCACGGCATGACAGTGTTCAGGAGCTTCGAGGTCGGCGTCTCGCCCTCGAACCGCATGTCGGGGTGGTAGGGCAGCACGAAGCGCATGGGCCACGAGATGTGCGGCATGGCGCGCAGCAGCGTCTCGCGCTCGATCAGCGCCTTCCGGACGAGGTTGACCTCGAAATATTCAAGATATCGGAGGCCGCCGTGAAAAAGCTTGGTTGAGGCGGACGAGGTCGCCGACGCGAGGTCGTTCATCTCGGCCAGCGTCACCGAAAGCCCCCGCCCCGCCGCGTCGCGGGCTATGCCGGTGCCGTTGATGCCGCCGCCGATCACGAAAAGGTCGACGGGCGTATCGTCGCTGGGCTCGGCCATGGGTCTCTCCTTCGTCGCGTGACGTGGCAAGGATCTATGCCGGCTGCCGCAATGTCAAAGGAGGGGCGGAAACGGAAAGGCCCGGCACCGTGAACCGGCAACCGGGCCTTCGAAACTTGGTGCGGTCGAGAAGACTCGAACTTCCACGGGTGTTACCCCACAGCGACCTCAACGCTGCGCGTCTACCAATTCCGCCACGACCGCATATCCGTGACTGCGGCGCCTTCTAGCGAATGCCGCAGAGGATGTGAAGCGCCTTTTTTCGCCCCGGGCGCATCAGCGCGCCGCGGGGCCAAGTTCCGTCGCGTCCGCCCTACTGGCTGATCGAGAAGGTCGGAAGCGACGCCTTCTGCGGAGTTTCGGGCTGAGTCAGCGCGGCGTCCGCCCCACCGCCTAGGCCGGTCACCGCGGCGCGGATCAGGTCGGCGCGCTCGGGCTGGCCGGGTGCAAACACGGCGGTCGTGCCGGTGGACAGGCCGTCGGCGTACCAGTCCATCGCCAGGTCCGTGCGCCGGGTGGCGCCGAAGCCCTGCGACAGGTGATGGCCCAGAAGCTCGCTGTAGCCACGCTCGCCCAGCGTGACGAGAATCAGGGCAGAGCCGAGCGCCACGTCCAGGTCGTCGGTGCGGTATCCAACCGAAAGGCAGACCTTCGCCGTCGCGGCGAGGTCCTGCGTCGACAGGCCCGATCCCAAGACGAAGGACGACACGTCGCGCACGACTTCGGGCCGCTCCTTCACCGAGACGGCCGAGACGTGAGGGCGCATTTGTGCCCCGTAGGCGGCGCAATGCTCGGCGATCTGCGCGTCGGTGGCGGGAAGGCCCGCCGCCAGTTCCTCACCCGCGGCGATGGCGTAGGTCCGGGCGAGGCAGAACTGTTCGTTCAGCGCCTGGTCGGGGTCGTTCATCGAGGCGAGCGTCATGAACCCGCCGTTGGAGCTGGTCAGCAGGCTGACCTTGTTGCAGTGCGACGCGAGCGAGGCTTCCGTCGTGGCGCCGCCGAAGAGGTTGGGCAGGCCGGCCGGTGCATCCTCCTCCACCTCGGGCGCGGCGGTCGAAGCCGCGGCGGCGGTGACGGTGGTGGTCGTCGTCGTGGTCGTGGCGGCCGGGGGCGCGACCGGAGCGGCCGTGACGACGGCCTGGGGCGCGGGCACCGGCGCCGCGGCCATGGTCGTCGCGGGGACGCCCGCCATCTCGGCACGCCAGGTCCTGAGAAGTCCGCGCGTGCCGTCCGGGTTCGACGCGATAAGCTGGTGGACCATGGGGCCCGCCGCCTGGGCACGGTGGTACGAATCGACCAGCAGATCCTGTTCGAACGGCGTGAGCTGACCGGTCGTCGGATAGCCCATGTACGCCTGGTAACGCGAGATCGCCGCCCGGGAGTTGCCGCCAAGCTGGCCGTCCACCGTGCCGGCGTTGAACCCGAAGTAGTTCAGCGAGGTCTGGATCTGGCGGCCTTCATGCGTCGCCGGAATGCGCGGGCGCTTGACCACGGTCCGCGTGCGCACCTGCCGCCGCGGCTGGTTCTTGGCTACGTTGTTGAAGATGGCGCCGGCGATGGCGCCCGCCACGAAGTCGCCTGCGTCGGCCGAGACGCGCGTGGCCGGCGCAAGCGCGATGGCCGCCGCGGCCGCGATGGTGAGGTAATGACTTTTTCCCATGGTCGACTCCGTCTACTGCATTCGTTACCGCGCGCAGGGTAGCACGAACTGACGTTGAGGCATTGCACTTTTTACGTGCAAAGCGACAGGAGGTGACATGGTGGAGTGGATCGTTTCGGAGGCACCCGTGCCCTACGAGCAGGCGCTGGAGCGGATGGAGGCCATCGCCAAAGGCATTCGCGCCGGCACCGCGCCCGAGACGATCTGGCTGCTCGAGCATCCGCCGCTCTATACCGCCGGGACCAGCGCTCGGCGCGAGGACCTGACTGACCCCGGCCGGTTCCCGGTGCACGAGACCCGGCGTGGCGGGCAGTACACCTATCACGGTCCGGGCCAGCGCGTGGCGTATGTCATGCTGGACGTGGCCGCGCGGGGGCGCGACGTGCGCAAGTTCGTGCACGACATGGAGCGGTGGGTGATCGCCGCGCTCGACCGCTTCAACGTGACGGGCGAGATCCGCGAGGGCCGGGTCGGCGTCTGGGTCGCGCGCCCCGACAAGCCGCCGATGCCCGACGGCAATCCGCGGGAGGACAAGATCGCCGCAATCGGCGTACGGCTCAGGCGCTGGGTCAGCTTCCACGGGCTCGCCATCAACGTCGAACCCGACCTGAGCCACTTCGACGGGATCGTGCCCTGCGGCATCCGCGAACATGGGGTGACGAGCCTGGTGGACCTCGGCCTCCCGGTGACGATGTCCGATCTCGACGTGGCGCTGCGCCAGACGTTCGACGAGATCTTCGAGGGCTGACGCCGGGCCGGGCCGGAAAAGCGGTCGGGCGCGGCATTTTTTCCACGCCTGCGGCGGTCTGCAACATTGCTCCCGGCGGGGGGCGCTTTTATGACATGGATCAAATTCCGCCCGCCGAGTCCGGCCAAGGCGGGCCAATAGCAACGGAACCAGGAGGCGACGCATGGCTGACGCAGCCGTACACGGCCATGGGGAACACGACGAGCGGGGCTTCTTCACCCGCTGGTTCATGTCCACCAACCACAAAGACATCGGTATTCTGTACCTCTTCACGGCGGGTCTCGTCGGCTTCATCTCGGTAGCCTTCACCGTCTACATGCGCCTCGAGCTCATGGACCCGGGCGTGCAGTTCATGTGCCAGGAAGGCGCGCGCCTGATCCCGGCCGCGGTCGAGGACTGCACCCCGAACGGCCACCTGTGGAACGTCCTGATCACCGCGCACGGCATCCTGATGATGTTCTTCGTGGTGATCCCGGCGCTCTTTGGCGGCTTCGGCAACTACTTCATGCCGCTGCAGATCGGTGCGCCGGACATGGCGTTCCCGCGCCTGAACAACCTGTCCTACTGGCTGTTCGTGGCGGGCAGCGCGCTTGCCGTCGCTTCGGTCTTCGCGCCGGGCGGCAACGGCCAGACCGGTTCGGGCATCGGCTGGGTGCTCTATCCGCCGCTGTCGACGTCCGAGGCCGGGTACTCCACCGACCTCGCCATCTTCGCGGTGCACGTGTCGGGTGCGTCGTCGATCCTGGGCGCGATCAACATCATCACCACGTTCCTCAACATGCGCGCGCCGGGCATGACCCTGTTCAAGGTGCCGCTGTTCGCGTGGTCGGTGTTCGTCACCGCCTGGCTGATCCTTCTGGCCCTGCCCGTGCTGGCCGGCGCGATCACCATGCTGCTGACCGACCGGAACTTCGGCACGACCTTCTTCCAGCCCGCCGGCGGCGGTGACCCGGTGCTCTATCAGCACATCCTGTGGTTCTTCGGGCACCCGGAAGTGTACATCGTGATCCTGCCGGGCTTCGGCATCATCAGCCACGTCATCGCGACGTTCTCGCGCAAGCCCATCTTCGGCTACCTGCCGATGGTCTGGGCGCTGATCGCGATCGGCGTGCTGGGCTTCGTCGTGTGGGCGCACCACATGTACACCGTAGGCATGTCGCTCACCCAGCAGTCGTACTTCATGCTGGCCACGATGGTCATCGCGGTGCCCACCGGCATCAAGATCTTCTCGTGGATCGCGACGATGTGGGGCGGGTCGGTCGAGCTCAAGACCCCGATGCTGTGGGCCTTCGGCTTCCTGTTCCTGTTCACCATCGGCGGCGTGACCGGCATCGTGCTCAGCCAGGCGGGCATCGACCGGGCCTATCACGACACCTACTACGTGGTCGCGCACTTCCACTACGTGATGTCGCTGGGCGCCGTCTTCGCCATCTTCGCGGGTATCTACTTCTACTTCCCGAAGATGACGGGGAAGATGTACCCGGAATGGGTCGGCAAGGTGCACTTCTGGACCTTCTTCATCGGGGCCAACCTGACCTTCTTCCCGCAGCACTTCCTGGGCCGCCAGGGCATGCCGCGCCGGTACATCGACTACCCGGACGCCTACGCGCTGTGGAACGAGGTTTCGTCCTGGGGGGCCTTCCTGTCCTTCGCGTCGTTCATCTTCTTCATCGTGATGATCTTCTACGCGATCTTCCGCGGCGCGCCGTCGCCGGCGGCGAACCCGTGGAACGAGCATGCGGACACGCTGGAGTGGACCCTGCCCTCGCCGCCGCCGGAGCACACGTTCGAGACGCTCCCCAAGCCGAGCGACTGGGAACGCGGCCACGCGCACTGAGGCGGCGGATGCCCCTGAACTGGATCAAGAAAACAGAAGGGGCCCCGGTAGACGCCGGGGCCTTTTCGCATGCGGCGGGCGTGCCGGTGGCGCACCTCGAGCTCTGGCCGCACCGGTCCCTTCCGCCCAAGGGCTTCGCCGGCGTCATGCTGGCCGCGTTCGCGCTGATCCTGGTGCCGCTGTTTCCGCTTCTGGGCACGCCGGTGGCCTGGGGGCTCCTGCCCTTCCTGATGGGGGCGATCTGGCTGCTGTGGGCGGGCCTGCGCCGCAGCTACCGCGATGGTGAGCTGTCCGAGGAGCTGACGCTCTGGTCCGACCGGATCGAGGTGCGGCGCACTAACCCGCGCGGCCCGGCGCAGGAATGGCACGCGAACCCGTACTGGGTGCGCGTGACGATGCATGAAAAGGGCGGCCCGGTTGAGAACTACGTGACGCTCAGCGGCGACGGTCGCGAGGTTGAGCTTGGCGCGTTCCTCAGCCCCGAGGAGCGGACGGAGCTATACGACGACCTGAGCGAGATGCTGTCCCGCGTCGCCGCCTGACCCCGCCCCAAGCATCCGGCGACCCGTGGCCGCGGCACGTGGTCAGCCCAGCCGGGCCTTCACCTTCGGGCCCACGGCGCCGAAATCCATCTGCCCGGTATAGCGGCTTTTCAACGCGCCCATCACCCGGCCCATGTCGCGGATCGAGCCCGCGCCGGTCTCGGCGATGGCGCGATCGACGGCGCGATCGACCTCCTCGTCCGAAAGCTTGCGCGGCAGGAAATCCTCGATCACCGCGATTTCCTCGCGCTCGCGGTCCGCAAGCTCCAGCCGCCCGCCCTCTTCATAGGCGCGGGCGCTTTCCTGGCGCTGCTTGACCATCTTCCCGAGGATCTGAAGCACCTCGGCATCACCGACGCCGCCTTCCTCGCCCTCGCTGCGCGAGGCGATGTCGCGATCCTTTATGGCGGCGTTGATCAGCCGCAGCGTCGAAAGCCGCTGAGCGTCCTTCTGGCGCATCGCGTCCTTCAGCGCCTGGTTAATGCGCGTCTTCATGTCCATCGCACTCTCCGCTGCGGGCATTGTTCAAGGCGAGTCACTTAGCCCAAGGTCGCCGCCGGAACAACAGACCACCGCGCGCGCCGATTCGCCCCGGCCGCGACCGGACATTCCCCGGGCAGCTATTGACCCGCCGGGGGACGCTCTTTACCTAAGCGCAGATTTGCGCCCAGAGACGGAGACGTGTCATGCCCGCCAGTTCCTCCAGCCCCCGTCCGACCGCCTGTCTCGCGCTGGCCGACGGCACGTTGTTCTACGGCACCGGCTTCGGCGCCACGGGCGAAACCCAGGCCGAACTTTGCTTCAACACCGCCATGACCGGCTATCAGGAGATCATGACCGATCCGTCCTACGCCGGCCAAATCGTGACGTTTACCTTCCCCCACGTGGGCAACGTGGGCGTGAACCCGTACGACGACGAAACCGCCGACCCGGTCGCCAACGGCATGGTGGTCAAGTGGGACCCGACCGAGCCGTCGAACTGGCGCGCGACCGAGCGTCTGGACGCGTGGCTGTCGCGCCGCGGCCGCATCGGCATCGGCGGCATCGACACGCGCCGCCTGACCCGCGCCATCCGGCAGCAGGGTGCGCCGCACGCTGCGCTGGCCCACGACCCCGAGGGCAACTTCGACCTCGAGAAGCTGGTCGCCTCGGCCCGCGCCTTCCCGGGGCTCGTCGGCCTCGACCTCGCCGGGCAGGTGACCTGTTCGCAGTCCTACCGCTGGGACGAGATGCGGTGGGCGTGGCCGCAGGGCTTCGTGAAGCGGGCCGAGCCCGGACGCCGCGTCGTCGCGATCGACTATGGCGCGAAGCGCAACATCCTGCGCAGCCTCGCCTCGGCCGGCTGCGACGTCACCGTGCTTCCCGCGACCGCCACCGCCGAGGAGGTGCTGGCCCACGAGCCGCAGGGCCTGTTCCTGTCGAACGGCCCCGGCGACCCGGCGGCCACGGGTGAATATGCCGTGCCGATGATCCGCAAGGTGCTGGATCGCTCGAACATGCCGGTCTTCGGCATCTGCCTCGGCCACCAGATGCTGGCGCTCGCACTCGGGGCCAAGACGGTGAAGATGAACCACGGCCACCACGGCGCGAACCACCCGGTGAAGGACCTGCAGACCGGGAAGGTCGAGATCACGTCGATGAACCACGGCTTCACCGTCGACACGCAGTCGCTGCCGCAGGGCGTGAGCGAGACACACGTGTCGCTCTTCGACGGCTCGAACTGCGGTATCCGGATGGCCGACCGCGACATCTTCTCGGTCCAGTACCACCCCGAGGCCAGCCCGGGCCCGCAGGACAGCTATTACCTGTTCGAGCGGTTCCGCGACGCGATCGACCGCGTCGCTTAAGCGCACTTTAACCCATGCCGGGCAGGTTCGTCGTGTAGCAGCAATGAACGGCCCGGCATGGCGCTTCCCGCACTGGCCCCATCACGACCGGCGGCTTCCCCGTCTCTCGACGCCGATGCGCGACTGATCGACCGCCTCGGCGCCGAGGCTTGCCTCCAGCACCGCGTCGTCCCGCTTCGCCGCGCAGGCGCCGTCTGCCTGGTCGGAGCCTCGGGCGTGGTGCCGGAGGGGGTGTATGCCTGCCTGGGCCCGGTGCGGACCGTCGCCATGGCCGAAGACGCCGTCGCCAGTGCGGTCACAAGTCGGCGACGGCAGGCCATGATCCGGCGGGCCGAGACGCTCGTTCCCCTCGCGCAAAGTTGCCGCCGCATGGCTCCGCGAGGCCGGCGGCTCACCTTCGCGGCCGTACTCGCGACCCTCTCTGTCACGCTCGCTGTTGCGCCGCAGGCCTCGCTGACTGCACTAACGGCGGCGGCGGTCCTTGTCCTGCTGGCGAACACCGCCCTGACCGCGCGGGTCATGCTCGCCGGCCTGGACAGAAGGCATCCTCCACACGTGGCCGTCGTGCATCCGCCTGTCGTGTCACTTCTGGTGCCTCTCTTGCGCGAAAGCGAAGTGGCCGAGACGCTGCTGGCCCGGCTTGCGCGGCTGGATTATCCGCGAAACCGGCTCGACCTGTGCCTAGTGGTCGAAGAGGACGACCTGCTCACGCAGGCCACCGTCGCCCGCGCCGGGCTGCCGCACTGGGCGCGACTGATCCGCGTGCCTCGCGGCACCGTCCGCACCAAGCCGCGCGCGCTGAACTACGCCCTGCCCTTCTGCCGTGGCAGCGTGATCGGCATCTACGACGCCGAGGACGCGCCGGAGCCGGACCAGATATGGAAGGTCGTGCGACACTTCCACGCGCGCGGCCCGGACGTGGCCTGCCTGCAGGCGGCGCTCGACACCTACAACCCGCGTCAAAGCTGGCTGACCCGCGGCTTCACGCTGGACTATGCCATTTGGTTCCGCGTCATCCTGCCCGGCCTGGCGGCGGCCGGGCTGGTCCTGCCGCTGGGCGGAACGAGCGTCTTCTTCCGCCGGACCGCGCTGGAGCGGGTCGGCGCATGGGACGCGCACAACGTGACCGAGGATGCGGATCTCGGCCTGCGGTTGGCCCGCCACGGGTTTCGCACCGAACTCGTCGACAGCACGACGCGCGAAGAGGCGGGGGCGCGCCCATGGGTCTGGGTTCGCCAGCGATCGCGCTGGATCAAGGGCTACGCGATGACCTACGTCGTCCACATGCGCGATTCCGTCCGCCTGTGGCGCGACTTGGGCGGTCGGAGGTTCGTCGGCGTGCAGATCCTGTTCCTGGGCGCGGTGCTGGGCTTCCTGCTCATGCCGACCCTGTGGGTTGCCGCGCTCTATTGCCTCGGTGCCCCGGTTCCGTGGGCGTCGGCGCTGCCGGGCCTCGATCCGTGGCTGCTGCCGACCTTGGGCGGCTGCGCACTCGTCCGCCTCGCCGCCGGGATATGTGCCATCGGGCTGCGCGGGCCGCCTGTCCGGACGACCTGGCTTCCGCTGCTGCCATTCTACTTCGCGCTCGGCTTTGCCGCCGCGGTCAAGGCGATGCACGAAACGCTCGCCGCTCCGTTCTTCTGGGACAAGACGGCGCACGGCACGCTGTCGCGGAGGAGAAGACGGTGATCTGCTTACTCCGCCGCCTCTGCCGAGGAATCGTGCTTCAGCCGCGTCTCGAACGCTTTCGAGATGTGTGCCTTGAGCGCCGCATAGGCCGCGTCGCCGTTGCCCGTCTCGATCGCCGAGACGATGCGATCGTGTTCGGCCAACGCGTCCTCGCCCCGCCCTTCGACCGCCAGCGACGTGGTCGCCAGAAGCGCCATCGAGCGATGCACGAGGTCGAGCTGCTGCACGAGGTACCGGTTGTGAGACGCGAGGTGGATCTGCTTGTGAAAGCGCCGATTGGCGCGGGCCAGCGCGCCCGGGTCGCCCAGGCGCGCCCGGTCCTCCTCGACCATGCCGCGCAGCACCCGCACCTCTTCCTCGGTGGCGTGGCGCGCCGCAAGTCGCGCCGCCAGCCCCTCAAGTTCCGTGCGCACGACATAAAGCTCGGCGAGCTGGTTGTGATCGAGCGAGGCGACGATCAGGCTGCGCCCGTCCCGCGCCAGCAGCGACTGCGTTTCGAGCCGCTGCAGCGCTTCCCGGATCGGCGTGCGCGAGACACCGAAACGTTCGGCCAGTTCGCTTTCCACCAGCCGATCGCCGGGCTTGTAGATGCCGATGTCGATGGCCTCGAGGATGAGCTGATAGGCGTCCCTCTGACCGGATCGCGTCTCGGCCATGGCCGTCCTCCGTGCTGCGCGCCCCACCCTAGTCCCGCGCCGCCGGAGGGATCAAGCACATGCAGCGCGCCGTCCCGGTCCTCAGGCCGCCGGAGCCGCCGCGGCCGTCACTTCGGCGCAGATGTCGTCGACCACCTGCGACAGGAGCGACTCGTCCTCGCACTCGGCCATGACGCGGATCAGCGGCTCGGTCCCAGACTTCCGGATCAGCAGGCGGCCGTTGCCATTCAGCCGCGTCTCGGCCTCGGCGATGGCGTCCTTGACCGGCGGCAGGTCGAGCGGCGCGGTGCCGGCGGCGTAGCGCACGTTCTTGAGAAGCTGCGGCACCCGGTCGAACTGTCGCCGCAGGGCCGACGCCGGCTTGTGGGTGCGCACCATCTCGGCCAGGAACTGCAGGCCCGCGATAAGCCCGTCGCCGGTGGTGGCGTAGTCGGTCATCACGATGTGGCCCGACTGCTCGCCGCCCAGGTTGAAGCCGTGCGTCCGCATTTCCTCGACCACGTATCGGTCGCCGACGCGTGTGCGGTGAAGCGCGATGTCGTGGGCGGCGAGGTGCCGCTCGAGCCCAAGGTTGCTCATCACCGTGGCGACCAGCGTGCGGCCGGCGAGCTTGTCTTCGGCAGCCAGCCGCGTCGCGAAGAGCGCCATGATCTGGTCGCCATCCGCGACCTCGCCATGCTCGTCGATGATCATCACCCGGTCGGCGTCCCCGTCGAGGCAGATGCCCACGTCCGCGCCATGCTTGCGCACCGCCGCCACCGCCGCATCGGTCGAGGTCGAGCCGCAGCCGTCATTGATATTGAAGCCGTCGGGGCTGACCCCGATCGGGATGATGTCGGCGCCGAGTTCCCACAGCACCTCGGGCGCGACGCGGTGCGCCGCCCCGTTGGCGCAGTCGATCACCACCTTGATGCCGTCAAGCCGGGTGCCTTGTGGCAGCGTGCCCTTCAGCCGCTCGGCGTACCGGAAGCGCCCGTCGTCGATCCGCCGCGCGCGACCGATATTCGCCGGGCGCGCCGGGTCGACGCCCGTCTCCATAAGCGCCTCGATCTCGGCCTCGGCCTCGTCCGAAAGCTTGAAGCCGTCGGGGCCGAAGAACTTGATGCCGTTGTCGTGGTGCGGGTTATGGCTCGCCGAGATCATCACCCCGACATCGGCGCGCAGAGACGGCGTCAGCAGGCCGACGGCCGGCGTGGGCACCGGCCCCAGCAGGAACACGTTCATGCCCGTCGAGGTGAAGCCGGCGGTCAGCGCGCTCTCGAACATGTAGCCCGACAAGCGCGTGTCCTTGCCGATCACCACGCGGTGCACGCGCTCGTCGTTCTGGCGAAAGTACCGTCCCGCGGCGGCGCCCAGGCGCAGGGCCAGTTCGGCGGTCATCGGATACGTGTTGGCCAGGCCCCGAACGCCATCGGTGCCGAAAAGTTTACGCGTCATGCAAATCGTCCTGTCGTCGTCGCGGTCCAAAGGGCCAAGGCCTGCCGGGTCTCGGCCACGTCGTGCACCCGGATGATATGCGCCCCGTGCATCGCGCCCGCAAGCGCAACCGCGAGTGACCCCGGGACACGTTGTTTCGCCGCATCGCCGCCGCCGATGGTCCCGATGAAGCGCTTGCGGCTTGCGCCGAGTAGAAGCGCGCAGCCCAGCCCGTGAAACAAGCTGAGACGCGCGAGCAGCGCGAGGTTGTGCTCCACCGTCTTGCCGAAGCCGATGCCGGGGTCGACGACTACACGCTCGCGCGGGATGCCCGCGGTCTCGGCCACCGCCACGCGCTCGGCCAGGAAGTCGTAGACGTCGAGCAGCACGTCGTCGTAGCTGGGCGCCTGCTGCATGGTCTTCGGGTCACCCTGCGCATGCATCAGGCAGACAGGCGCCATTCTCTCGTCGGCCAGTTCCGCCATGGCCGGATCGTAGGTGAAGGCGGCGACGTCGTTGAGCATGTCGGCGCCCGCGTCCAGCGCAGCCCGGCCCACCGCTGCCTTGCGGGTGTCGATCGAAATCGGCGTCGGCAGTCGCTCGCGCAGGGCCGAGATGACTGGGGCGGTGCGGCGCAATTCCTCGTCTTCCGGCACGGCGTCCGAACCGGGGCGGGTCGATTCGCCGCCGATGTCGAGGATATCGGCGCCGTCGGCCGCCAGCCGCTCGCCGTGGGCAATGGCCGTCTCGTGCCGTGCGAAGTCGCCGCCGTCCGAGAAGCTGTCGGGCGTCACGTTCACGATGCCCATCAGGCGCGGCACGTTCAACGTCAGGCCGGCGACGGGCGCGCGGGCCGCGGACAGGCGGCGCAGGTCGGTCGGGTCGACCTCATGCGCGGGGACGATCTGCGGCGCGGCGTCGCGCGATAGGCACTCGACCTCCGTGAACCAGGCCGTGTCGCTGCCGGCGAGCGGGTGCGCCTCGGCCGGGCGCGGCAGGCCCAGGCGCGGGATGGGGCGAAGGTAGACCGTCATCGGTCGGACAGCGTCGGGGACGCGGGGTCGGCGACGCGGGTGGCGATCGGTGCGCCTGCCGGCGGGTGCATGCCCACGAGCACCAGCTCCTCGGCATGCATCGTTGCGGCGAACCATTGCGTCAGCGCCAGTGCGTCCACTGGGCCGGGCGGCGGTGCCTCGACAGCGTCGAGCACGATCTTCGACGGCGCCCAGACGGTCAGTTGTCCGTTGCGCATGGCCCAGTCCAGCTCGGTCCGGGTCGAGACCACCATGCAGCGCGGATCACGCGCGGCGAGGACCCAGGCGTTCTGCTCGATCGCCAAGAGGTCGATGCGCCGCTGCGTGGGCGCGTGCCCCGTCTGCGGCGGCGGCACCTCGGCGGGCCCGACGCACAGGATTGCGGGCCCCTGCCCCAGCTCGTCCAGCCAAGCCGGCAAGTTGTCCGAGCCGATGGCAGCGTTCGACAGGAACACGATGCGCGGATGCGGGGCGCTGTCGCGGGCCATCTCCTCGGCCAGGCGCGGCAGGTGCGAAGCCGAGCGCACGATCTCGACCCCTAGCGCCCCGGGACCACGGTCGAGCTTCTCGATCCGGATGAAGACGCGCATGGCCAGCGGTTCGGTCAAGATACGGTCGGCAATGCGCTCGGCCAGCGTCTCGAGCAGGTTGAGACGTTCGGCGGCAAGTTCGGCGCGAATGGCCTCGGTCAGCGTGTCGTAGCTGAGGATGCGGTCCACGTCGTCGGTCAGGGCGGCGTCGTGGCGACCGACCTCGACCACCACGTTGAAGCGCACGCGCTGGGACCGCCCCCGCTCGGGCTGAAACGCGCCGATATCGACCTCGACCACGTGATCGCGCAGCGAGATGCGGTCGCGGGGGTCTTCGGCGGTAGACTTCGACCGCTCCTCGGGATGGTCGAAGGCTTCGGTAATGTCGCTCATGGGCACGTCCCCCGGCAGTTCGCGCCTGCAATAAAGCACCGCGGCGCCGGAGGACAGGCCCCCGCGCGGCACATCGCGCACCGCGCGCGACGCGCATTCAGCCGGCGCGATAGAAGTGGTGGGCGCCGATGGTGGCGGTGCGGTCGAAGACGCGGGCCCAGCGCGGGTTGACGGCTTTGGTGTGATAGTAGGTCGCACCGTCCGTCAGCGCGCGGGGCGCGCCATCGAGCATCAGCTTGGCGATCTTGCCGACCCGCGTCCACGCCTTCTTCTCGCGCACGACCTCGGCCAGCCCGTCGCAGGTATAGGTGAACTGGCACTGGTACTTCTTGCCCGTCCCCTGCTTGACCACGCCGCAGACCGAGGTCGGGAATTCCGCGCTGTCCACGCGGTTCAGGATGACCTCGGCGACGGCGAACATGCCGCGAACCGATTCGCCCCGGGCCTCGAAGTACAACGCCTCGGTCAGGCACTCCCAATCCTCGCCGCCCTCGGCGGCCGGCAGGTCCACGAGGAAGGCGCGGGAATAGTCGACCTCGTCGGGCCCGATGGTCGGGCGCGGCCCGATCATCGACTGAAGCGCGTTGGCGGCGCGCTCGGGCCGCAGATCCTGCCGCGAGCCGCCCAGAAGGCGGTCCAGGTTGCGGTCGATCTGGACGGTGGGGTCATTCGAAGTGCTCATCACGACGTCGGCGGCAGCGGGCGCAGCAAGGCCCAGTGCGGCGCAGGTGAGCGCCGCGAAGACGGTACGCAGAATGTGCATTGTCCCTCCAGGCATCGGATCGGCGACGGGCGACCTCGCAGACCTGCCCCCAGGTAAGGCTGCCCGTCGTCACCGGGGGCGTAGATGGAAGAAGCCCGCCCGGAATCGAACCTGACAACCTGTCGCAGGGTCACCGGGGCCGGCAATACGCCGCCGACACGGGAAGTTCAACCAGTCAGCTCAAAGGCTTAGCGGATGAGCGCGTGATCGCGTATGGCAAGCTGCGCCGCCGCCAGCCGCGCCAGCGGCACCCGGAAGGGCGAGCACGAGACGTAATCGAATCCCGCCGCCCGACAGAACGCGATGCTGTCGGGGTCGCCGCCGTGTTCGCCGCAGACCGAAAGCACGATGTCGGGATGGCCCCTGCGTCCCCGCTCGGCCCCCACGGTCAGCAGCTCTCCCACCCCTTCGACGTCGAGCCGCAGGAACGGGTCCTCGACGAAGACGCCCTGCGAAACGTAAGCCCCCATAAACCGCCCCGCGTCGTCGCGCGACAGGCCATAGGTCATCTGCGTCAGGTCGTTGGTGCCGAAGCTGAGGAAGGCGGAGTGCGGCGCAATCTCCTCGGCCCTGAGCGCGGCGCGGGGCGTTTCGACCATCACGCCCAGGCGATAGTCGAAATCGGCGCCGGTCTCGGCCTTCACCGCCGCGGCGACGGCGTCGATGCGGGCCTTCACCAGTTCGACCTCGCGCCGGGCCGAGACGAGAGGCAGCATCACCTCGGGCGTCACCGACTGCCCGGCCTCGACCGTCGCTTCGAAGATGGCGCGGGCCTGCATGTCGTAGATCTCGGGCACCGCGATCCCCAGCCGCACCCCGCGCATGCCGAGCATCGGGTTGAATTCGCTCAGCGCCTCGACGCGGGCGGTGACCTTCGACACCGGCAGGTCCAGCGCCTCGGCCAGATCGTGCAGGCCGTCGCGGCTTTGCGGCAGGAACTCGTGCAGCGGCGGGTCCAGCAAGCGGATGCAGACCGGCAGGCCACGCATGATCTCGAACAGCTCGCGGAAATCGGCGCGCTGCATCGGCAGCAGGCGATCCAACGCGGCGGCGCGATCCTCAGGGCTGTCGGTGAAGATCATCTCGCGCATGACCGACAGGCGGTTCTCGTCGAAGAACATGTGCTCGGTCCGGCACAGGCCGATGCCCTCGGCGTCGAAAGCGCGGGCGACCTTGGCCTCGGCGGGCGTGTCGGCGTTGGCGCGCACGCCGATGTCGCGCAGCTCGTCCGCCCAGCTCAGCAGCGTGCGGAACGCGTCGTCCAGCGCGGGCTCAAGCAGCCGCGCTGCACCCTCGCGCACAACGCCGGTCGTCCCGTCGAGCGTGACGGTGTCGCCCTCATGAAAAATGCGCCCGTCCTCGGCCGTCAACGTGCGCTTGCGCCGGTCGATGGCCAGGGACGATGCGCCGACGACGCAGGGCAGGCCCAGGCCGCGCGCGATGACGGCGGCGTGGCTCGTCACCCCGCCCTTCTCGGTCAGCACCCCGACCGAGGCGTGCATGCCGCGCACGTCGCCCGGCGTCGTTTCGCGCCGGACAAGGATGCAGGGCTCCTCTCGCGCGGCCGCCGTCTGCGCGGCGCGCGAGGAGAAGACGAGCCGTCCGGTCGCCGCGCCGGGGCTGGCGGCGATGCCGCGCGCGATGACGGCGGTGCGGCGGTCGGCGGGATCGACCTGCCGATGCAGAAGCTCGGACAGCGCGCGCGGCTCGACCCGCAGCACCGCCTCGGCCTCGGGGATGATGCCGCTGGCGGCGAGGGCGACGGCGATGCGGACCCCGGCGCGGGCGGTGCGGGCCACGCGCACGGCGTCGAGGACGTAGAGGTTCCCGGCCTCGATCGTGAACTCGATCTGCATCTCTTCCCGCAGCCGCGCGCGGGAAAGGTCGCCATAACGTTTGAGGTCCTCGAACACCTCGGGGCACAGCTCTTCCAGCGAAGGCCCGCGTCCGTCGCGGGTGAGGTAGATCGCCCCCTCCTCGGCCACCAGCGCCTCGCGCCCCTGGGACTGCGACAGGTAACGGCCGGTGATCTGCGGCAGGCCGGTGTCGCCGTCCACGAACTGGATCACGCCCGAGCCGCATTCGCCGATCCCGGAATTGCCCACGCCAATGGCCATTTCCTGCACCACCAGCCCAAGACCGGCGTCCGCCGGCGCGCCCTTGCCCTGCCGCAACAGGCGGGCCGATGGCCCCTCCCACGCGCGCGCCATCGAGCGCAGGACGTCGGCAAGCTGGCGGGCCGGGTCCTGCGGGAACGGCTCTTCCATCTCGGACTCGAAGTCGTGCAGCATCATGTCGATGGCGCTGCGGTCGCTGGTCTGCGGCAGTTCGAACATGTCCGGGTCCAGCCGGGCGACGTGGACTGCGTAGGCCTGTATGAAACGAAGATAGAGCGCGTCGGCAGCAGGCTGGCCCAACTTGTGGGCGAGCGTCTTGTGCTGCGCGTCGTTCATCCCGATGTTTAGGATCGCGCCGGGGCCGCCCCAGTCCGGGTCCTCGCTTGACGGGCGGACCGAGATCAGCGGCCCCTCTCCGAACTCGGCCAGCAGCGCGGCGGTGTCGGGGTCCTGCCCCGCGGCGATGGAGCGCACGGCCGAGAAGCTGAGCGCAACGGTCCGGGGCACCGGAAGATCAAGCCGGATCAGCCGTTGCAGGCACTTCGCCCGCCCGCCGTGTGCGCCGACCGAGATTGGCGCCGTCGGCGTGATCGGCGTAAATTCAGAGATATCAAAGTGTTTCTGCACCGCAGCACTCCTGCGCCTGCGGGAAGGATAGCGCCCGTGGCGTTTCCCGCAAGGCCGGGGCCCTGCGGGAGCGTTTCAGCCTTCGATACGGGTCAGGTCGGCGACCGACAGGCAGATGGTGCGGATGCGGCTGAGAAGGTTCAGCCGGTTGCGGCGCACGATCTGGTTGTCGGTGTTGATCTGGACGGCCTCGAAGAAGGCGTCGATGGGTTGGCGCAGGTGCGCCATCGCGGACATGGCGGCGACGAAATCCTCGTCCTTCATCGCCGGTTCGATCCGCTTCTCGGCGGCGTCGAGCGCGGCGAACAGCGCCTTTTCCTCGTGCGTCTCGGCGAACTTCACGTCGGCACCGAAGGAATACTCCACGCCGTCCTTTTCCTCGGCCTGGGCGAGGATGTTGTTGGCGCGCTTGAAGCCCTGCAACAGGTTCTCGCCGTCGTCGGTCTTGAGGAAGTCCGACAGCGCCTCGGCCCGCTTCACCAGCAGCGTCAGGTCGTCCGACTGCGGCATCGCGAGGCAGGCGTCGATCACGTCGTGCCGGATACCTTCGTCGCGCAGGTGGACCTTGAGGCGGTCGTGGAAGAAGGAGAGGAGGTCGAGAACGACCGCCTCTTTCTCATCGTATGCAAAAGAACTTTCGCCCATTTCAGTCGAGGCGAGCAGCTTCGCTTCCCCATCCGCCGACTTGGCAGCATCTGCGAGTTTATCAGCAGGCTGCGGAGCGAAAGCCTTCAGCAGAACGTGCTTCAGGTTGGGGCGGAGCTGATTTGCCAACACCAACCGGATAACCCCCAACGCCGCCCGACGCAGGGCGAACGGATCCTTCGAGCCCGTGGGCTTCTCGTCGATGGCCCAGAACCCGGTCAGCGTGTCCAGCTTGTCGGCCAGCGCCACGGCGACCGAGACGGGGGCGGAGGGCACGTCGTCCGAGGGGCCCAGCGGCGCGTAATGCTCCTGCGCCGCCGCGGCCTCGTCGGCGGTGTAGCCCGCGGCCTCTGCATAGTAGCGGCCCATGATGCCCTGGAGTTCGGGGAATTCGTAGACCATTTCAGACGCGAGGTCGGCCTTGGCGATGCGCGCCGCGCGCTCGGCGCTGTCGGGCTCGGCCCCCACGACCGGCGCGATTTCACGCGCCAGCGCCGCGATGCGATCGATGCGCTCGGCCTGCGTGCCCAGTTGCGCGTGGAAGGTCACGTTCTTCAGCGTGTCGATCCAAGGCTGCATCCGCTGGTCCTTGGCCACGCGCAGGTCGTTCTCCCAAAAGAACTTGGCGTCCGACAGGCGGGCCGACAGCACCTTCTGGTTACCGGCGAGGATCGTTGCGCCGTGGTCCGGCGTCTCGCGGTTCGCCACGGTGACGAAGCGGGTGATCTGGCCGCGCTTGGGGTCCTTCACCGAGAAGAACTTCTGGTGCTCCTTCATCGAGGTCTGAAGCACCTCGGGCGGCAGGTTCAGGAAGTCTTCGCCGATCTCGCCCATCAGCGTGACCGGCCATTCGACCAGCCCGGCCACTTCCGACAGCAGCCCCTTGTCTTCGACCAGCTCGAGGCCGCTGGCGAAGGCGGCGTTTCGCGCGTCGCTCAGGATGTGCTCGGCGCGTTCCTCGGGCGACAGGATGACGTGGCGCTTGCGCAGTTTCTCCAGGTAATCCTCGAACCCCGATACCTCGAACCGGCCCGGCGCCATGAAGCGGTGGCCTTCGGTGGTGTTGCCGGCCTCGATCCCGTCGACCGACATCGGCACGACCGACGCGCCGCCCTCGTCGCTTAGGATGCAGAGGATCGAGTGCAGCGGCCGCACCCAGCGCAGCGTGCCACTTCCCCAGCGCATGGACTTCGGCCAGGGAAAGTTCCGGATGGTGGCTTCAAGCACCTCGGCCACGATCTCGGCCGCCGGGCGGCCCGGCTTCTCGATGGTGGCGAAGAAGACCTCGCCCTTCTTCTCGGCCCGCACCTCGAGCTGGTCGCGGGTCAGGCCGGTGGCGCGCAGGAAGCCGGCGACCGCCTTCTCCGGGGCGTCGGCGCGGGGGCCCTTGCGTTCTTCCCGCACGGTCGGCGATTCAGCCAGCAGCCCCTCGACGGCCAGCGCCAGGCGGCGCGGAGTCGAGAAGGCTCCGGCCGAGGCATAGGTCAGCCCGGCCTCGACCAGCCCGTCGGTCACGCGCTTCTTGAGGTCGGCGGCGGCCTTGGCCTGCATGCGGGCCGGGATTTCCTCGGAGAAGAGTTCGATCAGAAGGTCGGGCATCACTCAAAGTCCTCTCGCGGCGGGCACTCTTCGCCGACGGGGTTGCCGGCATAGTCCGTCTCGCCGCAGTTGTTCAGCTGGTGCCAGGCATAGGCGCGGCCGTCCTCGTAGACGGCGACCACGCGGTCCACGCCGTAGGCGATGTTCTTTTCCCCCAGGAACGCCTCGGCCTCGCCGCGTTCCAGCGCGCCGGCAATGGTTTCGGCGTCGAAGCAGTCGAACCAGCCGGGGGCGGTCAGCGGCACGGGGTTGGGATAGGTCGCGTACTCCGCCCGCAGCGTCTCCAGCGGCACCGACGTCTCGAAGCAGGCGCGGAAGCGCAGGGGCGAGCTGTCGGCGTCGATGCCCACCTGCGCCGCAGCCGGGATCGCCTGCGGCGTCTCGTCGTCCACGGGCGTCAGGCGCAGCATTTCCTGCGTGAAGTCCACGTCCTCGTAATAGGCATAGACCTGCAGGTAATACATCGCCCCGCCGGCGATCAGCGCCAGCGCGGCAAGGGTGATGGCGATGATCTTGCCGGTCATGCGGCCTGCGTCCATCCCCCGGCGGAGGTCTGCACGAAGGCGTCGGCGCAGCGCTTCGCCAGCGCCCGCACCCGCCCGATATAGGCCTGCCGCTCGGTGACCGAGATCACGCCGCGCGCATCCAGAAGGTTGAACAGGTGCGATGCCTTGATGCACTGGTCATAGGCCGGGTGGGCCATGACGATCCGGCGGCCGGTCTTCGGGTCCTCGTGCTCGTGCGAGAGGATGCGCTCGCACTCGGCCTCGGCATCCTCGAAGTGGCGCAGCAGCATCTCGGTCTCGGCCACGTCGAAGTTCCAGCGCGAGTATTCCTCCTCGGTCTGCTTGAACACGTCGCCATAACTCAGCGGGATGGGCGAGGACGGGTCGTTGAACGGCATCTCCATCACGTGGTCAATGCCGAGGACGTACATCGCAAGGCGTTCCAGGCCATAGGTCAGCTCGCCCGAGACCGGCTTGCAGTCGTGGCCGCCGACCTGCTGGAAGTACGTGAACTGGCTGACCTCCATGCCGTCGCACCAGACCTCCCAGCCCAGGCCCCAGGCGCCCAGCGTCGGGCTTTCCCAGTCGTCCTCGACGAAGCGGATGTCGTGGTAGTCGAAGTCGATCCCGATCGCGGCCAGCGAGCCCAGGTAGAGCTGCTGGAAATCCGGCGGCGACGGCTTGATGAGCACCTGGTACTGGTAATAGTGCTGCAGCCGGTTCGGGTTCTCGCCATAGCGCCCGTCGGTCGGCCGCCGCGACGGCTGGACATAGGCCGCCGCCCACGGGTTCGATCCCAGCGCGCGCAGCGTCGTTGCCGGGTGGAAGGTGCCCGCACCGACCTCCATGTCGTAGGGCTGCAAGACCGCGCAGCCCTGCCCCGCCCAGTAGGTCTGGAGCCTCAGGATCACTTCCTGGAAACTCTTCGGACGCGATGCGCCGGTCTGCATCTGCGGTGCTCCCTGGCCCTTGCTGAAAGTCCCGTCCCCAATAGGCAGAAGGGCAACAAGGGTCAATCGCGGGGCACGCGGCGCTCAGGACTTCTTGACGTGCAACCGACGGCGGGGCTGATAGGTTCTTCGACCAACGGACGACATCGACACCGAGGCAGAGCATGAACGTTTTTCGCAGGATCCTGCTGGCGATCCTTTTCGCCGGCCTGTGCACCAGCGCGCAGGCGCAGCAGGAGGTCTGGCTGCAGATCGAGGCGCAGCCGACGCTGAGCGAGGCGCAGGACCGCGCAAGCACCTATGCCCGCCGTCTGGAGAACGTGGCAGGCTTCCAGCTGGGCTCGACCAGCTGGTATGCCATCGTGCTGGGCCCCTACGGCCCGCAGCAGGCCGAGGACGTGCGCGCCCGCCTGCGCCGGCAGGGCCTGATCCCCTCGGACAGCTTCACCACCGACGGACAGGGCTTTCGCGACCAGTTCTGGCCCATCGGCGGCAGCCGCGTGTCGCGCGACACCGGCGGGTCGCAGACGCAACAGTTGCAGTCGCAACAGTCTCAGCCGCAACAGTCTCGGCCGCAGGAGGCCGCGCAGCGGCAAGAGGACACCGCCCCCGACTTCGAGACCGTCGCCGAGGCCCGCCAGAGCGAGCGTGCGCTGACCAACGACGAACAGCGCGAGCTGCAGGAGGCGATGCGCTGGTCCGGTGTCTATGACGGACCCATCGACGCGCTCTTCGGGCAGGGCACGCGCTCGGCCATGGCCGAGTGGCAGCGTCGCCGGGGGTACGAGGCGACGGGCGTCCTGACCACCCGCCAGCGCGAGGAGCTTCTGTCGGACTACTACGCCGTGTTCGACGGGCTTGGCATGGAGCTCGTGCGCGACGAGGAGGCAGGCATCGCCATCGCCATGCCCACCGCGCTGGTATCGTTCGATCGCTACGTGCCGCCCTTCGCCCACTACGAGCCGCAGGATGGCGAAGAGCCGGTCAAGGTTCTGCTCATCAGCCAGCGCGGCGACCGCGATACGCTCCGCGGGCTTTTCGACATCATGCAGACGCTCGAGATCGTGCCCCCCGAGGGGCCGCGCCAGCAAAGCGGCGACAGCTTCTCGCTGACCGGCCGGGGGCAGGACATCGTCTCGCACACCGAGGCGTCGCTGCAAAACGGGCAGATCAAGGGCTTTACGCTGATCTGGCCCGCGGACGACGAGGACCGTCGTGCCCGCGTGCTCGACCGCATGCGCGAAAGCTTCCGCCGCATGCCCGGTGTGCTGCCCGACGAAATGGGTGAGCCGGGCGCCGACCAGCGCATCGACCTCGTCTCGGGCCTTCAGATCCGCCGCCCGGACCTGTCGCGCTCGGGCTTCTACGTGGACGGCGACGGTGCAGTGCTGACGACCTCGGACGTGCTGCGACAGTGCCGCCGGATCACGCTGAACGACGACATCGAGGCCGAGATCGCGGCGACCGACGACACCAGCGGGCTGGCCCTGCTGCGCCCGCGCCAGACGCTTGCGCCGCTCGCCTATGCCCGGCTTCACACCGACATCCCGCGCCTGCAAAGCCGCGTCGCCGTCTCGGGCTATTCCTACGAGGGGGTGCTGGGCGCGCCGACCCTGACCTACGGCACCGTCGCCGACCTGCGCGGCCTGTCGGGCGAGGACAGCGTCAATCGGCTGGACATCGCGCCGCAGCCCGGCGACGCGGGCGGCCCCGTCCTCAGCGAAAGCGGGTCGGTGATGGGCATGCTGCTGCCGCGCGCGTCGGAGGACGGCAAGGTGCTGCCGGACCGCGTGTCCTTCGCCGCCGATGTCGAGACGATCGCCGGCTTCCTGTCGGACCAGGGCCTGCCCGCCCGCGCGTCGGATCGTGGCGAGGGGCTGAACCCCGACCAACTGACGCGGCTCGCCGCCGACATGACGGTACTGGTGAGCTGCTGGAACTGACCGGGGCGGAGCGGCCCTGCCGCTCCGCCTCTTCAAGCCTCAGCGCCAGGGGCCGAAGAGCCGCCCCAGCGCGCCCCACTGGCTGACGACGAGCCCGGCGAGGATCAGCGCAAGCGCCGCGAAGAAGCGCCACGGCAGGTCCTCGCCCAGCGCCGCCCAGCCGATCACCATCGACCAGACCGGCACCTGGTAGTTCACCAGCGTCATGAACACCGAGCCGGCCGAGCGGATCACCATGATCCGCAGCAGCACCGCCATGGCCGTCGGAACGAGACCCAGGAACAGGATCGCCAGTCCCGGCGTCGCGCCCGACCAGCCGGGCACGCCTTCGACCAGCAGCATCACGGGGATCAGGACCGCCGCCCCGACCATCAGGGTCAGCGCGCTCAGGACGATCGGATCGACCGGCGGGCAGCGGCGCGTGAGGACCGAGGCGCAGGCATAGCTGACCGCCGCCGCCAGGCAGGCCAGGCGCCCCAGCGGCCCCAGGTCGGCGCCGCTTACCTGCAGGACGCCCGGCCCCAGCAGCACGAGCGCGCCCGCGAACCCCGTCACCACACCGGCCGCCCGGCGCAGCGACAGTGGCTCGTCCGAGAAGAAGTGCGCCATGGGCAGCACGAAGAGCGGCAGCGCCGCCATGGCCAGCCCGCCGAAGGCCGAGGGGACGAACTGCAGCCCCCAGCTCAGCAGGAAGAACGGGACGGCTGTGGACAAGGTGCCGATCGCCGCCACGTGCAGCCACAGCCGCCGCCCGCCCTCCGGCCACGGGCGCCCCATCGCCCGCATCAGGACCAGCAGCGCCGCCGCCCCCAGCGTGGTGCGCGCCGCCGCCACGGTCAGCGGGCCGTAGCCGGTCAGCGCAAGCGAGACGACCGCGAAGGTCCCGCCCCAGATCACCCCGAGCGCAAGAATCGTCAGCCAGTTGGCGAGCGTGGGCTGCGACGTCATGCAAGACTCCTTCCGACGAACGAAAAGGGGCTCCCGGACGTGCCGGGAACCCCACGGGTCCGGTGGCTCGGGGGCATGGCCCCCGCGCGCCTCAGTTCTTCGACTTGTCAACCATGCGGCCGGCCGAGATCCACGGCATCATCGCGCGCAGCTTCTCGCCCACCTGCTCGATCTGGTGCTCGTCGTTCAGGCGACGGGTCGCCTTGAACATCGGCTGGCCGACGGCGTTCTCCTGCATGAAGTCGCGCACGAACTTGCCGGTCTGGATGTCGGACAGGACCTCTTTCATGCGCTTCTTGGTCTCCTCGTAGGGCAGGATGCGCGGACCTGACACGTACTCGCCGTATTCGGCGGTGTTCGAGATCGAGTAGTTCATGTTCGCGATGCCGCCTTCGTAGATCAGGTCCACGATCAGCTTCACCTCGTGCAGGCACTCGAAGTACGCCATCTCGGGCTCGTAGCCCGCCTCGACCAGCGTCTCGAAGCCCATGCGGATCAGCTCGACGAGGCCACCGCAGAGCACGGCCTGCTCGCCGAAGAGGTCGGTCTCGCATTCCTGGCGGAAGTTCGTTTCGATGATGCCCGAGCGGCCGCCGCCGATCGCGGCGCAGTAGGACAGACCGATTTCCATCGCCTTGCCCGAGGCGTCGTTGTGCACCGCGACCAGGCAGGGCACGCCGCCGCCCTTGACGTATTCGCCGCGCACGGTGTGGCCCGGGCCCTTCGGCGCCATCATGATGACGTCGACGCCGGGCTTCGGCTCGATCAGGCCGAAGTGCACGTTCAGGCCGTGCGCGAAGGCGATGGCCGAGCCTTCCTTCAGGTGGTCGTGTACGTACTTCTTGTACGTCTCGGCCTGAAGCTCGTCGGGCATGGTGAACATGATCAGGTCGCACCAGGCGGCGGCTTCCGAGATGCCCATGACCTGCAGGCCCTCGCCCTCGGCCTTGGCGCGGCTGGGCGAGCCTTCGCGCAGCGCGACGGCCACGTTCTTGGCGCCCGAGTCGCGCAGGTTCAGCGCGTGGGCGTGCCCTTGCGAGCCGTAGCCCAGGATGGCCACCTTCTTGTCCTTGATCAGATTGATGTCGCAGTCGCGATCGTAATAGACGCGCATGGCCGTCCTCCTTGCTTGCTGTTGGCGTGACCATAGGCAGGGCGCCCCGCCAAAGCGAGTGGGTGGTTTGCGGATAACGCGCCGCACGTTGATGGTTTCCATGCGTCGGAAGCGCCGCTATTGAAGAAATCATGCTCGACGACATCGACCGCCGCCTTCTGCGCCAGCTCCAGGCCGATCCGAAGCTGACGACCTCCGCCCTCGCCGCCCGCTCGCGGGTGACCGCGCAGATGGCCGCGCGGCGGCTCGAGAAGCTGCGCGCGCAGGGAATCCTGCGGGGCATCCACGGCGTGATCGACTGGCGCGCGCTCGGTTACGAGGTCGAGGTTTCGCTAAGGATCACGCTCGACAAGACGCAGCGCACCGCGTTCGACGACTTCATCGCCGCCGCACGGCAGGTGCCCGAGGTGATCGAGATCCAGACGTTCCTCGGCCGCGTCGACGTGCGCCTGTCCATCATCGCGCGGGACATGAAGCATTATCAGGAGATCTACCGCGACCGCGTCCTCGCCCTGCCGCACATCGCCGACATCGAGGCGCTGATGGAGGTCGCGCGGATCAAGACGCCCGAGGGCCTGCCCATATGACCGAACTCGACGACATCGACCGCAGGCTCCTACGGCTGGTCGAGGGCGACGCGACGCTTTCGGCCGGGGCTTTGGGGCGTGCGCTCGGGCTGGGCCAGCCCGCCGCGTGGCGCAGGCTGAAGCGGCTGGAGGAGGCGGGCGTGCTGTCGGGGCGTCGCGTGGACCTCGACGTCGAGGCGCTGGGGTTCGGTGTCACCGTATTCCTCGGCATCAAGCTGGCCACGAAGGGGCGCGTGTCGCTGGAGGACTTCGAGCGTGCGATCACCGCGATTCCGGAGGTGCAGAGCGTAAGCCACGTGCTGGGCCTCTACGACTACCGCCTGCGGGTGGTGGCGCGCGACCTGGCCGATTTCGAGCGCATCCTGCGGCGGCGCATCATGACGCTGCCGGGGGTCGGACAGATCGAGTCGAACGTGCTGCTGAGCGAAGAGAGGCTGCCGGGGCCGCTGGGGTGAAGCGACGTGCGATTGGGCGCGACTGGCGAAGGGAAGCGCCCGCCCATGGGGGCGAACGGGCGCGGCCCGGGCGGCAAGCGGCCCGGGCGGAGCGGCAGCGAATGGATTCTGACCAAGGAATGCGCCTTACCATCGCCCCCCGCCCGTACGTGACTGCTTTCCCACCCCGTGCTAATCGCCACGCGAACAACCACAGGAGCCGCCCATGCCCGCCCTTCGTCCCGACATCGACCCCGACGGCCTGACGGAGTTCTCGGTCGTCTTCACCGATCGTTCGCTGAACCACATGAGCGCGGCGTTCCAGCAGGTGATGCGCGACATCTCCTCGCTCCTGCGCGAGGTCTATAACGCCGACGCCGTGGCCGTCGTGCCGGGCGGCGGGACCTACGCGATGGAGGCCGTGGCGCGTCAGCTGGCGACCGACGCCAAGGCGCTGGTGGTCCGCAACGGCTGGTTCTCCTATCGCTGGACGCAGATCTTCGAAGCGGGCTCCATCCCCTCGGACGAGGTGGTGATGCTGGCCCGCCGCACCGGCAACGGTCCGCAGGCGCCCTTCGCCCCGGCGCCGGTCGAGGAGGTGGTCGAGCGCATCCGTACCGAGCGCCCCGAGATCGTCTTCGCCCCGCATGTCGAGACGTCGTCCGGCATGATCCTGCCCGACGCCTACGTGCGGCAGGTGGCGGACGCGGTGCACGAGGTCGGCGGGCTGTTCGTGCTCGACTGCATCGCCTCGGGCTGTGCCTGGGTGGACATGAAGGCGGCGGGCGTGGACGTGCTGATCTCGGCCCCGCAGAAGGGCTGGTCGGCGTCGCCGTCGGCGGGCCTCGTGATGATGAGCCAGGCGGCGGTGGAGCGCGTGAAGACCCGCAAGTCCACCAGCTTCGCCGCGGACCTCGGCAAATGGCTGCAGATCATGGAGGCCTACGAGAACGGCGGCCACGCCTATCACGCGACCATGCCGACCGACGCCCTGCGCGGCTTCCGCGACGCGATGGTCGAGACCAAGGAATACGGCTTCGACAAGCTGGCCGAGGCGCAGTGGAAACAGGGCGATGCGGTGCGGGCGGCGCTGGCGAACCGCGGCATCCGCTCGGTCGCGGCCGAGGGCTTCGGCGCGCCGGGCGTCGTGGTCGCCTATACCGACCGGGCGGACGTGCAGACCGGCAAGGCCTTCGCCGCGCACGGGCTGCAGATCGCCGCGGGCGTGCCGCTGATGGTGGGCGAAGGCGACGACTACCGCAGCTTCCGCATCGGGCTTTTCGGGCTCGACAAGCTCAAGAACGTGGACGCGAGCGTCGCCCGGCTGGAAGCAGCGCTCGATCAGGTGTTCTGACGATCGCCCTCGCTGCCCAGTCCGGCGCGCATCACCGTGCGCCGGACGGGCGTCAGGCCGTGGACGGCCTTCAGCCCGGCCAGCCGCATCGCCTGCACCGCCGGAATGTCCGACCGGCAGACGCGGTTGAACAGGTCGACGACTTTGGCGCGCGCCCGTATATCGCGCGCCCGCGAGGCGGCATAGCCGTCCAGCAGCGCCTCCGCACCCGGGTCCTCGGCCTCGGCGATCCGGTGCGCCAGGTCCGCCACGTCGGCGAGCGAGGTGTTCAGCCCCTGCGCCCCGATGGGCGGCAGGACGTGCGCGGCCTCGGCCACCAGCGCGGTGCGGCGGGCCGTCAGCCGCTCGGCCGTCTGCGTCACCACCGGCCACACCCGCACTGGCGTCGCCAGACGCGAGGGGCCGAGCACGTGGCAGATGCGCATGTCAAGCTCGTCTGCCAGATCCTCGGGCACCATGTGCGACAGTTGCACCGCCCGCGGCCCGTCCTCCATCCACACGATGGCCGAGGCAGCGCGGCCGTCCTGGTCGGGCAGCGGCACCGTCGTGGTCGCGCCGCCGCGATTGTAGACCTCGGTCGAGACGTTGTCGTGCGGCAGCGCGTGCGTCACCGCGAAGGCGAGCGCCTTCTGCCCGTAGCGCGTCGTCCGCATCCCGATCCCTGCCGCATCGGCAACGGGCGAGGCGCGGCCGTCCGCCCCGATCACCAGCCGGGCCGAGACCTGCGAACGGTCGCTCAGCGTGACGATCGCCTCGCGGTCGCGAGTCAGCATCGCCCGGAACCCGGTACCGAGCCGCAGGTCGACGCCCGGCGTCTCCTCCAGCACCCGCGCCAGTTCGCGGCGGGTGAGCCAGTTCGGAAGGTTCCAGCCGAAGGTGTCGTGGCCCAGGTCGTCCGGCACGAAGGTGCGGGTGTCACGGATCACCGGCGGCCAGCCTGAGGTGTCCATCACGCGCAGCTTGTCGAGCGGCGTCGCGTGAGCGTCGAGCGCGTCCCACAGCCCCGCCTCCTCGAACAGCTTGCGCGACGGCTGGAGGAAGGCGGTCGACCGCAGGTCCGAGCCCGCGTCCCCCGCCGCCGCGACGGGCGGCATCGGGTCCACCAGCGTCACTCGCCGCCCCTGCCGCGCCAGCAGGGCGGCGGCGACCATGCCGGCGATCCCGGCGCCCGAGATCAGGATGTCCGTCGTGTTCCGCGTCATGCGGCTGAGGTAGCGCGGCCGGGCCGCCCCGCAAAGGGTGCGCAGAGCTGCGACAGGAAATGCGTCAAGTCGTCGGTGTGGTGGTGGATGTGCGGCGCCTCGTGCGGCTCGGGGCCCACAAGCACCGTACGCAGGCCCATGGCGTGCGGCTCGGCCAGGTTGCGCGGGTCGTCCTCGAACATCGCCGCCGCCGCGCAGTCGAGCCCGTCGAGCCGGAACACCGTGTCGAACGCCTCGCGCCGGGGCTTGGGCAGGAAGCCCGCGTGCTCGACGCCGTAGATCGCGTCGAAAAGGCCCGTCAGCCCGCGCGCGGCCAGCACCCGCTCGGCATACGGACGGCTGCCGTTGGTATAGACGATGCGCCGGCCCGGCAGCGTGCCCACATGCTCGACCAGCGCAGCGTCGATCTCCATGTGGTCGAGCGTGATGTCGTGCACCTCGTGGAGGTAGCCTTCGGGATCGACGCCGTGAACCTCCATCAGACCGGCAAGCGTGGTGCCGTGGGTCGCCCAGTAGAGCTTTCGCAGGCGGTCGGCCTCGGCCCGGTCCACGCCGAGCTCGCGCATCACCCAGTCGGTCATGCGCACCTCGATCTGGTCGAAAAGCGCCGCCTCGGGCGGGTAAAGGGTGTTGTCCAGGTCGAAGACCCAGGTGCGAACGTGGCTGAAGTGCGTGGCGACCATGGGCGCAGACTTAGCGGCGCCGTGGCGGCGCTGCAATCGCCGCTACGCTTCGCAATCCGTACGAAGGAACCAGGAAAGAGCCTTCGGCAAGGCTCTTGCGCTCGTTGCGACGTCAGGCTCTCCAGAAATAGACGGTGAACAGCACGTAGACGACCATCAGCTCCAGACGGCCCACCAGCATCCCGGCGATGAGGAGCCACTTGGCCGTGGGGTTGATGTCGGCGAAGTTGCCGGCCGGGCCGATCTCGTCGCCAAGTCCGGGGCCGATATTGCCGATCGCCGTGGCCGCGCCGGAGAGCGATGTGACGAAATCCAGCCCGGTCATCGACAGCAGCACCGATAGCGCGCCGAGCGAGACGATGAACAGGACGAAGAACGCCATGACCGAGTTCAGGACGTCCTCGCCCACGGGGCGGTTGTCGAAGCGCGGCGTGAACAGGCCGTGGGGCGAGTGGATGCGCCGGATTTGCGCGCGGATCGACGACATCAGGATCTGGTAGCGGAAGATCTTGACCGAGCAGCAAGTCGACCCCGCGCAGCCGCCGATCAGGCCGAGGAAGAAGAACATCACCATCGCGAAGACACCCCATAGCTGGTAGTCCACGCTGGCGTAGCCCGTGCCCGAGATGATGGACGTCACGTTGAACAGCGCCTCGCGGAAGCTTTCCTCCAGCGGGCGGTCGTCGGCGAGCACTTCGAACACCACGATGATCCCGGAGGCCGCGAGGATGGTCGCAATGTAGGCGCGCACCTGCGCATCCCGCCAGATCGGTGCGATGCTGCCCGAGATGACCTGGATGTAGCGCACGAACGGCAGGCTCGCGAGGATCATGAAGACCGATGCAAGGTATTCCGGCGCACCCTGGAACGCCCCGAAGGACGCGTCGCGCGTGGAAAAGCCGCCCGTCGACATGGTCGTCAGCGCGTGGTTGATCGCGTCGAAGCTGCCCATCCCGAGCGCGGCGTAGCCGAGAAAGCACAGGAAGGTCAGCACGACGTAAATCCACGAGATGCGCGCCGCGATCTCGGCTGCGCGGGGCAGGATCTTGCCCATCGTGTCGAAGGCCTCGGAGCGGAAGATCTGCATGCCGCCCACCCGCAACTCGGGCAGAAACACCATGGCGACGACGATGATGCCGATGCCGCCGAACCATTGCAGCATCGAGCGCCATAGAAGCAGCCCGCGCGGCAGGTCGTCGAGATCCTCGAACACCGTCGATCCGGTCGTGGTCAGGCCCGAGACCGCCTCGAAGAAGGCGTCGGTCCAGTTGGCGTCGGTGGCCCCGAGGACGAAGGGGACGGCGCCGAAAACGGGCAGCAGCACCCACACGGCGGTGGTCAGAAGGAAGGTCTGCTGGATCGTCAACCGCTCGGCCACGGCATTGGCGCAGGCCAGCGCGAGCAACGTCCCGGTAAGAGCCGTGATCACGGTGCTCTCAAGGAACACCCACCAATGCCCGTTGCCGGCGGCAAGGTCCACGGCCAGCGGAACAGCCATCGCCGCGCCCAGCGCGGCGACCAGAAGGCCGATGACATATCCCACGGGGCGCAGATCGATCATGAGGCGCAGGCTTGGCCCGCGCGGCGCGGCGCGTCAAGACTGACGGACCGCCGCTTGCTCTCCCGAGCGCCTTGCTCGCCCGTCGTCGGGGGGCTCTGCCCCCGCCCGCCTTCGGCGGCCTCCCCCGGGATATTTAGCAGACCGAAGATGACCAGCAGCGCAACGGCCCGTCCCCATTACGGAGGACGGGCCGCCATCTCCGGTCGCGATAATCGGCATCCCTGCCTGTACCGCCCGGCCGACTATTTCCGCCGCGGGTTAAAAGCCAGTTACCGAGTCATCTCTGGTCGGGAAATATCCTCGGGGGGCTCGGGCGCAGCCCGAGCGGGGGCAGACAGCCCCCTCGACGCCGGCCGCCCCGCACCTACCCCCGGCGGCGGAAGAGATTTTCCTGCGCCTCGCGGTCGTCCTGGATGTTCGAGCGCTGCTCCTCGGCCACGGCGCGGCCAGTCTTCACCGCATCGCGACCGCCCACGAGGTCCAGCCAGCGCGCGAGGTTCGGCTTGTCGTCGAGCGTCTGCTCCTGCCCTTCCCACAGGATCGCCCAGGGCCAGATCGCCATGTCCGCGATGGAATAGAAGTCTCCGGCCACGTACGTGTTGTCCGCCAGTCGCCGGTCGAGCACGCCGTAAAGGCGCGCGGTCTCGTTGCGGTAGCGGTCCTTGGCGTAGGGAAGGTCCGCCGGCGGGTCCATCGCGGGGGCGTACTTGAGGAAATGGTGCGCCTGTCCGGCCATGGGGCCGAGACCGCCCATCTGCCACATGAGCCATTGCTCGACGGCGACCCTCTCCCGTTCGGTCGAGCCGGCAAAGGTGCCGGTCTTGCGGGCGAGGTATTGCAGGATCGCGCCCGATTCGAAGACCGTGATCGGCGCACCGTCCGGGCCTTCGGGGTCGACGATGGCCGGCATCTTGTTGTTGGGCGAGATCTTCAGGAAATCGGGCTCGAACTGCGCGCCCTTGCCGATGTTCACGAGGTGCACGTTGTACGGCAGGCCCATCTCCTCGAGCGCGATCGAGATTTTCCAGCCGTTGGGCGTGGGCCAGTAGTACAGGTCGATGGGCGCGGTCATGGCGGTCTCCTTTTATATGGTCAGGGCGAGAGTTGGGGCACCAGGCCGGGAACGCAAGGCGAAGAACCTGCGCGCTGCCGCAGGGGCGGCCGGCGCTTGACCGGCGGCGTGGCGAGGCGTATCCGGTCGATGTCGTGGCGATTTGTTCACCGGATTGCGGGCCACGTTAAACATTCCGCTAAAGAGGTCTGGGATGTTCGCACCCCGGCGCTCTGAGCGGTGGGGTTTTTTGTTGCGCGGAGGCGGCAATGAGCGATTGGAACACCCGCACCAAGCTGGTGCACGGCGGCACCCGCCGCAGCCAGTACAACGAGGTGAGCGAGGCGATTTTCCTCACCCAGGGCTTCGTCTATGAAACCGCCGAGGACGCCCAGCAGCGTTTCCTGAAGGCTGGCGACGACGAATTCATCTATGCCCGCTACGGCAACCCGACGGTGCGGATGTTCGAGGACCGCGTCGCTGCCCTGGAAGGGGCCGAGGACGCCTTTGCCACGGCCAGCGGCATGGCCGCGGTCAATGGCGCGCTGACCTCGATGCTGCGGGCCGGTGACCACGTCGTGTCGAGCCGGGCACTCTTCGGGTCGTGCCTTTACATCCTGGAAGAGGTTCTGGGCCGGTTCGGGGTGGAGGTCACCTTCGTAGACGGCACCGACCTTGACGCCTGGCGCAGCGCGGTGCGGCCAGAGACGAAGGCCGTGTTCCTCGAGTCGGTGTCGAACCCTACGCTCGAGGTCATCGACCTCAAGGGCGTGGCCGAAATCGCCCACGCGGTGGGGGCGACGGTCATCGTGGACAACGTGTTCGCGACGCCGGTCTTCTCTCGCGCGCTCGAACTGGGGGCGGACGTGGTCGTTTACTCGGCGACGAAGCACATCGACGGCCAGGGCCGCTGCCTGGGCGGCGTGATCCTGGGCACGCGGGAGTTCATCCGCAAGACGGTCGAGCCGTACCTAAAGCACACCGGCGGCGCGATGAGCCCCTTCAACGCCTGGGTGCTGCTCAAGGGGATGGAGACGCTGGACCTGCGGGTACGGGCGCAGGCCGCCGGCGCGCAGGCGGTGGCCGAGGCGCTGGACGGGGATCCCCGGCTTGAGCGGGTGATCTTCCCCGGCCTGCCCTCGCACCCCCAGCACGATCTGGCGCGAGGGCAGATGGGCTCGGGCGGGACAGTCCTGTCGATCGACGTGAAGGGCGGTCAGGCGGCGGCGTTCCGGTTCCTGAATGCCCTCGAGATCTGCATCATCTCGAACAACCTGGGCGACGCGAAGAGCATCGCGACGCATCCGGCCACGACGACGCACCAGCGACTGCCGGACGAGCAGAAGGCGGCGCTGGGCATCACGCCGGGGCTCGTGCGCATCAGCGTGGGGCTCGAGGACGTGGGCGACCTGGTCGCCGACATCCGGCAGGCGCTCGACTCGACCGTGTGATCCGTCTGCGCCGTCTCCGCGTAATTCACTCAGCTAACGTGGAAAATGGTCGGCGGGACCCTTACATATCGTCCCTGCCGCAGGGGAACGCAGGAACCAGACGACATGAACGTACACACGCCGGAGATCGAGCGGGACACTGACCGCGAGGACGCCGCCCAAGCGCTGAAGGTGCTGCGCGACTGGGCCGCGAAAGCCTCGGCCGAGGAGGTTGCAGCGCTGGACCCGGCGGTGGCGCGGCTGCTTCCCGGGGCGGATGCCGCGCCGTATCCCGCCCTTTCGCGCACTTATCCAGAAGGCTTCGAGGCGGATGCGGCTTACCGGCAGACGCTGCCCGACCTGCAAAACGGTCCGCAATCCCTCATCAGGGGCGCGAAGCGGCAGATACAGCATGTGGGGATCTCGAACTTCCGACTGCCGATCAAATTCCACACCCGTGACAACGGCGACCTGACGCTCGAAACAAGCGTGACCGGCACGGTCAGCCTGGAGGCCGAGAAGAAGGGCATCAACATGTCGCGCATCATGCGCACCTTCTACCGGCACGCCGAGCGGACCTTCAGCTTTGAGGTGATCGAGGCGGCGCTGGACGACTACAAGTCGGACCTCGAAAGCTTTGACGCGCGCATCCAGATGCGGTTCTCGTTTCCCGTGAAGAAGCCGTCGCTGCGCTCGGGGCTCGAAGGCTACCAGTACTACGACATCGCGCTGGAGCTGGTCGAGACGGCGGGTGTGCGCCGGAAGGTCATGCACCTCGACTACGTATATTCCTCGACCTGCCCCTGCTCGCTGGAGCTGTCCGAGCATGCGCGGATGACGCGCGGGCAGCTGGCGACGCCGCACTCGCAGCGTTCGGTCGCGCGGGTGTCGGTCGAGCTGAACCGAAACGCCGACTGCATGTGGTTCGAGGACCTCGTGGATCTGTGCCGCGCCGCCGTGCCGACCGAGACGCAGGTAATGGTCAAGCGTGAGGACGAACAGGCCTTCGCCGAACTCAACGCCGCCAACCCGATCTTCGTCGAGGATGCGGCGCGCCTGTTCGCGCAGGCGCTGCACGACGAGCCGCGCATCGGCGATTTCCGGGTCGTGGCCTCGCACCAGGAAAGCCTGCACAGCCATGATGCGGTCAGCGTACTGACCGAGGGCGAGACCTTCTCGCAGGCGAGCCTCGACCCGCGGCTTTTCACGACGCTGTTCCACGTCGGCTGACGCGCGCTCTTCCCTCCCTCCGGTCGGTCATCGCGCCGCGGGACCGGAGGGACCAAGGAGCCGCCCGTCAATCGTCGGACGTGCCGTGGTCGCGGAAGAGGCGGCCTTGGGACATGAAGAACAGGAACACCGCCGCGGTCAGGCCGAAAGTCTTGAAGGTGACCCAGGCATCAGTGGACATCGTGCGCCACACGATCTCGTTCAGCAAGGCGAGGCCCAGGAAGAAGGCGGTCAGCCGGCGCGTGAGCTTCATCCAGCCTTCGTGGTCGAGCGGGATCATCCCCTCGAGCACCAGCCGAAGCCAGGATTGGCCGCGCAAAAGGCCGATACCCAGCAGGCCGCCGAAGATCAGGTAGATCAGCGTCGGCTTCATCTTGAAGAACCGCTCGTCGTTCAGCCAGACCGTCAGGCCGCCGAAGACCACGACAAGCACCAGCGTGACCACCTGCATCTTCGAAAGCGTGCCGGTCAGGCGCCACAGCAGGAAGGTCGAGAGCGCGAGGATCGGCACGAAGGCCGCCGTCACCAGCACAAAGCCGCTGTAGGCTGTGCCGCCGATCGTGTAGCTGCCGTCGCGGAACAGCAGGTATCCCGCGAAGAACAGCAGCACCGGCCCGAGGTCGAGCGCCGCCTTCAGCTTGGGGTCGACGTTGTTCTGTTCCGCCATGTGCCTCTCCGTCATCCGCCGAATTCAACTATGATCGCTCCGACGGCGATCAAGCCCATCAGCGCCATGCGCCGTGGGCCCACCGTATCGCCCAGTACCAGCCATCCGATCAAGGCCGCGAAGACAGTCGAGGTCTCGCGCAGGACCGCTGCCTCGCCCACCTTGTCCAGCCGCGTTGCCAGCATCACCGACCCGAAGCTGCCATAGGCGACCAGGGCCCCGGTGAAGCCGCGCAGGGCGAGGCCCGCCAGCGGCGGCGGCGCGGGCATCCGCAAGTAGCGGATCGCGGCGAGGACGGGAAAGTCGACCGCGGTGATGAGGAAGAACCAGGCGAGGAAAGTGAAGGGGTCGGGGGTGTAACGGATGCCGTACGCGTCGTAGGTCGTATAGAGCGCGACCAGCGCCCCCGTGCCCACGGCGAGCCAGAGCGCGGGCACCAGCGTCTCGCGTCCCACGTCGACGTGGATCAGGTTGTAGACCGCCAGCCCGAAGATGCCGCCGAGCAGAACGGCGACGCCGAGCCACTGCACCCAGGTGAACGTCTCTCCGAAGATCAGCCAGGCGCCGATCACCGCGAAAAGCGGGCCCGTGCCGCGCACGACCGGGTAGACGACCGTGAAGGCCCCGCGCGAAAAGGCCAGCGCCATGCCGACCTTGTAGGTGAAGTGGATCACCAGCGCGCCAGCGAGGATCACCCACGCGGCACCTTCGGGCCAGGGCACCAGGAACAGCGCCATCGGCAGGCTGAGGACGAAGAGCCAGAAGTCGATCGCGCCGCGGCTGAGCCAAGGGTCGAACCGGCCCTTCTGAAGCGCCCCGAAGACCGCGTGCAGGAAGGCTGCGAGCAGGGCGAGGAGCATCGCTGCGTGGCGCCCGGTCTCGGTGCCCTCGAGGGCGACGATGAGGTCGCTCATGCCGGGGCGGTACGCGTGCGTCGAGGCAGGAAGGGGGCTGTCTGCCCCCCGCGCCTGCGGCGCTCCCCCCGAGGATATTTCCGGACCAAAGATGGAGCGGGCGCGGGGCCCGCCGCGTCGCTCATGCGTCGAGGCCCGTCAGGGCGCGGGCGAAGTCCTCGGGATCGAATGGGGCGAGGTCGTCGATCTGCTCGCCCACGCCGATGGCATGGATCGGCAGGCCGAACTTGTCCGCCAGTGCCACCAGGACGCCGCCCTTGGCCGTGCCGTCGAGCTTGGTCATCACGAGGCCCGAGACGTCGGCTAGCTTCTCGAAGATCTCGACTTGGTTGACGGCGTTCTGGCCCGTGGTCGCGTCGAGGACGAGGAGCGTGTTGTGCGGCGCGCTCGGGTCCTTCTTGCGGATCACGCGGACGATCTTGGCCAGCTCCTCCATCAGGTCCTGCCGGTTCTGGAGCCGCCCTGCCGTGTCGATCATCAGCAGGTCCGCGCCCTCGGCTTCCGCCTTCGTCATGGCGTCGAAGGCCAGGCTGGCGGGGTCGGTGCCCTGCTGTGCGGTTAGAACGGGAACACCGGCGCGGTCGCCCCAGACCTGAAGCTGCTCGACGGCGGCGGCGCGGAAGGTGTCGCAGGCGGCGATCACCACCGATTTGCCGGCGGCGCGGAACTGGCTGGCGAGCTTGCCGATGGTCGTGGTCTTGCCCGAACCGTTGACGCCCACCACCAGCACCACCTGCGGGCGGTTGGGGTAGAGCGGCATGGGCTTGGCGACCGGCTCCATGATCCGCGTGACCTCGTCGGCAAGGAGCTGCTTGATCTCCTGCGTCGAGAGCTTCTTGCCGAAGCGGCCCTCGGCCATGTTCGCGGTGACGCGCAGCGCCGTGTCCACGCCCATGTCGGCGCTGATCAGCAGTTCCTCGAGCTGCTCGAGCATGTCGTCGTCGAGCGTGCGGCGGATCACCGGGGCCTGCGGTGCACCGCGGCCCAGCAGGCGGCCGAAGAGGCCGGGACGTTCGGGCGTCTCCGGCCCCTCGGGCGGCGTGGCCGGGGTTTCAGGCGTGGGCGGGACTTCGCGGGGCGGTGTCGACGGACGCTCGGCCGGGGCGGCGGGCGGCGGCACCTCCTCGGGGCGCAGCGCGGGCTGCGGGTCCTGCGGCGCCGGGAACGGGTCGGGCGCGGGCGGCGGTGCCGGCTTCGGCTCCGCCGCTGGCTCGGGCATGGGTTCGGGCTCCGGCTCCGGGGTCGGCTCTGGTGCGGGTGCCGGTTCCGGCCGCTCCGGTTCGGATCGCTCCGGTTCGGGTTCGGCGGCCGGCTCGGCCTCTCCGCCCTCCTCCACGATCGCGTCGAGGCCCTCCTCGAGCTTGGAGGAGGATTTCGTCAGCCTGTCCCGCAGTTTCTTGAAAAACGACATGTGGCGTCTCCTTCGCGCTACCCGAGTTATGCCGGGACGGCGCGAAGGAAAAGGGGGTGCGGTCGTCGAGGGCCGCGCCGCGCCCTATCCGCCGAGCGCAGTACCATGTGTGCAAGGGACGGCTCGGTGCGGTAAGCTGCGGCCATGACGGATCGTTCGATCGTTCACGAGAGCACCCTCACCTGTCCGGCTTGCGGTCATGCCGCGTCCGTGACCATGCGCAATGACGCCTGCCAGTGGTTCTACGAGTGCCTCGGGTGCGGCGAAATTCTCAGGCCGCTGCCGGGCGACTGTTGCGTCTTTTGTTCTTACGGCACGGCCCCCTGCCCGCCGGTACAGGCCGGCGAGGGCTGTGGCAGCCGCACCGGACGAAACTGATCCCGGCCCGGCGTTGAGCGGGGCACCGCCGGTCGGCCGACGTCGTGGCCAAGGCTCAGCCGTCCTGTTCGCGCCGCTCCATGGCCTGTTCGGTGCCGTAGCCGTCGGGGTTCGGTGTGCCCGGAGCGACGATCTCGTCCGCGAAGTGCTGCATGGTCAGGCGGATCGGGTTCGGCGCCGCCTGGCCGAGCCCGCAGATCGAAGCGTCGGCCATGGCCGTGCAGAGCTCCTCCAGCAGCGGCTGGTCCCAGTGGTCGGCCTGCATCAGCTTCACCGCCTTCTCGCAGCCCACCCGGCAGGGAGTGCACTGGCCGCAGCTTTCGTCCTCGAAGAACCGCAGCATGTTCAGCGCGGCGGCGCGGGCGCTGTCCTTGTCCGACAGGACCACGACCGCCGCCGAGCCGATGAAGCTGCCGTGCGGCTGGAGCGTGTCGAAGTCGAGCGGCACGTCGTCGAGGCTGGCGGGCAGGAGTCCCGAGCTGGGCCCGCCGGGCTGATAGGCCTTGAACGCGTGCCCCTCGGCCATGCCGCCGGCAGCGTCGATCACGTCGCGGATGGTGGAGCCTGCCGGCAGGAGGTAGACGCCCGGTTTCGCCACCCGGCCCGACACCGAAAAGCTGCGCAGGCCGGTGCGGCCGTTCTTGCGCGTCGCGTTCAGCACCTCGGGCCCCTCGCGGCAGACGCGGGCGACCCAGTGCAGCGTCTCGACGTTATGGACCAGCGTCGGGCGTCTGAAGACACCGACCTGCGCGACGTAGGGCGGACGGTGGCGCGGCAGGCCGCGCTTGCCCTCGATCGATTCGATCATCGCGGATTCTTCGCCGCAGATATAGGCGCCCGCCCCGCGGCGCAGGTCGATGTAATCGGCGGGAACGATCCCGGAGCGCTCGAGCGCGACGATCTCCCGGCGCAGGATTTCTAGGACCGCCGGGTATTCGTCGCGCATGTAGATGAAGCAGGTCTCGGCCTCGACCGCCCAGGCTGCGATCAGCATCCCCTCGAGGAACAGGTGCGGCGTGCGCTCGAGGTAGTAACGGTCCTTGAACGTCCCCGGCTCGCCCTCGTCGCCGTTGACGGCGAGATAGCGGGGGCCGGGATTGGCGCGGACGAAGCCCCACTTCTTGCCCGACGGGAAGCCCGCCCCGCCAAGGCCGCGCAGGCCGGAGGCGAGGACCTGCTCCTGCACCTGTTCCCAGTCGCCGCTCTCGCGCAGCCGCTCGAGCGTCTGATAGCCGCCGGCGGCGCGGTAGGCGTCGAACCCTTCGTAGTCGGGGACGTGAGGATGCGTGTCGCCGGCGGCGATGGCGGCCTGCACCTTATCGGGCGTCGCGTGGTCCACGTGGTTGTGGCCCAGTTCACAGACGGGCGCGGTGTCGCAGCGCCCCATGCAGGGCGCGCGCAGAACGCGGACCTGCGCCGGGTCGACGCCGTCCTCGAGCGCCTGCATCAGCGCCTGCGCCCCCGCCAGTTCGCACGAGAGCGAGTCGCAGACCCGCACGGTCAGTGCAGGCGGCGGAGTCTCGTCCTCCTTCACCAGGTCGAAATGGGCGTAGAAGCTGGCGACCTCCCAGACATGGGCCATCGGCAGGCGGAGCTCCTCGGCCAGCGCGCGAAGGTGGCGGGCGGCGAGATGTCCGTACGTGTCCTGAAGAAGGTGCAGGTACTCGATCAGCAAATCCTTGCGGCGCGGGCGGTCGCCCAGCAACGCGCGAACCTCCTCCCATGCCCGGTCGTCGAGCTGGCGGCCCTTCGGCGTGCGGCGGCCCTTGCCCCGGCCCGATTTCCAGACGCCCTTTTTCTCGTCGAGTGCCATGGTTCGCCTCCCTTTCCGGCCGCAGACTAGCGGCCGTGGCCGGGCGCGCCCATGCCAAAAGCGACGTTGCGCGGCCCGCGACAGGCGCGGCGGCGCTGCATCACCGCGCCGCGTCCGGTCACGCGCCGGCACCCAAGACCCTCGCCCGCGCGGCGCAAGGCGCTATACCCGACGCATGGAAATACGCGCCCGCACATGGATGTTCCCCGCCGCCACGCTCCTGCCGGTCCCGCTGATCGCGGGCGCGGCGGCGTGGGGCGGCGGCTGGACGGTAGCGGCGGTGGCGGCGATGACCGCTTTCATCACGGTCATGGACCGGCTCGTGCGGCTCGCCCCCGCCGAACCGGAGGCGGAGTTTCCGGCCGGGCGCAGCCTTTCGACCGGGCTCGGCCTGCTGCACTTTCCGCTTCTGGCCGGCGGCATCTGGCTGCTGGCGAGCGGCGACCTCAACCTGGCCGAGCGGCTGGGCGTGTTCCTCGCCCTCGGCCTCTGGCTCGGGCAGGTGAGCAACTCGAACGCGCACGAGCTTATTCACCGCGGCGACCGACGACTGGTACGGCTGGGGCGCTGGGTCTACGTCTCGCTTCTCTTCGGACATTACGTCTCGGCTCACCCCAAGGTGCATCACCGCTGGGTGGGCAGCCGGCACGATCCGAACACCGCGCGGCTGGGCGAAAGCTTCTGGCGCTTCGCCCCGCGCGCTTGGCGCGGCTCCTTCATTGCGGGATGGCGGGCCGAGGACGCGATGCTGCGCCGTCGTGGCCCTTATCCGTGGTGGCGGCACCCTTATACCGGCTACCTCGGCGGGGCCGCGCTCTGCCTCGCGGCGGCCGCCGCGCTCGGGCCGGCGGTGCTGGGCTGGTACGTGACGCTCTGCGTTCACGCGCAGATGCAGCTTCTCCTGTCGGACTACGTACAGCACTACGGGCTGGAGCGGCGGGAAATCGCGCCGGGCAAGCTTGAACCCGTGGGCGCGCGGCACTCGTGGAACGCGCCCCAGCCCTGGTCGAGCCGGATGATGCTGCACGCGCCGCGCCACTCCGACCACCATGCCCATCCGGCGAAGTCCTTCGACCGGCTGGAGATCCCGGCCGACGCGCCGATGCTCCCCCGCTCGCTGCCGGTGATGGGCGCCCTCGCCCTCTGGCCCCGGGCGTGGCGACGGGTCATGGACCGGCGCGCGCGACGGTGGCGCGGCGAACCGCCGGCGCACGCGCCGGGCACTGGCCAAGCGCGCGCCTCTGTGCCAGCGTGACGGCATGATCCTGCGCGCCCTCGCCCTGCTTCTCAGCCTCGCCGCGCCTGCGGCCGCCCAGACGCCGATGAGCGGCGCGGAGTTCGAGGCCTACACCACCGGCAAGACGCTCTATTTCAGCTCGGGTGACGTCCCATACGGGGTCGAGGAATACTTTCCCGGCCGCCGCGTGCGCTGGTCGTTCCTCGACGGCGAGTGCAAGGACGGCACCTGGTACGAGGCACAGGACCATATCTGCTTCGAGTACGAGGACGACACCCCCGCCCAGTGCTGGCAGTTCTTCGAAGGTCCGACCGGCCTGCGCGCCCGGTTCCAGGGCGACAGCCCCGACCGTGAACTGTACGAGACGCACCAGGCCGACGAGCCGATGTACTGCAAAGGCCCCCGCGTCGGCGCCTGACCCGCCTCATCTTCGGTCCTGAGATATCTCCGCCGGAGGCTTGTCCCTCGCCAGCGGGGCAAATCAGTCGACGGTCCCGCATGCCAGCGCCCGGTCGAGCGCGTCCGCCCGGTCCAGCGGCCCCAGCCGCCGCACCTCAAGGCCCCCGCCCGTCAGCCGCGCCGCCATCACCGATGCCCACCCGACATCCGCCAGGATCATCTCCAGCCCGCCCCCGCAGTCGCGCAGGCCGCCCGAGATGTCCCGCTCGCCGATCCGGTGGTTCGTCAGTCCGGAAGCGGACGCCACCTCCTCCAGCCGTCCGTTATCGAGCCGCACGACCCGCAGCACCCGCGCCAGGTGCGGCCGGTCGACGAAGGCGACCTCCACCGCGCCGTCCCCGTCCAGGTCGCCCGCGCCGACCGGGGCGAGCCAGCGGAAGGGACGTCCGATGAAGTCCGTCGCCGCCACCAGCCCGTTCGGATCGTAGATCGCGAGCCTCGCACCCAGCCCGGCGTCGCTTTCCACCACGACGACCTCGCGCGCGCCGTCGCCGTCGATGTCCGACAGGCGGGGGGCGGTGTCCTCGAACACGCGGCGGCGGGGCAGCGTGAGGCGTACGGGACCACCGGCGGTCTCCATCACCAGCGCGCCGTGCTCGATATCATCACCCAGGACGCCGTGCGCATAGCGATCCGTCGGGTCAGCATAACGCGCGGCCGTGACGTCCTGCGCCGCGGCCGCCGGAGCAAGGAGCGCGGGCAGCGCCCAAGCGAGGAGCGCCGCCCGAGCCGTCAAATCTGTTTTTCGGGCATCTGAACGACCAGCCCGTCCAGTTCGTCGCTCACCTTCAGCTGACACGTCAGGCGCGACCGCGACGGGTCGGGCTCGAAGGCGAAGTCCAGCATGTCCTCCTCCATCGGGTCCATCGCGGGCAGCTTCTCGACCCAGTCGGGATGAACATAGACATGGCAGGTCGAACAGGCGCAGGCGCCGCCGCAATCGGCCTCGATCCCCGGAATGCCGTTGTCGCGTGCGCCTTCCATCACCGTCAGGCCGTTGGCCACGTCGACCGTGTGCTCGGTGCCGTCATGCTCGATATACGTGATCTTCGCCATCTTGGCAGCGTCCCCTTCGTTGTGTCGTGCGTTACCTAGTCGGCGCCGGGCCGCTTCGCCAGCCCCGCCCCGGGCCCTTGGCGGACGGCGCGATATGTTCTACATTCGTTCCAATGTCCGACTTCGCCTCGCCCCCCGCCGGATGGCCGCGCCCGCCGGCCTGCATTCCGCACGCCCGGCTCGACGAGCCGCCGCACGGCGCGCGGGTGACCGTGGCCGGGCTGGTGCTGGTGCGCCAGCGGCCGGGCACCGCGAACGGCGTGATCTTCATCACGCTCGAGGACGAGACCGGCATCTGCAACGTCATCGTCTGGCGCAAGCTCTACGAACGGTATCGCCGCGCGGTGATCGCCGGGCGCTGTCTGCGGGTGACGGGGCGGCTCCAGCGTGAATCGGGCGTGCTTCATGTCGTGGCCGAGGTGATAGAGGATATCGGCTGGATGCTCGACGACCTGCTGCGCCACGAGCCGCTGCGTTCCGGGGACGGGCCCTGACGCTTTCCAGCGCCGGCCGGACGCTGTATCCTCTGCGCATCCGCCCGCGAAGAGGCCCGAGCAGAATGATCCAATCCCAGACCGCCCTCGCCGCGGCGTGCCTCGTCCTTGCGGCCTGCGCCCCGTCCGCGCCCGCGGTCGGCCGGTTCGACGAACCCGCCGTGGACGCAACCGGCGCCGACATTCCCGCGGGCGCCGACCCCGATGCCTGCTACGGGCGCGACGTGCGGCCCGCGGTGATCGAGACGGTGACCGAGCGGATGCCCGTCGCCGCGGTGCGGCCCCAGGCGGCGACCGCCTATCGCGTGGTGCGGCGCGAGCGGATCGTGCGCGAGCGGCAGGACCTGTGGTTCCGCACCCCCTGCCCCGACGCGATGACTCCGGATTTCGTGGCGGCGCTGCAGCGGGCGCTGGCGGTGCGCGGCCACTTCGACGGCCCGGCGACGGGCACCGCCGACGCGGCAACGGCGCGCGCCGTGCGGGCGTTCCAGCGCGAGACGGGCCTCGACAGCAGCGTGCTCAGCATCGCCGCGGCGAAACGGCTGGGGCTGGTCGCCTACGACCGCGCGGAGGCCCTGGGGCAGGAGTAAGCGGGCCTGCTGCCGACAGACCAAGCGCCCTTTCACGGCAGGATGGCAGAAATCGCCCCCTCGTGGGCGCGAAAGCGCCCGCCCGGCCGGCAGGCGGAGCGACCCGGTCGGTACAGTGTGAGGGCGCAGCTCGTCCCCTCGACCGTACGATACGCACAGCTTCCGGCTCATCCGGGCCGGGATACCGTGGCGCCCCCCCGGACTCACCACCGCCTCGAACGTAAAAGGGGCGCCCCGTCGGGACGCCCCTCTCACCAGCCGGAGATCGACTACTCTTACTCTTGCTCGTCCAGCGGCAGGGCCACGAAGCGCGGCTCGTTGTTGCGGCGGACGAGAAGCAGGATAGACTTGCGCCCGGCGTCGCGCGCGTCGGCAATCCGCTCTTCCAGTTCGGCCGGCGAGGTCACCTTCTCCTGCCCGGCCTCGGTGATCAGGTCACCGGCGCGCAGGTCCTTTTCGTAGGCCTCGGAGTCCTCGGCCACGTCGGTGACGACCAGGCCCTCGGAGCCTTCCGGCAGCGCGAGCTGCTCGCGCAGTTCGTCGGTCAGGCCCGAGACGGTGACGCCCAGCGTCTCCATCTCGATAGGGTCGTCGGCGGGCGCCGAAGCGGGGATGGCGTCCTGCGCCTCTTCGCGGCGGCCCAGCGTTACGCGCAGGGTCTCGGTCTCGCCGTCGCGGAAGACGGTGACGCGGACGGTCTTGCCGACCTGCGTCTCGCCAACCTGGCGGACGAGTTCGCGGGTGTCCTCGACCTCGGTGCCGTCGAAGGACAGGATGACGTCGCCCGACTCCATGCCGGCCTCGGCCGCGGGGCCTTCGGGCACGTCGGTGACGAGCGCGCCGCGCGCCTCTTCAAGGCCGATGCTTTCAGCGATGTCGTCGCTCACGTCCTGGATGCGGACGCCCAGCCAGCCGCGGCGGGTCTCGCCGAACTCCTGGAGCTGGTCCACGACGTTGGTCACGACATTCGACGCCATGGCGAAGCCGATGCCGATCGAACCGCCGTTGGGCGACAGGATCGCGGTGTTCACGCCGATGACTTCGCCGTCCATGTTGAACAGCGGGCCGCCCGAGTTACCGCGGTTGATGGCGGCGTCGGTCTGGATGAAGTCGTCGTAGCTGCCCGAGAGCGCGCGACCACGGGCCGAGACGATGCCGGCCGAGACCGAGAAGCCCTGCCCCAGCGGGTTGCCCATGGCGATGACCCAGTCGCCGACACGCGACGCGTCACTGTCGCCGAACGGAACGGCCGGAAGCGGGTCTTCGGATTCAACCTTGAGCAGCGCGATGTCGGTGGAGGGATCGGTGCCGACGACTTCGGCATCGAGCTCCTCGCCCGAGAAGAACTCGACCGTGATCTCGTCTGCGCCCTCGATGACGTGGTTGTTGGTGACGACGAAGCCGTCCTCGGAGATCACGAAGCCGGAGCCGAGTGCCTGGCTGCGGCGCGGGCGGCGCGGCTCGGGCATGCCCTCGCCGTTGCGGTCCATGAAGTCACGGAAGAAGTCCTCGAAGGGCGAACCCTCGGGAACGGTCGGGGCCGGGCCGCTGCGCGACGCGACGGTGGTCGAGGTGGTGATGTTTACCACCGAGGGGCTGATCCGTTCGGCCAGATCGGCGAAGCTTTTCGGCATGTCCTGAGCCTGCGCGGCGATCGCCTGCGCCATGACCAGAGCCATGCCCACGATGAGCACCCACGCCGAACGCCACACGCGGGCGGCGGGTACGAGGGATACGGGCTGAGAATTCACTCCGATCTCCTTTGGTGTCGGTTGACTTGAAACTCACTGACGGGCGGGCCGGTGGCCCGTCCGCGTGGCAACAAACTGTAGATAGGAGCAGGAACCCGCAACACAAAGCGCGGTCTCACGCTGTCAAGTCGGCGTGATGCGGGGAACCCCTCCTCCGGGACGACTGTTGCACGCGCGCCGCAGAGCGCGGCGTGGCTTTTTCACACGCCCATGCTCCGGGCCATCCAGACGAGCAGGACGCCTAGAGCCAGCGCGCCGAGGCCGATCATCCGGCGGGTGTCCGGCGGCATGTTTCGCAGGGCGTCCAGCGCCTCTTCCAGACGCGAAGGGGCCAGTGCGAACACCAGCCCCTCCACGCATAGCACCAGCCCCACGGCCAGAATGAGCGTTGCGATCATTCGGTGACCGCGTCCTCGTTCTCGGCCACCGTCTCGGCCTCGTCGGCGAGCACGCCATTGGCACCGGCGGCATCCTCGCTCGGCTCGACCGGCTCGAGCTCGATCACCTCGCCCGCGTCGGCGCCCGTGTCGTCCTCTGGCAGCACGTCCTCGGGGTCGACCTGAACGGCCGGGGCCGCGGGCGTCACCGGACCGTCCGGCTGATCGGAGTTCAGGTAGTTGAAGAACTCGCTATCCGGCGAAAGCACGAGCGTCGAGTTCTCGCCCTGAAGCGAGCGCTGGTAGGCGGTGAGCGACCGGTAGAACTCGAAGAACTCCTCGTCCGCGCCGAAGGCGTCGGCGAAGATGGAGTTCCGCTGCGCATCGGCCTCGCCTCGCACGATCTCGGCCTCGCGCTGCGCCTCGGAGACCAGCTCGACCACCGTACGGTCGGCGAGCGCGCGAACCCGCTGCGCGGCTTCCTCGCCTCGCGCGATTTCGTCGGCGGCCTCGCGTTCACGCTCGGCTTCCATCCGCGCGAAGGTCGCCGCAAGGTTCTGCTGCGGCAGCGCCGTCTGCTTGAGCCGCACGTCGATGACCTCGAGACCCAGCGCCTGGGCGCGCACGCGCGCCTCGTCGCGGATCCGCTCCATCAGTTGCGCCCGGTCCGCCGACAGGATGGTATTCGACGTTACGCCGTCCGAACCCAGGACAGCACGGGTCTGCGCGGTCAGGATGGCGGCCAGCCGATCCTCGGCGGCGCGCAGCCCCCCGACACCCACCGCCTCGCGGAAGCGGACGACGTCTGAAATACGGTAGCGCGCGAAGGCGTCGACGACGAGCCGGCGGTCATCCGACGGCGTCACCTCGATCGGCTGCGTGTCGAGCGACAGGATACGGTCGTCATAGCGCACGACCTCCTGGATGATCGGCACCTTGAAGCCGAGGCCAGGCTCGGGCTTGACCTGCTTGATCTGACCGAACTGGAGCACCAGCGCCTTTTCACGCTCGTCCACGATGAAGATCGCCGACATCAGCGCGACCAGCGCGAGGACGAGAACGGGAATGATGATCGTCGTCTTGCGCATCAGTTGTCACCTCCGGCCGGAGCCGCGGAGCCCGAATTCCGGCGCAGTTCGTTGAGGGGCAGATAGGGCACCACGCCCTGACCGCCGTTGCCGCCGGTCGTGGCGTCGTCGAGGATGATCTTGTCCACGCGGCCCAGCACTTCCTCCATGGTTTCGAGATACAGGCGTTTCCGCGTCACCTGCGGCGCCTTCTGGTACTCGGTCAGAACCGCCGAGAAGCGGCTGGCCTCACCCTGCGCCTCGTTGATGACGCGGGCGCGGTAGGCCTCGGCCTCTTCCAGCACCTCGGCCGCCTCACCCCGGGCGCCGGCAAGCACACGGTTGGCATAGGCGTCGGCGGTGCGCTGAAGGCGGTCGCGCTCCTGCTCGGCGGCCTGGACCTCGCGGAAGCTGTCGATGACCTCCTGCGGGGGGTCGGCCTTGTCGAGGTTGAGGCGCACGACGTTCACGCCGGCGTCGTAGCTGTTCAGCGTCTGCTGGATCAGCTCCTGCACCCGCGCGGCGATCACGTCCCGGTCCCGGTTGAGGATCGGTGCGAGCTCCGACTGGGCCACGACTTCGCGCATGGCGGATTCTGCCACGGCGCGGATCGTCTGCTGTGGGTCGCGCAGGTTGAAGATAAAGGCCGCCGGATCGGCGATGTTCCAAACCACCTCGAAGTCGATGTCGACGATGTTCTCGTCGGTGGTCAGCATCAGCCCGTCGTCGGCTTCCGAGCCGCGGCCCACGCCCAGCTCTTCCGTCCGCTCGGTCGTGACCGGCACGACCTCGTACGTGACCAGCGGCCAAGGCGCAAAGTTCAGGCCCGGTCCCCCGGTCGAGGCATACTCGCCCAGGAGCAGTTCGACCGACTGCTCTTCAGGCCGCACGGTATAGAAGCTGGCGAAGGCCCAGATGCCCACGGCGACCAGCGCCGCGATGCCCACGGTTCCGCGCGAAAAGCGCGGACCGCCACCGCCGGAGCCGCCGCCCGATGGCGGGCGGTTGCCGCGGCCGCCCATCAGAACGCGCAGCTGCTCCTGCCCCTTCTTCACGATTTCGTCTATGTCGGGAACCTGCGAACCGTTGTCGCCGGGCCGTCGTCCGCCGCCGCCGGGTGGACGGCGATCGCCGCCGCCTCCACCGCCGCTGCGCGGGCCGCCGCCCCAGGGTCCGCCATTGTTGCTGGCCATCTAGGTGTCATCCCCTTTGTCGGTCAGTTAGCTTCTACCTGTGCACCGCCCGACCGAAATCAAGCTGTGCGCACCGGCGTCCGCATGGTCACGAGCTCTTCCGATACCGTCGGATGAACCGCGACCGTGCGGTCGAAGTCCTCTTTCGTCGCGCCCATCTTGATCGCCACGGCGGCAAGCTGGATCAACTCGCCCGCCTCTTCCGAGACGATGTGGCAGCCGAGCACCTTCCGGGTCTCGGCGCAGACGATCAGTTTGAACAGCACGCGCGCCGTCTTGCCGATGAACGCGTTCTTCATGGGCATGAACGTCGCGCAATAGACCTCGATCGGTCCCTGATCGCGCGCTTCCTCCTCGGTCATGCCAACATATCCATACTCGGGCTGGGTAAACACAGCCCCGGGCACCAGTTCGTGATCGGGCTTGATCTTCTTGCCGCCGAACATGGTGTCGGCGAAGGCGTGCCCTTCGCGGATGGCCACGGGCGTCAGGTTGATCCGGTCGGTCACGTCGCCCACGGCGAAGATCGACGGCACGCTGGTCTGCGACCATTCGTCCACCACGATCTGGCCCCTGCGCCCGATTTCGACGCCCAGTTCCTCGAGCCCGAGCCCCTCGATGTTGGGCCGGCGGCCCGTGGCATAGAGCACCCGGTCGTACACCGCCTCGCGCCCGTCGGTGGCCTTAACCCACACGCCGTCGTCGCGCTTGTCCAGTTCCTTGACGTCAGTGCCAACGTGCAGGTCGACGCCGCTTTCCTTGATGAGCTCGGAAATGTGGCCGCGCGCTTCCTCGTCGAAGCCGCGCAGGATCTGCGCGCCGCGATAGAATTGCGTCACCTCTACCCCCAGGCCGTTGAGGATGCAGGCAAACTCGCACGCGATATAGCCGCCGCCGACGATCAGCACCGACTTGGGCAGTTCGTCCAGCAGGAAGACGTCGTTCGAGGTGTTCGCGTTCTCCCACCCCTCGACCGTCTCGGGCACGAAGGGGCGTCCGCCGGTGGCGATCAGGATGTGCTTTGCCGTCACCCGCCGCCCGTCCGACAACTTCACGGTGTGCGCGTCGTGAAGGGTGGCGCGGCAATCGAAGATCTCGACCCCCGCCCGTTCCAGATTGCGGCGATAGATGCCTTCCAGCCGGTCGAGCTCCTCGCGCAGCTTGCCGTGGAAGTGCTGCCAGTCGAAGCCGCCGCGCTCGATCTCCCAACCATAGGCGCGGGCGTCGTCGGCGCGGTTGCCCAGTTCGCTGGCGAAGACCATCAGCTTCTTGGGCACGCAGCCGCGGATCACGCAGGTGCCGCCCATGCGGTATTCCTCGGCCAGGCCCACCTTCGCGCCGTGCTCGCCCGAGGCCACGCGCGCCGCGCGCGCGCCGCCCGAGCCGCCGCCGATCACGAAGAGGTCGAAGTCGAAGTTCATGATGTCCTCAGTCGTTCAGGTCGCGGAACAGGTTCTCGGTATCGACGAATTCGATCCGGTCCTCCTGCGTTGTGCCGGTATTGATGTCGCGCACCTCGACCCGTCCGTCGCCGTGACCGATGATCGCGATGTCGCAGATGTCGATGAACAGCCCGTTCTCGACCACGCCGGGAATCTGATTGACCACCAGCGCAAGCTGTCGCGCGTTGCCGATGCGGTTAAGGTGCAGGTCGACGATATAGTTGCCTTCGTCCGTGACGTACGGCTTCTCGCCGTCCATGCGCAGCGAGGTCTTTTCGCCCAGCACGTCCATCGATGAAATCGTCTCTTCCAGCAGCGCCTTGGTGGTCTGCCAGCCGAACGGCACGACCTCGATCGGCAGCGGGAAGGCGCCCAGCGTTTCGACCTGCTTGGTCTTGTCGGCGATCACGATCATCTGGTCGCTCGCGGTCGCGACGATCTTTTCCTGCAAAAGAGCGCCGCCGCCTCCCTTGATCAGGTTGAGCTCGCGGTCGAACTCGTCCGCGCCGTCGATGGTGACGTCCAGCCACTTGGCCTCGTCCAGCGTCGTGACCTTGATCCCCACCTGGCGCGCCAGTTCGGCCGTGCGGGTCGAGGTCGGCACGCCGACGATTCGCAGCCCGTCCTCGCGCACCATCTCGCCCAGGCAGCGCACCAGCCAAGCGGCGGTGGACCCGGTGCCGAGCCCGACGCGCATGCCGTCCTCGACATAGTCGCAGGCGCGCTTGGCGGCGACGAACTTGGCGGTGTCGATCGGGGACAACTGACCGGGCATGGAAAAGCGACCTCTTGAGACGATGCTGGGGTTATAGGCAACTTGCACGCCCCGGGCGAGGGGGCAATGCGGGCAAGGCCGGCGCGGGCCGAAAAGGCCGAGAAAATGGCCTCGAAGCCGCATCCGCAGTGCAATCCGGCGGCCGGCGGGACTATATCCGCGTCGTCGGCGTTGCGTCGTCATCAGAAACCGTCGGACGAGGATCGAAGGTGCAAAGGATTCTGCTGCTCGGGGCGGGCTGGGCCGCCGTGGCGCTGGGGGCGCTCGGCGTCCTGCTGCCGCTGCTGCCGACGACGCCCTTCCTGATTCTCGCCGCCTTCTGCTTCGGGCGCGGCAGCCCGCGAGCCCGTGCCTGGCTGGTGGACCACGCCCATCTCGGCCCGCCGATCCGGCGGTGGGAGGAGGACGGCGCGATTTCGCGCCGCGCCAAGTGGCTCGCTTGCACCATGATGGCCGCGGCCTTCCTGCTGTCGGTGGCGTTGGGGCTGCGGCCGATGCTGCTGGCGATCCAGGCCGTCTGCCTTCTGGGTGCCGCCGCCTTTATCCTCACCCGGCCCGACTGACCGCGCCCGGCGCGGGAGGAGTCGCATTCCGCCTGTCCGTCCGCCCGGCGATGTGCGACACAAGGTTCATGTTTCTGTCCGTCTTCGAGATGTTCAAGATCGGCATCGGCCCGTCGTCCTCGCACACGATGGGCCCGATGGTCGCCGCCGCGCGCTTCCTCGACCGCCTGCGGACCGGTCCGTTCACGCCGCGCGGACTGCGCGCCTCGCTCCACGGCTCGCTCGCCTTTACCGGCGCGGGACACGCCACCGACCGCGCCACCATCCTGGGCCTCGCCGGCTTCACGCCCGAAGGGTACGACGCCGAGGCGGCGGAGGCCGAGCTGGCGCGTGTCCGAAAAGACGCGACCGTCCGCCCCAAGGGGCTGGGCGAACTGCGCTTCGACCCCGAGCGCGACCTCGTCTTCGACTACGACCGCACCCTGCCCGGCCATGCCAACGGCATGATCCTGATGGCGACCGACGCGCAGGGCGACGTGATCGCGCAGGAGACGTTCTACAGCGTCGGCGGCGGGTTCGTACTGACCGAGGCCGAGTTGCAAGCCGGCGCCGACAAGGAAGAAGGCGCGCCCGTCCCCTACCCGTTCAAGACGGCAGCCGAGATGCTCGCCATGTGCGCCGAGAGCGGAAAGAGCATCGCGCAGCTCAAGCGCGCCAACGAGTTGACCCGACGCAAGCCGCGCGACCTGGACGAGGGGCTCGACCGGATCTGGGAAGTCATGTCGGACTGCATCGACCGGGGCCTCTCGGCCTCGGGCGAACTTCCCGGTGGCCTCCGCGTGAAGCGCCGGGCCAAGCACATTCACGACGCGCTCCTGGCCGAGCGGGGCATGAACCTTTCGGCCCCGCACACCATCAACGACTGGATGTCCTGCTACGCCATGGCGGTGAACGAAGAGAACGCCGCCGGCGGACAGGTCGTCACCGCCCCCACCAACGGCGCGGCGGGCGTGATTCCGGCGACCATCCGCTACTGGCTGACCCACGTGCCGGGGGCGAGCCGGGCGAAGCTGCCCGACTTTCTGCTGACCGCCGCCGCTATCGGCGGGCTGATCAAGTACAACGCCTCGATCAGCGGGGCGGAGTGCGGCTGCCAGGCCGAAGTCGGCTCGGCCTCGGCCATGGCCGCCGCGGGTCTCGCCGCCGTCATGGGCGCGACGCCCGAGCAGGTGGAAAACGCTGCGGAAATCGCGCTCGAGCATCACCTCGGCATGACCTGCGACCCAGTGAAGGGGCTGGTTCAGGTGCCCTGCATCGAACGCAACGGGCTGGGTTCGATCAAGGCGGTCTCGGCCGCGTCGCTGTCGCTGCGCGGCGACGGCTCGCACTTCGTCCCGCTCGACGCCGCCATCGAGACGATGCGCCAGACGGGTCAGGACATGAGCGAGAAGTACAAGGAGACCGCCCTGGGCGGTCTCGCCGTCAACGTTCCGAACTGCTGATCACTTGAGGGCGCGCCACCCGATGTCGCGCCGGAAGACCGCACCGGGCCACTCGATCGCATCGCACACGGCATAGGCCCGCTCCCGCGCCTCGGCCAGCGTGTCGCCCCGTGCGGTGACGTTCAGCACCCGGCCGCCCGCGGCCACGATGCGCCCGTCCTTCTCGGCCGTGCCGGCGTGGAACACCATGTTGCGGCTGTCTTCCGGCAGCCTCTCGAGCCCGCCGATGGTCGCGCCCTTCTCGTAGGCTCCGGGATAGCCCTCGGCCGCCATCACGACGGTCATCGCGTGATCGTCGGCCCAGTTCACCCGCGCCTCGTCCAGCCGCCCCTCGGCGCAGGCGTGCATCAGGTCCAGCGCCTGCGCCCCGAGACGCATCATCAGAACCTGACACTCGGGGTCGCCGAAGCGCACGTTGTATTCCACCAGCCGCGGCCGCCCGTCCTCGATCATCAGCCCGACGTAGAGCACGCCCTGGTACGGCGTCCCGCGCCGCGCCATCTCGGCCATCGTCGGGCGCACGATTTCTTCCAGCGCAAGCTCGGCCACGGCGTCCGTCATGATCGGCGCCGGGGAATACGCGCCCATCCCGCCGGTGTTCGGCCCGGTGTCGCCCTCGCCGATGCGCTTGTGATCCTGCGCCGTGCCGACCGGCAGCACCGTCTCGCCATCGCAGAGGACGAAGAACGACGCCTCCTCGCCCGTCATGAACTCCTCGACCACGACCTCGGCGCCCGCCGCGCCGAAGGCGCCGCCAAACATCTCGTCGATAGCCTCGATCGCCTGCTCGACCGTCTCGGCCACGACGACGCCCTTGCCGGCGGCCAGCCCGTCTGCCTTCACCACGATCGGCGCACCCTGCGCCTGCACGTAGTCCTTCGCCGGCCCGGCCTCGGTGAACCTGCGCCAGGCGGCCGTCGGCGCGCCGGCCGCATCACATATTTCCTTGGTGAAGCTCTTCGACGCCTCCAGCTTCGCCGCCGCCGCCGAGGGGCCGAAAACCAGCAGTCCCGCCTCGCGCAGCATGTCGGAAACGCCTGCCGCCAGCGGCGCCTCGGGTCCCACGATCACGAAGTCGATGGAGTTCGCGACGGCGAAATCCACCACGCGCGCCCCGTCTTCGATGTCGAGTGAAGCGCACTCGGCGATCATGGCGATGCCGGCGTTGCCGGGTGCGACGATGAGCTTGTCGCACTTCGGGTTCTGCATCACCGCCCAGGCCAGCGCGTGTTCGCGCCCGCCGCCGCCGAGGATCAGGATATTCATGCGCGCCCGCCTTTCGCTCGTGACGCCCGCGTTCTAAGGTCGCCCCCCGAGCAGCACAAGGCACGCCATGTCCGACCTGATCGACGCCCCCCTCTTCGGTGAGAACGCGCCCGAGTTCACCGTTTCCGAAATCTCGGGCGCCATCAAGCGCGTGATCGAGGGCGAGTTCGGCCGCGTCCGCGTGCGCGGCGAGGTCGGCCGCGTCTTCCGCGCCCGCTCGGGCCACCTCTACTTCGACATCAAGGACGACCGCTGCGTGCTCGCCTCGGTCACCTGGAAGGGGCAGGTCGGCGCGCTCTCCGCCCTGCCCGAGGAGGGGATGGAGGTCGTCGCCACCGGCAAGCTCACCACCTTCGGCTCTCAATCCAAGTACCAGCTCAACGTCGAGGATCTGCGCCCGGCCGGCGTCGGTGCGCTGATGGCGATGCTCGAGAAGCGCAAGAAGGCGCTCGAGGCCGAGGGGCTCTTTGCGGCCGAACGCAAGCGCCCTCTGCCCTTCCTTCCCGAGGTCATCGGCGTCGTCACCTCGCCCTCGGGTGCGGTGATCCGCGACATCCTCCACCGCCTGCGCGACCGCTTCCCGCGCAAGGTGCTGGTCTGGCCGGTTGCCGTGCAGGGGCAGAGCTGCGCGGCCGAGGTCGCCCGCGCCATCGAGGGCTTCAACCGCCTGACACCCGGCGGTGCGCTGCCGCGCCCCGACCTTCTGATCGTCGCGCGCGGCGGCGGCTCGATCGAGGATCTATGGGGCTTCAACGAGGAAGTCGTCGCCCGCGCCGCCGCGGCCAGCGAAATTCCCCTGATCTCGGCCGTGGGGCACGAGACCGATACGACGCTGATCGACTACGTCTCGGACCACCGCGCGCCCACGCCCACCGCCGCCGCCGAACTCGCGGTGCCGGTGCGCATGGAGCTTCTGGCCTGGACCGACCAGCAGGGCGCGCGCCTGACGCGTGCGATGACCCAGGGCCTGTCGCTGCGCGGCCAGCGCCTGCGCGACCTCTCGCGTGCGCTGCCGCGGCCCGAGTCGCTTCTCGACCCTGCGCGCCAGCGGCTCGACTGGCTCGATGCGCGGCTTCCGGCGGCGCTGAAGGCGCTCGCCCAGACCCGGCGCGGCCGCCTGACCGAGTTGGCCGCCGTCCTGCGCCCCGCGACGCTGCGCAGCCGCGTCACGGCAGAGAACCAGCGGCTTCACCACCTCCCGCCCCGCCTCGACGCGGCCCTCGCCCGTACGCGCCGGCAGTCGCAGGACAGCTTCGCAAAATGCGCCGCCCGCCTGTCGCCGCTTCCCATCCGGCGCGAGATCGACCGCAAGCGCAAGGAACTCGACAAGCTCTCGGCCCGCCTCACGCCTTGCTACGAATCGCGCATCCGCACCGCCCGCGACAGGCTCGACGGGCTCGAGCGCCTGCGCGTGACGCTGGGCTACGAGGCAACTCTCCAGCGCGGCTACGCCGTCGTCTGGAGCGGGGACCACGTCCTGACGACGAAGGGCGCTGCGGAACAGGCCCCGGCGCTGGAAATCCAGTTCCGCGACGGCCGCCTCGCGCTCGGCAAGACGCAGAAGAAGCGCAAGCCGTCGGACCCGTCGCCGGAACAGGGCTCGCTGCTCTGACGGTTCAGTCCACCGGCGGCGGCAGCGCCCCGGCGGTCTCGGGCTCGTCTCGCGCGAAATCGACCGGCGGGCGTTCGGCGGCCGGCGTGTTGCGCTTGAACTCGAACACCATCTCGTCCCCATCCTCGGCCGAGGCGACGATCAGGCACTGTCCGACATGCCGCGCCCCGTCGTAAAGGTCGCCGTAGCCCCGCAGGTGCGGCGCATCCTCGACGTCGAGCGCGAAGCCCTCGTCCCAGTACCGCAGGATGGTGAAGCTCTGGCCGCCCACTTCGATGCGCATCCGCGCGCTCTTGCGGCGCTCGCACTTGCGGGCCGCTTCCAGCCCCTCGCGCACCTCGCGCGGCAGGAAATCCGTCATCGCCGTATCCTCCCCAGGACCAAGGAAGATCAGGATGCCACGAATCCGCCGCCGGTCAAGATGCTGGAGGGCAAGTGGATGAAAAGCCGCGGCTTTCCGGCGTCAGCGTCTCACCGGTCTCAGAACATGCGGCTGCGCCGGATCGTAGAGCGCGGAATCCTCGAACCCCTCGACCTCACCCATGGCCGGCCCCACCAGGATCAGCGCCGTGCGCGTGATCTTCGCCGTGCGCACTTTTTCGCGGATGTCGCTCAACGTCCCCCGTAGGATTTCCTGGTCCGGCCAGCCCACGCGATAGACGACCGCCACCGGGCACTCCGCCCCGTAGTGCGGCACCAGCTGCCGCTCGATTTCCCGCAGCGCCCGAACACCCAGGTGGATCGCCAGCGTCGCACCCGACCGCGCGAACGTCTCCAGGGTCTCGCCCTCGGGCATCGAGGTCGACTTCATCGACATCCGCGTCAGCACGATCGACTGCGCTACACCGGGCACGGTCAACTCCTGCCCCATCGCGGCCGCCGCGGCGGCATAGGCCGGCACGCCCGGCACGATCTCGTATTCGATGCCATCCCGCTTCAGAAGCCGGATCTGCTCGGCGATCGCTCCATAAAGCGACGGGTCCCCGGAATGCACCCGCGCCACGTCCTCACCCCGCGTTTGCGCCGCCAGGATCTCGGCATGCGTCTCGGCCAGCGTCATCGGCGCGGTGTCCCGCACCAGCGCCCCCTCCGGCGCGCCCGCCACGACCTCGGGCGGCACCAGCGACCCGGCATAGAGGCATACCGGGCACGCCGCTATCACCCGCTGCGCCTTCAGCGTCAGAAGCTCCGGGTCCCCCGGACCCGCACCGACGAAGAACACCTTCATGCCCCGTCCCTTCCTCTTGCCTCAAATACTCCCGCCGGAGGCGTCCCGCCGCCCGCCACGCGCACCACGCCCCTCAGACGAGCTCGCCCCGCCACGCGCTCCCTCTCCCCGGACCGGGGAGAGGACAGGAGAGGGGCCGATGCGCCGCGTGCAGGCGCAGCCTGCGCCGATGAGTCAGCCATGGGCGAGATCCCCGTCGATCTTCCGCGCATAGCCCCGCGGCGTGTACATCCGCGGCCCCTCGCCCATCCGCGCGAGGCGCGATTGGGAGGAGCCGACCAGCACCACCGTCAGCATGTCCACCTCGTCCACCTCCAGCTCGTCCAGCCGGCGATAACGCAGGCTCTCCTCCGGCCGCCCCAGAGAAGTCGCCAGCAGCACCGGCGTGTCCGCGGGGCGGTGTTCCAGCAGCACCTCGCGTGCCTCGGCCAGCAGCGTGCGGCGGCGCTTCGAGACGGGGTTGTAGAAGGCGACGATGAAGTCGCCCTCCGCCGCCGCGCGGATGCGGCGTTGGATGTCCTCGCGCGGGGTCAGCAGGTCGCTCAGCGAGATGGCGCAGAAGTCGTGGCCCAGCGGCGCCCCCGCCCGCGCGGCCGCCGCCTGCAGCGCCGAGATGCCGGGCGCGCAGACGACCTCCACCCGCTTCGCCGCGTCGCTCACGCCGTGCGCCTCGCGGCCCAGAAGCTCGAACACCAGCGCGCCCATGGCGTAGATTCCGGCGTCGCCCGAGCACACCAGAGCCACGTTCCGCCCCTCGCCGGCACGTTCGAGGGCATAGCGGCAGCGGTCTTCCTCGCCGCCCAGCGGGAAGTCCGACCGCGCCTTCCCCGCCGCCAGCGGCCCCAGCAGGTCGATATACAGGCCGTAGCCCACCAGCTCCTCGGCCTCGGCGATCAGCCGCGACGCCTCCGGCGTGCGCCATGCCGCTTGGCCCGGCCCGATGCCCACGACCGACAGCCGTCCGCGCGCCCGGCCCCGCAGGTCCGCGATCGGTGCCGGCGCGAGTGCGACGGCGCAGGTGGCGCGCTCGGTCTTGCGCTTGGTCACACGCAGCGCCGCCTCCGGCCCCGCCCCGGCCAGCGCGGCGGCCTCCGAGACGCCGTGGCAGCCGACCTCGGCGAAGACCACGTCAGAGGGATTGGCCAGCCGCGGCGTCTCCGCCTCCAACTCCTCCGCCCCGAACACCCGCAGCGGCGCGTCGAGCCGCCGCGCAAGTTCCAGCACCGCCGGCTCGTCCGCCTTCAGGTCCAGCGTGAAGACGCCCCGCAGCGCGCCCGGCGCGACGCCCGTCTCGGACAGCGTCGCCGCGACCAGCTCGGCCAGTTCCTCCGGCGGGCAGTTGCGCGCGCAGCCCACGCCGAGCGTCGCCCGCTGCGGGTGGAAAGCCAGCGCGCCCTCCGACGGCGGGCCCAGCGTCGCCTCGACCGACACGTCGTCGCCCTTCGGCAGTCCGGCCAGCCACTCGGCCGCTCCGGCCTCGCTGCCGGTCAAGCGCGCGCCGCTGCCCGACAAAAGGGCCGCCATCGCGGATTTCGCCCGCTCCGGCGTGCCGAGCTTCCAGCCCTCCGGCGGCTCGTCCAGCGATACGCCCAGCGCCACGTCGCCCGCCGTGGTCACCGCCGCCCTGCCCTCGAGCGCCCGCGCGATGTCCCGCGCCAGCCGGTTCGCGCCACGGTGACCGCCGAGAAGCGGCACCACCACCGCGCCGTCGTCGCTGACCGACACCACCGGCGGCTCGGTCGTCTTGTCGGCAAGCAGCGGCGCGACCGCGCGGATCAGGATGCCTGATGCGCAGACGCCGACCACCGGCACGCCCGCCGCGAACAGGTCGCGCGCATGGGCCAGTGCGTCGGGGAAGAACGCGTCAGCGCGCTCCACCCGCTCCTCGCGCCCATGAACGGGGGCCGAAAGGGCGGCGGCGACGCGGTGCGCGACCGCCTCGCCCGAGCGGGACAGGGCAAGAACCACCGGGGTCACAGCCATGGATCGGTGCCTTTCGTCAGGAGGATCATCGAGAAATACGGCGCGCTTTCCGGGGCCTCGGCCAGCGGGCACACCCGCTCGTCGCCCAGCGTCGCACGCTCGACATAGACGGCGCGGTCGGTCAGCCCGAGCCGGTCGATCACCGCGCGGATCTTTGGCAGGTGGCGCCCGACCTTCATCACCGCAACGCTCTCCGCGCCCTCGAGCCTCGCGCGCAACTCGGACTCGGGCAATGGTCCCGGCAGCACCGTCACCCGCTCGTTCCGCGCCGCGAGCGGGCGTCCGGCGCGGGCGGCGCAGGCGGTGAGGGACGTGACGCCGGGCACGACCTCGACCGCGAAGCGCGGGGCGAGGCGGGCGTGAAGGTACATGAACGAGCCATAGAAGAACGGGTCGCCCTCACACAGGCAGACCACGTCGCGCCCCGTGTCGAGCTCGGCTGCGATCTCGGCGGCGGCGGCGTCGTAAGCCGCCTGAGCCGGGGCGCGCTCGGTCGTCATCGGGACTTGCATGGCGATCTCGCGGCAGCCCGCCGGGATCAGGTCGGCGGCGATGGCGCGGGCGAGGCTGGGCGCACCGGCGAGCGCCGGGTAGGCGACGACTTCCGCACCCTCGATCAGCCGCGCGGCGCGCAGGGTGATGAGGCCCGGGTCGCCCGGACCCAGACCAACGCCGAACAGGGTCCCGCTCATCGCTTCACCAGGCTCCACTGCGTGACCGGCATCAGCGGCCGCCAACCGGTGAGCGGCCCCACCGGCTCGGCGCGGTTCACCTGCATCTTCACCAACTCGCCGCCGTAACGGGCGTGCAGGGCCAGCAGGATCGCCTCGGATTCCAGCGTCACCGCGTTGGCGACGAGGCGGCCGAGGGGCTTCAGCGCGGCCCATGCGGCGGCGAAGGTTTCCTCGGACAGCCCGCCGCCGAGGAACACCGCGTCGGGCGCAGGCAAGTCGGAAAGCGCCGACGGAGCTTCGCCTTCCACCAGTTCGAGCTTCGGCGCGCCCAGCGCCAGCGCGTTCTCGGCGGCCATGGCGCGGCGCTCGGCGCGCGGCTCGATGCCGATGGCGCGGGCCTCGGGCGCGGCGCGCATCCACTCGACGGCGACCGAGCCGCAGCCGGTGCCGATGTCCCACAGCAGTGCCCCGCGCATCGGCATGAGCTTGGCGAGCGTCACCGCCCGCACCTCGCGCTTGGTCATCTTGCCGTCGTGGCGGAACGCCTCGTCCGGCAGGCCCGCGATCCGGGGCATCAGCACCGCGTTAGGCCCCGCCACGCACTCGACCGCCAGCGTGTTGAACGACGGGACCTCGTGCGACCAGCTTTCGGCGATGCCGTCGAAGCGCGCTTCGTCGGCTCCGCCCATCGCGGCGAGGACGGTCATCGGGCTGCGGCCATAGCCGCGCTCGCTCAGGAACCCGGCGATGCGGGCGGGGGTGTCCGAGCCCGTCGTCAGGATCAGCAGCCGCTGGCCCGGCTGGATGAACGGGATCATTTGCTCGGGCGGGCGGCCGTGGACGGTGAGCGTCTCGACGTCCGGCAGGCTCCATCCCATCCGCGCGGCGGCGAGCTGGAAGGCCGAGAGCTGCGGGTGATAGACGATCTCGGCCGGGTCGATGGCGCGGCCGATGCGGGCACCGACCGAGTACCAGAGCGGGTCGCCGGTCACGAGCACGACTGCGCGGCGGCCCTTGAGCCCGCGGATCGTGTCGATCATGGCATTGAAGGGCGACGGCCAGGCGATACGCTCCGCGGTCACCGCGTCCGAGAGCCGGTGGTGCCGGTCTCCGCCGACGATGACCTCGGCGGACTCGACGATCGCGCGGGTGGCGGGGGTGAGCCCGTCCATTCCGTCTTCGCCGATGCCGACGATGTGGAGCCAGGGCGTCGTCATCGGGCAGCCTCCTCCGGCAACCCCGCGGCGAGCGCGTTGACGGCGGCCGAGGCCATCGCCGAGCCGCCGCGGCGTCCCCGCAGGGCTACGAATTCGGTCCCGCGCGGGTGGCGGGCCAGCTCGGCCTTCGACTCCGCCGCGCCGACGAAGCCGACGGGAAAGCCGAGGATCACCGCAGGTGTAGGCCAGCCGTCGTCCAGCAGCTCGAGCAGGTGGAACAGAGCCGTGGGCGCGTTGCCGACGGCCACGACCGCGCCTGCGAGGTGCGGCTTCCACAGCTCCACCGCGGCGGCTGAGCGGGTGTTGCCGATGGCTGCGGCGCGATCCGGCACGCCGGCGTCGTTCAGCGTGCAGATCACCGGGTTCGCGGCGGGCAAGCGGCCGCGGATGATGCCGGCGGCGACCATCTCGCAATCGCATAGCACCGGCGCGCCCGAGGCGAGCGCGGCGTTCCCGGCCTCGTACGCGCCCGGCGAGAAGGCGAGGCGGTCGGCGACCTCGACCATGCCGCAGGCGTGGATCAGGCGGACGGCCAGCGCTTCCATGCCCGGGCCGAAGCGGCCCAGCCGGGCCTCGGCACGCACCGTGGCGAAGCTTTGCGCGTAGATCGCGGCGGGATCTTTCTCGTAGGGGCGCACGTCACCTCCGGCCGTGGCGCGGGCCGAAAGGCAGGGAGCCTCCGGCGGGGATATTTAAGGACAGAAGAAGCAGCGGGTCACGCTTTCGTCTTCCGCGCACTTTCGGGCCCGTGCGGATGGTCCGCGTGCGGGTACGGCGCGTGGTGGTGGTGGTCGTGCTCGTGGTGATGGTGGTGATGATGCCCGTGATCCGCCTCAAGCCGGCAGAGCCCGGTGCAGAAGTCGTCGCAGAGCGCGCAGTCCTCGACGTTCGAGCCGGGGGCCGAGGCGCCCTGCCCCTCGACGTGGTGGTGGTGGCTTTCCTGCACCGCGCCGACTTCGCCCTCGAAGCCGAGGACCTGCGTGCGGTACTTGCACATGGCGCAGTTCGGCGGCGGCACCTCGCCCACCTGTTCGGTCACCCGCTCGGCGAAGGTTTCCAGCACCTTCGGATGGTCGTTCAGGTAGCCGGCCTTGACGAAGTCGATCTCGGGGTGCGCGGCCGCGACCCGGTCGGTGAAGCCGTAGATGCGGTCGATCAGGATGCCGGTGAACAGGAAGTAGGGAAAGACGACGACCCGGCGGTAGCCGAGCCGGGTCACGTGCTCCAGGCACGGCTCGACCAGGGGGAAAGTGACCCCGGAATAGCCGACCTCGCACCAGCCGAAGCCCATCCCCTCCCACAGCATCCGCGCGATCTTTGACACGTTGCCGTTGGCGTCCGGGTCCGAGGCGCCACGGCCGATGACGACGAGGCAGGTTTCGTGCAGCGGCACCTCTTCGCGGGCGTTGGCGGCGTCGAGCGCCTCCTGCACCCGGGCACCTGCGGCGGCGATCATCTTCGGGTCGACGCCCAGCTCTCGGCCGTAGGAGACCTCGATGCCGTGGGTGGCGGCGTAGGTATTGAGCACGGTGGGGATGTCGTTCTTCGCGTGCATCGCGGCGAAGAGCATGCCCGGCACCGCGAGGATGCGCTCGCAGCCCTTGTCGCGCAGCCGGTCGAGTCCGTCTCGGATCACCGGATTGGCGAACTCGAGGTAGCCGTAATCGACCTCCCACTCGTCGGGCAGATAGCCGGGCAGCTTCTGTGCGAGCACGGCGAATTCGTCCACGGCGGCTTGGCTGCGCGAGCCGTGGCCGCAGATCATCACACCGGTCTTCACGCCTGCTGCTCCTCGGCGTCCGCCCCGGCCTCGTCCTGGTCTGATGCCTCGTCTTCGGAGCGGGCCCTGGCCCCCTTCTCCTTCCAGATCGCCCAGAGCGACAGGCCGATGGCCACGCCGATGGCCGCGCCGGCGACCCAGTGGTCGTGGCCGGCGACCTCTCCGACATGTCCGGTATGGGCCTGCGCCACGCCGGGCGCGAGGATCGTGAGGAGGGTGAGGGTCTTCATCGCGGGTCCTTTCCGGGCCGGGCCGACGGACCGCAAGGCATCGGGGCGGACGCATGGCGCGACCTCCCACCGACGACGCCGCGCCGCGACCCCCTGTTTGGGTCGGCCGGCCGCGCGGCCCCCTCTCCGGCCCCTCGGGGCTTCGTCTGCTCTTCGTATAGGAACGCGGGCCGCGCCACGCAAACGATTATGCGGCGACCGGCACCGGGAAAGCGACTTGTGCAGGAACGCACCGCCGCCCTGCCCCGTTCGGCGTTAAGTTACGCGCTCCGCGACGCTAGGTCGGGGGAGAAGCAGGGAAACGGGAGGACGACATGGGCCAACTGGTCGACGGCAAATGGGAAGACACGTGGTACGACACGTCGAAGACCGGGGGGAAGTTCGTCCGGTCCGAGACGAAGTTCCACAACTGGATCACGCCCGACGGGTCGCCCGGCCCGCGCGGCGAGGGCGGGTTCCCGGCCGAGGCCGGACGTTACCACCTTTATGTCAGCTATGCCTGCCCATGGGCCAACCGCGCGCTGTTCTTTCGCCGGCTCAAGGGGCTCGAGGGCCTCATCGACGTCTCGGTCGTCCACCCCGACATGCTGTCGGAGGGGTGGGAGTTCCGCACCGATTTCCCCGGCGCCACGGGCGACAAGCTTTACGGCCTGCCGTTCCTGCGCGACCTCTACCTCAAGGCCGACCCGACGATCTCGGGCCGCGTCACGGTTCCCGTGCTCTGGGACAAGAAGCGCGAGACGATCGTGTCGAACGAGAGCGCCGAGATCATCCGGATGTTCAACTCGGCCTTCGACGGGATGACCGGCAACACCGCCGACTTCTGGCCCGAGGATCTGCGCGATGCGATCGAACCGGTGAACGACCGCATCTACGACACCCTCAACAACGGCGTCTACAAGGCCGGCTTCGCCACCTCGCAGGAGGCCTATGACGACGCCGTGCACCCGCTGTTCGACACGCTCGACTGGCTGGAGGAGAGGCTGTCCGAGAACCGCTATCTGATGGGCGACCGGATCACGGAGGCCGACTGGCGCCTGTTTTCGACGCTGGTGCGCTTCGACCTCGTCTATCACATGCACTTCAAGTGCAACCGCCGGCGGATCACCGACTATCCGAACCTATGGGGATACACGCGCGAGCTGTACCAGTGGCCGGGGATCGCGGATGAGGTGGAGTTCGACCACATCGTGCGGCACTACCACTACAGCCACGACACGATTAACCCGCACCGCATCATCCCCATCAACCCGGTGCTCGACTGGACCGCCACGCACGGGCGCGAGGCGGTCGGAGAGGCAGTCGCGCCGTAGGTTTTGACTTGATTGCGGCGGCGCACGGTGGCAGCGGAGCCGCATGACGACCTGGATCACGATCTGCGACACCTGCAAGCGCGAGGGCTGGGAGCCCGGCGCCGATGGCAGGACCGATGGCGAGGCGCTGGCCGAGCAGGTGGAGGCCGTGGTGCGGCCTCCGCTGAGGACGCGCCGCGTCTCGTGCCTGATGGGGTGCAGCCACGGCTGCAATGTGGCGGTGCAGGCGGCGGGCAAGCTCTGCTACACTCTCGGCCGGTTCGAGCCGGCGGAGGAGGCGGCGCAGGCGATCGTCGACTGGGCCGCGCTGCACGCTGAAAGCGAAAGCGGGCAGGTCCCTTATCGCCAGTGGCCACAGGGGGTGAAGGGGCACTTCGTGACCCGCCACCCGCCGCTGCCCGAGGAATGAGCGCACCGCGCGACCATGGCGGCGGCCTCGATGCCGCGGCCGCCCGCTGGGGCGGGATTCGCGGCGACTGGCTGGACCTGTCGACGGGAATCAATCCGGTGCCGTATCCGGTGGCCGAGATTCCGACCGAGGCTTGGACCGCACTGCCCGACCGAACAGCGCAAGAGCGGCTGATCACGGCGGCACGACGGTTCTGGTACGTGCCGGACGGGGCGGCGGTCGTGGCGGCGCCGGGGGCGTCTGCGCTGATCGCGCGGCTTCCGGCGGCCGCCGACGCCCCCCGCGTCCACATCCCCGGCCCCACGTATAACGAACACGCCGCTGCCTTCCGGGCGGCTGGGGCGGATGTCGAGGCGGGCGAGGATGCGCCGGTCCATGTCTATGTCCACCCGAACAACCCGGACGGGCGGCTGTGGGAGGGCGCGCATATCGGCGGCCGCCCCTTGACGGTGATCGACGAAAGCTTCTGCGACGTGACGCCGGGCGAGAGCCACGTGGCGCGGGCGGCGGAGCCGGGCGTCGTCGTGCTCAAGAGCTTCGGCAAGTTCTGGGGCCTCGCCGGCCTGCGGCTGGGTTTCGCCATCGCCGCGCCCGAAACGGCAGAGCGGCTGGTCGAGATGCTCGGCCCCTGGCCGGTCTCCGGCCCCGCACTCGAAATCGGCGCGCGGGCGCTGGAGGACGAGGGCTGGGCCCGGACGAGACGGGCGCGGCTGTGCGAGGACGCGGCGCGCCTTGATGCGCTGCTGACCGGGTGCGGTGCGCGCACCGTCGGTGGCACGACGCTGTTCCGCCTTTACGACGTCGACGATGCCGCCGCGTGGCAGGAGCGTCTTGCCCAAGGTCGTGTCTGGACGCGCGTCTTTCCCTATTCCCGCCACTGGCTCCGCCTCGGCCTGCCGCACCCGGACCGGTGGGAGCAACTCGAGGCCGCACTGTGACGCACGCCGGCGCTCTGGCTCTCGCTCTGCTCATCGACGCGCTGCTCGGCGAGCCGCGGTGGGTGTGGGATCGGTACCCGCACCCCGCCGTGCTGATGGGCCGCGCCGTGGCGGCGCTGGACCGGTCGCTGAACCACGGGGAGAACCGGAAGGCCAGGGGCGTGCTCGCGCTTGCCTCGCTGGCGGTCCCGGCATGGGTGCTGGGCGGCTTCTTCGCCGCCCTTCCCTTCGGCTGGCTGGTCGAAATCGTTGCCGCCGCGATCCTTTTGGCGCAGCGCAGCCTGGTGGACCACGTGCGCGACGTGGCAAACGCCCTGCGCATCTCGCTTGGCGAAGGCCGCCGCGCCGTGGCGCGCATCGTGGGCCGAGACACCGCTGGGATGGACGCCTCCGCCGTCTCGCGCGCGGCCATCGAGTCGGCGGCCGAGAACTTCTCGGACGGCGTCATCGCGCCGGCCTTCTGGTTCCTGCTGCTCGGTCTGCCGGGGCTGCTGGTCTACAAGATCGTCAATACCGCCGACAGCATGATCGGCTACCGCACGCCGAGGTATGCCGAGTTCGGCTGGGCCTCGGCCCGCTTCGACGATCTGCTGAACTGGGTGCCGGCGCGCCTGACGGCAGCCTTGCTCGCCCTCGCCCATCCGTCCTCCAACGCGTGGCCGGTGATCCGGCGCGACGCCGGGCTCCACCGCTCGCCCAACGCCGGCTGGCCCGAGGCGGCGATGGCGGCGGTGTTGGGCGCGGCGCTGTCGGGGCCGCGCTCCTACCACGGCGAGGTGCGCGACTATCCGTACGTCCACCCCGAGGGCCGCCGCGCGCTCGGCCCCGACGACATCGAGGCGGCGGTCCGCGTGCTGTGGCGCGGATGGTTGCTGACCTTCGGCATCGTGACCGCGCTGGCCATTGCCTGAGCGAGCAAGGCTGCTACCGTCCCGCGGCCAACGAGATAACCCCGAGGTCCATCGATGCGCTTTCCCCTGGCCGCTCTCGCCGTCGCCCTGTCCGCCACCGCGTCGCAAGCGGCGGTGCCCTGCGGCGGCAGCTTCTCCGGCTTCGTTAAGAAGATGAAGCAGGAGGCCGTCGCCCGCGGCCACGCCCCCTCGACCGTCGACAGCTTCTTCCGCACCGTCCGGCAGGACCTCGAAACGATCGCGGCCGACCGGCGGCAGGGCGTGTTCCAGCTGCCATTCCTCGACTTCTCGCAGCGCCTCATCAGCCAGAACCGCATCCAGCGCGGCCGGCAGATGGAGCAGAAGTGGGACGACGTCTTCGAGCGGATCGAGGCCGAATACGGCGTGCCGCGCGGTGTGCTCCTGGCGTTCTGGGCGTTCGAGACCGACTACGGCGCGGTCCAGGGCGACTTCAACACGGTGAACTCGCTGATGACGCTTGCGCACGATTGCCGCCGCCCCGACCTTTTCCGCCCGCAGGTCTTCTCGGCCATCGAGCTTTACGAGCAAGGCGGGCTGGATCCGGCTTCGACGACCGGCGCCTGGGCGGGAGAGATCGGCATGGTGCAGATGCTGCCGGGCGACATCATCGAAAGCGGCGTCGACGCGGACGGCGACGGCGCGGTCCGATTGAAGACCTCTCCGCCCGACGCGCTGACCTCGGGCGCGAAGATGCTGCGCCATCTCGGCTGGCGCCCGAACGAGCCGTGGCTGCAGGAGGTCGAGGTGCCGGCAGAGATGGACTGGGCGCAGACGGGCCTCGACACGAAGAAGACGGCAAGCGACTGGCTCGAGATGGGCGTGCGCCCGCGCAGCGGGTCGCTGCAACGGCCGGACCTGCCCGCGTCTCTCCTTCTGCCGCAGGGGCATGAGGGACCGGCCTTCCTCGCCTACCCGAATTTCGACGTCTACTTCGAGTGGAACGAGAGCTTCGTGTACGTGATGACCGCGGCCTACTTCGCCACGCGGCTTGAAGGGGCGCCGGTGTATGACGCGGGCGATCCCGAGCCGGGCCTGAACGAGCGGCAGATGATCCGCCTGCAAGAGACCCTCAAGGCACGCGGCTATGACGTGGGCGGCGTCGACGGCATCCTGGGCGAAATGACGCGCAAGGCGGTTCAGGCAGAACAGGAGCGGCTGGGCCTTCCCGCAGACGCCTGGCCGACGCCGAGCCTATTGGAGCGGCTTTAAAGTCGTTAATCATCCTCGGCGGCGAGGTTTGGAGATCGGTAGGACTTCGCCTGTAGTCCGGAGGCACGAAAGCTGTTCTCTTGGAGGTCACCTCCAAACGATAGCCCGGCAGAGCTGCTACTCTGCCGGGCTTCTTTTTGCGGCGTCAGCCGATCAAGAGCCTGATGATGGCGACCGCGAGCGATGCTGCGGCGATCGCCACCATCCATCTTCGAAAACTGTCCTCTGTCAGACCAACCACCTCCTTCCACCGCCAAGGGTCGCGGCGGGGGCAGGCTCGGTCGGAAAGGCTGCGTCAGGGTAGCTGGCGGCCGGATCAGGCCACCAGCTGCTCGGCTTTCTTGAGGTCGACGCTCACCAGCTGACTGACCCCCTGCTCGCCCATCGTCACGCCGAACAGCCGGTCCATGCGCGCCATCGTCACCGCGTGGTGGGTGATGATCAGGAATCGCGTCTCGGTCTGACGCGTCATCTCGTCCAGCAGGTCGCAGAAGCGGGTCACGTTGGCGTCGTCGAGCGGCGCGTCGACCTCGTCGAGCACGCAGATCGGCGCGGGGTTCGCCAGGAACACGCCGAAGATCAGGGCCAGCGCCGTCAGCGTCTGCTCGCCCCCCGACAGGAGCGACAGGGTCGAAAGCTTCTTGCCCGGCGGCTGGCACATGATCTCGAGCCCGGCTTCCAGCGGGTCGTCGGACTCCACCAGCACCAGCTTCGCCTCGCCCCCGCCGAAGAGGTGGGTGAAGAGCATCGAGAAGTTGCTGTTCACCTGCTCGAACGCCGCCAGAAGCCGCTCGCGCCCCTCCCGGTTCAAGGCCGAGATACCTGAGCGGAGGGCGCGGATGGCCTCTTCCAGGTCGGTCTTTTCGCGCACCAGCGTGTCGTGCTCGTCCTGCACCTCTTGGGCGTCTTCCTCGGCGCGTAGATTCACCGCGCCCAGCGAATCCCGCTGGCGGCGCAGCTTTGCGACATCCGCTTCCAGCGCGGGGACAGCCGGCATGTGCTCGGCGTCCGTCTCCAGCCCCGCCAGCAAATCCTGCGGCGTCGTCTCCTGCTCTTCCGCGATGCGCTCGGCTGCCGCGGCGACCGCGTCTCGGGCGGCCTCGGCCCGGGCTTCGGCGGCGGCCCGCGCCTCGCGCGCGTCGCCCGCATGACGTTCGGCGTCGCGTTCCGTGGTCACCGCCTCGCGCAGCGCGGCCTCGGCTTGCGACAGAGCCTCCCCCGCAGAATGCCGCCGTGCCTCGGCCTCCTCGATCGAGCGGGCGAGGTCCTCGCGCTGCTCGGCGATTTCCTCGGGCGCGGCGGCGGCGTCCTCCAGCTCGGCGCGGGACTCCTCGAGCCGCGCCTGGATCTCGGCCACCCGCTTGCCGGCGTTGTCCAGCCGGCTGCGCCAGCTGGCGATCTCGCGCGCGACCTCCTGCGCCCGCCGGGTCCGCGCCTCGCCCTCGCGGCGGAGTTCGTCGTGCTGGGCGCGCGCGGTCATCATGGTGATGCGCGCGGCCTCGACCTGCATCTTCAGAGTCTCCACCTCGGCGCGCACGGCGTCGAAGTCGTCCAGCTCGTCCAGCCCCGCCTCGGCTTCCTTCAGCCGCGCGCGGGCCGACATCGCCTCTTCCTCGTGGCGGGTGACGGCGAGCCGCTGGCTTTCCAGCTTCCCCCCGGCGATGTTGCGGTCCGCCTCGGCCCGGCTGAGCGCGCGGCTGGCCTCGGCCACGCGCGCGTCGGCATCGCGGCGGGCCTGCCGGGCCGCCTGGTCGGCGCGGGTCAGGTCTTCCAGCCGTGCCCGCAGCGCCTCGTGCTCGTGCGCCGCGGTCTCGACCTTCGCCTCGGCGGCCTTGATCTGGCGGTTGAGTTCGTCCAGCCGGTTGATCTGCTGAAGCCGCAGCGCGGCGGCGGAAGGCGCATCCTCGCCCCCGGCGCGGAAGCCGTCCCAGCGCCATAGGTCGCCCTCGACGCTGACCAGCCGCTGCCCTGGCCGCAGCGCCGATTGCAAACGGGCCCCTTCGGCGGCGTCCACCACGCCCACCTGCCCGACCCGGCGCTGGAGCACGCCCGGCACCGTCACGACCTCGGCCAGCGGGCGCGCACCGTCGGGCAGCGCGGGTGCATCGGCATAGGCCGCGAGCTCCACCCAGCCGGAGGGCGCGTCGGCGTCGATGGCCGGGGCGCGCAGGTCGTCGGCCAATGCCGCGCCAAGCGCTTTCTCGAATCCCGGCTGCACCTGCACGAGGTCGAGCACCTGGCCGCCGTCGCCTTCGTCCCGCGCCACGAGTTTCGCCAGCGCCCCGGCCTCGGCCTTCAGCGCGTTCAGCTCGCCCTCGAGCGAGGAACGCCCCGCCCGCGCATCTGCCTCGCGCGACTGCGCCTCACCCCGGGCCTCGTCAGCGGCGAGCAGCGCGTCCTCGGCGCGGTCCGAGAGTTCCTGCGCCGCCTCCTGTGCCTCATCTGCGGCGGCGTAGGCGTCGGAGGACTCCTCCAGCGCCGCCTCGGCCTCTTCCACCGCCTGCCGGGCACGGGCGGCCTCGGCCTCGGCCTTGTCGCGCAGGCGCGCGGTTTCCTCGACGAAGCGGCGGGCGGATTGGTGGCGGGCGGACAGTCGCGCGGCCTCTTCGGTCAGCTCGGCCAACTGCGCCTCGCGCTCGCCCAGCAGCACGCGAGCGACCTCGGCGGCCTCTTCGGCCTGCTCCAGCTCGACTTCGAAGCCGTCGCCGGCGTCCTCGAGCTCGGCGCGCTCGTCTTCGAGCCGGGCTATGGTGTCGCCCGCGTCACGGTTCAGCGCCTCTTCCCGCTCCCCGTCGCGGGACAGCTGGTCGATGCGGGCCTTCAGCGTGTCGATCGTCCGCAGCGCCTGCGCCTCCTGCTGGCTCAGCGTGTCGCGCTGGACCTGAAGCTTCTGGAGGACCGCGACGGCAATGGCCTCCTCCTCGCGCAGGGGCGGCAGGGCCTCTTCCCGCTCTTCGCGGATCGCCGCCGCCTCGCGCGCCGTGCGCTCCGCCTCGGTGGCGCGGCGCGCACGCTCGGTCAGCAGCGCCTCGGCGTCCGTGCGCGCCGTGTCGGCGTCGCGCCAGCGGCGGTAAAGCAGCATGCCCTCGGCCATCCGCAACTCTTCGCCGATCTTGCGGTAACGCGCCGCCTGCTTCGCCTGCCGGGCCAGCGTGGCAAGTTGCGCGGCCAGCTGCTCGACCACGTCCTGCACGCGCTCAAGGTTGCTTTCGGCGCCCTTCAGCTTCAACTCGGCCTCGTGGCGGCGCTGATACAGGCCGCCGATGCCCGCCGCGTCCTCGAGGATGCGCCGCCGGGCCTTGGGCTTGGCGTTGATGAGCTCCGAGATCTGCCCCTGCCGCACCAGCGCCGGGGACTGCGCCCCGGTCGAGGCGTCGGCGAACATCATCTGCACGTCGCGCGCGCGGATGTCCTTGGTGTTCGCCTTGTAGGCCGATCCGGCGTCGCGCGTGATCCGGCGCACGATTTCCAGCATGTCGGCGTCGTTGAAACCCGCCGGGGCCAGCCTGTCGGAGTTGTCGATGTGCAGCGACACCTCGGCGAAGTGGCGGGCGGGCCGCGTGGCGGTGCCCGCGAAGATCACGTCCTCCATCCCGCCGCCGCGCATGGCCGTGGGGCGGTTCTCGCCCATCACCCAGCGCAGGGCCTCGAGCAGGTTCGACTTGCCGCAGCCGTTCGGGCCGACCACGCCGGTCAGTCCGTCGTTGATCACCAGGTCGGTGGGGTCGACGAAGCTCTTGAAGCCGTTGAGACGCAGGCGGGTGAAGCGCAAGGGAGCCTCGCTTGATTCCGTTGATCCGCGAGTTTCCGGGTGCGGGCGCGGCCTGTCAACGCAGGCCGCGCCGGATATGGAGCGGAATTCCGCCTTATCCCCAAGATATGGGGCCGCTACGCGAGATGTGCCGCCAAGTCACTCGCGCGCCCGCAGGACCCGCGCCGGGCGCGCCGCCAGTGGACCCCAGGCAAAGGCCAGCCCGGCCAGCGTCGTCAGCATTACGCCGCCCAGCACGATCAGCACGGCCGAGACCGGCTCGAACGCGAAAGACGTCTCCATCACGAAGCGGCTGACGGCCCAGCCGGCCAGGCCACCCGCCACGATCGCCAGCGCCCCCGCCGCTGCACCCAGAAGCGCCGAGCGCAGGGCGAAGCTGAGCAGGATCGTGCGGCGGCTCGCCCCCAGCGTCTTGAGCACCGCCGCCTCGTACGTACGGGCCCGGACGCCGGCCGCCGCCGCACCGATGAGGACGACGAAGCCGGTGATCAGCGTGGCAAGCGCGCCATAGGTGATCGCGGCGGCGATGCCGGCCAGAACCTCGGACACCCGGTCGATGGCGTCGCGCACGCGGATCGCCGTGATGTTGGGATAGGCCGAGGCGAGGTCGCGCAGGATCTGCGCCTCGGCCTCCTCCTCGGCGTGGATCGTGGCGATGTAGGTGTGCGGTGCGCCGCGCAGCGCCGCCGGGTTCATCGTCAGCACGAAGCCGATTCCGGCGGTCGAAAAGTCGACCTCGCGGAAGCTGGTGATGGTGCCGGTGATGTCGCGGCCCAGCACGTTGAGCGTCAGCGTGTCACCCAATTCCAGCCCGATCTCTTCGGCTTCCTCGGCGGCGAAGCTGATCTGCGGGGGGCCGTCGTAATCCTCGGGCCACCACTCGCCCGCCGTCACGCGTGTATCCTCTGACGGCCGGTCGGCGTAGGTCACGCCCCGATCGCCGCTGACGACCCAGTGGTCCCCCGCCACCTCGCGTGCCGGGCGGTCGTTGATGCGGGTGACGATGCCGCGCAGCATTGGTGCGGTCTCGACCTGCGACACCGCCGGATCGTCGTTCAGGCGGTCGAGGAAGCCGTCGATCTGGTTCGGCTGGATGTCGACCATGAAATACGACGGCGCGACGTCGGGCAGGTCGCGGGCGATGGCGTTGCGCAAGTTGCTGTCGATCTGCCCGATCGCCGCCAGCACCGTCAGCCCGAGGCCGAGCGACAGGACCACCGACGCGGCCTCGCCCCCCGGTCCGCCGACCGCGCCGAGCGCCAGCCGCAGGGCGCTGCGCCCCTGTGCCGCGCGGGTCGAGGCGAGGTGCCGCGCCAGCGCCCGCACGCCCCATGCCACCAGCAGGAGTGCCACGAACGCCGCCGCGATGCCTCCCGCGGACCAAAGCGTGAGCTTCGCCAGCCCCGAAAGCCATGCCGCCGAGCCCACGAGCGCCGCCAGGATCGCCGCCAGCACCACCAAGTAGATGGGCCGGGGCAGCCCCCGCGTGCGGCCCACCGCGTCACGGAACAGCTGTGCCGCGCGAATGTCCTCGGTCCGGGCGAGCGGCCACAGGGTGAAGAGCAAAGCCGCCAGAAGGCCGTAGAGCGCAGCCTCGAGCAGCGGGCCCGGATGCAGCCCGAACTCGACCGGGACTGGCAGCTGCGCCTGAATCAGCGGCGAGAAGGCCAGCGGAACGCCCGCACCCAGCACCAGCCCGATCGCCAGCCCCAGCGCGGTCAACGCCCCGATCTGCATGAGGTAGACCATGAAGATGGTCCGCCCCTCGGCGCCCAGCGTCTTGAGCGTGGCAATGGTGCCGGTTTTCTCCTCCAGATGCGCCCGCACCGCCGAGGCGACCCCCACGCCGCCAACGGCGAGCCCCGCCAGCCCGACCAGCACCAGGAAGGCCGCCAGCCGATCGACAAAGCGTTCGACGCCCGGCGCGCCGTTGCGCCGGTCGCGCCAGCGGAAGCCGGTCTCGGCCAGAGCCTCCTCGGCCCGCGCCTCCAGCGCGTCGAGATCGGCGTCCTCGGGCAGCGCGAGGTAGTATTCGCTTTCGAACAGCGTTCCGGGCTGAAGCAGCTCTGCGCCGTCGAGGTCCCGCGTCAGCACCATCGTGCGCGGCCCCAGGTCGAAGCCGCCGCCCGCATCGTCCGGCTCGCGCGTGATGGCGGCCATCAGGACGAAATCCTTGGTGCCCAGCCGGAAAGTATCGCCCGGCGACAGACCGAGCCGGTCAATCAGGATCGGGTCCATCACGGCGCCCGGCCTCCCGTCGCGGCCTTCGAACGCCTCGGCCAGCGGCATATCGGGCTCCAGCCGCACCTCGCCGTAGATCGGATAACCGTCGTCGACGCCCTTCACCTCGGTCAAGGCGCGCTCGCTCTCGCCGCCGCGGTCGACGACGGCCATCGAGCGGAAGTCGGTGATCTCGACCACCTCGGTGGCGATGCCGTCGAGAAATGCGCGTTCCTCGGGCGAGGCGAAGCGATACGTGAACTCGACCGACGCGTCACCCCCCAGCAGCACCGCGCCCTCGCGATCCAGCCCGGCGCGAATGCTTTCACGGACAAGCCCCACGGCGGCGATGGCCGCGATGCCCAGCGCGAGGCAGGCGAGGAACACGCGGAAGCCCTTGAGGCCGCCGCGCAACTCGCGGCGGGCGATGCGGGCTGCGACGGCGGCGCTCATGCCGGCGCTCCCGCGATGCACACGACTGCCCGGCTCATTCCGCCGCCGCCCGCGCGACGTCGGGCGCGGCGATGCGCCCGTCTTCGAGACGGATAACCCGGTCGCAGCGTTCTGCCAGTTCGGGCGCGTGGGTCACCAGGATCAGCGTCGCCCCGTGCCGGTCGCGCAGCCCGAACAGCAGGTCCATGATCGCCTGTCCGGTCGTGCCGTCCAGGTTGCCGGTCGGCTCGTCCGCCAGCAGGATCTCGGGCCGTGTCGCCGCCGCGCGGGCCAGCGCCACGCGCTGCTGCTCGCCTCCCGAGAGCTGCGCCGGGTAATGGTCGCGCCGGTGGTCCAGCCCGACCGCCTCCAGCTCTTCCGATGCGCGGTCGAAGGCGTCGCGGTGTCCGGCCAGTTCAAGCGGCGTCGCCACGTTCTCGAGCGCGGTCATGGTGGGAATAAGGTGGAAGGACTGGAACACCACGCCCATATGGTCCCTTCGGAACCGGGCCAGCGCGTCCTCGCCCATCGCAGTCAGGTCGTGGCCCAAAACGTCGACATCGCCGCCCGTGGCGCGGTCCAGGCCGCCCATCAGCATCAGGAGAGACGATTTGCCAGACCCGCTCGGACCCGTCAGCCCCAGCGTTTCGCCCCGCGCCACCTGGAGCGTGATCCCCTTCAGGATCTCGACCCGCCCCGCGTTGCCGTCGAGCGAAAGCCGGGCGTCCCTGAGGGACAGGATCGTGTCGGTCATGGCGCGTCCCCTGCAATTCACGTCCACGGGATATGGGGCGATCCGCATCCTCCGCAACCTTGCGGTGGCGGGGCTCGTCGCCGCATCCCCCGCCGCGGCCGAGACGGTGACCCTCGCCGCGCTCGGCGACTCACTGACGCAAGGGTACGGGCTGCCGCAGGAGCAGGGGTTCGTTCCGCAGCTCGAAGGCTGGCTGGAAGAGCACGGCGAGGACGTGGACATCGTCAACGCCGGGGTTTCGGGCGACACCACCGCCGGCGGACTGTCGCGCGTGGACTGGACCCTGACACCCGACGTGGACGGCCTGATCGTCGCGCTTGGCGGCAACGACCTGCTGCGCGGCATCGATCCGTCGGTCAGCCGCGGGAATCTGGATGGCCTACTGCAGGTCGCGCAGGCGAAGGACGTACCGACGATGCTGATCGGCCTCACCGCGCCCGGCAATTACGGGCCGGACTACAAGCAGGCGTTCGACGCGATGTATCCCGAGCTCGCGAAAACCTATGGCTCCGTCTACGTCGAAAGCTTTCTCGCTCCGCTGGAAGAGATGGACGACCGACAGGGCGCAATGCGCGACTACATGCAGGCCGACGGCATTCATCCGAACGCCGAAGGCGTGAAGCTGATCGTCGAAGCGCTCGGCCCACGCGTGCAGCAGTTGATCGGGCGCATCGTGGACTGAGGATTCCTCTGGAATCTCTCCCGCTGGTATACCAGAACACGCGCGACGAAAGGGAGAGAGACATGGACCTGCTGGACAGACTGCGCGACGCGATCGGCGAGAAGTACGTGCTGACGGGGAACGACTGCGCCGCATACGCGCGGGACTGGACCGGCAAGTACGAGGCGCAGCCGATGGCCGTGCTGCGCCCTGCCTCCACCGCCGAGGTCAGCGCGATCATGAAGATCGCCTCGGACACCGGCACACCGGTCGTGCCCATAGCAGGGAACACGGGGCTGAACGGCGGCGCGCAGGCCCCCGACCAGCTGCTCCTGACGCTCGACCGGATGACGGCCATCCGCGAGATTCGGCCCAAGGCCCGCACCGCGATCGTCGAGGCCGGAGTGATCCTGTCTCAGATGCACGACGCCGCCGATGCCGAGGGGCTGATCTTCCCCCTCACCTTCGGCGCGCGCGGCTCAGCCCGGATCGGCGGCGTGCTCTCGACGAACGCCGGCGGCTCGAACGTCCTGCGCTATGGCAACACCCGCGCACTGACGCTGGGGATCGAGGTCGTGCTGCCCTCGGGCGAAGTGCTCGACCTGATGAGCGAACTGCACAAGGACAACTCGGGCTACGACCTGCGCGACCTGTTCATCGGGGCGGAAGGCACGCTTGGCATCATCACCGCCGCGGTCCTCAAGCTCGCCCCGAAGCCCCGCGCCTATGCCACGGCAATGGTCGCGCTGCCGTCGCTGGACGAGGCTCTGGTACTGCTGAACCGCCTGCAAGAGGTCTCGGGCGGCGCGGTCGAGGCGTTCGAGTACATGCCAGGGTTCTATATCGAGACGCACCTGGAGCACGTCGAGGGCGCGCGGCCGCCGTTCGAGCAGACGCACGACATCAACGTGATGGTCGAAATCGGCGCCACTTCGCCGCGCGACGCGACGCCGGGCGAAGACGGCACGGTGCCGGTGGTCGCGATGTTGCAGGACACGTTGATGGAGATGGTTGAGGCCGGCACCGTGCTCGACGCCGTCGTGGCCCAGAACGAGGCGCAGCGGCGCGAGATGTGGGAGCGGCGCGAGCGGGCGGCTGAACTGTCGGTGGTCAGGCGTCCGCTGGTGATTACTGACGTGGCGGTGCCGCTCGACAAGGTGGCGACGTTCCTGAGCGAGGCCACGGCGCGGATCGCCGAGATCGACGCGGAGGCGCAGGATTTGACGGTGGCGCACCTGGGCGACGGCAACATTCACTATGTCGTCTGGCCGGGCCAGGACGACCCGGCGCATCAGGACCGGATCATGGAGATCGTCGAGGACGTGGTGACGGAACTGCGCGGCAGCTTCTCGGCCGAGCACGGTGTGGGACTGGCCAAAAAGCCGTCGATGCAGCGACGCAAGGACGCGACAGCGCTCAAGGTGATGGGTCAGATCAAGGCGGCGCTCGACCCGCAGGACATCATGAACCCCGGCAAGGTTCTGCCGTAACGCGCGTCACCGGCAGCGAATTTTCGTCGAAAATTCGCACGTCCGATTTTTCGGCGAAAAATCGGTGGGCGGGCGGCCCTCAGGCCGCGTCGCCCGCCGCTTTCAGATCGAAGGCCGCCGCCATCAGGGTCCGAGTGTACTCGGTGCGCGGGGCGTCGAAGACCTCGTCCGCCGACCCCTCCTCGACCACATCGCCGCGCTTCATCACCATGACCTTGTGGCTCAGCGCGCGCACGACCTTCAGGTCGTGGCTGATGAAGAGATACGCCAGCTGGTACTTCTTCTGCAGGTCGCGCAGCAGCTTCACGATCTGCACCTGCACCGTCATGTCCAGCGCCGAGGTCGGCTCGTCCAGCACCACCAGCTTAGGCCGCAGGATCATGGCGCGGGCGATGGCGATGCGCTGGCGCTGCCCGCCCGAGAATTCGTGCGGATAGCGGTGCATGGTCGCCGGGTCCAGCCCGACCTCGGCCATAATCTCGGCCACCATCTCGCGCTTGTCGCGGCCCTTCTCGACGCCGTGGACCGATAGTCCCTCGGAGATGATCTCCTCGACCGTCATGCGCGGCGAGAGCGAGCCATAAGGGTCCTGGAACACGATCTGCATGGCCGAGCGTAGCGGCCGCAGCTGGCGCGACTTCCAGCCCTGGATGTCATCGCCCAGGAACACCACCCGGCCGTCGGACGAGATCAGGCGCATGATCGCCAGCGCCAGCGTAGTCTTGCCCGACCCGGACTCGCCCACGATGCCCACCGTCTCGCCCGCCCGGACCGACAGGGAGGCCGAATTGACCGCCTTCACGAAGCCCACTGTCCGGCGCAGCAGGCCGCGCTGGATCGGGAACCAGATGCGCAAATCCTCGGTCCGCACGATCTCGGGCGCGTCCTGCTCGACCGGGTCGGGGACGCCGGTCGATTGCGCGTTCAGCAGCATCTTGGTGTAAGGGTGCTGCGGGGCGGCGAAGATCTCGCGCGTGTCACCGCGCTCGACGATTTCGCCGCTCTTCATCACGCAGACCCGGTCGGCGAAGGCCTTCACGATGCCGAGGTCGTGGGTGATGAACAGCATCGACATGCCGAGCTTGCGCTTGAGGTCCGCGAGCAATTCGAGGATCTGCGCCTGGATCGTCACGTCGAGCGCGGTCGTCGGCTCATCCGCCACCAGAAGGTCGGGCTCGTTCGCCAGCGCCATGGCGATCATCACGCGCTGGCGCTGGCCGCCGGACAGCTGGTGCGGATACGAACTCAGCCGGCTCTCCGGGTCCTGAATGCCGACCTGGTCCAGAAGTTCGAGGATGCGCGCCTTCGCCTGCGGCCCCGTCAGCCCCTGGTGCAGCAGGAGTGTCTCGCCCAGCTGCTTTTCCAGCGTGTGGAGCGGGTTGAGCGATGTCATCGGCTCCTGGAAGATGAAGCTGATCTTGTTGCCGCGCACCTTGCGCAGAAGCGCCTCGGACGCGCCCACCATCTCCTGCCCTTGGAAGGTGATGGAGCCCGAGAGCTTCGCGCTGTCGGCCAGCAGGTCGACGGTGGACAGTGCGGTGACGGACTTGCCCGACCCGCTTTCGCCCACCAGCGCGACGGTCTCGCCCTTGCCGACCTCGAACGACACGCCGCGCACCGCCTGCGTCTCGACCGCGTCCTGCCGGAAGCTTACGGTCAGGTCTTTCACTTCGAGAACGGCGCTCATTGGAAGGTCTTTCTCGGGTCGAACGCGTCGCGCACGCCTTCGAAGATGAAGACGAGGAGCGACAGCATGATGGCGAAGGTGAAGAATGCGGTGAAGCCCAGCCACGGCGCCTGCAGGTTCTGCTTGGCCTGAAGCGTGAGCTCGCCCAGCGACGGGGCCGAGGACGGCAGGCCGAAGCCCAGGAAGTCGAGCGAGGCCAGCGTCGAGATCGTGCCGGTGATGATGAACGGCAGAAGCGTGACGGTCGCGACCATCGCGTTTGGCAGCATGTGCCGCATCATGATGGTCCAGTTCGACACGCCCAGCGCCCGCGCCGCCCGCACGTATTCGAAGTTGCGTGCGCGCAGGAACTCGGCTCGGACCACGCCGACCAGCGCAGGCCAGCCGAACAGCACCGTGACGAACACCAGAAGCCAGAAACTTCGGCCCAAGATCGCGAACAGGATGATGATGATGTAGAGGGACGGCGTCGACACCCAGATCTCGATGATCCGCTGGAAGATCAGGTCCAGCCAGCCCCCGAAGAAGCCCTGCACCGCCCCGGCAATGATGCCGATGATGGATGTCAGCACCGTGACGATCAGCGTGAACAGGATCGACAGCCGGAAGCCGTAGATCACCCGCGCCGCCACGTCCCGCGCCGTGTCGTCGGTACCCAGGATGTGGGCCGAATCCGGTGCGGACGGGGCGGCGCCGCCGATGTCATTGATCGTGTCGTAGGAATACGGGATCGGCGGCCAGAGCAGCCAGCCCTCCTCGATCGCCTGCCCGTCGTAGCTGCCCGTGGTCTCGGCCGCGGCAAGCACTTCCTCGGGCTCGTAGAAGCAGTCTTCGAGCCCGCCGGACACGATGAGGCACTGCACCTCGATGTCGGAATAGACCGCCTCGGTCCGGAAATCGCCGCCGAACTCGGTCTCGGGATAGAAGTTGAAGATCGGCGTGTAGTAGTCGCCGCGGTAGTTCACGAGGATCGGCTTGTCGTTCGCGATGAACTCGGCGAACAGCGACAGCCCGAAGATGATCGCGAACAGCCACAGGCTCCACAGGGCGCGGCGATTGCGCTTGAAGTTGCGCCAGCGGCGCTGGTTCAGCGGCGACAGCCACATCCGCCGGCGGCGCGGATCGACTGGCGGCGGGGCGAGGTGCCCGCCCGGCCCCGGATGGGGCGGCGGGGTCGCGACGCCCGGCTCGGTGGGCTCGGCCGGCTCGTTCTCGATCTCGGGGCGGTAGTCGGGATGCGCCATGTCAGGTCTCCCGCGACTCGAAGTCGATGCGCGGATCGACGAAGACGTACATCATGTCGGACAGGATGCCGACGACGAGGCCGATGAGGCCGAAGAAGAACAGCGTGCCGAAGATCACCGGGTAATCCCGCGCCACCGCAGCCTCGAAGCCCAGCCGGCCCAGCCCGTCGAGCGAGAAGATGGTCTCGATGATCAGCGAGCCGCCGAAGAACACGCCGATGAACACGCTCGGGAAGCCCGCGATCACGATTAGCATCGCGTTGCGGAACACGTGGCCATAGAGCACGCGGCTTTCCTTCAGCCCCTTGGCCTTGGCGGTGACGACGTACTGCTTCTTGATCTCGTCCAGGAACGAGTTCTTGGTCAGCAGCGTCAGCGTCGCGAAGGCCGAGATGGTCGAGGCCGCCACCGGCAGCGCGATGTGCCAGAAATAGTCCACGACCTTGCCGAACAGCGAAAGCTGCTCCCAGTTGTCCGAGGTCAGGCCCCGCAGCGGGAACCACTGGAAGTACGACCCGCCCGCGAACAGCACGAGCAGAAGGATCGCGAACAGGAAGCCCGGGATGGCGTAGGCCACGATGATCAGGCCACTCGTCCAGGTGTCGAAGCTGGTCCCGTCGCGCACCGCCTTGCGGATACCCAGCGGGATCGACACGACATAGGCGATGAGGGTGGACCACAGCCCCAGCGTGATCGACACCGGCATCTTCTCGAGCACCAGGTCGATGACGCTGATCGAGCGGAAATAACTCTCGCCGAAGTCGAACTGGATGTAGTTCCACATCATCGTCAGGAAGCGTTCGAGCGGCGGCTTGTCGAAACCGAACTCGCGCTCGAGCTGCTCGATGAATTCGGGCGGCAGGCCGCGGGCGCCGGCGTAGTCGCTTTCGCCGCCCCCACCCACGGTTTCCGAGCCGGTGCCGGCGATGCCTTCGAACACATCGCCCTCGCCCTCGATCTGGGCCAGGACCTGTTCGATCGGCCCGCCGGGGACGAACTGCGTGAGGACGAAGTTGACGATCATGATCCCCAGCAGCGTGGGGATCACAAGCAGCATTCGCCGGAGGATGTATGCTCCCATTAGTCGGACCTCAGAGCTTGCCGGCGGCTTCGAGCTCGGCGGCCCGGTCGGCGTCGTACCACCAGAAGTCGAGGTTGCCGAGCGCGTAGGGCGGCAGCGGCTCGGGATGGTCGAAGACGTCGTAGTAGGCCACGGTGTGCACGTCCTTGAACCACTGCGGCACCCAGAACCGCTTGGCCCGCAACACGCGGTCGAGCGCCATCACGGCCGTGTAGAGCTCGTCCTGCGTCTCGGCCGCCATCACCGTCTCGATCAGGCTGTCCACGGCCGGATCGCACAGGCCCGGCGAGTTGAAGACGTCGTCCACGCCTTCGCACCCGAAGTACTGCATCAGGCCCGCCCCCGGCTCGTACCCTGTGGGGAACTGGTCCACGATGATGTCGAACTGATGGCTGCGGGTCAGGTCGGTGTACTGCGCCGGGTCCACCCGGTTGTAGCGCGCGTCGATGCCCAGCGCCTGAAGGTTCGACACGAAGGGCTGGTGCACTCGGTCGAAGGTCGGGCTGTCCTCGAGGATCTCGACCGTCAGTACCTCGCCGGCCTCGTTGCGGCGCACGCCGTCGTCGCCAACGATCCACCCGGCCTCTTCCAGCAGCTTCGAGGCGCGGCGCAGGTTGCGGCGGTCGAGCTGCCGCTCGCCGCTTTCCGGCGCGGGCGTCGGCGCGGCCTCCAATATGGCCTCGTCCAGCAGTCCCTCGTCCACCAGCGGCTGAAGCAGCGCGACCTCGGCTTCGGTGGGCGTGCCCAAGGATTCGAGCGGTGAATTCTCCCAGAAGCTGTCGATGCGATCGTAGATGCCGTAGAACAGCGTGTCGTTCGACCACTCGAAGTTGAACATCAGGCCGATCGCCTCGCGCACACGCGGGTCCTGGAACTTCTCACGCCGCAGGTTCATCACGTAGGACTGGCCGGTGGCGATGGTGCCGTCCGGCAGCTCGGCCTTGATGATGGTGCCATCCTCGACCGCGGGAAAGTCGTACGAAGTCGCCCAGTTCTTCGAGCTGTTTTCGTTCCGGAACGTATAGGCGCCGGCCTTGAAGCCTTCGAGCGCGGCGTTGGAGTCGCCAAAATACTCGATCCGGATGGTGTCGAAGTTCGACCGGCCCCGGTTGATCGGCAGGTCCGCGCCCCAGTAGTCGGGATTGCGGCTGTAGACGATCTGCTGGTTGATGTCGTAGCTGTCGAGCACGTAGGGCCCCGAGCCAACGCCGGGATCCAGCCGGCTTTCGTCCAGCCCCGCACCCGTCTCCTCGAACCAGGCCTTCGACATTACCGGCAGCCCGGCCGCGACCTGCACCCGGTCACGCGGCGGTGTGCCGTCCTTGAAGTTGTACCGGACGCGCTTGGGGCCCAGCACCTCGACGCTTTCGACGTACTCGTCGAGCACGGTGCGAAACGACAACAGCCCCTCGTCGCGGAACAGCTCGTAGGTGAACTTCACGTCCTCTGCGGTGAGCGGCGTGCCGTCCGAAAACTCGGCCCCTTCGCGGATGTTGAAGATCGCCCAGGATCGATCCTCGGGGTACTCGACCGTCTCGCACAGCAGGCAGTAGAGCGACCCGATCTCGTCCGCGACCGACACCATCATCTCTTCATAGATCGACGACGCCAGCAGGCCCGAACGGCCCTTGCGGGTGAAGGGGTTCATGCTGTCGAAGGTGCCCAGCCACGGGATCGACATCTCGCCGCCCTTGGGCGCGTCCGGATTGACGTAGTCGAGATGCGTGAAATGCGCCGGGTACTTCAGTTCGCCGAAGGTCGAGATGCCGTGGCTGACCGTGACGTCCGCATCCTCCTGCGCCGGGACCGCGACGCTCGTCGCCAGCAGGGCCACGCCGGCGGCGGACAGCGACCGCGACAGACGCGTACGTGGCGTACGGGGTGCGCGGCGACGGGTGCGGCATGAGATCATGCGTCGATCCTCCGTAAACTGATGACGTCGATGGGTCTCCGGTCGACGAGGTAAGCTATTTTTGGGCATGTCGATGTTTCAAGACGAAACTCCGTGATGCCGCGTGAAGGTCCGGAGCCCGGCTTCAGGGGTCGTATAACGAAAAAGGCCCGGCTGTGCCGGGCCTTTTGTTCAACTTGCCGAAAGCGGTGCGTTATCACTCGGTCGACGCCAGGTACGCGATCAGGTTCGCGCGATCCTCGAGCTTGGGCAGACCGGCGAAGCCCATCGAGGTGCCGGGCGCATAGCCGCGCGGGCTTTCCAGAAAGCCGTTCAGGTTCTCGGGCGTCCAAACGTCGGCCGCGTCGCTCAGCGCACCCGAGTAGTTGAAGCCGGCGACCGACGCGACCTCGCGGCCGACTACGCCGTTCAGGTGCGGGCCGGTGCCGTCCGATCCGTCAAGGGCATGGCAGGCGCGGCACTTGCCGAAGACGCGCTCGCCCGCGCCGGGATCGGCGGCGGCCATCACCTCCGCGAAGTCGACCTCGACCACTTCCTCGGCCCCTTCTTCCTCGCCGGTGTCGATCACATAGGCCTGCGCGATCTCTTCGCCATGACCCCCGTCCTCGCTCACGTGGTAAAGTCCTTCAGCGGCCCAGTTGCCGAGGAGAAAGATCAGGAGCGTGCCGCAGAAGCCGCCCACGATCTTGGTCAGAGTCATTGTGTCGAACATGTCGCGTTGCGTCCCGTCTGGATGTCGGGCGCTATCTATCCGCTTCCGCGCCGGGCTTTCAAGCGATATGCCCGCGACGAAACGCCCGCAGCGGCCGCCGTTGCGCGGGGTGATCCAAGAACAACACCATGAGGGGGGGAGAATGCCGGGACGCATCGCATTCCAGGGCGAGCCGGGAGCCTATTCCCACCAGGCCTGCCGCGAGAAACGACCGGACATGGAGGCGCTGCCCTGCCGCACCTTCGAAGACGTGATCGAGGCCGTGCGCAAGGGTGACGCCGAACTTGCCATGCTGCCGGTCGAGAACTCGACCTATGGCCGCGTCGCTGACATCCACCGCCTTCTGCCCTCGTCGGGCCTGCACATCGTGGACGAGGCCTTCGTCCGCGTGCACATCAACCTGCTGGGCGTGCGTGGCGCGAAGCTGGCGAACGTACGCGAGGCGCTGTGCCACCTCGTCTTGCTGCCGCAATGCGGCGAGTTCCTGCGCGAGCACGGAATCAACGGGCTGGTCAGCCCCGACAACGCCCGCGCCGCCCGCGAAGTGTCCGAGCGCGGCGATCCGTCGGTGGCGGCGCTGGCCTCGGACCTGGCGGCCGAGATCTACGGCCTCGACATCCTTGCCCGGCATATTGAGGATCACGACCGCAACACCACGCGCTTCCTCCTGATGTCGCGCGAGGCCGACTTCAAGCGCCGCGGCACCGCCGGCATGATCACCTCGTTCGTCTTCCGCGTGCGCAACATCCCCGCCGCGCTCTACAAGGCGATGGGCGGCTTCGCCACGAACGGCGTGAACATGACCAAGCTGGAAAGCTACATGGTCGACGGGTCCTTCTCGGCCACGCAGTTCTATGCCGATATCGAGGGGCACCCCGACGACCGGCACGTGCAGCTTGCGCTGGACGAACTCGACTACTTCACATCCGAGATCCGCGTCCTCGGAGTCTACCCGGCGGATCCCCGCCGCCGCTGATCAGGCGGTGACGGCGTAGCGCCCGGCGATGTCGGCGCCGTACTTCGCCACCCGCTCCTCGAACCGGCGATCGAGTTTGCCCTTGGCCAGCTTCAACGACTGCACCAGCAGCCGCGCCGTCAGCGTCGAAGGTCGCAGGTCCAGCGACACGAGCACCCGCGTGCTTTTCGCCGACAGCGGCACCAGCTCGACGCGCAGTTCGGTTTGCACGCCTTCGACCCGGCCCCGCGCCACGATCAGCTCGGGCGCGACGTACTCGGCGATCTCCATTTCGATCCGGCGCCGGTGACCGCGCAGGTCGAAGGCGCCCTTCCATGCCGTGCCCGCCCCCTGCGCGTCGCGGGTGCGCGTGACCTCGGCGCCGCGGCGCTCGGCCTGCTGCTCGAAGCGGCGGAAGTCGGAAAGTTGCTCGAAGACGAAGGCCTGCGGCGCCTCGACATCGGTGCGGGTGGAAAACTTCATGTGTCTGCCCGTTCGCCTGTTTCCCGGAACGCTGACCTCAATCCAACCGGTCCGCAAGCCAGTTGGCGATGATGAAATGCGCGATGGCGCCCGGGCGCGCCGGTTTCAGCGTCGGATCCTCCCCGGCATAGGCCGCCATCATCTCCTCGCGCGTGACCCAGCGCGCATCCTCGAGCTCGGCGGGGTCGAGCGTGATCTCGTCCGTAAGCGCCACGCCCCGGCAGCCGAACATCAGCGACGACGGGAACGGCCAGGGCTGGCAGGCGAGGTATTTCACCTTCCCCACGCGCACGCCCGCCTCCTCGAACGTCTCGCGCCGGACGGCCGCCTCGATCGTCTCTCCGGGTTCGACGAAGCCCGCCAGCAGCGAATACATCCCCACGGGCCAGCCGGGCGACCGGCCGATGAGCACGCTGTTTCCGCGAGTGATCAGCATGATCGCCACCGGGTCCGTGCGCGGGAAGTGGTGTGCACCGCAGGCCGGGCAGAGGCGCTGCCAGCCCGCCATGGCGACATGGCTTTCGTGCCCGCAGCGCGCGCAGAAGCGGTGCGTGGCGTGCCAGCCGAGAATTCCGCGCGCCGTCGCCACAAGTTCCGCGTCCCGCGCCGTGAGCCGGGTCATCGCGGCGCGCAGCTCGGCGAAGCGGTGGGTGTCGGACATGGCCGGATGGCGCTGCTCGGACGGGTCGTGGAAGGCGCCCAGCGTCTCGGGCGTCTCTTCGGGCTCCCACGCCGAAAGGTCGCAAGCGAACCGCGGCCGCCCCTCGTCCAGTCCCAGGAACACCCGGTCCGGCGCATCCGCCAGCGCGGCGTCGTCGGCGGCAAGCCATCCCGGCGCCTCGGTCTCGGCCGCGCCGACCAGCAGCGGCTTGCCGCGCCAGAGCGGCAGGACGCCTGCCTCGGGATCGCGGGCCATGAGGCCAAGCTCTTCCGGCCGGTTGCGCAGGTGCGCCGCCCGGTCCAGTCCCGAGCCGCCGAATGTCACCGTTTCGCCGATCCGCATGCGCCGCCTCCTTCACCTGGTGCGTCCGTGCCACGGTCGGGGACTGAGGTAAACTCTCCCGCAACGCCATTTGCAACCTAAGGTTGTTATGCCATCTTGGCCGAGCGCTGACGTCGCGACACCCCCGCACTTGTTTGGCTACTCTCGAAGGAATGTCATGAAGTACCGTTACCGGCAGGACGTCATTCTCAGGAGACCCGAATGTCCAAGCGACACTTCCCGGCCATGAGCCGCCGCCAGTTCCTCACGACCACCGCAGCCAGCGCCTCGCTGGTGATGCTGCACCCCTTCTCGGCCCGCGCCGCCGCCAACCAGGCGCACCTGCGGCTGATGGAGACGACGGACCTGCACGTCCACGTCTTCCCCTACGACTACTATGCCGACAAGCCGGTCGACACGGTCGGCCTCGCCCGCACCGCTGCGCACATCGCCGACATCCGGTCCGAGGCAACGAACTCGCTGCTGCTGGACAACGGCGACTTCCTTCAGGGCAACCCGATGGGCGACTACATCGCCTACGAGCGGGGCATGAAGGACGGCGACATGCACCCGGTCATCACCGCGATGAACACACTGGGCTTCGACGCCTCGACGCTGGGCAACCACGAGTTCAACTACGGCCTCGACTTCCTGGCCAAGTCGCTGGCCGGGGCGAACTATCCGGTCGTCTCGGCCAACGTGGTCAAGGAGCAGGGCGCAGACCCGACCAAGGACGTCACGCTGATCAAGCCTTACGTCATCCTCGACCGCGAGCTGACGGACGGCGCGGGCAACACGCACCCGATCCGCGTGGGCATCATCGGTTTCGTCCCGCCGCAGATCATGAACTGGGATCGCAAGCACCTGGAAGGCAACGTCACCGCGCGCGACATCGTCGAGACCGCCCGCGCCTACGTGCCCCAGATGAAGGAAGAGGGCGCGGACGTCGTCATCGCCCTGTCCCACTCGGGCATCGGCGCGGCCGAGGCCGAGGACATGATGGAGAACGCCTCGAACGCGCTCGGCGGCGTCGACTGCTTCGACGCGATCATGACCGGCCACAGCCACCTCGTCTTCCCGTCGCCGGCCTATGAAAGCCAGGCGGGCGTGGACCTCGCCAACGCCACGCTGCGCGGCACGCCCGCCGTCATGGGCGGCTTCTGGGGGTCGCACCTGGGCGTCATCGACCTGCTGCTCGAGCGCGACGGCAACGAATGGCGCGTCCTGAACCACTCGGTCGAGACGCGCCCGATCTCGAAACGCGAGGAGGACCGCTCGGTCACCGCGCTGGTCGAGAGCGAGGACGAGGTGCTCGATTCGGTCCGCGACGTCCACGAAGAGACGCTGGCCTATGTCCGCCGCGCCGTGGGCAAGACCGACGCGCCGCTGCACTCGTACTTCGCACTCGTCGCCGACGACCCGTCGGTGCAGATCGTGAGCCAGGCGCAGCGCTGGTACATCGAGCAGATGATGAAGGGTACCGAGTACGAGGGCCTGCCGATCCTGTCGGCGGCGGCGCCGTTCAAGGCCGGCGGCCGGGGCGGCCCGGACTACTACACCGACGTGCCGGTGGGCGACGTGGCGATCAAGAACGTGGCCGACCTGTACCTGTATCCGAACACCGTGCGCGCGGTGAAGGTGACGGGTGCGCAGCTCAAGGACTGGCTGGAGCGCTCGGCCGGCATGTTCAACCAGGTCCCCGAGGGCGCGGACGACGTCGTGCTGCTGAACCCCGACTTCCCCAGCTACAACTTCGACGTCGTCGACGGCGTGACCTACCAGATCGACCTGAGCGAGCCGTCGAAGTTCGACCGCGAGGGCAACGTGGTGAACCCCGATGCCAACCGGATCGTGAACCTCGAATACGAGGGGATGCCGGTGAAGCCCGACCAGGAGTTCGTGATTGCCACCAACAACTACCGCGCCTCGGGCGGCGGCAGCTTCCCCGGTGCGAAGGGCGACACGGTCATCTTCGAAGGTCCGGATACCAACCGCGACGTTATCGTGCGCTACATCGTTGAGCAGGGCACGGTGAACCCGAAGGCCGACGGTAACTGGACCTTCAAGTCCATGCCCGGCACCACGGTGCTGTTCGACACCGGCCCGAAGGCGGCGGAATACGCCGACAAGGTGCCCGGCGTCGTCATCTCGCCCGCCGGCGAGGGTCCCGACGGCTTCGCCCGCTTCCGCATCGAGCTCTGATCCGGCGCGGATAGCACCAACTGGCGGCCGGTCCCGACGGGACCGGCCGCTCCCGTTCCGGGCGCCGCGGTGACGCCACCGGATTCTCGCTGAGCATTCGATCCCGCAAATCTTCGACGAAGAGTTGCCTCCGCCCTCACCGGCGGTCGCACCATCACCAAATTGCACAATCCGCGGGCAGCCGCGCCCCGATTGCCTGCATTGCGGGCACGGCGGCGCTTGGCCCAAGCCACGGCGCGCCCTGCTCTGGTGACCGCCGCGCCTGCCGTGGATCATCGACGCAAAGACCAACGGGAGTCGTCAATGTTCCTCAGACCGATCGCCACCGCGACCCTTGTCCTGGGCAGCCTCACCGGGGCCGCGCTGGCGCAGACGCAGACGCCGTTTGCGCTCGACTGGAAGTTCGAGGGGCCCGCCGCTCCCTACTTCGTCGCCGTTGACGAAGGCTACTTCGCCGACGAGGGGCTGGAGGTCGAGATCGCCGCCGGCCAGGGCTCGCTCGACGCGATCCCGAAGGTAGCGACCGGCGCCTTCCCCTTCGGCTTCGCCGACATCAACTCGCTCATCAAGTTTCTCGACCAGAACCCCGGCGCGCCCGTCACGGCGGTGATGATGGTCTATGACAAGCCGCCCTTCGCCGTCGTCGGCCGCAAGAGCCTGGGCGTCGAGGCGCCCGCCGACCTCGAGGGCAAGGTGCTGGGCGCGCCGCCGCCCGACGGCGCCTGGGCGCAGTTCCCCGCCTTCGCCAGCGCCAACGACCTGGACCTGCAGGCCATCACGGTCGAACCCGTGGGCTTCCCGACGCGCGAGCCGATGCTGGCCGAGGGCGAGGTCGACGCGGTGACCGGCTTCTCCTTCTCGTCCTTCCTCAACCTCGTGCGCCTGGGCGTGCCCGAGGACGACATCTCGACCATCCTGATGGCCGATCACGGGCTGGCCCTCTACGGCAACGCGATCATCGTGAACACCGACTTCGCCGAGGAGAACCCCGACGTGGTCGAGGGCTTCATCCGCGCCGTGGCCAAGGGCTGGGCCGACGCCATCGCAGACCCCGAGGGCGCCATCGCCTCGCTGGTCGAGCGCAACCCGGCCGCCGATGCCGAACTCGAGCAGCGCCGCCTTCAGCTGGCCATCGATGCGAACGTGCTGACCGAGTCGGCCATGGCCGAGGGCATGGGCGGCGTCGACCCGGCCCGGATGGAGCGTGCGCTCGAGCAGATCGCGGAAACCTACGAGTTCCAGGGCGAGCCCGACGCTGCCCTGTATTTCACCGACGCATACCTGCCCGACGACGGCAGCCTCATGCTGAAGTGATTCCCTCGCGCGGGCGGGACCTCTCTCCTCCCTTCTTCCCGGCCCGCCCGCGCACTCTGGACCCCACATGACCGGCCTCATCGACATCAAGGGCGTGACCCTCGCCTACCGGACCGACACCGGCCCGCTTCCCGTTCTGGACGACCTCAACATCTCGGTGCCCGAAGGCGGGTTCTGCGCCGTCGTCGGCCCCTCGGGCTGCGGCAAGTCCACCCTCACCCGCCTGATCGCCGGCCTCATGCGCCCCGACGAGGGCGAGGTCTGGCTCCACGGCGCGCGCGTGACCTCGCCCCGTGCCACCGTCGGCATGGCTTTCCAGAACCCGGTGCTGCTGGAATGGCGGACGATCCTGCAGAACGTGATCCTCCCGCTCGAGATCGTGCCGAACAAGCAGACGAAGGCCCAGCGCGAGGCGCGGGCGCGCGAACTGCTGGCGCTGGTCGGGCTCGAAGGGTTCGAGGACAAGCGCCCCTCCGAGCTGTCGGGCGGCATGCGCCAGCGCGCCTCGCTCTGCCGCGCGCTCGTCCACAAGCCCGACGTGTTGATCCTTGACGAACCCTTCGGCGCGCTCGACGCCTTCACGCGCGAAGACCTGTGGCAGACCATGCACCAGCTGCGTGCGGAAGAGCCGTTCACCAGCGTCCTGATCACCCACGACCTGCGCGAATCGATCTTCTTGGCCGACGAGGTGATCGTGCTTTCGGGCCGGCCCGCCACCGTGCAGTACCGCATGGCCGTTCCCGACACCGGCCCGCGCGACCTCGACCACCTTTACACGCCCGAGGCCGCCGAGATGCTCAACATCCTGCGCCACCAGATCGAGGTCGCGCAGGGCCGCGCCCCGGCCGACCCCGAGCCCGCGACCGCCACGCCGCCCGGCTCGGCCGCGCAGGCGATGCACTGAGAGCCGCGCCATGACAGACGTCCCCTCCCCCGTCACGCGCCCCCGGCAGATCGCGGGCCTGAGCGCCGACCGCCTGAAAAAGACGCTCTTCAGCCGCTCCGTCCTCGCCCCCGTCGCCGCCGTCCTGGTCTTCCTCGCCCTGTGGGAGCTGCTGGTGCAGGCCAACGGCTGGCCCGACTACGTGATGGCCGCGCCCTCGGACCTGCCGCAGGCCTACATCCGGTACTGGGAGCTGTTCCTGGTGATGGGCTGGCAGACGCTGTGGCGCACGGTCGTCGGGCTGGCCGTGGCCGTGGTGTTCGGCGTGCTCGTCGGCATGGTGATGGGCTTCTCGCGCGTCATGCGCGACGCGCTCTATCCCCTGCTCGTGGGCTTCAACGCAATTCCAAAGGCGACCGTGGTGCCCATCGTCGCGCTGTTGTTCGTCGGCCAGCACGACTTCAACACGGCACTCATCGCCTTCATGATCTCGTTCTTCCCGATCGCGGTCTCGGTCTCAATCGGCTTGTCCACGCTCGAGCCCGAATACCGCGATATCCTGCGCTCGCTCGGCGCGAGCCAGGCGATGATCTTCTGGAAGATCGCCCTGCCCAAGACGCTGCCCGAGTTCTTCGGCGCGTTGAAGGTGGCCGTGACGCTCGCCTTCATCGGCACGAACCTGATGGAAATCGTCAGCCCCCATGGCCGCGGGCTGGGCGCGCTGTTCGATTCGGGCAAGACGAACTCGGACTACCCGCTGATGTTCGCCGTGCTCATCGCGCTCGCCTTTTTGGGCATCGTGCTGTTCTACGTGGTCGTGGCGCTGGAAAAGATCTTCGCCGGCTGGGCCGAACGTCCCGCCACCTGACCGCGCGCGCCTCGGGTCCCCTCCGGTCCCTCCCCGCGAAGAGGGACGGCAGGACCGATGAGCCGCGCGCGGGGTTGCAAGCCGCCCGCGCCCTCCTTATGTCTCGCCGCGAGAGGCCGGCGCGGGCAGGCGCCTCGCCAACCCGGTCAGGTCCGGAAGGAAGCAGCCGTAACGAGTCCCGCCTGGGTCGTGTCCGGTCTCTCACCTTTTCCCCGAGAATCGACGCTGCTAGCCTGCCGCCATGGACGGCAAGCAGAAACTGGCGAAGGAACGCACCGACTGGGCCGAGGACCGGACGCTCCTGGCCAACGAGCGCACCTTCGCCGGCTGGGTGCGCACCGCGCTCGGCGCGGTCGTAGTCGCCATCGGCCTGCACGCCGTGTTCCGCTCGATCCAGCCCGACTGGCCGGCCAAGGCGGTCGCGACGGTGTTTCTCGCCGCCGCGCTCTTCACCGCCTTCTTCTCGTGGCGGCGCGCTGAGGAAACACACCGCCGCCTGCACGCCCACGACGCCAACGCCCAGCCGCCGCGCAACTTCGCGGTGCTGACCGCACTGCTCGCCCTCGGGATCGTGTTGACCGGCGTGGTGCTCTGGAGCCTCTGAGCCGGTGGACGAAGCCGCCCCGGCCCCCTAGATTGGCCGCGCCCGATCTCCAGGACCACGCATGACCGACACCCCCCGCCCCTACCAGGTGCTCGCCCGCAAGTACCGGCCCGAAACGTTCGCCGACCTCGTCGGGCAGGACGCGATGGTACGCACGCTGAAGAACGCCTTCGCCGCCGACCGGATCGCGCAGGCCTTCATCATGACGGGCATCCGCGGGACGGGTAAGACTACCACGGCCCGCATCATCGCGAAGGGCATGAACTGCGTCGGCCCGGACGGGAACGGCGGCCCGACCACCGAACCCTGCGGCGTGTGCGAGCACTGCAAGGCGATCATGGAAGGACGCCACGTCGACGTGCTGGAAATGGACGCCGCGTCCAACACCAGCGTCAACGACATCCGCGAGATCATCGACAGCGTGCACTATCGGGCGGCCTCGGCGCGCTACAAGATCTACATCATCGACGAGGTCCACATGCTCTCGACGAGCGCGTTCAACGCGCTCCTCAAGACGCTCGAGGAACCGCCCGCCCACGTGAAGTTCATTTTCGCCACGACCGAGATCCGCAAGGTCCCGGTCACGGTTCTCTCGCGCTGCCAGCGCTTCGACCTGCGCCGGATCGAGCCCGAGGTGATGCTGAAGCTCCTGCGCCGCATCGCCGACGCCGAGACCGCCGAGATCACCGACGACGCGCTCGCGCTGATTACCCGCGCCGCCGAAGGCTCGGCGCGCGACGCGACCTCGCTCCTCGACCAAGCGATCAGCCACGGCGCGGGCGAGACGACGGCTGACCAGGTGCGCGCGATGCTGGGGCTGGCCGACCGCGGCCGGGTGCTCGACCTGTTCGACATGGTGATGGCCGGGGACGCCGCCGGCGCGCTGACCGAGCTTTCGGCGCAGTATGCCGACGGCGCCGATCCGATGGCCGTGCTGCGCGACCTGGCCGAGATCACCCACTGGATCAGCGTCATCAAGATCACGCCCGACGCCGCCGAGGACCCCACCATCGGCCCCGACGAGCGCGCCCGCGGCCTTGCGATGGCCGAGAGGCTGCCGATGCGCATCCTCACCCGCATGTGGCAGATGCTGCTCAAGTCGCTCGAAGAGGTCAGCCAGGCGCCGAACGCCATGATGGCCGCCGAGATGGCGATCATCCGCCTCACCCATGTCGCCGATCTGCCCGCGCCCGAGGACCTGGTGCGCAAGTTGCAGGACCAGCCTCCCGCGCCGCGTCCGCCCAACGGCGGTGGTGGCGGCGGCGCCCCGCAGCCGGGCAGCGCCCCGGTGCACGCGCCCCAGCGCATGACCCACGCCCCCGGCCCCTCCGGCGCGACCACGGCGCTCGCCCGCGCGCCCGAGACCTCGCTCGCCCGCTACGCCAGCTTCGAGCAGGTGGTCGAGCTGATCCGCGCCAACCGCGACGCCAAGCTCCTGATCGAGGTCGAGACCTGCGTCCGCCTCGCCGCCTACGCCCCCGGCCGCATAGAGTTCGAGCCGACCGAGGACGCCCCCCGCGACCTCGCAGCGCGCCTGGCCCAGCGGCTTCAGGCCTGGACCGGCGTGCGCTGGGGCGTCAGCGTCGTGGGCAGCGGCGGCAAGCCCACCATCGCCGAAACCCGCGACGCCGAGGACATGGCCCGCAAGGCCGAGGCCGAGAGGCACCCGCTGGTCCGGGCCGCCCTCGCCGCCTTCCCCAAGGCCCGCATCACCGAGATCCGCAGCGTCGAGGAAATCACCGCCGAAGCCGCCGTCGAGGCCCTCCCCGAGGTCGAGGACGAGTGGGACCCGTTCGAAGAGGACTGACCGCCCCGTGTCCTACCCGCGAAAGCGGATACTTCCTGCCGCACCCGCACCTTTCCCCCGCCTGCGCCGGCGGTGAAAGGTTCCCGCGTCCGCGCGAATGGCGACGCTTCCGCCCGACCGCCGCCTCCCCCACACGTCACCCGCCCTTGAAGATCGCCGCCCGCGCTGCAATCTGTGTCCCCGACGCGACACCCACACGCGGCCGCACGCGCCGCCTGCAAGGAGAGACGAGATGTTCAAGGGAATGGGCGGCCTGGGCGACATGGGCAAGATGATGAAGGCCGCGCAGGAGATGCAGGGCAAGATGGGCGAGCTGCAGGAGCGGCTCGAGACCATGACCGTCACCGGCGAATCCGGCACCGGCCTCGTCAAGGCGACCGCCACGGCCAAGGGCGAGCTGACCGCGCTCGACATCGACCCGTCGATCTTCAACCCCGACGAAAAGGAAGTCGTCGAGGATTTGATCCTTGCCGCGATCAAGGACGCGCAGCAGAAAGCCCAGGCGAAAAGCCAGGAAGAGATGCAGAAGCTGACGCAGGAACTCGGCCTGCCCGCCGGCATGAACCTGCCATTCTGAGGCGCGCTTGGCCGACTCCCCACGCGAAATCGAGACGCTCATCGGCCTGATGGCGAAGTTGCCGGGGCTCGGCCCCCGGTCGGCCCGCCGCGCCGTGCTGCACCTGATCAAGAAGCGCGACGTCCAGCTCACGCCGCTCGCCGAAGCGATGCGCGCCGTGGCCGAAACGGCGCGTGAATGCCTCAACTGCGGCAACATCTCGACCTCGGACATCTGCGACATCTGCAGCAGCGAGAAGCGCGCCATCGGCGAAATCTGCGTGGTCGAGGACGTCTCGGACCTCTGGGCGATGGAGCGGTCGCAGGTGTTCCGCGGCCGCTACCACGTGCTCGGCGGCACGCTCTCGGCGCTCGACAACGTCGGGCCCGAGGACCTGCGCATCCCGCAGCTCCGCGACCGCGTGGCGGCCGAGGAGGTGAGCGAAGTCATCCTCGCCCTCAACGCCACGATCGACGGCCAGACCACGGCGCATTACATCGCCGACCAGCTCGACGGCACCGGCGTGCGCGTGACCTCGCTTGCCCAGGGCGTCCCGATCGGCGGCGAGCTCGACTACCTCGACGACGGCACCATCACCGCCGCCCTGAAGGCCCGGAAGGCGTTCTGACGCGCCACGAAAACCCGTCAGCGGCCCGCTTCAGACGCTCGGCCCAGGCGCCGCGCCGCCCGGCCAGGCGTTCGGCCGGGTCCCGTCCCGCTCCCCAATCACCTCCGCTCGAGAACACGCCAGCAGGTGCGTCCCGTCCCCGCACCATCTTCGGTCCCGAAATATCCGCAGGGGGAGCCCCGCAGGCGCGGGGGGCAGACAGCCCTCCTGCCGGCCTCTCCACCCGACTTCGCCCTTCCGATCTTTGCCCCGCGCGCGCATCATGTCGGGGCCCCTTGCGCCCGGGGCGCGCTTTCGCGTACCCGCAGCCGGAATAGTTGACACTGCCAACTACCATGGCGCATTGTTCGGCAACGGAGGAGATCATGCGGACACAGGTGTGTATCATCGGCGGCGGCCCGTCCGGCCTGCTGCTCAGCCAGCTCCTGCACAGGGCCGGCATCGACACGGTCGTGCTCGAGCGCCGCTCGCGCGACTACGTGCTGGGCCGCATCCGCGCCGGCGTGCTGGAATGGGGCTCGGTCGAGCTTCTGGACCAGGCCGGCGTGGGCGCGCGCATGCACCGCGAGGGCTATGTCCACACCGGCACGTACCTGGCGGCGCAGAACCGCGGCTTCCGCATCGACTTCAAGGAACGCGTGGGCAAGCAGGTCATGGTCTATGGCCAGACCGAGGTGACAGCCGATCTCTACCACGCCCGCGACGAGATGGGCGGCACGGTCATCCACGAGGCCGAGGGCGTCACGCTCCACGACCTCGACAGCGGCGCGCCCTACGTGACCTACACCAAGGACGGCACCGAGCACCGGATCGACTGCGACTGGGTCGCGGGCTGCGACGGCTACCACGGCCCCAGCCGGAAAAGCATCCCCGACAGCGTGCTGCGCGAATACGAGCGGGTGTATCCCTTCGGCTGGCTCGGCATCCTGTCGGAAACGCCCCCCGTCAGCCACGAGCTGATCTATGCCAACCACGAACGCGGCTTCGCGCTCTGCTCGATGCGGAACGAGAACCTCAGCCGCTACTACGTGCAGGCGCCGGTGGACGATCCGCTCGAGAAATGGACCGATCAGGCGTTCTGGGACGAGCTGAAGCGCCGCATCCCCGAGGATGCCGCTGACGCGCTGGTCACCGGCCCGTCGATCGAGAAGTCCATCGCGCCGCTGCGGTCTTTCGTGGCCGAGCCGATGCGCTGGGGCCGGCTGTTCCTGGTGGGCGACGCCGCGCATATCGTGCCGCCGACCGGTGCGAAGGGCCTCAACCTCGCGATGGGCGACGTGCACTACCTCAACGAGGCGCTGAAGTCGCATTACAACGACCGCGACGACCACGGGGTCGAGACGTATTCCGAACGCGCCCTCGCCCGGGTCTGGAAATCCGAGAGGTTCTCGTGGCAGCTGACGACCATGCTGCACCGCTTCCCCGACCAGAGCCCGTTCGACCAGCGCATGCAGGAATCCGACCTCGCCTATCTGGAAAGCTCCGAGGCCGCGCAGACCGCGCTGGCCGAGAACTACGTCGGGCTGCCGTTCTGAGGAGGACGCCATGAAGATCGCCGACCTCGGTGACGTGAAGATCCATTACCGCGACGACGGCGATCCCTCCGGCGCGCCCGTCGTCTTCTCCAACTCTCTGGGGACCGACCTGCGGCTGTGGGACGACGTGCTGCCGCATCTGCCCGGCGGCCTGCGCCTGATCCGCTACGACAAGCGCGGGCACGGCCTGTCCGACTGCCCGCCGGGCCCCTACTCGATGGGTGCGCTGGTGACGGATGCCGAGCGGCTTCTGGACCATCTGGGCGTGAAGGAGTGCGTGTTCGTCGGCCTGTCGATCGGCGGGATGATCGCGCAGGGGCTGGCGGTGAAGCGGCTGGACCTGGTGCGCGGCATGGTGATCTCGAACACCGCGGCCAAGATCGGCACGCCCGAGATGTGGCAGGAGCGGATCGACGGCGTGCGCAAGGGCGGGATCGAGGCTCTGGCGGACGCGGTTCTCGAACGCTGGTTCGCCAGGCCCTTCCGCGAAACCGACGCCTTCGCCGCCTGGCGCAACATGCTCGTCCGGCAGCCGGTCGAGGGCTATGCCGGCTGCTCGGCCGCCATCGCCGGGACCGACATGCTGGCCGCGACGGCGCAGCTCACCCTGCCCACGCTCGCCATCGCGGGGAGCGAGGACGGCTCCACCCCGCCGGATCTCGTGCGCGAGACGGCGGAGCTGGTGAAGGGCGCGCGGTTCGAGCTGATCCGCGGCGCGGGCCACCTGCCCTGCGTCGAGAAGCCCGAGGAATACGCGGCGCTGCTGACCGGCTTCCTGAAGGAGATCGGGCATGTTTGATGCCTGCTCAACAGAGGGCAGCGACCGCCCGTGGTGGGCGCGGAAGCGCCCGCATTGGGGGCGGGCGGGCGCTGCCCGGGCCGCTTGGCGACCCGGGCGGATGAGCTTCACCCTAAAAAGTTACATCCACAACAGTTACACCCGCAACGGAGTCTCCGCATGACCGACCGTTACGATCAGGGCATGGCCACCCGCCGCCGGACGCTGGGCGATGCGCACGTGGACCGGGCCGAGGCGAACAAGACCGCGTTCGACGAACCGTTCCAGACGATGATCACCGAGGGCGCCTGGGGCACCGTGTGGTCGTCGGACAAGATCACGCCGCGCGAACGCTCGATGCTGACCATCGCACTGCTCGCTGCGCTGGGGAACTTCGAGGAAGTGGCGATGCACATCCGCGCCACCGCCAACACCGGTGCCAGCAAGGACGACGTGATCGAGGCGCTGATGCACGTCGCCGTCTATGCCGGGGTGCCGCGCGCGAACCACGCCATCAAGATCGCCAAGGAGACATACGCAGCCATGGAGGCCGAGAAATGACCGCCCCTGCCGATGACAAGCGCGTCGGCGGCGAACCGAACGCCGCCTTCCGCGAAAAGAAGTCCGCCCCCGGCCAGACCCCGGGCGGCCAGCGCGACAACGTTGGCAACAGCTACTTCATGCGCGACCGCTCGTGGCATGCGCCGGCGCTGACGCCGCTCTACAAGACCTCGGTCACGCGCAGCCCGCAGCGCGCGCCTTTGTCCTTCGCCACCACGCTCAGCGAAGAGACGAGCCCGGTCTTCGGCAACGACACGCTCGGGCCGCTCGACAACGACCTGATCCACAACTTCGCCAGCGACCCGGCGGGCGCCATCGGGCCGCGCATCGTGGTCTATGGCCGCGTGATCGACGAGATGGGCCGCCCGGTGCCGAACACGCTGATCGAGGTGTGGCAGGCCAACGCCGGCGGGCGCTATCGCCACAAGAAGGAAGGCTATCTCGCCCCGCTCGATCCCAACTTCGGCGGCTGCGGGCGCACGATCACCGACGAAAACGGCTGGTTCGAATTCCGCACCATCCAGCCCGGCCCCTATCCGTGGCCCAACGGTCCCAACGACTGGCGCCCGGCGCATATCCACTTCTCGATCTTCGGCCACGCATTCGCGCAGCGCCTGATCTCGCAGTTCTATTTCGAGGGCGACCCGATGATCTGGCAGTGCCCGATCGTCAAGACTATCCCGACGAAAGAGGCGATCGAGACGCTGGTCGCCAAGCTCGACATGGGCGCGACGATCCCGATGGACGCCCGCGCCTACCGCTTCGACATCGTGCTGCGCGGACGCCGCCAGACGCTCTTTGAAAATCGGATGGAGGGCCTGTGATGATCCGCCAGCTCGACCGTTACAAGGAAACCCCGTCGCAGACCGCGGGCCCCTACGTGCACATCGGCTGCACGCCCAACTTCTGCGAGATCGGCGGCGTGTATCCGCACGACCTGGGCTCGAAGATGATCCTGGGCGACGTGAAGGGGCAGGAGATCACGATCCGCGGCACCGTCTTCGACGGCACCGGCACGCCTTTGCGCGACGCGCTGATCGAGGTCTGGCAGGCCGACGCCGAAGGGCTCTACAACTCGGTCAACGAGACCCGCGGGAAGGCCGATCCCAACTTCACCGGCTTTGGCCGCTCGCCCGGCGACATGGACACCGGCGAGTTCACGTTCCGGACGGTGAAGCCCGGGCGCGTCCCCTTCCGCGACGGCCGGCTGATGGCACCGCATGTTACCTTCTGGATCGTGGCGCGGGGGATCAACATGGGCCTGCACACCCGGATGTATTTCGCCGACGAGGACGCGGCGAACAAGGAAGACCCGATCCTGTCGCGGATCGAGCACCAGAACCGGGTGCCGACGCTGATGGCGAAGCCCGAAGGCGAGAACGCCTATCGCTTCGACATCCACCTCCAGGGGGAAAACGAGACGATCTTCTTCGACGTCTGAATGGCAAATTTCCTGCTGATCCACGGGTCGTGCCACGGTGCCTGGTGCTGGCGCGACGTGCTGCCCCGTCTGAACGCGCGCGGCCATGCCGCGCGCGCCATCGATCTGCCGTCCCACGGTCACGACGTGACGCCGGTGGAGGAGGTCACGCTCGACCTTTACGCTCGTGCCATCGTCGAGGCCCTGGAGGGCCCGACCATCGTCGTCGGTCATTCCATGGCGGGCTTTCCGATAACCGCCGCGGCGGAACTCGCGCCGGAGAAGATCGCGCGGCTCGTCTACCTCTGCGCCTATGTGCCGAGGCCCGGCAAGTCGCTGGTGGACCTGCGGCTCGAGGCGCCGCGCCAGCCGCTGATGAAGGCCGTCGTGAAATCCGCCGGCGGGAAGAGCTTCACCATAGACCCGGCGCAGGCGCCCGACGTCTTCTATCACGACTGTCCGGCCGAGGCGGTCGAGTACGCCGGGCAGCGCCTGTGCCCGCAGGCCATCCTGCCGCAGGCGACGCCGCTGGCACTGAACCGCGCGCCGTCGGTGCCGCGCAGCTACATCATATGCAACGACGACCGCACCATCCCGCCGGAATACCAGCGCACCATGACCGAGGACTGGCCGGCCGAGGACGTCTTCGAGATGTACGCCTCGCATTCGCCATTCTTCTCGCAGCCCGGTAAGCTAGCCGAGATCCTTTTCCAGATCGCCGAGAGACCATGACAAACCCCTGCATCATCTGCGTCGCCATCACCGGCTCGCTTCCCCGCAAAGAGAACAACCCCGCCGTGCCGATCACGGTCGAGGAGCAGATCGAGTCCACGCACGACGCGTTCGAGGCCGGCGCTTCCATCGCGCACTGCCACGTCCGCAACGACGACCAGACGCCCACCTCGGACCCCGAGCGGTTCGCGCGACTGAAGGAGGGGCTGGGAAAGCACTGCCCCGGCATGATCGTGCAGCTTTCGACCGGCGGCCGCTCGGGCGCTGGAAAGGAGCGCGGCGGAATGCTGCCGCTGCGGCCCGACATGGCCTCTTTGTCCGTGGGGTCGAACAACTTTCCCACCCGCGTCTACGAGAACCCGCCTGATCTGGTGGACTGGCTGGCCTCCGAGATGCTGAAGCACGACGTGAAGCCCGAGATCGAGGCCTTCGACCTGTCCCACATCGTGCAGGCCACGCGGATGGAGCAGGACGGGCGACTGAAGGGGCCGCTCTACGTCCAGTTCGTGATGGGCGTGAAGAACGCGATGCCCGCCGACGAGCCGATCTTCGACTTCTACATCGAGACGCTGAAGCGGCTGGCCCCCGACGCGCAGTGGTGCGGCGCAGGGATCGGGGCGAACCAGCTCAAGGTCAACGAGTGGTGCATCTCGAAGGGCGGGCACACGCGCACCGGACTCGAGGACAACGTGCGGCTCGACCGTGACACGCTCGCGCCGTCGAACGCGGCGCTGGTGAAGCGCGCGGCCGAGTTGTGCGAGAAGTTCGAGCGTCCCGTCGCCACCTGGCAGCAGGCGCGCGAGATCCTCGGCCTGAGGATGCCCGCCTGATGCCCGCGACCCCCTTCGACAGCGCGATCTATCGCAATCTTCTGCACGACGCCGAGACGGCCAGGCTGTTCACGGATTCCGCCGAGGTCCGGGCGATGCTGCTGGTCGAGGGGGCGCTTGCCAAGGCGCAGGGCGCGGTCGGGCTGATCCCCGAAACGGCCGCCGCCGCCATTCACCGGGCGAGCCTGGAGGTGCAGGTGGACCCGGCCGCGCTGGCGGGCGAGACCGGGCGCAGCGCCGTGACGGTCCCGGCGCTGGTCAAGGCGTTCCGGAGCGAGATGCAGGCGCCAGAGCACGCGCAATTCGTCCACTGGGGCGCGACCAGCCAGGACATCATGGAGACGGCGCAGATCCTGCGCCTTCGGCAGGTCCTGGCGCTGTGGGAGGACAGGCTGCGCGAGACGGTGCGCGCGCTCGGCACGCTGGCCGAGGCGCATGCCGAGACGCCGATGCCGGGCCGGACCTATGGCCAGATCGCCAGCCCCACGAGCTTCGGCGCGCTGGTGGCGAGCTGGGGGATGCCGCTGATCCGCCACCTCGACCGGCTTGAGCAGATGCGCCCGAGGCTGCTGTGCGTCAGCCTTTCGGGGGCGGCGGGCACTCTGTCGGTGATGGGCGAGAAGGGTCCCGAGGTGCGGACCCGAATGGCCGAGGCGCTGGACCTGCGCGACCCGGGCACCTCGTGGCACGCCACCCGCGACACGGTGGGAGAACTGGGCGCGTGGATGACGCAGGTGACGGCCTCGCTGGGGAAGATGGGAGAGGACCTGCTCCTGATGACGCAGAGCGGCATCGCCGAGGTCCGGCTGGCCTCGACCGGCGGCTCGTCGACCATGCCGCAGAAGCAGAACCCGGTGGGGCCGTCCCTGCTGGTGGCGCTGGCGCGCCTGACGGCGGCGCTGAACGCCGCGGTGCAGGGGGCGGTCGTGCACCGCCAGCAGCGTGACGGAGCCGCGTGGTTCACCGAGTGGCTCACCCTGCCGCAGATGTGCTTCGCCACGGGCCGCGCCACTACGCTGGCGGTGGAGGTGTCGAAGGGGCTGTCGCCCGATGCCGACCGGATGGCGGCGCACATCGACGATGGGCTCGGCCTGATATATGCCGAGGCGCTGTCCTTCGCGCTGGCCGCCCACATGCCGCGCCCCGACGCGCAGGCGTCGGTCAAGGCGCTGTGTGGCGAGGCGCTGGAAACGCGCACGCCCCTGCCCGACCTGATGACCCGCGACCATCCCGGGCGCGACTGGGCGGCGCTCTGCACCCCCGCCGCGCAACTGGGCACCGCGCCCGACCAGGCGCGTCGCTTCGCGCGGTCCGCCGCGGCGCTTTGACCTAGAGCCAGATCGCGTCGCGGAAGACGTGACGTGGAATGTCGTCGCGCTTGAGCCCCATGCGGGCCAGTTCGTCGTCTGACTTGGCGTTCAGCGCATCGATCTGGTCGGTGCGCGCGAGGCGCTCGAGATAACCGCGCGTGCGGCCCCCGGCGGAGGGGCGGGCGGTGGAGCGGAAACGTGCGAAAGCCATTTGGAAACCTCATGCGGTTGCAGGTGTGGTTTCCTCCCTGTCCGCTAAGCTAGGGGCACCTTCCGCCGCAGTGCAGCGCCAAATGCGAAGGGCGGCCCTGCACGATACGCATGGAACCGCCCCTCACCGTTCTTGGCCCGCTCAGCGCTTGTGCAGGGCGTCGCGCAATGCGGCGGCCATGGCACCGCCGCCCGTCTCCTCGCGCTGCGGCTTGCCCCGCGCGGGCTTGACGCCCCCGCGCTTCGGGCCGCCGTCCCGGGCCGCCTTCGCGGGCGCCTCGTCCCGTTGCTTCTTCATCGACAGGCCGATCCGCTTCCGGGCCACGTCCACCTCGGTCACGCGCACCGTCACCACGTCGCCGGCCTTCACCACCTCGTGCGGGTCCTTCACGAAGCGGTCGGCCAGTTGCGACACGTGCACCAGCCCGTCCTGGTGCACGCCGATGTCCACGAAGGCGCCGAAGGCCGCCACGTTCGTCACCGTCCCCTCGAGCCGCATCCCCGGCTTGAGATCCTTGATGTCCTCGACGCCCTCCGCGAACTTGGCCGTCACGAAAGCCGGGCGTGGGTCGCGGCCCGGCTTGGCGAGCTCCGAGAGGATGTCCCGCACGGTCGGCAGACCGAAGCTGTCGTCCACGAAGTCGCGCGGATCGACCGACTTCAGCGCCGCCTCGTCGCCCATCAGCGTGCGCAGGTCGCGTCCGCAAGCCTTCACGATGCGCCGCGCCACGCCATAGGCCTCGGGGTGGACCGCCGAGGCGTCGAGCGGTTCGGCCCCGTCGCGGATACGCAGGAAGCCGGCGCACTGCTCGAACGCACGGGGCCCGAGGCGCGACACCTTCAGCAACTCCTTGCGGCTGCGGAACGCCCCGTTGGCGTTGCGGTGCGCGACGATGGCCTCGGCCAGTGACGGCCCCACACCCGACACCCGCGCCAGCAGCGGGGCCGACGCCATGTTCAGGTCCACGCCCACCGCGTTCACCGCGTCCTCGACCACCGCATCCAGCGACCGGCCCAGCTGATACTGGTCCACGTCGTGCTGGTACTGGCCCACGCCGATCGCCTTCGGCTCGATCTTCACCAGCTCGGCCAGCGGGTCCTGCAGCCGCCGCGCGATCGAGACCGCGCCGCGCAAGGAGACGTCCAGCCCCGGAAACTCCCGCGCCGCCAGTTCCGAGGCCGAGTAGACCGAGGCCCCGGCCTCGGACACGATCACCTTGGTCGGCTTGGGCGCAGGCAGCGCCGCCAGCACCTCGCCCACCAGCTTCTCGGTCTCGCGGCTCGCCGTGCCGTTTCCGATGGCGATCAGCTCGACGCCGTGCTTGCGGATCAGCCCCGCCAGCGTCGCCTGCGCCCCGCGCACATCGTTCTTCGGCTGGAAGGGATAGACCGTGTCCGTGTCCAGCACCTTCCCCGTCGCGTCCACCACAGCGACCTTCACGCCCGTCCGCACGCCGGGGTCGAGGCCCATCGTCGCCCGCGCCCCCGCCGGCGCGGCCAGCAGCAGGTCCTTGAGGTTGCGGGCGAAGACGCGGATCGCCTCTTCCTGCGCCCGTTGGCGCAGTTGGCCCATCAGGTCCATCATCATCGAAAGGCTCAGCTTCACCCGCCACGTCCAGCGCGCGACGTCCGCGAGCCAGAGGTCACCCGGCCGCTCGCCCTGCACGTCCAGTGCCGCGCGGATCATACCCTCGACCCGCGGCAGCCCCTCGGCCTGCTCGGGCCCGATATCCAGGCTCAGCACCCCCTCGTTGCTGCCCCGCATCATGGCGAGCGCGCGGTGGCTCGGCACGTCGGCCCAGCGTTCGGAATGGGCGAAGTAGTCCGAGAACTTCGCGCCCTTCTCCTCCTGCCCCTCGACCACGCGCGCGCTCATCAGCGCGTTCTTCTGCAGGAACGTCCGCAGCCGTCCGATCAGGTCGGCATCCTCGGTCAGCCGCTCGGCGATGATGTCGCGCGCCCCGTTCAGCGCGGCCTTCACGTCCGGCACGGCGTCGGTGACGTAGCCCTCGGCCAGCGCCTTCGGCTCCGCCCCTCGATCGGACAGAATGGCGTCGGCCAGCGGCTCCAGCCCGTTCTCGCGCGCGATCATCGCCTTGGTGCGCCGCTTGGGGCGGAACGGCAGATAGAGGTCCTCGAGTTCGGTCTTGCTGGTGGCATCTGCGATCTTGCCCTCCAGCTCGTCCGTCAGGTTCCCCTGCTCGCGGATGGTGTCGAGGATCGTCGCCCGCCGCGCCTCCATCTCGCGCAGGTAGCTCAGCCGGTCGGACAGGGTGCGCAGCTGGCTGTCGTCCAGCCCGCCCGTCGCCTCTTTCCGGTATCGCGCGACGAAGGGCACGGTCGCCCCGCCGTCGAGCAGCGCCGCCGCCGCGGCCACCTGGTCGGGGCGCGCGCCGATCTCGGCCGCGATGGTCTGGGCGATGCGTCTGGTGGTGTCCTGGGGCATGGGGGGTCCGGGATTCTCGGGAGATGGGGAGAGGGAGAGGGAGAGTAGCGGGGTGCGGGGCCGCCGCCAATGGGGTGGACGGAGAGAGGCGCGACGGAAGCGGAAGCCCGCGGAGCATTTGAATGGTGTGCCGACAGAGGGCAGCGGCCGCCCGTGGTGGGCGCGGAAGCGCCCGCCTGGGGGGCGGGCGGGCGCTGCCCGGGCCGCTGGCCCGGGCGTGCAAGCCGAGAGCGCGGCACAGGTCTCTGGCAGACGTGGCACCGTCACAGCATGCACCTCCTAAACTCGTTGACCTGCATCAAGGCGCCGCGCCGCGCCCGCGTCTAATCAGCAGTCAAAGGCGCACCCGCCGCACAAGAAGGAGCACCCCATGTCCTCACGCATCGCACGCATCGCCGCGCCGCTCACCCTGCTTGCCGCGCCCGCCATCGCGCAGCCCTACAACGACGGCTACTATCATCACATGGACGGCTGGGGCTTCGGCCTCATGGGCTTCGGCATGATGATCCTGTTCTGGGGCGGTCTCGCCGTCCTGATCGTCCTCGCCATCCGCTGGCTGGGCGACGGGGGCGGCCAGCCGCTCGGCCGCAAGCCCTCGCCCCTCGACACGCTGAAGGAGCGTCTGGCCCGCGGCGAGATCGACGTCGAGGACTACGAGGCGCGGCGGAAAATCCTCGAGGGCTGAGCCCTCGCGAAGGCGTGAAGGAACATCTTGACCTTCCAGTCGCTGGAAGCCCCATATCGGCGGCAGCATTGGATTCGGAGGGTCGAGATGACCGACAAGAACATCCGCCTGAACGTCGAGGGCATGTCCTGCGCGTCATGCGTGGGACGCGTCGACAAGGCGCTGCGGCAGGTGCCGGGGGTCCGTGACGTTGCGGTGAACCTGGCGAGCGAGACGGCGGAGGTCCGCTTCGACGCCCCGGCCACGCCGCAGGGGCTGGCCGAGACGCTGCGCGACACGGGCTACCCCGCACGCACCCAGAAGGTGACGTTCAACGTCGAAGGCATGTCCTGCGCATCCTGCGTGGGACGCGTCGACAAGGCACTGGCCGCCGTGCCCGGCGTGCTCGAGGCGACAGTGAACCTCGCGGCCGAAACGGCGACCGTCACCTACCTCGAAGGGGCGGTCAGCGTGGCGGACCTTCAGAAGGCCTCCGCCGACATGGGCTATCCCGCCACCGTCGCCGAAACCAGCGCACCCGAAACCGCCGCCGCCCGCAAGGACGCCGAGGCGCGGGTTCTCAAGCGCGACACCATCATCGCCGCCGGGCTCGCCCTGCCCGTCTTTCTGCTGGAGATGGGCAGCCACACGATCCCCGGCATGCACGGCCTGATCGGCAGCACGATCGGGCACGAGGCGAGCTGGCTTCTCCAGTTCGCGCTGACCACTGCCGTGCTCGCCGGCCCCGGCCGCCGGTTCTATGCCAAGGGGTTCCCCAACCTCTTCCGCGGCGCGCCCGACATGAACAGCCTCGTCGCGCTCGGCACCGCCGCCGCCTACCTGTTCTCGGTCGTCGCCACCTTCGCGCCGTCTCTGCTGCCCGAGGGCACCCGCGCGGTGTATTACGAGGCTGCGGCGGTGATCGTCGTCCTCATCCTGCTCGGCCGCTTCATGGAGGCGCGCGCCAAGGGCCGCACCGGCGCCGCGATCCAGAAGCTCCTGGGCATGCAGGCCAAGACCGCCCGCGTGGAGCGGAACGGCGAGACGGTCGAGCTGCCCATCGAGGAGATCGCGATCGGCGATGTGCTGGTGGTGCGTCCCGGTGAACGCGTGGCCGTGGACGGCGAGGTGATCGACGGCACCAGCCACGTGGACGAGAGCATGATCACGGGTGAGCCGGTGCCGGTGGCGAAGGCACAGGGCGATGCCGTGACCGGCGGCACCGTGAACGGCGCGGGCGGCTTCCGCTTCCGCGCAACCCGCGTGGGCGGCGACACCACGCTTGCCCAGATCATCCGCATGGTCGAGGAAGCGCAGGGCGCCAAGCTGCCCATCCAGGGTCTCGTGGACCGCATCACGCTGTGGTTCGTCCCCGTCGTGATGATGGTTGCACTTGCAACTATCCTCGCCTGGCTGGCCTTCGGCCCCTCCCCCGCGCTCGGGTATGCGCTGGTGGCGGGCGTCTCGGTCCTGATCATCGCCTGCCCCTGCGCCATGGGCCTCGCCACGCCGACCTCGATCATGGTCGGCACCGGGCGGGCGGCCGAGATGGGCGTGCTGTTCCGCAAGGGCGACGCCCTGCAGGAGCTGTCTCACGTCCAGGTCGTGGCGCTCGACAAGACCGGCACCTTGACCGAGGGCCGGCCCGAGCTCACCGACCTCGTCCCCGCCGAGGGCTTCGAGCGTGCCGAGGTGCTGGGCCTCGTCGCCGCCGTCGAGGATCGCTCGGAGCACCCGATCGCCGAGGCCATCGTCCGCGCCGCCCGCGCCGAACGCGCCACGCTGCCCGAGGTCGAGACGTTTACCTCGATCACCGGGTACGGCGTGCAGGCCCGTGTGGGCGGCCGCGACGTGCTGGTCGGCGCCGACCGCCTGATGCAGCGCGACGGCATCGACACCTCGGCGCTGAGCGAGGCCGAGTCGAAGCTGGCCCGCGCCGGGCGCACCGCGCTTTTCGCTGCCATCGATGGCAAGGCCGCCGCGCTGATCGCCGTCGCCGACCCGGTGAAGCCCGCAAGCCGCGCCGCCATCGCCGCTTTGCACGACCTCGGGCTCAAGGTCGCCATGATCACCGGTGACAAGCAGGAGACGGCCGAGGCCATCGCGCGCGAGACCGGCATCGACCACGTGGTGGCCGGTGTCCTGCCCGACGGCAAGGTGGCCGCGCTGGACGAGCTGCGCGCAGACGGCGAGAAGCTCGCCTTCGTCGGCGACGGCATCAATGACGCCCCCGCGCTCGCCCATGCCGACGTGGGCATCGCCATCGGCACAGGCACCGACGTGGCGATCGAGAGCGCCGACGTGGTGCTGATGTCGGGCGACCTGCGGGGCGTGGTCAACGCGGTCGAGGTTTCGACCCGCACCATGCGCAACATCAAGCAGAACCTGTTCTGGGCCTTCGGCTACAACACGGCGCTGATCCCGGTGGCGGCGGGCGTGCTGTTCCCGGCGCTCGGCGTGCTGCTGTCGCCCGTGCTGGCGGCGGGCGCAATGGCGCTTTCGTCGGTCTTCGTCCTGTCCAACGCCCTGCGCCTGCGCCGCGTGCGCCCCGCCATGGACGAGAGGGAGGCGCCCCGCGCCTTCCCTGCCCCGCACCCGGCCCCGGCGGAATGAGGAGAGAGCCATGAACATCGGAGACGTCGCCAGCCTGTCGGGCCTGCCCGCCAAGACCATCCGCTACTACGAGGAGATCGGCCTGGTCTCTCCGCTGCGCGGCCCCAACGGTTACCGCCGGTTTCGCGACAGCGACCTGCACAAGCTGAACTTTCTCGGACGCGCCCGCTCGCTCGGGTTCAGCATCGAGGAGTGCCGCAATCTTCTGGCGATGTACGAGGATCAGGAGCGCGCCAGCGCCGACGTCAAGCGGCTGGCCGAGCAGCACCTGGAGAGCATCGATCGCAAGATCTCGGAATTGCAGGACATGCGCTCGACGCTCGCCCACCTCGTGGACGCCTGCGCCGGAGATCACCGGCCAGACTGCCCGATCCTCGCCGACCTCGCGGCGGTGGACGGGGAGGAGGACGAACGGCGCGACAGGCGGGCGACGGGCTGAACGGGGCGCGCTTGGCCGACGCTGATCGGCCAGGCGCCTTGGCGGCACATTCGTCCCATCCGTCCTGAAAGCGCGGTAAGGCACCCGTTGTCAGACGATCTGCGGCTGGCCCGCCGCGCTCTGCCAAAAGCGCCGGACGAGCGCCGGCCCGTGCCCCCGGGCCGCGCTCACCCACCTGATCCTTCTTCGCCTGCTGTTCCCACGCCGGCGTGACCGGCACGAATGTCGCATCCCCTTGTCGCACCCGGTTCGTGAACATACCATGAACGCCATGGGACGACTCTCGCTTCAGGACAAGCTCGCGATCCTCTCGGACGCCGCGAAATACGACGCCTCCTGCGCCTCGAGCGGGACGGCCAGGCGCGACTCGCGCGACGGCAAGGGCTTGGGCTCCACCGAGGGCTCGGGCATCTGCCATGCCTACGCCCCCGACGGTCGCTGCATCAGCTTGCTGAAGATCCTGATGACGAACTTCTGCATCTACGACTGCGCCTATTGCGTGAACCGCGTCTCGTCGAACGTCCGCCGCGCCCGCTTCTCGCCCGAAGAGGTCGTGCACCTCACGCTCGAATTCTATCGCCGCAACTACATCGAAGGCTTGTTCCTGTCGTCCGGCATCATCCGGTCGCCCGACGCCACCATGGCCGACATGGTGCGCATCGCGAAGACGCTGCGGGAGGAGCACGGCTTCCGCGGCTATATCCACCTAAAGACAATCCCCGACGCCGCGCCGGAGCTGCTTGAGCAGGCCGGGCTCTACGCCGACCGCCTGTCGATCAACGTCGAGCTGCCCACCGACGCCAGCGTGAAATCCTACGCGCCCGAGAAGAACCCCGTCACGATCCGCAAGGCGATGTCGGAGGTCCGGCAGAAGCGCGAGGCGTCGCGCGACCGCTCGCATACCGGCAAGCGGCCCGCCCGCTTCGCCCCCGCGGGGCAGTCGACGCAGGTCATCGTCGGCGCGGACGGCGCGACCGATGCCACGATCCTTGGCCAGTCCACGCGGCTTTACACCGGCTTCGGGCTAAAGCGCGTCTACTACTCCGCCTTCTCGCCCATCCCCGACGCAACGGCCAAGCTTCCCCTGATCCGCCCGCCGCTGGAGCGGGAACACCGCCTCTACCAGGCCGACTGGCTGCTGCGGTTCTACGGCTTCGCGGTCGAAGAGATCACGGCCGCCACGCCCGACGGCAACCTCGCGCTCGACATCGACCCAAAGCTCGCCTGGGCGCTCGCCAACCGCCACCTGTTCCCGGTCGACGTGAACCGGGCCGAGCGCGAGATGCTGCTGCGGGTCCCCGGCTTCGGGACGAAAACGGTGAACCGCATCCTGACGACCCGCCGCCACCGCACCCTGCGCTACGAGGACCTGTCTCGCATGGGTGCGCTGATGAAGAAGGCGCGGCCCTTCGTGACGCTCGCGGGCTGGTCGCCCGGCGCGCTGACCGACACGCCGGACCTGCGCGCCCGCTTCGCACCGCCGCCCGAGCAGTTGTCGCTGTTCTGATGCGCACGGTCGCCCTGCCCGACCTCGACACCGCCCGCGCCTGGCGCGACGCCGCGCGGGCGTTGGTGGCCGAGAGCGTGCCGCCGGAAGACGTCCAGTGGACTTGCGGCGCACCGGAGCAGACTGACCTGTTCCAGGCGACCGGACAGGGACGCGAAGCGGACGGGGCAGCCCGCACGTGCGCTCGGCGGCAGGCGTCCGTGTCCTTCAACGTTCCGAAGTCGTTCGTCGATCTCGCCGAAACGGTCGCCTGGCACAGCGACCCCGAACGCTTCGCCCGCCTTTACGCATTCCTCTGGCGCCTGCGCGACCGCCCCGTCCTGATCCACGACCGGGGCGACGCCGCGCTTGCCAAGCTGCGCGCGATGGAGAAGGAGGTGAACCGCGACAAGCACAAGATGAAGGCGTTCCTGCGCTTCCGCGAAATCGGTGCCCCCGACGCGCCCCGCCGCCGCTTCGCCGCCTGGTTCGAGCCCTCGCACAACGTCACCGAGCCGCTCGCCCCGTTCTTCGCCCGCCGCTTCGGCGACATGGACTGGCTGATCGTGACGCCCCGCCGCACCGCCTGCTTCGAAAGGGGCGAGATCAGCTTCGCCCCCGGCCAGCCCAAGCCGCTGCTTCCCGAGGACGCGACCGAGGACCTCTGGACCACCTACTTCCGCTCGATCTTCAACCCGGCGCGCCTGAAGGTGAAGGCGATGCAGGCCGAGATGCCAAAGAAATACTGGAAGAACATGCCCGAGGCCGCGGCCATTCCCGGCCTCATCGCGCAGGCCGAATCCCGCGCCCGCGCAATGCAGGAGGCCGCGCCGACGCTGCCGCCCCTGCGCGCCGGGCGTATCCGGGAACGCCTGCACGCGCCCGGCGTTCTCCGCCCCATGGAGCTGACCTTCAACGACCTGCGCCGCAAGGCCGAGGACGAGACCCGCACCGCCCGCGACGGCTATGGCCGGGTCGTGCTGGGCGAGGGGCCGCACGACGCGCCGCTGATGGTCGTGGGCGAACAGCCCGGCGACGTCGAGGACCGCGAGGGGCGGCCCTTCGTCGGCCCCTCGGGCCAGCTCTTCGACAATGTGGCCGAGGAGGCGGGGCTCGACCGCAAGGCCGCCTACGTCACCAACGCCGTGAAGCAGTTCCGCTACGTCCAGCGCGGCAAGCGCCGCATCCACCAATCACCCGACCGCAGCGATATCGAGCACGGCCGCTGGTGGCTCGACGCCGAGATCAAGCTGGTGAAGCCGACGCTGATCCTGTCGATGGGCGGCACGGCGGCGGAAACGCTCACCGGCACCCGCAAGGGCATTCTCAAGCGCCGCGGCCATGTCGAGGAAACGGAACATGGCCCCGTCTTCCTGACCGTCCACCCTTCCTACATCCTGCGCATCCCCGACGCCGCGCGGAAGGCCAAGGAAACCGACCTCTTCCGCGCCGACCTCGCCGCCGCACAGGCGCATCTCGAGGAACTCCGCGCCGCCTGACCGGGAGCCCCACCATCTCTGGTCTGGAAATATCCCCGCCGGAGGCACCGCGCCGGGCGTCAGCCCGGCGCAACGCAATGTCTTGCGCCGAAGGCGCGCGATTCAGGCGTTGAACAGGAAGTGCAGGACGTCGCCGTCCTTCACCTCGTACGACTTCCCCTCTACGCGCATCTTGCCGGCATCCTTCGCCCCCTGCTCGCCACCGAGTTCGACGAAATCATCATAGGCGATGGTCTCGGCGCGAATGAAGCCGCGCTCGAAGTCGCCGTGGATCACCCCCGCCGCCTGGGGCGCCAGCGTGCCGTAGGGGATCGTCCAGGCGCGCGCTTCCTTCGGACCCACGGTGAAATAGGTCTGAAGGCCCAGCAGCTCGTAGCCCGCCTTGATCAGCCGGTCGAGGCCAGCTTCCTCCAGCCCCAGCTCCGACAGGAACATCTCGGCCTCTTCGCGGTCGAGCTGGCTGATCTCCTCCTCGATCTTGGCCGAGATCACAACCGTGCCCGCGCCCTGCGCCTCGGCCATCTCGCGCACCCGCTCGGACTGGGCGTTGCCGGTGGCGGCCTCGTCCTCGGCGACGTTGCAGACATAGAGGATGGGCTTGGTCGTCAGCAGTTGCAGCATCCGCCATGCCTTGGCGTCGTCCTCGGACACCTCGACCGTGCGGGCGGGCCTGCCCTCTTCCAGCGCGGCCTGCGCGGCTTTCAGCAGACGCTCCTGCTGGATCGCCTCCTTGTCGCCGCCGCGCACCTTGCGCACGAGGTTCTGAAGCCGCCGCTCGATCGATTCGAGGTCGGCAAGCATCAGCTCGGTTTCGATCGTGTCGGCGTCGGCCACCGGATCGACGCGGCCCTCGACGTGGGTAACGTCGTCGTCCTCGAAGCAGCGCAACACCTGGGCGATGGCGTCGCATTCGCGGATGTTGGCCAAGAACTGGTTGCCCAGCCCCTCGCCCTTGGACGCGCCCTTCACCAGCCCGGCGATGTCGACGAAGGTCATCCGCGTGGGGATAATCTGCTTCGACTTGGCGATCCCGGCCAGCGTGTCGAGCCGCGTGTCCGGCACCGCCACCTCGCCCACGTTGGGCTCGATCGTGCAGAAGGGAAAGTTCGCCGCCTGCGCCTCGGCGGTGCGCGTCAGCGCGTTGAACAGCGTGGACTTGCCGACGTTCGGCAGCCCGACGATCCCCATCTTGAAGCCCATGCGCGCGTCCTCCTTGAAATGCCGCGCCTACCTAGGCAGTGCACCGCCCGTTCGCAAGCGCCGCTTTGTCGCCGCGCCGCCCGATGGCATCCTTCGATGCGGGACCAGCGCGGGAGGACGCGATGCAACCGATTCCCTATCTTTTCTTCAAAAGCACCTGTGCCGAGGCGATGCGCACATATGCCGGCATCTTCGGCGGCACGCCCGAGATCATGACCTTCGACCAGATGCCCGACGGCGGGCGCAGCGGGATGCCAGACATGCCCGGCGACGCAGTGATGCACGCCGCGCTGAAAATGGGCGACGGCTGGCTTTACGCCAGCGACGACCCCTCGTGCAAAAGCTCCGCGATGTCCGGCTGCTCGGTCGCCGTGTCGTTCCCCACGGTGGACGAAGCGCGGCGCGTCTACGATGCGCTGGCCGAGCGCGGCGAGGTCCGCATGGCCTTCGAGCCCACGTTCTGGTCGCCGGGCTTCGGCATGCTCAACGACCGGTTCGGCATCAGCTGGATGGTGATGACCGACGCGCCGAACGAGGGCGCGGCGGCCTGAGGTCACTGCACCCGGCGGTCCTGGCGCGCCTGGTAGATCAGCACCCAGGCCAGCAGGATGAACATCGGGTGGCTCAGCCCGCCCGAGATCAGGATCGCCGGGATCCAGATCAGGAAAGTGACGATGGCGACGATCGGCCGCCCGGCCAGAAGGATCGACAGCGGCGGCAGGAAGAGAGCGAGTACGTAATTCATGCCCGATCAGATAGGGTCGCGCGTGGCCTTACGGTATACCTCGCCCGCACTTTCCGCGCGGCGGCATTGATTTCCGCCTCGCGCTGCGGCACACCTCGCCCGGTTCGGGGACGGAGTGAGCCATGACACGCATCGACGACACCTTCGCGCGGCTGAAATCCGAGGGGCGCAAGGCGTTCGTCGCCTACGTCATGGCGGGCGATCCCGATTACGACACCTCGCTCGAGATCGTGAAGGGCCTGCCGGCCGCCGGCGTCGACATCATCGAGCTGGGCCAGCCCTTCACCGACCCGATGGCCGACGGCCCGACGATCCAGCTTGCCGGGCAGCGCGCGCTTGAGGGCGGGCAGACCCTGCAGAAGACCCTCGACATGGCCCGCGAGTTCCGCAAGCAGGACGACACGACGCCGATCGTGATGATGGGTTACTACAACCCGATCTACAGCCGGGGCGTGGCGAAGTTCCTGTCCGACGCCAAGGAGGCCGGGATCGACGGTCTGATCGTGGTGGACCTGCCGCCCGAGGAAGACGACGAGCTTTGCATCCCGGCGCAGGAGGCGGACCTGAACTTCATCCGCCTCGCCACGCCCACGACGGACGACAAGCGCCTGCCCAAGGTGCTGCAGAACACCAGCGGCTTCGTCTACTACGTCTCGATCACCGGGATCACCGGTGCGGCCGAGGCGCAAGCCGCCGATGTCGGCCCCGAGGTCACGCGCATCAAGGCGCAGACCGACCTTCCCATCGTCGTGGGCTTCGGCATCAAGACGCCCGCAGCGTCCGAGGCCATCGCCGGCGTCGCCGACGGCGCGGTCGTGGGCTCGGCCATCGTCAGCAAGATCGCCGAAGGCCGCCCGGTGCCCGAGATCCTCGACTTCGTGAAGGGCCTCGCCGACGGCGCCCACCGCGCCTGACGCCCGAAAGCAAATCCTCGTCGAAGATTTGCCCGTCCGGATTTTTGTCGAAAATTCGGCGGCGTCACCCCAGCGTGACGTCCAGGATCATCATCAGGATCAGGCCCGCCGTCAGGCCGGTCGTGGCCCAGTTCTGGTGCCCGTGCTTGTGCGTCTCGGGGATGATCTCGTGGCTGATGATATAAAGCATCGCGCCCGCCGCGAAGGTCAGGCCCCAGGGCAGCAACAGCTCCGACACCTGAAGCGCCGCCACTCCCAGCGCACCGCCCACCGGCTCGACCAGCCCAGTCGCGGCGGCGATGAGAAAGGCGTGCCACCGGCCATAGCCCTGCCCCCGCAGCGCCACCGCCACCGCCAGCCCCTCGGGCGCATTCTGGAGGCCGATGCCGGTGGCCAGCGGGATACCCTGCGCCACGTCGCCCGAGCCGAAGCCGACGCCCACGGCCAGCCCCTCGGGAAAGTTGTGGATCGTGATCGCCAGGATGAACAGCCAGATACGCGCCAGCGCCGCGCTTTCCCGGCCCTCACGGCCGGTGACGAAATGCTCGTGCGGCAGCGCCTCGTTCAACGCTGCAATGGCGATGACGCCCAACACCACGCCGCCCGCGGCGATGAAGGCTGCGGCGACGGTGTTGCCGTGCTGCGCCTCGGCCTCGTCGATGCCCGGCAGGATCAGCGAGAAGAACGACGCCGACAGCATCACGCCTGCCGCGAAGCCCAGCAGCGCGTCGTTGGCCCTGCGCGACATGGTGCGGCCGGCCAGGATCGGCATCGCGCCCACGCCCGTCATCAGCCCGGCGGCAAGGCTGGCCAGGAACCCGACATAGATGATGTTCACGAACCGCCCCTCTGCCGCATCCCGGCCAACGCCCCGCCGGTCCGGCCGTTCCGCCACGGCAAATGCCGCATTGCGAGGCTGAGCGGCCATTGGTAACCATCTTTTACCAATTGCCGTGCAAGAATGGACCGCCCATGCCCGTAATTACCGAGATCGAGGACCTTCGCCGCATCTACCAGCGCCGGGTGCCGAAGATGTTCTACGACTATTGCGAGTCGGGCAGTTGGACCGAACAGACGTTTCGCGAAAACGAAAGCGACTTCGACCTGATCCGCCTGCGCCAGCGGGTGGCCGTGGACATGGACAACCGCTCCACCGCCTCGACCATGATCGGGCAGGACGTTTCGCTTCCGGTCGCGCTCGCCCCCGTGGGCATGACCGGCATGCAGCACGCCGACGGAGAGATCCTTGCGGCGCAGGCGGCCGAGGAATACGGCGTGCCCTTCACGCTTTCCACCATGTCCATATGCTCGATCGAGGACGTGGCCGAGAAGACGACCAAGCCGTTCTGGTTCCAGCTCTACGTGATGCGCGACCAGGACTTCACCCGCCGCATCATCCAGCGTGCCAAGGACGCCGGCTGCTCGGCTCTGGTCCTCACGCTCGACCTGCAGATCCTCGGGCAGCGGCACAAGGACCTCAAGAACGGGCTGTCTGCCCCGCCGAAGTTGACACCTGCCAACATCGCCAACCTCGCCACGAAGTGGGGCTGGGGGATGGAGATGCTGCGCACGCCCCGCCGCCAGTTCCGCAACATCGTCGGCCACGCCGAGGGCGTCGGCGACGCGTCGTCGCTGATGGCCTGGACGGCCGAACAGTTCGACCCCAGCCTCGACTGGGGCAAGGTCGCGAAAATCAAGGAGATGTGGGGCGGCCCGCTGATCCTCAAGGGCATCCTGGACGCCGAGGACGCGAAGAAGGCGGCCGAGGTCGGCTGTGACGCCATCGTCGTGTCGAACCACGGCGGCCGCCAGCTGGACGGCGCGCTCAGCTCGATCCGGGTTTTGCCCGAGATCGTCGAGGCCGTGGGCGACAAGGTGGAAATCCACCTCGACAGCGGCATCCGCTCGGGTCAGGACGTTCTCAAGGCGCTCGCCCTCGGCGCGCGCGGCACCTATATCGGCCGCGCCTTCATCTACGGGCTGGGCGCGATGGGCAAGCAGGGCGTGACCACCGCGCTCGACACCATCCGGAAAGAGCTCGACACCACCATGGCGCTCTGCGGGCGCAGGAACGTGCACGAGCTCGACCGCGACATGCTGCTGATCGATCAGGACTTCCATCGCTGGCGGCGCACCACCTGAGGCTTTGCCAAACCGGCGGCAGGGCTTAAGTCTCGGGACCAACCCGACCCACAGGTGAGACATGGCCCGAGCCGCCGCCAAGAGCGCCAAGACCGCAAAGACCCCCAGCCCGGCGCGCCGCCGACGCGCCGCCTCGGTCCACGACGACGACCTGTTCGAAATGCGCTGGCTGCGCGCCGAGCGTGACCTGATGGAGCCGCTCGAGCGCCTCTACGGCAACGTCATCGACATCGGCACCCTCAAGACCCGCTTGCGCACGCTATTGTGGGAGAAGTGGGAGGCGCGGCCCAAGGACCTGCGCGCCCTCGACCTCGCCCGCGACCTGAACCCGACGTGGTTCCTGAGCCAGGAGATGGTCGGCTACGTCTTCTACGTTGACCGCTTCGCCGGGCGGCTGAAGGACGTGCCGCAACACATCCCCTACCTGCGCGAGCTCGGCGTCACCTATGCCCACTTCATGCCCTGCCTGAAGCCCCGCCCCGGCGACAGCGACGGCGGCTACGCCGTGCAGGACTATACCGAGATCGACCCCCGCCTCGGCTCCATGCGCGACTTCGAGATGGTCACGCGCGAGATGCGCGCCTCGGGCATCTCGACCTGCATCGACATGGTGCTGAACCACACGGCCAAGGAACACGACTGGGCCGTGAAGGCGCGGGCGGGCGACGCGTACTACCAGGCCTTCTATCGCCTCTACGACGACGACACGATTCCCCGGCAATTCGAGGAAACCCTGCTCGAGGTCTTCCCGAACCAGGCCCCCGGCAACTTCACCTACTACCCCGACATGGGCAAATGGGTGTGGACCACGTTCAACGAGTTCCAGTGGGACCTGAACTGGGAGAACCCCGAGGTCTTCCTGGCCATCCTCGGCGTGATCCTCGACCTCGCCAACAAGGGGGCCGAGGTCATGCGGCTCGACGCCGTGGCCTTCATGTGGAAACGGCTCGGCACCGTCTGCCAGAACCTCCCCGAGGTCCACGACATCCTTCAGGCGATCAACCAGGCCACCTCGGTCGCCGCCGCCGCGCTGATCCACAAGGCCGAGGCGATCGTGGGACCGGCCGAGCTGGTCACCTACCTGGGCCAGGGCCGGCACACGGGCCGCGAATCGAACTTCGCGTACCACAACAACCTGATGGTGCAGTTCTGGTCGTCGCTGGCTAGCCGCGACACCCGGCTGATGACGCACGTGCTGTCGCACCACTTCCCCGGCTCGTTCCGCGACGCGACCTGGGCGACCTATATCCGCTGCCACGACGACATCGGCTGGGCCATCACCGAGGACGACGCCGCCCTCTTCCCGCCGATGACGGGGCCGGGCCACCGCCGCTTTCTCGCCGACTTCTACAACGGCACGCACCCCGACAGCTTCGGCCGGGGCGAGGATTTCCAGGTAAACGAGGCCACCGGCGACCGCCGCACCAACGGCACCTTCGCCTCGCTCGCCGGGCTCGAGGCCGCGATCTGGTCGGAGGACCCCGAAAAGATCGACCTCGCCGTGAACCGCATCCTGCTGGGCCACGCGCTGATCGCCTCTTTCGGGGGAATGCCGCTTCTTTACATGGGCGACGAACTTGGCCTGCTGAACGACCACTCGTATCTCGAAGACCTCGACCTCGCCGGTGACGGCCGCTGGATGCAGCGCCCCCGGATGGACTGGGACAAGGCCGCCGCCGCACCCGCCTCGGACGACTACGTCGGATGGATCTGGCGCGGCACCCGGCACCTGCTGGAGCGCCGCAAGGCCACCCCGCAGCTCTCCAGCCGCGTGCCCTCCGACATCCTCGACACCGGGCATCCCGCGATCTTCGCCGTCCGCCGCCCCGCCGACGACAAGCCGCTGACGGCGATCTTCAACTTCACCGAAGAGTGGCACGAACTCGGCACCCACGCCGTCGGCCTCGACTCGGGCCGCACCTACGAAGAGGTCATCACCGGCGAAACCATCAGCTTCCCGCACGAGCTGATGCACCTGGGCCCCTACTCCCGCCTCTGGCTGCTCCCGCGCGACTGAGCCGCGCCCCGCCCGGCCGGACAACGACCCCCTTCCCTTTCCCCGCGATCTGCCCTATACGCGCGCGTTCATGGGCGGACACCCTTGGAGGCCGCCCACCATTCTCAAGGAGTAGAGAGACCATGGCTGGTGAAATTCCTGACATCCAGGCCACGGTGAGGACGGGGACAGGCAAGGGGGCCGCCCGTCAGGCACGCCGTGAGGGGCTCGTCCCCGGGATCGTCTATGGCGGGGGCACCGACCCGCTGCCGATCAACCTCCCCTTCAACGAGCTGATCAAGCGCCTCCGGAAGGGCCGCTTCCTGTCGACGCTGTTCAACCTCAAGGTTGAGGGCGAGGACGACGTTCGCGTGATCTGCCGCAACGTGCAGCGCGACGTGGTCAAGGACCTGCCGACCCATGTCGATTTCATGCGCCTGCGCCGCACCAGCCGCGTCAGCCTCTTCATTCCCGTCGAGATCGTGGGCGAGGAAGAGGCTCCCGGCCTCAAGCGCGGCGGCGTGCTGACCATGGTCCGCCCGGAAGTCGAGCTGCGCTGCACCGCCGGCGATATCCCGGAGAAGATCGTCGCGTCGGTGGCCGGCATGGAGATCAACGACACGCTGACGATCTCGCAGGTCGAGCTGCCCTCGGGCACCCGTCCGACGATCGACCGCGACTTCGTGATCGCCAACATCACGGCGCCGTCCGGCCTCGCCTCCCAGAAGGACGAGGACGAGGGCGAGGAAGCCGCGGCCGACGAGGTCCCAGCGACCGAGGTCAGCGAGGACTGATCCTCCGCCACATCGGCTGCACATGCGAACGCGGGGCCCTCGGCCCCGCGTTTTTCGTTTCCGGCCCGCGCGCCCCTGCTCCAGCTTCGGTTCCGGAGCGTCGCCGACGGGCCGCGTCTCGTCTCCGCCCCCGCGCGCCCTACCCCTTCTTCGGTCTCGAAATATCCCCGGGGGTGTGGGGGCAGGCGGCCCCCACCGACGCTCACCAGCACGCGGACGGGTCAGGACGGCTTGCCCGGGATCAGCCGCGGGTCACCCGCTGGACGCTCTCGAAGATTTCCAGCTCGGGCGGCCCGAGATAGATGTCCTTGTGCCCCCCGGCGCCGGCATGGGCCTTTCGGAACGCCTCGGACCTGGTCCAGTCGGTGAAGGCCTGCTCGCTCACCCAGGTCGTGTGCGAGGCATAGAGGCGGTAGCCCTCGGCCTCGGGCCCCTTCATCAGGTGAAACTCCAGGAAGCCGGGCACGTCCTTGAGCTGGCTGTCGCGGTTGGCCCAGACCTCCTCGAAGGTCGCCTCTTCCCCGAGCTTCACCTTGAACCGGTTCATCGTCAGATACATCGCGCCCTCCATAGGCCCCGTGTTTGCATTCGCGCGAAGGCTGGGGCATCAACGGCGCGGATGCAACCGGAGCACGCCCCATGCGCCTTTTCGTCGGCCTCGGCAATCCCGGCCCGAAATACGCCCGCAACCGCCACAACATCGGCTTCATGGCCGTGGACCAGATCGCATCGGACCACCACTTCCCCGCCTGGCGGAGGAAGTTCCAGGGCCAGGTGACCGAGGGGCGGCTGGGATCGGAGAAGGTCGTGCTGCTCAAGCCCGAGACCTTCATGAACCTGTCGGGCCAATCGGTGGGCGAGGCGATGCGTTTCTACAAGCTCGACCCCGCAGACGTGACGGTGTTCCACGACGAGATCGACCTAACCCCGGCCAAGTGCCGGGTGAAAAGCGGCGGCGGGCATGCGGGCCACAACGGCCTGCGCTCCATCCACCAGCATCTCGGGCCGGATTACCAGCGCGTGCGGCTGGGCGTGGGCCATCCGGGCCGCAAGGAAGCGGTGCCGGGCTATGTGCTCAAGGACTTCGCCAAGGCGGACGAGGAGTGGCTGGACGACCTGCTGCGCGGCATCGGCGACGGCGCGCCCGCGCTGGCCGAGGGCGACGCGGGGCGTTTCCAGAACGCGGTATCGCTGCGCGTGGCGCCGGCCCGGTCCTCGGGCGGGACAAAAGGCGGCGAGGCCGCTGAGGAGAAGCCAGCGGCCAAGGCCAAGGCCGAACCGACTGCCGAGCCGGAGCCTGAGGATGCGCGTTCGCCGCTCCAGAGGCTGGTCGACCGCTTCCGCTGAGCGGCTTGCCGCGGCCGTTCTCCACTCCATCTTCGCGGCCAAGGAGGGCGACATGCAGAAAGACCCCGAGATCAACGTGCTGGGCGAGCCGCTCGCCCCCTGTTCGACCGCACCCGTCACCGGCTTCTTCCGCGACGGCCACTGCAACACCTGCGAGCAGGATACCGGCAGCCACACCGTCTGCGCGGTGATGACGGACGAGTTCCTGGCCTATTCGAAGTACCTGGGCAATGACCTGTCGACCCCGCGGCCCGAGTTCCACTTCCCCGGCCTGAAGGCGGGGGACCGTTGGTGCCTGTGCGCGGCGCGCTTCCTGCAGGCCCACCACGAGGGTGTCGCGCCCGAGGTGCACCTTGGCGCCACCCACCGCCGCGCGCTCGAGATCGTGCCGCTGGAGTTGCTGCAGGAGTATTCCGCCGACGGCGCCCCCCGCTGAAGTCGGACGCGGAGGAGCGAAGCGCCCGGCCCCGGTGGATCCTGCACACGGCGTCCCTGGGGGCGCAGCTGCCTTGTGCCTGTGGCTGCGGATAAGGCCGTGCTTTTCCAGTGTGGACCGACGCGTCCGGCGGCGGAGGCGCGCGGCGCGTGGCGCGTCTTGAAAGACGAAGGGCGCGGATTGTACCGCGCCCTTACGATTCCTACAGCTTGCGGTCAGCCCGTCAGTGGTCGCCCATGTCGAAGCCGAGGGCGCGGGCGACGGTGAAGATATCCTTGTCGCCCCGTCCGCACATGTTCATGCAGATGATGTGATCCTTCGGCAGGTCCGGCGCGATCTTCATGACGTGGGCCAGCGCGTGGGACGGCTCGAGCGCGGGGATGATGCCCTCCTGCGCGCAGCACAACTGGAACGCCTCGAGCGCCTCCTTGTCGGTGATCGACACGTACTCGGCCCGGCCGATGTCGTGCAGCCAGGCATGCTCGGGCCCGATGCCCGGGTAGTCGAGCCCGGCCGAGATCGAGAAGCCTTCGAGGATCTGCCCGTCGTCGTCCTGCAGAAGGTAGGTGCGGTTGCCGTGCAGCACGCCCGGACGCCCGCCGGTGAGCGAGGCGCAGTGCTCCATCTTGTCATTCACGCCCTTGCCGCCGGCTTCGACGCCAATGATGTGGACGCCCTTGTCGTCGAGGAAGGGATAGAACAGGCCCATGGCGTTCGAGCCGCCGCCGATCGCGGCAATGATGGTGTCGGGCAGGCGACCCTCGGCGGCCTGCATCTGCTCTTTCGCCTCTTTCCCGATGATCGACTGGAAGTCGCGGACCATCGCCGGGTACGGGTGCGGACCGGCCACGGTGCCGATGCAGTAGAACGTGTCGCGCACGTTGGTCACCCAGTCGCGCAGCGCGTCGTTCATCGCGTCCTTCAGCGTGCCGCGTCCGGAGGTCACCGGAATCACCTCGGCCCCCAGCAGACGCATGCGGAAGACGTTGGGCGCCTGCCGCTCGACGTCGTGCGCGCCCATGTAGACCACGCATTTCAGCCCGAACTTCGCGCAGACGGTGGCGGTGGCCACGCCGTGCTGGCCCGCGCCCGTCTCGGCGATGATGCGTTCCTTGCCCATGCGGCGGGCCAGCAGGATCTGGCCCAGCACGTTGTTGATCTTGTGCGCGCCGGTATGGTTCAGCTCGTCCCGCTTGAGATAGATCTTCGCCCCGCCGAGATGCTCGGTCAGGCGTTCGGCGAAGTAGAGCGGCGAGGGCCGGCCGACATAGTGGGTCCAGAGATCGTGCATCTCGTCCCAGAAGCTCTGGTCCGTCTTGGCGTGCTCGTACTGCTCCTCAAGCTCGAGGATCAGCGGCATCAACGTCTCGGAGACGAAGCGCCCGCCGAAATCGCCGAAGCGGCCGTTTTCGTCCGGGCCGGTCATGAAGCTGTTGATGAGATCTTCGGGCATGGTCTGTCTCCCCCACGCCGCGCGCAGGCTCAGGCCCGGGCCGCGCGGCAGAACGCTGTCATCTTATCCCCGTCCTTTACGCCCGGCGCGCTCTCGACGCCAGACGAGACGTCCACCTGCCGTGCGCCGGTCAGCCGCACCGCCTCGGCCACGTTGTCGGGCGTCAGGCCGCCGGCCAGCATCCACGGCACCGGCCAGCGCCGGTTCGCGATCAGGCGCCAGTCGAAGGACAGGCCGTTGCCGCCGGGCAGATCGGCGTCCTTCGGGGGCTTGGCGTCGACGAGGATTTGGTCGGCCACCCGCGCATATTCGTCGAGCTTGGGCAGGTCGCCCTCGTCCGCGATGCCCACCGCCTTCATCACCGGCAGGCCGAACTTCGCGCTGACCTCGGCCACGCGCATGGGCGTTTCGGTCCCGTGAAGCTGGAGCATGTCCAGCGGCACCTTGTCGAGAATCGCTTCGAGCGTCGCGTCGTCGGCGTTGACGGTCAGGCCGACCTTGCAGATCCCCTCGGGCACCGAGCGGGCCATGAAGGCAGCGTCGTGGATGTCGAGGTTGCGGGGCGATTTCGGGAAGAACACGAAGCCCACGTAATTTGCCCCGGCGAGCATAGCCGCCGGGATGTCGGAGCTTTCGGTCAGCCCGCAGAGTTTGACGCGGATGTCGGAGGCCATGCCACCCAGTTAGCGCGGCGTGCTGCCATCCTCAAGGAGCGCGAGCACGTCGTCCTGCCGCCCCGGCGCCGGCGTCTTGAGGCGCGTGACCTCCTGCGCCAGCTTTTCCTTCTCGCGCCGCTCGCGCCGGGCCTGCGCGCGGTGCTTGTGTTCGCGAAACCACTCCCACACGAAGCCAATCAGCAGACCCGCCAGGATGCCGAGGAAGATCACCAGGAACAGCGGCAGCGTCAGCTCCCACGACCAGCCAAGGAAGCCCGCCATGTCGGCCGGCAGCACGCGCAGCGTGACGGGCGCGCGGTTCGCCAGCGCCACCGTGATCAGGCAGATGGCGAGAAGGGCCAGGAAGGCATAGCGGAGGTAGCGGATCATTTGGCGTCCTGTTTTTCGTTCAGTCGGTCACGCAGCAGCTTGCCGGTCTTGAAGAACGGCACGTGTTTTTCTTCGACATGGACCGACTCGCCGGTGCGCGGATTGCGCCCGGTGCGCGCGTCGCGCTTCTTGACCGAGAAGGCGCCGAAGCCCCGCAGCTCGACCCGGTCGCCGCGCGCCATGGCCGAGATGATCTCTTCGAAAATCGTGTTCACAATGCGCTCGACGTCGCGCTGATAAAGGTGGGGATTCTCATCGGCGATCTTCTGGATCAGTTCTGACCGGATCATGCGCTCCACCCTCTGGCTCATGTCGCGGGCCGATGCGCGCGGCCCTCGCCGGGCGCGACTATAGAGGGTTTCATGCCGCCGTGGAACACGCCACCGCGCCGTCTTCGCGGAAATATGCGGCCAAGGCGCTGATCCGCCGATGAAAATGCCGAGGCGCCGGACCCGCCTCGCCCGGCCACGGTGGTCGCGGATTCTGCGGTCCAGGCACGAAAATGCCCCGCGGCCGAAGCCGCGGGGCCCGATTTCAACGCGCCGTGGGCGCGAGAGGCTTACTTGTCGCCCTTCAGCGCGGCGCCAAGGATGTCGCCCAGCGATGCACCCGAGTCGGAAGAACCGTACTGTTCGACGGCTTCCTTCTCTTCGGCGATCTCGCGCGCCTTGATCGACAGGCCCAGGCGGCGGGTCTTCTGGTCGACGTTGGTGACGCGGACGTCGACCTTGTCACCGACCTGGAAGCGCTCGGGGCGCTGTTCCGAACGATCGCGCGACAGGTCCGAACGGCGGATGAAGGACTTGGCGCCCTCGTACTCCACCTCGATCCCGCCGTCCTCGATCGCCGTGACGGTCACGGTGATGATCGAGCCGCGCTTCACGCCGCCCACCGCTTCGGTGAAGCTGTCGTCCAGCGCCTTGACGGAGAGCGAGATACGCTCCTTCTCGACGTCGGTTTCCAGCACGACAGCCTTGACGACGTCGCCCTTGCGGTAGTTCTGGATCGCGTCCTCGCCCCGCTGGTCCCAGCTGAGGTCGGAGAGGTGAACCATGCCGTCGATGTCGTTCTCGAGGCCGATGAACAGACCGAACTCGGTGATGTTCTTGACCTCGCCCTCGACGACGGTGCCCTCGGGGTGCGTCTCGGCGAACTGCTCCCACGGGTTGCGCATGGTCTGCTTGAGACCCAGCGACACGCGGCGCTTGGCGGTGTCGATCTCGAGCACCATGACCTCGACCTCTTGCGAAGTGGAGACGATCTTGCCCGGGTGGACGTTCTTCTTGGTCCACGACATTTCCGAAACGTGCACCAGGCCCTCGACGCCCGGCTCCAGCTCGACGAACGCGCCGTAGTCGGTGATGTTGGTCACGCGGCCGGTGTGGACCGTAGCAATCGGGAATTTCGCCTCGACCGTATCCCACGGATCGTCCTGGAGCTGCTTCATGCCTAGGCTGATGCGGTGGGTCTCCTTGTTGATCTTGATGACCTGGACCTTCACGGTCTCGCCGATCGACAGGATCTCGGAGGGGTGGTTCACACGGCGCCAGGCCATGTCGGTGACGTGCAGCAGGCCGTCGACGCCGCCGAGATCGACGAACGCGCCGTACTCGGTGATGTTCTTGACCACGCCGTCGACCGCGTCGCCTTCGTTCAGCTTGGCGATGACCTCGGCGCGCTGCTCGGCGCGGCTCTCTTCCAGGATGGCGCGGCGCGACACGACGATGTTGCCACGGCGGCGATCCATCTTGAGGATCTGGAACGGCTGCTTGAGACCCATGAGCGGGCCCGCATCGCGCACGGGGCGCACGTCGACCTGCGAACCGGGCAGGAACGCCACGGCGCCGCCGAGATCGACGGTGAAGCCACCCTTGACGCGGCCGAAGATCGCGCCCTCGACGCGGTTTTCGTCGGCATAGGCCTTCTCGAGCCGGTCCCACGCCTCTTCGCGGCGGGCCATCTCACGGCTGATGACGGCTTCGCCACGGGCGTTCTCGACCTGGCGGAGGTAAACCTCAACCTCGTCGCCGGGGTGGATGTCGGGCTGCTCGCCGGGGCTGGCGAATTCCTTGAGATCGACGCGGCCTTCCATCTTGTAGCCGACGTCGATGATGGCTTGGCCCGCCTCGACGGCGATGACCTTGCCCTTGACCACCGAGCCTTCGTTCGGCGTGTCGATTTCGAAGCTTTCGTTAAGGAGGGCTTCGAATTCCTCCATGGATGCGTTAGCGGACATATACGTTTCGTTTCCTTGGCGTATTTTTCTGGCCTGGCGGTTGTCTCCGCCGGTCTTTCAACGGGTTGGTCTGGTCAGGCTGTCGAGACCGCGAAAGCAAATCAGGGCCGGCTAAGACCGACCCTGCCCGAATTCTTCTTTCACGACTGTAACCGCCGCTTCGACAAGTCGTGCATATATGGAAGGCAGCGATTCATCGCAAGCCCCTTGCCGGCCGGCGCGTGCGCCGTACCTTCCGTTCATGAACGAGTTCCCGATTCCGAGCGAGCGGGCCGAGATCCTGCGAGATTTCGTCATCCGCGTACCCGAGACCGAGCTGGTTCAGGATCTGCGCGAATGCGTAGAGACCGTGATTTCGGCCTACGAGATCGACTCGGTCAGTTACCTGCACTTCGACAACCCGGCGACCACCGATCACAAGGACCGCGCCCGGCTGGTCTGGTCGGTCAACGGACCGCGGCACTGGAACGAGCGGTACGTCGCGGAATCCCTTCACGTGATGGACCCGATCTTCGAGATGGCGACCATCGAGATGAGACCGATCCGGTGGCGAGACCTCGACCCCGGCGTGGGCAACTCGCTGGCCGAACGCGCCTTCCTCTCGGCCCGCCAGAAGGCGCAGCTGGGCGACGGCGTGTCCATCGTCAGCTTCGGGCCGCAGCTGCGCAGCGGGCTGTTCAACTTTGGGTTCGGCGACGTGCACGAAGAGCTGGAGCCCGAGACCGAGGCGGCGCTGACGGCGGTGGCGCAACTGGCCCACCTGACCTATTGCAGGCTCGTGCCGGACGGGGTGTCGCACGTCGCGCGAATGACCCCGCGGGAAAAGCAGATCCTCGGCCTGATGGCGCGCGGCAAGAGCAACGGGGCGATCGCGAGTATCCTGTCGCTGTCGCCGCACACGATCGACAGCCGGATCCGGGGAATCTTCGACAAGCTGGACGCAACGGACCGGACGACCGCGGCGATCAAGGGCGTGGCGACCGGGGCTGCCGTTACGTGACGGGCGCGATCGCGTGCATGGCGCTTTCCCCGCGCTTGCCGCAGCATGCCCCGAACCGCCTTCCGACAACCGTGATCAATTCGACCATGCTTCCTCCCGACTTCGACAGCCGCCGGCTTGCCCGTGATCTTGACGCACTCACGGCCGAACTTGCCGAATTTGGACCACAGGACCGGCCCCGCGCTGCGCTGGAAAAGGCCGCCCGCCTGATCCAAAGCCGCGCCTACGAGCTTGCGGAACTCGACCTGCCGGCACGGACGGCGGTGCTGCTCGAGCTGTCGATGGAGATCACGACGATCGCGAAGACCTTGCCTCCGGCGCCGCCGAGTTCCATGGCCTGAGGGCTCAGCCGGCCTGCTTTTCCTGGACCAGCGCGACGGCGCGGGCGACGGCTTCATCGATGCTCATTTCGGTGGTGTCCAGCAGCACCGCGTCGTTGGCCGCCGTCATCGGCGCATGTGCGCGTTCCTCGTCGCGCCGGTCTCGCGCCTTGAGGTCCGCGAGCGTCTCGTCCAGCGTGACCTCGTGGCCAGCCTCGCGCAGCTCGAGGTACCGCCGCTCGGCCCGGACCGCGTCGCTCGCGGTGACGAAGATCTTCACCTCGGCATCCGGGCAGATGACCGTGCCGATGTCGCGCCCGTCCAGAACCGCACCGCCATCGCGGCGCGAGAAGGCGCGCTGGAAATCCAGCAGCGCCTCGCGCACCTCGGGGATCGACGCGACGCGGCTGGCGGCCTGCCCCACCGGACCCGTGCGCAGGTCGTCGCGGGCCAGATCCTCGCGCGTGAGGGTGCGCGCGGCCTCGATCGGCTCCACCCCGTCCATCGTTCGCCGCCCCACCGCGCGGTAGAGCAGCCCGGTGTCCAGATGCGCGAAGCCGAAGTGCGCAGCCACCGCGCGGGAGATGGTGCCCTTGCCCGACGCCGCGGGCCCGTCGATCGCTACCGTAAATGCCATGATCCAGCCTTAGACGCCGCGCCCGCGTCGCGCAATCACGCCGTGCGCTTCAGCGACGCGCCGAGTTGCGCCATCAGCGGCTCGAACACCGGGAACGAGGTGGCGATGGGGCCGGCGTCATCCACACCGACCGGCGCCTTCGACGCCATGCCCAGCACGAGGAACGACATCGCGATACGGTGATCCAGCCGCGCCTCGCACGTCGCGCCGCCCGGCACCGCCCCCGCGCCCAGGCCGTGGACGATCAATGTGTCCTCGTCCTCCTCGACCGTGACGCCGCAGGCTTCAAGCCCGCGCGCCATGGCGTCGATGCGGTCGCTTTCCTTCACGCGCAGCTCTTTCACGCCGCGCATCACCGTCTTGCCGGTGGCGCAGGCGGCGACGACCGACAGAATCGGGTACTCGTCGATCATCGACGGCGCGCGCTCGGGCGGGACCTCGACCCCCTGCATGGCATCCGAGAAGCGGGCGCGCAGGTCGGCGACCGGTTCGCCGCCCTCCTCGCGCTCGTTCTCGAAGGTCAGGTCGGCACCCATTTCGCGCAGCGTCTCGAACAGGCCCGCGCGCGTCGGGTTCAGGCCGATGTTCGGCACCAGCACGTCCGAGCCAGGCACGATCAGCGCGGCGCAGACCGGGAAGGCTGCCGACGAGGGGTCGCGCGGCACCGCGATGGTCTGCGGCTTCAGTTCCGGCTGGCCGGTCAGGGTGATGACGCGGCCCTGCGCCGTGTCCTCGGTGCTGAGGTCCGCGCCGAAGCCGACCAGCATCCGCTCGGTATGGTCGCGCGTCGCCTCGCGCTCGATCACGACCGTCTGGCCGGGGGCGTTGAGGCCGGCGAGCAGCACCGCCGATTTGACCTGCGCCGAGGGGACCGGCACCTCGTAGCGCACCGGCACCGGGTCCACCGCGCCCACCACCGTCATCGGCAGCCGCCCGCCGGAGCGGCCGACCGCCTGCGCGCCGAACAGCGACAGCGGGTCGGTCACGCGGCCCATCGGGCGTTTGCGCAGCGAGGCGTCGCCGGTGAAGGTCGCCACGACGGGCGATGTCGCCATCGCGCCCATGATCAAGCGCACGCCGGTGCCGGAATTGCCGCAGTCAATCACGTCCTCCGGCTCGGCGAAGCCGCCGACGCCGACGCCGTGCACCGACCATGCGCCGCCGCCGTGGTCCGTCACCTCGGCCCCGAAGGCGCGCATGGCGCGGGCCGTGTCCAGCACGTCCTGCCCTTCCAGAAGGCCGGTGATCCGGGTTTCGCCCACGGCGAGCGCGCCGAGGATCAGCGAACGGTGGCTGATGGACTTGTCGCCCGGGACCTGAGCTTCGCCCGTCAGCGGCCCCGACGGGTGCGAGGTCATCGGTATCGGGTCGCCGTGGCCGGACATGCTCGCCCCCTTCTCCTGCGTGCGTGATGCGCGCGGATACTGTCGCGGGGGCGAGTGAGGCGCAAGGCGCAATCAGAGCATCGAGACGACCGGCAGAACCACGAACAGGAAGACCGCCAGCGGGACGAAACGGTATGGTTTGAATGGCATCGGGAAAAACTCCGAGAGGGAGACTCGGCAGCAGTGCCATCAGTCTACGCCTCGCGCGCCCGAAAGGATCCACGGGAAACGCCGCCGCCACAGGCCGCGGCGGAAAACGGCCTATTTCTTGGGCAGCCTGCGGAAGGTCAGGTAATGCGGTGTGCGGCCTTCGCGCAGCGCCTTCTGTTCGTACCGGGTCGAGATCCAGTCGTCCCACGGCTCGCGCCAGTCGCGCGGCCCCTCGGCCAGCCACTCGAACCCGTGGCGCGGCACCTCTTCGAGCGTCTGGCGCACGTAGTCGGGGATGTCGGTCGCCACGCGGAAGATCGCGCCGGGTTTGAGCACGCGGGCCAGCGGCTCCAGATGCTCGGGCGTCACGAAACGGCGGCGGTGGTGCTTCTTCTTGGGCCAGGGATCAGGGTACAGCAGGAAGGCTCGGTCGATGCTGCCGTCGGGCAGCACGTCAAACAGGTCGCGCACGTCGCCGGGGTGGACCGAGACGTTGTCGACGCCGCCGCGCCGGATCTTGCCCAGCAGCATGGCGACGCCGTTGATGAACGGCTCGCAGCCGATGATCCCGACCTGCGGGTTCTGCGCGGCCTGGTGCACCATGTGCTCGCCCCCGCCGAACCCGATCTCGAGCCAGACGGGCTTGCCGCCGAACAAGCCGTCGAGGTCCAGCGGCGTGCGGTCGGGATTGTCATCCCACTCCACCGCGCCGGGCGACAGCTTCTCGAGGTCCGCGTCGAGGTAACGGCGCTGGCTGTCGCGCAACGACTTGCCGTGGCGCCGGCCATAGAAGTTGCGGAAGGGCGCGCCGGAGGAATGGGTCTTGTCGGTCATGGGGCGGGGTGATGGCGTCGCCCGCGCCCCGCGTCAAGGCATCGCGTCGGGGGACAACCAGCTGCCCCCGCGCCTGTCGGCGCTCCCCGTGTCGGGGGAGCGCCGTTGTGTCCACGTCAAAGTGCCTTTTGCAGCGCCTCGGCAAGATCCGCGCGTTCCCAGCTGAAGCCGCCGTCGGCCTCGGGCGTGCGGCCGAAATGGCCATAGGCCGCCGTGCGCTGATAGATCGGACGGTTGAGGCCCAGGTGGTGCCGGATGCCGCGCGGGGTGAGGTCCATGACCTGAGGGATCGCGGCCTCGATCGCCGCCTCGTCGACCTCGCCCGTGCCCAGTGTGTCGACATAAATCGACAGCGGCCGCGCGATGCCGATGGCATAGGACAACTGGATGGTGCAGCGCTCTGCCAGACCGGCGGCGACCACGTTCTTGGCGAGGTAGCGCGCGGCGTAGGCGGCCGATCGGTCGACCTTCGTCGGATCCTTGCCCGAGAAGGCGCCGCCGCCGTGGGGCGCCGCACCGCCATAGGTGTCGACGATGATCTTGCGGCCCGTGAGCCCAGCGTCCCCGTCCGGACCGCCGATGACGAAGCGGCCCGTCGGGTTCACCCACCACTCGGTCGCATCGGTCAGCCAGTCGTGGGGCAACACCTCGCGGATATAGGGCTCGACGATGGCGCGGATGTCGGACGAGGTCTGGCCCTCGTCGCTGTGCTGGGTCGACAGGACGAGCTGCGTGACCTCGACTGGTTGGCCGTCCTCGTAGCGCAGGGTGATTTGCGACTTCGCATCCGGGCCCAGCGTCGGCTCGGCGCCGGATTTGCGCGCCTCGGCCAGCCGCTTGAGGATCTGATGAGCATAGTGAATCGGCGCCGGCATCAGCTCGGGCGTTTCGCGGCAGGCATAGCCGAACATGATGCCCTGATCGCCCGCGCCCTCGTCCTTGTCCTCGCCGCCGTTCACGCCCTGGGCGATGTGGGCCGACTGCTCGTGCAAGTAGTTCTGTACCTCGCAGGTCTTCCAGTGGAACTTGTCCTGCTCGTAGCCGATGTCGCGGATGCAGGCCCGGGCGATATCCTCGATCCCCTCCATGTAGCCGCGCAGCTTGTCGCGGTCGCTCAGCCCGATCTCGCCGCCAATGACGACGCGATCGGTGGTGGCGAAGGTCTCGCAGGCGACGCGCGCCTCGGGCTCTTCGGCGATGAGGGCGTCGAGCACCGCATCCGAGATGCGGTCACAGACCTTGTCCGGGTGCCCCTCCGACACCGATTCCGAGGTGAAGAGGTAGTTCTTGCGCGCCATTTTGGGAGTGCTCCATTGGGTTGTGTTTTCCGCCACGCCAGGAAGCCGTTGTGACGGTCTTTCAACGGGGGTACGGCGGCCATCCGCCGGGTTCAACGTCTTTCGCGCCTACGGGATGCCAAAAGTGACGCAAAGGCAAGAAGAAGCACGCCAAGCGTCGCCCAGTCGCCCGTGCGGGCATAGAGCGTCGGCGGACGCGCCGCGGGCAGGCGGGCGTCCAGGAAACCGGCCTCGCCCAGCGGCAGGGACGCGGTGATTCGGCCCTGCGCGTCGATGACGGCCGAGACGCCGGTATTGGCCACGCGCAGCATCGGCACGCCCTGCTCGACCGCGCGCACCCGCGCTTGCGCGAGGTGCTGGTAAGGCCCCGAGAAGGTGCCGAACCACGCGTCGTTGGTGATCTGGAGCATCCAGTCGGGGCGCCGCGGCGCGCCGGTGACGTCCTGCGGAAAGATCGCCTCGTAGCAGATCAGCGGCAGGACTTGCCCCAGCGGCCCGAGGTCCAGCAACGCAGGCCCCGGCCCCGGCGTGTACCCGTACCCGTCGCGGGCCGCGAAGCTGCGCAGCCCGGCGAGCCGGGCAAGCTGGCCGAATGGGATGTATTCGCCGAAGGGAACGAGGTGGTGCTTGTCGTAAAGCGCCGCGACGCCGCCGTCGTCCCCGGTCAGGATCAGGCTGTTGAAGGCGCGCAGCCCCTCCACCCGCTGCCCGCCCAGGACCAGCGGCGTGTCGCCGGCTGCTTCCGCGATGCGGGCGAGCGCGGGGTGCCCGTCCTCGAGCAGGAAGGGCACGGCGGTCTCCGGCCACACGATCAGGTCGGGCTTGCCCGGTGCGCGGGTGTAGTCAAGCTGACGGTCGAAGTAGAGCGGCACCCAGTCCGGGTCCCATTTCCGGTGCTGCGGCGCGTTCGGCTGCACCAGCCGGACAACGGCCGGCTCCTCCGGCATCACGGTGGACGGCTCGAGCATCAGCCAGCCCGCGCCGAGCGGTAGAAGCCAAGGCAGGGCGAGCACGGCCTTCCACGCGGGCCCCGGCCGCTGCGACAGCCGGACCGCGACGGCGACCAGCGCCAGCGTCAGGAAGGTCAGGCCGAATGCGCCGGTGACCGAGGCCAGCTGGATCGCTGGCCCCTCGGTCCAGACATAGCCGACCAGCGCCCAAGGGAAGCCGGTGAGCACGTAGCCCCGCAGCATCTCGGCCACTGCCAGCGCGGTGGCCCAGGCGAATGCGAGCGGCCAGCCGGAGCGACCGAGCCAGCGGGCGGCGCCGAACGCCGCGCCCCAGAACAGCGCTAGCCCGGTCGCGATGAAGACCAGCGCGAAAGGCGCCATCCAGCCGTGGCGGCCGACGTCGACGAGGAACGGCTCGACGATCCAGTGCAGCGTCGTGGCGAAATAGCCGGTGCCGGTCAACCAGCCGGCCAGGAACGCCGCCCGCGTCGAGCGTGCCCGGTCCAGCAGGATGAGCGACAGGGCGAGCCCGCCCAGCGCCAGTGGCACCAGCGAAAACGGGACATGGCCAAGCCCCGCCAGAACGCCCGCGCCGAGAGACGCCGCCGCGGGGCGGCTGGCGACAAGGGCCGGCAGACGTGGCAGGCGCGCGGCCACGCCCACGGCGTCAGGCACCGGCCCCCTCAGGCAGACGGACACGAAGGCGTTTGATCCGGCGTGGATCGGCGTCGACGATCTCGAACTCCGGTCCGTCGGGATGCGATATGACCTCGCCCCGTGCCGGGACCCGCCCGGCAAGCACGAAGACGACGCCGCCAAGCGTGTCGATCTCTTCCTCGTCCTCGGGGTCGATCAGCCGCATGCCGATCTCGCTTTCGAACTCCTGGAGCGGGGTGCGCGACAGGGCGAGATAGGTGCCCGGCTTTTCACGCGTCCAGAGCTTGTCCTCCTCGACGTCGTGCTCGTCCTCGATCTCGCCCACGACCTGTTCGATCAGGTCCTCGATCGTCAGAAGACCGTCGACACCGCCGTATTCGTCGATCACAAGCGCCATGTGGATGCGATCGCTCTGCATCTTCTGCAGAAGCACGCCGATCGGCATCGAGGGCGGCGCGTAGATCAGCGGCCGCAGCATCTTGCGCAGATCGAAGCCCTCGCCCGACTGGCCGTTGAACCCGTGCTGAAGCGCGAAGTCCTTCAGGTGCACCATGCCGACCGGGTGATCCAGCGTGTCGCGATAGACCGGAAGCCGTGTCATGCCGCTGTCGCGGAACACCTTGACCAGTTCGTCCTTGCCGATGTCCTCGGGGACCGAGACGATCTCGACCGCGGGAATGGCCACGTCTTCGACGCGCATGCGCCGAAGGTTCAGAAGGCCGTGTCGTGGTGCGTCGTCCGGAATCGCCCCGTCTTGCGGCGTGCCGTTCATGCCATCATCATCCTCGTGTTCGACCGTGCCGAACGCTCCGATGATCCGCTCGAAGAAGCCGCGGCTCTGCGGCTCGCTGTACTCGTTGTATGTGTCCAGTTGCGCGCTCTGCGCTGCGCTAGAGGACCCGTCCGCTTCGCCCATTCTACCTTTCCGTTCAACAGGCCCATCGTGGCCTTACTCCGAATATGGGTCGGGATCCCCCAGGGTGGCAAGTATCTGCGTCTCCAGACCCTCCATAAGCTCCGCATCCGGCTCGGTCTCGTGATCATAGCCAAGCAGGTGGAGCGTTGCGTGGACCAGAAGATGCCGCACATGGGTTTCCATCGGCTTACCGGCCGCTTCGGCTTCGCGCGCGCAGGTCTCGTACGCGATGGCGATGTCCCCGAGCTCGTCGGGCGGGCCCATCGAGGGCTCGGGCACAGGCGGTTTTCCGCCGGCTTCGGAAACGCCGCGCTCCTCCGACGGCCACGACAGCACGTTCGTCGGGCGCGGCTTGTCGCGGAAGTCGGCGTTGAGCTCCGCGATGCGGGCGTCGTCGCAAGCCAGCACCGCCACCTCCCACTCCTCCGGGTCGAGCCCGAGATGCGAAAGCGCGGCGGACACAGCCGCCCCGGCCAGCGCGTCGAGGTCGACGGCGGCCCAGGCATCGTGGTCCTGGATCACCTCGATCATGCGACTGCCCCGCGCGGACGCAGAACGCGAAGGGCAGCTCCCGGCCAAGCAGGATGGGCGAACAAGCGCCCATCCCGTGGGCGGCGGGTTGGGCGCTGCCCGGCCTGCGGCCGGGCGGAAGGCATTGTCATCGATGTCACGTCAGGTCTGATCGGCGTCGTAGGCCTCGATGATTTTCGCCACCAGCGGGTGACGCACGACGTCTTTGGCGGTGAAGTAGTTGAACGAAATGTTATCGATGCCCTTGAGCAGCCGCTCGGCGTCCCACAGCCCGCTCGACACGCCGCGCGGCAGGTCAACCTGACTGCGGTCGCCGGTGACGACCATGCGGCTGTTTTCCCCCAGTCGCGTCAGGAACATCTTCATCTGCATGGCCGTGGCGTTCTGCGCCTCGTCCAGCACCACGAACGCGTTCGACAGCGTCCGGCCCCGCATGAAGGCCAACGGCGCGATCTCGATCCGCTTCTCCTCCATCAGCTTGGCCGCCTGCTTGCCCGGCAGGAAGTCGTTCAGTGCATCATAGAGCGGCTGCATGTAGGGATCGACCTTTTCCTTCATGTCGCCGGGCAGGAAGCCGAGCCGTTCGCCCGCTTCCACCGCCGGACGCGACAGGATGATCCGGTCGACGTGACCGCCAAGGAACATGCTCACGCCCACGGCCACGGCAAGGTATGTCTTGCCGGTGCCTGCCGGGCCGATGCCGAAGGCCAGCTCGTTCTCGAACAGCGCGCGGACGTAGTCGCGCTGCGCCTCGGTGCGCGGCTCGATGGTTTTCTTGCGGGTGCGGATCTCGACCTTGCCGCCCTGGAACAGCTCCATCTGGTCGCCGTCGCGGGCGCCGGTACTGTCCTCGGCCCCGCCCATACGGATCTCGCCATCGACGTCGCCGGCATCGATGGAGCGCCCCGCTTCCAGCTTGGCGTAAAGCTGCCCAAGCACCTGCGCGGCTTGCGCGCGTGCATCCTCCTCCCCGATCAGGGCGAGCAGGTTGCCGCGGCGCAGGATCTGCACGCCGAGCTTGTGTTCGATCTGGGCGAGGTTGCGGTCGAACTCTCCGCAGAGGTCGATGAGCAATCGGTTGTCGGAAAATTCCAGAACGGTTTCCTGGAGTTCCCCGGACGCGGACGGCGGGGTGGTCAGCGCGCTGATGCCCAAACAATGCTCCTGTGCGAGTGCCTGCACGAAAGATGGTGCCAAGGCGCCGCATGTGACGCAAGCGGTTGTTGTCTTTGTTACGGAAAGATCAAGTTTCTGCCTGCGTCGAACAGCGACGCCCCGCCGAGCTAGGCTTGGCGGGGCGTCGGTTCAAGGGCCTGGGCCGAACGCGGCGTTCAGGGGCGCGCCGGCGACTCGTGATAGATACGGATCATCTCGCGGCGCAGCCCCTCGGGATTGCCCACCAGCCGGTCGTCGCGGCACACCCGCTCGGCGATGGCGTGCGCGGTCGGATAGTCGTAGCCGACGTCGACCAGGCTTTCGACGAACTTCGAGTTCGGACGATCCCAGATCACGTCGTTCCACGGGCCGCGGAAACAGCTCACGATGATCTTCTGGCGCGTGTCGATCGTGGCGCCCTCGGCGAAGCCGGTCGCCCGGCCGCCCCCGGACGCCTGCGCGGCCAGCCCGCCGGCGATCAAAGCCGCGATCAGTGCAATTCTCATATCATTCCCCTCGATCAGCCGGTTTCCGCCCGCACAACCAACGCCGGGCGGCTCCTCCGCGGCGAGCCCGCGGAAAGACAACCTGTCGCGCTCAACCTAGGGAATATGGCGGATTTGAGAAGCGAATGCGGTTACTTGTCGACCGCACGGAAACTAAGCCGGCCGCGCGCGGGAATTAGCGCGCGCGGCGCGCGGATCGGAGCGGTCTCAGACCAGCACGCCGCCCAGCGAGTTCGGTGCGCTTTCGGTGATTCGCACCTGGCGGAGGTCGCCGCGCGCCAACCCTTCGGCCGCGACGTGGACCGAGTGCAGGTATTCCGACTTGCCCACCATCTGGCCCGGCATGCGGCCCGGCTTCTCGAACAGAACCTTCACTTCACGCCCGACCATCGCGTCCTGAACCTCGCGCTGCTGGCGGGTCAGAAGCGCCTGGAGCCGGCGCAGGCGGTCGTCCTTCTCGGCCTCGTCCACGTGCGCGCGCTCGGCCGCCGGGGTGCCCGGGCGGGGCGAATACTTGAAGCTGAAGCACTGGCCGTAGCGGACCTGCTCGACCAGCGACAGCGTCTGCTGGAAGTCCTCCTCAGTCTCGCCGGGGAAGCCCACGATGAAGTCGCCCGAGATCAGGATGTCGGGCCGGGCCGCGCGGATACGCTCGATCAGGCGGATGTAGCTTTCCGCCGTGTGCTTGCGGTTCATCGCCTTGAGGATACGGTCAGAGCCCGCCTGGACCGGCAGGTGCAGGTAAGGCATCAGTTTCTCGACCTCGCCGTGCGCGGCGATCAGGTCGTCGTCCATGTCGTTGGGGTGGGAGGTCGTGAAGCGGATCCGCTCGAGCCCGTCAATTTCCGCCAGCTCGCGGATAAGGCGGGCCAGCGACCAGTCGCCGCCCTCGCCCTCGCCGTGGTAGGCGTTGACGTTCTGGCCCAGCAGCGTGATCTCGCGCACGCCGCGCTCGACCAGGTCGCGCGCCTCGGCCATCACGCGGGATGCAGGGCGCGAGACTTCGGCGCCGCGGGTATAGGGCACGACGCAGAAGGCGCAGAATTTGTCGCAGCCCTCCTGCACCGTGAGAAAGGCGGTCGGCCCGCGGCTGGCCTTCGGCCGCGCCTTGAGGTGCTCGAACTTGTCCTCTTCGGGGAATTCCGTGTCGAGCGCCTTGGCCCCGCCCTGCACCGCCGTCTCCATTTGCGGCAGGCGGTGATAGCTCTGCGGCCCGACGACGAGGTCCACCATCGGCTGGCGGCGCATGATCTCTTCGCCCTCGGCCTGCGCGACGCAGCCGGCGACGCCGATCTTGAGGTCGGGCCTTTCAGCCTTCAGCGGCTTGAAGCGGCCAAGCTCGGAATAGACCTTCTCGGCCGCCTTCTCGCGGATGTGGCAGGTGTTGAGCAGGATCATGTCGGCGTCGTCGGGCGTATCGGTCGCGACGTACCCCTGCCCGCCCAGCGCCTCGGCCATGCGCTCGCTGTCGTAGACGTTCATCTGACAGCCATACGTCTTGATGAAGAGCTTCTTGGCCTCGCCCATGTCCCGGCTCCGTCTGCCTGAAATGACCCGGCCTTCTAACGCCGGTCGTCCCGCCCTGCAACGCTTGCAATGGCGCGCATCACGGAGGACGTTACCGCCGGACGCAGGCGGGGGATGGGATGCGCTACGACGGGCTGGACGGGTTCCTTGACCGGGGACGCGGGGCGCTGGCGAAGGGGCCGGTTGCCCTGATCTTCGCAGAAGACGCGATCGAGGTCGCGAGCACGCTGCGCCACCACCAGGCCTCGGGCTTCCGGCAGATCGTGCTGTTCGCCCCGGACTACGTCGAAATCCCATCAACGCTGGAGCAGGAGATCCACCGCGTCCGGCTCGACCCGCGCCATGGAGGTGTTCCGCATGTGGTCAGCGCCGTGATCGACGCCGCGCCGGGCACCTGGCTCTACTATGGCTACAACGCCGAATACCTGTTCCACCCCTTCCGCGAGACGCGGTCGGTGGGGGAGATGCTGACCTTCCACGCCGAGGAGCGGCGGGACGCCATGCTGACCTACGTCGTCGACCTGTACGCGGGCGATCTGGGCGAACATCCCTCGGGCGTGGCCACCGGCGACGCCTGGCTCGACCGCGCGGGCTATTACGCGCAGGCGCGGCCCGATCCCGATACGGGGCACCCGCTGGACCGCCAACTCGACTTCTTCGGCGGGCTGAAGTGGCGGTTCGAAGAGCATGTGCCGAATGACCGCCGTCGCATCGATCGCATCGCGCTGTTTCGGGCGAAGCCGGGACTGCGGCTGCGCGCGGACCACACGTTCAACGACCCGGAATACAACACCTATGCCTGCCCGTGGCACCACAACCTGACCGCGGTCATCTGCTCGTTCCGAACGGCCAAGGCGTTGCGGGCGAACCCGGACAGCAGGTACGCTGTGCACGGCTTCCGCTGGCACGGTTCGGTTCCGTTCGAGTGGACGTCGGAGCAGTTGATGAAGCTCGGGCTGATGGAGCCCGGACAATGGTTCTGACGCCTACTTGCGGCGCAGGCGGATCACCACGTCGACCTTGCTGACCTCGGCCCCGTCGGGCGCGGCCGGCAGCTTCTCGATCTTGAGTTCCTGCGCCGGCGCATCGGTGAGGGTCGAGCTGTCTTCCCAGTAGAAGTGCGGGTGGTCGTCCATCCGCGTGTCGAAATAGCTTTTCGAGCCGTCCACCGTCACTTCCTGCATCAGCCCCGCATCACAGAAGGCACGCAGCGTGTTGTAGACGGTAGCAAGCGACACCGTCTCGCCGGCGTCGCGACTGGCGGCGTGAAGGCTTTCGGCGGTGACGTGACGGTCGTGGCCGTCGCCCACCAGGAGTGCGGCCAATGCCACGCGCTGTCGGGTCGCGCGCACCTCAGCCCCGGCCAGCCAAGCCGTGCCGCGCTCGATCGCCTCGTTCGTCATCTGGAAATCGTGCTTCATGTCATTTGCAATATAGGGACCGGGTCCGGTCCGTTTCAATTGAAAATCAGCGTGATCGCCCGCGGCGACCGTCCAAGCGCCGCCCTTGCAAGTGTTCCGGCGCGGGTGATAGACACCATCCGGATCACGACAGCGTTCCCGGAGGTGCAACAGGATGGCCGATTTCCCGACCCAGTTCGACAAGGACGGCCTGCTCAAGTGCGCGCGGGGCGAGTTGTTCGGCCCCGGTAATCCGCAGCTTCCCGAGCCGCCCATGCTGATGATGGATCGCGTGACCGACATCAGCGCCGATGGCGGCGAGCACGGCAAGGGACACGTTGTCGCGGAGTTCGACATCGATCCGGACCTGTGGTTCTTCAAGTGCCACTTCCCCGGCGACCCGGTGATGCCCGGCTGCCTGGGCGTGGACGCGCTGTGGCAGCTCACCGGCTTCAACCTGGGCTGGCGCGGGATGACCGGCCGCGGCCGCGCGCTCGGCGTGGGCGAGGTCAAGTTTTCCGGCATGGTGACGCCGGACGTGAAACTTGTGACCTACTTCGTCGATTTCACCCGCGTCATCGACCGGAAGCTGAAAATGGGCATCGCCAACGGGCGGATGCTGGCCGACGGCAAAGAAATCTACACGACCGAGGCCATGAAGGTCGGGTTGTTCACCGATTGATCGGGCGAAATCGTCCGGAGGAGGCAACATGCGGCGTGTCGTCGTCACGGGACTGGGAATCGTCTCGCCCATCGGCACCGATGCCGAAGCGGTCGCGGCTGCGCTGAAGGCCGGCCAGAGCGGCATCAAGTTCTCGGAAGACATGGCCGAACACGGCTTCCGCAGCCAGGTGGCCGGCAAGCCCGAGATCGACGTGTCCGAGCACGTGGACAAGCGCACCCTGCGCTTCATGGGGCCCGGGGCGGCCTATGCCCACATCTCGATGCAGCAGGCCATCGCCGATGCGGGGCTCGAGGAAAGCGAGATCTCGCACCCGATGACCGGCCTCGTCGCCGGCTCGGGCGGGCCGTCGACGTCGAACCTTTTCGCGGCGCACCAGATCGTGCTGAAGAACGGCTCGCCCAAGCGCATCGGCCCGCTCATGGTTCCGCGCGGCATGTCCTCGACCGTGTCGGCCAACCTGTCGACGGCGTTCAAGATCAAGGGCATCAACTACTCGATCACCTCGGCCTGCTCGACTTCGCTGCACTGCATCGGCAACGCGGCCGAACAGATTCAGATGGGCAAGCAGGACGTGATGTTCGCCGGCGGCGGCGAGGAGCTCGACTGGACCCTGTCGTGCCTGTTCGACGCGATGGGCGCGATGTCGTCCAAGTACAACGACACGCCCGAGAAGGCTTCGCGCGCGTTCGACGCCAACCGTGACGGCTTCGTCATCGCAGGCGGTGGCGGCATCGTCGTGCTGGAAGAGCTGGAGCGCGCCAAGGCCCGCGGCGCTAAGATCTATGCCGAGGTGACGGGCTATGCCGCGACCTCGGACGGCCACGACATGGTCGCCCCCTCGGGCGAAGGTGGCGAGCGGGCAATGCGGCTGGCGCTGAACACGCTGCCCGAGGATCGCAAGGTCAGTTACATCAATGCGCACGGCACCTCCACGCCCGTGGGCGACGTGGGCGAAGTCGAGGCGGTGCGCCGGGTCTTCGGCACCGGCACCACCCCGCCGATCAGCTCCACCAAGTCGATGACCGGCCACAGCCAGGGCGCCACCGGCGCGCAGGAGGCGATCTATTGCCTGCTGATGCTGCGCGACGACTTCATCGCTCCCTCCATCAACGTCGAGACGCTGGATCCCGCGCTCGACCCCTCCGAAATCGCAACGAAGCGCGTCGATGACGCGGGTCTCGACACCGTGATGACCAACAGCTTCGGGTTCGGCGGGACCAACGGGTCCATGTTGCTGAGTAGATATCACGGATGACGAGCGATGCCTGAGCTGATGAAGGGGAAGCGCGGCCTGATCATGGGGGTCGCCAACGACCGCTCCATCGCCTGGGGCATCGCGAAAGCACTGGCCGCCGAGGGCGCGGACCTCGCCTTCACCTACCAGGGCGAAGCCTTTGGCCGCCGCGTGCAGCCGCTGGCCGAGAGCCTGGGCGCGAAGATCATGGTCGACTGCGACGTGACCAGCGACGAGTCGATGGACGCAGCCTTCGCCAAGTTGAAGGACGAATGGGGCACGATGGACTTCGCGGTCCACGCCATCGCCTATTCCGACAAGGCCGAGCTGACCGGCCGCTTCATCAATACCACGCGCGAGAACTTCCGCAATTCGCTGTCGATCAGCTGCTACTCGTTCATCGACGTGGCCCGCCGCGCGTCCGAGATGATGCCCGAGGGCGGCACCATCCTGACGCTGACGTACCAGGGCTCGAACAAGGTGACGCCGTTCTACAACGTCATGGGCGTGGCCAAGGCGGCGCTGGAATCGTCGGTGCGCTACCTCGCCAATGACCTCGGGCCGCAGAAGATCCGCGTGAACGCCATCTCGCCCGGCCCGATGAAGACACTTGCGGGTGCGGCCATCGGCGGCGCGCGCCGGACGTTCAAGCACACGGGCGACAACGCGCCGCTGCGGTCGAACGCGACGCTCGAGGCGGTGGGCGGCACCGCCGTCTACCTTGCCTCGGACCACGGCGCCTACACCACCGGAGAGGTGATCCACGTGGACGGCGGGTACCACGTGCTGGGAATGCCGCAGCCCGAGAACATCTGAACCCACGGCTTTTCAGGAAAGCCTTGGGAAGATCGCTCTGAACGATCTTTATGAACGGCTGTCGCAGTCGTGAAGTCACGCCGGGTGACGCAGTCGCGCGCCCGGCTAGTCTTTCGGGCATGACGCAACTGACCCGCCGCACCGTCATCGCCGGGCTTCTCGCCACGGCCGCCACGCCCCTTCTCGCGCAGGAGGCGCCCTTCGCCGCGGCCCTGGAACGGGCGCGCGAGTTCGAGCAACTCCACTCGCTGACCATCGCGGTCGATGGACGAACGCACGTCGACCGCGCGATCCGCGGCCCGGCGCTGGGGCGGATCGTCAACGTCAAGTCGGTGTCGAAGTCGATCGTCTCGGCGCTCGTCGGAATCGCCATCGCCCGGGGCCACCTCGATGGCGTGAACCAGCCCATCGCGCCGCTGCTGGAACGCGAACTTCCCACCGATCTCGACCCTCTGCTGTCCGAGGTGACCATCGGCGACCTCCTGTCCATGCGGGCGGGACTGGAGCGAACCTCGGGCGGAAACTACGGCGCATGGGTGTCGTCCTCGAACTGGGTGCGCGACGCCCTCGCCCGCCCCTTCGTCGCCGATCCCGGCGGGCGGATGCTGTATTCGACCGGCAATTACCACATCTTGGGCGCGATACTCTCGCGCGTCACCGGCGACAGCCTGCTGACGCTGGCGCGCAACTGGCTGGGCGACCCGCTGGGGATCGCCGTGGCGCCGTGGGTGCGCGACCCGCAGGGCCGCTATTTGGGCGGAAACGACATGGGCCTGACCGCCACCGGCCTGCTGCGGTTCGGAGAGACCTACAGGCAGGGCGGCACATGGAACGGCACCCGCGTCCTGCCCGAAAGCTGGGTCGAGGCGTCGTGGACGCCGCGCGCCCGCTCGCCCTGGTCGGGCGACGCCTATGGCTACGGATGGTTCCTGTCGGAGATGCGGGGCCACCCGACCGCCTATGCCCGCGGCTACGGCGGGCAGGCGATCTGGGTGATTCGCGACCTGGGCCTGACGGTCGTCGTGACCTCGGACCCGAACCGTCCGGCACGCAGCGAAGGCTACATGGGCGACCTGCACGACATGGTCGCCTCGCTCATCGTGCCGGAGGCGCAGGCGGCGTGAGCCGCCTTACTTGATCTCGACGAGCTCGACCTGGAACGTCAGTTCCTGCCCGGCGAGCGGGTGGTTGGCGTCGAGCGTCACTTCCGAATCGTTCACGTCGGCGACGACGACCGGGATGGTCTGCCCCTCGGGCGTCTGCACCTGAAGCTGGGTTCCCGGCTCGGTCGGGATGTGCTCGGGGATCTGCTCGCGCGGGACGGACTGCGTGCGCGCCGGGTCGCGGTCGCCATACGCCTGCTCGGGCGCGACGGTGACGGTCTTGCTTTCGCCGACCTCCATGCCGCTTACGGCACTGTCGAGGCCGGGAATGATCTGACCCGATCCGACGGTGAATTCCAGCGGCTCACGGCCTTGGCTCGAATCGAAGGTGCTTCCGTCGGCGAGCGTGCCGGTGTAGTGCATACGGACGGTATCGCCCGGCTTTGCCTGGCTCATGTCGTGTCTCCTGTCTGCGGGGTTTGAGTTTTCCGAGGCCGCCAGTCTCGGCGGGTGCTCGGTATTGACAGGTATCCAAACAAGGCAGGGCCGGAATGTAAACCCGCCCCCACCCGTTAGTGGCCGGGCTCCGCCGGCGTCATCAGCCCGACCGCCGCACCGCCGGGGTCGGTGACGATGGCGATGCGGCCCACGCCCGGCACGTCCCACGGCGCCCGCAGGACCTGCCCGCCCGCCGCTTCCGTCGCCTTCGCGGCGGCGTCGACATCGGCCACGGCGAGATAAGTGAACCAGTGGGCCGGCGCATCCTTGAGTTGCTCCATCCCCGTCATGTCCATGATGCCGGCGACCGGTCGCCCCTCGCGGTTGGCGACGCGGTACCCGGTTTCGCTGTCCGGCATGGGCATGGCGTCGAACGTCCAGCCGCAGAGTTGCCCGTAATAGTCGACCGAGCGCGGTACGTCCCGCGTCATCAGCTCGCTCCACCAGACCTTTCCGTGATGTTCAGACATGGCATCCTCCATCGCCGCTCGGCGGCGGAAGGGTACCACGGCCGGCGTGAGTCGGTGCGGGCTTTGTGGCGGTCACTCGCGCGGTCACCGCTCTAGGGCGAATGGCGGGAGATACCGCTGGTATGACAGCGCGGCACGCTCGACGTCATGTCCGGCCGTGCCACGCAGTGGCTCGGGCAGCGCCCGTCGCGCCCTCCAGGACGCGCGCTTCACCCCCGCCCACCGGACGCCCGCCGCCATCTCGTCGCAGGCTCGGATGTCTGAGCCGCTCATCGACAAGCTGCTTCAGCTGCTCCGTCCCACCGCCCCGCCACATCAGCCGCCAGCCACTTCCCCCGCCCCGCCCCCTGTGGCAGGGTCCGCCGCGAACCCGAGGGGGACGGACATGGCCATCACCACCTGCGTCTTCGACGCCTACGGCACGCTGTTCGACGTGAACGCCGCCGCCCGCGAAGCCGCCGCCGAGCCGGGGCGCGAGGCGCTGGCGGAAAGCTGGGAGCGGATCGCCCACGACTGGCGGCTCAAGCAACTCCAGTACACCTGGATCCGTGCCATCACCGGAGAGCACGCCGACTTCTGGCAAGTGACGCAGGACGGGCTGGACTGGGCGCTCGAGGCGGCGGGGCTCGACGATCCCGAGCTGCGGGATCGTCTGCTCGCTCTCTACCGCAATCTCTCAGCCTTTCCCGAGGTGCCGGACGTGCTGGCCTCGCTCAAGCAGGCCGGCAAGACCTGCGCCATCCTGTCGAACGGCTCGCCCGATATGCTGGAGTCGGCCGTCGCGTCGGCCGGTATCGTGGATCATCTCAACGCCCTGCTGTCGGTCGAGGAGGTGGGCGTGTTCAAGCCCGATGCGCGGGTCTACGATCTTGTCGCGATGCATCTGGGCTGCCAGCCGGGTCAGGTGCTGTTCGTGTCGTCCAACGGCTGGGACGCGGCATCGGCCACGGGCTACGGCTTCACCACCGCCTGGGTGAACCGGGCCGGCGAGCCCGTCGACCGGCTCCCGGCGCGGCCGCACCACGTCCTCTCCGACCTCTCGACCATCCCGGACCTCGCCTGATGCCCCGCTTCACGACCTCGGACGGCCTGTCGCTGCACTACACCGACGACGGCGAAGGCACGCCGATCCTCTGCCTTTCGGGGCTGACCCGAAACGGCACCGACTTCGACTATGTCGCGCCGCACCTCGCCGACTGCCGCCTGATCCGGCTGGATTATCGCGGGCGCGGCCGGTCCGACTGGGCCGCCCCCGAAACCTACACCGTCCCGGTCGAGGCGCGCGACGCGGTGGAACTGCTCGACCACCTGGAGCTGCCCCGCGCCGCCGTGCTTGGCACCTCGCGCGGGGGGCTTGTCGCGATGACGCTGGCCGCCACTGCGAAGGATCGCCTGGCGGGCGTCTGCCTGAACGACATCGGCCCCGTGATCGCGGCGGAAGGGCTGCAGGTCATCATGGGCTATATCGGCCGCAACCCGAGACACCGCACCCATTCCGAGGCCATCGCCGACCGCGCCCTGCTGCTCGCCGGGTTCGAGAACGTGCCCTCTTCGCGGTGGGAGGAGGAGGTGCGCAAGCACTACGACGAGACGCCCGAGGGGCTGCGGATCAACTACGACCCGGCCCTGCGCGAGGCTGTGGAGGCGGCCGGCGCGCAGCCCGCGCCCGACCTCTGGCCGCTCTTCGACGCGATGGAGGGACTGCCCCTCGCGCTGATCCGGGGCGCGAACTCGGACCTGCTGTCGCCCGAAACGGCGGCCGAGATGCGACGCCGCCGGCCCGACATGATCTTCGCCGAGGTCCCCGACCGCGGCCATATCCCCTTCCTCGACGAGTCCGAGGCCGTCGCAGCCCTCAGAGAGTGGATCAAGCTCCTATGAACATCGACATGATCGAGGCCGCCGCGCGGCGCATTTCCGGCCACGCGCGCCGCACGCCCCTGCTGTCCTCCCCCTTCCTGGACGAGATCGCGGGCCGTCGCGTGCTGGTGAAGGCCGAGCCGCTCCAGCACACCGGCAGTTTCAAGTTCCGCGGCGCATGGTCCGCCGTCTCGGCGCTCGACCCGGAGGTGCGGGCCAAGGGCGTGATAGCATTCTCGTCGGGCAACCATGCGCAGGGCGTGGCCTATGCCGCCAAGCTGCACGGCGTGCCGGCGGTGATCGTGATGCCCGAGGACGCGCCGCGGCTGAAGATCGCCAATACCCGCGGCTTCGGGGCCGAGGTGGTGCTTTATGACCGCGCCAACGAGGACCGCGACGAGATCGGCGCGCGGCTGGCCGAGGAGCGCGGCCTGACGCTGATCAAGCCCTTCGACGAGCCGCAGGTGATCGCCGGACAGGGGACCTGCGGGCTCGAGATCGCCGAACAGGCCGCCGAGATGGGCATCGGCGAGGCCGACGTGCTGGTCTGCTGCGGCGGCGGCGGGCTGACGTCGGGCATTGCGCTCGCGTTCGAGGCACACGCGCCGGGCCTCCGGGCCCGCCCCGTGGAGCCCGAGGGATTCGACGATACCGCCCGTTCGCTCGCGGCCGGCCGGATCGAGCGCAACGCGCGGATGACCGGCAGCCTGTGCGACGCCATCGTGACGCCGCAGCCCGGCGAGCTGACATTCCCGATCATGCACCGCCTCTGCGGCCCCGGCCTGTCGGTTTCGGACGAGGAGGCGCTGCGCGCCATGGCCGCCGCTTTCCTCCGGCTGAAGCTGGTGGTCGAGCCGGGCGGCGCGGTGGCGTTGGCGGCGGCACTGTTCCGCCCGAAGGCCGTCGAGGGTGATACGGTTATCGCCGTCTGCTCGGGCGGAAACGTCGATCCGGCGCTGTTTCGCGAGGTGCTGGAAAGGTTCGGCTAACGCCGCTTATGCACCGCCGGAACGAAAAACGCCCGCTTCATCCAGAGCGGGCGCTTCTTTATTACTGAGGCGACCAGGCGGCTTACGGCTGCTCGTCCTCGTCGTCCGGCGCGTCCTTCGGCAGGTTGAAGAAGCTGTCGGCGTCGGGCACCTCGCCCTCGTCCTCGTCTTCCCTCAGCTCCTCGCCCGAATCCGAAAGCGAGAACGTCTCGAGCCCGGAAATCGCCGTCGGCATGCGCGGCTCGGCCTCCATCTCGAGGCTCTGCTCGGTCGAGACCAGCTTGCGCCGTTCGTCGTCGGACATCACCGCGCCCTCGCGCGCCTTCTTCGCGGCAGCCTTCTGCACCGCGGCGTCCAGCTCGGACTGCTTGCACAGGCCCAGCGCCACCGGGTCGATCGGCTGGATGTTCTGGATGTTCCAGTGCGTCCGCTCGCGGATCGACTGGATGGTCGGCTTGGTCGTGCCCACCAGCTTCGAGATCTGCGCGTCGGCCAGTTCGGGGTGGAACTTGACCAGCCAGAGGATCGCCGCCGGGCGGTCCTGCCGCTTCGACAGCGGGGTATAGCGCGGACCACGCCGCTTTTCCTCGCCCAGCGAGGCCGGGTTGAACTTGAGCTTCAGCTTGTGAAGCGGGTCGGTCTCGGCCTTGTTGATCTCGGCCTGGGTCAGCTGGTTGTTCGCGACCGGGTCGAAACCCTTCACACCGGCGGCCACGTCGCCGTCCGCGATGCCCTGCACCTCAAGCTCGTGCATCCCGCAGAAATCGGCAATCTGCTTGAAGGTGAGCGTGGTGTTGTCCACCAGCCAGACGGCAGTGGCCTTGGCCATCAATGGTTTGTTCATCGCGTCGGTCTCCTTCGAACGATCTTCCCGGGCAGCCTTCCACATACGAGTTCCGTGGCCGGGAAAACGGCCGGTCCGGCTGGACCCTTACCTCGTTTTCGGGGAAGTTGAGCCTGATATAGTGATCCTGCCCCGCGGAGAAAAGAGAAAATGCGCCTTTTGGCCCTTCTCATCCTGTGGCCTTGGGCCGTTTGGGCCGAAGGCGAGCGCGCGGGTGCGTTCGACTATTACGTGCTTGCCCTGTCGTGGTCACCGACCTGGTGCGCGCTTGAAGGCCACGCGCGCGGCTCTCCGCAATGCGCGGACGAGGCCGACAACGGATGGATCCTGCACGGGCTCTGGCCGCAATACGACCGCGGCTGGCCGTCCTACTGCCCGACCGATGCCGCCGACCCGCCGCGCGCCCGCACGGCAGAAATGGCCGACGTCATGGGCACCGCCGGGCTCGCATGGTACCAGTGGAAGAAGCACGGCCGCTGCACCGGCCTGTCCGCCGACGCCTATTTCGACACTGCCCGCTCCGCATACGACTCCGTCCGCAAGCCGCCGGTCTTCCGCGCGCTGGACGGCCCCGTGCGGCTCCCGGCGTCCGTCGTGGAAGAGGGGTTCCTGGAAGTGAACCCCGCGCTCACCCCCGACATGCTGACGATCACCTGCCGGGAGGGCCGGATCCAGGAGGCGCGCCTGTGCCTGACGCGGGACCTCGAGCCGCGGCGCTGCGGGGAGGACGTGATCCGCGACTGCGGGATGACCGACGCGCTGATGGCGCCGATCCCCTGACGACGATCACTCGAACGCGACGGGCCGCGCCAGAGCCCAGGTGCCACCGTACGCCTCGACCCCGTGGCCCTGCGGCGTCTCGTCGTACTGGTCCTCGACGAAGCGGTACAGCGGCCAGCCCTCGTAGGTGATCACCATGTCGGTCCGGTCCTGCACCGTGCCGAAGTCGGAGGCGTCCAGTTCCTCCACCGGGTTGGCCGACAGACCCACCACCGGCGGCCAATCCTCTTCGCACTCTCCGACGCAGGCGATGCCGTCATCGACCAGCTCGTCCGCCGAAAAGACGTAGAGCGGGTGGCCGACATTGTCCGTCAGGTACGGGCCGAACTCGTCGGAGGCGATAACGCCGATGGGGATGGAGCCCGCGTCCTGCTCAAGCTCCGGAAGCTCCTGGGCGGTGGCGGCGGTCACTGTGAAGGCGGCGGCGACCGTCGAGACGATGCGCAACATGCGGTTCTCCGGGTTCAGGATGGGCCGCGCCGTGGGCCGGCGCGGCGAGGTCGTCGGGGCTCAGGCATCGTGCTCCTCGACGATGGTTCCGTCGGGACCGACGAGGTACCATTCGCCGCCGAAGCTCTCGATATCCTGCCCCTGCGGCGTGTCCGAGCCCTGGTCCTGCGTGAAGGTGTAAAGCGGCCAGCCGTTATAGGTGACGACGCTCTGCCCCTCGTGATCCATCGTTCCGATCATCGAGGCATCGACGCCCTCGCCCGCCTCCGGCGCATCGCCGGTGACCAGCGGCCAGGCCTGCAGGCAGTCGGGGTTGCACGAAATCACCGGCGCGGCGTCGGCCGTGCCCTGCGTGTCGGCGGTGAAGGCATAGAGTGGCGCGCCCTCGCCGTTGGTCAGATAGCTGCCGAACGCCTCGCTCTCGGCGACCTGCAATGTCGTCCCGTCCTGCGCCAGCGCCGGCAGCGCCGGGGCGAGCGCGACTGCGGCTGTCAGAAAAAATCGCGTCATGGGAAGGTCCTCCTCTGGCATCCCTCCCGACGAACGTGACGCCGCGGGCGGGGGTTCCCGCCCGCCCCGACGCCCGGCGGCTCTCAGCCGCCCGCCACTTCAAGCACGATCTTCCCGATATGAGCGGAGCTTTCCATGCGCGCATGCGCCTTCGCCGCATCCTCGAGCGGGAAGTGCGAGTCCATCACCGGCGCCACGCGCCCGGCATCGACCAGTGGCCAGACGTGCTCGCGCAGCTCGCCCGCGATCCGGGCCTTGGCGGCGTCCGACTGCGGCCTCAGGGTCGAGCCGGTGATGGTGAGCCGCCGGGCCATGACCTCGCCGAAGTTCAGCTCGGCCGAGCGCCCCCCGAGGAAGGCGATTTGCACCAGCCGCCCGTCGTTCGCCAGCGCCTTGACGTTGCGCGGGATGTACGGCCCGCCGACCATGTCGAGGATCAGATCGGCTCCGCCCTCGGCCTTGAGCACCTCGACAAAGTCCTCTTCGCGGTAGTTGATCGCCCGCTCCGCGCCCAGTTCCCGGCAGGCGTCGCATTTGCCGCCCGACCCGGCGGTGGCGAAGACGCGCGCGCCGAAGGCCCGCGCCAGCTGAATTGCCGTCGTGCCGATGCCGGACGATCCGCCATGGACGAGGAACCGTTCGCCCGCCGTCAGGCCGCCGCGCATGAACACATTGGACCAGACGGTGAAGAAGGTTTCGGGCAGGCAGGCGGCTTCCTTCAGCCCCAGCGCCTTCGGCACCGGCAGGGCGTGCGCCGCGGGCGTCGTCACGTACTCGGCATAGCCGCCGCCGGGCAACAGCGCACACACCGCGTCCCCCTCGGCCCACTCGGTCACGCCCGGCCCGACCGCCGCGACCGTACCCGCCGCTTCCAGCCCCGGCAGATCGCTCGCCCCCGGCGGCGGGGCATAGGCCCCCGCCCGCTGCAACGCGTCCGGCCGGTTCACCCCCGCCCAAGCAACGCGGATCAGGATCTGTCCGTGCGCCGGGCGCGGCACCTCGCGGCGAACGGGCCGCAGCACGTCGGGCCCGCCGGAGTCGCTGATCTCGACGGCGGTCATTTGGTCGGGAAGGGTCATGAAAGCTCCTGTGGTTACTCGCTCGGCCCCGCCCAACGGCCCGGCAGGTCCATCCGGGGCATGCGCGACGGCGCCCGCACCTTGCTTAGCGCCCAGTTCGGGCCGGCGAAAAGAGTGCGCAGAAGGCGGTTTTCGTTGACCGTCTTCTTCGCCTTCTCGATCCGCATCACGTCCTCGATCCGGCGGTCGAGGAATTCCCACGTCTCGTGATGCTCCGGCGTCTCGTCCCCCAGCCAGTACAGCACCGTCGCGCCGTAGACGCCCGAGAGCGTCGCGCGCTTGGTGTACCAGTTGATGTCGTCCGACGGGTCGCCCAGCGCCGTCCAGATGGCGTCCGCCGTCTCCCACAGCGCCTTCGCGCCGTCGGCGGAGTGTTGCGGTAACGCGAACAGCGTCGCGCCCCGGCGCACCGCCTCCCGGTCCTCGATGACTTCCAGCCGCGTCCGCACGGCGCGCGCCACCTTGTCCCGGAAGCGCAGGTCGTCCAGAGGCTCGGACTTGAGGCGCTTGGTCATCGCCTCGTCGCCGCGACGGTGGAAGGCCAGCGCCAGGTCGACGGCCCCGCGCGGGAACAGCGCATGAGCCTCGGCCAGTTCTATGCCGGCGTCCTTCGCCGCCGCCCTCAGCGTCGCCTCGCTCCAGCCGTCGAAGGGCACGTGGACGAGCGCGGCGTCCAGGATAGCGTCTCGCGGGTCGTTCGGGTCGATCATGGCGGGCTCCCGTGTCAATTCAACGCGGTGGACAAGCTAGGCGCGCTTTGCTATACGGCCAGCTCCTGCGAATTTTCGAAACCCTAACTTAGAAAGGTGGTGACAACCACATGCAGGTCAGCGTTCGCGACAACAATGTCGATCAGGCGCTTCGAGCCCTGAAGAAGAAGCTGCAGCGTGAGGGCGTCTTCCGCGAGATGAAGCTTCGGCAACATTTCGAGAAGCCGTCCGAGAAGCGCGCGCGCGAAAAGGCCGAGGCCATTCGCCGTGCCCGCAAGCTCGCGCGCAAGAAGGCGCAGCGCGAAGGGCTTCTCTGAAGCACCCGAACACTGGGCGGCTCCGGCCGCCGAACTGGCGACCCCCGGGCCCACGGCTTCGGGGGTTTGTCTTTTTTGGCGGAGGGGTCGCGGAAGGATAAACCGGCATCGGCAACCTTTGCGCTACCGATGAACGGCGGCGCCGGTCGACGATAGGACGAGACGAGGCTGGCGGTTGTCTCCAATCCGACGGCTCTCCGCCGGCGCGACGTCGACTCGTCCTTCGGATTGTCCGGCGACCGACGCTTTATCGGACAGCGGCGCGGCAGAGCATAGGGCGCTGCCGCCGCCGGTCGCCGCTCCGTGTCCTACTCCTGTCACTCCGCCGCCAGGCTGAACCTCTCGGCCTCGCGCGTGCGGAAAGCGGCCATCGCGTCCTTCAGGTCGTCCGCCGTCTGCGACAACGACATTGTGGCGGCGGTCGTTTCCTCGAACATGGCGGCATTTCGCTGCGTAACCTCGTCCAACTCGTTCACGGCGACCGAGATCTCCGAGAACCCGCGGGACTGGCTGGAGGCAGATTCGGCGATTTCCGCGACCTTGTGCGAGATATCGTTCGCCGCGCCGACGATGCCGTCCAGCGTCGCACCCGCCCGGTTCACGAGGTCGACCCCGATCGAGACCTGCGACCCGCTTTCCCGAATCAGGTCGCCGATTTCCCGCGCGGCTTCGGCCGCGCGCTGCGCCAGCGCCCGCACTTCCGAAGCCACTACGGCGAAACCCTGTCCGGCCTCGCCGGCCCGTGCGGCCTCGACCCCCGCATTCAGGGCAAGGAGGTTGGTCTGGAAGGCGATGTCCTCGATCACGCCGTTGATCCGCGCGATCTGGCTTGAGCCTTCCTCGATCCGACCCATCGCCGCGACCGCCTCCTGCACGATCTCGCCCGATCGTCCGGCCTCTTCCTTGGCCGAGGCAGCCGACCGAGCCGCCTCACCCGCCGCCTCGGCGGACGACTTCGCCATCTGCGTGAGGTTTTCCACGGACGACGCTGTCTGCGCCAAGGTCGCCGCTTGTTTCTCCGTCCGCTCCGACATGTCCTGCGCCGCCGCGGCGATCTCGGACGAGCCCCGGTTGATGTCGCCCGCCCGGGCGGTAACGGTCGACAGCGCGTGGTTCAGCCTGGCGACGGCGTCGTTGAAGTCCCGGCGCAGCGCTTCGTACTCCTCGGGCAGGTCGTCGCCAAGGCTGACGCTCAGGTCCCCGTCCGCCAGCCGCCCCAGTGCCCGGCGGAGCGCGTCGACCACAGCCTCACGGCGCCGCTCCTCGGCCTCTCGTTGCGCAGTGCGGTCCGCCTCGGTCTCTCGAGCAGCGCGTTCGGCCTCCACGGCACGGGCTTTCTCTGCCTCGGCCTCGCGCCGTGCGGCTTCCGCCGTCTCGCGCGCCGACTCGGCCATTGTCTTCTGTTCAAGCGCCGCCGTCTGCGCCGCCTCAGCGCTCTCTCGCGCCTGCTCGGCCCGGCTGGAGGCGGCCGCGAGTTCCTGCTTCTGCGTTTCGCTCTGGGCGTCCGCCTGCAGCCTGACAGAGACGGCGAGCACCAAGGCAATGGTCTCAACCACCACGATTACTCCGTGCAGCACCGCCCGCTCGACATTATCCACCAGGCTTGCCGCCGGGTAGATCAACTGAGGCATCGCCACGCTGAGCACCAGGTGGTGGACTGCGATGGTGCCGGCGGCCATGAGGATTGCGCGGATGTCGATCAGCGCGACCAGCGTTGCGAGAAGCGCGAAGAACAGCATATGACTGTCCAACTGCCACGGATGCCCCGACAGAGCCGCCGTGACGGCAATCGCCTGTCCGACAAGGCCCTGGGACACGCCGAGGCGCGCGATGTCGCCGCCCTGCATCAGCGCGATCTGCCCAAGTCCTGCGAAGATGAACGCGATCAGCGGGGCCACGACGAGTGACGCGCCTGTCCAGGTCGCCACCGCCGACACCACAGGCACCAGGCCCCATGTCGCGAGCGCGAGGCGTCTTGCCGCCGCTGCCTGCATCTCTTCCCGGGTCATTTGCGTTTCCATCTTCATCCCCCGCAGATCCAGTCGAGCGCGCGCGCATCCAGCACAGTCAGCGCCCCTTCACCCTCGAGCCGAGCCGGAAAACCGGATGGCCCGGCAGCGAGCACCCCCAGCAGCGCCTCGCGCGGGCCGACAATGGCGCCGCCGGCCGCCGCGACGCGGGCGGCAGCATCCTGCCAGGGCAGGAAGACGGCAAGCACCGGCCCGTTGCCCGAGCGCGGCGCCTGCGCCACGGCACCCGCTACGGGCGCCAGGGCACCGCCGCACAGAAAAATCAGCCAGACCGCGATTCGCATGTCACCTCCGCTCGAGTCCCGAACGGTCTAGTGCGGAGCGCTTAAGAAGAATTGAACGTCAGACCGGCAAAGCCGTCGTCGCACGCACCGTCCGCAGCGCGAAAGAGGATTGCATCTGTGCCACCCCCGGCAATCGCGCGAGGTGTCGGCGGTGGATGCGTGCGAAGTCCTCGGTGTCGGCCGCCACGATCTTGAGCAGGTAATCGGCCGCGCCCGCCATCAAATGGCATTCGAGCACATCGGGAATCCGCGCGACCTCTCGCTCGAACGCATCGAGCACCTCGTCCGCCTGCGTCGACAACGTGATCTCTACGAAAACAATCGTCGGACGGCCCAGCGAGCGAGCGTCGAGCAAGGCGACGTATCCCGAGATGATCCCCTCTTTCTCGAGCCGCTGCACCCGCCGGTGACAGGCCGACGCGGACAGGTTCACCTCTTCCGATAGCTCGGCATTGGAGATCCGGCCGCGTCGCTGCAGCACCGACAGAATGCGGCGATCAATGGCGTCGAGGTCGGATTGCATGCAAGATCCTCTCACGAAAGTGGCCGGGTTGCGCACGATCCTTCGCAACAACCTCGCAATCGCACGGCAAGGTTTCAACCGTTTTCCCTCCTCCCGCGTTAAGCTGATGGAAAGGGAAGGAGGACATCATGAAGATCGGTTGCCCGAGAGAGATCAAGCCGCAGGAGTACAGGGTCGGCCTGACACCGAATGCAGCACGGGAGGCGGCGGCGCATGGCCACGAGGTGATCGTCGAGACGGAAGCCGGCGCCGGCGCCGGCTTTCCCGACGTGGATTACGAGGCCGCCGGCGCACGGGTCGCGGCGACGGCGGAAGAGGTCTTCGCCGACGCGGAGATGATCGTGAAGGTGAAGGAGCCGCAGCCGGTCGAGCGCCGCATGCTGCGCGAGGGCCAGGTACTGTTCACGTACCTGCACCTCGCCCCGGACCCGGAGCAGACACGCGACCTGATGGAGTCGGGCGCAACGTGCATCGCATACGAGACGGTGACCGACGACCGGGGCGGCCTGCCGCTGCTGGCCCCGATGTCGGAAGTGGCCGGGAAGCTCGCCCCCCAGATGGGTGCCTGGACGTTGCAGAAGGCGAACGGCGGACGTGGCGTCCTGATGGGGGGCGTTCCGGGCGTAGGGCCGGCACAGGTGGTGGTGATCGGCGGCGGCGTGGTCGGCACGCATGCGGCGCGGGTCGCAGCCGGCATGGGTGCGGAGGTCACCGTGCTCGACAAATCGCTGCCTCGGATGCGCTACCTGGACGACGTTTTCGGCGGCGTGTTCCGCACGCGCTATGCCAGCGCGGGGAACACGGCCGAGATGGTGGCACAGGCCGACATGGTCGTGGGTGCTGTGCTCATCCCTGGCGCGGCCGCGCCCAAGTTGGTGAGCCGGGCGCAACTGTCCGAGATGAAGCCGGGCGCCGCGATCGTGGACGTGGCGATCGATCAGGGCGGCTGTTTCGAGACCTCGCGCCCGACCACGCACGAGGACCCGATCTACGAGGTCGACGGGATCATGCATTACTGCGTCGCGAACATGCCAGGCGCGGTGGCCCGGACGTCGACGCTGGCCCTGGGCAACGCGACCATGCCGTTCATGCTGGAACTGGCCGACAAGGGCTGGCGCCAGGCGTGCGAGGACGACCCGAACCTGCTGAACGGCCTGAACGTCCATGCGGGGCAGCTGACGTATCACGCTGTGGGTCGGGCGCTGGGTATCGACGTGCTGTCGCCCCGACTGGCGTTGAAGCGGTGACGCGGCCTCTTCAGGCGGCGCCGGTACTGCAGAACATGTCGTAAAGAACGTCCATGATCTGCCGCGGGCGGTCGTCGGCAAGGCTGTAGTAGATCGTCTTGCCTTCCCGCCGCGGCACCACCAGCCCCTCGAGCCTGAGGCGCGACAGTTGCTGCGACACCGCCGCCTGTCGCGCCGACAGTAGACGTTCAAGCTCCGATACCGACTTCTCGCCAGTGGCAAGATGGCACAGGATCATCAGACGCCCCTCATGGCTGATCGCCTTGAGGAAGTTGGACGCCCGCGTCGCATTCTCGACCATCAGATCGACCTCGACGTCGGGCGTGTCTTCGGCTTTCGCCTCCTGAAGCGTCATTCCTCCTCCAGTTCCACTCGTTAACCGGGGCAATACACCTCCCCAAGGACACAGCATACGATCTGAATATCTGGAATTAGATATGGTTCCCCCGGGCGCGCGGCAACCTCCCGACTCAGCGAGCCTTCAGCGCGTCCCGGATCTCGATGAGGATGTCCTTCTCGCTCGGGCCGGCCGGCGCCGCGGGCGTGGCCTCTTCCTGCGACTTGCGCTCGGCGGCCTCCTTCACGCGGTTGACCAGCTTGACCAGCAGGAACACGACAAGCGCGATGATCAGGAAGTTGATGATCGCCATGAAGAAACTGCCATAGGCGAAGACCGCCGCCCCGGCCTCGCGCGCCTCGATCAACGAGGCATATTCGCCGTCTCCCGACATGACGATGAAGAAGTTCGAGAAGTCGATGCCGCCGATGATCACGCCAATCACCGGGTTGATCAGGTCCTTGACCACCGAGTTCACGATTGCCGTGAAGGCCGCGCCGACGATGATGCCGACCGCCATGTCCATGACGTTCCCGCGCGAGATGAACTCCCTGAATTCCTTCAGCATGTCCCTGGCTCCCCGTTCCGATTGTCCCGCCCTCTGCATACGCGCACAGCAGGCGGCTGGGAAGGCGCGCGGGCAGAGGTTTCCTCCGGCGCTTGACCCGTTACGTCAGGCATGACCGAAATCACCGGAGGCACCATGTCCGACCTGTCCGACTTCCCCATCACCCGCCGCTGGCCGCCGCAGAACCCGTCGGTGATCCAGCTTTACTCGTTCCCGACGCCGAACGGGGTGAAGGCGTCCATCGCGCTCGAGGAGCTCGGCCTGCCCTACGAGCCGCACAAGGTGTCGCTGTCGGACGAGGACGTGAAGAGCGATGCCTTCCTGTCGCTCAACCCCAACAACAAGATCCCGGCGCTGATCGATCCGGACGGCCCGGACGGAAAGCCCATCGGCCTGTTCGAATCCGGCGCCATCCTGATCTACCTGGCCGACAAGACGGGCCGCCTGATGCCGGAAGGCGCGGATCGCTACCACGTCATCAAGTGGCTGATGTTCCAGATGGGCGGCGTGGGGCCGCTGTTCGGGCAGCTTGGCTTCTTCTGGAAGTTCAAGGGGGCCGAGATCGACGATCCGCGCCCGCGCGAGCGCTACGTGAACGAGGCGAAGCGCCTGCTGAACGTGGTCGAGACGGCGCTGGACGACGGGCGCGACTGGATTGCCGGCGACTATTCCATCGCCGACATCGCGCTCGCCCCGTGGCTGCGCGCGCTCGACTTCTACGGCGCGCGCGACGTCACCGGCTGGGCCGACCACCCGCGCACGGTCGCCTATCTGGACCGGTTCCTCGAGCGGCCGGCGGTGCAGCGGGGCCTGGACATTCCGGCCCGCGACTGATCCCCGGAAACCGGCGCGGCGCTCACTCGGCGGCTGCGCCGGCACGGCCGGGCAGCGCTCCCGTCAGGACATAGCGCAGGATGTCGACGACCTGCTCGGGCGTTTCGGCGACGGCCTGCGCCGCCGCATCGACTTCCTTGAGCGCGTGCTGGTGTTCCTGCGGGTGCAGCACGACCAGCGACTTGCCCAGCGCGGCGGCGTAGCCCGCGTCGAAGGCCGCGTTCCACTGCTTGTACTTGTCGCCGAAGCGCACGACGACGATGTCTGCCTGCTCGATCCCCCGCCGGGTGCGGATGGCGTTGAGCTTTGCGCCCTTGCTGTCGTGCCAGAACTTGTCCGGCTCTTCGCCCAGGATAGACACGCCGCAATCGTCGCTCGCGGCGTGGTCGGTCACGGGGCTTTCGAAGGCGACATCGAGCCCCTTCGCTCCCTCGACGATCCGCTCGCGCCAGTCGGTGTGGATTTCGCCGGAAAGATAGACCTTGAGTGTCATGTCGGTTCTCCTTGCTCCCCTGGCACCTAGCGGCGCGGCGGGCCTTGGCCACGGCCGCATGCACCAGGAACCGGGCGGGCGCGCCGTTAGCCCCTGAGCGCGCCGCCCGTCGCCTTTCCGACCTTCTGAACGATCTTCTGCGACACGGCGTCGATATCCTTGTCGGTCAGGGTCTTCTCTTTCGGCTGCATCCGCACCGTGATGGCGAGCGACTTCTTGCCCTCGCCAACCGAGCCGCCGACGAACTGGTCGAAGACGCGCACCTCTTCGATCAGTGCCTTGTCGGCACCCGCCGCCGCGTTGACGACGTTCAGCGCCTCGACATCGGCATCCACGACAAAGGCGAAGTCGCGCTCGACCGCCTGAAGGTCGCTCAGCTCCAGCGCGGGCCGGGTCGCCGTCACCTTGCGCGGCAGCGGCACCTCGGTCGGCCAGACGGTGAAGGCGACCGCCGGGCCCTTCACGTCGAGCGCGCGCAGCACCTTCGGGTGCAACTCGCCGAACACGCCCAGTACTTTCTTCGGGCCGAGGCAGATCACGCCGTGCCGCCCCGGATGCCACCACGCCGAGCCGGTGCGCAGGATCTGCGCCTTGGCCGGTGCGCCGATGGCCGACAGCACAGCCTCAACATCGGCCTTGGCGTCGTAGACATCGACCGCGCGGGCCGCGCCGTGCGGATCCTTCGGGCCGGTGCGGCCGACCAGCAGGCCCGAGACCTGCATCTGCTGCTCTTCCGGCTCGCCGCCCTCGAAGACCGGCCCGACCTCGAACAGCGCGAGGTCCGCGAAGCCACGCGCCTGGTTGCGCGCCGCGGCCTGCAGAAGGCCCGGCAGCAGCGACGGGCGCATGTGGCTCATCTCGGACGAGATCGGGTTGTCGAGCATGGCGGCATCGCTGCCGCCACCGAAAAGCTCCGCCGCCGCCCGGTCGATGAACGAGTAGGTGACGCACTCGTTATAGCCCAGCGCCGCGCAGGTCCGGCGGGCGGTACGCTCGCGCACCTGGAGGGGCGTCAGCACCGGCTTGGGCACGCCCGCCTGCGGCCGGCGCATCGGCTTGCCCTCGAGCTTGGTCAAAGACGCCACCCGCGCGACCTCTTCCACCAGGTCGGCTTCGCCTTGCACGTCCGGACGCCAGGTCGGCACCTGCGCCATGTCGCCGTCCAGCGTGAAGCCAAGTGCCTCAAGCGTCGCGCGCTGTTCGCTCGCCGGGATATCCATGCCAACGAGCGACTGCACCCGGTCGGTGTCCAGCCGGTAGGCGCGGGCGACGTCCGGCACCTCGCCCGCCTGCACGGCCTCGGACGCCTCGCCGCCGCAAATGTCGAGGATCATCTGCGTCGCCAGGTCCAGCCCCTCGGGCGTGAAGGCCGGGTCGATGCCACGCTCGAACCTATACCGCGCGTCCGAGTGGACCTTCAGCGCCCGGCCGGTGCGCGCGATCGTGACGGGATTCCAATAGGCGCTTTCCAGGAAGACGTTCACCGTCTCCTCGGTGCAGCCCGTCGCCTCGCCGCCCATGATGCCGGCGATGCTTTCCGGGCCCTTGGCGTCCGAGATCACCATCATGCCAGGCTGGAACGTGTACGTCTTCTCGTCCAGCGCCTCGAGCGTTTCGCCGCCTTCGGCCAGGTGCACGCGCAGGCCGCCTTTGACCTTGTCGGCGTCGAAGACGTGCAGAGGACGGGCGCGGTCGAAAGTGAAGAAGTTGGTGATGTCCACCAGCGCCGAGATCGGGCGCAGGCCGATGGCCTTCAGCCGGTCCTGCAGCCACTGAGGCGACGGACCATTCTTCACGCCGCGAATGACGCGGCCGCAGAAGACGGGGCAGCCGTCGCGGGTGTCGTAGTCGATGCTGACGCCGATGGGCGACGGGAAAGCGCTGCTGATCCGGGCGCTCTTCGCCGGCTTCAGCGTCCCGACGCCGCGCGCGGCCAAGTCGCGGGCGATGCCGCGCACACCCAGCGCATCCGGGCGGTTCGGAGTGATCGCGATCTCGATGACGGGATCGACCTTCGCTGGATCGTTCTCAGCCAGCCAGTCGGTGAAGCGCTGGCCGACCTCGCCCGAGGGCAGTTCGATGATGCCGTCGTGCTCTTCCGACAACTCCATCTCGCGTTCGGAACACATCATGCCGTGGCTCTCGACGCCGCGGATCTTGCCGACCTGGATGGTGGTGTCGATGCCGGGCACGTAGGTGCCGGGCTTGGCGACGACAACGGTGATCCCTTCGCGCGCATTCGGCGCACCGCAGATGATCTGCTGGTCGCCCGCGTCGGTCTCGACCAAGCAGACCTTCAGCTTGTCCGCGTCGGGGTGCTTCTCGGCCTTCTTGACGTAGCCGAGCGTGAAGTCCGACAGACGCTCAGCCGGATTCTCGACCCCTTCGACCTCGAGCCCGAGGTCGGTCAGCGTCTCCGTGATCTCGGCCACGGTGGCGGTGGTGTCGAGGTGTTCCTTCAGCCAGGAAAGCGTGAATTTCATCAGTCCGCCTGTCTCTCGTCTCGGGTCAGGCGGTGCTTATCGCATGTGTCGGAAGGGGGGAAGGGGCCGACGGGTCCGGCCCGCCCCCGGCGCGGCATGCAGCCCGGACCGCGTTGCGGTCCGGGCAAGCAGGGTCAGGCGGTCAGTCGCAGTTCCACCGGCGCGACCGGGGCAACCTGGGCGGCTTCCACCGGCTCATCGCCGTCGAACCAGCCGAAGATCCAGGCCAGCGCAGCCAACACCACGATGACCGCGATGGTGATCCACAGCCACGTCATCGAGCCCTTCTTTTCGTGTGTTTCCGTAACCTTCGGGTCGCGATAGTTCTTCGGGTCTTGTGCCATGTCGTCCTCCTGTCGCCGTTGATAGGCCTTTCCTCCCGTCAACTTGCGGCGACACTCCGCTGTTCCCCGATCCGCGGTGATCACATTTTCAGCGGCCGCGAAACCGCCCGCTCGCCCCGCCGGTTGACCCGGTGATGCCGCCCCCGTGCGGCCCTTCACGACGAACAGGAGAAAACGCAATGCAACGCGCCGTGACCGCGATCTATCGCACACACCAGACCGCCGCGCTTGTCCGCAACGAGCTTGATACGCTGGGGGTGCCGCGCGGCTATATCCACATGATCCCCGAGACCGAGGACCGGCTGCCCGAGGGCTCGAGCCGCGACGTCGGTCCCTATAACCAGGAGATCCACGACCTTCACCTGCCCGAGGACGACACGCGCACCTATCAGCAGGCGGTGAAAAACGGCGATTACATCGTGTCGGTGGACGTCGAGGACAACGCCGACCTCGACCGCATCAAGGACATCATGCGCCGGCCCGAGGACTCCCGCGATATCGACGCGCTCGACACCGAGTACGCGGGGGCCGAGTACATCCCCTTCCGCCACTCCGACGCGCCGCCCTACACAGAAGGGCAGCGAGGCGTGCGCGATCCCGGCAGCCCCGGCGAGCGGGGACACCTGCGCGGCTACACCCGCTCCGAGCCGATGCGCGACCGCACCCGCGACTGATCAGCCGCCGTAGCGCTTGGCGAGGTCCTTCTCATCCCCCATCGAGGCGAGCTTGATCTCGCGCGCGAACCGGATGGTGGGCTTGGCCGCGAACAGCGCCGAGCCCACCACGAAGAACCAGATCGCCGTTGTCTCGAGGCTGTTCCAGAAGAAGAGGATCGAGCCCACCAGAAACGACGCCGCCGCGGCGAAGTCGACGCAGGTATAGGCGAGTTCGTACATCGCGTAGACCCGCCTGGTATCGTCGCTCTTTTCCCGGTTTTCCTGCCTGAACCACTGCATCGCCGTCTCCTTCACATTTCAGGAGACGGAAATGCGCGAGGCCCGGCTTCGGGTTCCCTCCCGAACCGATCGGACCGCGGCTTTACCCGCTCAGTCCGCCGTGCAGCGTCGGGACGTCGAGCGCGCGGAAACCGTAATGGCGCAGCCAGCGCAGGTCGCTGTCGAAGAAGGCGCGCAGGTCGGGAATGCCGTATTTCAGCATCGCGATCCGGTCGATGCCCATGCCGAAGGCGAAGCCCTGCCATTGGTCGGGATCGATCCCGCCAGCCTGCAGCACTTTCGGATGCACCATGCCCGAGCCCAGGATCTCGAGCCAGTCGTCGCCCTCGCCCACCTTGAGCTGACCGCCCTCCCACGAGCAGCGAATGTCGACCTCGGCCGACGGCTCGGTGAACGGGAAGTGCGAGGCGCGGAAGCGCAGCTCCACGTCGTCGACCTCGAAGTAGGCGCGCACGAACTCCTCGAGCACCCACTTCAGGTTCGCCATAGAGATGTCGCGGTCCACCGCGAGCCCTTCGACCTGATGGAACATCGGCGTGTGCGTCTGGTCGTAGTCGGCGCGGTAGACACGACCCGGCGCGATCACCCGCAGCGGCGCGCCCTGCCCCAGCATCGCGCGGATTTGCACCGGCGAGGTGTGAGTGCGCAGCACGTGCGGCGGGCGCTCGTCGCCCTCGGCACGATGCATGTAGAAGGTGTCCATCTCTTCGCGGCTGGAATGGTGCCACGGGATGTTGAGCGCGTCGAAGTTGTGCCAGTCGGTCTCGATCTGCGGGCCCTCGGCGACCGTGAAGCCCATGTCGGCGAAGATCGCAGTGACCTCCTCGGTCACCTGGCTGACGGGATGGATGGTGCCCTGCCGGCGCGGACGCGAGGGCAGCGTCACGTCCAGCCATTCCGCGCGCAGGCGCTCGTCCAGCGCGGCGTCGGCCAGCGCTTCTTTCTTGGCCGACAGCGCCGAGTTGATCTCGTCCTTCAGCGCGTTGAGCTTCGGGCCGGCCTCCTTGCGCTCGTCCGGGGTCATCTTCCCCAGTTCGCGCATCTTCAGGCTGACCTCGCCCTTCTTGCCGACGGCCTGGACGCGGATGTCCTCGAGCCCTGACTCGTCGGACGCTCCCGCGATCAGTCCCAGGTACTTGTCTCTCAGATCGTCCATCGCGCGCCTCCGGCTGTCTTCGGAGCAGGGTGCTATCCTCTCCGACGCAGCGCTGCAAGCGCGGTGGAAGCAGAGAGCCCGCCCGCTCCCATGGCGCAGGTTGCCCTACCGATCAGTGGGCGTACCGGGTCGAAGCCCGTGGTTCAGACGCGCGCGATGTTGCGAACATGAAAAAGCCGCGCGTCCGGCAGGACACGCGGCTTCAAAATCACGTCGAGCGGATCGCTCAGGCCAGCGCGGCCTTCGCCTTGTCCACGATCGCGCCGAAGGCGTCGGGCTCGTGCACGGCGAGGTCGGCCAGGACCTTGCGGTCGACCTCGATCCCGGCCAGGCCGAGACCGTTGATGAAGCGCGAATAGGTCAGCGATTCATCGTGGGCGCGGACCGCGGCGTTGATCCGCTGGATCCAGAGCGCCCGGAAATTGCGCTTGCGGTTCTTGCGGTCGCGCGTGGCGTACTGGTTCGCCTTGTCGACAGCCTGCGTCGCGGTGCGGAAGGCGTTCTTGCGACGGCCGTAATAGCCTTTCGCCGCCTTGATGACCTTCTTGTGACGGGCGTGGGTGGTGGTGCCGCCTTTGACTCGTGCCATGTCCGGATCTCCTTAGCGGGCGTAGGGCATGTAGGATTTCGCGAGCTTCTGGTCGGGCTCGCTCAGGACCTGGGTTCCCCGCGCGTCGCGAATGAACTTGTTGGTCCGCTTGATCATGCCGTGCCGCTTGCCGGCCTGGCCGCCGACGACTTTCCCAGTCGCCGTCACCTTGAAGCGCTTCTTGGCGCTCGACTTGGTCTTCATCTTGGGCATTTCCGTCTCCTCTGGAAGCGGTTGAATACGCGACTCGGCATGCCTCCCGGCCGGTCGCGCCGTAGGAGCGGGCCGTTTACAGGCCCGCGGACGATCTGGCAAGTCCCCGTCTAGCGGGTGTACTGCGCCACCACGCGCACCACGGCGTCCGGCACGTCCTCGAACGTGTAGCCGCCGGGCTTCGTGTTCACTGCATATGCAACGAAGCCGCCCCCGATCACGAACAGGATCGCTGCCGCCCGCGGAGGACGCGAGTCAGTGAAGGCCGCGATGACGGACGGGATCGCGAGGGCGAGGCACACGCCGCCGACGACCAGTGCAAGATCAGGCTGCATTCCTCGCCCCTAGATTGATCACCCCCTGTGGATAAACCTTAACCGGGATCGGTCTTGAAGATCAATCTTTCCTCGCAAGGCGCCACGCGCAGGATGTTCGTCGTGCCCGCGGTGTTGAACGGAACGCCGGCAGTGACGACGATCTGGTCCTTCTCGGTCGCGAAGCCTTCCGCCCTCGCGGCTCGGGCCGCGTTGACCACGGCCATCTTGAAGCGGTCGAGCTCGCCCGTCATCACGCAATGCATCCCCCAGCTCAGGCACAGCTGACGGGCCGTGCGCACCAGCGGGGTGAGCGCGATGATCGGAACGTGCGGCCGTTCTCGCGCCACCAGCAGGGCGGTGGTGCCCGACTGCGTGAAGCAGCAGATCGCCTTGATGTCGGTCGTTTCGGCGATTTCGCGTGCGGCCGAGACGATGGCGTCGGCGACCGTTTCCTTCAGGCCGCCACGGCTGGCGTCGAGCACGTCGCGATAGGTCGTGTCGCTTTCGACCTCGAGCGCGACGTTGTGCATCGTCTTGACCGCCTCGACCGGGTAGTTGCCCGCGGCGCTTTCGGCCGACAGCATCACGGCGTCGGTGCCCTCGTAGATGGCGGCGGCGACGTCCGAGACCTCGGCCCGCGTGGGCATCGGGCTCTCGATCATCGATTCGAGCATCTGCGTGGCCACGATCACCGGCTTGGCGCAGGCGCGGCACTTGCGGACCAGCCGCTTCTGGATCGGCGGCACGTTCTGCACCGGCAGTTCCACGCCCAGGTCGCCGCGCGCGACCATGATGCCGTCGCTCGCCTCGAGAATGGCGTCGAAGCTGCGCACGGCGGCCGGCTTCTCGATCTTCGACAGGATGTTCGCGCGGCCGCGCGCCAACTCACGCGCCTCCATCACGTCCTCGGCCCGCTGCACGAAGCTCAGCGCCAGCCAGTCGACGCCAAGTTCGCAGACGAACTCCAGGTCCTTGCGGTCCTTCTCGCTCAGCGCGGCGAGGGGCAGGACCACGTCGGGCACGTTGACACCCTTGCGGTTCGAGATGGTGCCGCCGACCATCACCTCGCACTCGGCGAAGTCTTCGCCGCAGTCGCGCACCTTCAGGCGAATTTTGCCGTCGTTGACCAACAGGGTCGAGCCGGGCTCGAGCGCCGCGAAGATCTCGGGGTGCGGAAGCAGCACGCGGTGGTTGTCGCCCTCGGCGTCGTTCAGGTCCAGCCGGAACGACTGGCCCTCCTCCAGTTCGGCCGCGCCGGCGGCGAATGTGCCCACGCGCAGCTTCGGCCCCTGAAGGTCGGCGAGAATGGCGATCGGGCGGCCGAGGTCGTTTTCAACCTTGCGGATGATGGCGTGCCGCGCCTCGATCTCGGAGTGGTCGCCGTGGCTCATGTTCAGGCGGAACACGTCGGCTCCGGCCTCGAACAAAGCGCGGATCGTCTCGTAATTGTTCGAGGCGGGCCCGAGGGTCGCCACGATCTTCACGTTGCGAAGGCGTCTCATGCTGCCTCGCTCCTCGTTCTGGTTTGCGCTAACGCAGGGTCGGCGCCTTTGTGGCGGAAATACCGGCCGGTGACAACTGGCACTCTCCCGGCCTCTCCCATAAGCAGGCCGGGTTAAGGATGTGATGATGTCATGGCGTATCAACCCTTCTTCGTGATCGGCGGCGACCGGCCGTCGCGCTGGCTGGTGACCTGCGACCACGCCGCGAACACCGTGCCGGACGAGGTCGCGGGCGGTACGCTCGGCCTGAGCGATGCGGACATGCACCGCCACATCGCCTACGACGTGGGCGCCGCCGGACTGGCGAGTGCGCTGGCCGAGGCGCTCGACGCGCCCGCGATCCTCTCGAACTTCTCGCGCCTGGTGATCGACCCCAACCGGGGCGAGGACGACCCGACGCTGGTGATGAAGCTCTACGACGGCTCGATCGTTCCCGCCAACCGCCATGCCGATGCCGCCGAGGTCGAACGGCGCAAGGCGCTGTGCTATCGCCCCTATCACGCCGCACTCGAACAACTGGCCGCGCGACGCGAGGACACGGTGATCCTGTCGATCCACTCGTTCACGCGGCAGCTTCAGGGCCGGCCGCCCCGGCCGTGGCAGGTCGCCGTGCTTTATGCCGGCGACGACCGGCTGGCGCGGCCGACGCTGGCGCGGCTGAACGCCGAGGCCGACCTGTGCGTGGGCGACAACCAGCCCTATACCGGCCACCTGCCCGGCGACGCCATCGACCGACACGCGCTGACCCACGGGCGGCCGAACGTGCTGATCGAACTCAGGAACGACCTGATCCGGCAAGAGGCCGAGCAACGCGCCTGGAGCCGGCGGCTCGCGCCGCTGCTTGACGCCGCGCTTGCCGACTCCCAGCTTTGACACGAACGGAGGAGTGACATGGACGACCAGACCCGCATCGAACTCGAAGCCGCCGCCTTTCGCCGCCTGCGCGACCACCTCGCCGAGCGGACGGACGTGCAGAACATCGACATGATGAACCTCGCCGGCTTCTGCCGGAACTGCCTGTCGCGCTGGTATCAGGAAGCCGCCAACGAGCGCGGCATCGAGATGTCCAAGGACGAGGGGCGCGAGGCGTTCTACGGCATGCCGTACGCCGAATGGCGCGAGAAATACCAGACCGAGGCGTCGGGCGCGAAGAAGGCCGAGTTCGACACGGCCTTCCGCGAGAACGTCACCGATAAGCAGGGCTGAGGCCCGGGCGAAAGGTCTTCAGAAGACCTTTCGCAAGTTCCTTCAGAAGGAACTTGCGCCGGCGTCAGGCCGCCAGCCCCTTCGACCCCATGTCGAGGAACTTCTTCCGGCGGTCGTCAAGCAGGGCGGCCTCGTCGAGCTGCGACAGCTCGTCCAGCATCGCCGCGATCTCCTGCCCCACGGACGCGATCGCGTCCTGCGGCGCGCGCTGCGCCCCGCCTAGCGGCTCGGTGATGATGCGGTCGATCACGCCGAGCTTCCTGAGGTCCTGCGCCGTCAGGCGCAGCGCCTCGGCCGCCTCGCGCATCTTGTCCGCGTCCTTCCACAGGATCGACGCGCACCCCTCGGGCGAGATCACCGAGTAGATCGAGTGCTCGAGCATCGCCACGCGGTTGGCCGTGGCGAACGCCACCGCCCCGCCCGAGCCGCCCTCGCCGATCACCACGCTGACCATGGGCACACGCAGGCGCAGGCACATCTGGGTCGAGCGTGCGATCGCCTCGGACTGGCCGCGCTCTTCCGCGCCCTTGCCGGGATAGGCGCCGGGCGTGTCGACCAGCGTGACCACCGGCATGCCGAAGCGGCTGGCCATCTCCATCAGGCGGATCGCCTTGCGGTACCCCTCGGGGCGGGCCATGCCGAAATTGCGCTCGATCCGCGTGCGGGTGTCGTTGCCCTTCTCGTGCCCGATGACCATGACCGGCCGGTCGTTCAGCCGGGCCAGCCCCCCCATCACCGCGTGGTCGTCGGCGAAATTCCGGTCGCCGGCCAGCGGCGTGTACTCGTCGAAGAGCGCCTCGACGTAGTCGCGGCAATGCGGCCGGTCGGGGTGCCGGGCGACCTGGGTCTTCTGCCAGGGCGTGAGGTTCTTGTAGAGGTCGCGAAGCATGCCGTCGGCCTTCTTGTCGAGCGCGGCGGCCTCTTTCTCGACGTCCATCCCCTCGGACTTGCGCGCCATGGCGCGCAGCTCCTCGGCCTTGCCCTCGATCTCGGCGAGGGATTTCTCGAATTCGAGATAGTTGGTCATGCGGATCCTCGGTGCGCTTCGGACCCGTATATGACGGCCCCGACGCACCGATGCAACTCGCCCGACGGTCGTGTCAGGTCGCGATCATCTCGGCCTGCCGCACGACCACCTCGGCCTGGCGGATGCTGGCGAGGTCCACCAGCCGCCCCTTGTAGACCGCCGCACCCTGCCCTTCGCGCTTTGCCGCCTCCATCGCCTCGAGGATCGCCCGCGCCTCGGCCACCTCGTCCTCGGACGGCGTGAACACTTCGTTGGCAAGCGCAACCTGCTTGGGGTGGATCGCCCACTTTCCGACCATGCCCAGCGTCGCGGAACGACGGGCCTGGGCGCGAAACCCTTCCTCGTCGCTGAAATCGCCGAAGGGGCCGTCGACCGGCAGTACGCCGTGGGTGCGGCAGGCAGCGACGATGGCGGCCTGCGCCCAGTGCCAGGGATCGGACCAGTACTTCTGCCCCTCGCGGTGCATATAGTAATTCTCCTGCGTACCGCCGATCCCGGTGGTCTGCATCCCCATCGAGGCCGCGAAGTCCGCCGCGCCAAGGCTCATCGCGGTCAGGCGCGGAGAGCTGGCGGCGATCTCCTCGACATGGGCAATGCCCGCCGCCGTCTCGATGATGACCTCGAGCCCGATGCGCCTGTTCCGGCCCGCCGCCGCCTCGACAGCCGTCACGAGGGCATCGACGGCATAGATGTCCGCTGCGCAGCCGGCCTTGGGGATCATGATCTGGTCCAGCCGCTCGTCCGCCCGCTCCAGCAGCTCCACGACGTCGCGGTACCAGTACGGGGTATCCAGCCCGTTGATCCGCACGCTGAGGGTCTTGTTGCCCCAGTCCACCGCGCCGATGCCCTCGATGATGTTGGCGCGCGCCAGCGCCTTGTCGTCAGGCGCGACCGAATCCTCTAGGTCGAGGTTGATGACGTCGGCGGCGCTGGCGGCCATCTTCGCGAACAGCTCGGGGCGCGAGCCGGGGCCGAAAAGCTGGCACCGGTTCGGGCGGGCCGGGGGCTGGGGCTGGATGCGGAATGACATGGCGCCTCGGCAATATTGTTACTTACAGGGTCACGCCTTTGGTATGTTCTTGCGGCACCGCATGCAAGTTTATTTTGCACGCGCAGCATCCGCCGCTCGCCAACCTCCTTCAGAAGGAGATTGCGAAGAGTTCTCTGAAAACCCTTCGCACCACCCGGGGCGATGGGTTCTGCGACAAACGCCGGCGCATGCACAAGAAGTCAGCGCTCGTGGCGGCTCAGACCGGACAAGATTGCGCTCCACCCCCGTCTCGCGCAGAAGTCGGGATGCATTTGCGGACGCCATCGTCGATGGTATCACGAACTCTTCAAGGAGGACCGGATGATCCAGACGCCTTATCTTCTTTTCCTCGGCGACGCGCCGGACCAGCTTGCCGCCAAGGTCGCGCAAGGCATCGCCGACTGGCGCCCCGACAACGCGGTGGGCCAGTTCCGCCTGCCCGGCTGCGGCGCCGACGTCGGGCTGAGCGACATGACGCTGGACGAGGCGAAGGCCGCGGGCGCGAAGACGCTGGTCATCGGCGTGGCCAACCGGGGCGGCGTGATCTCGGAAAGCTGGAAGGACGTCATCGTCGAGGCGCTGTCCAAAGGCTTCGACGTGGCCAGCGGCCTGCACACGCTTCTGCGCAACGACAAGGCGCTGGTCCGCGCGGCCGAGGAGCAGGGGCAGAAGCTGCACGACGTGCGCATTCCCTCGACGCCCTATCCGATCGCGGACGGGCGCAAGCGCAGCGGCAAGCGTGTCCTCGGCATCGGCACCGACTGCTCGGTCGGCAAGATGTACACCGGCCTCGCCATGGATGCGGTGATGAAGGAGCGGGGGATGAAATCCTCGTTCCGCGCCACCGGACAGACCGGCATCCTGATCACGGGCGAGGGCGTGCCGCTCGACGCCGTGGTGGCGGACTTCATGGCCGGCGCGGTCGAGTACCTGACGCCCGACAACGATGACGATCACTGGGATCACATCGAGGGGCAGGGCAGCCTGTTCCACGTCTCGTACTCCGGCGTGACCATGGCCCTGATCCACGGCGGCCAGCCCGACGCGCTGGTGCTGTGCCACGAGCCGACGCGGACGCACATGCGCGGCCTGCCGAACTACGACCTGCCGACGCTGGAGGCGCTTCGCGACACGGCGCTTCCGCTGGCGCGGGTGGCGAACCCCGACTGCCGGGTCGTCGGCATCTCGGTCAACACCAAGGCGCTCGGCGAGGATGAGGCGCGGCGGTACCTGGAGGAGACCGAGGCGCGGATGGGCCTGCCGACCGTGGACCCCTACCGCATCGGGGCCGAACGGCTGGTCGACGCGCTGGTGCAGGCATGAAGCTGACGGTCTCCCCCGACACGTTCAAGCTGGCCAACCCCTTCACCATCTCGCGCGGCTCGCGGACCGAGGCGCGCGTGCTGACGGTGCGGGCCACCGACGGTGGCGCACGCGGCTGGGGCGAATGCGTGCCCTACGCCCGCTACGACGAAACGCTCGACAGCGTGACGTCGCAGATCGAGGACCTGCCTGATCTCTTCGACCGTGGCGCCTTGCAGGACCTTCTGCCGGCCGGCGCCGCCCGCAACGCGGTGGACTGCGCGCTCTGGGACCTCGAGGCCAAGCGCGCGGGCAAGCGGGTGTGGGAGATCGCGGGCCTGGCCGTGCCGAAGCCGCAAGTGACGGCCTATACCCTGTCGCTCGACACGCCCGAGCGGATGAGGGAAGCGGCGGCGGGCAACGCGCACCGGCCGCTTTTGAAGATCAAGCTCGGCACGCCCGAGGACATGCCCCGGCTGGAGGCCGTGCGCGAGGGGGCGCCCAAGGCCCGCATCATCGTGGACGCGAACGAGGGCTGGACGGCCGAGGTCTATGCCGATCTCGCCCCGCACCTCGTCCGGCTGGGGGTGGAGCTTGTCGAGCAGCCGCTGCCGGCGGGCGACGACGACATGCTCGCCGAGATCGAGCGCCCCCTGCCCGTCTGCGCCGATGAAAGCTGCCATGACCGTGCCTCGCTGCCCGCTCTGAAGGGCAAGTACGACATGGTGAATATCAAGCTCGACAAGACCGGTGGCCTGACCGAGGCGCTGGCCCTGCGCGACGCGGCGCGGGCGCAGGGCTATGGAATCATGGTCGGCTGCATGGTCGGGTCGTCGCTGGCGATGGCCCCGGCGGTGCTGGTGGCGCAGGGTGCGGCGGTGACCGACCTTGACGGGCCGCTGCTTCTGGCCGAAGACCGCGACGCGCCGCTGACCTTCGACAAGGACGGCGTGCATCCGCCCGAAGCGCGCCTTTGGGGGTGAGGCGCGCCCGGAAATCGGTCCAGTGGACCGATTTCAGCGCCGAACGCGCGGAGCGCGCAGCAAAGCCGCCGCACGGCGCAAACGACACACCGCGGGCCCGGCCCGCGAACGAGGAGACGGGGATGAGCCGCACGGTCTATGTCAACGGTGAGTACGTGCCTGAGGAAGAGGCGAAGGTTTCGGTGTTCGACCGCGGCTTCCTGTTCGCCGACGGCGTTTACGAGGTCACGAGCGTGCTGGACGGCAAGCTGATCGACTTCGACGGCCACGCAAAACGGCTGGAGCGGTCGCTGAACGAGCTCGACATGGACATGCCGATGGGTCGCGACGCGCTGCTCGACATCCACCGCGAGCTGGTGCGCCGCAACGGGATCGGCGACGGCCTGATCTATCTCCAGGTCACGCGCGGCGCCGCCGACCGCGACTTCGCCTACCCCGAAGGAGCCACGCCCACCGTCGTGCTGTTCACCCAGGCCAAGCCGGGGCTGGCCGATGCGCCGCTGGCGAAAGAAGGGATGAAGATCATCTCGATCCCCGACCTGCGCTGGGGCCGGCGCGACATCAAGACGGTGCAGCTTCTCTACCCCTCGATGGGCAAGATGGCGGCGAAGGCTGCCGGCGCCCACGACGCCTGGATGGTCGAGGACGATCACGTGACCGAAGGCACCTCGAACAACGCCTACATCGTCAAGGACGGCACCATCGTCACCCGCCACTTGGGCAACGAGATCCTGCACGGCATTACCCGCGCCGCCGTCCTGCGCTTCGCGCGCGAGGCGCAGATGCAGGTCGAGGAACGCGCCTTCACGCTGGAAGAAGCCAAGCAGGCCGACGAGGCCTTCGTCACCTCAGCCTCGACCTTCGTGATGCCCGTCGTCTCGATCGACGGCGTCGCCGTGGGCGAGGGCGTGCCGGGCCCGGTGGCGACGCGGCTGCGGGACATCTATCTCGAGGAAAGCCGAAAGGCCGCCATCTGAGCCGGGTGACCCGCCCGGCGACGTGATCGAGGGGGCTCTGCCCCCTCTGCGCCTGCGGCGCATTCACCCCCGGGATATTTCAGGACCGAAGATGAGGCCGGGGCACACCGGAACGTCAGCGCAGGGCGGTCCAGCCGGCCTCGGCCATCAACCGGTCCGAGGCGGCCTCGATGTCGTCGTGGATGCGCGACATGAACGCGCGCTGGTCGAGGCCCGGCTCAACCCACGGCAGGAACTCGACCACGGCGAGGCCGGGCTTGCGGTAGATGCCCGAGCGCGGCCAGAACACCCCCACATTCGTGGCCGCCGGCACACAGGGCTGGCCCAGCTGATCGTAGAGCAGGTAGGTGCCGACCTTGTAGGGCAGGATGGCGCCGGGCGCGGCGCGGGTACCTTGCGGATAGATGATCAGCTGGCCGGGCACGGTGCGGCCCTTCTGCACGTCCTCCATCATCTGCTTGACCGCCGCGCCGCGCTTGCCCCGGTTCACCGGCACGCAGCCGATGCGCTTGGCGAACCAGCCCAGCACCGGCGCGCGGGTCAGCTCGGCCTTCATGATGAACTTCGGGCGCGGCGTCTCGGACACGATGATGATGATGTCGAAGAACGACTGGTGCTTGGCGGCGATCAGCACCTCGTCTTCGGGCGGCGTGCCGCGCACCTCGGAGCGCAGGCCGACGAGGACGCGGGCCGACCATCGCACCCAGCGGCAATAGGCGTGGATCGCGTGGAACGCCCAGGCCCGCGAGATCATCGCCGGGATCGAGAAGACGAGCCCGAGGATCGCCATCATCAGATACATCTGAAAGACGAAGACGAGAGAGCGGAACCAGCGCCAGGCATAGACCATCAGGTGAACCCCTTGAGTGCGCGCAAGGCGGCGTTGCGGGTGGCAAGGAAGGCGACGAGCGCCGCGAAGACCGGGATCGCCAGCGGCACGAGCCACGCCCAGCCGGCGAAGCCCAGCCCGGTGAGAAAGCCCCCGGCGGCCGATGCATCGGGCAGCAGCGCAACCGCCGCCATGCCCAGCGCCGTGCCGCCCGCCGCGCCGGTCAGCGCGCGCAGGGTGAAGCGGCGCACGAAGGCGCGGGCGATGTAGACGTCGCGCGCCCCCACCAGACGCAGCACGCCGATGACCTGCGCGTTGGCCGCAAGCGCCGCGCTCGCCGCCAGGGTGACCATGGCCGCCACGGCCATGGCAATGAGCAGGATCGAGACCACGCCCAGCGCACGCAGCCGCTCGGCCGCCGCGATCAGCGGGCGCCGCCAGCGGGTGTGGTCGTCGAGCACCGCGCCCGGCGCCTCGGCCCGCAGCCGCAGGCGCAGGCCCTCGGAGTCGTAGCCCGACGCGGTCTCGATCACCTCGACGAGCTGCGGGATCGGCAGGCTTTCGACCGGCAGGTCGGGGCCGAACCACGGCTCGAGCAGGGCGCGCTGCTCGGCGGCGTCGAGCGGGCGGGCCAGCGCGACACCCGGCGTCGTGCGCAGCACCTCGAGCACAGCCTCGGTCTGCCGCTCGACCTGCCCCGGCGGGGCCGAGATACGGATGGTCGAGGTCTGCGCCAGCTCCGTTCCCCAGCGCTCTGCCAGCCGGCCGCTGGCCAGCGACAGCGCCAGCGCGAAGACGGCGAGGAAGGCCATTGCCGCCGCCGACAGGACGGTAAGCTGCGCCGTGAAGCCCGAGGGCGGCACCACCCGGTCGGCGCGCGGATCGCCCTTGATCAGCCCGAGAAGCGCGCGCAGCCGGCTCACAGGTCGGCCCCCGCCACCTGGAGCTGCCGGTCGCGGATGCGCAGGACCCGCGCGGCCACCTGCGCCTTCGCCTGCCGGATCAGGTTGAGGTCGTGGGTCGCCACGAGGATCGCCTTACCCATCCGGTTGAGCTCGACCAGCAGGGTCAGAAGCCGCAGCGACATCTCCCAGTCCAGGTTGCCCGTGGGCTCGTCGGCCAGGATCACGTCGGGCGCCATGATGACGGCCCGGGCCAGCGCCGCGCGTTGCCGTTCACCGCCCGACAGCTCGGGCGGCAGCGCGTCGCGGCGGCGGTGCAGGCCGACCCACCGCAGAAGCTCGTCGAGCTCGGCCCGCCGCTCGGGCGCGTCCTGGCCCGACACGACAAGCGGCAGCGCCACGTTCTCGGCGACCGACAGGTGGTCGAGGAACCGGCAATCCTGGTGCACCAGCCCCACGCGCCGCCGCACCTGCGCCACACCGTCCCGCCCCAAAGCCGCGGCGTCGCGCCCGAAGGCGTGCACCTCGCCCCGCGTCGCGCGGAGTTCGAGGTAGCAAAGCTTGAGCAGCGTGGTCTTGCCCGCCCCCGACGGGCCGGTCAGGAAATGGAACGACCCCGGCGCGAGCGCGAGGTCGATGTCCGACAGCAATGCGTCGCCGCCGTAGCTGTAACTGACGTCCCTGAGCTCGATCACGTGGCCTGTTCCCCGCCCGCGCGCCACCCGCGGCGGGCGCTTCGTCGCGCGACCGTTTTGCCTCACGTCCCGGGGGCATGCAATCGCCGCGGGCCAAGTCCTTGGATATCGGGCATTTGCATGCTTAACCTCGGACAGGATGAAGCACGGCCCGGGCCGGCAAGGTGGCATGACGAGATGAGGCTGATCTGCCCGAACTGCGCCGCGCAGTACGAAGTGGACGCGGCGATGATCCCCGAGCACGGCCGGGACGTGCAGTGCTCGTCGTGCGGTCACACGTGGTTTCAGCGCCGCGCGCGGGCCGAAGACGACTGGGCCGAGGCCGACGCGCCCGGCGATCCGCTCGCCCCCGCGCCCGACGCCCTGCCCGAGCCCGGCCCCGCGCTGACTTCCGAAGACGAGGAAGAAGACGACGCGCCCGCTCCGCCCCCGCCGCCGCGTCGCCGCATGGACGAGGCGGCCATGGCCATCCTGCGCGAGGAAGCCGCGCGCGAGGCCGCCGCCCGCCGCCGCGAGCTTGGCGGCGCGCTCGAGACGCAGGGCGACCTGGGGCTCGACGCGGACACGCCGCCGCGCCGCCGCCCGCCGTCCTGGCACGCCCTCCAGCCGCCCGAAGCCGAACCTGAGGACGTGCCAGAGGCGGAAGCGGTGCCCGAAGCGGAGTCGGAGCGGCCCGAGCCCGACCTGTCCGGGCCTACACCGGACGCTGCGGAAGCCGCTTCTGAGGCGGAGGACGAATCCCTCTTCGACGCCTCCCGGGCGGAAGAGGCTCCCTCGCCCGCCGACGACGAGCTTGTTGCCGGCGAGCAGGACTTTGCCCCGGACGAAGAAGAACCTGTCGCCCAAGGGCATAGAGGCTCACTCGCCGAGGACCAGTCCGTCGCCGGCGAGGACGAGGCCCCCCCGGCCGATGCCGAGCCCATACCGGAGGAAGACATCGCGCCGGGCGACGAGTGGTCCGACTGGTGGGACGCCGGTCACGACCGCGAGCCTCAGGTGCCTGCCGCCGCGACAGAGGAGCAGCAATCCGAGCCGGACGGTGCGGAGCCCGTCACACCCGCGCTCGCTCCTCCACCGGACCTGCCGGAGGAGCACCAAGCCCCTGCGCCCGCAGAGGAGGCTTTGCACGACCGGAACGGAAAGTCAGAGGTCACATCCCCGCCCGACATAGACGTCGAGCAGGATGCCGCGCCTGGGCACGAAGAGGCCACGGCGCACGTCATCCCCGAGGTCGCGCCCTCGCGCGTGGCCGCGTCCTCGACGGCGCGTGCGCGGCCCGCGTCGGAGGCGGCGCAGAGCTCTCGCCGGGAACTTCTGCCGGACATCGAAGAGATCAACTCGAGCCTCACCGCCTCCTCCCGCCATGATCCGGCCGAGAGGCCCGAGATCGACGAAGATGCAGGCGAAAAACGCAGCGGGTTCAGAGCGGGGTTCCTGAGCGTCGTGACCCTCGCCGCGATCCTGCTTCTGGCCTACGGCTTCGCCCCGCTGATCGTTCAGACGGTGCCGGCGTCCGAGGGCGTGATGATCGCCTATGTCGAAGCGGCGAACGACGTGCGGGACGGCATCGACGGGCTGCTGCGCGAAGCCAGCATGGCCCTTGGCAACCTGGTGGACTGAAACCGTGCCTCTGCTCCGCAGACCACCGCCGCGCGCTGACGCGCCTCAGAACCGGTCCAGCAACCGGCGCAGGTAGTCGAGTTCCTCCTGCGGGCGTTCCTGCTCGCCCGAGCGGCGGCGGATCTCGTCCAGAAGCTCCTGCGCCCGGCGATAGATGTCCTCGCCCTGCAGGAACTGCTCGTCCGTGCCCAGCCGTCCCTGCGCCCCGGCGCTGCGGCCCAGCGGATCCTCGCGGCGGCCCTGCGGGTCGCCCTCGGCCGTGGCCTGACCCTGTCCGCCCTGTTGCTGTTGCTGCTGCTGGGCCATCGCTTCGCCCAGGTTGCGCATGCCTTCGCGCAGGGCCTCCATCGCCTCGGACTGGCGGTCAAGCGCCTCGGCGTAGTCGCGGTCGCGCAGCGCCTCCTCGGCGCCGTCCATCGCCTCGCCCGCGCGGCCCAGCGAGTCGCGCGCGGCGTCGCCTTCGGGCGTGCCCGCGCCGGGCAGGTTCTGCTGCTGGCGGTTCAGTTCGTTGCGCAACTGCTCCTGCCGCTGCGCCAGGTCCTGGCCCAGCGACTGGCCGTTCTGCCCCTGACCGGGCTGGCCCTGCTGCTGGCCCGGCTGGCCCTGTCCCGGCTGCCCCTGGCCCTGCTGGCCCTGCTGCCCCGGCATCTGCCCGGGCTGCTGGCCCTGCTGGCCTTGCTGCCCTTGCTGGCCCTGCTGCTGGCCAAACTGCTGCTGCAGGTCCTGGAACGTGTCGTCATTGAGCTGCTGCTGGTTGCGCAGCGTCTCCTGCAGGTCGCGCATGGCCTGCTGGCCCTCGCCCTGCTGGCCCTGCCCCTGCTGGCCGCGGGCGACCTGCATGTTCTCCATCATCTGGCGAAGCTGGTCCAGAAGCTGCTGCGCCTCGGCCATGCGGCCCTGCTCCATCAGCTCCTGCAACCGGTCCAGCATCTGCTGAAGCTGGTCGCCGGTGATCTCCTGCATCTCGCCCTGCGCCTGCTGCTGGTCCTGCTCCTGCGCGTTCTCGGCAAGCTGGCGCATGTAGTCCTGCATCGCCTCGCGCAGCTCCTGCATCAGCTCGGCGATCTCGTCCTCGGACGCGCCGTTGCGCATCGCCTCGGACAGCCGGTCCTGGGCCCGGCGCAGCCGTTCGAGCGCGTCGTCCATGTCGCCGTACTCGATCTCGTTGGCGATGTCCCACAGCGCCTGCGCGATCTCCTCCTGCCGTTCCTCGGACAGGTCGGTGAACATGAACCCGGCCTCGAGCCGCCGGATCGCCACCCGCAGCCGCAGGTACACCGTCTCGGAGCGGAACACGTCCTCCGGCCGATACGATACAGCGCGCAGCACCTGCGCCACGCGCGGTGCGTTCTCGCGGCTCCACAGCAGGTCGCGGCGCTGCTCGATCACCGCTTTCGCCAGCGGGTCGAAGAAGCGCAGGCCGAAAAGGTCCGTCTCCAGCACCTCGCTCTCGCCCGACTGCGCCTGCGCGTCGTCGACCTCGAACGTGATCTCGACCGGCAGGTTGGCCCAGGAATGTTCCGAGAAGTTGTCGATCAGCACTTCCTCGAACGCGGTCCGGTCGCCCGTGATCGGCATCGGCAGGTCCACCACGATCGGCTCGCGCGGCTCGGGCTCGGTTGCCAGGCCGTAGCGACGGTCGACGCGGTCCATGTCCAGCTCGATCACCGCGCGACCCGAGACCACGCCGTAGTCGTCCTCGGCCGCGAAGGGCAGCCGCATCTCGCCGTCCGCCGCGCGCTCGGCTTCCGCCGTCACGCGCACGTCGGGGGCGGTGTCGGGCTCGACCACCACCTGCCAGTCACGCCCGCCCGGCCCGTCGATGCGCAGCGATCCGTCCTGCACCACCTCGAAATCCTGCGACGGATCGGCGGCCGAGGGCACCTCGCCCGTCCGGCCCGAGACCGTCTCGGCCACCGTCAGATTCCCCACCTCGCCGTAAAGCCGCAGGGTGATCCGCGACCCTTCCGGCACGCTCAGGGTGTCGCGCGTCACGTCGGCCAGGTACAGCGACGGCTTGCCGGTATAGGCCGGTGGCTCGACCCAGCCCTCCCAGGCGGGCCCCGCGGCGACGGCCTGCCCGCCGCCCGCGCCCGGCGCCATCTGCGTGACCGACGCGACGCGCCAGAACGACCCGAAGATCAACGCGGTGACGAAAGCCGTCAGCGCCACATAGCGCAGGGCATAGGGATCGCGCGCCGCCATGCGCAGATCGGGCTCCACCGCCCGCGCCTCGCGCACCCGGTCGGCCATGCGGCGCACATGCGCCTGCCAGACGGCCTCGGACAGGGCATCGCCCGCGCCGATCGCCTGCTGGTCGGAGATGGCCGAGATCGGCCGCCCCGGCAGCGTGCGGTCCAGCCGCTCCAGCGCGTCGGCCTCCGACGGCCAGCGAAACGCCCGTACGCCGCGCCAGATCGCCCAGAGCCCGCCCAGGATCGCGACGAACCCGCCGCCCCAGACCAGCTCCAGCGGCGCGGCCTCGTGCACGCCCATCATCAGCAGGGCCAGCGCGATCAGCAGGATGCTCCACAGCGGCCAGAACGCCCGCGTCCCGCGCTCGGCCACCATGCCGAAACGGGTGAGCCAGAGGGGACGGCGAAGGCGGCGGCGCGCCGCGTCGGGGAGCGTCAGTGTCCTGCCCATGAAGCCTGCATCGTTGACCCGATGCGGAGGATCCCGCGTTAGAGCCACCCGGGGATGGTATCGCGCGCGATGATATCGTCAAAGGTCGGTCGCGAACGGATGACGGCGAAGTGATCGTCCTTCACCAGAACTTCGGGAATCAGCGGCCGCGTGTTGTATTCCGACGCCATCACCGCGCCATAAGCCCCGGCGCTGCGGAAGGCGACCAGGTCGCCCTCGCCTACCGGCGGCATCGGGCGCTGCTTGGCGAAGGTGTCGCCGCTTTCGCAGACCGGACCGACGATGTCGTAGGGGTGCGTCTCGGCGCCCGCCGCAGGCTCCACGACCGGCACGATGTCGTGCCAGGCGCCGTACATCGAGGGCCGGATCAGGTCGTTCATGGCACTGTCGAGAATGAGGAAATCGCGCCCCTCGCCCGCCTTCACCCAGATCACCTTCGACACCAGGATGCCCGCATTACCCGAGATCAGCCGCCCCGGCTCGATCTCGATCTCGCAGCCCAGGTCACCAACCGTGCGCCGCACCACGTCGCCGTAATCCAGCGGCAGCGGCGGCGCCGCGTTCGACCGCTCGTAGGGGATGCCCAGGCCGCCGCCGAGGTCGAGCCGCGTGATCTCGTGCCCCTCGGCACGAAGTTGCCGGGTCAGGTCGGCGACCAGCGTGTAAGCGGCCTCGTAGGGCGCGAGGTCGGTCAGCTGGCTGCCGATGTGAACGTCGATTCCCACGACCTTAAGTCCCGCCATCTTCGCCGCCTCGGCATAGACCTCGGGCGCGCGGCCGATGGGGATGCCGAACTTGTTCTCCTTCCGGCCGGTCGAGATCTTCTCGTGCGTCATCGCGTCCACGTCCGGGTTCACCCGCACGGTGATCGGCGCGACGGTGCCCATCGACAACGCCACCTCGTTTAGCGCCGCCATCTCGGGCTCGCTTTCGACGTTGAACTGCCGGATGCCGCCCTCGAGCGCCGCGCGCATCTCTTCGCGCGTCTTGCCCACGCCCGAGAACACGATCCGCTCGCCCGGCACGCCCGCCGCCCTCGCGCGGCGGTATTCGCCCAGCGACACGACATCCATGCCCGCGCCCATCTCGCCCAGCAGCTTCAGGATCGCCTGGTTCGAATTGGACTTCACCGCAAAGCACACGAGGTGGTCGAGCCCCTTGAGCGCCTCCTCGAACAGCCCGAAATGCCGCGTCAGCGTCGCGGTCGAGTAGCAATAGAAAGGCGTTCCCACCGCCGCCGCGATCTCGGGCAGCGGCACGTCCTCGGCATGAAGCACGCCGTCGCGGTACAGAAAGTGGTCCATCGCATCCCCCGAAGCTCGCTCGCGCGCCTCATACCAGACCCGCCCGCCGCGGCAACGCCCAGGCCTTCCTCTTGCCGAAAATACTCATGGTCCCGCGACCACAGCCGAAGCGCCGCAGGCCGTCTCAGTCCCGCCGAAGACGCAGGAACAGGTACAGCGGCAGCGCACAGCTCAGCCCGATCAGGACGGTGACGGGCACTGCCACCAGCCGCGTCCAGTCCCGCGAAATCACGCTTTCGGCCACGGCCCAGACGGTGAACGCGATGGCCGAGATCGTCAGGTCCCAGGTCAGGCCCGTGACGCTCGCGTTGGCGTACCAGGCGTCGATCATGCCGCCCCAGTCCCAGTCGTTGGCCCGCAACCACGCCGTGAACCACCACAGCGGGTGGACCGCGCCCCAAGCCGCGAGCGCGAGGAACAGCCAGCGCAGGCGGCGCATCAGAACACGCCGACGACGCCGATGCTCGCCTCGCCGCGCACGGTCATGTTCGTGTCAGCCTCGACCGGGCGCACCGGCTCGGGCGCGCCATCCACTCCGCAGCCGGCAAGCAGCGCCGCCAGCGCGGTCCCCGCGATCCACTTCATCCCAGCTTCTCCGTCCAGCGCGCCACCTGCGCCCGCACCTGTTCGGGTGCGGTCCCGCCATAGGACATGCGGCTCGCGACGGAGTTCTCGACCCCCAGCACGTCGAAGACGGCCTCGGTGATCCCCTCGTGCACCGAGCGCATGTCGGCCAGCGAAAGGTCCGGCAGGTCGCAGCCCTTGCTCTCGGCCATCGCCACAAGCGTGCCGGTGACATGGTGCGCGTCGCGGAACGGCAGGTTCAGCTCGCGCACCAGCCAGTCGGCCAGGTCGGTCGCCGTCGAAAACCCCGAGGCGGCGGCGGCGCGCAGCGCGTCGCGGTTGGCGGTCATGTCGCCGACCATGCCTGTCATCGCGGCCAGCGCCAGCATCAGGTTGTCGGCGGCGTCAAAGACCTGCTCCTTGTCCTCCTGCATATCCTTGGAATATGCCAAGGGCAGTCCCTTCATCACCGTCATCAGCGCCACGTTCGCCCCGAAGATCCGCCCGATCTTGGCGCGGATCAGCTCGGCCGCGTCCGGGTTCTTCTTCTGCGGCATGATCGACGACCCGGTCGAGAAGCGGTCGGACAGCGCCACGAAGCGGAACTGCGCCGAGGACCAGATCACCAGCTCCTCGGCGAAGCGGCTCAGGTGCATCGCGCAGATCGACGCCGCCGACAGGAATTCCAGCGCGAAGTCACGGTCCGACACGGCGTCGAGCGAATTGGCGCAGGGCCGGTCGAAACCCAGCGCCTGCGCCGTCATCTCGCGGTCGATGGGAAAGGATGTGCCGGCCAGTGCGGCGGCGCCCAGCGGGCATTCGTTCATCCGCGCCCGCGCGTCGCGGAATCGCGAAGCGTCGCGCTGGAACATCTCGACATAGGCCATCATGTGGTGGCCCCAGGTCACCGGTTGCGCCGTCTGCAGGTGGGTAAAGCCCGGCATCACCCAGTCCGCCCCGGCCTCCGCCTGGGCGAGAAGCGACCGCGAGAGAGCGTCCAGCCCCTCGACCGCCGCGTCGATCTGGTCGCGCACCCACAGCCGGAAATCCGTCGCCACCTGGTCGTTGCGCGACCGCGCGGTGTGCAGCCGGCCCGCCGAGGGGCCGATGATCTCCTTCAGCCGCGCCTCCACATTCATGTGGATGTCCTCGAGCGCCGTCGAGAACGCGAAGTCGCCCGCCTCGATCTCTGACAAGACCGTGAGCAGTCCTTCCCGCATCGCCTCGGCCTCGTTAGCCTCCACGATGCCCGTCGCGGCCAGCATGGCGGCATGGGCGCGCGAGCCCGCGATGTCCTGTGCGGCCAGCCGCTTGTCGAACGAGATCGAGGCGTTTATCGCCTCCATGATCGCGTCCGGCCCGGCGGCGAAACGCCCGCCCCACATCGCGTTCGAGGATTGATCGGTCATGGGAGGCCCCCGGTGAAGCTGAAGAAGGTTCTGACGTCCGCACTCCTCTACACGGCGGTCCTGACCGGCGCAAATGGCGCACTCGCCGACACCTCCGCGCTCGAGGCGCTGCGCGAGGGCGACATGAGGAAGCTGACGTTCCATTCCGAGCCGCAGGCGGCCTCCGACGCCACCTTCACCGACCCCGAGGGAGGCGAACACGCCCTGTCGGACTATGCGGGCAAGCACGTCCTGCTGAACTTCTGGGCCACCTGGTGCGCCCCCTGCCGCGAAGAGATGCCGGCGCTCGACGCGCTGCAGGCCGAACTCGGCGGCGAGACGTTCGAGGTCGTCCCCGTCGCCACCGGCCGCAACACGCTCGCCGGAATCGAGGACTTCTTCGGTGAAGAGGGGATCGAGACCCTGCCCATCCTGCTCGACCCGAAGCAGGCGCTCGCCCGCGACATGGCGGTGTTCGGCCTGCCGGTCACCGTGATCCTCGACCCCGAGGGGCGCGAGATCGGCCGCCTTCAGGGCGGCGCGGACTGGGCCGGCGACAGCGCCAAGGCCATCCTGAGGGCGCTGATCGCCGGCGAAAGCTGACCGGCGATGCGAGACCGCGCCGGGCGGCAGGGGTCGACAGGCGCAATCGTCTCGCCATTCGTGGGACGCGCCGCGTGAACAGGCGGGCCGTCCTGCTCCTCCTCTACCTCTGTCTGATCGGCGGCGGGCTGGTGCTGGGCCTCTGGCTTCCCGGGGCGCTGCATCTCGAACCCGGCAGCGAGACGCCCTCGGGCATGCCCCTGATGCTGGCCGTGGTGACGGTGGTGTTCGTCCTCGCCTCCGCCGCGCCATTCGTGCCTGGGGCCGAGATCGGGATTGCCCTGATGGCCGCCTTCGGCGACACGGTGGCGGCGCTGGTCTATGCCGGAATGGTCGCCGCGCTGTCCCTGTCCTTCCTCGCCGGCCGCGTGATCCCGCCCGAGCGGCTCGCCCGCGCCTTCGCCGCCCTCGGCCTGGCCCGCGCCGCCGCGCTCGTGCGCCAAAGCAAAGGGATGAGCCCCGACGAACGGCGCGATCACCTCGCCCGGCACGCGCCCAACCGGCTGGTGCCGTTCCTTCTGCGCCACCGCTACGTCGCGCTCGCCGTGGCGCTGAACTTCCCCGGCAGCGCGCTGCTGGGCGGCGGCGGCGGCATCGCGCTGGTCGCCGGAATGAGCCGCCTGTTCACGCCCGCGGGCTTCCTTCTGTCCGTGGCCGTCGCCGCCGCCCCGCTGCCGCTTCTGGTCCTGCTGACGGGCTACGCCCCGCTACCCTGACGCGGCCACCCGGTCATGGCAGGGGCAGGTCACGAGGTGGTCGTTCACCATCCCCGTCGCCTGCATGAAGGCATAGACGATGGTCGGCCCGCAGAACCGGAAGCCGCGCGCCTTCAGCGCCTTCGACATGGCGCGCGACACCGCTGTCTCGGTCGGCACCTCGGCCAGCGTCGCGAAGCGGTTCTGCACCGGGCGCCCGTCCACGTGATCCCACAGGAAGGCGGCGAACCCCTCCCGCGCCTCGATGTCCAGATACGCCCGCGCGTTGCCGATGGTCGCCTCGATCTTGCCGCGGTGACGCACGATGCCCGGATCGGCCAGGAGCCGAGCCACGTCAGCCTCGCCCCAACTCCCAACCATCTCCGGGTCGAACCCGGCGAAGGCCGAGCGGAAGGCGTCGCGCTTGCGCAGGATGGTGATCCAGCTCAGCCCCGCCTGGAAGCCGTCGAGCACCAGCTTTTCCCACAGTGCACGGCCGTCCCGCTCGGGCACGCCCCACTCATCGTCGTGGTAGGCCACGTAAAGCGGGTCCGTCCCGCACCAGCCGCATCGCTCGCCCATCCTCTGCCCCCGGAAACCTGTCGAATTTGACCTTTTACGCATCGTTATCCCGCCGGGCGCAAGGTGGCCCGATGGATCGAGGGGGATTCGCATCGTCGGAAGGGGACAGGAATGACGACACCGGACCACATCCCGCCGGACCCGGCGCTGGAAAGCCCGCTTGCCGCGGCGGTCGAGGCGCGAGACCGCGACGTGATGGCGATGGTCGCGCGGGCGGTGAACGAACGGAACGTCGCGCTCGCCTATCAGCCGATCGTCCCCTCGGGGCGGCCGAACTATCCGGCCTTCTACGAAGGGCTGATCCGCGTGCTCGACGACCGCGGCCGGATCATCCCCGCGCGCGACTTCATCGGCGTGGTGGAAACCCATGAACTCGGCCGCCGGCTCGACGTGCTCGCGCTCGACTTCGGGCTCGAGAAACTGTCCGAGCGGATGGATCTCAGGCTCGCCATCAACATGTCGGCGCGCTCCATCGGCTACGCCCCTTGGCAACGCCTGCTCGACGACCGGCTGCGCGACGATCCCGAACTGGGCGAGCGGCTGATCCTCGAGATCACGGAAAGCTCGGCCATCCTGATGCCCGACGTGGTGCAGGCCTTCATGGCCGAGCTTCAGAACCGCGGCGTCAGCTTCGCCGTCGACAGCTTCGGCGCCGGCTACACCGCCCTGCGCCACCTGCGCGAGCTTTACTTCGACATCCTCAAGATCGACGGCCAGTTCGTGCGCGGCATCCGCCGCAACCCGGACAACCAGGCGCTGGTGCGCGCGATGGTCGCCATCGGGCAGCACTTCGACATGGTCACCGTCGCCGAAAGCGTCGAGGCGCGGGAAGATGCGGACTGCCTCGTCCGGCTGGGGGTCGAATGCATGCAGGGCTACTATTTCGGCGCGCCCACCCTGCGCCCCCGGTGGGACGCCGCACCGTCCGAAGCCGCGGCCGGCTGACGCCGGCGCGGCATCTCCTCCGTTGCGCTCGGGCCCCGCGCCGCCTAACACTCGCTGTAATCCGGCGGAGGACGCCGGTCGCCGGCCTTGCGTCGCCGCGTCCTCTCGCCTGTCGTTTGACGGATGAGAGGGAGTATTCACATGACCAACGTCGTAATCGCCTCGGCCGCCCGGACCGCCGTGGGCAGCTTCGGGGGCGCCTTCGCCAACACGCCGGCCCATGACCTCGGCGCCACCGTGCTGCAGGCCATCGTCGAGCGCGCGGGTATCGACAAGGGCGAGGTGTCCGAAACGATCCTGGGCCAGGTGCTGACCGCCGGCCAGGGCCAGAACCCGGCGCGCCAGGCGCACATAAACGCCGGTCTTCCGCAGGAAAGCGCCGCCTGGGGCATCAACCAGGTCTGCGGCTCGGGCCTGCGGGCCGTCGCGCTCGGCGCGCAGCACATCCTTCTGGGCGACGCCTCGATCGTCGCAGCCGGCGGGCAGGAAAACATGTCGATGTCGCCCCACTGCGCCAACCTGCGCAACGGGCACAAGATGGGCGACATGAAGTTCATCGACACCATGATCAAGGACGGCCTGTGGGATGCCTTCAACGGCTACCACATGGGCCAGACGGCCGAGAACGTCGCCGAGAAGTGGCAGATCAGCCGCGATCAGCAGGACGAGTTCGCCGTCCGCTCGCAGAACAAGGCCGAAGAGGCGCAGAACGCCGGGCGCTTTCAGGACGAAATCGTCAGCTACACGGTCAAGACCCGCAAGGGCGACATCGTCGTGGACAAGGACGAATACATCCGCCACGGCGCCACCATCGAGGCGATGCAGAAGCTGCGCCCGGCCTTCACCAAGGACGGCAGCGTGACCGCCGCGAACGCGTCCGGCATCAACGACGGCGCGGCCGGCGTGCTCCTGATGTCCGCCGACGAGGCCGAGAAGCGCGGCATCGAGCCGCTGGCGCGCATCGCCTCCTACGCGACCGCCGGGCTCGATCCGTCGATCATGGGCGTGGGCCCGATCCATGCCAGCCGCAAGGCGCTGGAGAAAGCCGGCTGGAAGGTCGACGACCTCGACCTGATCGAGGCGAACGAGGCCTTCGCCGCCCAAGCCTGCGCCGTGAACAAAGACATGGGTTGGGATCCCGAGAAGGTGAACGTCAATGGCGGCGCCATCGCCATCGGCCATCCCATCGGCGCCTCGGGCGCGCGGGTCCTGAACACGCTCCTGTTCGAGATGAAGCGCCGGGACGCGAAGAACGGCCTCGCCACGCTGTGCATCGGCGGCGGCATGGGCGTCGCCCTCTGCGTCGAACGCTGAAGAAGGGGCGGGGCGGCCCGGCCGCCCCGCGACCGCTATGAGCGACACGCAGATTTCCCCGTTCGAGCAAATCGTCTTCTCAGGCGGCGGCACCCGCTGTTTCTGGCAAGGCGGCTTCATGGAGGTGTTCTGCGACAAGGTGCCGATTGCCCCCGCCCGCGTCGCCGGTGTGTCGGGCGGAGCGCTGGCCGGGGCGTGCTATCTGGCCGGGCGCGAACGGCGGCTGCTCGAGGTGATGCAGGACGCGTTCCGCGACCAGGACAGCAACGTGAACTGGCACGTGCGCGAGGATGGCGGCCTGACCCCGCACCAGCGCCTGTACCGCGAGGTCGTCGAGACGGTGCTTGACGCCGACGCGCAGAAGCACGTGGCGGCCGGGCCGCACTTCCAGATCCTCCTCGCGCATCCGCCGCTCAGCCTGATGCCCAAGCTCGGAGGCATGATCTCGACCCTGCTTTACGAGGCCGAGCTGCACACCCTCTCGCGCCCCGACGGCCAGTGGCCGGGGCGCATGGGCCTTGGTCACTCCCTCGTCGACGCCCGCGCCGTCGCGGCCGAGGGGCGGCTGGCCGAACTGGTGATCGCCGCCGCGACGATCCCGCCGATCTTCGACCTGCCGCTCTGGAACGACCGGCCGGTGATCGACGGCGGCATGTTCAGCCAGGTGCCGACGCCCGAACCGGACGAGGGCCGCACGCTCGTCCTGCTGACCCGCCGCTACGACCGCCTGCCGGGCGACGAACGCTGCACCTTCGTCGAACCTTCAGACGAGGTGCCGGCAGACAAGATCGACTTCACCGACCCCGGCAAGATCCGCCGCACCTGGGACCAGGGAGAAGAGGACGCCCGCGCCTTCCTGAAGGCGCATCCCGACCTCTAGCAGCCAATCCTTGCACAGCCGTTAAACCTCGCCCTTCGGCGCCGGGGGCGAAAATGTACACCGTTGGTCCGGGAATGCACGTTTCGTCCTTTTTCGACCGGCCCCCGCGGGCTAATCCGCGCCCATGTCCGCCGCCTCCTCCCCCTCCACCACGCGCACCCGCGCCACCGCCATCGGTTTCGTCGCCGTCCTTCTCTGGGCGCTGCTCGCCCTGCTCACGGTCGGCTCCGCCCCGATCCCGCCCTTCCAGCTCAACGCGATCTGCTTCGCCATCGGCGGCGTCATCGGCCTGGTCTGGGTCGCCGCGACCGGCGGCGCGAGCCGCCTGCTCGCCGTCCCGCTTCGCGTGTATCTCTTTGGAACCGCGGGACTTTTCGGATACCACTTCTTCTACTTCTCGTCCCTGCGCAACGCGCCCCCGGCCGAGGCGGGGCTGATCGCCTATCTCTGGCCCCTGCTCATCGTGCTCTTCTCGGGCCTCCTGCCCGGCGAACGGCTGCGTCGCGGTCACGTGCTCGGCGGCCTCGTCGGCTTCACCGGAGCGGCCCTGATCCTCGGCCGCGCGGGCCTGGCCTTCGACCACGCCGCCTTGCCCGGTTACGGCTTCGCAATCCTCTGCGCCCTGACCTGGAGCAGCTATTCCGTCCTGTCCCGCCGCCTTGGCGGCACACCGACCGACAGCGTCGCCGTCTTCTGCACAGCCTCGGCGGTTCTGTCCCTGCTCGCGCACCTCGCGCTGGAAGAAACGGTCTGACCGCGGGATACGGTCGGATGGGCCTCGGCCGTTGCGCTGGGACTCGGGCCGGTGGGGCTGGCCTTTTATGTCTGGGATATCGGGGTGAAACGCGGGGACATCCAGCTTCTGGGCGTGGCGTCCTATGCGGCACCGCTCCTGTCCACCGCCTTGCTGATTCTTGCCGGTATCGCCCCGGCCTCGTGGCTCCTGATCGCGGCCGCCGCGCTCATCGCCGGCGGGGCAGCGCTGGCGGCCCGCGCCAGCGCCAGAAGCTCCTAGTGTTGCGACAGCCTTTGGATCTGCTCCTTCAAGCGGAGCTTTTGCTTCTTTAGTTCAGCGATTTGGAGGTCGTTCGAGCCGGGGCTGCGTTGCGCCGTTTCGACCTCCTGCGAGAGAGTTTGATGCTTTCTCCTCAGTTCGTTCAGGTGTGAACTCAGGCTCATCGCGGTCCTCCTCTCAAGGTGTGGCGCAGCGGCCAGAATGCCGCCGCGAAACAAAGTGCATCACAGACCGATGTCATTGTCACGCATCAGTCACATATTCCGACTCATCTGGTAATTTTTTGCTTAACGCGGCAACGCCGCCGCGTCCCGCAGCACCGCCGACACCTCGGGGCGGTAGCTTTCCCCGTCCCGTTCGTGCCGCGCCCCCTCGTGCATGACCAGCGGCGGCAGAAGGCGGAAGGCGGCACGCCCGCCCTTCACCCCCTGCAACAGCACAAGGCTGGCATTGCGCCCATCGCGCGGGACCACCGGGCGCAGGGTCAGGCTGCCCAGGCGCGCGTCGCAGGCCGACAGAAGGTCCGGCAGGCGGTCGGCGCGCTGGATCAGGCTGAACGTGCCGCGCGGCTTCAGCCGCCGCAGCCCGGCGTCGAGCCAGACGGCAAGCGGCGTCTCCTCGGCCAGGGCGGCCTCCCGCCCCGGATCGGCGGCGGCCGAGCGCGCGGCGGCGTCGTAGTAGGGCGGGTTGGCGAGGACGTGAGCGACCTGCATCTGCCGCAGGGCCGCGGGGGGCGCGGCCAGGTCGCCCTCGAACACCTCGAAGGCCGCACCGTTTTCCTCGGCGTTGCGCCGCGCCAGCGCCGCGTAGTCCGGCTGCCGCTCCAGCCCCACGACCGAAACACCGGGCACCCGCGCCGCCAGGCACAGCGCCGCCGCGCCGACACCGCAGCCAAGGTCCAGCGCCGTCTGCCCCGCCACGGCGGGCACAGCGGCGGCCAGCAGCACCGGGTCCACCCCGGCGCGGTACCCTTTCGCCGGCTGCCAGAGGATCACGCGCCCGCCGAGAAAGGCGTCGCGGGTCAGGTCGCCCATTCTCATCCCTCGAGCGGGATGTCGTTGTCCTTCAGCACGGCGCGGGCGATGAACAGATCCTCGTCCCGCACCATGATCCGGCGCGGCAAAATTCCGATGGAGCCCTCGAGGACGCTCATATGGACGTCCATCTCGAAGCAATCTATATGCTCGCCCTGAAGAAGGGCCTTGGCATAGGCGACGAGAGTCGGATCGGTGGTGCGGATCAGCTCTTTCATGCCGGGGAGTTAATGGCAGCCCGCGGGGCGTGTCGAGCACCGATGACGGACGAGTGATGGGACTGGACGCGCCGACAGCGAAACCGCACGAGCGCCTCGCCACCGCCTTGGCTACCGAGCTGACGGCGGTCGACGCGCTGATCCGCCAGCGGATGTCGTCCGAACACGCGCCCCGCATCCCGGAGGTGACGGCCCACCTGATCGAGGCGGGCGGCAAGCGCGTCCGCCCGATGCTGACGCTCGCCGCCGCGCGCATGTGCGGCTATGAGGGCGAGGATCACACGAAGCTCGCGGCGACGGTGGAGTTCATCCACACCGCCACGCTGCTGCACGACGACGTGGTGGACGAAAGCGACCGGCGGCGCGGGCGGCCGACCGCGAACCTGCTGTGGGACAACAAGTCGAGCGTGCTGGTCGGCGACTACCTGTTCGCCCGCTCGTTCCAGCTGATGGTCGAGACAGGATCGCTGCGCGTGCTCGACATTCTGGCCAACGCCTCGGCCACGATCTCCGAGGGCGAGGTGCTCCAGCTTACGGCGGCGCAGAACCTGTCGACGGGCCCCGAGACGTACCTGAAGGTCGTGCGCGGCAAGACGGCGGCGCTGTTTTCGGCCGCGGCCGAGGTGGGCGGCGTGATCGCCGGCGCGCCCGAGCCGCTGGTACGGGCGCTGTGGACCTATGGCGACGCGCTGGGGATCGCGTTCCAGATGGTCGACGACCTGCTCGACTGGACGGACGGTGACACCATCGGCAAGAACACCGGCGACGACTTCCGCGAGCGCAAGCTGACCCTGCCGATGATCCACGCCGTTGCCGCCGCCAGCATCGAAGAGCGGACGTTCTGGACCCGCACGATCGAGAAGGGCGACCAGCGCGAGGGCGACGTGGCCCGCGCCAGGGAGCTGCTCGAACGGCACGGCGCGCTGGAGGAGGTGCGCAAGGAAGCGCTTGGTTGGGCCGACCGGGCCAAGGACGCGCTGCGCGAGGCGCCCGAGGGCGAGCTGCGCGACATGCTGCACGACCTGGCCGACTACGTGGTCGCGCGGATCAGCTAGGCCAGCCCGCAGGCCTCCACCCACCAGTCCGGATGCAGCTCGCGCAGGGCACGTGCGGCGTCGTCGGCGGCCACGGCGTCGGCGTAAAGCCCGAAGCAGGTCGCGCCCGAGCCAGACATCCGCGCCAGCAGGCAGCCCTCGGTCTCCGCGAGCCGCGACAGCACGACGCCGATGGCAGGCTCGGCAGTGCGGGCGGGCAGTTCCAGATCGTTGCGCTGTCCCGCCAGCCAGTCGGCGAGCGCCGTCGCATCCCGCCACTGCGGCAATTCGGGCGGCATCGGCGCGTTGTCGGGGGTCGAGAGCAGGCGGAATACCTCCGGCGTCGAAACGGCGACGCCGGGATTGACCAGCACCAGGCTCACCGACGGCAGGTCCGGCACCGGGTCCAGCCGTTCGCCGATGCCGCGCATCCGGGCAGGCCGGGCGGACAGGCAGACGGGGACGTCGGCACCAAGCGGAAGCGTGTCGCCGGGCAGCGGGCGGCCGTCGAGTGCGTGCAGCGCCCGCAGCGCCGCCGCCGCGTCGGACGATCCGCCGCCGATGCCCGAGGCCGTCGGCAAGTGCTTGTCCAGCGTGATAGCGCAGGGCACCCCGCCGATCAGCCGCGCGGCCTTCAGCACCAGGTTGCCGTCATCCTCCGGCACGCCCTCTGCCCGCGGCCCGATCACCCGCAGCGACCAGTCGCGCGCCGGCTCGACGCTCACCCGGTCGCCCGCGCCCGCGAAGACCACGAGACTGTCGAGCAGGTGATAGCCGTCGTCCCGACGGCCGGTGACGTGGAGCGTCAGGTTGATCTTCGCCGGTGCGAAGGCCTCAGTTGCCATCGGCGACAGACAGCGGCTCGCCCTCGTCCTCAAGCACCGCGTCCAGCCCGATTTCCAGCTTGCGGCGGATGCGCTTGGGGTCGGCCTCGGTCTCTTCGGCATCGTCGATGAAGGACAGGGCGCGCTTCCACTGGAACTCGGCCTCACGCTCGCGCCCGACGGACCACAGCACGTCGCCCAGGTGGTCGTTGATCACCGGGTCGACCGGCATAAGCTCGACCGCACGCTCCATCGGCTCCACCGCCTCGTCGTAGCGGCCCAGGCGGTAAAGCACCCAGCCCAGCGAGTCGGCGATGTAGCCGGATTCGGGTCGCGCGGCGACGGCGCGCTCGATCATGTCGAGCGCCTCGTCCAGGTTCTCACCCATCTCGACATAGGAATAGCCGAGGTAGTTCAGCACCTGCGGCTGGTCCGGGCGCAGGTCCAGCGCCTTGCGGAAATCGGCCTCGGCCTCGTCCCAGCGGTCGGTGCGCTCGTTCGCGATGCCGCGCGAGAAATAGACGATCCACTGGTCCTCGGACTCGCCCTCGAACTGCGCCACCGCGTCGTCGTAGGCGCGGCGCGCCTGCTCATAGCGGTTCATGCCGCGCAGTGTGTCGCCCAGGCGGACGTGCAGCATGGTGTTGTCGGGGTTCAGCTCGATCAGCTGCTGCATCACCTCGATCGCCGCGTCCTCCTTGCCCGAGGCGCGCAACGCCTCGGCGCGGCCCATCTCGGCCGCCTCGAAGGCCGGCTCCGAACGGGGGATCTTGCGATACGCCTCGATGGCGAGATCGTGGCGCTCCATCTGCTCAAGCAGCGCGGCCGTCAGCAGCAGCGCCTCGATGTGGCCCGGGCGCAGGTACTCGGTGAGCTGGGAGTAAAGGATCGTATAGCCCTCGGCCGCCTCGCCGCTGAGCGCGTTCGCGATGGAGTGGAGGGTCTCGGCAACGCCGTCCGCCGGCTGGCGGATCGAGTCGAAGGGCAGCGGCTCACCGGTCTCGAGCTTGACGACCAAAGCCTCGAGCGAGGCGTCGAGCGCGCCGCCGAAATACTCATCGATCAACGCGAGCGCGTCGTCGTTGCGGCCCAGCTGGCTGAGCACCTCGGCATGGGCCACCACGCCGCGCCGGGTCAGGCGCAGGCCGCCGTCCTCGTCGCTCGACAGAATCCCGTCCGCCCCCTCGTAATCCCCGGCCGAGGCCAGCGCGAGCGCCTTGTGATACAGGCCGAAGGCGCGAACGCCCTGCGTCTCGGCCACCTCGTCGAACGCCTCGAGCGCGTCGGACATGCGCCCTTCGCCCACCAGCGCCCAGCCGCGCACCAGACCGTCGAACAGCGGGCCGACCGACTGCCCGGCGTCCATGTCGGCAAGGATCGCGCTCCAGTCGCTCTCTTTCGCCTGCTCGGCGATCAGCACCATGTTCGCCACCTGGCTGTCGGTGCCGGTCTGCATCAGCCGGCGAGCCACGGTCGCCGCCCGGTCGACATCGCCCATCGCGACGTAGGATGTGACGGCGTTTTCCAGCAGGTCGGGGTTCGCCGCGTCGCGGATCAGGGCCTGCGCGTAGTACTGCGCCGCCTTCTCGTAGTCGCTGAAGAACTGCGCGTGGCGCGCGGCGAGGTAGGCGCCCGAATCCTGCGCCACTGCAGCGCCACCGCTGACGGCGAGGCAGGCGGCAAGGGCAAGGCTGCTGGGGCGAAGGGTAAAGGGCATGGGCAGGACCTTCTGCTGCGTGTGACGGTCCGGTAAAACCTAGTCCCTCGCCCCCCGGGGCGCAACGCGGCGGAGCCGCCCGGGGGCGGCTCCTGACGCAACCGTTACATGTTGGGGTAGTTCGGCCCGTCCCCGCCCTGCGGGGTCGTCCAGTCGATGTTCTGGAGCGGATCCTTGATGTCGCAGGTCTTGCAGTGCACGCAGTTCTGGAAGTTGATGACGAAGCGGGGCTCCTTGCCCTCTTCCTCGACGAACTCGTACACGCCCGCCGGGCAGTAGCGCGCCGAGGGGCCGCCGTACTCGGGCAGGTTGACCTTCACCGGAAGCTCCGGATCCTTCAGCTTCAGGTGGCAGGGCTGGCTTTCCTCGTGGTTCGTCATCGCGAAGCTCACGTTGGTCAGCCGGTCGAAGGACAGCACCCCGTCGGGGCGCGGATACTCGATCTTCTTGAAGTCCTTCGCCTTGCCGGTCGCCTCGGCATCGGTCTTGCCGTGCTTGAGCGTGCCCAGAACCGAGCTGCCGAACAGGTGGTTGGTCCACATGTCGAAGCCGCCCAGCGTCATCGACGCGCCCAGCCCGTACTTCGACCACAGCGGCTTGACGTTGCGCACGCGCTTGAGGTCCTGGCCCACCGCGCCCTCGCGCAGCTCGGTCTCGTAGGCATCCAGCGTGTCGCCGGCACGGCCGGCCTTGATCGCCTCGTGCGCGGCTTCGGCCGCCGCCTTGCCCGAGAGCATGGCGTTGTGGTTGCCCTTGATGCGCGGCACGTTCACCAGCCCGACCGAGCAGCCCAGAAGCGCCCCGCCGGGGAAGGCCGAGCGCGCCATCGACTGGTAGCCGCCCTCCGAGATCGCCCGCGCGCCATAAGCCACGCGCTTGCCGCCCTTCAGCAGCTCGGCCACCATCGGATGGTGCTTGAAGCGCTGGAACTCCATGTACGGGAAAAGGTGCGGGTTGGCGTAGTTCAGGTGGACGACGAAGCCCACGAGCACCTGGTTGTTGTCGATGTGATAGATGAACGACCCGCCGCCCGCGTTCTTGCCCAGCGGCCAGCCCATCGTGTGCACGACCTTGCCCGGCTGGTGCTTGGCCGGGTCGATCTCCCAGATTTCCTTCATGCCCAGGCCGTATTTCGGCACATCGCGGCCGGAATAGAGGTCGTACTTGGCACAGACCTTCTTCGACAGCGACCCGCGCACGCCCTCGCCCAGGAACACGTACTTGCCGTGCAGCTCCATTCCCGGCTCGTAAGAGGGGCCGGGCGTTCCGTCGGCCTGGAGGCCGAATTCGCCCGCGATCACGCCCTTCACCTCGCCGTTCTCGCCATAGACAAGGTCCGAGCACGCCATGCCCGGGAACACTTCGACGCCCAGCTCCTCGGCCTGCTCGGCCATCCAGCGGCAGAGGTTGGACAGCGAGATGACGTAGTTGCCGTGGTTGTTCATCAGCGGGGGCATGAGGGCGTTGGGCACGCGCATCTTCCCGCCTTCGCCCAAGACGTAGAAGTGATCCTCGGTCACCGGGACGTTGACCGGCGCGCCCTTTTCCTTCCAGTCGGGGATCAGCGCGTCCAGCCCGCTGGGATCGAGCACCGCACCCGACAGGGTATGCGCCCCCACTTCCGACCCTTTCTCGAGCACCACGACATCGAGATCGGGGTCGAGCTGCTTGAGCCTGATCGCCGCTGACAAGCCGGCCGGGCCCGCCCCCACGATCACCACGTCGTATTCCATCGACTCGCGCGTCACCTCGGCCATTCTGGGTCCCCTCGCCTGTCTTGCCGGGCGCCGTTCCCGCTTGGACCGGCGTCCGAACGGGTTTTGCAAAGCGTGGACGTGCGGTCAATCGCAACACTGCGTTATTCGGCCCCGGTGCGCGGCCCGCGCCGTCCGCTTGACTTTGCCCGCACCCCTTGAGTTAAGGAGGAAAGCCAACAGACGACCACCTTTCACGCAAAGGCCCCGGCCCTTCATGGAAAAGATACCGCTGACCCGCGCGGGCCACTCCGCGCTGAACGACGAACTGAAGCATCTCAAGTCCGTCGAACGCCCCGCCATCATCAAGGCCATCGCCGAAGCGCGCGAGCACGGCGACCTGAGCGAAAACGCCGAATATCACTCGGCGCGCGAGAAGCAGTCCTTCATCGAGGGCCGCATCAAGGAGCTCGAGGGTATCCTGTCGCTGGCCGACGTGATCGACGTCTCGAAGCTGTCTGGCTCGGTCAAGTTCGGCGCGACGGTGAAGCTGGTGGACGAGGACACCGACGAGGAGAAGACGTACCAGATCGTCGGCGAGCCCGAGGCCGACATCGAGAACGGACGGCTGAACATCAAGTCGCCCCTCGCCCGCGCGCTGATCGGCAAGGAAGAGGGCGACAGCGTCGAGGTGCGCACTCCCGGCGGCGAGAAGAGCTACGAGATCCTCAGCATCGCCTATTCCTGAAGCGCAACCCGGAGCGGAGGCCGCATGTCTGACGCACCACAGGACCGGCCGGCGGAACGGGGCCTTCTGTCCCGCACCGCCGAGACCCGGCGCTTCGCGCCCGCCGACCTCGTGGCGCTGGTGCTGTCCGTGCTGTGGCTGCTGCTGACCGGCGTGGCCTTCCTGTTCCTGGGCCGCGGCACCGAGGACGGCGTCGACCCGCTGCGCTTCGTGATGACGCTGGTGGCGGTCTTCGTGCCCGTGGCGCTGATCTGGCTGGGCAACGCCACGGTGAAAAGCGCCGCGGCCATGCGCGCCGAATCCCAGCGCCTGCGCGCCACCGTCGAGGGGTTGCGGTCGTCCATGGCGCAGCAGAGGGCCGGCGGCGCCTCGCCCGAGGTAGAGCGCCGGCTGCAGGAGATCGCGGCCACCACGAAGAAGACCGAGACGGCGCTGGCGACCTTCACCTCGATCCGCACCGCCGCACCGCCGCCTCCGCCGCGCAGCGAACCGCCCCCGCCCGGCCCCGCGCCGGCCGAGGGCGAGGGACAGCCGACGCTCGGGCTCGAGACGCCGGCGGACGCGATGCAGGCGCAGCTGACCACCGGCGACTTCATCGCGGCGCTCCAGTTCCCCGAGACGGCCGAGGACCGCGAGGGCTTCCGCGCCCTGCGCCGCGCCCTGCGCGACCGCAACACGGCGCACCTGATCCAGGCCGCGCAAGACGTGCTGACCCTGCTCAGCCAGGACGGCGTCTACATGGACGACCTTGCCCCCGACCGCGCCCGCCCCGAGCTGTGGCGCCGCTTCGCGCAGGGCGAACGTGGCCGCGCCATCGCGGCGCTCGGCGGCATCCATGACAAGGACGCGCTGGGACTGGCGGCGGCCCGGATGAAAAACGACGCGATCTTCCGCGACGCCGCGCACCACTTCCTGCGCCGCTTCGACCAGATCTTCGCGGCCTTCGAGCAGGGCGCGTCGGACCAGGAAATCGCCGCACTGGCCGACACGCGCACGGCACGGGCGTTCATGCTGCTGGGCCGCGTCACCGGCACCTTCGACTGAGAAAGGGGGGCTGTCTGCCCCCCGCGCCTGCGGCGCTCCCCCCGAGGATATTTCAGGACCAAAGATGCAGCGGGGTCAGATCCCGAAGCTGCCGTAGGGCAGGAAGCGGACCGGGTCGCCCCGGTGCACGTGGCGGCCCTCGTCGCCCAGCTCCACCAGCCCCTCGGCCCAGGACAGGCCCGAGATGCGGCCCGAGCCCTCGGAGCGGAACACCTCGGCATGGCCCTCGGGCGTGAGACGGGCGCGCAGGTATTCCCGGCGCCCGGGCTTCTTGCGCTTCTCGAAGGCCGCCGGAACGTCGAAGCCCCGCGGGGCCAGCCAGCGCCCCCCGGCCAGGCGCGACAGCGCGGGGCGGGCGAAGATCAGCGTGCAGACGAAGGCGGCGACGGGGTTTCCGGGCAGGCCGAAGATCGGCATCCCGTCCCACATCCCCAGCGCGAGCGGGCGGCCGGGCTTGAGCGCGATGCGCCAGGCCTGCAGCGCGCCGCGCTCGCGCAACAGCGCCGAGACATGATCCTCGTCCCCCGCCGAGGCGCCGCCGGAGGTCAGCAGGACGTCCGCCGTCTTCCGCGCCTCGTCCAGCCGCGCCGCCAGCGTCTCGCGGTCGTCCGGCACGTGCCCGAGATCCACCGGCGCGTAGCCCCAGCGCGAGGCAAGCGACAGGAGCATCGGGCGGTTGGCATCAAAGGTACGGGCGGGGTCGGCGGTGGCGCCGGGGGCGGCGAGTTCGTCGCCAGTGGAGACGACGGCAACACGAAGGCGGCGGTGCACGTGCGCCTCGGCCAACCCGAGCGCCGAGAGGAGCGCGAGATCGGGCGCGCGCAGCAGGTGCCCGGCCTCCAGCGCCACGGCGCCGGCCTCGACATCCTCGCCCGCGCGGCGGGTGTTGGCGCCCGGCCGGACGGGGCCGTTGAACGCGACATGGCCGCCGGCGCGGGTGGTATCCTCCTCCAGCACGACGGTGTCCACGCCCTCGGGCAGGGTCGCGCCGGTCAGGATGCGGATGGCTGCCCCTTGCGGCACGGCTCCGACATAGGGTGCCCCGGCGGCGGCCCGGCCCTCCAGCAGCGGCAGGCGCTGCGCGCCCTCGCCCACCGCCTGCCCCGCGAAGCCGTAGCCGTCGACGGCAGAGTTCGGCGCGGGCGGGTTCGACCGCCGCGCCAGATGGTCGGCGGCGAGAATGCGGCCCTCGGCCCCCGCAACAGGCACGGTCTCGGTCGCGGTGACGGGAGCGAGGCGGTCGCGCAGGAGCGTCAGAGCCTCATCCACCGGCGTCCAGTGCACGCCGGGCGGCAGGGCGAAGCAGTCGTTGCCGAGCTTCGGCGGCGCGAGCGCGGCGCGGGCGGCGGTGCGCAGGGCGTCCTCGGCCCCGACGCCGAGGATCCATCCTTCCTCGGCCAGCGCGGGCGCGTCGGGGGCGGTGAGCGCGTGGCCGAGCGTGCCCTGCGCCTGCATCTCTTCCAGCGCGCGGGCGAGCACGCGCACCTGCACCTCGTCCTTGATGTCCTCCGGACCGATTGCCTCCTGCACCACGGCATCCACGAGCGAGGGATAAACCTCGGCCAGGACGATGGGGGCGTCGGGCGACTCGAACGGCCAGACGGAGAGGCGATCGCCGAAGCGGTTTCGCAGGGCGTGCAGGCGCGGCAGGCCGAGAAGCGCCTGCGAGCCGACGGAGCCGGTGGTGAAGAGCTTCCAGCACGGCTGCGCCCGAGGCACGAGCGCCTCGACCGCGCGGCGTTCGGGCAAACCGTGGCCGTCCCGCTCGGAGCCGCGCTCGGGCAGGCCCGGCAGGTCCAGACCAGCGGGCCGGCCCCAGAACGGGCCGGTGCCGGGGAAGACGGCGTTCAGCGCCGCCGCCGCGGTGAACCGGTCGTTGCCATTGTCCTCGCCGTCCTCTACCCGCTCCGCCAGCGCCGCCCAGAGCGCCAGGGCGTCGGGGCGCCCCGCCACGGCTTCCGCAAAGCCCGCCGGATAGCCGAAGGGGAAGTCGAAGCCGGCAAGCACACGGCGGCCGAGGGCCAGCTCGTCCTCGAAGATCCGCACCAGCCGCTCCGTCGCCGCGGCGCGCGTGCGCAGGTATTCCGTCGTCGCGCGCCCGTCGCGGGCGACGGCGATCCAGATGCTGTCGGCGGTCGGCGTGGCCGGCGAGGGCTGCGACCGGGCCGACCAATCCACCACCACGAAGGTGTCGAACCCGGTCACAGCCCCAGCTCCGCGGCGATGAAATCGGCGATGGCGGCGGTGTCGTCGAGGTCGAACACCGGGCGGTCGAGGTCGAGCGGGCAGTCGGCGGCCACGGCGCGAACCGTCGGGTCGTTCCGCGCGATCAGCGGGTTGCCGGTTTCGGCGCGGAAGGCCTCGACCTTGGGATGCGTGTCGCGCTTCCAGCCCTCGACCAGCACCAGGTCCACCGGGTCGAGCCGGGCCAGGAGATCCGCCAGCGACGGCTCGGGCGCGCCGCGCAGTTCGCTCATCAGCGCCCAGCGGTTGCGCGAGGACAGGAGAACCTGCTGCGCTCCGGCGACCCGATGGCGGTGGCTGTCCTTGCCCGGGTGGTCCACGTCAAAGGTGTGGTGCGCGTGCTTGAGCGTCGAGACGGTGAGCCCCCGGCCCGCGAACTCGGCCACCAGCCGCTCCATCAGCCCGGTCTTGCCCGCGTTCTTCCAGCCGGTCACGCCATAGAGCTTCATTCCGCCAGCGCCTCTGCCTTCGCCAGGTCCTCGGGCGTGTTCACGTTGAAGAACGGGTCGAGCCGCTCGACCGGGAACACGGCCTCGGCCGCGCCGTGCGGGTCGGTCCAGAGCACCACCTTGCGCAGCCCCTCGGCCAGCGCCGCGCGCAGGTCGTCGCGCAGGGCGACGGGCCACAGGCCGAAGGTCGGGTGGCGCACCTGCCCGCGCTCGGGGTCGGGCGTGGCCGCCAGCGCGATCGGCGTGCCCGCCTCCTCGGCCGCGAGCGTCAGGCGCGGGACCAGATCGCAGGGGAAGAAGGGGGTGTCGGCCGCGGCGGTGACGATATGCGTGGCCCCCTGCCCGGCCGCCCACTCCAGCCCCGCGAGCACCCCGGCCAGAGGCCCGGGAAAGCCCTCGACGCTGTCGGGCAGGACCGGAAGGCCGAAGCGGGCGAAACGTGCGGGATCGCCGTTGGCGTTGAGGGCGAGCCCCCCGACCTGCGGCGACAGGCGGTCGATGACGTGCGACAGGATCGGGCGGCCGGCGAGCGGCAGCAGCCCCTTGTCGCCGCCGCCCATGCGCCGGGCCTGTCCCCCGGCCAGGATGACGCCGAGCGGTGCCGTCGACCCGGGTCCGCTCATACCGCGCTCTTCCGGCGGTGCTTCCTGTCTTCGTCGGCAACTGCGTCGGGGTCGGCGTCGCGCACCAGCCGCTCTTCGCCCGACAGGCAAACGAACCGCTTGCCGCGCATCCGGCCGATGAGCGTCAGGCCGACCTGCCGCGCGATCTCCACCCCCCAGGCGGTGAAGCCCGAGCGCGAGGCGAGGACGGGGATGCCCATCAACGCCGTCTTGATCACCATCTCAGAGGTCAGCCGGCCGGTGGTGTACAGGATCTTGTCCTCAGGCCCCACGCCCTCGGACAGCATCCAGCCGGCGATCTTGTCCACCGCGTTGTGCCGGCCCACATCCTCCATGTAAACCAGCGGCCGGTCTTCCCGGCACAGCACCGTGCCGTGGATCGCCCCGGCCTCCAGATACAGCGACGGCGTGCGGTTGATCTTGTTGGCAAGCGCGTAGAGCCAGGAGGTCCGCGCCTCGGCCTGAGGGAGCGTCAGGCCCTCGAGCCCCTCCATCATGTCGCCGAAGACGGTGCCGACGGCGCAGCCCGAGGTGCGCGTCTTCTTCTTCAGCTTCTCCTCATAGCGGGTCTGCCCGTCGGTGCGGACGACGACGGTTTCGAGTTCCTCGTCGAAGTCCACGCCCTTCACCGTCTCGCCCGGGCGCAGCATGCCCTGGTTCTTGAGGAACCCGAGCGCGAGGTATTCCGGATAATCGCCGATGGTCATGGCGGTGACGATCTCCTGCCCGTTGAGGAAGATCGTCAGCGGCCGCTCCTCGACCACCGAGATGGCGCTGCGCGCGCCGGTGTGATCGACGCCCTCGATCCGGCGGGTCAGTCCCGCGCGGTCGGGATCGGGCGCAATGATGTAGTCGGCCAGCACGTCGGCGGTGGTCATGGGTGCCTCCCCTCGCAGCCGCGCCACTCTAGGACGCGGGGCGCGCCGCCTCCAAGCCCCCTCACAAGAGGCCTGCGGCGGCCAGCGCGTCGCGCTCGCGGATGATGACGCCGTGGTTGTCGTCGGCGTCGTCGTCGGTGATCACGCGGCGGGTGACACCGGGATGTTCACCGAATGCGCGCGCGGCCCCATTGGGAAACCACGTCGTGCCCACGTGCTCGAACCCCGGCAACTGCCGCAGCAGGCTGGTGATCGACAGCGCGCAGCGCGCCGGGGCGACCGGGCCATTTTTCTGGGCCAGCGTCAGCGCCTGTGCGGCGACCTCGGGCGACACCTCGACCGTCTGCTCGATCACCCGGAAGCTTTCCCGGGCGTGGAAGTCGACATAGACGTCCTCGATCCGCGGGGTGAAGCCGTACAGCACGTCGCCCCGCTCGGGCACGTGCGGGTGACGGAACGACCCGGCGGGATCGAACAGCACGCGCTGCGGCCCGTCGATCAGCAGCCCCGAGTGCGCTCCGCGCCCGTCGAGATTGCGCGCGACCGTGTAAAGCGTCAGCGTCGGCGGCCCGTCATGGATGTAGGCCCGGCGCTGCACCTCGGCCATCGGCGCGCCGACCTCGACGCCGCAGGCCGCCAGAAGCAGCGGCAGCGCGAGCACGGCCAGCAGGCGGCGCATGCCGGCGATCAGCCGTTGACCAGGGCCAGCAGGATCAGGATGACGATGATCGCCACGACGGTCTTGACCGTCAGGCTCATGAAGCTGGCGAAGGTCTTCTCCTGCTCCACGATGTCCATCTTCCCGTGCGTGTGCTTGTCTTCGGCCATGTCTCGCGCGTCCCTTGCGTGGTTTGCCGTTCGATTAGACGATTTGCCGGGCGCTGTCACGGCCCCGCGCGCGGCGCGGAACGCCGCAGGTCATTCGGCCTCGTCTTCCTCCAGCCCGGCGACCAGCCGGAAGCCGATGCGCGTGGGCTGCGGCGCCTCTTTCGGCTTGGGCGTGGCGCGCAGGAAGACGTTGAGCTGGCTGACATGCTGAACGAGCTGCGTGCGCACGCCCTTCGAGTCCTTGCCATAGAAGGTCACGATGTCGGGGTCGAAATAGCCCAGCCCCTCGATCTTCAGCACCCCGGGCGCACCGCCGACGAAGCCCATTGCGACCTCGTGCTCCTCGTCGAGCTGCTTCTCGAAATTGCGGATGTAGTGGATCAGCCGCTGGTACGCCCATTTTGCCTGGCTCTTGCGGCCGGCGGGCTGCTTCGACAGCGCCTCCGGAAAAGGCTCAACCTCGGCGCAGGTCATCTCGGGGTCGGAATGCACGGCATGCGCGCGCGGCAGCGCGGCGGCTTCAACGGCCTCGGCCGTGGTCTTTATCTGATCCTGCATCGGCGTCCCCCTTCGCGGTCCAGAGCCAGGCGCCGTCGTTCCGGCGCGTGCGCGCGACGCGCCCCGCGTGCCACAGGTGCAGGCAGTGCGCCATCGCCTCGACCAGCGCGAGCCCGTACTCCGCGGTTCCGATCTCGCGCTTGAAAAGCGCCGGGAAGCATTCGACCGCCGTCCGCGGCTGCGCCAGGCGCGCTTCGAGCCGCTTCAGCGCGCCGTGATGGTTGTCGATCAGCTGGCGCAGGCGCAGTGGCAGGCCGCGATAGGGCAGCTTGTGGCCGGGCAGCACAAGCTGCGCGTCGGTGGCGAAGGCGCTCAGCCGCTCGCAGCTTTCCAGCCACTCGGCCACCGGGTCGGCCTCGGGCTCGGTCGCGTAGACGCCGAGGTTGGGCGAGATCGAGGGCAGCAACTGGTCGCCGCCCAGCACGAGTTCGCCGTCCTGCGACCAGAAGGTGGCGTGGTCCGGGGCGTGGCCGTGTCCGATGTGCACGTCCCATCTGCGCCCGCCGGCCTCGATCGTGTCCCCCTCGGCCAGCCGGGTGAAGCCCAGCGGCAGCGGTGCGACGACGTCGGCGAAGTTGAAGGGCCGCTCGGTCGCCCGCTGGTCGAAGACGTCCTGCGCCATCCCCGCGCCGCGCCAGAAGGCCAGCGTCTCGGGCGCCGGGCGCTCCTGCACGTCCAGCACCAGCATGCGGGCCATCAGCCAGGCTGTGCGGGTCGCGGCGACCTCGGCCCCGCTTTCCTGGAACCAGCCGGCAAGGCCCACGTGGTCGGGGTGGTGGTGCGTCAGGATCACGCGGTGCACCGGCTTGCCCGCCAGCGGACCGGCCAGAAGGTCGTCCCACTGCGCGCGCATCCGGCGGCTGTCGAAGCCCGTGTCGACGATCGTCCAGCCGTCCCCGTCGTCCAGCACGTAGACGTTGACGTGGTCCAGCTTCATCGGAAGCGGCAGGCGCAGCCACAGCACACCTTCGGCGACCTCGCGCACCTCACCCGGCGCGGGCGGATCGCCCCACGGATAGCTCAGCCTTGGCGCGCCCCCGTCCATCAGGCGACGAGGTCTTCGACCGACAGCGCGTAAAGCCCCTCGGCCCCCTGCCGCGCATGCGCCAGATTGGCAGAATGCTCGGGCAGCAGCCGCTTGATGTAGTACTCGGCCAGCGCGGCGCGCGGGCCCGTGCCGCCCTCGGCCTTGGCCGACAGCAGGTGGATGTGGCCGCCCAGGACCCGCGCGAAGCCGCGCAGGTAGGGAACCGAGCCGGCGAACCGGTCCTGCATGTCCTGCTCGACCAGCCACTCGGTCGTCTCGCGCAGCGCCTCGGCCGCCTGCCAGACGGGCTTGGCGAGCTCGGGCATGGTGGCGCGGCAAGCCTCGGCCGTCTTCTCGATCTCGTCGATCAGGCGATAGGCGGCCTCGCCCCCGTCGGCCATCTTGCGCGCGACAAGGTCCATCGCCTGAATGCCGTTGGTGCCCTCGTAGATCGCCGTCACCCGCACGTCACGACAGTACTGCGCGGCGCCGGTTTCCTCGATGAAGCCCATGCCGCCGTGGACCTGCACGCCCTCGCCCGAGACCTCGACCCCGATGTCGGTGCCGAACGCCTTGACGATGGGTGTCAGAAGCGCGGCGCGGGCGGCCCACTCGGCCTCGCCCGTGGCGTCGGCCATGTCGGTCGACACGGCGCACATCAGCGCGATGGCACGGGCCGCCTGCACGTCGGCCTTCATCCCCGTCAGCATCCGCCGCACGTCGGCATGCTCGACGATGCTGCCGGTGCCCGGCGCCTTGCCCTGCTTGCGGTCAAGCGCGTAGGCCAGCGCGTGCTGATACGCCCCCTCGGCCGCGCCGATGCCCTGCACGCCGACCCCGAGCCGGGCGTTGTTCATCATGGTGAACATCGCCGCCATGCCCTTGTGCGGCTCGCCCACCAGCCAGCCGGTCGCCCCCTCGTACTCCATCACGCAGGTCGGCGAGCCGTGCAGGCCCATCTTGTGTTCCAGGCTGACCACCTTCAGATCGTTGGCCCGGCCGGGCTCGCCGTTCTCGTCGGGCAGGTACTTGGGCACCATGAACAAGCTGATGCCCTTGGTCCCGGGCACGCCGTCGGGCAGCCGCGCCAGCACCAGGTGGCAGACGTTCGGCAGGAAGTCCGCGTCGCCCCACGAGATGTATATCTTCTGGCCGGTGATCGCGTAGGTGCCGTCGCCGTTCGGTTCGGCCTTCGTGCGCAGCGCACCCACGTCCGAGCCGGCCTGCGGCTCGGTCAGGTTCATCGTCCCGCTCCACTCGCCCGAAATCAGCTTGGGCAGGTAAAGCGCCTTCATCTCGTCGCTGGCGTGGTGCTCGAGCGCCTCGATCTGGCCCTGCGACAGAAGCGGATTGAGCTGAAGCGACAGGCACGCCGCGGACATCATCTCGTTCACGGCGGTCGTCAGTGTCATCGGCAGGCCCATGCCGCCGTGCTCCGGGTCGGCCGACATGCCGATCCAGCCGCCCTCGGCGATGGCGCGGTAGCCGTCGGCGAACCCGGGCGAGGTCCGCACGACCCCGTTTTCAAGCACCGCCGGGTGCGTGTCGCCGTTCCTCTGGAGCGGCGCCAGAACGTCCTCGCACATCCGCCCCGCCTCGGTCAGGATGGCATCAACCAGATCGGGCGTCGTTTCCGAGAATCGTTCGGTCGCGGCGACCTGATCCAGTCCCACCACGTGGTCGAAAAGGAAGCGGAACTCCCGGACGGGGGCGCGGTACGGCATCTGGATCTCCCGGCCGCCGCGCTTGGAATCGTCGCGCGCGACGCTTATGAAAACAGTCCTGTCGCGGTGAGGATGGGGCGCGGGGCCCTCTGCATCAACCGCAACGCAGCGTCATAGGTAACCATGCAGGACATCGCGACCGAACACCTTCAGGCGGACGAGGCGGGGATCGACCGGGCGGCGTGGCACCTGCGACACGGACACCTCGTCGCGCTGCCGACCGAAACGGTTTACGGGCTTGGTGCCGATGCCACCGACGACCTTGCCGTGGCGCGCATCTTCGGCGCGAAACAGCGTCCCCGGTTCAACCCGCTGATCCTGCACGTCCCCGACCTGGCCGCCGCGCAGGCGGTGGCCGACCTCTCCGGCGACGCCCTGCGCCTGGCCGAGGCGTTCTGGCCCGGCCCCCTCACCCTGCTCGCCCCGTTGCGGGAAGAAGCGGGCGTGGCGCCGTTGGTCACCGCCGGTCACGACCGGGTGGCGGTGCGGGTGCCCGACCTCGACCTCACGCGCGAGGTGCTGCGCCGCGCGGCCGTGCCGGTGGCCGCGCCCTCGGCCAACATCTCGGGCAAGGTCAGCCCGACGCGGGCCGAGCACGTGCTGAACGGCCTCTCCGGCCGGATCGAAGCGGTGCTGGACGGCGGCCCCTGCACCGTGGGCGTCGAATCGACCATCGTCGGCTTCGACAACGGCGGCCCCCGCCTGCTGCGGCCCGGCGGCCTGCCGGCCGAGGCGCTGGCCGAGTGCCTGGGCACCGCCGTGCACCTGGGCCCCGACCCGGAAACGCCGATCGCGCCGGGCCAGATGTCGTCGCACTACGCGCCGTCGGCGCGCCTGCGGCTGGGTGTCACCGAGCCGCTGCCGGGCGAGACGCTACTGGGCTTCGGCCCCACCGAGGCGGAGTGGACCCTGTCGCGCTCCGGCGACCTGACCGAGGCCGCCGCCCGCCTGTTCCACGTCCTGCGCGAAATGGACGCCGCCGGGATCGAGCGGATCGCCGTCGCGCCGATCCCGATGACGGGCCTCGGGCTCGCCATCAACGATCGCCTGTCCCGCGCCGCCGCCCCGCGCTAGGCGCGGCCGGCCGCGCCTGACAGCAGCATCGGGTCGATTCCCAGCCCCTTGAGCGCGGCGACCCACTTGGTGGCGTCGTCGCGTGCGAAGACCACGCTCGCATCCGCGTCGGCCACCAGCCAGCCGTTCTGCTGGATCTCCTCTTCCAGCTGCCCCGGCCCCCAGCCGGCATATCCCAGCGCCAGCAGCGCCTCCTGCGGACCCTCGCCCCGCGCGATGTCCTCCAGGATATCCAGCGTAGCGGTCATCCCGAACGACTCGTCCACCTCCAGCGTCGAGCTGTTGGCGCCGTAGTCGCTCGAGTGCAGCACGAAGCCGCGCCCGTGCTCGACCGGGCCGCCAAAATGCACGCGGATGTCGCGGGTGTGCGGCGAGCGCCCGATTTCAAGCTGTTCGAGCAGCGTGTCGAAACTCAGGTCCGGCGCGGGTTTGTTGACGATCAGCCCCATCGCGCCGTCCTCGGACTGGGCGCAGAGGAAGATCACGCTCTTGTCGAAGCGCGTGTCGCCCATTCCGGGCATGGCGATCAGGAGCTTGCCGCTCAGGTCGGATGGCTGTTCCATAAGATCAATAACGTCATTGTGCCGCTGTTGTTCAAGTCACCGTCGCGGCACGCAACCGCCTGTCGCCGCTTTGTGATTTACGGACGGGCGCCTGTCCGCTTATCAATCGCCTCCATGATCCGCCTCATGACCCTCGCGGCGGCGCTGTGCGCCGCCCTCGCCGCCCCCGCCCCGGCGCAATCCGTCGACGACATCGCGCAGGTCAGGATGCTTCCCGGCTGGCGGACGGATGCGGGCCGGCACATGGCCGCCATCGAGATCACGCTCGCCCCCGGCTGGAAGACCTATTGGCGCGCCCCGGGCGAGGCCGGCATCCCGCCCTCGTTCGACTGGTCGGGCTCGCAGAACCTGCGCACCGTGGCCTATCATTGGCCGGTGCCAGAGGTCTTCGACCTGAATGGCATGACCTCCATCGGCTACGACGGTCACCTCGTTCTGCCGATCGAGATGACGCCGGCTTCGGCCGACGCGCCCATCCGCGCCGCCGCGCGCATCGACATGGGCGTGTGCCGCGACGTCTGCGTTCCGCTGACGGTCGAGGTGGCGGGCGATCTGCCGCCCACCGGCGGGCACCGCGACGCCCGCATCGTCGCCGCTCTGTCCGACCGCCCCTTCGCCGCGGCCGAGGCAGGCGTCGGCGCGGTCGATTGCGAGGTCGCGCCGCTCGAGGACGGCCTGCGCCTGACCGCCCGCGTGGACGTGCCCGCCCTCGGAGGGCAGGAATTCGCGGTGATCGAGGCCGCCGACCCCGCGCTCTGGGTCTCGGAAAGCGACACGCGCCGCGTGGGCGACACGCTGACGGCGCAGGTCGACATCGTCCCGCCGCGCGGCACGCCGCTGGCCTTCGACCGGTCTGCCGTCCGCATCACCGTCCTCGGCACGACCGGCGCCGTCGACATTCAAGGCTGCGACTGAGGGCGGCAGGCCCCACCTGTCACCTCCGCGCAAGCGGGGGCCTCCCACCGCTCCCGCTCGGCCACGCCGCCGCCGGCATGAGGTTCCCGCTTCCGCGGGAATGACAGGCGCGCGAGCGACACTGTCGCAAGGCCAGCACCCGGCCGCGGGTGGGCGTGAAGCGCCGGCCGTGGGGGCGGCTGGGCGCAGGCTGGGGCACAGGCCGGCCGGTGTGGATGGGGAAGGTCAGGCGAAAGGGGCGCCGGCCAGGCGCGATCCGACGCGCCGCCTGTCACCCCCGCGGAAACGGGGGCCTCCGCCGTCTCTCTCCAAGGCCAGCCGCACGCCGGGCGGTTCGAGGTCCCCACTTTCGTGGGGATGACACCATCGCAGCCGGAGCCACACCTCCTAGGCCGCCCGCCGCCGCAGCACCACCGCCGCCACGCCGTAGCCCACGACAGCAATCGCCGCCGTCCCGGCCAGAAACAGCCCCAGCGCGCCCAGCGGCGACGGCTGGGGCGCAAGCGCGGCGAGGGGCGGAGCCAGCCGGCCCGTTGCGATCACCCAGCCCAGCGTGCCGACGAACAGCGCCGCCACCGCCGCCGCCACGGCCAGCACCGCCACACCGACGCCACGCGAGCCCGACCGCAGCCCCGCAGCGCGGCGCAGGGCGCGCACCTGCTTGGCCACGTCGTGCTGCATCGCCAGCAGCGCGGGCACCACCAGCAGCACCAGCACCATGCCGAAGCCAAGCCCGTAAACCAGCGTGATCACCGTGGGCTTGAGGAACTGCGCATCCGCCGACCCCTCGTAGAGCAACGGCGCGAGGCCCAGCACCGTCGTCGCCGTCGTGAGGAAGACCGGCCGCAAGCGATCCGCCGTGGCGTCGATGATTGCCGGGAACAGCCCACGCTCGGCGGCATAGTCGTCCACCGTCGTCACCAGCACGATCGAGTCGTTGATGATGATCCCCGTCATCCCGATCAGGCCCACGACGGTGAACATCGACAACGGCACGTCCCACAGGTGATGGCCATAGATCGTGCCCACCAGCCCGAACGGGATGATCGCCATCACCACCAGCGGGCGCGCCCAGCTTGCGAAGATCCAGGCCAGCGTCAGGTAGATGCCGATCAGGCAGAACATGAAGCCCAGGCCCGCGTCGGTGAGGAACTCGTTCTCCTGCTCGGCCAGCCCCGACATGCGGGTCGAGACGCCGTATTCCTCCTCGAGCGCGGGCAGGATCACGTCGCGCACCTCCTCGGTGATCTCCTGTGCGCGGGCCGGGTCGTCCTCGCTGATCGCGCCCAGGACCGAGACGAGGCGGATGCCGTTCTCGCGCCGGATGGTCGAGAAGCCCGTGCGGCTTTCCACCGTCACCACGTCGGCGAGGTTCACGTAGGCCCCGCTTTCCGTGCGCACCTGCGTGCGGTCCAGGAAATCGGCCGTCAGCTCGCCCTCGGGCAATTCCACCCGGATCGCGGCCGACCGGGGCCCGACCGGATAGGTCGCCGCCTCGATCCCGCCCAGCCGGTTGCGCAGGACGCGGCCGATCTCGTCGATGGACAGGCCCAGCGCCTGTCCCTGCGGCGTGAGGTCGAGGATCAGCTCTTCCTTGTCGTAGGACAGCGTGTCCTCCAGCCCCGAAACCTCGCCGTACTGCGCCATCGTACCCTTCAGGTCCTCGGCCGCGGCCTTGAGGACCTCGGTCTCGGCGCCGAAGATCTGCACGTCGAGCGAATCGCCCCCGGGCCCCGATCCCCAGGACCGGAAGCTCAGCGTTTCGAGCAGCGGGTGCTGCGGCACGTTTTCCTGCAACTCGCCGGTGAACTGATAGCTGGAATAGGGCCGCAGGTCGGCCTCGATCAGCTCGATCGCGATGGCGCCAAGCTGGTAATCCTCCTTCGTGTCCGCCCCGGCCAGCCCCCGGCCCGAATTGCCGCCGATCTCGGCGATGGCGTAATCCACCGGATCCAGCCCGTACTCTTCCTCGTACTTCGCCCCCAGATCCGCGACAGCCTGCTGCAGCGTGCGCATCATCTCGAGCGTGTCCTCGCGCCGCGCGCCCGGCGCCATGGCGAAGTTCGCCGTGATCGAGCCCTGCTCGGGCGACGAGAAGAAGCGCCACTGCACGTCCCCCCGCACGAATAGCGCCGCCTGGCTGGCCAGGATCACCACGACACCCGCCAGCACCGGGTAGCGCGCCCAGATCACGCCGGCCATCAGCGGCCGGAACAGCCGGTCGCGCACCCAACGGAAGCCCCGGTTCACCTGGCGCGACGGCCAGTCGTACCAATGTGCCTTGGCCGTGTGGGCCAGCGCGTGCGCCATGTGGTTGGGCAGGATCAGGAAGCACTCGACCAGCGACGCCAGCAGCACCACGATCACCGTGAACGGGATGTCTGCGATCATGTCCCCGAACCGCCCGCCGATGGCGACAAGGCCGAAGAAGGCGATGACCGTGGTGATGGTCGATGAAAAGACCGGCGGGAACATGCGCCGCGCCGCGTTCTCGGCCGCCTGCACCGGGTGTTCGCCCAGCCGCCGGGCCCGGAAATCGGCGTGCTCGCCCACCACGATCGCGTCGTCCACCACGATGCCCAAGGTGATGATCAGCGCGAACAGCGAGATCATGTTCAGCGTCAGCCCGAAGCCGTACATCAGCGCGACAGCCGTCAGCATCGCCACCGGGATGCCCGCCGCCACCCAAAACGCCGTGCGGGCGTTGAGGAACAAAAACAGCAGGACCACGACCAGTCCCAGTCCCACCAGACCGTTGTCGAGCAGGATGTTCAGCCGCGCGCTGATCGCCTCGGCCCGGGTGCGGATGAGGTCGATGCGCACGCCCTCGGGCAGGCTCAGCTCCATCTCCGCGGCGACTTCTTCAACCTGGCGCTGGATCTCGATGGCGTCGCCCCGCGCACTCCGGTCCACCCGGACCGAGATGGCGGGGTTCGGGCCGACGAAATAGGCGCGTTCCCGGTCGATTCCCTCCACCCGCACGTCGGCCACGTCACCAACCGTCAGCTTCGAGCCGTCGGGGGCCGAGCGCAGGACCACCGCCTCGATCTCGTCGGCCGAGCGTTTCGCGACGCCCGCCCGCACCCGCGCCTGCCCGCCCACGTCGCCGGCCGGGTCGGTTCCCGCCTCGGCCGCGATGGCGTCGGCAAGCTCGCGCATCGTCAGGTCATACCGGATCAGGTTGAGCGTCGGCACCTCGACGATGGTCTCTGGCGCGGCGAGACCCCGGATCGTGGTTCGCGTCACCCCCTCCTGGAACAGCCGCGCCACGAACTCGTCCGCGAAGCGGCCCAGCTGGTCGACGCCCACCGGCCCGGTGATCACCACGTCCGTTACGCGATCAAACCAGCCGCCCTGCCGCACCTCGGGGTCCTCGGCGTCGGCGGGCAGGTTCGAAACCGCGTCGAGCGCCGCCTGCACGTCGTCGGTGGCGCGGGCCATGTCCCAGCCCGGCTCGAACTCGATCTCCAGGCTCGCCCGCCCCTCGGGCGAGCGGGACTCGGTGCCCTCCACCCCCTCGACCGCCAGAAGCGCGGGTTCGAGGATCTGCACGATGGCGCGGTCCACGTCCTCGGCCCCCGCGCCCTCCCACACGACCGAGACGTCGACCTCGTCGATCACGATGTCGGGGAAGAACTGCGCCCGCATCCGCGGGAAGGCCGCGACGCCCAGCGCGATCAGCACCACCAGCAGCAGGTTCGCCGCCGTTCGGTGCCGCGTGAAGTACGACAGGATGCCGCCCGCCGCGTCGAAGCTGCGCATCGCCATGCGTCAGCCCCCCGCCCGGGCTTCGATCCGTTCGACCATCTGCGCGGGCACCTGCGGCTCCTGCAACTGCGCCAGGACGCGCTGCTTGGCCTCGTCGGGCATGCCCTCGTTCGCCTCGACCAGCGCGACGAGCTGCGCGCGCCGTTCCTCGGACAGCTCGACCATGCTCTCGTCGTCGCCGGACGGCGCCTCCGCATCGCCGGGCCGCAGCGGCCGCACCTTGATTCCCGCGCCCAGCAGCGGCGAGCGTTCCGAGACGACCTCGGCCCCCGCCAGCCCCGGCGCGCGCACGATCACGTCGTCGCCCTGCCGGCGCAGCATCTCGACCGCGGCGACCTCGAGCCGTTCCTCCGGCCCGATCACCAGCACCGTCTCGGCCGCGTCCACCGCCGTGGCGGGCAGGCGCGCCACGCGCTCCAGCGGAGGTTCCTCGACGCTGACGCTGGCGAAGTCGCCCGGCCGGAAGCCGGTCGCGCTGTCGAGGCGCGCGAACAGCAGCCGCCCGGTCTGTCCCTCGCCCACCGCCGCGCTCTCGCGGCTGACGGTGCCGCCGGTTTCCAGCGTATAGCCGTTGACGTCGAGCGACACGCGCAGCGGCGCGCCGATCAGGTCGCCCTCCTCGTCCAGCAGCCGCGCGTATTGGGGGGTCGAAACGCGGAAGGCAACCTCCAGCGCATCGGGATCGATCAGGTCGGCCAGCCGCTCGTTCTGCGACACGAGCCCGCCCTCGACCACCGACACCTCGCTCAGCACGCCCGCGAACTCGGCGCGGATCTCGGTGTCGGACAGGTCGCGCTCGGCCTCGGCCACCTCAATTTCCACCCGGTCGAGCTGCGTCGTGGCCAGGTCCACCCGCGCCTCGGCGTCGGCCACGGATTGCCGGCGCGACAGCACCGCCTGCTCGGCCGCGGCCGCCGAGAGCTCGGCCTCCTCGACCAGCGCGGCGGTGCCCACGCCGCGATCGGCCAGGTCGCGCTGGCGGTCCAGCGCCCGCGTGCGCAGGTCCGACTGCGCCCGCACGGATTGCAGGTCGTCGCGCGCGATCTCGAGCGACCGGCGCGCGTCGCGCAGCTCGGCTTCGGCGTCGCGAAGATCGGCGCGGGCCACCCGCAGCGCCCGCTCGGCATCGGACGGGTCGATGCGGAACAGAAGCTGCCCGGCCTCGACCGCGCCGCCCTCCTCCACGCCCTCGCCCAGCTCGATGACGGTGCCCGCCGCGCTCGCCCGCACCTCGAGCGAGCGGCGCGCGCGCACCTCGCCGAAGGTGGCGAATTCCGGCGTCAGCGTCTCGGGCGAAACCTCGACCACGTTGACGGCGAAGACCCGCTCGCGCGCGGGGCGGTCCATCGGCTCTTCGTTCCAGCGCGCCTGGAGGGCGGAATAGAAGGTGTTGCCGGCCAGCGCCAACAGGCCCAGCGTCACCGCCAGGAGAAACAGACCGACGAGTGACCGCCGTAGAAATCGCATGCGCCGCGCCCTTCCAGATCGTCCCGTGCGAAAATATGCCGACGCCGGTCCGCGCCAAGCCACAACCCTGTTACGGGCGGCGTGATCATTTCCGCCGCTTATGTTCGTCCAGGCGCGGTAAAATTTCCACGAAATTGCAGGGCCGGTGGCGGTAGTCGAGCTGCAGGCGCAGGATCTCGTCCCAGGCATCCTTGCACGCGCCGGGCGAGCCGGGCAGCGCGAACAGGTAGGTGCCGTTCGCCACCCCGCCGCAGGCGCGGCTTTGCACGGCGCTGGTGCCGATCTTGTTCATGCTGACGAGCGTGAAGACCGTCCCGAAGGCGTCGATCTCTTTCTCATAGACGTCGCGGTGCGCCTCCACCGTCACGTCCCGCCCCGTCAGCCCTGTCCCGCCGGTCGAGATGACGACGTCGATCCGGGGATCCGCGCACCAGGCGCGCAGCTGCTCCGCGATCTCGGCCCGCTCGTCGCGCAGGATCTTGCGGTCGGCCAGCACGTGCCCCGCGCCCTCGATCCGGTCGACGAGCGTCTGGCCCGACCGGTCGGCCGACAGGTCCCGCGTGTCCGACACCGTCAGCACCGCGATCCGCACGGGGATGAAGTCGAGGCTCTCGTCGATCCGGCTCATGCCGATAGTCCCTTTCGCAACAGTTACATCTGCAACGAATTTTCGACGAAAATTCGTGCCCGCGATTCTTCGACGAAAAAACGCATCATCCGCGCAGCCGCGCCTGAAGCGACAGAAGGTCCGCCCATGCCTCGCGCTTGGCGTGCGGATTGCGCAGCAGGAAGGCCGGGTGGAACATCGGCAGCACCGGCAGGCCGAAGGCCCGCGCCCATGTCCCCCTCAGCCGAGTGATCCCCTTGCGGCCCAGCAGCGCCTGACAGCTGATGTTGCCCATCGCCACGATCAGGTCCGGCGCGGCAAGCTCCACGTGCCGCTCGACGAAGGGCATCATCATCGCGATCTCGTCCAGCGTGGGATCGCGGTTCGCCGGCGGCCGCCACGGCATGACGTTGGTGATGTAGAGGCTCTGCTCCGCGTCCGGCGCCGCCCGGCCCATGCCGATCGCGTCGAACATCCGGTCGAGCATCTGGCCCGCGCGCCCCACGAAGGGCCTGCCGCGCCGGTCCTCGTCCGCGCCAGGCGCCTCGCCGATAATCATTACCCGCGCGGCCGGATTGCCGTCGCAGAACACGGTGTTGCGCGCGCCCTTCTTCAATTCGCAGCCCTCGAAGGCGGCGACCGCGGCCTCCAGCGCCTCCAGGTCCCCCGCCAGTTTCGCCGCCTGCCGCGCGAGGTCCACGAAATCCGGCTTCTCGGGCGTCACGGGGCCTGGGGGCGCGGCGGCGGGCGCGGCCGGTTTCGGCGCGGCGGCGGGGGCGTCGTAGCGGTTCACGGGCGCGTCGCCGATCGCCTCGGTCGCGCCGAGCTCGACCTGCCAGGCCAGCCATTCCAATGCCGTGTGAGAGTCGAACGCCCCGTCCATGCCGCGCAAGCTACGCCCGCCGCCCGTGCCCCGCAATGGCCCGCCTTGCCGCGCCCCCTCCCCCTCCCTATAACGGCGCGCGGGAACGAGAGGCGTGGCGATGGACTTCCGACACCGGCATCTTCTGGGGATCGAGCCTCTGGCCCCGGCCGAGATCACCACCATTCTCGACCTCGCCGAGCGATACGTCGAGCTCAACCGCGGCCCGCGCAAGCATGCCGATGCGCTCGCCGGGCTCACCCAGATCAACATGTTCTTCGAGAACTCCACCCGCACCCAGGCCAGCTTCGAGCTTGCCGGTCAGCGGCTGGGCGCGGACGTGATGAACATGCAGATGCAGGCGTCCTCCATCAAGAAGGGCGAGACGCTGATCGACACGGCGATGACGCTCAACGCCATGCATCCCGACCTGCTGGTCGTGCGCCATCCGCATTCGGGCGCGGTGGACCTGCTGGCGCAGAAGGTGAACTGCGCCGTGCTGAACGCGGGCGACGGCCGGCACGAGCATCCGACACAGGCGCTGCTCGACGCGCTGACGATCCGGCGGGCTAAGGGGCGGCTGCACCGGCTCAACATCGCGATCTGCGGCGACATCGCCCATTCGCGCGTCGCCCGGTCGAACATCCTGCTGCTGGGCAAGATGGAAAGCCGCATCCGCCTGATCGGCCCGCCCACGCTGATGCCCGCGGGCGTCGCGGACTGGGGGGTCGAGGTCTATGACAACATGCGCGAGGGGCTGGCGGGCGCCGACGTGGTGATGATGCTGCGGCTTCAGAAGGAACGGATGGACGGCGCCTTCATCCCGTCCGAGCGCGAATACTATCACCGCTACGGGCTCGACGCCGAGAAGCTGGGCCACGCGAAGGACGACGCAATCGTCATGCACCCCGGCCCGATGAACCGCGGGGTCGAGATCGACGGCACGCTCGCCGACGACATCAACCGCTCGGTCATCCAGGAGCAGGTCGAGATGGGCGTCGCCGTTCGCATGGCCGCGATGGACCTTCTGGCGCGGAACCTTCGTTCGGTTCCACAGGAGGTGACGGCATGAGTCAGACCATCAAGATCCCCGCCAACGAACGCGACACGATCCACGTCTTTCGCCTGGACATGCTGGACGACGAGGTGAAGACCTTCACCGCCCGGCGGGAAGGCACCGACGACCCGGCCTCGGAATGGCCCCTGCGCAACGCGCTCGGCGCCGACTACATCGAGCCGCAGCGGATCGAGGTCATCCGCACGGGCGACCTGAGCGGCGTCGGATTGCGCGGCTACCTGATCGAGGGGCTCGGCGCGAAGCCGGAGCGCGTGAAGGCCGACGGCGACAGGCTCGACGCGGTCGAGGGCCACGTCCTGATCGCGCTGCCCGGCGCGTTCGGAGGCGTCGAGCAGACGCTGGACCCGCGCAAGCCGCTGGACTACGTCGGAAGTTATCCCGAAATCGCACCCGAGGCTCCGGGCCCGATGGGCGACGTGCATTCGGCCCACCCGCCCGACGCGACCGTGTCCGAGGCGCCGGCCTCGGAGACGCCGCGCGGGCCCGAGCAGCCCTCGCGCTTCCCGGTGGTGGGCGCGGCGCTGATCGCCGCCGCGGTGATCGTCTTGATCATCTGGCTTTTCGCGTGACAAAGGCAGGGTGCCCGTGACGATCCAGCAGGAGGGCACCCGCCCGATGACGACGCTGTTCACCAATGCCCGCCTCATCGACCCCGAGCGCGGCACCGACACGATCGGCGCGCTGCTGGTCGAGGGCGGCGAGATCAAGGACATCTTGCCGCACGCGCCGGACGACCCGGAAATGTTTCGCGCGCGAAACATTCTGGATTGCGAAGGCAAGTGCCTCGCCCCCGGGATCGTGGATATCGGCGTCAAGGTGTCCGAGCCGGGCGAGCGGCACAAGGAAAGCTTCGGCACCGCCGGGTTCGCCGCCGCCGCGGGCGGGGTGACCACGATGGTCACGCGCCCCGACACCACGCCCGCCATCGACAGCCCCGAGGTGCTGGAATTCGTGGCGCGCCGCGCCAACGCCGACAGCCCGGTGCGCGTCCTGCCGATGGCCGCGTTGACCAAGGGCCGCGAAGGGCGCGAGATGGTCGAGATCGGCTTCCTGCGCGACGCGGGCGCGGTGGCCTTCACCGACTGCGACGCGGTGGTGACCAACACCAAGGTCTTCGCCCGCTGCCTGACCTACGCCCGCTCGCTCGGCGCGCTGGTCATCGCGCATCCGCAGGACCCGGGCCTGTCGGACGGCGCCTGCGTGACCTCGGGCAAGTTCGCCTCGCTCAAGGGCCTGCCGGCGGTGTCGCCCATGGCCGAGCGCATGGCGCTCGACCGGGACCTCGCGCTGGTCGAGATGACGGGCGCGAAATACCACGCCGACCAGATCACCTCGGCCCGGGCGCTGCCCCGGCTCGAGAGGGCCAAGGCGAACGGGCTGGACGTGACCGCGGGCGTGTCGATCCACCACCTGACGCTGAACGAAACGGACGTCGGCGACTATCGCACCTTCTTCAAGGTCAAGCCGCCGCTGAGGTCCGAGGACGACCGTATGGCCGTGGTCGAGGCGGTGGCGAGCGGACTGATCGACGTGATCTCGTCCATGCACACGCCGCAGGACGAGGAATCCAAGCGCCTGCCCTTCGAGGAAGCGGCGAGCGGTGCGGTGGCGCTGGAGACGCTGCTGCCGGCGGCGATGCGGCTTTTCCACGCGGGCCACCTGGATCTGCCGACGCTCTGGCGCGCGCTGTCGCTGAACCCCGCGAAACGCCTGGGGCTGGCGCAGGGACGGCTGGCGGCGGGCGCGCCGGCGGACCTGGTGCTGTTCGACCCGGACGCGCCCTTCGTGCTGGACCGGTTCAAGCTGCGGTCGAAGTCGAAGAACACGCCGTTCGACGGCGCACGGATGGAAGGAAAGGTGCTGAGCACCTGGGTCGGCGGCGAGCGGGTGTTCGGTGCGTGACCTGCACGCCCTTTTGACGGTGAAGGCCGGGAGCGATTTTTCGTCGAAAAATCGCGCCTCCGGCGGGAGTATTTCTGGCAAGAGGAAGACACCTTGTACACGGTGCTGATCGTCGTTTTCGTGCTGGCCTATCTGCTGGGCTCGGTGCCCTTCGGGCTGGTGATCTGCCGCGCGTTCGGGCTGGGCGACATCCGGCAGATCGGGTCGAAGAACATCGGCGCGACCAACGTCCTGCGTACCGGCAACAAGCTGGCGGCGTTCCTGACGCTTGTGCTGGACGCCGGCAAGGGCGCGATCGCGGTGGCCGTCGCCTGGGCGCTGGTGGGACCGCGCGCAGCCGAGGTGGCGGGGTTCGGCGCGTTCCTCGGGCACTGCTACCCGATCTACCTGAATTTTAAGGGCGGCAAGGGCGTGGCGACCTACCTGGGCACCGTGCTGGCGCTGGCCTGGCCGGTGGGGCTCGCGGTCTGCGGGACGTGGATCGCGACGGCGCTCGTCACCCGCATCTCGTCGCTGTCTGCGCTGGTGGCGGCGCTGGCGGCGCCGGTCTGGGCCTGGGTCGCGGGCCGCGAGGAGTTCGCGGTGCTGCTGGTGCTGATGGCGATCCTGATCTTCCTGCGCCACCGCCCCAACATCGAGCGGCTGGTGAAGGGCGAGGAGCCGAGGATCGGCAAGAAGCCCTGAGTTGCGCGCCCCCGCCGCCTGCGGATAGGGTTCCCCCGGGTCAGGGACAAAATCGGGGGAGACTCATGTCGTTCCAGGAGGCCGTGCAAGCCTGTTTTCAGCGTTACGCCACCTTCACCGGCCGCGCTTCGCGGTCCGAGTTCTGGTGGTTCGCGCTTTTCACCCTTCTGGGCCAATTCGTCACCGGCGCCCTCGACGGGCTGCTCTTCGGGTCGGCCAGCATCCTCAACACGCTGTTCTCGCTCGCCGTTCTGCTGCCCGGCCTCGCCGTCGGGGCGCGGCGGCTGCACGACACCGGGCGCACGGGCTGGTGGCTTCTGCTGATGCTGATCCCGGTGCTGGGCACACTGGTGCTAATCTATTTCTGGATCCAGCGCAGCGAGGCGCGCCAGAACGACCACGGCCCCGTCCCGCGCGAGGCACGGACAACGGGCGGCATGGCGGTCTAGTAGCTGTACTCGCCGAAGACCCGGGTGACGTCGCCGTTCCAGTCGCCCTCGTAGCGCTCGATCAAATCGTCGGCGGGCACGCGGCCCGTCTCGGCGCTGTCGCGCAGGGCGTTGAGGAAATGCGTCTCGTCCGGGAGCATCCCGCCCGCGCCGGTGCGGCCGCGGGCCTTCAGCCCGGCCTCGGCGATGGCGAGCACCTCGCGCGCGAGGTCGAGCATCTTGACCCCGTGCGACTCGGCCTGGAGCGCGTGGAGCGACGCCTGCACGCGCAGCCCTTCGCGCGTTTCGGCGTCCCAGTTCTTCGCGAGGTCCCAGGCGGCGTCGAGCGCGGTGTCGTCGTAGGTCAGCCCGACCCAGAGCGCCGGCAGCGCGCAGAGACGCCGCCACGGGCCGCCGTCGGCGCCGCGCATCTCGATGAACTTCTTGATCCGGGCCTCGGGAAAGATCGTCGTCAGGTGGTCGGCCCAGTCCGACAGCGTCGGAGTCTCGCCCGGCAGGGCCGGCAGCTCGCCCTTCATGAAGTCGCGGAACGACTGGCCGGTGGCGTCGATGTAGCGCCCGTCGCGATAGACGAAGTACATCGGCACGTCGAGCGCGTAGTCAACCCAGCGCTCGAAGCCCATGCCCTCCTCGAACACGAAGGGCAGCATCCCGGTCCGATCCGCATCCAGATCGCGCCAGATGCGCGAGCGCCAGGACTTGTGGCCGTTCAGCTTGCCCTCGAAGAACGGCGAGTTGGCGAACAGCGCCGTGGCCACCGGCTGCAGCGCCAGCGCAACGCGCAGCTTCTTCACCATGTCGGCCTCGGACCCGAAGTCGAGGTTCACCTGCACGGTGCAGGTCCGGTACATCATCTGCGTGCCGTGCGTGCCGACGCGGCCCATGTATTCCGTCATCAGCTTGTAGCGGCCCTTGGGCATGCGCGGCATCTGCTCGTGCGTCCAGTGCGGCGCCGCGCCCAGCCCGATGAAGCCCACGCCCAGCTTGTCCGCGACCGACTTCACCTCGGCCAGGTGCGCGTTCACCTCGTCGCAGGTCTGATGGATGTTTTCGAGTGGCGCGCCCGACAGCTCCAGCTGCCCGCCGGGTTCGAGCGAGACGTTCGCGCCGTCCTTCTCTAGGCCGATGATGTTGCCGCCCTCGAGGATCGGGGTCCAGCCGAAGCCGTCGCGCAGGCCCTCGAGCATGGCCTTGACAGACCGCGCGCCCTCGTAGGGCAGCGGGTTCAGCGTGTCCTTGCAGTAGCCGAACTTCTCGTGCTCGGTGCCGATGCGCCAGTCTGCCTTCGGCTTGCAGCCGGCTTCGAGGTACTCGGCCAGCTGCGCGGGGCGCTCGATCGGACCGCCGCCCGACTGTGGAATGGACATGGGGCCTGCTCCGATCCTTGGGCCGTCTCGTGGAGGGGAGAAGTGGACAGAACGGCGGGCGAAGTCAATGCAGCCGCAGCCGCTCCTTCCGCCACAACGTGCGCGAGGTGCCTGTGCGGTTTCGCGCAGCGCGCAGCACATCCTCGGTCGACACGCCCGGCAGCGCGGTGAGCACGTCGAACAGCGCCTCGTTTCCCTTGGCGTCCAGCGGGATGTCGAGCGGCGGCTGGTCGGCGCGGTAGATGCGCCAGTGGCGATCGATGACCTCGACGCCCTCGATCTCGTCTACCGAGACGGCGCCGCCGGTCCGGGGACCGAAATAGCCAAGCTGACCCTCGATCACCTGCACCACGCCCGGACCCTCGCCGCCATGACGGAACCGGGCGCGCTGCACGCCGGCGGCCGCCAGGGCGGCGCCGCCGGCCGCGACGACGAGACCGATCCAGAACAGCAGCCCGCCGGTGACGAAAACCCACCACAGGCCCAGGAGCACGGCCGCGCCACCGCTCAGCGTTTCGCGCCAGCGCCAGAGCGCGGCGCGCAGTTCGGGCCGGACCAGGTTCACCGCCAGTCGCCGAGGGTGAGCTGCCAGAGGGTCAGCGCTGCCACCGCCGCCGTGTCGGCGCGCAGGATGCGGGGGCCGAGGCTGACCGGGTGCGCGAAGGACAGGCCGCGCAGCCGGTCGCGCTCGGGCTCGGAAAAGCCGCCTTCCGGGCCGATCAGGATGGCCCAGGGCGCGTCTCGTCGGTCCTCTCGTCCCTTCTCGCCCGCGAAGAGGGACGGCAGGACCGATGAGGGCTCGGCCAGCGCCTCATCGCAGAACATCAGCTGCCGATCCTCGGGCCAGTCCGCGAGCAGGCGGTCGAGTTTCTGCATGTCCGTCACTTCCGAAACATAGGTGCCGCCGCACTGCTCGGCCGCCTCGACGGCGTGGGCCTGCAGCCGGTCGGTGCGCACGCGCTCGGAGTTGGTGAAGTCGGTCTGCACCGGACAGATACAGGCCGCGCCCATCTCGGCGGCCTTCTCGACGATGAAGTCGGTGCGCTGCTTCTTGATCGGCGCGAACAGCAGCCACAGGTCCGGCGGCATCTGCAGCGGCCGGGTCCGTTCGCGGCATTCCAGCGTGCCCGCCTTCTTGCCGGCCTCCACGACCTCGGCCCGCCACTCGCCGTCGCGCCCGTTGAACAACGCCACCTGCGCTCCCTCGCCCAGCCGCATCACGCCGAACAGGTAATGCGCCTGGTCGCGGGACAGGGGAACGGTTTGCCCCTCCCCCAGCGGGTGATCTATGTAAAGCCGAACCTTCGCCTGCATGGAGCGGACCATATGACCCAAGCGCCGGACACGCCAGAGGGACAGGTCGCCGACGCCGTGAAAGGCAACTGGGTGGACCGCCTCGCGCCCGCCTGGTCGCGCCCCTACCTGCGGCTGTCGCGGGCCGACCGGCCCATCGGGACCTGGCTGCTACTCCTGCCCTGCTGGTGGGGGCTGTTGCTGGCGACGGCGGCGCAGGGACGGTTCACGCTGTTCGACCTGTGGATCATGGCCGGCTGCGGCATCGGCGCCTGGCTGATGCGCGGGGCGGGCTGCACCTGGAACGACATCACCGACCGCCACATCGACGGCTCGGTCGCGCGCACGCGATCGCGGCCCATCCCGTCGGGGCAGGTCAGCGTGAAACAGGCGCTGGCGTGGCTGGTGGCGCAGTCGCTGACGGCCTTCCTGATCCTGCTGACCTTCCCGCCGATGGCTATCGCGCTGGGGATCGGGTCGCTGGGGCTGGTGTGCATCTATCCCTTCGCCAAGCGTTTCACCTGGTGGCCGCAGATCTTCCTGGGCCTCGCCTTCAACTGGGGCGCGCTGCTGGCCTGGACGGCCTCGACCGGCATGCTCGGCTGGCCGGCGGTGTTCCTGTACGTCGCGGGGATCTGCTGGACGATCTTCTACGACACGATCTACGCCCACCAGGACAAGGAGGACGACGCGCTGATCGGCGTGAAGTCCACCGCGCTCCTGTTCGGCGACCGCACGCGGCCCTGGCTGCGCGGATTTCTCATGGCCACCGTGCTGCTGATGACGGTGGCCGTGCTGCTGGCGCTGGTGCCGGCGGCCGACCCGCTGACGTTGGCGCTGGCGATCGGCGCGCCCTGGGCGATGGGCTGGCACCTAGCCTGGCAGCTTGGCCGGCTCGACACCGAGGACGGGAACACCTGCTTGATGCTCTTCCGCTCGAACCGTAACGCGGGATTGATCGCTGCGCTGTTTCTCGCCGTCGCGCAGCTGGTGTGATTGCGGTAAACCGCCGCCCGGACTAGGACATCCTGCAACCACAGGACCCCGAAGAACATGCGCCTTCGCACCGTCGTTCCCACGCTCGTCGCCTTCTCCCTTGCCGGGGGTGGCGCGCTTTTCGCAGCAAGCTACGCCGTCTCGGGGATCGAGCGCCGCTCGGTCGAGGACGTGCGCGCCGCTCTGGTCGCCAAGGGCCACACCTGGGCCGTGGTCATGGCGGACGGGCTGCAACTGACGGTGTCGGGCACCGCCGAAGACGAGGCGACGCGCTTCAATGCGCTGTCGGTCGCGGGCTCCGTCGTTGACCCCGCCCGGGTCATCGACCGCATGGGCGTCGCCACGCCCGAGGCGGTCGAGCCACCGCGCTTCTCCATCGAGCTTCTGCGCAACGACGGCGGCGTGCAGGTGATCGGGCTGATTCCCGCCTCGGCCGACCGCGAGGCGCTGATCGGCCGCATCCGCGGCATCGCCGGCGACGCGGAGGTGACCGATCTGCTGGAGAGCGCCGCCTTCCCCGCCCCGCGCGGCTGGCAGGGCGCGGTTGGCTTCGGGCTCGACGCGCTGGACACGCTGCCGCGCGCGAAGGTGTCGATCGCCGCCGACCGGGTGTCCGTCACCGCGATGTCCGACAGCCGCGCCGAGAAGCGCAAGATCGAAAGCGACCTGGCCCGCCGCGCCCCCGACGGCGTGCGCCTCGCGCTCGACATCGCGGCGCCGCGCCCGGTGATCACGCCGTTCACCCTGCGATTCCTGATCGACGAGGGTGGCGCGCGGTTCGACGCCTGTTCGGCCGCGACCGAAGCCGGGCGCGACGTGATCCTGAAGGCGGCGGCCGAGGCCGGGCTCGACGGCAAGATCGACTGCACCATCGGCATGGGCGTGCCCAGCCCCGACTGGCCGCAGGCCGTGCGGCTGGGGATCGAGGCGGTGTCGGGCATGGGCGGCGGCACGCTGACCTTCTCGGACGCTGACATCTCCCTGGTCGCGCTCCAGACCGTGAGCCAGGCGGATTTCGACCGCGAGGTGGGCAAGCTGGAAGGCGCGCTGCCCGACGTCTTCGCCCTGCGCGCGGTCAAGCCCGAGCCGCCCGAGGAGGCCGAGCCCGAGGCCGAGGGCCCGCCGCAATTCGTCGCCACCCGCAGCCCCGAGGGGCTGGTGCAGTTGCGCGGGCGCGTGCCGGACGACCGCACCCGCGCCGCCATCGAGACATTCGCCCGCGCCCGGTTCGGCGCCGCGAGCATAGACGACGCCAGCCGCACCGATACCGGCCTGCCCGCCGGCTGGGGGCCGCAGGTGCTGGCCGCGCTCGACGCGATGGCGCTGCTGCACAACGGCGCGGTGGTGGTCGAGCCGGAGCACGTCGAGCTCAGCGGCGTGTCCGGGGTCAAGGAAGCCCGCGCCGAGGCCGCGCGCATCCTTGCCGCGCAACTGGGCCAAGGCGTCGAGTTCGACATCTCGATCCGCTACGACGAATCGCTCGACGCCGAGGCCGGCCTGCCCTCGCCCGAGGAGTGCCAGGAGCGCATCGGCGCCATCCTCGCCAAGCGGCAGATCACCTTCGCCCCCGGCTCGGACACCATCGACGCCGAGGCGCGCGAGACCATCGACCAGATCGCTGATACCCTGCGCCAGTGCACCGACGTGCAGATGGAGATCGCGGGCCACACCGACAGCCAGGGCCGCGAAAGCATGAACCTGGGCCTGTCGCAGGCCCGCGCCGAGTCGGTGCTGGCGGCGCTGATGGCGCGGCGGGTGGTGACCTCGAACCTGACCGCCAAGGGCTATGGCGAGGCGAACCCCATCGCCGACAACGACACCGAGGAAGGCCGCGAGGCCAACCGCCGGATCGAGTTCACCCTGATCGAGGCCGACGCGCCCGAGGACGAAGGGGCCGTGGACACCGCCGCCGAGACGGGCGAAGAAGACGCCGCGGCGACGGACGAGGACGCCGCCGAGGCATCGGGAGAGTGACGTGAACCGCACCGAATTCATCGTCGTCACGGCGATCATCCTGTTCGTCGCCTTCGCGCTCGGCTGGTTCGCCTGCTGGCTGGTCCACCGCCTGACCCGGGTGAGCCAAGCGGATCTGGGCGAGTTGGACAAGATGGCGCAGCAGCTTCACGAGGCCGAGGAGACGCGCGACCAGGCGATGGCCTATCTCAAGGAGCGCGAGTCCGAGATGGCCAACCAGCTGGGCCAGACCGAGGCCGAGCTGCGCGCCGCCATGGACGGCCTGCGCGACGCCCGCCACGAGGCCGAGGAACTGCGCGCCCATGTCGACCGGATGAGCAAGGCGGGGTGACGCGTCGCCCGTGGCGGATGTGCGTGGGGGCTGTCTGCCCCCACACCCCCGAGGATATCTCCAGACCGAAGATGTAGGCCGAACATCGCAGCTCGGGAGCGCACGTGACGACGCGGGCGTGCAGGGCCATCTGCGTCGCGGGTGAGCAAACGGGTTGGCGTGGCGGGCGTGCACGGGGGATGCCTGCCCCCCGACGATATTCACCGACAGAAGATGTGGGCGGGAGGGTGTCGGTCAGGCGCCGTCGCGCCAGCGGTCGAGGGCCTGTTCGTCCTCGTCCTTGGCGGCGACCCAGCTTTCTCCGGCGCGGGTGATTTCCTTCTTCCAGAAGGGCGCGCGGGACTTGAGGTAGTCCATCAGGAACTCGGCGGCGGCGAAGGCGTCGGCCCGGTGGGGCGCGGCGGTTGCGACCATCATGATGATCTCGCCCGGGGCGAGGCGGCCGTGGCGGTGGATCACCAGGCTGTCGGTGAGGGACCAGCGGGCGACGGCCTCGGCCTCGATGCCGGCGATGGCGCGTTCGGTCATGGCCGGGTAGTGCTCGATCTCCATCGCCTCCAGATCGCGGGCGGCGGTGTCGCGCACGAGGCCGGAGAAGGTGACGACCGCGCCGGCATCGCGACGGCCGTGCGCGAAGGCCGTCAGCTCGGCGCCGGGGTCGAAGCTGTCGGACTGCACGCGGACGGCCATCTCAGCCCCCGGTCATCGGCGGGAAGAACGCCACCTCGCGCACGCCGTCGAGCGGGGCGTCGAAATCGGTGAGTTCCTGGTCCACGGCGACGCGCAGGGCCGAGAGATCGGCGAAGGCGGCGGCGTAGCGGTCTTCGCGCGCCTTCAACTCCTCGACGAGGACGGCGACGGTGGGGGCGTCGGTCTCGACCTTCTCTTTCGGAAGGCCGATGCGTTCGCGCACCCAGGCGAAGTAGAGGACGTCGACTGTCATTTGTCCCTCAGGAAAGGCAGGGCCTTTCGGAAGTAATCCCAGCCCGTGGCAATGGTCAACGCGGCGGCCACCCACAACAGCGCGATGCCGCCGTACCAGCTGAGGTTCCAGCCGGTGTCCTTCCAGCGCAGGCCGACCTCGTCCTCGATCTCGCCCGCCAGAACGCCGGCGACGATCTGCGGGTCCATGCCCACGGTCTGTTCGATCATGTAATGCTCGAACGCGCCCTTGGCGAAGAGCACCGCGATGGCGACCATCTGCGCCGTGGTCTTCCACTTGGCGAGGTTGGTGACTTTCAGGAGCCCTGCGGTTTCGCCCAGAAACTCGCGCAGGCCCGAAACGAAGACCTCGCGGAAGAGGATCAGGGTCGCGGGCAGCAGGATCCACGGGTTCATACCGGAAAAGCCGGTGATGACCAGCAGCGCGATCACCACCATCGCCTTGTCAGCGATGGGGTCGAGCATGGCGCCGAACTTCGACTCCTGCTTCCAGGTGCGCGCGAGGTAGCCGTCGAACCAGTCGGTGACGGCGGCCACGGTGAACAGCACCAGCGCGAACCAGTCGGCCCAGGGCCGGTTGAAGTACAGGAACATGACCGCGACTCCGGGGGCTGCGAGCAGCCGCAGGACGGTCAGGGCGTTCGGGAGGTTCCATGTCATGGGCGAAGACTTAACGGCATAGGCGTCCGGGGGGAAGATGCGGCGGCACAAGCGGTTGCGGGGAGGGAGGGAACGCGCGGCGGGGCGGATGGGTCCTCGGGTGGACTTCGTCCTTCCAAACTCGGAGAACGGCCGGTTCGGCAGGGACGCTCGCGCCTGAAAAGGTGCAACGCGTCCGGGACGGCGCCTTCCCGGCGCTCTGCGAGTTCGGCGCTGAAAACGGTCCACTGGACCATTTTCCGGGCGCGCCTCACCCCCTCTCGTGAAAGAAGTCGTAGATCTTTTCGGCAAGGCCGGCGCTGATGCCGTCGACGGCCTTGAGGTCGGCGAGGTTGGCGCGGCTGACGGCCTTGGCGCTGCCGAAATGCGCCAGAAGCGCACGTTTGCGGGTGGCGCCGACGCCGGGGACCTCGTCGAGGGGCGTCGCGCCGACGGCCTTGGAGCGCTTCTGGCGATGGGCGCCGATGGCGAAGCGGTGGGCCTCGTCCCGCAGGCGCTGGACGAAATAGAGCACCGGGTCGTTGTGGCGCAGGGCGAAGGCGGGCTTGCCGGGGCGGTGGAACTCCTCCTTGCCGGCGTCACGGTCGATGCCCTTGGCCACGCCGACCATCGGGATGTCCTCGACCCCCATCTCGACCATGATCTCGTGCACTGCGCTGACCTGCCCTGCCCCGCCGTCGATCAGCAGAAGGTCGGGCCAGTTGCCCTGCTCGCGGTCCGGGTCCTCTTTCAGCAGGCGCTTGAAGCGGCGGGTCAGGACCTCTTTCATCATGCCGAAGTCGTCGCCCGGCGTCAGTTCGTCGCCGCGGATGTTGAACTTGCGGTACTGGTTCTTCATCAGCCCCTCGGGGCCGGCCACGATCATGCCGCCCACGGCGTTGGTGCCCTGGATGTGCGAGTTGTCGTAGACTTCGATCCGCTCGGGCGGCGCGTCGAGGTCGAACGCCTCGGCCAGCCCCTTGAGCAGCTTCGCCTGCGTCGCCGTTTCCGACATCTTGCGGGCGAGGCTTTCGCGCGCGTTGCGCAGCGCGCCGGTGACCAGTTCGAACTTCTCGCCGCGCTTGGGGACCGCGATCTCGACCTTCCGCCCCGCCTTCTGTGACAGCGCGTCGGCCATGAGGTCGGCGTCGGGGATGTCGTCGGACAGGAGCACCATGCGCGGCGGCTCCTTGTCGTCGTAGAACTGGCCGAGGAAGCCCTGCATGACCTCGGCCGCGTCCGCGCCCGAGCCGGTCTTGGGATAGTAGTCGCGGTTGCCCCAGTTCTGGTTCGCGCGGATGAAGAATACCTGAACGCAGGCCTGCCCGCCCTCCATGTGGAGCGCGATGACGTCGGCCTCGGCCACGCCCTGCGGGTTGATGCCCTGCGACGACTGCACCTGCGTCAGCGCGCGGATACGGTCGCGCAGCGCGGCGGCGCGCTCGAACTCCATCGCCTCGCTCGCCTCTTCCATCTCTTTCGCAAGCTGGCCTTGCACGCGGGTGCTCTTGCCCTGCAGGAAACGTTCGGCGTCGGAGACCAGCGCGCCGTAGTCGGCGTCCGAGATGTAACCGACGCAGGGAGCCGAGCAGCGCTTGATCTGGTACAGCAGACAGGGGCGCGTACGGCTTTCGAACACCGAATCCGAGCAGTTGCGCAGCAGGAACACCTTTTGCAGCTGGTTCAGCGTGCGGTTCACCGCCCCGGCGCTGGCGAACGGGCCGTAATACGCGCCCTTCTCCTTCTTCGCGCCGCGGTGCTTCTTGATCTGCGGGAAGGCGTGGTCAGTGGTGACGTGGATGTTCGGGAACGACTTGTCGTCGCGCAGCAGCACGTTGTAGCGCGGCTTGAGCTGCTTGATGAGGTTCTGCTCGAGCAGCAGCGCCTCGGTCTCGGTTTTCGTCGTGAGGAACATCATCGACGCGGTTTCCGAGATCATCCGCGCGATGCGCGGGCTGTGCCCGGCCGGACGGGCATAGTTCGACACCCGGTTCTTCAGGTTCCGCGCCTTGCCGACATAGAGCACCGCGCCCATGGCATCGAGCATCCGGTAGACGCCCGGCGAGCTGTCGAGCGTTCTCAGATACGACTGGATGCAGGCGTGGCCGATGGGCCTGTCGGTGTCGGTGCTGCTCATCCGCTGGCCTTCATGATTCCTTCACGATTCTCGGGGGGCTGCAATCATACGGGGTCTGCGGCAAGGGGAAACATGTCCACCGTTTCTAGGGATAACTTTGCGGACAAAGTTTTGGTATCTGCGATTTTTCCTTGATTCAGCAGCGGCTCACCGGTCTGCCTACTTTTTAGGCAATTACTTAAGCATCTGTTATTTCTGAACATTTTTTCAATCACCCGGACAAAATGCGAATTTCCGGAGGTCTGCACCGCCGCGCGGCCCGTCTCCGCGCAACGGTGCAAAACTTTCCGCAGGGGCGCGACGATCGTTTATTCCGGCCCCTGCACGTCGGGTGTCTTCCATCCCAGGTGCTGCCCGCCATCGGTGCACAAAAGCTGCCCCGTGACGCCGGGCGCGTCGATGAAGTAACCTAGCGCGCCGGTGATGTCGGCGGGGTTCGATCCGCGGCCCAGAACGGTGGCGGCGCGCTGCGCGGCGAAGTGCTGATCGCTCTGCCGCGCACCCTGCAGCGTCGGGCCGGGGCCGATGGCGTTCACGCGCACCTGCGGGGCCAGCGCCTGAGCCGCCGTCCGCGTCAACGTCCACAGTCCCGCCTTGGCAAGCGTGTAGGTCATGAAGCCGGGCGTCAGCTTGCGCACCCGCTGGTCGATCATGTTGATGGCCAGCGCGCTGGCCAGCGGCTCTCCGGCCTCGTCGGTCTCGGCCTCGGGGGCCTGCGCGGCAAGCGTCTGGATCAGCACGAAGGGCGCGCGCAGATTGCTTTCCATGTGCCGGTCCCAGCTGTCGCGGGTGGCGCTGCGGATATCGTCCCAGTCGAAGATTGAAGCGTTGTTGACCAGCAGCGTCACCGGCCCGCCCAGCGCCTCGGCCGCGCGGGGCAGAAGGCCCTGCACCGCGTCCTCGTCCAGCAGGTCCGCCTGTAGCGCCTGCGCGGTGCGGCCCATGCCGCGGATGGTCTCGGCCACCTCCTCGGCGGCGTCGTCCGATCCGTTGTAGTGCACCGCGACGTCGAAGCCGCGGTCGCCCAGGTACAGCGCCATCGCCCGGCCGAGCCGTTTGCCCGCGCCCGTGACCAGTGCCCGCTTCTGTTTCATGCCTGTCCTCGTGTCAGCTGATGATCAGCCAAAGGTAAGCGACGTAGAGCGCGGTCAAGATCACGCCCCAGGTCCGCGTCATGGTCCAGCCCCGCAGCACGAAGGGTCCCAGCAGCAGCGACGCGCCCAGCATCACCCACAAATCCAGCGTCAGGAATTCGCGCCCCACGGGGATCGTGCCCACCAGGCTGGTGATGCCGATGATGGCCAGCAGGTTGAACATGTTCGACCCGATGACGTTGCCCAGCGCCACGTCGGCCTGCTTGCGCAGCGCGGCCATGACGGTCGTGGCAAGTTCGGGCAGCGAGGTGCCGATGGCCACCAGCGTCAGGCCGATCACCGTGTCGCTGACGCCGAAGCGCTGCGCGATGCTGGTCGAGGCGTCCACCAGCAGGTCCGCGCCCAGCGGCAGGCCGATCAGGCCCAGCACCAGGAAGATCAGGATCTTGGGCCACCGCATCTCGGGGTCGGCGCCCTCGACCTCTTCCTCCTCGACCGCGGCGGCCTTGCCGTTCTTTCGGTGGGCCAGCGCCTCGCGCGTCTGGTCGCCCAGGATCAGCGCCAGCGCCGCCAGAAGGACCAGCCCGTGCACCCAGGTGATCGGGCCCATAAAGCAGATACCGATGAACAGGACCGAGGCCAACAGCATGACCACGTAGCTCTTGGTCGTGTTGCACTCATCCGTCCTGAGCCCCGAGACGATGGCGGGAATCCCCAGCACCAGAAGGATGTTCGCGGTGTTCGAGCCCACGACGTTGCCCATGGCGATGCCCGGCGCATTCTCGAGCACGGCGCTGACGCCGATCAGAAGCTCGGGCGCCGAGGTGCCGAAGGCCACGACCGTCAGGCTGACCAGCAGCGCCGGCACGCCCAGGCGCAGCGACACGTTCACCGCGCCGCGCACCAGCGAATCGCCGGCCAAAAGGAGGATAACCAGGCCAAGGCCCGCCAGCAGGAAATCGGTCATGTGTCAGGTCTTGCTCTTGCCGCAGGCGCAGGGCCCCTTGCCGATGCGGTACCGTCCGCACCGGTCGCATTTCATCGATGTCAGCTTCTTCTGCCCGGGGAAGCGCAGACGGCCGAACATGGCCAGCACCAGCATGGCGATCAGGAACAGGCTGACGATCTTGATCATCACGTCACAGCCCGTACCGCGCGAAGCCGGCGCGATCCTCGATCTCGCCCAGCGCGCTGTGCAGCAGCCCCATGCCGAAGCGGCCCAGAAGCGGGCGGCGCTGCTGGTAGACGCTGAAGCGCACCTTGTCTCCAAAGCGTTCCTTCATTGTTGGGACGAGGTGGCCGATGCCGTCGATCAGCCCGACCTCGCGGGCCTGCTCGCCCACCCAGATCTCGCCGGTGAACAGGTCGTCGCGCGCGGCCAGCCGTGCCCCGCGCCGGTCGCGGACGTGGCGGATGAAGCCCGCGTGGATCTGCTCCTGCAATTCCTCCAGCCGGGCCACGTCGTCGGCCTTCTCGGGCTGGAACGGGTCCAGCAGGCTCTTGGACTCGCCGGCGGTATAGACCCGCCGCTCGATCCCGTACCGATTGATGAACTTGTTGAAGCCGAACCCGGCCGAGATCACGCCGATCGAGCCCAGGATCGAGTTCTCGTCGGCCCAGATCTCGTCGGCCGCCGAGGCGATGTAGTAGCCGCCCGAGGCCGCCACGTCCTCGACGAAGGCCAGCACGGGCACCCGCTTCTCCTCGGCCAGCCGCCGGATGCGGCGCGAGATGAGAGAGGACTGCGCCGGGCTGCCACCCGGAGAGTTGATCAGCAGCGCCACGGCCGCGGGCTTGCCGCGGCGGAAGGCCTTCTCGATCAGGGGGGCGAGCGTGGCGTCGTTCAGACGCCCCGGCCCACCGGTAGCGATCATGCCCTGCATACGCAGGACGGCCACCATGGGCTGTTTTTTCACGAACGGAACGAAGCGCATCATGCCAAGCCACATAGACCGCCGCAGCGGCCGCAACAAGGCAGAGCCCTGCGCGACCCCGCCGGTGTCGCGGCGGAACAGCGGGTTGGCGACCCCGGAAGGACTCGAACCCTCAGCCTGGCGATTAGAAGTCGCCTGCTCTATCCAGTTGAGCTACGGGGCCTCCGGTGCGGGCGGACGCCGGTGTCCGCGCCACGCGGGCGGGACCGGTCCTGTTTGGCGCGGCGCGGCGCGAAAGGCAAGGGCGCGGGGCGGAACATCAACGGGGGCCGTCCGTTCTCCTCCTGACCTTCAGGAAGGAGATTCAGATGCTTCGCACCACCGCATCGCTCGCCTGCGCCGCCACGCTCGGCGCCTCTGCCGCGTGGGGACAGGTGACGCTCGGGCTCGAGGCCGCGAAGGCCGAGATCCATGACAGCGACGGCACCTTCATCGGCACGCTCTACGTGCAACAGACGCCGTCGGGCGTGACGTCGCTGGTGCTTGCCGTCAACGGCATCCCCGAGGGCACGCACGGCGTTCATATCCACGAGGTCGGAGAATGCGAGCCCCCCGGCTTCGAGTCCGCCGGGGGCCACGTGGCTGACGGGCGCGAGCACGGCATCATGGTCGAGGGCGGGCCGCATCCGGGCGATCTGCCCAACGTGGTGGCCGGCGACGCGGGCATCGTGAACGTCGAGATGTTCAACCCGCGCCTGGACGTGAGCGACCACCTGTTCGACGAAGACGGCGCGGCGGTCGTCATCCATGCAGGGTCCGACGACTACACGACCCAGCCCGCCGGCGACAGCGGTCCGCGCATCGCGTGCGGCGTGATCACGCGCGAGGACACCGGCGAGCCGGAGTGATCCGGCCTGTCCGTGCGGCCCCGGATCCCGGATTGCCGTGCAGGCACAGGCGTCTAGGTTAGACGAAACACCGTTCTTCAGGAGCTGAGACACCATGATCCGGACATCCCTTCTCGCCGCCGCGGGGCTCGCCGCCGGGCTCGCGGCCCCGGCGCAGGCCGACATCACCGTATCGTCCAAGATCGACACCGAGGGCGGGCTGCTGGGCAACATGATCGCCCTCGCGCTCGAGGATGCGGGCCTTCCCGTGGAGCGGCGGCTGCAACTGGGCGGCACGCAGGTCGTGCGCGAGGCTCTGCTGGCCGGGCAAATCGACATCTATCCCGAGTACACGGGCAACGCCGCATTCTTCTTCAACGAGGCCGACAGCGACGTCTGGAAGAACGCCGACGCCGCGCTCGAACGCGCGCGTGAGCTGGACGCCGAGGCGAACGACGTGGTGTGGCTCGACTCCGCCCCGGCCAACAACACCTGGGCCATCGCCGTGACCGGCCCGGTGGCCGAGGAAAACGACCTGACCACCATGAGCGATTTCGGCGAGTGGGTGTCGAACGGCGGCGACGTGACGCTGGCGGCCTCGACCGAGTTCGTGTCCTCCCCCGCCGTGCTTCCGGCGATGGAGGAAACCTATGGCTTCGACCTGGGCGAGGATCAGACGGTGATCCTGTCGGGCGGCGACACGGCGGCGACGATCCAGGCGGCCGCGCGCGGCACGTCGGGCGTCAACGCCGCGATGGTCTATGGCACCGATGGGGGCGTGGGCGCCACGGGCCTTGTCGTGATGGAGGACGACGCGGGCGTGCAGCCGGTCTATGAGCCGACGCCGATCGTGCGGGCCGAGGTGCTGGACGAGTACCCGTCGATCCCCGACGTTCTGAACCCGATCTTCTCCGGGCTCGACATGGCGACGCTTCAGAAGCTCAACGGCCGCATCCAGGTCGGTGGCGAACCGGCCGAGGCCGTGGCGCGCGATTACCTGACGCAGACCGGGGTGCTGGACTGATTTCGACGCAGCCGTCTGTCGCGGGCCGGCTCCGGGGGCTGTCGCCTCCGGGGCTTCTTTTCGCGGCCCTTGGACTGGCGGCGCTGGCGCTGCCCTTCGCGACCCTGCGCGCGAACCGCATCGTTGCGGGCGACGCGGTGCCGGTCTGGGGTGTCGCCGGGCCCGTGACCACCGCGATCGCCCTGGCGGCGATGGTCGCGGGCGTCGCGCTGGGGCTTCAGGCGGCGCGGCCGTGGTGGCGACTGGGGGGCAGCCTTCTGGGTCTCGCGGGCCTCGTGCTGCTTCTGTCGCGCGGGGCCGGTGCGTTGCTGGTGGACGCGGGCGATCTGGCGCGCGTGTCGCCGGCGGCCGGGTTCTGGTGCCTGCTGCTGGTCTTCATGATGCTGATGGCCGACGCCCTGTCCGCGCTGCGGCCGGGCCCGCGACTGAGGCTGGGGCTTCTGGCGCTGTTCCTCGTGGGGCTGGCGGCACTGCTGGCCTCGGGGGCGCTGTCGGAGCTGTCGATCATGCAGGAGTATCGCGGCCGGGTCGCGGGCTTTCGCACCGCCGCCGCACGCCACGTCGCGCTGGCGCTCGGGTCGCTCGCCGCCGCCGCGGCCATCGGCTTCCCGCTGGGCATCCTTTGTCACCGGCGGGCCCGGCTGCGGTCGCTCGCCATCCCGGTGCTGAGCTTCCTGCAAACAATCCCCTCGCTCGCCATGTTCGGCATCATGATCCCGGTGCTGGCCTGGGTCGCGGCGACGGTGCCCGGCGCGCAGGAGATCGGCATCGCCGGCATCGGCTTCGCGCCCGCGTTCCTGGCGCTGCTGCTCTATTCGCTGCTGCCGGTGGTCGCCAACACCGTGGCCGGGCTCGACGCCGCGCCGCCCGCGGCGGTCGAGGCGGCGCGCGGCATGGGCATGACTGACCGGCAGCGGTTGTGGAGCATCGAGCTGCCGCTGGCGCTGCCCGTCATCCTGGCGGGGCTGCGCATCGTGCTGGTGCAGAACGTGGGCCTTGCCGTCATCGCGGGCCTGATCGGCGGCGGCGGTTTCGGCACTTTCGTGTTCCAGGGGCTGAACCAGACCGCGACCGACCTGATCCTGCTGGGCGCGCTGCCGACCGTGGTGCTGGCGCTGGTCTCGGCCATCCTCATGGACATCCTGGTGGACTTCGCCCGCCGCACCCCGAAGCGAGAGAGCGCATGATCGAGATCGACAGGATCACCAAGGTCTATGACGACACGACGGTCGTGGACGAGGTTTCCATGACCGTCGAGACCGGCACGATCACCGTGATCGTCGGCACCTCGGGGTCAGGCAAGACGACGCTTCTGCGGATGATCAACCGGCTGGTCGAGCCGAGCTCGGGCGAGGTGCGCATCAACGGCGAGGTCACGCGCGACATCCCCACGCACCTACTGCGCCGCCGCATCGGCTATGCCATCCAGGGGCACGGCCTGTTCCCGCACCACACCGTCGCTCGCAACATCGCCGCCGTGCCGCGTCTGCTGGGCTGGCCGAAGGACAAGATCGCGCGGCGGGTGGACGAGCTTCTGACGCTGTTCGGGATGGAGCCCGCCGCCTTCCGCGACCGCTACCCGGCCGAGCTGTCGGGCGGGCAGCAGCAGCGCGTCGGCGTGGCGCGCGCGCTGGCCTCGCGCCCCGACCTTCTGCTGATGGACGAACCTTTTGGCGCGCTCGACCCGATCATCCGGGGCCGCGCGCAGGAGGATCTGCGCGCGATCCAGCAAAAGCTCGGATCGACCATCGTGCTGGTCACCCACGACATGGAGGAAGCGATCCGCTTGGGCGACCGCGTCGGCGTCATGGACGGCGGCCGGCTGGTGCAGCACGGCCCGCCGGAAGAGATCGTCGCCCGCCCCGCCAACGCCTTCGTCGCCGAGATGGTGGGCGATGCCGAGCGGCCGATGCGGCTTCTGTCGCTGATCCCCGTGCGCGGGCTGGTCGAGCCGGGCGCGGCCGGAGGCGACCCCGTGCCCGAGGGGGCGAGCCTGCGCGACGCCCTGTCCGCATGCCTGTGGACCGGGCGCGACGCGGTGCCGGTGGAGCGTGGCGGCGCGGTGGTCGGGCGCATCACGCTCGACGCGATCCGCGGGCGGGTGGAGCACCGGGCGTGACGGCAGGAGGCGTCCTGCGCACGGCGCTGTCGCTGCTGCTCGTGGCCCTGGTGCTGTGGCCACACGCATTCGCGCCCGTCTTCGCGCCCTTCGCGCCCGAGCGCGGGCCGGTGATTTATGACCGCGTGTCGCTCCTGTCGCTGTCGCTCAGCCACCTGGGGCTGGTGGCGGCGGCGTCCTCGCTCGCCGCGCTGGTCGCCGTGACGCTGGCCATCCTCGTCACCCGCCCGGCGGGTGCGGCGTTCCGGCCGCTGTCGCGCACCCTCACCAACGTGGGACAGACCTTTCCGCCCGTCGCCGTCCTGGCGTTGGCCGTCCCGATGCTGGGCTTCGGCGCCTGGCCGACGCTGGTGGCGCTGTTCCTCTACGGCCTTCTGCCGATCTTCGAGAACGCGATGACGGCTTTGTCCACCCTGCCCCCGCGCACGCTTGAAGCCGCACGGGGCATGGGGATGGGCCGGTTCCAGCGGCTTTGGCAGGTGGAGCTGCCGCTCGCCGCGCCGGTTATCCTGGCGGGCGTCCGGCTGTCGGTGGTGATCGGCCTTGGAACCGCAACCATCGGCTCGACCGTCGCGGCGCGCACGCTGGGCGAGGTCATCATCGCCGGGCTGCTGACCAACAACACGGCCTTCGTGCTTCAAGGGGGGCTGATCGTGGGCCTGTTCGCGGTGCTGATCTACGACGCGCTGGTGCGGCTCGAGGCCCGGATCGCCCGGCGCGCCGGCGCGGGATCGGCCCGCGCCGGCTGAACGCGGGCCCTCAGGCCGCGCGGGCGATGTCGCGCATCGCGGCGAGGAAGCGGACGACCTCGGCCTCGGTGTTGTAGTGGCACATCGACACGCGAACGCAGCTTTGCATCCCGAGCGGGTCGAGGATGTTGCCCGAGTAATGGTCCGCCTTGCGTATATGGGTCCGCACCCCGGCCTTGTTCAGCGCGGCGACGATGTCGCCCGCGTCCCGGCCCGCCAGCGCGAACGACACCAGCCCCTCGCGCCGCGGGTTCTCGACCCCGCCGAGGATGGTGACGCCCTCGTAGCTTGCCAGCCCCGGCAGGTTGCCCGCGCCGTGCAGCATCGCCTCGGTCAGCGCCTTCTCCTGCGCGTGGATCGCCTCGCCCGCCGCGACGATGCGCGCGCGCCGGTCGTCGTGGTCGCTGACGCGCCCGCCCAGCCAGTCGAAATAGGCCACCACGTCCGAGAAGGCGGCATAGGCCCCCGCGTCGCGGGTGCCCAGCTCCCACGGGGCGCCGGGGGCGTTCATCAGCCCGTCATGCGGCAGCGCGGCCAGCCGGTCCGACAGCCACGCGATGCCGTACCCGTGGCGCGAGAATACCTTGTAGGGAGAGATCACGTAGCCATCGACACCCAGCGCGTCGAGGTCCAGCCGGCCATGCGCGGCGTGCTGGATACCATCCACGATGATGTAGCACTCCGGCGCCACTTCGCGGATGGCGGCGGCGATCGCGGCCACGTCCACGCCCATGCCGGTGACGGGCGAAGTGTGCAGGATGGTGGCGACGCGGGTGTCTGCCGTGATCTCGGGACGATAGGCCGCCGCGTCGACGGAGCCGGTGGCGTCGTCATGCGCGACCAGCACGTGCGCCTTGCCGCCGATCGGCGCATACCGGTTCGCGGCCGAGCGCGTGGCGGGGTGTTCCAGCGTCGAGCCCAGCACCCGCCCGTCCGCAGGAGTGCCCAGGCAGGCCGCGCCTATCAGCCGGAACAGCAGCTCGGTACCGCTTTCGCCCGCGATGAACTGGCCACCCGGCGCATTGAAGAACGTCGCCATGTCGTCCTTGGCGCGGGCGATGAGTTCGACCGCCGCCTGCCCCGCCGGGTTGTCGCGGCCCGGATTGTCGGGAATGGCGGCGAACTTCGCCGAGGTCTCGACCACCGACTTCAGCGTCAGCGCCCCGCCCGCATTCTCAAAGAACACGCGCTCCCCTTGGAAGGGGCAGTCCTCGACATGCGCGAAGCGGTCGCGGATCTCGTCAAGCAGGCCGGGCTGTGTGTCGATCATCGGTCATTTCCTCCGGTAGCCGCCCTCGCAGGGCGGATCTTTTTCGTCGGGCGCAGAGAACGCCATCACCGGGAGAATGTCGACAGGTTCCTCGAACCCGCAGATCGCGGGCCGCGGCGCGGCCTCAGTGCGTCCACGCGCCCCGGCGGTCGGTGGCGAAGTTTTCGCCGTAGCCGCGGGGGCGGACGTTGGCGCGGCGCTGCTTGGGCTTGAGCACGACGGCGTCGATGCCGTGCGCCTCGGCGTATTCCAGCGCCTCTTCCTTCGTGTCGAAGGTCAGGCGGACCTGGGCCTGAGTGTCGCCCGAGCTGGTCCAGCCCATCAGCGGGTCAAGTTCGCGCCGCTCGTCGGGCGCGAAGTCCAGGACCCATTTCTTGGTGCGGGCCGTGCCCGAGGACATGGCCGTTCTCGAGGGCTTGTAGATACGCGCGGGCATCGCTCGGTCCTCCGGAATACGTCCCCGGCTGTATCGGGAATTTCCGCCCCCGACGCAAGGGGATCGGACCGAAGAACCCGCCGACCGGCCGGTGAGCGGTCGGGGTTGGGTGCTGACCGGGCGGCGAGCCTTCGACACCCCGAGGCGTAGCCAACGCGCGCGATCCGGTCAATCATTTTTATACCTAAGGTTGTGCATCGCCCTACACACGCCGCGCCGCCTTGTCCCGGCCGCGCACATGTCCATGTTAGGGGCACCTTCCGGAGACGATGGATGCCGCACAACACCACCGACATGCCGATGCACCGCCCCGACGTGCTGACCAAGCCCAAGCTCGAGGGCGGCAAGCGCTTCGTGATGAAGACCGAATATGCCCCCGCCGGCGACCAGCCCACGGCCATCGCCGAGCTGAGCACAGGGGTGCGCGACGGCGAACGCGACCAGGTGCTTCTGGGCGCGACCGGCACGGGCAAGACCTTCACCATGGCCAAGGTGATCGAGGAGACGCAGCGCCCCGCCATCATCCTCGCCCCCAACAAGACGCTGGCAGCGCAGCTTTACGGCGAGTTCAAGCAGTTCTTCCCGGACAACTCGGTCGAGTACTTCGTCAGCTACTACGACTACTACCAGCCCGAAGCCTACGTCCCGCGGTCGGACACGTATATCGAGAAGGAGAGCCAGATCAACGAGCAGATCGACCGGATGCGCCACTCGGCCACCCGGGCGCTTCTGGAGCGCGACGACGTGATCATCGTCGCCTCGGTCTCGTGCATCTACGGCATCGGTTCGGTCGAGACCTACAACGCCATGACGGTCGATCTGCACGTGGGCCACGAATACGAGCAGCGCCAGATCATGGCCGACCTCGTGGCGCAGCAGTATCGCCGCAACGACCAGGCGTTCCAGCGCGGCAGCTTCCGGGTGCGCGGCGACGTGCTCGAAGTCTTCCCCGCCCACCTCGAGGACCGCGCCTGGCGGTTTTCCTTCTTCGGGGACGAACTGGAAGCGATCACCGAGTTCGATCCGCTCACCGGCGAGAAGACCGGCAGCTTCGACAAGATCCGCATCTACGCGAACTCGCACTACGTCACGCCGCGCCCGACGCTCAACCAGGCGATCCAGCAGATCAAGAAAGAGCTGCGCCAGCGGCTCGACCAGCTGGTGGCCGAGGGCAAGCTGCTGGAGGCCCAGCGGCTCGAGCAGCGCACCAACTTCGATATCGAGATGCTTGAGGCCACGGGCGTCTGCAACGGGATCGAGAACTACTCCCGCTACCTCACCGGCCGCGCGCCGGGCGAGCCGCCCCCGACGCTGTTCGAGTTCATCCCCGACAACGCCATCGTCTTCGCCGACGAAAGCCACGTCAGCGTGCCGCAGATCGGCGGCATGTACCGGGGCGACTACCGCCGCAAGTTCACGCTGGCCGAGCACGGCTTCCGCCTGCCCTCCTGCATGGACAACCGCCCGCTGAAGTTCGAGGAATGGGACGCCATGCGCCCGCAATCCGTCTTCGTGTCGGCCACCCCGGCGGCGTGGGAGCTTGAGCAGACCGGCGGCGTCTTCACCGAGCAGGTCATCCGCCCCACCGGCCTTCTGGACCCGCAGGTCGAGATCCGGCCGGTCGAGATGCAGGTCGACGACCTCCTCGACGAGATCCGCAAGGTTTCGGCCGCCGGCTACCGCACACTCTGCACCGTGCTCACCAAGCGCATGGCCGAGGACCTGACGGAATACCTGCACGAACAGGGCATCCGCGTGCGCTACATGCACTCCGACATCGATACGATCGAGCGGATCGAGATCCTGCGCGACCTGCGCCTGGGCGCCTTCGACGTGCTGGTGGGTATCAACCTGCTGCGCGAAGGCCTCGACATCCCGGAATGCGGGCTGGTCGCGATCCTCGACGCCGACAAGGAGGGCTTCCTGCGCTCCGAGACCTCGCTGATCCAGACCATCGGCCGCGCCGCCCGGAACTCGGAAGGTCGCGTCATCATGTACGCCGACCGCATCACCGGCTCGATGGAGCGCGCCCTGCGCGAGACCGAGCGCCGGCGCGAGAAGCAGATCGCCTATAACGAGGAACACGGCATAACCCCCGCGACGATCAAGAAGAACGTCGAGGACGTGCTCGCCGGCCTCTACCCCGCCGATACCGACATGAGCCGGGTGACGGCCAAGATCGACAAGCCCATGGCCGGCGCGAACCTGCAAGCGGTGCTCGACGGCCTGCGCACCGACATGCGCAAGGCGGCCGAGAACCTGGAGTTCGAGGAAGCGGCCCGCCTGCGCGACGAGATCAAGCGCCTCGAAGCCGTAGACCTCGCCGTCCACGACGACCCGCTCGCCCGCCAGCAGGCGGTCGAGAAGGCCTCCGAAGCAGCCGTGGCGGCCTCGGGCCGGTCCACGGCGGGGCGGCCGGGGCAGCGCGGGGGAAATGTTAAGAGGCGGAAGAAGGGGTGACGTGACGGGCCCTGAACACTTGCCGGCTTACCCCTGGAATTGCCCCTGCGACGCTCGGCAACGCCCCTCGCGCCCGCCCTGGGGGCGGGTCGCGCGCGATGCGCGGCTGTGCCGCGCATTCCGGTGGCGGGCGCGCCGCTCCACCAGCCGCCCGCTGTCATACCCGCGAAAGCGGGTACCTCCCGACGGCTCGCACGGGCGGCATGAGATCCCCGCTTTCGCGGGGATTACAGGCCGAGGGACGGCTACGGCTCCACGCGTGAAACCTGATCCGCGACGCCCCGGCCCCCGGTCATTCCACGACTTCGACCTCTTCGCCCGAGCCGACGACCTCTTCCTCGGTATCCCAGAAATACCAGCCGGCGATCAGGATCACGATCGCGGCGAGGATGATGATGCCGATGTATCCGCGGTTCATTGTGCCCCTCCGTGCGTCTCGGACTTCGCCGACTCGACGCCCGAGGGCGGAAGAAGTTCCTGATTTCCCGAAGCCTTGCCCGCCGCAACGCGGCTCAGTCGAACACCGCCTTGGCCACCACCAGCACGATCACCGCCCCGATCAGCGCGACCGCCAGGATCGCCAGCAGCCCTCCGGCCGCGAGTATTCCCAATCCCAGCGCCGCCAGCAGGAACGGCAGCACGACCGCCCCCGCCACGCCCAGCGCCATGTAGCGCACCCGGTGGCCCCCGGCGATCACGCTCGCGATCCAGCCGGCCAGAAGGCCCACCAGCACCAGCAGGATCAGCGCCACCGTGCCCAGCGCGTCGAGAAAACCTTCCATGCGTCCCTCCGTCGGTTCCGGCGGAGAGGCTAGCATGCCGACGCGTCGCGGCGAAAGCTACTCCACGACCTCGACGTCCGCGGGCTCTTCCACCACATCGACGTCGGCGGGCTCTTCCACCACCTCGGGCTCCCCGACCACGGTGTCGTCCCCGGCGGCCAGCCACCACCAGCCGAGGATTACCACGACGACCACCGCGACGATGATGATGAGCGTATTCGACCTGTTCATCTCTTGCCCCTCGCTCCCGCGCCATGCACCCGGCGCCCGAACGAGCTTACACCAGCCCGTCCGTTCTGCGCGTAACGTCGCGCGGCATCGGCAAAAAGTTGCCGCAAGGTCAGCCTTCGTAGACCGCCGCGACGTCGTACATCACCGGCTCGAAGCTGCGGCACAGGTCGGTGAAGCGCCGGTTGCGCCGCCGCATCTCGTCCGAGCGCAGCATCGCCAGGAAATCCTCGCGCCGTCGCCACTGCGAGTAGTTGGCGATCCGCGTCTGCGCGTCGTTCACGTGCAGCCCCGCACCCAGAAACCCCGGCTGTCGCGAGATGAAATCGTCATAGGCGCTCTTCAATTCGTCCAGCAGGTCCTGGCAGGTGCCCGGATTGACGTCGAACGTCGTGATGACCGTCTGGTGCGCGGCATCGGCGGAAATGTTGGGCATAAGCGGTCCTCCTTCAGCGGCAGCCTAGCACGGACGTCGGCGCGGTCGCGATCGGCTTAACCGCGGATTAGGACAATCTGCCGAAAAGTCTCCGCACCTGACCGGAGAGTTTAATGCGCGCCGTTCTCGTCCTCCTTCTCGCCCTCTGCCCCGCCGTCTCGTGGGCCGAGGCATGGCCGCGCCCGGCGGGCGAGATCTTCGCCGCCCTGTCCTGGGAACGGTGGACGGACGACACCTTGCACGCCGAGTTCTACGGCGAACGGGGCTTTCCCCGAGGATGGACGCTCGGGCTGAAGTACGGCCGAACGGCGGGCGAGACCGAGGCCCTCGCCTTCACCCGCCGCGCGCTTCCCGCTCCCAGCCCCTTCGCCGCAAGCGTCACCCTCGGCAGCGGCCTGCGGCGGCAGGATGGCATCTGGACCGAAAGCTTCACCCGCGTCGGCGTCGCCGTCGGACGCGGGTTCGACACGCCCGCCGGCCCCGGCTGGGCCGAACTCGCCCTGCGCCGAGACTGGAACGCCCTTTCGCCGCCCGAGCACGGGGCCGACACGACCCTCGGCCTCACCCTCGACGGCGGCGCCCACGCCATCCTCCAGCTGCGCGGCCACGACGGCCCCGACGGCACGCTCTGGACCCTCGCGCCATCCTACGTCCATCCGGTCAACACGCGGCTGAAAGTTCGCGCCGGCGCGCTCTGGCGGCCCGAAGGCGGCACCGCCGCCCTGTCGGCCGGAACCTGGCTGGAGTTCTGAGGGATGACGCCGCTGCCCAGCCCGCCTATCCTGCACCCCGATGAACACCGATCCCGTCCGCCCCGCAGACGACGACGCCCGCGCGCTGGCCCTCAAGCTGGCGAGCACGTCCCGCCACGCTGCGCTCGGCACCCTCGACGCCTCCGGCGCGCCGTCCGTCACCCGCATCGCCTTCGCGCGTCCCCCCGACGGCGTCCCGCTGACGCTGATCTCGGACCTCTCGGGCCACACCGCCGCCCTGCGCGCCGATCCGCGCGCCTCGCTCCTGCTCGGCGAACCGGGCGAGCGGGGCGACCCGCTCACCCACCCTCGCCTGACGTTGCAGGCCACCGCCCGCTTCGTGGATCGCGACGGCCCGGATCACCCGGACCTCCGCATCACGTACCTCGCCCAGCATCCCAAGGCGCAGCTCTACGTGGATTTCGCCGACTTCCGCTTCGTCCGCTTCGACGTCGCCGCCGCTTTCCTCAACGCCGGCTTCGGCAAGGCCTACCGCCTGACGCCCGCGGATCTCGGCCTCTAAACCGGCTTGTCGGCCCGGACCGTCACCTGAACGCGCCCCTTCGTCGGCACGCGCCAGCCCAGCTTGACCAGGTTGCTCCCGGCCCCGTGGTTCGGCGTGACCGAGGGCATGTCGAACACCGCCTCTCCCGCGCCATCCGTCAGCTCCCCCTCGGGAACCACCGCGCTGACGGTCCGCGACCAGCCGCCGAACGGCAGATAACCCGAGGCATCCAGCGTCCACGCCCGCGCCGCGTCCGGCTGATCGAACTCCACCGTCGCGGGGTTCACCGTCTCCTGGTCCACGGCGTTGAAGCTGTTGCCCGCGAAGGTCACCAGCCGCGTGCGCGCGAAGTCGAGGCCGGCGATGGAATCGTCCACCCGCTCGACCCGCTCGACCGCGCCGTTCAGCGCCTTGAACGTGTTGCCGGTCACGTTCAGCCCCTGCACGAAGTGCCCCGGCCCGAACGGCTTGATCACCAGCCACGAGAACCACGGCGCCACGTCGTTGGCGGTGAAGATGTTCCCGGTCAGCGACAGCCCCCCGAACGAATACTCGTTGCCGAAGGCCGGCGCCGGGTCATGTTCGTTCGTCCACTCGAGGAACGAGTTGTCGAGGTAATTGCCCGTGATCACCGTCTTCACGTTGGTCTCGGTCAGCACGATCCCCGCCGTGCGCGGCCCGTTGGGCACGTTGTCGCCCTGGAACCAGTGGTTGCCCACCAGCAGGTGCCCGTTGCCGAACAGCACCATGGTGGTGCCCAGCCGCTGGAACCGGCTGTCGCGGATCTTGGCGTCGTTGGCGTTCACGTTGAACCCGACCGAGTCGCGCTCGGTCGCCGGCAGCGACTGCTCCGCCGAGATGAAGTGACACCGGTCGATCTGCAGATCCTGGCACCCCCGCCCGATCGAGGTGATACCGCGGTCCTTCGGCTTGGTGACGAAGCAATCCTTCACGTGAAACGTTTCGCCCTCCGGCGCCAGCAGGATGCCCGAGGCCCGCCCGTCGAGCTGGAACTCGATGTCGGTCAGCGTGAACTTCGACAGCTTGGCGAAGCCGCTGAAATCCAGCGCATAGCGAAAGCGCGTGAAGGTATAGCTCTGGCTCGACGCCGCGCCGTAAAGCGGCTGCGACAGGGTCACCTTGCCTGCGCCCACGTTCTTGTCTCGGACATACACCTCGCGACCCACGCCCTGCCCGGTCACCAGCGATCCGACCTCAATGTTGGCGACATTGGCCACGTCGCTCAGCACCCGCGGATTGCTCGTCGCGTAGGTGGCGGTCGATGTCACCTGCCCCACGTCCCAGCCGGCGCCGTCCTTCACGTTGAACTGCCCGTTGCGGATCACGCGGCGGATCTCGAACGTCTCTTCCCCCGGCGCGGCGGCGGCCATGTCGATGGGACCGTCGATCTCGACGCGCCGCCCGCCCATGTCCAGGCTCTCGTGGTCCGAACTCGCCAGCAGCGCCTGGAACGCCTTGCGGAATCCTGCCACCTCGTCCCCGAATGCGTCGATATAGGTCGGCAGGTCGAAGCCGCCGCGCAGCACCAGCCGCTTGTCCGCCGGCATCGTCACCGTCCCCTGGAAGCGCACCGGCGCCTCGAGCGTCACGTGATCGGCCAGCCGGAACGTCCCCTCCGACACCAGCACCGACCGCCCGTCCGCCACCGCGTCGGCGGCCAGGAAGGCGGCGCTGTCGTCGGTCGATCCGTCGCCCTTCGCCCCGAAGTCGCGAACGTCCACCCAGTCCATCAGGTCGCGCAGGAAGGCGCTGGTGATATCCTCGATCACGATGTCGTCGATCCGCACCACGCCGCCGTTCAGCCCGGTCAGGTCCAGTCCGAAATGGCCATAGGCCGGTGCGCGCCCCCAGGCCATGTCGACGCCGGTGCGGTCCCCGACCCCCACAATGGCCGACACCTCGACGACCGTCCCGTATTCGGTCAGCGCGACCGAGGGGCCAGTCTCGACCAGCCCCTCCACGTGCCCGCCGCCCGGCGCGCCCGCCCAGCTGGCGATGCGCACCGACGGCAGGTTGCCCGACACGGCCTTCACCCGCGCCCGGATCCGCAGATAGCACCCCGGCAGGATCGGCGTTTCCCCGGTATACCTCAGCCTTTGCAGGTCCTCGGTCTTCGACACCTCCAAGGCCCCGCCGAAATCCTGGTCCGACGGCACGAAGGCCGCGTTCGCCGCCCCGTCATAGGTCGCCGTTCCGGGCGTCCCGTCCCCGCTCGACCAGACGTCCAGCCCGCCGGCGAAGGCGGGCGGCATCAGCTCCAGGCCGTCGGTGATCACCTTGTTCATCTCGTTCCCTCCCCGTCGCGGCGGCCGCGGTTTCAACGGGCGGATCGGCCGCCCGGTTCGGGAAAGGTTTTACCAAGGCGGAATGAACGCCCTCTCAAACCACCGCACGGTGCCGGATCACGCGCCGACCTGCGCCGCCTGAAGGATACGTACGCCGTTGATCTGCCAGCCGTTTTTCGTCCGCACCATCTGGTAGTCGAGCGTGTGGAAGGTGCCGCTTCCGTCGCGGATCAACACTTTCTGCCACCACCGCCCGCCAACCTCGCGCAGATCCAGGAACGTCACCTCCGCCGGACGGTGCACCATCGGGTAGCCGCTGGTCACCATCGCGCCGAAGCGCTCGGGTGTACCGAACATCGACCGGATGCCCGGCGAGGCGAAGGTGAAAGCGGTCGCGAAGTCGTCCGCCCGGAACGCCTCCATCTGGTCCGAGATCACGCCCTCGATCGCCGGGCCGTCTTGCGCCGTCGCCGCCCAGCCGGGCAGGATCAGCGAAAGACACAGCGTCAGGATACGCAGCATGGGAAACCTCCTCGTCTGCCCTGCCGCGTGATACGCACCGCGCCGCCGATCGGATCGCCCGGCGCCCGCAGGAAAGGGGGAAACCGTGGTCTACAGCCTCAAGGCGTCGCACCCCAAGCTCGGGGACGGCATCCGCGCCATCGCCCACGACCAGCTCGGCAAGGGGATCAAGTCGCTCGAGACGCAGGAGGACGGCGTGCACGAGGCCGTCCACGACGCCCGCAAGCGCGTGAAGAAGGTACGCGGCCTGATCCGCCTCGTCCGCCCCGCACTGCCGGTCTATTCCTCCGAAAACGCCTATCTCCGCGACGCCGCGCGGCTGGTGTCGGACTTCCGCGACGCCACCGCGATGATCGAATGCTACGACCGGCTGATGGAGGCGCAGCCCGACGGCTTCGACCGCAGCGCCGCTGCGCCGCTCCGCCGCCAGTTCACGCTCGAACGCCAGGCCCAGGCCGATCGCCCGGACGTGCAGGACCGGCTCTCGGGCCTGCGCGACGCGCTGAAGGCCACGCGCGACGGGCTCGAAAGGTGGACGCTCGAGGCCAAGGGCTGGGACGCGATCGAGGACGGCCTGAAGCGCACCTACAAACGCGCCCGCGACGCGATGGAAGTGGCTGAAAAGAGCCGCACGCCCGTGGACATGCACGACTGGCGCAAGCGCGTGAAATACCACTGGTACCACGCCCGACTGCTCAAGAACCTCTGGCCCGAGATGACCGCCCCCCACATCGACGCCGCCGGCCGGCTCGCCGAGCTCCTGGGCGACCACCACGACCTGGTGGAGTTCCGCGCCCGCCTGCCCGGCGCTCCCCTGCCGAAGGGGACGATCAACGCCCTCGACAAGGCCGCCAAAGCCGAGATGGAGCGCCTTGAGTCCGACGCCTTCGCCCTCGGTGCGCGCCTGCTGGCCGAAAGGCCCAAGTGCCTCGCCAAGCGCTGGGGCGCGTGGTGGGACGGCTGGATCGACGCCGGCTGACCGGCCCGGACAAGGCGCCGCGCAGCGGCCTTCCGACCTCGACGGGCCTTCACCGGACGGCGCGTTCGGCGTAGAACAACGAAAAAGCACGAGGCATTCGAGCATGACGACCCGCAGGACCTTCCTCGCCGCCGGCGGGGCGGCCGCCGCCGTTCTGGCGTCCCCCGCCACCGCCGCCCTTTCGACCGCGGACCGCCCGCCGGGCCGCTTCGTCCGCCTGCCGCGCAGGTTCTTCCCGAAAGAGGTCGACGTGAACCCCGCCCTTCCGGCAGGCGAGCTTCACGTGACGCCCGAAGATCACTTTCTCTACTGGACCCTGGGCAACGGTCGCGCCATCCGCTACGGCATCGCGCTCGGCGCGGCGGGGCGTAACTTCAAGGGCGTCGCCACCATCGCCCGCAAGGCCGAATGGCCGTCGTGGCGCCCGACCCGGAACATGATCCGGCTCGAGCCGCACATCTACGGCAAATACCGCGATGGCCTGCCGGGCGGCCACCCAATGAACCCGCTGGGCTCGCGCGCGCTCTACATGTACCAGGGCGGCCGCGACACCTTCTACCGCGTGCACGGCACGCCGCAGCCCTGGACGATCGGCCAGTCCTTCTCCTCGGGCTGCGTCCGGCTTGTCAACCAGCACATCGAGCATCTCTATGCCCAGGTGCCCGTCGGCACGCGGATCGTCGTGCACTGAAGCCGCCCGGACCATCGGGAGGCCCACGCCTGGACCCGAAGAATCCCGCTTCATCTTCGGTCCGGAAAATATCCTCGGGGGTCCGGGGGCAGACAGCCCCCGGACGTCACCGCTGGCGCGAAGCCGCGACCGGTGTCCCGGTCAGGCCGGCAGCTTGGTCTTGCGCAGGTACGGCAGCACGGTGGTGAACTCGCCGTACTTGGCGCGCGCCTCCTCGTCGCTGACCGAGGTCGGAATGATCACGTCCTGGCCCACCTGCCAGTCGGCCGGCGTCGCCACGCCCTGCCCCGAGCTCGTCTGAAGCGCGTCGAGCGCGCGTACAATCTCGGCGAAGTTGCGGCCCACCGTCATCGGATAGGTCATCGACAGCTTCAGCTTCTTGTCCGGCCCGATGATGAAGACCGAGCGCACGGTCTGGCTGTCGGCCGGGGTGCGGCCGTCCGGCAGGTACGCCTCGGCCGGCAGCATGTCGAAGGCCTTGGACACCTCCAGCCCCTCGTCCGCGATGATCGGGAAGCCGACATTGCACGAGCCGGCGGTCTGGATGTCCTCGATCCAGCGGGTGTGATCCTCGACCGGATCGACCGACACGCCGATGACCTTGGTGTTGCGTTTGGTCCACTCGTCGGCCAGCTGCGCCACCGCGCCGAACTCGGTCGTGCAGACCGGGGTGAAGTCCTTGGGGTGGCTGAACAGGATCGCCCAGCTGTCGCCGATCCAGTCGTGGAAGCGAATCTCGCCCTGGCTGGTCTGGGCGGTGAAGTCGGGAACGGTGTCGTTGATGCGAAGCGCCATGAGGACCTCCTTTCGATGTGACTTGGCGTGAACATAAGGTCTCGCGCGGCTAGGTGACAGGCCCGGTGCGCAGATCGGAACGCGGACCGCCGCGCCCGCGCTCCACGTGAAACGTCCATCCTGCCTTGGGCCGCGCCGTCCCTCCGCCGTTCGGGCCGACGCCGAGCCGGCGAAGATGTCGTCCCTGTGCGCCGATGCAGGAAACCGGTGCGCCGCCGCCGAGTTTCCCCGCATGAGCGCACGCCCTACCTTCACGGGCAACGCCAGCTCAGGGAGACTCGCCATGCTGACCCAGATCAGGGGCATCCACCACGTCACGTCCCTCGCCTCGGACGCGCAAGAAAACAACGCCTTCTTCACCAAGGTGCTCGGCCTGCGCCGGGTCAAGAAAACGGTCAACTTCGACGCGCCCGACGTCTACCACCTGTATTACGGGGACGAGGTCGGCACGCCCGGCACCGTGATGACGTATTTCCCCTTCCCGAACGCCGCCCGCGGCACCCGCGGCGCGGGCGAGGTCGACGTCACCCGCTTCTCGATCCCGAAGGGCACTGCAGAGGCCTGGGCAGACCGCCTGGCCTCGGCCGGGGTCGAGGGAATCGCGCGCTCACAGCTCTTCGGCGACACCGCGCTGGCCTTCTCCGGCCCCGACGGAGACGGCTTCGAACTGGTCGAGGCGGACGATCCCCGCACGCCTTGGACCGGTGGCGGCGTGGGTTCGGACATGGCAATCCGCGGCTTCCATTCCGCCCGCCTGCGCCTGAAGAAGACTGCCGCGACCGAAGAGCTTCTGGCCTTCATGGGCTATGAAAAGCGGGCCACCGACGGCGCGCTCACCCGCTTCACCGTGGCCGGCGGCAACCCAGCCGACGCCATCGACCTGGAACACGCACCCGAAGCGGCCCCGGCCCGGCAGGGCGCGGGCTCGGTGCACCACATCGCCTTCGCCGTCGACGACCGCGCCGCCCAGCTCGAGGTGCAAAAGGCCCTGACCGAAGCGGGCCACCGCATCACGCCGGTCATCGACCGCGACTATTTCTGGGCCATCTACTTCCGCACCCCCGGCGGCGTCCTGTTCGAGGTCGCCACCAACGAGCCGGGCTTCGACAGCGACGAGGACCGCGCGCATCTGGGCCAGTCGCTCAGGCTGCCGACGCAGCACGAGCACCTGCGCGCCCGGCTCGAGCAGCACCTGCAACCGATCGAGGACTGACATGAGCTATTTCGCCAACCGCACCGAGGCCGAGTCCGGCGCGCCGCTCGTCCTGACCTTCCACGGCACGGGCGGGGACGAGTACCAGTTCCACGGCCTCGGCTCCGAACTGGTGCCGGGCGCCCACGTGGTGTCGCCCCGCGGCGACGTGGACGAAGGCGGGCACGCCCGCTTCTTCCGCCGCACCGGCGAAGGCGTCTACGACATGGAGGACCTGTCGCGCCGCACCGACACCATGGCGCAGTTCATCTTCGCCGAGAAGCTGCGCACCAGCCCAAGCCGCGTCATCGGGCTGGGATATTCGAACGGGGCGAACATCCTCGCCTCGCTGTCGTTCCGCCACGCTGACCTGGTGGACGACCTGGTGCTGATGCACCCGCTGATCCCGTTCGACCCGGACCCGCAGCCGCTGCTGGCCGGGCACCGCGTCCTGATCACCGCCGGACGGCGCGATCCGATCTGCCCGCCCGACCTGACCGAGACGCTGAGCGCCTACTACGCCGCCCACGGCGCGGCCGTCACCACCCACTGGCACGACGGCGGGCACGAGGTCGCCCGCTCGGAACTCGAAGCCGCGCAGGCGTTCCTGTCCGAGTAGGCCCGGCCATTCGCTCCGCCGGCAGCGCCTTGCCGCGCCTGCCGGCGAGGCGTAATCCTCGCCCCATGACCGCGCCCGACATCACCTTCGTTCCCGACACCGTGCTCAAGCGCGACGTCTTCTCCGAGACCGTTTCGGGCCATGCCGCCGAGGACCCGGCGCACAAGCTCGCCCTGCGCAAGCTCGACGCGCTGCCTTGGGCCACGCGGCCCGTGGCGCGCCTGCTGGCCCGGCGCGAGGTACGGGGCCTGCGCGCGGTGCAGGGGATCGCGGGCACGCCGACGCTGCACCGCGCCGACCGCACAGGCATCTTGCGCGACTGGGCCGAGGGCACGCCGCTGCAACTGGCGAAACCGCGCGACCCGGCGTGGTACGCCGATGCCCGCCGGCTTTTGCGCGAGATGCGGCGGAGGGGCGTGACCCACAACGACCTGGCCAAGCCGCAGAACTGGCTGATGACGCCCGACGGCCGCGCCGCCGTCATCGACTTCCAGCTCGCCCGCACCCACGCGCGCAAGGGCCGGTGGTTTCGGCTGTCCGCATACGAGGACCTGCGCCACCTCATAAAGATGAAGCGGAAGTTCGCGCCGCAACTGATGACCCCGACCGAACGCCGCATCGCCGGGCGCCGGTCGCTGCCGTCGCGGGCGTGGCGCGCGACGGTGAAACCGGTCTACAACTTCGTCACCCGCCGCCTGATGAACTGGTCCGACGCCGAGGGCGCGGGCCTGCGCCTTTCGCAGGAAGGGCCGAAGATCCGCGACACCCTGCTTGCCCACCCGCAGGTCACCGGCGCGGCGCTTTCGACCTTTCCGCAATCGGGTCATGGCGTCGGCCTTTATGCCTTCGTCGAAACCCCGCTCGACCGCGACGCCCTGCGCCGGCTGGTGCCGGCCGACCGGGTCGAACATGTCCAGCCCGTCCCCGCCCTGCCGCGCACGGAGGGCGAGGTGCGGCAGGACGTGCTGGACCTGGTCGCGATGAACCGCATCGACGAACTGGAAACGCTGCTGGCGCGTGAACCGGCGCTCGCGGACACCGTCCGCCCCATCGTCGCCGGGCGCGAGAACCTCACCGACCGGCAGCTTCGCAAGCGCTAGAACGGCGCCTTCGCGCGGAACCGCACCCCGGCGCCGCCATCGGGGTGGCGCAGGCGCAGCTCCTCGGAGTGCAGCATCAGGCGGGGAAAATCGCGCGCCGCGCCCTCGGCATAGAACGGGTCGCCCAGGATCGGGTGGCCGAGTTCCTTCATGTGCACCCGCAGCTGGTGCGACCGGCCGGTCCTGGGAAACAGCCGCACCCGGCTTTCGCCGCCACCGCGCTTCAGCACCTTCCAGTCGGTCTGCGCCGGCTTGCCATTCTCGTGATCGACCATCTGCCGCGGGCGGTTCGGCCAATCCACGATCAGCGGCAGGTCGATCGTCCCGCTGCTTTCGGCCACCTCGCCCCGGACGCGGGCGACATAGGTCTTCTTCGCCTGCCGCTTCTCGAACTGGAGCCCTAGGTGCCGCTGGGCCGAGGGCGTCAGCGCGAAGATCATCACGCCCGACGTGTCCCGGTCCAGCCGGTGCACCAGCAGCGCCTGCGGAAAGGCCGCCTGCACCCGGCTCAGCAGGCAATCGGACAGGTGTTCGCCCTTGCCCGGCACGGACAGAAGGCCCGAGGGCTTGTCGACCACGAGGATCTCGTGATCCTCGTGCACCACCGCCAGCGGCTCCTGCGGCGGGTCATAGACGTCGTCCATGCCGTCCCCCGGGGCGCGCACCCGCCCCATCTTCGGTCTTGAAATATCCCGGGGTCCGGGGCGGAGCCCCGGTCCGCCGGTCGCGGCCTGCGCCGGGGCCGAAACCCCGGCGCAACGGCCCGGTTCAGCCCTTCTTGAGCACCCGCTGGCCCAGCACCTCTGCGATCTGCACCGCGTTCAGCGCCGCGCCCTTGCGCAGGTTGTCGCTGACGCACCACAGGTTGATGCCGTTCTCGATGGTGGGATCCTGGCGAATGCGGCTGATGAAGGTCGCGAAGTCGCCCACGCACTCGACCGGCGTGACGTAGCCGCCGTCCTCGCGCTTGTCGACGACCATGATTCCCGGCGCCTCGCGCAGGATGTCGCGGGCCTCGTCCTCGTCCAGGAATTCCTCGAACTCGATGTTGATCGCCTCCGAGTGGCCGACGAAGACCGGCACGCGCACGCAGGTCGCGGTCAGCTTGATGTTCGGGTCGACGATCTTCTTCGTCTCGGCGACCATCTTCCACTCTTCCTTGGTCGAACCGTCGTCGAGGAAGACGTCGATATGCGGGATCACGTTGAACGCGATCTGCTTGGGATAGACCTTGGGCGCGACTTCCTGGCCCGGCACGTACATGCCCTTGGTCTGGTCCCAGAGCTCGTCGATGGCCTCTTTGCCCGAGCCCGAGACGGACTGGTAGGTCGAGACGACGACGCGCTTGATCTTCGCGCGGTCGTGCAGCGGCTTGAGCGCCACAACCATCTGCGCGGTCGAGCAGTTAGGATTGGCGATGATGTTCTTCTTGGAGTAGCCCTCGACTGCCTCGGGGTTCACTTCCGGAACCACCAGCGGCACGTCGGGGTCGTAGCGGTAGAGCGACGAGTTGTCGATCACCACGCAGCCGGCCTTGGCGGCCTTGGGCGCGTATTCCTTCGTCGCGTCCGACCCGATCGCGAACAGCGCCATGTCCCAGCCCGAGAAGTCGAACTGCGCCAGGTCCTGGGTCTTCAGCGTCTTGTCGCCGAAGCTGACCTCGGTCCCGAGGCTGCGGCGCGAGGCGAGCGCGGCGATCTCGTCGACCGGGAAGTGGCGCTCGGCCAGGATGTTCAGCATTTCACGGCCCACGTTGCCCGTGGCGCCGACGACGGCGACTCGATAGCCCATATGGGTCTCCTTGGTTCTCTTTAAGCGCGGGGTTCTATAGCAGGCGCCTGCAAAGCGGAAGGGGCCCCGGAGTCAGTCGCCTGCGGCCTCCTCGCGCCAGCCGCGGCCCTGCCGGACGAAGGCATGGCTGGACGCCAGCTTGAATGTCGGGGTGGCGCCGGCGACGTAGCGGTCTATCCTCACGTGATCGGGATCGAGCGTGAGAAGGTTGAAGTCGTTCTCCTCGCCCCGCAGCCGGGTGGACAGGCCGGTGCCGGCCTGCACCAGCAGCGTCTCGGCCTCGCCCGCCTCGGCCTTCATCGGGCCGGCCCGCCAGGAATGCAGGTGCCCGCACAGCACGACGTCGGCCCCGCACTCGGCCATAGCGCCGGCGGCCTTAGTCGCCCCGCGCATGAGCTTCTTGTCCACGCCCGGCGCGTGCTCCAGCGGGTGGTGCAGCGCCACGACGCGCACCTTGTGCGGCCGCGCATCGAAGGCGTCGCAGACCCGGCGGACGGTGTGCGAGTGGATGCGCCCGCTCTGCCAGGCCAGCGGGTTCACGGTGTTTACGCCGACGACCTCCATCTCGTCGTCGGACCAGCCGGGCTCGAGATCGCGGTTCACGATCTTGCGGTAGCGCGAAAAGGGCCGCAGCAGCCTGACCCAGAACTCGTCGAGCGGCACGTCGTGGTTGCCCGGCACGGTCAGCACCGGCACGCGGATGCGGTCGATGAAGCTTTTCGCTTCGCGGAACTGGTGCCGGCGCGCGCGCTGGGTCAGGTCGCCCGAGACCACGACGAGGTCCGGGGCCAGCTCCTCGATTCGCTTGAGCAGCGGCGCCACGAGGTCCATGCGCGTGCGCCCGAAATGCAGGTCGGAGAGGTGAAGAAGCCGGCTCATCCCGCGCCCTCCCGCGCGTCGGGCGTGATCACCTGCAACGCGTCGCGGCGCTGGCGGAAGCGGATCGGCGCGCGCATCTTCTCGCGCTCGCCGTCGCGGGCGACGAGCCAGCGACCCTGCCCCTCGACATCGACCTCGTGGCCGTGCAGCAGTTCGAAGTCGCGGTTCTGCGTCATGCTTCGCCCCATCAGCAGGATCGCGTATTTCAGCAGCCCCCAGCGCCCGACATCGGGGGCGAGGAACACGGCGAACGCCCCGTTGCGGATGTAGTCGGCCCCGTCCAGCCCGAACTCTTCAAGCTGATAGGCCGAGTGGGCGACGAAGATCAGCGGCGTCTTCCGGCGCCGCCGCTTGCCATCGACGACCACCCGCACCGTGCGCGCCCGGCGGAAGCCCACCAGCGTCAGCAGCACCGACCAGTAGGCCGCGATCTGCGACCGGCCCCAGCGGCGATAGACGTCTTCGCGCATCTCCAGGATCGCCGGGTAGACGCCGAGGCTGGCGTTGTTCAGGAACAGCTTGCCGTTGACCTCGGCCACCATGACCGGTCGCGCCCGGCCTTCGAGCAGCAGCGCCAGCGCCTGCTCGATGTCGAGCGGGATGCCGAGCCCGCGCGCGAAGAAGTTGAACGTGCCCATGGGCAGGATGCCCAGCCGGGCGTCGGTGCCGTGCAGGGCATCGGCCACCGCACCAATGGTGCCGTCGCCACCCGCCGCGACGATGGTGCCATAGCCGTCCTCGACCGCGGCGCGCGCCGCAGCGTCCGGCGCTTCGGCCTCGCGCAGTTCGTGCACCTTCACCCGGTCGGGATGCACCTGCGCGAAGGCATGCACGGTTTCGTCCAGCCGCGCGTCCCCCTGCTTGCCCGAGCCGGGGTTCAACAGGATACAGATCCGGTCAGGGGAACCGGGGTCGAAGGGGCTCATCGGCGTCTCCGGGCGATCACGTTTGCGTCCTCGCCTGAAACCTCGGCCAGGGGCGGCGGGTTCCGTGCCTTGACTTCGTTGCAAATGCAACGATATCACGTCTGCGACGCCAGGGGCACCCGATTCCGCTCCGCCGCAAACCCTCGGGAGGCACAGATGAACAAGCAGACCGACCCGCGCGAGATGATCCGCGCCGCCGACACCACCGGCACGACCGAAGGCTACATGCCCGGCTTCGGCAACGACTTCGAAACCGAGGCGCTGCCGGGTGCCCTGCCGCAGGGCATGAACTCGCCCCAGAAGTGCAACTATGGCCTGTATGGCGAGCAGCTCTCGGGCACCGCCTTCACCGCGCCGAGCCATCAGAACGAGCGGACCTGGTGTTATCGCATCCGCCCGTCGGTGAAGCACTCGCACCGGTACGAGAAGATCGACCTGCCTTACTGGAAGTCCGCGCCGAACGTGGACCCCGACGTGATCAGCCTGGGCCAGTATCGCTGGGACCCCGTGCCGCACAGCGACGAGGGGCTGACCTGGCTGACCGGCATGCGCACCATGACCACCGCCGGCGACGTGAACACGCAGGTCGGCATGGCCAGCCACATCTATCTGGTCACCGAGTCGATGGAGGACGACTATTTCTACTCGGCCGACAGCGAGCTTCTGATCGTTCCGCAGGAAGGCAAGCTGCGCTTCGCCACCGAGCTGGGGATCATTGACCTCAAGCCGCAGGAGATCGCCGTGATCCCGCGCGGGCTGGTCTATCGCGTCGAGGTGATCGAGGGTCCGGCTCGCGGCTTCGTGTGCGAGAACTACGGCCAGAAGTTCGAGCTTCCGGGCCGTGGCCCAATCGGCGCGAACTGCATGGCCAACCGCCGCGACTTCAAGACGCCCGTCGCCGCGTTCGAGGATCGCGAGGTGCCGTCGACCGTGACCATCAAGTGGTGCGGCCAGTTCCACCGCACGCAGATCGGGCACTCGCCGCTCGACGTGGTGGCCTGGCACGGCAACTACGCGCCGGTGAAGTACGACCTGACGACGTATTGCCCGGTCGGCGCGATCCTGTTCGACCACCCCGATCCGTCGATCTTCACGGTGCTGACCGCGCCCTCGGGCGTGCCCGGCACCGCGAACATCGACTTCGTGCTGTTCCGCGAGCGCTGGATGGTGGCCGAGGACACGTTCCGTCCGCCCTGGTACCACAAGAACATCATGTCCGAGCTGATGGGCAACATCTATGGCCAGTACGACGCCAAGCCGCAGGGCTTCGTGCCGGGCGGCATGTCGCTCCACAATATGATGCTGCCGCACGGCCCCGATCGGAACGCCTTCGAAGGCGCGTCGAACGCCGATCTCGCGCCCGAGAAGCTGGACAACACGATGTCCTTCATGTTCGAGACCCGCTTCCCGCAGCACCTGACGGCCTTCGCCGCCAACGAAGCCCCGCTTCAGGACGATTACATAGACTGCTGGGAGAGCCTCGAGAAGAAGTTCGACGGCACGCCGGGCAGGAAGTAAGCCCGCATCGGCCTTCCCTATGTCACGGCCCGCTTCGGCGGGCCGTTTCCTATTTTGCCGCTGCTGGAAGCGAATCTTGATCCGCCACCGCCGCGTGGCAGGATGATCGGGGCGAGCGGACGCAAACCCGCCGCCCATCGCAGCGGAGGAACCCCATGTCCACGATCCTCGGAGTCATCATCCTTCTCGCCGCGCTTGCGGTGAGCGTGCTTGGCCTTCTCGCGGCCAACCGCGACAGCCGGAAGTTCGACGGAAGCGCGCGTCGCGCGGCCGGCGACGCTCAGCCGACCGGCACGAGCGGAACGCGGCCGCCGGAACCCAGCACCCAGACGTCGCCTCCCTCGAACACCGCCGCCGTGAGCGGGTCGCCGTAACCGGCCCCGGTATCGAGGGCGACGCGGTTGCCCAGGTGCATGGGCTCGGGCACGACGGTGTGCCCGTGCACTACCAGCCGACCATGATCCGACGAATCGTCGAGGAAGCCGTCGCGGATCCAGATCAGGTCGTCCTCGACCTGACGCTCGAGCGGCAGGCCGGGGCGGATGCCCGCGTGCACGAACAGCAGCTCCTCCGTCGCGTGGTAGAGTTGCAGGGACGCCAGGAAATCCTGGTGCGCCTGCGGCACCGTGCGCGCGGCCTCTTCTGCCAATTCGTGCAGCGTCAGCTCGCGGTCGCCGATGCCGTACGAGGCCAGCGTTTCCAGGCCGCCATTGGCGTCCATCAGGAAGGCCGGCCCCTCGCTCGCCGCCATGCCGTAGGACCCCAACGTCTGCACGCCTCCGAGCCTCGGGTTGAACCACGACAGGCCCGAGCGGATGTTGTGGTCGTTCTCGCGCCCTTCTTCAAGGAAGCGCAGGAACATGCGGTCGTGGTTGCCCTTGAGAAAGATCCAGTCGCGCCCGGCGTCGCGCCCCGCGATCAGCCGGTCGAGCACCCCGCGGCTGTCGGGCCCCCGATCGGTGTAGTCGCCTAGGAAGACGATGCGCGCTTCGGGGCCGCCGTCTGCCTCGATCATGTCGAGCGCCCGGTCGAGCCGCGCGCTCTGCCCGTGGATGTCTCCGACGGCGTAGATGGTCATGGGGCCGCTCCTCGGTCCTGGCGTTCCTCCTCGCTAGACCCGGCGAGGAGGAACCGCAAGGGACCGACGAGCGCCCCGCGTCAGGCGACCTCGAACTGGAGCGGACGCACCTGCTGGAACAGCCCGGTGTCGTGCAGCTTCTGCAGCACTTCCTCGGGCGGTTGCTCGTCCAGGTAAAGCAGCGCAATCGCCTGGCTGCCCCGGTCGTTCCGGCCCAGCGTGAAGTTCGCGATGTTCACACCGTTCTGGCCCAGCGTGTTGCCCAGCGCGCCGATTACGCCCGGCTCGTCGCGATTCGTGGTGTAGAGCATGTGCTCCCCAATCTCGGCGTCGATGTTGATGCCCTTGATCTGGATAAAGCGGGGCTTGCCGTCGCTGAACACGGTGCCCGCGATCGAGCGTTCGCGGTCGGCCGTCTTGACCGTCAGCTTGATGTAGGCGTCGAACACGCCGGTCTTGCCCTGCGTCGTCGTGGCGATGTCCACGCCCCGCTCTTTCGCCATCACGGGAGCCGAGACCATGTTCACGTCCGGGTTCGTGGCCTTCATCACCCCGGCCACTGCCGCCGCGTTCAGCGCCGCAGTGTTCATCTCGGTCACGTGGCCGTTGTAGAGGATGTTGATCGCCTCGATCGGCTCGTCCGTCATCTGGCCCACGAAAGCGCCCAGGTGCCCGGCGAGCTTGACCCACGGCCCCATGACCTTGGCCTCTTCGGCCGTCACCGACGGCATGTTCAGCGCGTTCGTCACGGCGCCGGTCAGCAGGTAGTCCGACATCTGCTCGGCCACCTGCAGCGCCACGTTCTCCTGCGCCTCGGTGGTCGCCGCGCCCAGGTGCGGGGTGACGACGACGTTCTCGAGCCCGAAGAGCGGCGAGGTGGTCGCCGGCTCTTCGGCGAAGACGTCGAAGGCCGCGCCGGCGACCCGACCGGCGGTGATCGCCTCGGCCAGCGCGCCCTCGTCCACCAGACCGCCGCGGGCGCAGTTGACGATGCGGACGCCGGGCTTGAGCTTGGCGATGTTCTCCTTCGACAGGATGTTGCGGGTCTTGTCGGTCAGCGGCACGTGCAGCGTGATGAAGTCGGAACGGCCCAGCAGCTCGTCCAGCTCGACCTTCTCGACGCCCAGCTTGTCGGCGCGCTCCTGGCTGAGGAAGGGATCATAGGCAATGACCTTCATCTTCAGCCCGTGCGCCCGGTCGATGACGATCGACCCGATGTTGCCCGCGCCGATCACGCCCAGCGTCTTGGCGGTGAGCTCAACGCCCATGAAGCGCGACTTCTCCCATTTGCCGGCGTGGGTCGAGGCGTTGGCCTCGGGGATCTGGCGCGCGACGGCGAACATCATCGCGATGGCGTGTTCGGCGGTGGTGATCGAGTTGCCGAAGGGCGTGTTCATCACGATCACGCCCTTCTTCGACGCGGCCGGGATGTCTACGTTGTCCACGCCGATGCCGGCGCGGCCGATGACCTTGAGGTTCGTCGCGGCGGCCAGAACCTTGTCGCTGACCTTGGTGGCCGAGCGGATGGCGAGGCCGTCGTACTCTCCGATCACCGACAGGAGCTTTTCCTTGTCCTTGCCGATGGAGGGGTCGAAGGTGACGTCGATGCCGCGGTCGCGGAAGATCTGGACGGCGGTTTCGGACAGCTTGTCGCTGACGAGAACTTTGGGGGCCATGTCAGGCGCTCCTGTGGAATTAGGATCGGGGGAGGGTGCATGTGAGCACGCACCCTACGCATGTCGCTGGGGTCTGGCGCAGGGCGGGTGCTTGCGCGCACCCTTGCCGTCACCGGACCGGGATCAGGCGGCCCTGGCCTGCGCGTCGAGCTCGGCGCGGTAGGCCCAGTCGATCCAGGGCATCAACGCCTCGATGTCCGACGCCTCGACCGTGCCGCCGCACCAGATCCGCAGGCCCGGAGGAGCGTCGCGGTACGCGCCGATGTCGAAGGCCACGCCCTCGGCCTCCAGCCGCTTGGCCACCGCCTTGGCGAAAGCCGCGCCGTCGTGGATCGACGGGTCGGTGAACTTCAGGCAGACCGAGGTGTTCGAGCGGATGGCCGGGTCCTCGGCCAGGAAGTCGATCCAGTCGTTGCGCGCCACGAAGTCGGCCACGACGGCGGTGTTGCGGTCGGCGCGGGCGATGAGGCCCTTCAGGCCGCCCACGGACTTCGCCCAGGCCAGTGCCTGCAGGTAATCCTCGACCGCCAGCATCGACGGCGTGTTGATCGTCTCGCCACGGAAGATGCCCTCGATCAGCTTGCCGCCCTTGGTCAGGCGGAAGATCTTGGGCAGCGGCCAGGGCGGCGTGTAGCTCTCAAGCCGCTCGACGGCGCGGGGGCTGAGGATCAGCATGCCATGCGCGGCCTCGCCGCCCAGCACCTTCTGCCACGAGAAGGTCGCGACATCGAGCTTGTCCCACGGCAGGTCCTGCGCGAAGGCGGCCGAGGTCGCGTCGCACAGCGTCAGGCCCTTGCGGTCGGCCGGAATCACGTCGCCCGACGGCACCCGCACGCCCGAGGTCGTGCCGTTCCAGGTGAAGCAGACGTCGTTGTCGTAGTTCAGCGCGGCCATGTCCACGATCTGGCCGTACTCGGCCTCGTGCACGTTGGCGTCGAGCATGAGCTGCTTGACCGCGTCGGTGACCCAGCCCGCGCCGAAGCTCTCCCAGGCGACCATCTCGACCGGGCGCTCGCCCAGCATGGTCCACATCGCCATCTCGAACGCGCCGGTATCCGAGGCGGGGACGATGCCGATGCGGTAGTCCTCGGGCACGCCGAGGACCTCGCGCGTCTCGTCGATAGCCTGCTTCAGCTTGGCCTTGCCTATGGCGGCGCGGTGCGACCGGCCGAGCGCGGCGTCCTGGAGCGTATCGAGGGAAAAAACGGGGGGTTTGGCGCAGGGGCCAGACGAAAAACGCGGATTGGCCGGCCGCGCGGCCGGGGTCTGTGCGTCAGACATGGTATCCTTCCAGATAAGCGCCCCTCGTTGGGGAGGGGTGTCCCGCTGCGGCACCTACGAAAACCCCGCAAAAAAAGCAAGTGGCAAAGGATCCTGTCTTGCAGGTTCGTGCAGCTTGGCGCGGAACGAGACGAGAACGACGCAGGAGAAGTGGCACAAATCTGGCACACGCTGTTCGCAGGATGTTCCGGTGTCGGCAAAGAAAAACGCCGCCCCGGCTGGACCCCGGAACGGCGCTGAAAAAGATCACGTCAAAGCCTCCCGGCTTCACCCTGAAGTTGACCACAGAAGTGCGGCGAAAGCAAGGCTGAGGTTCTTCTGGGACCGCCGCAGTAACAGCGTCCAGCCGCTCCGGCAGGAGGTGCTGGCATGAGGGTCCTCAACTTCCCCTCCCTCGTCCGCTTCCCCCTGCCCCGGCACGGCGAGGAGTTGACGGTGTATCCTGCGGACGGCGGCCGAGGCGGGCGCCTGATCGTGGACGGTTTCAATCGAGATCGCGGATTCGGTTGGCACGTCGGAACCTTCGACACCTGGCCGGAGGCAATGGCAGCGGCCCGGCAGCATCGTGACGCCGAAGTCGACCTCGCACAGCAGGTCGGGAGGCGCGCATGAAGATCGACCAGACCATGCCCACGATCCTCTCTGCGGCGCTGGAGTGCGCCGAGAGGGGCTGGCACGTCTTTCCGGCACCCCTCGGGACCAAGAAGAGCCACAAGAGCGCCCAGCACAGCGAAGGCCGCGCTTGGGGCGCAACGATCGACCCCGCCGAGATCGAACGCGACTGGCAGCAATGGCCAGCCGCCAACCTCGGCATCGTCACAGGGCCGAAGTCCGGCTTCTTCGTCATCGACGCAGACACCGAGGACGGGCACGGCGTGGACGGCGTAGGGACGCTGAGGCAGTGGGTAGAAGAGCACGGCCCGCTACCGGATACGATCGAGGCGCACACGCCGAGCGGCGGCTGGCACATCTACTTCCGTTACCCGGAAGGGGCGAAGGTTCAGAACAGCGAAGGCCGGATCGCGCCAGGTATCGACGTGCGCGGCGATGGCGGAATGGTGCTCGGGACGCCCAGCGTAAAGCCGGGGACAGGTTTCTATCGCTGGAAGAACCCGCCGGGCTTCTTTGACCTTGGCGAGTGTCCGGAATGGCTGCTGGAGAAGGTACTGGCGGCACAGAAGCCAAAGCTGTCGGAGCGCGCCTCTGTGCGCATCGACACGGGCGGCAACACGTGGGGCGATGCTGCCCTGCGGGACGAGCTTGCGGGCCTCCTGTCGGCCCCGGAAGGGCGCAGGAATGGTGCGCTCAATCACGCGGCGTTCAAGCTGGGCCAGATCGTCGGCGGCGGGCAACTGGACGAGACTCTGGTTCGGGATCGCCTTGCGGCTGCCGCTCAGGGCGTCGGGCTCGAGCCGGGGGAAATCGGGCCGACCATTCAGTCCGGGCTCACGGCAGGCATGGCGGAGCCGCGCAGACCGCAGGAGCGTGAGCAGGCGCACCCGCCGAGCCCGCCTCTCTCGGCCTATGCGAACGAAGCGCCGCAGCCGCAATCGCCGCCGGAGCCTGAGCGGACCAGCCGCTTCTACTCGGCGTCTACGCTGAAGGGGAAGCGCGTACCGGAGCGGGAATGGCTTGTGCCGGACTGGGTGCCGTCCAAGACGGTCACACTATTCAGCGGCGACGGTGGCACCGGCAAGAGCCTTCTGGCGCTGCAAATGGCCGTAGCGGTCGCATCCGGCGGCGGCTGGCTTGGCCTGCCCGTCAAAGCGGGGCGCGTAATCTACATGTCCGCCGAGGATGACGACGACGAACTGCACCGCAGGACAGACGACATCCTGCGCGCCAACTGCCGGGATTATGAGGACGTGGAGGGGCTGACGCTCCGCTCCCTCGCCGGAGAGGACGCACTTTTGGCGGTCGAGACGCAACTGGCGCTCATGCAGTCCGCCCTGTTCAAGGAGTTGGAGCAGCGAACAGCGGACGAGCAACCGGCGCTCGTGGTGATCGACACGCTGGCGGACGTGTACCCGGCGAACGAGAACGACCGGGCGAAGGTTCGGCAGTTCATCGGGATCCTGCGCGGGCTGGCGCTGCGGCAGAAGTGCGCGGTGATCCTCCTCGGACATCCCTCGCTGACCGGCCTCAACAGCGGCAGCGGAACGTCGGGCTCGACCGCCTGGAACAACAGCGTGCGGTCGCGGATGTATCTGCACCGGATCGTTGAGGACGGATACGAACCCGACCCAAACAAGCGCATCCTGTCCAGCCGCAAGAACAACTACGGCCCGACCGGGACGGAGATCGGCATGACCTGGGACGCGGGCGTGTTCAAGGCGGACAGCAAGCCCACGGGCCTCGACCGTATGTCGGCAAACGCCAGGGCCGAGCGCATTTTCCTGAAGCTGCTGAGCACCTTCACGGCGCAAGGGAGACGGGTGAACGCCAAGGGCGGCACGAACTACGCGCCCAAGGTCTTCGCGGCGCATCCCAACTCCGAGGGCATGACCAAGCGGGCGCTGAGTGCGGCGATGGAGTCGCTGCTGACCTCTGGGAAGCTAGTGGTGATGACGGAAGGACCGCAGTCTCGGCGCGTCTCCTACATCGCGGAGGCGGACAAGTGAGCAGTCTTCATCCCCCCTTCATCCCCCGTTGCATAGTGGGTTCGTTAGTGCCTTCACCCCCCCATTCATCCCCCGTTCATCCCCCTAGCCAGACACACCCCCATACCCCCTACGTGCTGCGCCCGCCATTGAAGGCGGGGCGCACGCGGCAAAAATGGCCGGGGGCCGTTCAGACTTCACAGCACACAGACGCAGGACCGGCGTGGGGAGTTGATCTTCGTCGGTGCCAGAATTGGAACCTTTTTTCGGAGGACCAGACGAATGACTGAGCAGAGCAAGAAGAAGGCGTGCGACCGGATCGTCGCCAAGGCGGCGAAGGAGATGGTCGAGGGCCGTGGTGCACCGCTCGGGATGATGATCGACCGGATGCTGACCTTTGCGGCGGCGCAGGCGGTGCGCGTGGAAGGCTCAGCGAAGACGGCGGAGAAGTTCCGGCAGCTGGCCGACAAGATCGAGGCGGGCATCTTCGCGCACCTGGAGAGCGGACAGGGCAAAGGAAGAAAGCATTGACCGGCAACGAGATTCACGGTATGTTCTTCGTGCGATTGATCGGACCCCGAGCCGACAATCCACCTTCGACTGCACCGGTAACGCCGGGAGCGAAGCCAAAAGCGGGCAACTCTGCCTGCGCTTTGTCTTGTTCGAAGGTGGCGCAATGACCCTTCAGAAGTTCGAAAACAACCTGCGGCTTTCCTCGGCGCTCGACGTGGAGGTGAAGGCTGGTCGCGACGGTCAAATTGAGGGCTATGCCTCGACCTTCGGCGGCGGCCCAGACCGTCACGGCGATATCGTGGCGAAGGGCGCTTTCCGGAAGTCTCTGGCGGCTCACAGGGCCGAGGGCACTGCTCCGGCCATGCTCTGGAGCCACGCGATGGAGCAGCCCATCGGCAAATGGCTGGAGCTTGTCGAGGACGACGCTGGGCTCTTCGTGAAGGGCCAGGTGAACCTCAAGACGGAGCGAGGCCGCGAGGCATGGGAGCACGTCGCTGCCGGTGACGTGGGCGCATTCTCCATCGGCTATATCACTCCGGACGGCGGGCGCACGTATCTCGGCGAGGGCAAGTTCCAGCTTTCCGAGGTGGAGTTGGTCGAGGTGTCCCTGGTGACCGTCCCGGCCAACCCCAAGGCGCGGATCACGGCGCACAAGTCTCTCGGCTCCAAGTCCGAGCTGGTCGAGGTCCTGCGCGGCGCCGGGCTCGCCAAGGCGGCGGCCAAGCGCATCGCGGCGGGCGGGTGGTCCGCCCTCAACTCCAACCACGACGAGAAGGCCGCGCAGCTCGCGGCGCGCATCGAGCGGGCGACCGCGCAACTGAAAGGCACCTATCAATGAGCATGCACGACAAGACCCTCACGGCTTCGGCCCGGGCACTCCTGGCGGCTGGCAAGCACCTCCAGAAGAAGGACGGCGAGGATCCCTTCGAGATCCTGACCAAGAAATTTGGCGACCACACCGACGAGGTGATCCGCCGCATCGGCAAGACCGATGAGGCAATGACCGAGGTGAAGGAACAGGTGACGGCCCTCGAGCAGAAGATGGCGCGTGGCGGCGGCGGTGGCCGGCCGGTGCAGGCCAAGAGCTGGGGCGAGCAGTTCACCGACCACGACGGCCTCAAGGCGTTCGCCGAAGAAACCAGCCGTCCGGCGCGCTTCCGCCTCGACCTGAAGACTACGATCACGAACGACGCGGCTTCGGCCGGCGCCCTGGGCACACCGACGCGGGACGCGACGAACCTCCTGCCGAAGCGCCGGATGACCGTTCGCGACCTCCTGCCGGTCATCTCCGTGTCGTCGAACACGATCGAGTACCCGAACCAGACGGGCCGGACGAACAACGCGGCGACCGTGGCGGAGGGTGCGGCCAAGCCCGAGAGCGCGCTGGCATTCGATCTTCAGACCGTGGCGACCCAGGTCATCGCTCACTGGATCCCGGCCTCGCGCCAAGTGATGGACGACGTGCCGCAACTGCGCGACCTGATCGACACGGAACTGCGCTATGGGCTGATGCTCGCCGAGGAGACGCAGCTTCTGAACGGTGACGGGACGGGGTCGAACCTCTCCGGCCTCATCACGAATGCCACGGCGTTCGCCGACCCGCTGACGCAGGCGAGCCCGACCATGATCGACCAGATCGGCGCGGCGATCCTTCAGAACGCGCTGGCGGAGTATCCGGCGGACGGCATCATGATGCACCCGAGCGACTGGATGCGCATGCGCCTGCTCAAGGACGGCGACGGGAAGTACATCCTCGGCAATCCGCAGGCCAACGTGACGCCCAACCTGTTCGGGCTGCCCGTGGTGACGACGCAGGCGATGACCGTGGACAAGTTCCTGGTCGGCAACTTCCAAGCTGCGGCAACGCTCTATGACCGCTGGCAGCCGCGCGTCGAAATCAGCACCGAACACGCCGACTTCTTCACGAAGAACCTGGTCGCGATCCTGGCGGAAGAGCGGCTCGGCCTCGCGGTGAAGAACGCCACGGCGCTCACCTACGGCGACTTCGGCAACGTCGCCTGATGACAGGCAGGACGCGGCCTCAACGCGTCCCCGTTACTCGGTCAGTGGGCAAACCCCGAGAGAGCGCGGTCGGTTTTCCTTCGGGAGCCTCCTTCGACGCGGCGCTCAGCCCCCCTCCAAGGTCCCAGGAGGGGGGCGCTCCAACCTTCACCGCCTCACGTCCCCCACCGACGCGCCCCCAACCCGCACAAATGTCCGCAATTCACACATTCGGAGCCTGACACATGACACAAGCGACCATTGGCGCTCTGCGCGTAGACCTGGGGCTGAACAGCGCCAAGTTCCAAAGCGGCGTGAAGCGCGCCAACAAGTCCCTCCAGGGCATGCGTCAGCAGTTCGCTGCGTTCTCGGCGGCAGCAGCAACCATCGGGGCGGCGTTGGGCGGGATCACGAAGACCGTCGTCGAATCCGCCAACGAAGTCGACCGGTTTGCGAAGGTCGCCAACGCCGCCCCGGCTCGGTTCCAGAAGATGGCCGCAGCAGCTCGCACGGCTGGCATCTCGCAGGAGAAACTGGCCGATCAGTTGAAGGACGTGAATGACCGCGTGGGCGACTTCCTCGCCACTGGCGGCGGGCCGATGGCCGACTTCTTCGAAAAGATCGCACCCCGTGTTGGCGTGACGGCGGAGCAGTTCCGCAACCTGTCCGGCCCCGACGCGCTACAGCTCTACGTGGACAGCTTGCAGAAGGCCAATCTCAGTCAGGGCGAGATGACCTTCTACATGGAGGCGATGGCGTCTGACCTGACGCAACTTCTGCCGCTGTTGAAGAACGGTGGCGCGGAAATGGAGCGAATGGGGAAACGCGCCAAGCAGTTCGGCGCGGTGCTGAGCGCGGAAGCCATTGGGCAGTTGCGGCGCACGCACGTCGCCCTTCAGGAAGTCGGGCTCGTGTTCAAAGGCTTTGCGAACCAGATCGCGACCGCCGTGGCTCCGAGCGTCGAGGCGATGGCGAACGCCTTCTCCGACCTCGCCCTGGAAGGCCAGCCGCTCAACCGGGCGATCACCTTACTGACTGACAACATCGAGCGTCTGAGCGCCTGGACAGCGACAGCCGTCGCGGCGGTGGGCACCCGGCTCGCCTGGGCGATGGGTGCGGCCGCGCTCGGAGTGCGGGGCCTCACCCTATCCCTCCAGGCGCTGAGGGTGGCTCTGATGCGCATTGGCTTGGGTGCCGTCGTCGTCGTTGCGGGCGAGGCCGTCTATCAGTTCGGGCGGCTGGTATCGGCCACAGGCGGTTTCGGAGAGGCGCTGACCCGCCTCAAAGCCGTAGCTGTGGAGGTCTGGGAGAGGATCAAGGACGCGATCGACACGCTGCCTCTGGCGATGGAGGCGGCTACGGCGTCGATGGAAGTAAAATTCCTGCGCGGCTTGGAAAGCATGCTCCAGTCGTTCCAGGACTTTACGAACAAGGTGGTGGGAGGGCTCAACGACACCTTCAAGATGTCCCTGCCGTATCTGAACCTCGAGCCAATCCAGGGAATGGGAACCGGCTCGCTGTCCAAGGCTGCGGCGGCCGCCGAGAGGAACGCATCGAGGCTCGGAGGCAAGCTGTCTGACGCGATGTCTGGCCTTGGTGCTCCGCTCAAGAGCGTTCAGGCGCTGCGTGACCTGATGAAGGGCGCGGAGACTGCCGCCGGCGGCGCAGCTGACGCGGCTGAGCGGATAAATCGTGCGCTTGCCGGTGCGACCGGTGGCGGTGCCGGCGGTGACGGTGGTGGAGGTGGGAACGGCAATAACATCGCCCGAGAGTTCACCGAGATCGAGATGAAGGCCAAGTCAGTGGCCGACACGATCCGCAGCAGCTTCACTGACGCCTTCAAGGGCGCGGTCACTGGGGCCAAGACGCTCGGCGAGGCCGTCACTGCGGCGCTGCGACGGATTTCCGACGCGCTCCTCAACTCGGTCGGCAATGCGATGTTCGGCGGCTTCGCAAACTCCATTACGTCCGCGCTATTCAAGGGCATCCCCGGCTTCACCAGCATTCCCGGCTTTGCCAGCGGGACGAACTTCGCGCCCGGCGGTCTGGCGATGGTGGGCGAGCGCGGGCCGGAACTGGTGAACCTGCCGCGCGGATCGCAGGTGGTGCCGAACCACCGCCTCGACAGTCTCGGTGGATCGGCACGGGTCGAGGTGGTGCCCTCCCCCTATTTCGACGTGCGCGTGTCCGAGGTGAGCCGTCAGGCCAACGCGCCGGCGATCGCCGGGGTGGCGCGTGCCGGGCGCCAGGGCCACGGCGCACGGTCGCAGCAATTCTCGCAACGGGGCACCATGACGTAAGCGGCCGCCGTTCTTCGCTTACGTGATCGGGGGCGGTGTCTCGCTATAGTGCACCTTCGGACAGCGGGTGCCGCCTCGTGCCCAATACTCTAGCCACTCGAGCGTCCCTTCCTCCGCCATCGTCAGCGTCTTCAGCTTCACGAGGGCACCGGCACCGTTTCTCTCCACCCGGATCACGTTGAACGGGCTATAGACGAAGCCGCCAGACGTGCCGAACACGATCTCGCCATAATCAAGATCAGGATACAGCTGGCCGTCCACGTCCGCATAGTATGAAGCCTGATTGCAGGCGCGCATCTGCCTGTTCGACCGAGCGTATACGGCCTGATAATTCTCCTGAAGCTGGAACTGCCGCTGGAAGGCGGTTTGATCCAACTGCGCCTGAGACGTGCAGCCCGCAAGCCCCACGGCAACGATGATCCCACTGATTACGCGCACCACTTTCCCCTCTGCGGCTGATTCGCCCCCTGCGTGTAAGAGAAAGCTTCAATTACGTACGAAAAAGATCAAGACGTGTAAGAAAAAGACGCAACCGCGTGTAACAAAAAGTTCTGCGTCTTTTCGTTACACAACTGCGGAGTAATGGGGAGAGCGTTCGAAAAGTCGCTTCCGCTTGTGCAGAAGATGAAGGCGACTTTCGCTCAGCCAGCGAGGTATCCGCGCTCGCGCAGCCAGTCCGACAGCACTTTCTCGACGAGTGAGGCGACCGACCGGGCGTCCTCCTTCGCTGCCTTCTCGGCTGCTGCTTTCACTTCATCCGTCACGCGAACCGAGATAGCGGAGGTTTTTGCCATTGTGTTCACTTGTGTGCAGTTGACATTCAATCAGTAGGGTGCATCATGCACTCAGTTGCACACAAACGCAACGGCCCCCGAAGGTGCGGTAACACCGACGAGGGCCTGACCGAAGCTCGACCAATGGGAGATCGAGAATGGCTAACGCTATCCATACCACCCGCCGCAGTCTGCTGGCCAGCCTTCCGGCGCTGGGGCTTGCGCCTGCCGCCGCCATGTCGGCCACGGCGCAGGATCCTGTCCCGGAGTACTTCCGTCGCTGGAAGGAGGCGATGGAGGCATGGAACCAGCACGACGAGGCCACGCCGGAGTCCGCGCACCTTTGGGACGAGCACTGCCGATTTGAGAAGCTGCTGTGCACCACGAGGCCGACGACGATGGCGGGTCTGATCGCGCAGATCGAGTTCATCCTGCACCCGCAGGGGCTTGGGGACTACGCCCTCGGGAACATGTGGGAGGACCTCGACCGGAAGCTGGTGGAGAACATGGTGGCGGGCGCGAAGGAGATGGCGGCATGAGCAGAATAATCGGAGAAGCCGCCGACCGCACAGAATCGGCCATGGGCGAACTTCGCAACGCGATGGAAATGCTCGAGTTCGTCTCCTACTGGTCGGTCTGCCAAGTCGCTGATGGCGAGCCCCTTCCGACGGATGCGCGGGACGCCATGATCGGCGCAGTGAACGCAATGAAGCTGCACGTGGATGCACTGTCTGCCGCTCATGAGGCCGAACTCTCGGCGCGCCTGGACGCGGAGCGGCCTCGGCCAGTGGCGGCATAATCTCGGCCCGCGAATGCGCCCGGCTCCAATGGTCGGGCGTCTTTTTCTTCATCCTTCTCTTGACGGAACTTGCGTGCGGCGCTATTCCTTCATGTGACGGATGGAGGCGAGAACATGAAGATGGACGAGTTCAAAGACACGATTGGGGCCAGTCGGCGGGAAATCGAGAACTGGCTGAACCGGGTGGACCCGTTCCTCAGCACGTTCGAGCCGACGAGGCGCGGCATCCCGCGAGAGTACACGAAGGAGAACGTCATCGAACTGGCGTTCATCGCGGCGTTCATCCGCGCCGGATTGGAACTTCAGAGCGCGAGCGCCTACGCACGGACGATGCTTCGGCATTACCGCAACAAGGAAGTGCGGGCATGGGTCGCCTTTCCCGCTGGCGATGCCGCTTCTTCCAAGGCGACCGACGATATCTCGGGCACCGACTTTGCGGCCTTGGCTGCGCGTTCCGACCGATCGGCTGTCACCGTCATCCACGTCAGCGCAGTATTCGAGAAGATCGAGCGGTTGTTTGCGCGTGCCGCTTAACCGGCACCTGAGATTAACCATCGCCCGGTACGGTTAACGGACACTGAGCAGAGCAGACGATGTCCATCCTTCCCGCCCACACCACGCCCCGCGAACTCGCCGAACACCTCGGCGTGTCGGAGCGTACCCTGCGCGAGAAAGCGCGGGCGCTGGGGGCGTACAGGAAGCTGGGCAGCACAATGATCCTGCTTGAAGGTGACGTTAACGCGATCATGGAGGCAGCGCGGCCATGCCACTCAAACTCACCAAGCGCGGCAAAATCTGGCACTACAGCGGCACCGTCGCCGGAAGGCGACTACGCGGCACTACGGGCGCAACGGACAAAGCAATCGCGCAGCGGATCGCGGCGGAAACCGAAGCTGCCGAGTGGAAGCGTCATCTCGATGGACCGGGGGCGCACGTGACGTTTGCGCAGGCGTCGATCGCGTACCGTCAAGCGGAGAAGCCCGACCGCTTCCTGGAGAAGATCGAGGACCACTGGCAGGACACGCCGATCCGCGAGATCACACCCGGAGCCATCCGCCAGTCTGCGATGACGCTCTACCCCAACGCCACGGGAGCCACCCGCAATCGGCAGGTCATTGTCCCGACGCAGGCAATCATCAACTTCGCCGCTGAACTGGAATGGTGCGCTCCGATTAAGGTGAAGCGCTTCCCGGTGAATGCGAAAGAAAAAGTGCCCGCCTCACGCGAGTGGGTGGAAGCCTTCGCCGCTCAAGCAGAGGCCGACCACCTGCCGCACCTCGCCGCCCTCTGCCTCTTCATGTTCGGCACGGCTGCGCGCATTGGTGAGGCCGTACGCCTGACGTGGGGCGACGTTGACTTCATCTCACGCAGTGCCGTCGTCAGGATCCGAAAGCCGAAGCCCTGGAACCGCACGGCCCACCTGCCCCAGCCGGTAGTGGTGGCGCTGGCGAACATCCAGAGCAACCGGAATCCGGAAGAACTCGTCTTTGGCTATGCCGGACGTGGAAGCGTCAAAGACGCCTGGAACAACACCATCACGCGCGCCGGGATCGAGCGTCTCACGCCGCACTCCTGCCGCCACGGCTTCGCTACCACCATGCTCCGCGCTGGTGTGGACGTGAAGACGGTCGCAAAGGCAGGCGGCTGGAAGGACGCAGCCACGGTGCTCAAGACCTATGCCCACGCACTCGAAGACCCCACAGTCTCGGATGCTGTTTTTGGCACAGAAGTGACACACGCGGAAAGCGTGGCACACGTAACTATCGACAATCAAAGGAAAAATCGAGCATGAACATTACCCCTCGTTGGGGAGGGGTGTCCCGCCGCCGCAGATACGGGCCCGGCAGCAATCCGGCAAGTGCAAAATTTCGCAAAATCGACGCACCACCCGCTCCGGTCCCGGCGCACGGCGCTTGCCGGGCAACATCCCGCAACGCGCGGGCCACTGGCCAAGGCGCGCGATCCGTGCTTTTCACCGCGCCGAACCGATCCGAGGGGACCGCCATGCTGACCGTCACGCTTTTGACCTCGCCCGAGAGACGCACGCTCGACCCCGCGCTGGTCGATTCCCTGCGCAACGCGTGGGGCGGCGGCGGGGCGGCGTGGCTGTCGCCGGACGAGACGGCAGAGTTCGACGTGCCGGCCCGCCCCGGTAATTTCGAAGATGTCTGGCAGGAGCTTCAGGGTCTGGGCGTGGACCTGTGCCTTCAGCCGGCCGAGGGGCGGCGCAAGAAGCTGCTGCTGGCGGACATGGACTCGACCATGATCGGGCAGGAATGCATCGACGAGCTTGCCGACATGGCCGGCGTGGGCGAGCGCGTGGCCGACATCACCGCGCGCGCCATGAACGGGGAGCTGGACTTCGAGGGCGCCCTGCGCGAGCGGGTCGGCCTGCTGGAAGGGCTGGATGCCAGCGTGATCGAAACGGTGCTGGCCGAGCGCATCACCTTCGCGCCGGGCGGCGCGGCGCTGGTGGCCACGATGCGCCAGGCTGGCGCGCACGCGGCGCTGGTCTCGGGCGGCTTCACCGCCTTCACGGCCCATGTCGCCGCGGGGCTCGGCTTCGACGAACACCGCGCCAACACCTTGCTGATCGAGGCCGGCAAGCTGACCGGCCGCGTGCAGGAGCCGATCCTGGGCCGCGACGCCAAGGTCGCGGCGCTGACCGAGATCTGCGCCCGGCTGGGCATTTCGGAGGCCGAGGCCATGGTCGTGGGCGATGGCGCCAACGACCTGGGCATGATCCAGCGCGCGGGCGCAGGTGTGGCGCTGCACGCCAAGCCGTCGGTCGCTGCGCAGGCCCCGATCCGGGTCAACCACGGCGACCTGACGGCCCTGCTGTTCCTGCAGGGCTATGCCCGCAGCGACTTCGTCACGCCGTAAGCAGCTCGTCCGCCGCCTTCACCAGCCCCACCGGCTTGCCCGCCCGGTTCAGCACCGGCGCGTTCATCCGCTTGCGCACCGCCGGATCCTCGGGATCGAGCACGCCCAGCCGCACCAGCAGCGCGGAGATCGCGGCCTCGGAAGCGCGGGTCGCGCCGTCGGTGATCTTGAGAGCGATGCCCAGCCCCTGCTCCGGCAGGATGCCGACGAACACGCCCTCGGCTCCCGTCTTCAGTGCGGCCTTTCCGCCCGTGGCCCGCATCAGCTCGGTGCAGGCCCGCCCCTCGCCCGCCACCAGCTCCGGATGCGCGATCATCGCCCGTGTCAGCCGCGCCTGCGCCGTGTCCCGCGCGCCGCTGCCGCTGCCCGCCGCCGCGAAGGCGGCCATGGCGCGGGCGAGGCCCGAAACGGTCGTGGCGAAGTTGGGGGCCGAGCAGCCGTCGATGCCGAAGGTGGGGCTGGGCTCGTCCGTCACCTCCTCGAACGCCGCACGCACGGCCTTCTGCACCGGGTGATCCGGGTCGACATACTCCGCGCTGCCGCCGAGGTGCCTGTTGAGCGTCAGGAACCCCGCGTGCTTGCCCGAGCAGTTGTTGTGCACCTGGCACGGCGCCTCGTGCGCGCGGATCATTGCGAGCTTGAGGTCCTTGTCGCGCGACACCTCGGGCCCGCAGCGCAGATCGTCGTCGGACAGGCCGAGATCCTTCAGCCAGGCCGAAACGCGATCGACATGGATGGGCGCGCCCTGGTGCGAGGCGCAGGCCAGGGCCAGCTGTTGGTCGGACAGCCCCTCGGCCGCGCCGCTTTCCACCAGCGGCAGCGCCTGGAGCATCTTGCACGACGACCGGGGATAGATCACCGCCTGCGGATTGCCCCAAGCCGAACGGATCTCTCCGTTCGCGTCGCAGATCACCGCGTGGCCGGAATGCGCGGATTCCAGCAAGTCTCCGCGCCAGAGTTCGGCCATGGCCGCCGGTTGAGTCATGGTGTTCCTTCCCTTCTCACGTCTCAGCGATTTTTCGCCGGTCAGGCTTTCGCAGACCGGCGGATGCAAGTTAGTGTCCGCCCGCGACTTTTGAAACGGGTGCGGCCCGCACGTCGGAGAACCGACGGCGGGTCATCGAGGCAGAGGCAGCTGGAGGCTGTGACAAGAATGAAAACGTACATCACGCGCGTTCTTGCCGGTGTGGCGCTGGCCGGGGCGGCCGTTCCGGCCATGGCGCAGGACGAATCCACCAATCGCGTCGCCGTCGAGACCGCCTGGAGCGTGTTCGTCGAGAGCGATCCGAAGGAATGCTGGGTCGTTTCGGTGCCCAAGGAGACGGTGAACACCAAGGACGGTCGCGTGGTCGCGGTGCGCCGCGGCGACATCCTTCTGTTCGTCACCTACCGCGGCGACGGCGATGGCGAGGTGTCGTTCACCGGCGGCTATCCCTTCGCCGACGGCTCGACCGTGAACCTCGACATCGGCGGGACCGAGTACGAGATGTTCACCGAGGGTGAGTGGGCCTGGCCGAGCTCGGACGCGCAAGACGCCGAGATCATCGCCTCGATGAAGGCAGGTGCCGACGCGGTTCTCACGGCGCGGTCGTCGCGGGGAACGACGACGGAGGACACGTTCTCTCTGTTCGGGTTCACCGCCGCGACGGACGAAGCCGCGGACCGCTGCTCGGGCTGATCCCACCGCAGGTACGAACGAAAAGGCCCCTGCCGCGCGCGGGGGCCTTTGGCTTTTCCGCACGAATCCCATATAAGGCCCGCTTGACCCGATTTTTCGAGGCCCGTCCATGACCGCCACTGCCCCCATCACCCAGGATGTCGTCACCTTCCCGCGCAAGATGCCGGAGGACGGGCCGGTGAACCTTGTCGGCCTCACCCGCGACCAGTTGCGCGAGACGCTGATCGCCGCGGGCACGCCCGAGAAGCAGGCGAAGATGCGGGTCAACCAGCTGTGGCAGTGGATTTACCAGAAGGGCGTGCGGTCCTTCGAGAACATGACCAACCTGTCCAAGGCGTTCCGCGCGGAGCTGGCCGAGCGGTTCGTGATCGAGGTGCCCGAGATCGTGTCGCGCCAGGTGTCGACGGACGGCACCCGGAAATACCTGCTGCGGATTTCCGGCGGTCACGAGGTCGAGGCCGTCTATATTCCCGAAGAGGGGCGCGGGACGCTGTGCATCTCGTCCCAGGTGGGCTGCACGCTCACCTGTTCGTTCTGCCACACCGGCACGCAGCGGCTGGTGCGCAACCTGACCGCCGGAGAGATCGTGGGCCAGATCCTGGTGGCGCGCGACGACCTGGGCGAGTGGCCGAAGCCGGGCCGCCACCCGAAGGACGAAACGCGGCTTTTGTCGAACATCGTGCTGATGGGCATGGGCGAGCCGCTCTACAACTTCGACAACGTGCGCGACGCGATGAAGATTGCGATGGACGGCGAGGGTATCTCGCTGTCGCGCCGGCGGATCACGCTGTCGACCTCCGGCGTGGTGCCCGAAATTGCCAAGACCGCCGAGGAAATAGGCTGCCTCTTGGCCGTGTCGTTCCACGCCACCACGGACGAGGTGCGCGACAAGCTGGTGCCGATCAACAAGAAGTGGAACATCTCCGAGCTTCTGGATGCGCTGCGTGCCTATCCGAAGCTGTCGAACTCTGAGCGGATCACGTTCGAATACGTGATGCTGAAGGACGTGAACGACACGGACGAGGACGCGCGGCGGCTGGTGAAGCTGATCCGCGGGATCCCCGCGAAGATCAACCTGATCCCGTTCAACGAATGGCCGGGCGCGCCCTATCAGCGGTCGGACTGGGAGCGGATCGAGGCCTTCGCCGACATCATCTACAAGGCCGGCTATGCCTCGCCCATCCGCACCCCGCGGGGCGAGGACATCATGGCCGCGTGCGGTCAGCTGAAATCGGCGAGTGAACGGGCCAAGCGGGCGCGCAAGCCAGTGGCGGCGCCCGGGGCTTAAGCCGCTCGGGAAGCCCAAGCCGGCGAGAATTGCTTCCGCTACGCTTGGAGCGCGTCGTATCCAGCAGAGGTTGCCGCCGCGCCTACCGGAACGACGGCTCTGCCCTGATCAGTTGGAAGCAAATTCCTCTGGCTCCCCATCCAGCTCGGTCTCCGTATCCTCGTCGACGACTTCGTCGCCTGCTCCGGTCTCCGGCAAGTCCTGATCGAGCTTGAGCAGTTCGTGGAACTGGTCCATCGCCTCGGTGCTCAGGTCCGAACCGTCCGTCACGGTCTCCAGCGCCACGTCGCGCTCCGCTTCGGCGTCGGCAACGGCATCGTCGGAAGCGGCGATGCCCATCAGCTCCTCCGTATCCAGTCCGCCGTCGGTCGTCGTCCCGTAGTACCTGTCCAGATCGGCCTGCGCCTCTTCGTCGAACGTGGGCGACTCCGGGTCCAGCTGCTGAATGGCAGCGATCACGTCGCTCGTCGTACCGGTTATGGGGTCACCGTATGCCTCGGACAGGGTCGCGCTGAATTCGGCGTTCGCATCTTCAAGCTCCGTAAGCGCCGCCTCGTGCGCGAGGTAGGCCTCGCGATACGCTGCGACTTGCCCCACCCGGCTGTCCGGCGAGGCATTGGCATAGGCACTCAGGCTCGCATGCGCCGCGTTCATCCACTTCAGCTCGCTAGCGACGGCACCGTTGCCGCGCGGCTTGGGCAAGGGCTTCTGCGCGGTCTCGGGCGCCAGACGGGCCTGCTGACGCTCCCACCGACGATGCTGTTCCTCGCGCGTTGCAACGCTTGCGGCGGCGCGGGCTTCGGCCTCACGTCTGCGCTCTGCCTGCGAAGGCTTCCCGCGCAGCACGTCTAGGAGCGAGCGGCCCTGCCCCTGTGTCTGGCCGTTCCCGCGCATCTCGGAGCCGCGTCCGCGTTCCGCCCACTTGTTATTGTCGCGCCCCCTCTCGCGGTCGGCCTTTTCGTTGCCGCGGTCGCCGCCCCCGCGGGAGTCACTCCCCCCACCATTGCCATTTCCGCCACCATTGCCGTTTCCGCCCTTGGCATAGGCCGCGTCGGCGGTGACGACGGTCGTGACGGTCGCCGCGGTCGGAACGGCAAGGGCAGTCATGGCGAGCGTCAGGACGGACGCGCGCAGGACGGAAGGGATCATGGCTTTCTCCTCATAATACATGCTTCGAATGCGAAGATCGCCTCGAAATGCGGCAGCGAGGAGGCAAATGTGTTCAGGGCGCGGAAGTTCGCCGATCAGCCGGCGTCGGGCCGGCCCGGGATGTGCTCGCGCTTGGTTTCCGGCAGCGGCCAGTGCTCGAGAAGTTCCATCGCCTCTTCCGCCGTCTCGACGTAGCGGAACAGTTCGAGGTCGTCGTCCGAGATAGTGCCCGCCTCGGCCAGCGCCTTCCAGTTGATAATGCTTTCCCAGAACTCCTGCCCGAACAGCAGGAACGGAACCCGCTCCATGCGCCCGGTCTGGATCAGCGTCAGCGACTCGAACATCTCGTCCAGCGTGCCGAACCCGCCGGGGAAGACGCAGACGGCGCGGGCACGCATCAGGAAGTGCATCTTGCGGATGGCGAAGTAGTGGAAGTTGAAGCACAGGCCGGGCGTCACGTACTCGTTCGGCGCCTGCTCGTGCGGGAGCACGATGTTCAGCCCGACGGAATGGCCGCCCGCGTCCGAAGCGCCGCGGTTGCCGGCCTCCATCACGCCGGGGCCGCCGCCGGTGGCGATTACGTACTCGCGGCCATAGGTCTCCATCGACTTCAGCGTGACCAGCCGCGAGAACTCGCGCGCCTGGTCGTAATAGCGCGACAGGTCGGCAAGTGTCTTGGTGCGCGCGCCGGACGCCTTGGCCGGCTCGGGGATCCGCGCGCCGCCGAACAGCACGACCGTGGACTCGATGCCCTGCTCGCCCATCACCAGCTCGGGCTTGAGCAGCTCGAGCTGCAGCCGCACCGGGCGCAGCTCGTCGCGCAGGAGGAAATCGGAGTCGGCGAAGGCGATGCGGTAGGCCGGCGCCCGCGTCTGCGGCGTGTCGGGGATGTCGCGCGCCGTCTCGATGTCCTGCCGGGCTTCGCGGAACAGCCTGTTTCGGTCCTCGGTCATGGGCTCCCTCGGATTGCGCGAATGACCTTCCCGGCTTATAGGCTCCGCCAGACCGAAACCAGACACGTTTTCGAAGGAAGCCGCCCATGTCCGACGCGCAACTGGAAGCCGCCATCGAGGCCGCCTGGGAGAAACGCGACACCATCACCCCCGCCACCGGCGGCGAAACGCGCGAGGCGATCGAGGCAACGCTCGACGCGCTCGACAGCGGTAGCCTGCGGGTGGCCGAGCGCGGCGCCGACGGCAACTGGACCGTAAATCAGTGGGCCAAGAAGGCGGTGCTGCTGGGATTCCGCGTCAAGGACATGGAGCAGCACGCCGGCGGGCCGCAGGGCGGCGGCTGGTGGGACAAGGTCGACAGCAAGTTCAAGGGCTGGGGCGACGAGGAATGGCGCACCGCCGGCTTCCGCGCCGTGCCGAACTGCGTCGTCCGCCGCTCGGCCTTCATCGGCAAGGGCGTGGTGCTGATGCCGTCCTTCGTCAACCTCGGTGCATATGTCGACGAGGGCACGATGGTCGACACCTGGGCCACCGTCGGGTCCTGCGCGCAGATCGGCAAGGGCGTACACCTGTCGGGCGGCGCGGGTATCGGCGGCGTGCTCGAACCGCTGCAGGCCGAGCCCACGATCATCGAGGACAACTGCTTCATCGGCGCCCGCTCCGAGGTGGTCGAGGGCGTGATCGTGCGCGAAGGCTCGGTGCTGGGGATGGGCGTCTATATCGGCCAGTCCACCAAGATCGTGGACCGCGAGACGGGCGAGGTCTTCATGGGCGAGGTGCCGCCCTACTCGGTCGTCGTCTCGGGCTCGATGCCGACGAAGAACGGTCTCAACCTCTATTGCGCGGTCATCGTGAAGCGCGTAGACGAGAAGACCCGCGCCAAGACCGGCGTTAACGAGCTTCTGCGCGACTGACGGACCCGATCCTGTTCCGGCGCGTTATGTCATCCGACACTCATGCGCCGGATACAGGAGGGACGGAAATGGAAGGCGTCGGCTGGATTATGACGGTGATCATCGGCGGGCTCGCCGGGTGGATCGCCGAGAAGATCATGAAGGCGGAACACGGTCTTCTGACCAACATCGTGCTGGGCATACTGGGCGCGGTGGTTCTGAACTTCATCCTCGAGCTCATCTTCGGCTGGGAAGCCGTGGGCTGGATCGCGAACCTGATCATCGCGGTCATCGGCGCCGCGCTGCTGATCTGGGGCTATCGCAAGATCAAGAGCTGACGGCCCCCGTCACAGGATCACCCGGCGAATACCGCCGGTTTGACGGAAATGCGCCGGAATGCGGCGGTATCGGCTGTCTCATGGAGACGCAGAAACCGTTCGCGGACACATTCCGGACCCGACAGGCGGCGCACGACCTGCGCCACCACGCGGAGGGCTTCGGCGCGCCGGTTCTGGACCGGATCGCCGGGCTGATCCCCCTCGGCCTGCGCGACGGCGCGGACCGCGCGCTGGCCCTGCGCGAGGCGGTGGCGGCAGGCTGCGACCTGTCCACGCCCCGCGGGTACGAGGTGCGTGACCATCTGCGGCTCGCCGCAGTCCTGCCCGACGACGATTTCGACGCCTTCCTCCTGGCCGGCTGCATGCTTCTGGCCGACGTGCTGCGCCGGGATGCGCCCTCTGACGACCTGCCCCACATGTGGGAGGCGACGGCCCCGCATTACCGGCTTGCCCCGCCGCCCCTGTGCGCGGCGCTCGCCAACGGATTTGCCCAGCTCGAGGCGCGAGCGCCAGGCCTGCTCGATCCGCCGCCCACGTCGGCCGACCGGCTGACACGGGCCCCGGACGTGGTGGTGCCGCCCCTGCTCGACCTCGCGCGGACGCTGCCGGCGGCGGCGCGCCGTTCTCTGGGGCTCGAGCCGGTGCTGGGGCCGCAATCGGGCCTCTTCCGCGGCACTGACACCCGCGCGGTGCGTGCGGTCACGGCTGCGGAGACGCTCGACGAGGCGCTGCCGCAGATCACGGCGCTGGTCTGCCTGAACGCGATCCTCCGCACGCTCCCGCGCGAGACGGCGGCGGCGCTCTGGGCCGAGCGGGCGCCGCACCTGCTTTCGCTGCCCGCGCCCGAGCGCGCGCCGATCCTGGCTGGCGTCCGGCTGCTTTTCGAAAGCGATGACGGCTTCCTCGCCGCCCGTGCGCTGCCCGACGACCGGCTGATCCCCGTCGGCTGAGGCTTCCGCCCGCCGCCGCGCCGTGCTAGGCGGCGCGCCATGGCGAAGGACCGCAAGCCCCACCACGTGTTCACCCTGCTGGTCGAGGTCGGCCGAAAGACCGGCGACGGCCTGCCCGACGGCGCGACCGGCGCAGCGCTGATGTGCTATGCCAGTGGCGTGGACGAGGCCGAGGCCGTGCGCGAGACGGTGGCGATCCTCAAGCAGGCCGACATGGCCCCGCTCGACGTGTCGGGCTATGGCACGCTGGACGAGCGGCTGGCCGAAGGGCACGACATCAGCGACGAAGAGCGCGCGCTGATGGAACGGGCGCTGGTTGAGAACGCGGTGATCGTGGCGCAGATGACGCCGTTCTTCGACGAAAACTGAGGCGGCCGGCGTCGGAGGGGGCCCACCCGTTGCCTCCGCGGCTCGGATGCGTGGCGCCGCTGCGGCACCTCCCGGAGGATATTTCAGGACCGAGGATGGGCCGCGTTGAGGTTCCCGGGCCCGCGCGGTATCGCTGCGGCAAACGTGAAGGAGTGCCCATGTCCGTCGATCCCGTCGAGCTGACGCAACGCCTGGTCCGCTGCCCCTCGGTCACGCCCGACGAAGGCGGGGCGCTGAGCCTGCTGGAAGAGCTGCTGTCGGGGGCCGGCTTCGCCTGCACCCGGGTCGAGCGGAACGGCGTGCAGAACCTGTTCGCGCGCTGGGGTGACGGCGGCAACGCCCGCGTCTTCGGGTTCAACGGGCATACCGACGTGGTGCCCGTGGGCGATCGAGAGGCCTGGACGCACGACCCGTTCGGCGCCGAGATCGTGGACGGCGTGCTCTATGGCCGCGGGGCGACCGACATGAAGTCGGGCGTCGCGGCCTTCGTCGCCGCGGCCGTGGAATTCGTTCGCGAGACGCCGCCGGAAGGATCGGTCGTGCTGGCGATAACCGGGGACGAGGAAGGCGACGCGGTGGACGGCACGCGCGCGCTGCTCGACTGGATGGCGGAGCACGGCGAGCGAATGGACGTCTGCCTGGTGGGCGAGCCGACCTGCCCCGAAACGATGGGCGAGATGATCAAGATCGGGCGGCGCGGCTCGTTGACCGCCCACATCACCGCGACCGGCGTGCAGGGGCATTCGGCCTATCCGCACCGCGCCAAGAACCCGCTGCCGGCGATGGCGAAGCTGGTGGACCGGCTCTCCTCCGCCACGCTGGACGAGGGGACGGAGCATTTCGATCCCTCGACGCTGGCCGTCACGACCGTGGACACCGGAAATCCCGCCAACAACGTGATCCCGGCGGCCTGCAGGGCCGGCGTCAACATCCGCTTCAACGACGCGCACAGCTCCGCCTCGCTGACCGAGTGGCTGCAGGCGGAGGCGAACAAGGTCGCGGTCGAGACCGGGATCGACATCGCGATGACGGTGAAGGTGTCGGGCGAAAGCTTCCTGACGCCGCCGGGCGACTTGTCGGACCTCGTGGCAAAGGCGGTTCAGGCCGAAACGGGCGTGGCGCCGAAGCTGTCGACCACGGGCGGGACCTCGGACGCCCGTTTCGTCAAGGATCATTGCCCAGTGGTCGAGTTCGGGCTGGTGGGCCAGACGATGCACCAGGTGGACGAGCGGGTGGAGGTGGCGCAGATCGCGCAGCTCAAGGGTATCTACACCCGCATCCTGCGCGACTACTTCGCCTGAGCGAACGGGGCGCGGAACCCCTTCGCGCGGGGCTGCATGAACCGGAATGGCGCGCCACCGGAACCGGGGCCGCGCGCCGCCGGTTTTCGATGTGACCTCTCACAACGCGCGTGCTACGTCCCGGTCCATGACACGTGTCCCCACCAAGGCCGAGATCCTCGACTGGATCTCCGAGAACCCCACCCTCACCGCGAAGCGCGACATCGCCAAGGCCTTCGGGGTCAAGGGCGCAGCGCGCATCGACCTCAAGCGGCTTCTGAAGGAGCTCGAGCAGGAGGGGCACCTGAGCAAGCGCGGCAAGACCTACCGCGACCCCGAGAAGCTGCCGCCGGTGTCGGTGCTTCAGGTGACCGGCCCCGACGACCAGGGTGACCTGCACGCCCGGCCGCTGGAATGGCACGGCGAGGGGGCGGAGCCCAGCGTGCTGATGATCACCCGCGCCGCTGACCCGGCGCTGGGGCAAGGCGACCGCATCCTCGCCCGGCTGACCGAGGTGAAGGGCGAACCGCACCAGTACGAGGGGCGCGTCATCCGCCGCATCGGCAGCAACCCGCGCCGCGTGCTGGGCATCTTCCGCAAGGGGGCCGAGGGCGGCCGCGTCGTGCCCATCGACAAGGGCGCGGACCTTGAGTTCATGGTGAAGCCCGACGCGGTGCACGGCGCGAAGGACGGCGAACTGGTCGAGGCCGAGCAGGCCGGCCCGCGCGAGCGCATGGGCCTGCCGCGCGCCCGCATCGTCAACAGGCTGGGCGATCCGACCGCGCCGAGAGCGGTGTCGCTGATCGCCATCCACCAGCATGGCATTCCCGATGCCTTCCCCGACGAGGTGGTGGCCGAGGCCGACCGGATGAAGCCCGCCGGCCTGAAGGGCCGCGAGGACCTGCGCGAGCTGCCGCTGGTCACCATCGACCCCTCGGACGCCCGCGACCACGACGACGCGGTCTTCGCCGAGCCGGACCCCGACCCGAAGAACCCGGGCGGCCACATCGTCTGGGTCGCCATCGCCGACGTCGCCCACTACGTCCGGCCCGGCAGCGCGCTGGATCGCGAGGCGCGCAAGCGGGGCAACTCGACCTATTTCCCCGACCGGGTGGTGCCGATGCTGCCCGACCGGCTGTCGGGCGACCTGTGTTCGCTTCACGAGGGCGTGCCGCGCGCGGTGATCGCCGTGCGCATGCGGCTGAACGCGCAGGGACACAAGATCTCGCACCGCTTCGTGCGGGGGCTGATGCGCTCGGTCGCGTCGCTCAGCTACGAGGACGTGCAGGAGGCCGAGGAGGGGCGCCCGAACGAGAAGTGCGCGCCGCTTCTGGCCGACGTGATCAACCCGCTTTTCGCCGCCCACCGCGCCGCCAGGCAGGCGCGCGAGGTACGCCAGCCCCTCGACCTCGATCTTCCCGAGCGGCGGATCGAGCTGAACGAGGAGGGGCATGTTGTCTCGGTGGCGTTCAAGGAGAGGCTCGAGGCACACAAGCTGATCGAGGAGTTCATGATCCTCGCCAACGTCGCCGCGGCCGAGACGCTGTTCGAGAAGAACCGCCCCCTGCTCTACCGCGTGCACGAGGAGCCGTCGCCCGACAAGCTGGACGCCCTGCGCGAGGTGGCGCAGGCCTCAGGCTTCAACCTGGCCAAGGGGCAGGTGCTTCACACGCGGCACCTGAACACGCTTCTGGCGCAGGCCGAGGGGACCGAGTTCGACGAGCTTCTGAACATGTCCACCCTGCGCTCTATGACGCAGGCGTACTATTACCCCGAGAATTTCGGGCATTTCGGGCTGGCTCTGCGCAGCTACGCACACTTCACCTCGCCCATCCGCCGCTATGCCGACCTCGTCGTGCACCGCGCGCTGATCTCGGCCCACCGCTGGGGCGACGACGGGCTGTCGCCGGAAGAGATCGAGGATCTCGAGGCGACGGCCAAGCACATCTCGGACACCGAGCGGCGGTCGATGACGGCCGAGCGGGACACCACCGACCGCTACCTCGCCGCTTACCTCTCGGACCGGATCGGGGCCGAGATGACCGGCCGGGTCTCGGGCGTGCAGCGCTTCGGCGTGTTCGTGAAGCTCGACGACACGGGCGCCGACGGGCTGATCCCCGTGCGCGCGCTGGGGCGGGAGTTCTTCCACTTCGATCCCGACGCGCAGACGCTGATGGGCTCGGACACCGGGCTGACGGTCGGCGTCGGGCAGCGCGTGACGGTGAAGCTGGCCGAGGCCGAGCCGGTCACCGGCGGCGTGCTGCTGGAGCTTCTGGAGATCGAGGGCGACCAGGTTCCGCGCGGCCCGCGCCCGATGCGCGGGCGCAAGGCACCGAAGGGCGCGAAGGGCCGCAAGCCGGGACGCGACAAGGCGCGCAAGGACAAGGCCAAGCGCAAGGTCACCCGGCGGAGGAGCTGACGCGCAAGCCTTCGCTCACATATTCGTAACCCGGTTACGCGGGCCGGGACCGTTCGCTAGAGTGCTTCACGAGCAGTGAAGAACAGGTGACTCCCATGCGCACACTCGTCGGTCTGTGCGGGCTCGGGCTTATTGCATCGCTCCAGCCGGCCTCCGCCGCTCCCCCGGAACAATCGGTCCGCCCCCAGCCGCGCGCGGCGCAGACCACGGCCGCCGCCGAGACGCCGAAGGCCCGTCCGGCCGAGCTGGCCGAGGAAGCGCAGCTGCGGCTGAGCACCATGAACATCGCCTTCGAGCGCTGGATCCGCGACTTCCGCGGCCGCGCACTGGCGCAGGGCATCGACGACAACGTCTTCGACCGCGCCCTGGGCGACGTGCGCTACAACACCGACGTGATCCAGCGCGACCGCAACCAGTCCGAGTTCACCAAGACGATCTGGGACTACCTCGACAGCGCCGCCTCGGCCACGCGGGTCGAGAACGGGCGCGCCGCACTGCGCGAGCACGCTGCGCTGCTGGACGAAATCGAGGCGACCTACGGCGTCGAGAAGGAAGTCGTCGTCGCCGTCTGGGGGTTGGAAAGCGCCTACGGCACCTTCCGTGGCAGTACGCCGACCATCGAGGCGCTGGCGACGCTGGCCTATGACGGTCGGCGCGGCCGGTTCTTCGAGGCGCAGCTGGTCGCCGCGCTCCAGATCGTGCAGGCCGGCGATGTCGAGCCCGGCGGCATGACCGGAAGCTGGGCCGGCGCAATGGGCCACACGCAGTTCATCCCGACCTCGTACCTGACCTACGCCGTGGACCACACCGGCGACGGCAAGCGCGACATCTGGTCGGACGATCCCGCCGACGCGCTGGCCTCCACCGCCGCCTATCTCGAGCGGTTCGGCTGGACGAAGGGCCAGCCCTGGGGCGTCGAGGTGCGGCTGCCGGAGGGCTTCGACTATGCCCTCGCCGACCGTGACACGACCAAGAGCCCGTCTGACTGGGCCGCGCTCGGCGTGGTCGGTACGGACGGGCGCGCGGTGCCGGATCACGGAACGGCGTCGATCCTGCTGCCCGCCGGGGCGCGGGGTGCCGCCTTCATGATCTTCGACAATTTCGGCGTGATCGAGCGCTATAACACCGCCGACGCCTATGTCATCGGGGTGGGCCACCTGTCGGACCGGCTGGCCGGCGCGGGCCCGATCGAGGCCGACTGGCCGCGCGGCGACCGCGCCCTGACCTTCGCCGAGCGGAAAGAGATGCAGTCGCTTCTCACCCGCCGCGGCTTCGACACGCAGGGCGTGGACGGACGCGTCGGGCCGCGCACCATCGCCGCCATACGCGGCTTCCAGCGGCGTGCCGGTATGGTGCCGGACGGCTACGCCTCGCTCAGGCTGCTCGACCGCCTGCGGCTTGGCGACGCCTCCTGAGCTATGGCGCCGCCACGGCAGCGCCCGCCCTGAAGGCGGGCCGGCGCTGCCTAGGCCGCTGCGCGACCTGGGCGAACGACTGGCGCACCGGCCTGCTTCCGCATTCCGGACAGGAGTATGGGCTGGAGCGCTCATCGGTCGAAGGGCGTAGAGCCTGCGCCCTGGGTCAACCGGCCGCGCAGGATTACCCACAGGACGTCAAGGACCTGCACGCAGCGGCGGAAATGCCCCACATGCAGACCGGGATTGCGTTTCGTACACCTTGGCATGCTTGACAGGGGCCAACACATACGCCGTTGCGCCACCCCGCTCCGACTGGGTGCCTAAAAATTAGGCGGTTCATTTGGCAGCCTGTAGAGACAGGCGGTTGAGGACAGTGCCCCACCCTTTCCCACCGGGTTGTCCACAGAATCTGTGGGTAGTCCTTAACAAAAGGAACTACGCCTTTCGGGCGGGTCCGACGCGGCCTCAGCTTTCCCGCGCCGCCAGAAGCCGCCGACAGCCCGCATCCACCGCCGCGTGAAGCGCCAGCGTGAGGACCGCCAGCACGATCAGCGCGGCGAACATCAGGTCGATCTTCGCCCGCCCATTGGCCAGCAGCATCAGGTAGCCCAGCCCCTTCGACGCCCCCACCCATTCGCCGATGATCGCCCCGATGGGCGCATAGACGGCGGCCAGCCGCAGGCCCGAGGCGAAGCCCGGCAACGCGGCGGGCACGCGGATGCGCCACATCACCCGCGACGGCCCCGCCCCCATGACGCGGGCGAGGCCCAGCCAATCCCCCGGCGTGCGCATCAGCGCGTCGAAAAAGGCCGAGGTAACCGGGAAATAGATGATCAGCAGCGCCATCGCGATCTTCGACCACAGCCCGTAGCCCAGCCACAGCGTCAGGATCGGCGCCAGCGCGAAGACCGGCACGGCCTGGCTGAACACCAGCATCGGGCGCAGGACCGTCCGCGCCAGCGGCGACGCCGCCAGCAGGATGGCCGACCCGAATCCCAGCACCGCCCCGATGCCGAGACCCGCCAGCACCTCGGCCGAGGTGACCAGCGCATGCTCGGCGATCAGCGCGCGGCTCGTCCACAGCGTCTCGGCCACCAACAGCGGGCCGGGCAGGATGAAGCGCGGCAGGCCGGTGAACGTGACCAGCGCCTGCCAGAGAAGCACGGCGAGCACGGCGACGCCGGTGATGCGCAAGGCACGGGTCATTGCGTCTCCATCAGCAGGCGCAGGAGGCGGCCCTGGAACGACAACGTCTCGGGCGCGTCGTAGGGGCGCGGCGGGGCGGCCTCGGGTGGAGTCACGTCCTGAAGCCCCGCATCGGTCATCAGCAGGATACGGTGGCCCAGCCGCGCGGCCTCGGCCGCGTCGTGGGTGACGTGCAGCACGGTGCGACCCTCCAGCAGCTCTGCCGCGAGATCCTGCATCCGGGCGCGGGTGCGGGCGTCGAGGGCCGAAAACGGCTCGTCCAGCAGCACCACCGGCCGGTCCTCCATCAGCGTGCGCGCCAGCGCCGCGCGCTGCCGCTGCCCGCCCGACAGCGCGTGCGGCTTCTTCTCGGCGTGCTCGGTAAGCCCGACGCGCGCCAGCACCTCCCGCGCGCGCGCCTCGTCGGCCCGCTGCCCCCTCAGCCGCGCGCCCAGCGTGACGTTGCCCAGCACGTCGAGCCACGGCATCAACAGATCGCTCTGCGCCATCAGCGCCACGCGGTCGGTCAGCGGCAGACCGTCCGCGGCCTGCGCCCCACCCTCGAACGCCACCTCGTCGCCCAGCCCGGCCAGCAGCCGCAGCGCGGTGGACTTGCCGACGCCCGAGGGCCCCAGCAGGCAGGTCCACCGCCCCGCCGGGGCCTCCAGCGTCAGGGGCCCGAAGATGCGCATCCCGCCGATCCGGGCGATGCCCGACAGGTGCAGGGCCGGCGGGGTCACTTCAGGCCCATGCCCCAGAAGTCGACCTCAAGCCGGGTCGCGGTGGTAAAACGCTGGCACAGACGCGCCCAGCGCGGGCTTTCCTGCGGCCGTTCGCCCAGCCGCCGCACCACCGCGCCGTCGATCAGCGCCCCCACGTCCCGGCAGACGCTCTGGTAGTCGTAGCCGCCATAGGTGGCGATCCAGTCGGCGTAGGGCGTCTCGCCCGCCTCGGCCGCCAGCCGAGCGCCGATCTCGCCATAGCCCAGCACGCAGGGCGCCAGCGCCGCCATCAGGTCGAGGAAGTCACCCGAATGCCCGGCGTCGAGCACATAGCGGGTGTAGGCAAGGTTCTCCGGCGCCTCCTCGGCGGTGAAGAGTTCGTCCTCCCCGATGCCCTCGGCCGCGCAGGTCTTCACGTGCAGGCGCATCTCGTCGTCGATCAGGGCGTTCACGGTGGCGGCGCAGGCGCGCATCTCGTCCAGCGTCTCGGCCTTGGTGACGGCCAGCGCCCAGGCGCGCGAGAAGTGGATCAGGAACACGTAGTCCTGCACGAGGTAGCGCAGGAACGCCGCGCGCGGCAACGTCCCGTCGCGCAGCCCCTCGACGAAGGCGTGGCGGGTGTAGTCCCGCCATGCCGTCCCCGCCGCCTCGCGCCAGAGGGGGAAGGTCGCGCCGTAACTCATTGCTCGCCCAAGTCCACGGCCAGCGCGTCGACCGGGCGCGTGCCCTCGACCAGGCCGGCGTCGTTAAGGAACTGCTCGAACCGGGCATAGCGGCCTTCATCCAACGCCTCGGGGCGCAGGGCGAAGCGCGGGATGGTGTCGACCCAAGCTTTCTCGTTCAGCTCGTCCTGAAGCTCGGCCGAGGTCGCGGCAAAGATCTCCCAGCTTTCCTGCGCGTGGTTCACGATGAACTGGGTCGCCTTCTCGGTCGCGGCCATGAAGCGGCGGATCATGTCGGTGTCCATCGTCTCGGGGTTGGCGACATAGATCAGCTCGTCGTAGGCCGGCAGTCCCTCTTCCTCGAGGTAAAAGCACCGTCCCTCGACGCCCTCGATCTCCATCTGGTTCAGCTCGAAGTTCCGGAACGCGCCGATCACAGCGTCCACCTGACCCGACATCAGCGCGGGCGAGAGCGACCAGTTGACGTTCACCAGCTCGATGTCGTCCAGCGTCAGGCCGTTGTTCTCGAGGATCGAGGACAGCAGCGCCTCTTCCACGCCCGCGACCGAGAAACCGACCTTGCGGCCCTCGAGATCCGCAATTTCCTCCACCGGCCCGTCCTCGAGCACCAGAAGGCAGTTCAGCGGCGTGGCCACCAGCGTGCCGACGCGCTTGAGCGGCATGCCCTCGGCCACCTGAAGGTGAAGCTGCGGCTGGTACGAGATGGCAATGTCCGCGCGCCCGGCGGCGGCCATCTTCGGCGGGTCGGCGGGGTCGGCCGGCGCGATCACCTCGACCTCCAGCCCCTGCTCCTCGAAATATCCCTGCTCCTCGGCGATGACGATGGGGCCGTGGTCAGGGTTCACGAACCAGTCGAGCATCAGCGTCATCTTGTCCTGTGCGAGCGCGGGGGTGGCGGCCACCAGCGCGGCCGCGAGCGTTGGGTATTTCATCGGGTTCCTCCTTGGGTGTCGCCGAGAGCGACGAGTGCGATTTCTCCGTCCCACACCTGCGCCAGCCGCTCGGCCGCCTGCCACGAGCGCAGGCCCGAGCGGCAGCAGAGGACGGCGCGCTGACCTGCATGCGGCACAGGGCCTTGGGGACCGAAGGCAGTGACGGGGATCCGGTGCGCGCCGGGGCGGGCCAGCGGTCCCTCGTCCTCGCCCCGCAGGTCCACCACGAAGTCGGCGTCCGAGATGCGTGACGCGGCCAGAAAGCGCGGCTGGCGCGTGGGTTCGGGCGCGCCGTCGAAGCGGAAACCGCCGAAGCGGAAGCCGCGCGCGTCGAACGTGACGAGCCGGCCCAACGGCGACGGCTCGATCCCCACCAGCACCGCCACCGCCATCTGCGCCTGAAGCGCGCCGATCACGCCGACGACCGGGCCCAGCACGCCATCCTCGGCGCAGGAGCCCAGCCGTTGCGGCAGGTCGGGGAACACCGCGCGCAGCGACGGCGCACCGCCGCAGAACCCGCCGCAATAGCCCTCAAGGCCGATGACGCTCGCGCTGACCAGCGGCAGCCCGGCGGCGCGGCAGGTGTCGGACAGAATGTAGCTCGCCGCGAAGCTGTCGGCACAGTCGAGCACGAGGTCCATGCCATCACAGAGCGGTCCGGCCGTTTCGGGGTCGAGCGCACCCACCACCGGCTCCATCCGGCACTCCGGGTTCAGCGCGGCGATGTGGGCGGCGGCGGCCCGCGCCTTGGCCTGCCCGATGTCGCTTTCGCGGAACAACGTCTGGCGGTGCAGGTTCGATGTCTCCACTCGGTCGGGATCGACCAGCCGCACCTGCCCGACGCCTGCGCCGCCGAGGTACTGGAGCACCGGCGCGGCCAGCCCCCCGGCCCCCACGACCAGCACCCGCGCGGCGGCGAGCTTCGCCTGCCCCTCCGGCCCCAGCTCGGGCACGGCGATCTGGCGGGCGTAGCGGCTCACCGCGTCGCCTCCAGCCATTGGCGCACACGCGCCTCGGGGTTGTCGTTCAGCGTGATGTCGGTCACGGCCGAGACGATGTCCGCCCCCGCCTCGAACGCGCCCGCCGCCCGCTCGACGCTCATCCCGCCGATGGCGACCAGGGGGATGCCGCCGATCAGGCGCTTCCACTCGACGACACGCTCGAGCCCCTGCTGCTCCCACTTCATCTTCTTGAGGATCGTGGGATAGACGGGCCCCAGCGCCACGTAATCCGGCGACAGCGCCAGCGCGCGGTCAAGCTCGGTGCGGTCGTGGGTGCTGATGCCCAGCTTCAGCCCGGCGCGGCGGATCGCCTGAACGTCCGCGTCGTCCAGATCTTCCTGGCCCAAGTGCACCCAGTCGCAGCGCTCGTCGATGGCGATGCGCCAGTAGTCGTTGATCACCAGCGTCGCGCCATGGGTCAGACAGAGCGCCTGCGCGCGGGCGATGGCGGGGCGAAGCTCGTCCTCGGGCATGTCCTTGATGCGCAGCTGTACGAGCTTCACGCCCAAGGGCAGCGTGCGCTCCAGCCACTCCACGCTGCCGAAAATGGGATAGAAACGGTCGAGGGTCATTCGAGGAACGCCTTTCCGATCACGGGGGTCGAGGGCGCGGCCATGTCGCGTGGCTCCATCGGGTCGGCCTCGAACGCCAGCCGCCCGGCCTCCACCGCCCGCGCGAAACCCTCGGCCATGGCCGCGGGGTCGCCCGCCTTCGCGACGGCGGTGTTCAGAAGCACCGCGTCGTAACCCATCTCCATTGCCATCGCCGCCTGGCTGGGCAGCCCCAGCCCCGCATCGACGACCATGGGCACGTCCGGGAACTGCGCCCGCAGGGTGCGCAGGCCGTAGATGTTGGTCAGCCCGAGGCCGGTGCCGATGGGCGCGCCCCACGGCATCAGCACCTCGCACCCCGCCTCGAGCAGGCGGTCGGCCAGCACCACGTCCTCGGTCGTGTAGGGGAAGACCTGGAAGCCCTCGTCGGTCAGGATGCGCGCCGCCTCGACCAGCCCGAACGGGTCGGGCTGGAGCGTGTCGGCGTGGCCGATGACCTCGAGCTTGATCCAGGGCGTGTCGAACAGCTCGCGCGCCATCTGCGCCGTCGTCACCGCCTCGCGCACCGAGTGGCAGCCGGCGGTGTTGGGCAGGACGCGCACGCCGAGCTCCTTCACCAGGTCCCAGAACGCAGCCCCCGCCCGCTCGCCGCCCGATTCCCGGCGGACCGAGACGGTGGCGATGCCCGCGCCGGAGCGGCGGAAGGCGTCCGCAAGGATCGCCGGGGACGGGTACTGCGCCGTGCCCAGCATCAGGCGCGAGGCGACTTCGGTGCCGTAGAACGTGGCCATGGCTCAGCCCCCCTGCCGCGGCGCAACGATTTCCAGCCGGTCGCCGGGTGAAAGCGTCACCTCCCCGCGCGCGGCGGCCGGCACGAAGGCCTCGTTGACGGCGGTGGCGACCTTGGCTTCGCCGTAGCCGAGTTCGTCCAGCACGGCCGGAAGGGTGTCGGCGCTCACTTCCGTTGCTTCGCCGTTAACCGTGATTTTCATCCATCACCTCCGGGGTCTTGCCGTCGCAGACGTATTCCGCCGCCATCCGGGCCAGCGCGGGGGCCAGCAGGAATCCGTGGCGGAACAGGCCGTTGACGTGGATCGTGTCGCCGCGCCTGCGCAGGCGCGGCAGGTTGTCGGGGAAGGCCGGGCGCGCATCGACGCCGACCTCCAGAAGCTCCGCCTCGCCGAAGGCGGGATGGAGCGCATAGGCGGCACTGAGCAGTTCCAGCACCGAGCGGACGGTGGCGCGGCCGCGCTCGCCGCTTTCGATCTGCGTCGCGCCCAGCATGAACACGCCGTCGCCGCGCGGGACGATATACAGCGGGTAGCGCGGGTGAAGCAGGCGGACCGGGCGGTGAAGCTCGACGTCAGGGGCGCGCAGCACCGCCATCTCGCCCTTCACCCCGCGCAGGTCCGGAAGCACGTCCCGCGCCGCCAGACCGCGACAGTCGAAGGTCCAGTGGCCGGGCCTCTCCGCCCCACCGTCCGGGCCAACGGCCCGGGCAGCGCCCGACCCGTCCCCCAGGATGGGCGCTTCGCGCCCCTCCACGGGACAGGCGCTGCCCTGCGGCCTGTTCTCAGGGGACACGAAGCGCACGCCCCGCGCCTCCAGCGCCTCCCGCAGGTGGCCGAGGGCGTCCCGTGGCGACAGGTGCGCCTCGTCCGGGAAGTGCAGCGCGCGGTCGAAGCGGCCTTCGAGCTGCGGCTCCAATTCGGCCAATTCGTCGCGGCCCAGCGTCCGGTGGCCTTCGGTCCGGCGCGCGAAGCGGTCCAGCTCCCGCCGGTCGCGCCCCAGCGCCACGACGAGCGAGCCGTTGCGCGTGCCCTCGACGCCCTGCCGCTCCCACCAGCCGGCGGCCTCCTGCCCCAGCCGGACGACCGGCTCCTCCGCCGTCTCGCCCTCGCAGAACGGCGCGAGCATGCCGCCCGCCCACCACGAGCAGCCGTGCGGGCCCGGGTGCTCCGCACGGTCGAGCACCGTGACCTCGACGTTCCGCGCCGACAGCTCGGCGGCGACGCACAGGCCCGCGACGCCCGCGCCGACGATGGTGGCGCGCAGCGTCATCTCCAGGCCTCGTGGAAGTGATGTACCGGGCCGTGCCCGCCGCCGATGCCCAGCTCGTCGGCCCGGCCAATCGCGCGGTGCAGCCAGGCGTGCGCCCGGCGCACCGCGTCCTCGACCCCCGCGCCCTTCGCCAGTTCCGCGGCGATGGCCGAGGACAGGGAACAGCCGGTGCCGTGGGTGTTGCGGGTGTCCAGCCGTGGCGCCTCGACCGCGACGACGCTCTGGCGCGTCACCAGCCGGTCGGTGCAGACCGGCCCCTCGGCATGGCCGCCCTTCATCACCACCGCCCGCGCGCCGAGATCCAGAAGCGCACGGCCCTGCGCGACAGCGTCCTCCGCCGTGATGGCCGGATCCGCGCCAAGCAGGCGTGCGGCCTCGGGCAGGTTCGGGGTCAGCACGTCGGCGCGCGGCAAAAGTTGCTCTGTCAGCGCCGCGACGGCCTCGTCCGCCAGAAGCGGGTCGCCCGATTTCGCCACCATCACCGGGTCCAGCACCACCGGGACCGCGTACGCCGATAGCGCCCCGGTCACCGCCGCGATGATGCCGGGCGACGCGAGCATGCCGATCTTGACCGCGTCCACGCGGATGTCGTCCAGCACCGCGCGGATCTGCGCGGCGACCATCTTCTCGCTCACCGGCTCGACGCCGAACACGCCGCGCGTGTTCTGCGCCGTGATCGCGGTAAGGGCGCTGGTGCCGTAGACGCCGAGCGCCGAGAACGTCTTGAGGTCCGCCTGAATGCCCGCGCCACCGCCGCTGTCGGAGCCTGCGATGGTCAGGGCCGTGGCCGTACGCGTCATCTCTTCCTCCTCCGGCGTTCGGGATGTGGAGAAAAAGAGACGGGGGCCGTCTTCAAAGCTCCGTTCCCTACGCCGGTGCTGACCGGATCAGGTTCGATGGGTTGGCTGTCGCCTCTCAGCCCCGTGCAGGGCACCCCAACGGATTCGGACGGACGCTAGCGCCCGTGGGAAGGAAGCGCAAGGCGGCGGCGTTCGTTCCTCAGAACAGCCGCGCCTGGCAGTCGCGGTCGATCAGGAAGGCGTGAAGGCCGTAGCCGGCATAGGCATCCGCCTGCGTCTCAAGGTTGGCGACGCGCCTGCCGCAGGGCAGCGTCTGTTCCCGCACGACGAGCAGGACGCGCGCGGCGCTGCCGGGGGAGTACGGGAACTCCTGCGCGTAGTAATGGCGCGGCGCGCCCTCCGGCGGGACCGCCCGCACCGGGACGCCGAAGTTCCGGCCGGTGTGGAACAGGTCGGCAAGGATGCCGCGGTCGTCCGCCACGATGGCGTCGATCTCGTGCGCCTCGGCCAGCGCCAGCACGCGCTCGGACATCGCGCGGCGGCCGAGGTGACGGTCGAGATACGGAGTGCCGTCGCCGTCGCTCAGCGCGGGAGCGAAGTGATAGGCGGCCGGCACGGCGAGGCACAGCGCGACATTGGCGGCAAGCCCGGCCCACAGCCAGCCCCGCGCCCGCGCCAGCAGCCATGGCACGACGACGACGGTCCCGGCGAAGTAGGCCGCGACCGCCCAGTTGCCGTAGGCACGCGACAACAGCGCCTGCGTGCAGACAACGGCGATCACGGGCAACGAGAACCACAGCAGCGCCGCGCCCCGGTCGCCCGGGCGGCGGAACGGCAGGATCAGGAGCGCGGCGAAGAGCACCGGGCCGAAGACGGCGAACTGGGTGAAAAAGAACTCGGCCAGCCCGGACCAGTTGAGCGCCACACCGCTGTCGCCGCGCACCCAGTCGACGTTGTCCATGGTGTGCGAGACGGTGGTCAGGTCGTTGGCGACGTTCCAGGCAACGTTCGGCGCGACAGCCAGCGCGAAGGCGGCCAGTGCCAGCGCCGCGTGCGCCCACGCCACCCGCATCGACGGCACGAACACGGTCGAGAGCGCGGCGCCCAGCATGGCGTAGATCGCGGCATACTTGCCCAGAAAGGCCACCCCGATCAGCAGCCCTGCCAGCGCGGCGTCGGTCCATCCTCCGCCCCGGGTGACGCGGAACCAGAACAGCAGGCCGCCGGCGAAGAACGGCGCCATGATCGTGTCGGTCGAAATCAGGATGCTGCCCAGTGCCGTCATCGGCAGCGTGACATAGGCGACGGCCGTCCACAGACCGGCGCGCGGCCCAAACAGCTCGTGCGCCAGCCGGCCCAGGATCAGCGCCGTTGCGCCGTGGAACAGGGGGCCCGGCAGGCGGATGGCCAAGATGCCATCGCCCAGGACCTCGGTGAACAGGCGGATCGTCCAGCCGATCAGCGGCGGCTTCGAGTAGTAGCCGAAATCGAGGTTCTCGCCCCAGAGCCAGTACTGCGCCTCGTCCACCCACAGATCCAGCGGCAGCGCCGCCAGGTAGACGATCCTGAGCACGGTGACCGCCGCGACGATCCAGAAGGCGGTCAGCAACGGGCGGCGGGCCTCAGGCCCGGGCATCCGACTTCTTCTCGACATGGATGAGATAGAGGTTGCGGGCGTAGATCAGCACGCCCAGCGACTGGCCCAGGATGAACACCGGATCCGCGCGATAGATGGCATAGGACAACAGCACCAGCCCGCCGCCGATGGAGAAGTACCAGAACGCGATCGGGATATAGCTGCGCCGGGCACGCTCGGATGCGATCCACTGCACGAGGAACCGGCCCGTGAACAGGAGTTGTCCGAACAGGCCGAAGACGACCCACCAAAACTCGGTCCAGGTCTCGACGCCGAGAAAGGAAAATATGCTGCTCACTGGCTCAGGCCTGTTCTCGGGCGGACGCGGCCGCCTCGGTCTCGGGAACGCGCGCCACCTCGGTCGGGGCGGCCCGCTTTCGCCTGCGCATCAACCACAGCACGCCGACGAGATCAACGGCACCCACCAGCCCCCGCTGAAGGTTGGAGTACTTGGATGCGCCGCGCAGGCGCGGTCGATGCGACACGTCCACATGCGCGATCGCCCAGCCGTCGCGGGCGAACAGCGCGGGCAGGTAGCGGTGCATGTGGTCGAAATAGGGAAGCCGCAGGAAGGCGTCGCGGCGAAACGCCTTAAGCCCGCAGCCCGTGTCCCGCGTCCCGTCGCGCAGAAGCCGCCCGCGCAGCCCGTTGGCGAAGCGAGAGGCCGCGCGCTTCGACCACGTGTCCTGCCGCCCGACGCGCTGACCGGCAACGAGCCCCAGCGCAAGCGAAGGCTCGGACAGCAGCGGCGCGTAGAGGCGGGGCAGTTCCTCGGGCGGATTCTGGCCGTCGCCGTCCAGCGTGGCGACGATAGCGCCGCGCGCGGCAAGCACGCCGGAATGGATCGCCGCGCTTTGCCCGCCCGCCGCCTGGTGCCGCAGCATCCGCAGGTTCGGCATGGTCTTCATCAGTTCCAGCACCGTGGCGGGCGTCAGGTCGTCGCTCGCGTCGTCGACGACGACGATCTCGACGTCGTCGCGGGCGCAGGCGGTCTGGATGCCGCGCACGAGGTCGGCGATGTTGTCGGCCTCGTTCCGGGCGGGAATGACGATGGATATGCTCGGCATGGCGAAAAGTCCGGAGTCGCGTGTCCCGTGGCTTTATCGTGCATCGCCGGGCAGCGATACCCGGCTGCGCCATCTGCCGCAGGGTGCGCGGGCACACGACCCTGTGCGACCGCGCACCCGTGCGGATATCAGACCATCCGGATCACATCCTTGTCGATGGACAGCATGTAGCCGCGCCGCGCGATGTTCTTGACCAGCAGCTCGCTGACGATCTGGTTGCCCAGCGAGTCGCGCAGCCGCTTGATGCGGGTCGCGCCCACGGCCTCGTCGCAATCGTCGGCGGCCCGGCCCGAGATCACCGCCTCGATCTGCGCGCCCGACAGCACGTCCTCGTCCATGCGCGCCTCGGCCAGGACGCTCAGCGTCTCGATGGCGGCGGGCGTGAGCTTGAACTCCATGTTGTTGAGGTAGACCGTGTTTTCCTCGCGACTGATCATCAGCGAATTCACCTGGATGCCCTGGCGCTCGATCTCGCCCATGCGGCGGTTGAGGCCGATGATGGTGATCAGGAACACCAGCGCGGCGATCAGCAGCGCGGCCGAGAACACCAGCAGCACGAAGATCACCACGCGATAGCTGGTCAGCACGTCCGAGAAGGCCGTGCCGGACTGGGCCAGGATCTCGAGCAGCCGGATCTGCGGTTCGGTCGTCAGGTCGTTCTCGACGAAAATTCGCTCGACCCGCGCGTTGAAGGCATTGGCGTCGGGCAGGTTGAGAAACAGCAACACGGCGGCGGCCAGCAGGATCGCGACGATCGCCGCCAGCCCCAGCGTCACCACCCGCGTGGCCGAGCGGCGGCCGTCAGTAACGGAGGTAGAATTCGGCGGCATCGTCCTTCCTTTCCTCCAGCCCCTCCGCGCCGAAGGTCGAGTCGACGCTCAGCAGGGTCCATCCCTCGCCCGCAAGACGCTCCGCGATCACGGCGGCCGCGCGCTCGGCGTCGCCGCAGGCGTCCTCGGGCAGTGCGATCACCCCGTAATGCAGGCGCAGGGGATCGTCACGCTTCGCCTTGTAGTCGGCGTAGCAGGCGGCGTCGGCACTGGCCGCGACGGCGATCATCATCAGGGCCAGCGTGAGGGGGAAGAGAAGGCGGCGCATGTTCGTTTTCCATTGCTGCTCGATGGATCGAGGGTGGGGGCCGGCGCACGGATATTCAATGTCCGCAGGGCCTTGGCCGCGCCGCTATCGGATAACGCGGGCGCGATATTGCCTGTCCAGCCACCGGCGGGCGAGAGGAAGGGCAAGCGCAGGCCGGCCCGCTTCGGCCCGCGCGCGGCGCCGGGACATCATCCCGCACATCTCCACCCCGGGCGTCGCACGACTTGCAGGGGGCCCGCAGCGGCCCCCTGCCCTTTCCCGCCAATCCCGATGAGCGCCTTCGGCGCACGCCAATCCGTTAGCGCCGGGCTGCGCCCGGCGCGGTGCCTCCGGCGGGGATATTTGCAGGACCGAAGATGCAGGTGACGCGACTTCTCGGTTGCGCGACCGGCGGCGCAGGGTTTCTCTGCGGCCATGGAATCGACCCTTCCCGATCATGCCTTCGAGACCGCCGCGCTGGCGCGCGGGGCGCTACGCGTCTGCGGCGTCGACGAGGTCGGGCGCGGTCCGCTCGCCGGACCGGTGACGGCGGCGGCGGTGGTGCTGGACCTGACGTGCATTCCCGACGGGCTGAACGATTCGAAGGCACTGAAGGCCGGCGACCGGGACCGGCTGTGCGCCGAGATCCGCGCCGTGGCACATGTCAGCGTCGCCCATGCCAGCGTCGAGGAGATCGACCGGATCAATATCCTGCGCGCGTCGCACCTGGCGATGGCGCGGGCAGTGGCGGGCCTGCCGCAGGCGCCCTGCCACGCGCTGATCGACGGCAACATGATTCCCGACGGGCTGGACTGCACGGCCGAGGCGCTGGTGAAGGGCGACGCGCGGTGTCTGTCGATCGCGGCGGCCTCGATCGTGGCGAAAGTGGCGCGCGACGCGATCATGGTGGACTTGGCGCAACAACACCCCGGCTATGGCTGGGAGACCAACATGGGCTACGGAACGGCGGCGCACCTGGCGGCGCTCCGAGATATCGGTGTCAGCCCACACCATAGAAGATCCTTTAAGCCTATCCACAATATCTTGTGGCAAGACGAAAACGTAAGTACTTGATTCAAAGAAATAAATTGACCGCGATTCGCCGTTGAATCATTTTTGTCTCAATGAACGAAGCGCCGCAAAAGGCGCACGGCATGAGGCAGACATGAGAACGAAGACGAAAAGCGGCGCGCCTGCGCTACCGCTCAACCAGATTGTGTCCGGCGACTGCATCGAGGTCATGCGGTCGCTTCCCGAGGCGTCGGTGGACCTGATCTTCGCCGATCCGCCTTACAACCTGCAACTGAAGGGGGAGCTGCACCGGCCCGACAACAGCCGTGTGGACGGCGTCGACGACGCCTGGGACAGCTTCGACTCGTTCTCGACCTACGACCGGTTCACCAACGAGTGGCTCGCGGCGGCGCGCCGGATCCTCAAGCCCGATGGGGCGATCTGGGTGATCGGGTCCTACCACAACATCTTCCGCGTGGGCGCTGCGCTTCAGAACCAGGGGTTCTGGATCCTCAACGACGTGGTGTGGCGCAAGTCGAACCCGATGCCGAACTTCCGCGGCAAGCGGCTGACCAATGCGCACGAGACGCTGATCTGGGCGTCGAAGTCCGACAGCTCGAAGTACACGTTCAACTACGAGGCGCTGAAGGCGCTGAACGAGGACGTGCAGATGCGTTCGGACTGGGTGCTGCCGATCTGCACCGGGCACGAGCGGCTGAAGGACGAAAAAGGCGACAAGGCGCACCCGACGCAGAAACCGCAGGCGCTGCTGCACCGGGTGCTGGTCGGCTGCACCGATCCCGGCGACGTGGTGCTCGACCCGTTCTTCGGCAGCGGCACGACCGGCGCCGTGGCCAAGATGCTGGGCCGCGACTGGATCGGGATCGAGCGCGACAAAGGCTACATCGACGTCGCCGAAAAGCGCCTGTCGAAGGTCGTCGCCTACGACAAGGGCAGCCTGGAAGTGACGCGCCCCAAGCGCGCCGAGCCGCGGGTGCCCTTCGGCCAGCTGGTCGAGCGGGGGCTGCTGCGCCCGGGCGAGAAGCTGACCTCGCTCAACGGGCGGCACGTGGCGCGGGTGCGCGCGGACGGCACGCTGGTGGCCGAGCGCGTGACCGGCAAGGCCAACCCGGTCGGCGCGGTGCTCAACGGCTCGATCCACAAGGTCGGCGCCACGCTCGAGGGCGCTCCGTCGTGCAACGGCTGGACCTACTGGTGCTTCCGGCGCGACGGCAAGACCGTCCCCATCGACGCGCTGCGCCAGCAGATCCGCTCGGAACTGCGCTAGGCCCACCCGCCTTCTTCATCAGTTACCGCCAGTGTTCGTGGCCCCGCCACGGCACGACCTTGCCCCGCCGCACCGCCGGCGGGGTCTTTTCGTTGCCGCTGGCGCATCCCGGCGATTACGGGCAGGACTGGCGGCGCACCGACAAAGGAGACGAGACATGAGCGAACGTCGATCGATCGTCCTGGCCGAGCGGCCCGCGGGCCACCCCACCGAGGACAACTTCCGGCTCGAGAAGGGCCCCGTGCCCGAGCCGGGCGAGGGCGAGGTGCTGGCGCGCATCCTTTGGCTGTCGCTCGATCCCTACATGCGCGGGCGGATGGACGCGGCGAAGTCCTATGCCGCGCCGGTCGAGTTGGGTGCGGTGATGGAGGGCGGATGCGTCGGGCAGGTGCTTGCGTCGAACGATCCGCGCTATGCGCAGGGCGATTACGTCACGGGCCAGTTCGGCTGGACCAGCCACGGCGTGCTGAAGGGCGACGCGCTGCGCAAGCTCGATCCCGCGAAGGCGCCGCTGCAATACGCGCTCGGCGCGCTGGGGATGCCGGGCCTGACCGCCTGGGTCGGGATCAACCGCATCCTCGAGGCGAAGACCGGCGAGACGGTGGTGATCTCGGCCGCGACCGGCGCGGTCGGGTCGCTGGCCGGGCAGCTCGCGCGCGAAAAGGGTTGCCGGGTGATCGGCGTGGCCGGCGGGCCCAAGAAGTGCGCCCATGCCGAAAGCGAACTGGGCTACGACGTCTGCCTCGACCACCACGCCGCCGCAGACGGGCAGGCGATGGCCGACCGCATCGCCGAGGCCGCGCCGGGCGGGGTGGACTGCTACTTCGAGAACGTGGGCGGCAAGACGCTGGACGGCGTGCTGCCGAACATGAACGTGGGCGGGCGCATCGCGCTGTGCGGCGTGATCGCCTGGTACTCGGGCGCGAACCTGGACGACGCGACGCCGCTGCCGAAGGTCTGGCGCACGATCCTGGTGAACCGGCTGCGGGTGCAGGGCTTCATCATCTTCGACCACTTCGACCAGTTCCCGCACTTCGTGGACGAGGTCGCGCCGATGCTGGCCGACGGGCGCTTGCGCTACCGCGAAGACGTGACCGAGGGGCTTGAGAACGCGCCCAAGGCCTTCCTGTCGATGCTCGAGGGCGGCAATTTCGGCAAGACGCTGGTGAAGGTCGCCGACTAAGGCGGTCGGGCCGGGCTTTCACGCCCGGCCCGCGCGTCTCAGTTGCTGGCCTGCGGCAGCGTCCCCTGCGGGCGCGCCGCAAACGAGAAGACGTACTCCAGCGCCTCGGGCAGCGTGTCGACCCACACCTGCCACTCGTGATCGCCGTCGATCACGCGTAACTCCACGTTGTCCGGCTGGTGCTCGCGCATCTCCTGGTAAAGCACCGCGCCGTGATAGGCGATGTCGAACACGTCGTGGTCGCCCGAGTTGATGTACATCGGCACGACCGTGTCCTGCGCCTTGTAGTCGTCGATATACGCCGTGTAATTCAGCTCTTCCCACTTCGCAGGGTCGAAGTTGCCCTCGGCATCCAGGTAGGCGGGGTGCCGGTTGCCGGACGAGTTCGACGGCGGAACCGGGACGTAGGATGCGGGCGACAAGGCCGCGGCGGCGGCGAACATGTCGGGATGTTCGAGCACGAAGTTCACCGTCCCGTAGCCCCCGGCCGACAGGCCGCCGATCACCCGGCCCTCGCGCGTGTCGATGACGCGCCAGGTGTCGTTGATGTGCGGGATCAGGTCGTCGAAGAACGCCGTCTCGGCCGGTTCGTTGTACCCATCGACCCACCAGCTTTCGCTGCCGGGCATCACCACGACCGCGGGCGGGATGCGCCCTTCGTCGATCAGCCGGTCGAGCGTCTGCTGCGCCTCGCCCTTCACGACCCAGTCATTCTCGTTCCCGAACGAGCCGTGCAGCAGGTACATGTGCGGGTACTCAAGCCCGCTGTCCTCGTACCCGTCGGGCAGGTAGATGTTGTAGGCATAGTCCCGGCCCAGCGTCTCGGACGGGAAGGTGTAGTGCGCGACCTCACCGGCGACCAGCGGGGCCGCGAAAGCACCTGCCGCCACGGCGGCGGCCGCGGCGCTGAAATGAATGTTCATCGATTTCCTCCTCAAGAATCGCCGGCGTTTCACGAGGGCCGCCGACCCTTTCATGAAACCACCCCGCATGACGCAGCGGCAAGCTCCGATCCTGCAACCGCGCCTTGTGCCCTTTTCGGTGTTGGCCGAAGCTTCGCGCCGAGCAACGAAAGGGAGAGACATGAAGATCGCACTCGTCGCGGCGACCGCCGCGCTCGCCGCCGCACCCGCGCTGGCCGAGAACCGGATCGACCTTATTCGGCCCGACGCACCGGAACTCGCGCCGTACGGCCCCCACACCGTCGGCGTGCGCCAGATGAGCTTCGCCCGTGAGGACGTGATCGACGTGGTCAACGCGACCGAGGACAGCGTCCCCACCTACGACCGGGAATTGCCCGTCGAGGTCTGGTATCCGGCCGCCGAGGGCACCGCGCCCGGCGGCGAATACACTGCCTTCCTGCGGGACGGCGAGACCGAAGTCACGCTCGCAGGACGCGCGGCACGCGACGCCGCGCCCGCGGCCGAAGGCAACTTCCCGCTGGTCGTCCTCTCGCACGGCTACCCGGGCAATCGGTTCCTGATGAGCCACCTGGGCGAAAACCTGGCCTCGAAGGGCTATGTCGTCGCCTCGGTCGATCACCCCGACTCGATCTATTCCGACCTCGGCGCATTCGGCTCGACGCTGGTGAACCGGCCGCAGGACCAGGCCTTCATCGTGGACGAGATGGCGGCGCTCGGCGGCGACCTCGGCGCGATCATCGACGGCGACACGGTTGGCGTCGTCGGCTACTCGATGGGCGGCTACGGTGCGCTGATCTTCGGCGGGGCGGGCGTCACCCAGACGGCGCTCGACTCGGGCTATGCGCCACCGGGCGGGCTTCTGGACGCCAACGCCGCAGGCAGCGAGAGTCACGAGGCCCTGCCCGACGACCGGGTGGAGGCCATCGTCGCGATCGGTCCCTGGGGCCGCAACCGCGACTTCTGGGACGCCGAGGGCCTGTCGAACATCGACACGCCGCTGATGATCGTGGCCGGCGGCGTGGACGACGTGTCGGGCTACGACGCCATCCGCCGGATCTTCGAGGAAACGACCGGCACGAAGCGCCACCTGCTGACCTACGCCAACGCCAACCACAACGCCGCGGCGCCCATGCCCGCCCCGGCCGAGGCGTGGGAGCCGGTGGACAGCCTGCCCTTCGTCCCGTTCGAGCACTATGCCGACGCGGTCTGGGACACGACCAGGATGAACAACATCCTGCAGCACTTCGTGACCGCGTTCCTCGATCTGCACCTGAAGGGCGAAAGCGGGAAGGCCGCGTACCTCGACCTCGTCGAGCAGTCCTCCGACGGCGTGTGGTCGGTGTCCGACGACGGGACCGAGCAGGAGGATCACACCTACTGGACCGGCTTCCCCAACCGTACGGCCGTCGGCCTGAGCTTCGAGACGCGAGAGGCCGAGTGACCTAGCGCGGCAGCGGGTTGGCGGCCTTGTTGTAGGGCCGCCACTCGGTGATCTCGGGATAGTACCGCTTGCGCCAGGCGCGCACGCGCGGGTTCATCACCCGTCGCCAGACCGGCGGCACCATCGCCGCCATGGTCATCACCGGATAGCCGAAGGGAAGCTGCGGCGCCTCGTCCTCGTCATAGGTCTGAAGCAGCGGGAAGCGGCGATCGGGCTTGTAGTGGTGGTCCGAGTGGCGCTGAAGGTTGATCAGCAGCCAGTTCGTCGCCTTCTGGCAGGCGTTCCACGAATGGCGCGGCAGGACGTGTTCGTACTTGCCGCCGCCCAGGTGCTTGCGCGTCAGGCCGTAGTGCTCGACGTAATTGACCAGCTCAAGCTGCCACACGGCGACAAGCGCCTGGAAGACCAGCAGCGCCAGCCCCTCCCACCCCGACAGGATCAGCGCCAGCGCGGCGAAGCCTGACTGCAGCGCCCAATAGCGCCAGAACGGGTTCTTCCGGTCCCACCAAGGCCGGCCCTTGCGCGCCAGCATCGCCGCCTCGGCGTGGAAGGCCGAGCTCCAGCACTGCCGCAGCACACGGGGAAAGAAGCGGTGGAAGCCTTCGTTGTAGCGCGCCGTCACCGGGTCGCGCGGCGTGCCGACATAGCGGTGGTGGACCAGCAGGTGCTCGGACCGGAAGTGGCTGTAGAAGACCATCGCCAGCAGCAGGTCGGCCAGCCAGCGCTCGACCCTGTTCCGCTGGTGCATCAGCTCGTGGCTGTAATTGATCCCGATGGTCCCGGTGATCACGCCGACGCCAAAGAACAGGCCGACGCTTTCCCACCCGCCCAGGTGCGCGGCGCGGGGGACGTACCAGATCAGCCCGAACAGCAGCAGGAACTGCACTGGTGCCCAGATCAGCGTGACGAGCCGGTACCAGAAAAGCTGCGCCTCGCCCGTCTGCGGGTCGGCATTTTCTTTGTTGAGGCCCGCCAGCGCGTCGACGATCGAGAACAGGTACCACGTGCAGACCGGCAGCAGCAGCACCGTCCAGCCGCCGTACGCCGCGCCGATCAGGGCCAGCGGCACCAGTCCCAGCGACATCCAGAACGGCAGCGCGCGCGACAGCTTCGCCACCTCGTTCGACCCGATCATTTCACGCCTTCCCCGGTATCCCGGCAAACAGGTTAGACCTGTCTTCACGCCCGCTCAATCGCGTCGCGCTGTCGCGGCCAGGTCGAAGGCCTTGCGCATCACCGTGGGCAGGTCCGAGGGCCGGAACCGGTCGCGCGGCAGGAATGAACCCCGCTCGGGCCTCACGCCCTCGGGCACCTCGGCCACGCGCAGGGCGAGCCGCAGGTGGAAATGGGTGAAGGTGTGCCGCACCTCGGCGCCCACGTCCTGCCACTCCGCCGCGACTGGCGGCGCCTCCTCGGGCGCCTCGCCCCACTCGCTGCCCGGCCAGCCCAGCATGCCGCCCAGAAGCCCCGACTCGGGCCGCCGCTCCAGCAACCATGCCCCGTCCGCACGCCGCGCGAGATAGGCGATGCCGTAACGCACGGGCTTGGCCTTCTTCGGCGCCTTGCGCGGCAGGTCGGCCTGCACACCCGCCGCCCGCGCCAAGCACGGCTCCCGCCAGGGGCAGATGCCGCAGGCGGGCGACTTCGGGGTGCATATCGTCGCGCCCAGGTCCATCACCGCCTGCGCATAGTCTCCCGGCCGCTCCACCGGTGTCAGCTCGCCGGCCAGATCGGTCAGTTCGGGCTTGGCGGCGGGCAGCGGCGTTTCGACCAGCCGCAGGCGCGAGATCACCCGCTCCACGTTGCCGTCCAGCACCGTCTCGGGCCGGTCGAAGGCGATGGCGGCGACGGCCGAGGCGGTGTACGGCCCGATGCCCGGCAGCTTCAGCAACTCGGCGCGGCTGTCGGGAAAGCGGCCGCCATGCTCGCCCGCCACCACGCGGGCGCATTTCAGAAGGTTGCGCGCCCGGGCGTAGTAGCCAAGCCCCGCCCACTCGCCCATCACGTCGCCGTCCTCGGCAGCGGCCAGATCGCCAACGGTGGGCCAGCGTGCGGTGAAGCGGCGGAAGTAATCGCGCACCGCGGCCACGGTCGTCTGCTGCAGCATGACCTCGGACAGCCACACCGCATATGGATCGGGCCGAACGCCCGCGCGCCGCTCGCCAGGGCCGACGCGCCAGGGCATTACCCGCGCGTGCCGGTCGTACCAGTCCAGAAGCGCGGCGGTGATCTGCTCGTCACGCAATCTTTATGTTCCCCCGTCTGGCTTTATGCTGGTGCCGCGATCCACGGCAGATAGATTAGGCGCGCAGCATACGGAAGACAGTGATGACCGGACGGCAGCAATACAGCGGCACCAAGCCGCGGCGGAGCAAGGGCTTTCGCATGGCGTCGGCGCTGCTGCAGACCCGCATCCGCGAAGCCGGCGAAAGCCGGGGCTTCGCCGTCTCGCGCCTGCTGACCCACTGGGACGAAATCGTGGGCGAAGACACCGCCCGCATCGCCCGGCCCGTCAACGTCACCTACGGCCGCGGCGGCTTCGGCGCGACGCTGGTGCTGCTGACGACCGGGGCGCAGGCCCCGATGCTCGAGATGCAGAAGGAAAAGATCCGCGAGCGTGTGAACGCCTGCTACGGCTACGCCGCGATCAGCCGCATCCGCATCACTCAGACGGCCCCCACCGGCTTCGCCGAGGGGCAGGCGCAGTTCGCGCCCAAGCCCAAGCCCGAGGCCAAGCCGGACCCGGCGGTCGAGCGCGAAGCGCACGACGTCGCCGCCCCCGTGGCCGACGACGGCCTGCGCCACGCCCTTGAAGCGCTGGCCCGGAATGTCCTATCTGCGAAAAACACCAAGTGAGGCTCTGACATGAAACGACATCTCGCCCTCGGCGTGGCCGTGCTCGGCCTGTTCGGCGCCGGTTTCCTCTGGACCGCCGGCCAAGGCACCGAGCCCGCCGTGACCTCGTTCTCGGCCGAGGCGCAGGAGGTGTCGGAGGACGTCGATACCTCCATGATCCAGGAGATGACGCTGGGCGAAGCCGACGCGCCGGTGCAGGTCATTGAGTATGCCAGCTTCACCTGCCCGCACTGCCGCAGCTTCCACGAGACGGCGTTCCAGCAGATCAAGGAAAATTACGTCGACACCGGCGACGTCGAGTTCGTGTACCGCGAGGTCTATTTCGACCGCTACGGCCTGTGGGCCGGCATGGTCGCCCGCTGCGCCGGGCCCGAGCGGTACTTCGGCCTGGTCGACCTGATCTATGAACAGCAGTCCGAGTGGGCCAAGGGCGGCCCGGCCGAGATTGCCGAGAACCTGCGCCGCATCGGCAAGACCGCCGGGCTGAACGACGAACAGCTCGACGCCTGCATGCAGGACGCCGAAAAAGCCGAGGCGCTAGTCGCTGTCTACCAGCAGAACCGCGAAGCCGACGACATCAACTCCACGCCGACCTTCATCATCGACGGCGAGAAGTACTCGAACATGAGCTACGACGACTTCTCGGCCATCCTCGACGAGAAGCTGGCGGAGGCGGAGTGACCGGCGCCCCGCTCGCCGGGCTCAAGGTCGTAGAACTCGCACGGATCCTGGCTGGCCCCTGGGCCGGCCAGACGCTTGCCGACCTGGGTGCCGAGGTCATCAAGGTCGAAAGCCCCGAAGGCGACGATACCCGCCGCTGGGGTCCACCGTTCATCGAGCGCGAGGGCGACCGCTCGGCCGCCTATTACCACGCCTGCAACCGGGGCAAGCGGTCGGTCACCGCCGACTTCCGCACGGAAGACGGCCAGCGCTTCGTCCGCGACCTGATCGCCGACGCCGACGTGGTGATCGAAAACTTCAAGGTCGGCGGGCTGAAGAAGTACGGGCTGGACTACGCCTCGCTGTCCGAACTCAACCCGCGGATCGTCTATTGCTCGATCACCGGGTTCGGGCAGGACGGGCCTTACGCGCACCGCGCGGGCTATGACTACATCATCCAGGGCATGTCGGGCCTGATGTCGGTCACCGGTGAACCGGACGGCCAGCCGCAGAAGGTCGGCGTGGCGGTCACCGACATCTTCACCGGCCTCTATTCCACCGTCGCCATCCTCGCCGCCCTGCGCCAGCGGGACGAGACTGGCAAGGGCCAGCACGTCGACATGGCGCTGATGGACGTGGCGGTGTCGGTGACGGCGAACCAGGCGATGAACTACCTCGCCACCGGCATGCCGCCCGTGCGTCTGGGCAACGCGCACCCGAACCTCGTTCCCTACCAGGTGTTCGACTGCGCCGACGGCTGGATCATCATCGCCACCGGCAACGACGCGCAGTACCGCCGCCTGTGCGACCTGCTCGGCCGCCCAGACCTTGGCGGCGACCCTGCCTATGCCACCAACGCCGACCGCATCGCCCGGCGCGAGGAGCTGGGCAAGCGGCTGACCGACGAGACGCGCAAGTGGGGCAAGGCGGACCTGCTGGCGGCCTGCGAGGACCACGGCGTGCCCGCCGGGCCGATCAACGACATGGGCGAGGTCTTCGCCGACCCGCAGGTTATCGCACGCGGCATGCGGCAGGACGCGGGCGGCGTGCCGGGCGTGCGCGCGCCCTTCCGCTTCTCGGACGCCGAGCTTCCCGACCCGCGCCCCGCGCCCCGGCTGGACGAGGACGGCGAGGACATCCGCAAGCGCGGCTAGAGGCCCAGCGCCTCGAGTCGCGCATCGAGCGGGGCCCAGTCGTCGAGCTCCAGCCGCACCGGCACCGTCAGCACCTGCCGCCGGTCCTCCATCGACAGGCGCACGGCGTCCTTCTCGGTCGTTACCAGTTGCGCGTTCGCCTGCTGCGCCTCGCGCTTGAGGCGGGCGAACAGCGCCGAGGTCAGCGGCTGGTGGTCGCTCAGCGCGTGGGTGGCGTGCACGTTCGCGCCAAGGTCGCGCAGGGTGGCGAAGAACTTCTCGGGATTGCCGATCCCGGCGAAGGCCAGCACGCGCAGGTTCTGCCAGACCATGCCGGTCTGAAGCGGGTGCAGCGCGCCCCTCAGTTGCGGGATGTGCACCTGTCTGTCCCAGTCCGCTGCGAAGCGCGCCTGCGCCTCGGGGCCGCCGATGGTCAGCAACAGATCCGCACGCGCCAGCCCCGCCTGCACCGGTTCGCGCAGGGGGCCGGCGGGGATGACGCGGTTATTCCCGAATGCAACGGTTGCGTCTGCAACTAACAGCGAGAGGTCCTTCGCCACCGCCGGGTTCTGGAACCCGTCGTCCAGGATCACCGCCTCGGCCCCGGCCTCCACCGCCGCCGCCACGCCCGCCGCCCGGTCGCGCGCGACCCACGTCGAACCGAACGCGGCGTGCAGCAGCGGCTCGTCCCCAACCTGGTCCGCGCTGTGCCGCCGCTCGTCCACCTGCACCGGCCCCTCCAGCGACCCGCCGTAGCCGCGCGAGACGACGTGCGCCGCCCTGCCCCGCAGGCCCAGCCGCTGGACCAGCGCCGTCACCGTCGGCGTCTTGCCCGTGCCGCCCGCGTTGATGTTGCCCACGCAGATCACCGGCACCGACGCCCGCATCTCGGGCGGTCGCGCCACCCGCTTCGCCGTTTCGCGCGCGTAGAGCGCGGCGAGCGGCGACAGAAGCGCCGCCTGCCAGCCCGGGGGGCGATACCAGAAGCGCGGCGGCCGCATCAGGCGCCCGCCTCGTTCAGAAGCTCGTCCAGAAGGTCCACCAGCCGGTTCGCCACGTCCGCCCCGGCCGACACCGCCTGCCAGCCGTGATGCGCCATCTCGGCGGCGGCGTCGGGCGACAGGTACTTCTCGACCGCGCGGCCCAGCGCCTCGGCCCCTGCGACCCGGTGGGCGGCACGGAAGCCATGCAGCCGCTCGAATGCGTCGGCCTGCGCGCCGCCCTGCGGGCCGTGCAACACGACCGAGCCCAGCGCCGCCGGCTCCAGCGGTGAACGGGTCGGGCCGCCGGCGAAGGTGCCGCCGACGAAGGTGATCGTGGCGAGCCTGTACCACAGGCCCAGCTCGTCCTCGGTATCGGCCACCAGCACCTGCGTTTCCTCGCGCGGATCCTCGCCCTCGGACCGCAGCACGGCGCGCCAGCCGTCGCGCGCCAACTCGTCGCGCAGCGCCGCCCCGTCCTCGGGCCGCGCGGGGTGGAGGATGAGCAGCAGGCGGTGAGACAGGCGAGAAGCCATCGCGTGCGCCTGAAGCACCGCCGACACCTCGCCCGGGTCCACGAAGGCGGCGAACCAGACGGGGCGCGCATGCAGGATGACCGCCAAAGCGTCGCGTTCGCTCATGTCGCAGGGGGCGGCTGCGACGCCAGGCTGAAGCGCGCCCGGCGTCTCGATCCGGTCGCGCAGCGCAGGCAGCGCCGCCAGCCTCTCGACCTCGGGGCCCGGGGCGGCCAGCACCGCCTTCAGCGCCTGCAACGCCGCGCCGTCGGAAAGGGGCAGCCAGCGCAAACGCCACGCCCGGCCCGGATCGATGCAGGCATCCGCCCAGACCGAGCGGATGCCGTGCCGGTGCGTCTGCACCAGGTAGCAGGGGCGCAGATCGCCCACCCAGAGCGCCGCGCGCAGGCCGTGCGTTTCGATGAACTGCCGGACGGCGCGCGCCGTGTCGGGCGGCGCGTCGTGCAGACGGGCCCCCGGAAGGCCCGCGATGTCACGCTCCGACAGCGCCGCGTCCGAGGTCACGACGACGGAAAGCTCCGGCCACTGCCGGGCGAGGTAACTCAGGGGATCGGCGACGTGCGAAGGCGGCGTGTCCTGGGACAGGTGCAGCCAGAGCGTCAGGAGCCGAGTTCCTCGGTCGCGGAGGCCGGCGTCTCTTCGTCGCGAAGGCGGTGGATGTGCGCGATGAAGTAGCGCATGTGCGCGTTGTCAACCGTCCGCTGCGCCTCGGCTTTCCAGGCACTGTAGGCGCTCTGGTAGTCGGGGTACATGCCGACGATGTGGATATCCTCGACGTTCTTGAAGACGTTCTTCGAGGGATCGACGAGTTCGCCGCCGAAGACGAGATGCAGGCGCTGTGCCATGGAAGCCTCGCGGTCTGTGGTCCGATGTCGCGTGCACCCTACGCGCGCGTCCGCGGGGGCTCAAGGCGCGACCAACGGTGCCCGGCGTTCCCGCGATGTGTCGGTCCATTCGGGGGAAACACAGGGACGTCCTGGGAGGAAGGCCCGATTTCCCGCGAGTCCCGGGAAAGGTCGGGGGACCACGGGATGTTCCGGGAGGTTCGGGAATAGTTGGCTCGATTCGGGGAATGGCTGGGAAATGCGCGCCAAATGCTAGAACTTCGGGGAACCCATGGGAATGTCCGGTTATGGCGGCTTCTCCGAGCTCCTCCCGAAGCCACACGGAAGGTACCCACGCGCCCAGGCCATCGCGGGTGCACCCGCAGGCCCCGCGATGCACCGAAGGTTTCCCAAAGATTCCCGGCATTTCCCGGCCGTACCTTGGCCCGCGCCATCCGGCTGCCCCTTGCGCCCGGCCGAAGCGGCGTGACATCCTTCCGCATGCAGCGAACCTTTCCGATGCCCGGCCGTTTCTTCCGAAGCCTGCCCGCCCGCGTGGCGCGGCCGCCGGAGCGTCGTGCCGCCGGCGGGCCAACCCGGCCCGCCACGCCGCCCGTTTCAGTCAACACGCAGGAGCCCGCATGAACGCCCCGCACCGCAACCTTCCCGTCGTCACGCCACCGATGCCCGAGCCGCAGGCCTTTACCGACGCCGCCTCGGCCGTCGAGCGGCTGTGCGATCTGTACGACGCGGCGAGCGACTTCCTTTGCCGCAAGTTCTCGGACGCGGTGCAGAATGGGCGGCCCGATGCGCGCTATCGCGCCTTCTATCCCGAGATCCGGTTCTCGACCTCGACCTACGCGGCCACCGACAGCCGGCTGAGCTTCGGCCACGTTCCGGAACCCGGCACCTACTCGACCACCATCACCCGGCCGGACCTGTTCCGGAAATACCTGGAACAGCAGATCGGCCTTCTGATGGAGAACCACCGCGTGCCGGTGACCATCGGGCCGTCGCACACCCCCATGCCAGTGCATTTCGCGGTGGCCAACGACGACCGCGTGACGGTGCCGCAGGAAGGCGTAATGGACTTCACCCTGCGCGACGTGTTCGACGTGCCCGACCTGTCGACGACGCACGACGACATCGTCAACGGCTTCGGCTTCGCGTTCGAGGACGGGTCGCACCCGCTGGCGCCGTTCACGGCGCAGCGCATCGACTATTCCCTAGCGCGGCTGGCGCACTACACGGCGACGGCGCCCGAGCACTTCCAGAACCACGTCCTGTTCACCAACTACCAGTTCTATATCGAGGAGTTCGACGTCTTCGCCCGCGCCGCGTTGGCCGACAAGAACAGCGGCTATACCGGCTTCGTCGGTCCCGGCAACGTCGAGATCACGGACCCGGACGGCGAGATGCCGGTGCCGCAGAAGCTGCCGCAGATGCCGACCTATCACCTCAAGCGCAAGGACGGGGGCGGCATCACGTTGGTCAACATCGGCGTCGGCCCGTCGAACGCCAAGACCGCGACCGACCACATCGCCGTGCTGCGCCCGCATGCCTGGCTGATGGTCGGGCATTGCGCCGGTCTGCGCAATTCGCAGCGGCTGGGCGATTTCGTCCTGGCGCACGGCTACCTGCGCGAGGATCACGTTCTGGACGACGACCTGCCGGTCTGGGTGCCGATCCCCGCGCTGGCCGAGATCCAGATCGCGCTGGAAGAGGCGGTCGAGCGGGTGACCGAGCTTGAGGGCTACGAACTCAAGCGGATCATGCGCACCGGCACCGTCGCCACCATCGACAACCGCAACTGGGAGCTGCGCGACCAGTCCGGCCCCGTCCAGCGGCTGAGCCAGAGCCGGGCCATCGCGCTGGACATGGAATCCGCCACCATCGCCGCCAACGGCTTCCGCTTCCGGGTGCCCTACGGCACGCTTCTGTGCGTCAGCGACAAGCCCCTGCACGGCGAGCTGAAGCTGCCCGGCATGGCGAGCGAGTTCTACCGCACCCAGGTGGCGCGGCACCTGCTGATCGGCGTGCGGGCGATGGAGACGCTGCGCGACATGCCGCTCGAGCGTATCCATTCGCGGAAACTGCGGTCGTTCGAGGAAACGGCGTTCCTGTAAGGCGGGTCGAATCGAACACAACGTGGGGGAAACGGGCCACAAAATGGGCCGTTTCCCCTGTTTCGGCGGCACAAATCGTTGTGTCACACCCATAGATGCCGTTAGATGCCTCCAATACACCCCTTAGAAGGGCCAATACGAGGAGACAGAAATGGCAACCAAGCCGATGACGAAGACGCAGCTCGTCGCCGCCCTGGCCGAGGAGATGGGCGAAGACAAGAAGACGGCGGGCAAGGCGCTCGACGCCATCACCGACGTGATCACCCGCGAGGTGTCCAACGGCGGCGCCGTCACCCTGCCCGGCGTCGGCAAGATCTATTGCCGCGAGCGGCCGGAGCGTATGGTGCGCAACCCCGCCACCGGCGAGCAGATCAAGAAGGACGCCGACAAGGTGGTCAAGATGACCATCGCCAAGGCCCTGAAAGACAGCGTGAACGGCTGAAGCACACACACTCACGGAACCGTTCAGGCCGGGCCGTCCTTCGGGGCGGCCCATCTTCGTTTCGCATGTCGCTTTCGGGCTGACGCCACGTCCCCGCGCGGTTAGGGAGGAGGTGCAGCAGCAACCGGAGGTGTCATGGACCTGCGCGCGATCGGAATGGGACTGGCCTTCGCGGTCATGTGGTCTTCGGCCTTCACTTCGGCGCGGGTCATCGTGGCGGACGCGCCGCCGCTGACGGCGCTGGCGCTGCGCTTCCTGATCTCCGGCCTTATCGGCATCGCCGTCGCCCGCGCCATGGGTCAAAGCTGGCGGCTGAGCCGGCTTCAATGGCGCGCCACGCTGGTCTTCGGCCTGTGCCAGAACGCGCTGTACCTGGGCCTGAACTTCGTGGCGATGCAGACGGTCGAGGCCGGGCTGGCCGCAATCATCGCCTCGACCATGCCGCTGCTTGTCGCGCTGTCGGGCTGGCTGTTCTTCGGCGAACGCACCCGGCCTCTGGGCACGCTCGGCCTGGTCGCGGGGCTGGCCGGGGTGGCGATTATCATGGGCTCGCGCATCTCGGGTGGGGTCGATCCCTATGGGCTGGGCCTGTGCGTGGCGGGCGTGCTGGCGCTGACCGTGGCCACGCTGGCGGTGCGCGGCGCATCCTCGGGCGGCAACGTGCTGATGATCGTCGGGCTTCAGATGCTTGTCGGCAGCGCGGTACTGGCCGTGGCGGCGGTGGCGCTGGAAGAGTGGCGGGTGGACTGGTCGGCCGAGCTGATCGTCGCCTTCGTCTACACCACGCTGGTGCCGGGGCTGGCCGCCACCTTCACGTGGTTCCTGCTGGTCCATCGCATCGGCGCGGTGCGGGCCGCGACGTTCCACTTCCTCAACCCGTTCCTCGGCGTCGCCATCGCGGCGGTGTTTCTGGGCGAGGCCCTGGGCGTGCTCGACGTCGTCGGCGTCGCCATCATCGCCGCCGGCATCCTTGCGGTGCAGTTGTCGAAGCAGCCGCCGGTCGACGCGCACCTGAAGACGGCCGAGCTGAAGCCGCGCTAGGTCAGGCCAGAAGCGCCAGCAGCACGGTCAGCGTCACGAAGGCGCCCGCCGTGGTCACCAGCAGCGCCATCGACGCCACGCCCTCGTGCCCGTAGGGCTGCGCGAAGATGGCGTAAATCCCCAACATTGGCATCGCCGCCGACAGGATCGCCACCGCCGCCAGCGGCTCGGGCAGAAGCGGCAGACCCACCAGCGGCAGCGCCAGCAGGGCGAGCGCCGTCAGCGCCGGATGAGCCATCAGCTTGCCGGCGGCGATCTGCACCGCCAGCGCCCAGTTTCCACGCATCGGCAGGCCCACGAGCGACCCGCCGATCACGAACAGCGCCAGCGCCGAGGCCGAGGCCGCCAGGATGTCGGCCAGCCGCCCGACCGGCGCGGGCACCGGCAGGCCGGACAGCGAAACGGCAAGCCCCACGAACAGCCCGATGACGAAGGGCCGCCGCACGACACCCAGAAGGATGCCGCCGACGACGCGCGCCAGCGTCCGATCCTCCCGCTCGCGCGAGAGGTCGAGCAGGACGAGGCAGAACGGGATCATCAGGAAGTTCTCGACGATGACGTTCATCGCCAGCGCCGGCGCGGCAAGGTCGGGGAAGGCCAGCAGCAGCACCGGATAGCCGACATAGCCCGAGTTCGGGCAGCTTACCCCCATCGCGGCGATCGCCCGCCGCGCCGGCCCCGTCCCCTGAAGGCGCAGCGCCAGGACCGTCACCGCGATCGCCGCGAAGGCGCCGACGGCATAGACGGTGAGATAGGAGGGGTTCAGGACCTCGCCCAAATCCCGCTCGGCCACAGCGCCGAACAGCAGTGCCGGCAGCGCAATGTTGACGACGTAGCGCCCGAGGACCTGAAGCTCGTCCCCCGAGAACAGCCCGCGGGCGACGGTGGCGTACCCGATGGCGACGGCGGCGAAGATCGGGAACGTGATCGACAGGATGTCGTACACGGGGTCAGGCCGGACCGATGCGTCCGCGCGGTCCCTCGCCCACCTGTCCGCGGTGCAGCAGAAGGTGGTCGAGCAGGATGCAGGCCATCATCGCCTCGGCCACCGGCACGGCGCGGATGCCGACGCAGGGGTCGTGCCGGCCCTTGGTGACGATCTCGGTCTCGTTGCCGTCAAGGTCGATGGTCCGCCGGGGCTTGAGGATCGAGCTTGTCGGCTTCACCGCGAAACGCACCACCACCGGCTGCCCGGTCGAGATACCGCCGAGGATGCCGCCGGCGTGGTTCGAGGAGTAGATCGGGCCGCCCTGGCTCATCGCGATCTCGTCGGCGTTGGCCTCGCCCGTCAGCGCGGCGGCGGCCATGCCCTCGCCGATCTCGACGCCCTTCACGGCGTTGATCGACATCATCCCGGCAGCGAGGTCGGTGTCGAGCTTGCCGTAGACCGGCGCGCCCAGCCCCGGCGGCACGCCCTCGGCCACGCACTCGATCATCGCCCCGACCGAGTTGCCGGACTTGCGCAGCTCGTCCAGGTAGCTGGCCCAGTCCTCGGCCGCCTGCGCGTCGGGCACCCAGAACGGGTTGCGGTCCACCTGCGCCATGTCGAACCGCGCGCGGTCAATGGCGCGGTCGCCCATCTGCACCATGTAGCCGGTGATCTTCATCTGCGGCACCAGCGCCGCCAACGCCGCCCGCGCCACGCCGCCCGCGGCCACGCGCGCCGCCGTCTCGCGCGCCGACGAGCGGCCGCCGCCGCGATAATCGCGGATGCCGTACTTCTGGAAATACGTGATGTCAGCGTGGCCCGGCCGGAACTTGCGCGCGATGTCGCCGTAATCCTTCGATCGCTGGTCGGTGTTGCGGATCATCAGCTGGATCGGCGTGCCGGTGGTCTGGCCCTCGAACACGCCCGACAGGATCTCGACCTCGTCCGCCTCGCGCCGCTGAGTGGTGTACTTGTTCTGCCCCGGCTTGCGCCTGTCGAGCCAGACCTGAATATCCTCGGCCGTGACCGAAACGCCCGGGGGGCAGCCATCCACGGTCGCGCCAAGCGCGGGCCCGTGGCTTTCGCCCCAGGTGGTGACGCGGAACAGGTGGCCGAAGGTATTGAAGCTCATGGGGCAAACTCTCCTGACGTCAGCGGTCTAGCCCCGCGCCCACGGTGCCTCAAGCGCTTTCCCGCCGAACGCCGGACAGGAGAAAGCCGGCGCGAAGGCCGGCTTCCGTCGTGGTCCCGGTTGACGGCGGGTTACTCGGCTTCGTCGGCCGGCTTTGCCTGCAGCAGGCCGTAACGCTCGGCGCCCAGCTTCTCCCACAGGTCGATCTGCGTCTCGAGATAGTCGATGTGACCTTCCTCGTCCGCAATCAGTTCCTCGAACAGGTTCTTGGTGACGTAGTCGCCCACGCTGTCGCAGTGATCGCGCGCCTCGATATACAGGTTGCGCGCGTCATGCTCGGCGGCAAGATCGGCATCCAGCGTCTCGCGCAGGGTTTCGCCGATGCGCAGCGCGTCGAGCTTCTGCAGATTCGGGTGGCCTTCGAGGAAGATGATCCGCTCGATCAGCTTGTCGGCGTGGTGCATCTCCTCGATGCTTTCCTCGCGCGACTTGTTCGCGATCCGGCCGTATCCCCAGTCTTCCTGCAGGCGGTAGTGGAGCCAGTACTGGTTGACCGCCGTCAGTTCGCTGCGCAGCGCGGCGTTGAGATACTCGATGACCTTCGTGTCGCCTTTCATTCCGTGCTTCCCTTCATTGTCCGGTGCGCCGTGCGCGTGAATCTGTCCGCTCGAAGGCTAACGCGTTCGCGCCCGGATGCAACGTGAAGCTTGAAGGCAGAAGGTTTACAGGCGGTTACGCTTCCGCGTCCCGCGTAGATTGCGCAGTTGCGCCGGCACTTCGAGGCTGTCGCTCTTGCGCATCGTGTCCATGAAAAGCGTCAGACACCCGCCGCAATCGGCCTTCTTTCCGAGCGCGCGATAGACCTTGCCCGGCGTGATGATCGTGTCGGGATCCGACGATCGCATCCAGTCCATGGCGGAGTGGATGTCCTTGTCGGTGATCGACATGCAGTGACAGACCATCATGGCGTCGCCCCGTTCGTCGTTCTCCCGGCCCGCGCGGCGTGCGGGCCCGTCTTGCTTATTTCCTGACTGTATCTCTCGGGAAAGTCAATGCCGCGGCCCGCCCGCCCCTGCGTTGACGCGGCCGCACCCGGCCACACGATCCCGTGAGCCGCGGCACGCTTGCGCCACCGAAGTCTCTTGCGGTCTGGTTTTCTCTCTTGACGCCCCGCGCCGCCTCGCATATCTCCGCCCTCGCTCATGGCGGAGTAGCTCAGTTGGTTAGAGCAGCGGAATCATAATCCGCGTGTCGGGGGTTCAAGTCCCTCCTCCGCTACCACCGCCCCCCCAGTTTGTAGACGCTGCTCTTGACGAGGGTGCTCAGGTGCCCCCTGACTTCGATCAGAACGCCGTCATCCTCGGCGGGCGAAGTGACGGAGGAGTCTGGTCCGCGGCCGTTCCGGCCGCGCAGGCTTCGACTTCGGGGACACGAGATGACCAAGCTCTTCCTCTCCCTGCCGCTCGCCGTCGCGCCGGCCGTCGCCCTCTCCTTGCCCACGGTCGGCGACGTGGTCGGGCCGAACCCTGCCGAGGCAACTGCCGCTTTGGCCGCGGCCGGATGTACCGGGGAACAGTTCGAGGCTGAAAACACCCAGATCGAGGCAAAATGCCACGATGCCAATGCCAGGCACTACGAAGTCTACGTCGAACCCCGCTCGGGTGCGGTCACCCGGATCCAGGTCGAGGACTGAGGCCGTGAGCGACCAGGCCCATACGGGCGCCCGCGCGGCGCCCGACTCCGCCCGGCCCTGGGACCCGGAAGTGCGAATGACCTACTGGACCCTTGCCGCGGAGGTCCTCGCCAACGGGCTTCTGACCAAGCCCGGCGGTATGATCCATATCCGGCGTCCGGGCTCCCGGTTGAACCCGCTCGCGCCCCCATGGGCGCGTGTATAAGGGCCGCAGCGAATGGCTGGTTCGGCATGCGCCGGCGCGAGAAAAGAGAGAGGAAGTCGGACGCGCCGCACCTTGCCACGAGCGAGGACGTGACTGGCAAAGCCGAGTCTTTCCGGGCCGGATCGCACCGGGCCGTCTCTGCCGCTGGCATGTGCAGCAGCCACTCGCCTCCGCCGGCGGAACACGTTAGGTGAAAACGGGACCGCCAGCCTTTCAGCCGGAGAACCTTCATGCGCCGCATCGCCGCAGTCCTTGCCGCCACACTCGCCTTCTCCGTGCCCGGCCACGCCGAGGAGGTCGGGCGCGTCGGCGTGGACTGGGTCGGCAACGACATCATCGTCGAGGCGATCGCCGACCCCAAGGTCGAGGGCGTGACCTGCCACGTTGCCTATTTCGAGCGCAGCATGTTCGACCGGCTGAGCAAGGGGAACTGGTTCGAGGACCCGTCGAACGCCTCGATTGCCTGTCGCCAGACCGGTCCGATCACCATCGGCGACATCGACCGCAGCCCGGAAGGCGAAGAGGTCTTCCGCGAAAGCCGGTCGATCATCCTCAAGACCCTGCGGATCAAGCGCATCTTCGACGCCGACACGAACGTGCTGATCTACCTTGTCCATGCGCGCGAACTAGCGGACGGGTCGGCAAAGATGGCAATCTCGACCGTCCCGCTTTTCGTGCCCGGGCGGTGAGGCGCGGGCCGTGTCACTCGATCTCGACCGGTTCCTGCCCTACCAGCTTGCCGTGGCCGCCGCCCGGATCAGCCGCGAGTTCTCGGCGCTCTACCGCGAACGCTTCGGCATCTCGATCCCCGAATGGCGCGTCGTGGCTCACCTGTCGCAGTCGGGCCCCGTCAGCGTGCGCGAGATCCACGAGCGCGTCGACATGGACAAGTCCAAGGTCAGCCGCGCCGCCGCCCGGCTGGAGGCGGCGGGCTATGTCGCCAAGACGCCCAACCCCGCCGACCGCCGCCTGATCGCGCTTGAACTGACCCCGGCGGGACATGCCATGATCGAGGACATCGCCCCCGTCGCCCGCCAGTTCGAGGCCGAGGTCATGGCCCGGCTGGGCGACCTGGCCGAGCCGTTCCGCGAAGGGCTGGCGGCGCTGGCCGAGGACCGCCCGCCCAAGACATGACGTAACTCTGGTCCGGCTGCCGCCACGGGGTCATAACCGAAAGCGAAGCAAAAAGAGGCACATCATGACCGACATCGTCATCCTCGGCGGCGCGCGGACCGCCATCGGCACCTTCGGCGGCGCGTTGGCCGGCACGCCGCCCATCGAGTTGGGTACCGTGGCGGCGAAGGCCGCGCTGGACCGCGCGGGCGTCGAGGGCGGGCAGATCGGCCACGTCGCCTTCGGCCATGTCATCAACACCGAACCGCGCGACATGTACCTATCGCGCGTCGCCGCGATGCAGGCCGGCATCCCCGAGACGGTGCCGTCGATGAACGTCAACCGGCTTTGCGGCTCGGGCGCGCAGGCCATCGTGTCGGTCGTGCAGTCGCTGATGCTGGGCGACGCCGACTTTGGGCTCGCCGGCGGCGCCGAGAGCATGAGCCGCTCGCCCTATATCCTGCCGCAGGCGCGGTGGGGCCAGAAGATGGGCGACGCCGGTGCGCAGGACATGATGCTGGGCGCGCTCAACTGCCCCTTCGGCACGGGCCACATGGGCGTCACGGCCGAGAACGTCGCCGCCGAACACGGGGTCAGCCGCGGGGATCAGGACGCCTTCGCGCTGGAAAGCCAGACCCGCGCCGCCCGCGCCATCGAGGAAGGCCGCTTCCGCGCCCAGATCGTGCCGGTCGAGGTGCGGGTGAAGCGCGACACCGTCGCCTTCGACACCGACGAGCATCCAAAGGCCACCACGGCCGAGGCGCTGGCCGGCCTGCGGCCGGTTTTCCAGAAGGACGGCAGCGTGACCGCCGGCAACGCCAGCGGCATCAACGACGGCGCCGCGGCGCTGGTCCTGGCGCGGGCCGAGGCGGCCGAGGCCGCGGGCCTGAAGCCCGCCTTCCGCGTGCTGGGATACGCCCATGCCGGCGTCCGGCCCGAGGTCATGGGCATCGGCCCCGTCCCGGCGGTCAAGGCGCTTCTGGCGAAAACGGGCCTGTCGGCCGGTGACTTCGACGTGGTCGAGTCGAACGAGGCCTTCGCGGCGCAGGCGCTCGCCGTGTCGCGCAAGCTGGGGCTGGATCCGGCGAAGGTGAACCCCAACGGCGGCGCCATCGCGCTGGGTCACCCGGTCGGCGCGACCGGCGCGATCATCACCGTGAAAGCGATGTACGAGCTCGAGCGCACGGGCGGCAGGCTCGCGCTGGTCACCATGTGCATCGGCGGCGGCCAGGGCATCGCGCTGGCGTTGGAGAAGATCTGATCGGCGGCTGAGAGGGGCGGACATCGCGCCGTTCCTTTCGCTCCATCACGACGATCCTCAGACCTTCAGCGGCTGCAAAGCGTCAGGCGGCCCCAGCCGGGACTCAAGCCGACGGCGCCGGGCGAGCGCCTTCCCGTCCCGGCGGGCTGGCGCTTTGGCAACCTCGCGCCTCACTCGCAGTTCGTCCGGACTTGGCTGCCATCAAGCGCTCCGCCCGGACGTTGCAGCGCCATCCCACGGGCAGGCGCCCGCCCGGCTTCCGGTGCGCGCGTTGTAGCCGACCGGCGTGCAGCCGGCAGCTCGCCTGCAAACTTGCAAACTTCATTTGCAAAGGCTTCACGGCCGCACTCACTCCGGGTCCACCGCCCCCCGCATCGCCTTCACCTGCCCGCGTTGCTTCTTCGCCTCGATCCTGCGGCGCTGGGAGGCGCGGGTGGGCTTGGTGCGGATGCGCCGCTTGGGCTTTTCGGTCGCCTGGCGAACCAGCTCTGCCAGCCGGTCGCGAGCGATCTCGCGGTTTCGGGCCTGGCTGCGTGTCTCGCTCACCTGGATCACCACCGCGCCGTCCTTGGTCCAGCGCCGCCCAGCCAGTCGGCGCAGGCGGTTCTTCACCGGGCCGGGCAGGTTGGGCGAGCGCTCGGCCTCGAACCGGAGCTCGACCGCCGTCGAAACCTTGTTGACGTTCTGTCCGCCCGGCCCCCCGGCATGGGTAAACTGCTCGACCATCTCCCAGTCCTCGAGCGCGATGTTCGGCGTAATCCTCAGCATGTCCCGTCATCCATGGTGTCGCGCGGCATCCTAGCCGCTGCGCCGCCAAGCGAAACCCGCCGACGCAAGACGACCCGCCGCGGGGGCTCCGCGGCGGGCCGGGGATCGAAGAAATGGTGGATCACTCCGCGTCGTACGTCGTCATCGGCTGGATGCCCTCGATATCATCCATCGTGTAGGGCATGTCGTAGTACGGGCTGCCCGGATCCCAGCCCGCGCCGTAGTCGGTATAAGCCGGATAGCCATAGACGCCGTAGCCGTAGGACGGCGTAGGGTTGACCAGCGTGGCGACGACCTCACCGTCATCCACCAGCATGTCCATGACATAACCATAGACCTGCCGCTCGTCGTTCTCGCCCATCATCCGGGCATAGTCGCCGATCAGCTCGCTCGCGCGCCAGGCGCGGGTCAGCTCGGCGTCGTCCAGCCCGGCGGTCACCTGCTCGCCCAGGGCGCTGCCGGGAAGGCCCGACATCTCGTAGACGTCATACTCCTCGACGTTCTCCTCGGTGACCGGGATCATCACGCTTTGATACGGGCTGCCGAACTCGACCTCGTCCCAGGGCACGCCGATATGGGTGTCGCCGATATCCCAGAAGCCGCCGACCTCGGCGACGATGGCCACGAGCCTGCCGTCGGGGCCGATGATCACGTCCTCGACCTCGCCGATCTCCTCGCCCCCGACTCCGTAGACCTCGGAGTCCATCATGGCGGAGATATTCCAGGCGTCCTGCGCCACCTCGTCCGGGTTCCAGCCGGTCAGGGGCACGATCTCGCCCATCGCGTCGTCCTGCGCCTGCGCGGCGCCGGCCGCGGCGACCAGGAGCGCGGCGGCGGATGTGGTCTTGAGAAGCATCTAGGGCCTCCTTTCGCTGTCGGGCGCATGTCGCGCCCCGGTTGCCCTGACAACGAAAATCCCCCCGTTGGCTGTTCCCGGGCGCGCGGCCATCCCGCGCCTGGCTGCGCGCACGAAAAAGGGCCACCGCTACGGGTGGCCCTTCGAGTCATTCGGAGATGGGCCAGTTAGAGCCTGGACCCAATCAGGAGCGTTCTCGCCCTCGGGACTGCCCTCAGGCGACGGCCCTCCCGACTGTTCCGACACCATCCTCCAACATCACTCTAGACACTGGACCACCTCCTTTCATTACGTTGCCGATACGAGGGAGGTTGGCACAGGTCTTGTGTTTGTCAAAGATTTTTACGCAACCCTTGGAACAAGTTGCTTCACGATCAGGCGAAACGGCACCAGGGCGATCAAGGCGAGGGCGAGTTTCACACCCCAATCCGCCACGGCCAGCGACACCCAGAGCGGCACTTGTGGGCCCACGCCCACAAGCGGCAGAAGCTCGTTTGCCCAGCCCACGTCGTTTGCCGGTTCGATGAAGGCGAGAGAGGCGCTGAAGGCGATGGTGAAGAACAGTGCCGTGTCCAGCGCCGAGCCCACCAGCGACGATGCCAGCGGCGCGCGCCACCACTGCCCGCCGCGCAGGCGGTTGAACACGGCGATGTCCACAAGCTGCGCCGTCAGGAAGGCGATGCCGGATCCGGCGGCGACGCGCCAGGTGACGAGCGGGCCGAACTCCCCCTCGATCTGCGTGCCGATCAGCGAGCAGACGACGCCGGTCAGGAAGCCGGCGAACACCACCTTGCGCGCGGTATCGGGGCCGTAGACCCGGTTCATCACGTCGGTGACGAGGAAGGCGAGCGGATATGTGAAGGCGCCCCAGGTCAGCCACTGGCCGAAGAGAACCTGCACGAGGATGTTGGAGGCCACCACGATGGCCGCCATGGCGATAACGCCGGGCAGAAGACGGGTCATTGATGTTAGTTCCGTTTTTACAAGGTGCTCGGAGACTTGGCCCTTCCGGGCGATCCGGGGCTGTTAACGCCGGGGCGGCCGCTTGGCAAGCCTTCAGTCGGGCACCACGTACTCGACGATCTCGGTGCTTTGCAGCGCGGTGAAGTTGTCGTCCGAGATCATGGTCAGCCGCAGCCGACCGCCGCCGTCGCGCCAGACCGAGATGCCTTCAAGATTGTCGTGCTGCGCCGAAGCGGTTTCCAGCAGCGTCTCCTCTTCCACGATGTCTCCGCCGTCGAGCGTGAAGCGCCGCACGCGCGACGAGAAGCCGAAGATGCCGGCGAAATGCCGTTCCAGCAGGTAAAGCCTTCCGTCCGGGCCTAAATCCATGCCCACCGGCAGCAACTCGCCCCGGCGCGGGATCTCGAAGGGCTGCGTCCAGCGACCGTCGGCATAGCGATAGACGGGGAAAGGCCGCGCCAGCGCGCCCGAACGCTCGGGCAGCGTGTAAAGCGCTCCGTCCGGGCCCACCGCCAGCGCCTCGAGCGACGAGTTCTGCTGCATCGCCGCGAAGTCCGGGTGACGCGCCAGCGCCTCGGGCACCGCGCCGGGCGAGGCATAGCTCCAGACCCGGTGCTCGCCCTCGAACGAGATGAAGATGCGGCCGTCCGACGCCACCGCCAGCCCCTCGGCATCCTCGAAATCCTTCTTGATCCCTTGGCCGGAAAGCCCCTTCAGCCGCTGCGGCCTGTCGGCCAACACGGTCGCGATCCGCCCGTCCTCGCGTTCAAGCCGGCCGTCCACGATCCAGCCGCGATCCGAGATGGCGAGGAAGCGTCGCCCGTCCTCGCCAAGCTCGAGACCGGAATAGCCGCCATGCCGATCGTCCCGCATGTCCCAGTCGAAATCGCCCAGAAAGCGCACGTCGGCCGGCAGCGCCGAGGCACAGCCCGCGATCAGAAGGGCCGCCGTCAGAGCGGCGAAAGAACGGCGCTGCATTGGCTGGGAAGGTCGGCCATCATGATGTCGCGTTTCGGGGCGGGCGGCGGCGCGTCCGGGTCCGGCGGCGGGGGATTGAGAATGTTGTTCACCCAGGCCTGCGCATCGGCGCAGCCGTCGCCCGGCGGCGGCGGCGCCTGGTTCTCGCACCCCGCGGCCCCGTCCGGGCAGGCCAGCCGCACGTGCATGTGGTAATGGTGGCCCCACCACGGCCGCACCTTGCGCAGCCAGCTCCGGTCGCCGGTTTCGTCGTTGCACATCTGCACCTTGGCGCCGGGGAACAGGAAGATCCGCGCCACCGCCGGGTCCTGCGCCGCCGCCTTCACCAGTTCGTGCTGCTCACGGCCCCAGCGCCCGTTGACATACGCGCCCTGCGCACGGCGATAGGACACGGCGCTGATATTCTCGCGCTCGGTCGCGCTCAGCCCCAGGGCAGCCGGCATCAGCCAGATATCAGCGTCCAGCCCGCTCTGGTGGCTGGCGTGTCCGCTGGTCATCGGGCCGCCGCGCGGCTGCGACATGTCCCCGACATAGATGCCGTTGTAGTTCGGAAGTCTCGCCGCCTTTCGCGACAGACGCTGGACGAAGCCCACCGTTTCGGGATGTGCCCAGTTGCGGTTGCGCGACAGGCGCATCGCCTGCCAGGTCGGCCCGGTCTCGGGCAGTTGCGCGCCGCCCGCCAGGCACCCCTTCGAGTACCCGCCATAGGCGGCCGGCGTGTGTTCGGACCCGTATCGCTCGGCCCCGAACAGCTCTTTCGCGACGCCGCTACGCGTAACGGCAACGTCGCTGGCGCTGAGGGTGACGCGGGATTCCGGCGCGCAGCCGGCAAGAACGGCGCCCGCGATCACGCAGGCGAGGAGGCTTCTGACCATGGGACTGCTCGATCTCCCTTCGGATCAACCCAGCGTAGCAGATACAGGGCAAGAATGAAGAGAAGGATGACAGGCGCGATCCCGAAGCGCGCGCTTTCGCTCACCCACGTCACCAGTCCGATCAGCGCGGGGGCGAGGAACGCGGTGGCCTTGCCCGACAACGCGTAAAGCCCGAACGCCTCGGTCGGGCGGTCCGGCGTGGCGTGGCGCACCATCATGGTGCGCGACGCCGCCTGCAGCGCCCCGCCCGCCGCGCCGATGGCGGCGCCGAGGACATAGAACACGATGTCGGGCACGTTCGACCCGGGCGAAAGCGGGACGCCGAAGATCGACTCGCGCGTCATCGACACGATCACGGTGCACACGGCGGTCAGGACCCAGACGTTGAACAGGATGACCGGCTTCGGTCCGTAGCGACCGTCGGCGCGTCCGCCGATCCAGGTGAAGACGCCGGCGCAGATCGCCCCGATGATGCCGAAGACGCCGACCATGGTGATCGTCCAGTCCAGCACGAGTGTCGCATAGACGCCCCCGAAGCCGTAAAGCGCGGCCAGCGCGTCGCGATAGAACATCGACGACGCCAGGTACGCCGCCAAGCTGCGCCGCCGGACGATCGAGGACAGCGACTGCCGCAGATCGCTCAGCGCCCGCGCCATGCTCGCCCGCTTCGCCGGCCAGCGCTCGTCCCGCACCCACATGAAGAACGGGATCATGAAGACGACGTACCAGATCGCCGCGAACGGACCCACGGCGCGCGTTCCCTCCCGCGCCTCCGGGTCCAGCCAGAGGGGCGGCGTCAGTCCGATCAGGGTCGTCCCGCTCTCGTTCTCGGCGAAGATCAGCAGCATCACGAACAGCGACACGACGCCCCCCGCGTACCCCAGCGCCGCGCCCGAGCCCGAGATCCGCCCGATCGCCCCGTCGCGGCCCAGCGAGGGAAGAAGCGCGTTGGTGAAGATCGTCGTGTACTCCGCCCCGATCATCCCCAGCCCGAAGGCCAGAAGCGCCCACCAGAGGGTCGAGCCGTCTGGCAGCGTCCACCACAGCCCCCACGTGCCCAGCACGTAGACGACCGAGAAGCCCACGATCCACGGCATCCGCCGCCCCGCGCTGTCGGCCAGCGCGCCCAGGACCGGCGCGGTGAAGGCAATCAACATGCCGGTCGCGGTCTGCCCCAGCGACCACAGCGACTGCGCGCGCGAGTCCGCGACGTGCTCGGTCAGGCCCTCGGCCACGAAGAACCCGGTGGCGACCGAGGCGAAGTAGGGTCCGAAGACGAAGGTGAGGATGAGGGTATAGAAAGGCTGCGTCGCCCAGTCGAACATCATCCAGCCGATGATGCGCTTCCTGCCTGCCGTGTCGGCCATTCCCGCCTGCCCGTCCTGCCCCTTGCGCGGGCATCAAACAGGCAATGGCGCGGCCGCGCAATCGTCGCGGCTCAGCCCTCGGGCGGCCAGGGACGCTCGGCCTCGGCCGCGATCCACGCCTGCACCCAGCCCGGCAGGTCGGGACTGTCGGGCGACATGCCCGCCGCCCGCGTCACCTCGGCCGGGGACACGATGCCCGCCTTCGAGGTCACGGCGGTGCGCAGGAGCACTTGGCTGGTGCAGTCGCCGTTCCGCCACATCGACTGGGCGAGATAGAAGAACTTGTCGTCCCAGCCGATCACCCGGCTGCGCATCTCGATCTTGTGGAACGCCCGCACCCGGCGGCGATAGCGGATCGAGGCGCCCGCCACGGTCCCGGCCCAGCCGTTGTCGCGCATCAGCTTCACCATGCCGATCCGCTGGAACAGCACCAGCCGCCCCAGGTCGTAAAGCGTCAGCGTGCGGCCGTTGTTCAGCTCGACCCAAACGTCGAGGTCGTGCGGCCAGCAGACGTGATGCGACACATGCGTGTCGAACAGGTCGAGCGGCTCGGACTTGCGGAACTTCAGCGCCTGGCCGGCGAGGCGGAACACGGGATACATGCCGCGCATGTGACCGGGCCGGCACAAGGCGTCAAACGGGACGTTGCGGCAAAACCTTGCCTCGGCGTTTTGCGCCGCTTAGGTGTCGTGCGACGCATTCAGGGGACCGCCGGACAAATGACTTCACTCCTCCAGATCATGCTGCTGATCCTCGACGTGGTGTGGTTCATCATGATCGCCCACATCGTGATGAGCTGGCTGATCAACTTCCAGGTGCTCAATCTGCACCAGCAGTTCGTCGCGCAGATCTGGTACGGGCTGAACCGCCTGCTGGAGCCGCTATACGAGCCGATCCGCCGCATCCTGCCGCCGACCGGCGGACTCGACCTGGCCCCGCTGGTGGCGCTGATCGCGATCTACGCGATCCGGATCATCCTGATCAACAACGCGGCGGCGTTCTACTGACTGTCCGCGCATGAGCCGACCGAAGCCCCGCGCGGGGCTTCGCGTTTGTGACCTCCTGTCGCTTGTTCAGCGAATCTTCATCTGCGATGTTCACTGAAACGAGCAGACAGAAGAATTGAACAGGCCCATGCCGTCGCCCGACGCGCTGCTATCCTCCGTATTCGGCTTCGACGCCTTCCGACCCGGCCAGCGCGAGATCGTGGACGCCGTGGCCGCGGGCGAGAACACGCTCGCCATCATGCCGACGGGCGGGGGCAAGTCGCTGTGCTACCAGCTTCCCGCGCTCTGCCGCGACGGCATCACCGTCGTCATCTCTCCGCTCATCGCGCTGATGCGCGACCAGGTGCGCGGCCTGCGCGAAGCGGGGGTCGAGGCCGGGGCGTTGACCTCGGGCAACACCGAGGAAGAGACAGACGCCGTCTTTTCCGCCATCGACGAGGGGCGGCTGAAGCTTCTCTATATGGCGCCCGAACGGCTCGCCTCGGGCGGGACGGAGCGGCTGTTGCGCCGCGCGGCTGTCTCGCTTGTCGCCGTGGACGAAGCGCACTGTGTCAGCCAGTGGGGCCACGACTTCCGCCCCGACTACCTGCGCATCGGCGCGCTGCGCCAGACGCTGGGCGTGCCGCTCGCCGCCTTCACCGCCACGGCGGACGAGGAGACGCGGGAAGAGATCGTCGCGCGCCTGTTCGACGGCGCGCCGCCGCGCCTGTTCCTGCGCGGCTTCGACCGGCCCAACATCCACCTCGCCTTCGCCGCCAAGGACAATCCCCGCCGCCAGATCCTGGCCTTTGCCGCCGCCCGGAAGGAACAGGCCGGCATCGTCTATTGCGCCACCCGCGCCAAGACCGAGAGCCTCGCCGCCGCCCTGCGCGAAGCCGGACACGCCGCCTGCGCCTATCACGGCGGGATGGAGCCGGACGAGCGTCGCGCGGTCGAGACGCGGTTCCAGCAGGAGGACGGGCTGATCGTCGCCGCCACGGTCGCCTTCGGCATGGGCGTGGACAAGCCTGACATCCGCTGGGTCGCCCACGCCGACCTCCCGAAGTCGATCGAGGCGTATTACCAGGAAATCGGCCGCGCCGGCCGCGACGGCGCCCCGGCCGAGACGCTGACGCTTTACGGCCCCGACGACATCCGCCTGCGCCGCAGCCAGATCGACGAAGGCCTCGCCCCGCCCGAACGCAAGGCCGCCGACCACGCGCGGCTGAACACGCTTCTCGGGCTGGCCGAGTCGCTGGGCTGCCGCCGCCAGCGGCTGCTGAAGTACTTCGGCGAGGAGTCCGAGCCCTGCGGCAACTGCGACCTCTGCGGCCGCCCGGCCGAGGTGTTCGACGGCACCGAAGCCGTGCGCAAGGCGCTGTCGGCCATCCTGCGCACGGGTGAAAGCTTCGGCGCGGGCCACCTGATCGACATCCTGACGGGCAATGAGACCGACAAGGTGCGCCAGCGCGGCCATGACGGCCTGCCGACCTTCGGCGTGGGCCGCGAGTTCGACCGCCGCCAGTGGCAGGCGATCTTCCGGCAGATGATGGGCCATGACCTCGTCCGCCCCGACCCCGAACGCCACGGCGCGCTCCGCATGACCGACCCCGCCCGCCCGATCCTGCGCGGCGAGGAAGAGATTGCGCTGCGCAAGGACGCGATGAAGGCTGCCGCCTCGGCCCGCCCCGCCGTCAAAGCGCTGGTGAGCGAGGAGGACGCGCCGCTCCTGTCGGCCCTCAAGGCCAAGCGCCGCGCGCTTGCCGAGGCCGCGCGCGTCCCCGCCTATGTCATCTTCAACGACCGCACCCTGATCGAGATGGCCGAGAAGCGCCCCGCCACGCTGGATCAGATGGCCGGTATCGGCGGCGTCGGCGCCAAGAAGCTCGAGCGCTACGGCGACGCCTTCCTCGAAGTGATCGCGGGCGAGGCCGAGCAGGTGCATCCCCAGCGCCGCAAGCTTGCCGGGCGCGCCGCCGGGTCGATCTATGACCGCCTGCTGGCCGTGCAGGGGCAGCTCGCGCGCGGCGAGGACGGGACGGAAAAGCCGCTCTCCTGCTCCGCCTCGCTTCTGGCGAAGGTGGCCGAAACGCGCCCCACCGATCAGGACGCGCTGGCCCGCCTGCTGGGCGACCGGCGGGCCGAGCGGTTCGGCCCCGCCTTCCTGAACGTGCTGTCCGAGGCCGGCTGATGTCCGCCGCGCCGCGCATCAACGCGTTCGGCCAGCCCATCGGCGCTGCGCTGGAGACCTCGCTGCCCCGCCCCCGTCCGCCACGAGCGGCCATGCGGGGGCGGTACTGCGCCGTCGTGCCAACCGACGTCTCGATCCACGCCTCCGAACTCTACCGCGCCTTCGCCCGGGACGCCGGAGGCCGCGACTGGACCTACCTCGGCTACGGCCCGTTCGACACCTACGACGCCTTTCGCCGCTGGCTCGACACCACCTGCACCGGCGACGACCCGCTGTTTCACACGATCCTCGACGGCGCGGGTCGCCCGGCGGGGCTGGCCAGCTACCTGCGGATTGAACCGGCGGTCGGCGTGATGGAGGTCGGGCACATTCACCTCTCCCCCGGTCTTCAGCGCAGTCGCGCCGCGACCGAGGCGATGGCGCTGATGATGGCCCGGGCCTTCGACGAGCTCGGCTATCGCCGCTACGAATGGAAGTGCGACGCGCTCAATGCGCCGTCCCGGCGGGCGGCCGAGCGGCTGGGCTTCACTTATGAGGGCACGTTCCGGCAGGCGACGGCCTACAAGGGCCGCAATCGCGACACCGCCTGGTACTCGGTCGTCGACGGCGAATGGCCGGCCCTGCGCGACGCCTTCGACGCCTGGCTCTCCCCCGAAAACTTCGACGCCGAGGGGCGGCAAATCAGCCCGCTCGCCACGCCGGGGCGCGCCGCCCTTTGACACCCGTGGCGGCCGGCGTAATTAACCCGCCGGACATGCAACGAGGGACGCGATGCTGGTAGTGATTTCCCCGGCCAAGAAGCTGGACATGAGCGCCTGGGACGGCGAGACCACGATGCCGGATTTCCAGGATCAGGCAAACCTGCTGGCCGGGCACGCGCGCGAGCTGAGCGTGGACGACCTCAAGTCGCTCATGGGCCTGTCCGACGACCTGGCGAAGCTGAACCGCGACCGCTTCCGCGATTTCGCCGACGCCTCGACTCCCGACAACAGCAAGGCCGCCGCGTTGGCCTTCGCCGGCGACACCTATCATGGGCTCGAAGCCGCGACGCTGGACGAGGACGCGCTACGCTGGGCGCAGGGCCACCTGCGCATCCTGTCGGGGCTTTACGGCCTTCTCCGCCCCCTCGACGCGATCCAGCCCTACCGGCTCGAGATGGGCAGCCGGCTGAAGACCGAGCGGGGCAAGAACCTCTACGACTTCTGGGGCGACACCATCGCCAGGGCGCTGAACGCGCAGGCGAAGGAGGTCTATACCGGAACGCTGGTGAACTGCGCGAGCCAGGAATACTTCGGCGCCGTGAAGCCCGCCGCGCTAGACCTGCGCGTGATCACCCCGGTGTTCATGGAGGACAAGGGCAAGGGCCCGAAAGTCGTCAGCTTCTACGCCAAGAAGGCGCGCGGCGCGATGGCCCGCTTTATCGTGGAGCACCGGCTGACGGACCCCCAGTCGATCCTCGACTTCGACAGCGGCGGCTATCGCTACCAGCCCGAGATGTCGGAAGAGGACAAGCCCGTCTTCCTGCGCACGCACTAGGGCGTCAGCGCACGCCCTGCCCCAGAAGCTGCAACAGCGTCACGAGGCCCGCCGGCCGCCCGTCCTGAAGGATGAAGGCGGCCGAGATGCGCCGGCCCTGCATCTCGGCCAGCGCGTCGGCGGCCAGCATCTCGGCCTTCATGCTCAGCGGGTCGCGCGTCATTACCTCGGCCACGGCGGTGTCGTACAGCGCCTCCTGCATCGTCGCCTTCGACTGCCGTTCAAGATAGCGGCGGAAGTCGCCGTCGGTCAGCACGCCCGTCAGCTTGCCGCCTTCGTCCGTGACGCCCACGATCCCGAAGTTGCGCGCCGACAGCGCCGACAGCGCGTCGAAGATGCAGGCGCGCTCGCCCACCAGCGGCAGCAGGTCGGGCCCGTGCATGATCTCCTGCACCTGCCTGAGCGCGGCACCCAGCTTCCCGCCGGGGTGGAAGTTGTGAAAGCTCGCCTCGGTGAAGCCCTTGAGCTGAAGCAGGTTCACCGCCATCGCGTCACCCAGCGCCAGTTGCAGCAGGGTCGATGTCGTGGGGGCCAGATCGTGCGGGCACGCCTCGCGCACCTTGGGCAGGATCAGCCGCACGTCGGCGCTGCGGGCCAGCGTGCTGTCGGTCCCGCTGGTCATCACGATCAGCGGGACCTTGAAGCGGCGGGCATAGCCGGCGATGTCCGACAGCTCGCGTGTTTCGCCCGACCACGACAGCATCAGGATCACGTCGTCCGAGCGGATCATGCCCAGGTCGCCGTGGCTTGCCTCGGCCGGGTGCACGAAGAACGCGGGCGTCCCGGTCGAGGAGAACGTCGCCGCCAGTTTCGAGCCGACATGCCCCGACTTGCCTAGCCCGGTGACGATCAGCCGCCCGGCGCTGTGGTGGATCATGTCGGTGGCGCGGCTCACCGCCTCTTGCAGCGCGGGCTGCTCCAGCGCTTCTTCCAGCGCCTGGAACCCCTCGTGGAACACGGTGAGCGAGCGGCGGACGTTGTTCAGGGTGTCGGGGTTCAGGGTCTCGGGCATGACGGCTTCCTCGGGCAGACGCCGCCCCGGTTAGGGCATCGCCGGCCCGAGGGCAACTTTCAGGCCTTCACCACCCCGTCCAGCGCGGCCAGCGTGCGCAGCAGCCCCGCCATCTCGTCCAGCCGCACCATGTTCGGCCCGTCGCTGGGCGAACGCGACGGCTCTTCGTGCGTCTCGATGAACACGGCGGCGCAGCCCGCGGCCACCGCGGCGCGCGCCAGCGGCGGCACGAACTCGGCCTGCCCGCCCGACGACGTACCCTGCCCGCCCGGCAACTGGACGGAGTGCGTCGCGTCGAACACCACCGGGTAGCCCGTGCGCGCCATGATCGGCAGCGACCGCATGTCCGACACCAGCATGTTGTAGCCGAAGCTCGCCCCCCGCTCGGTCAGCAGGATGCGGCGGTTTCCCGTGCTCTCGATCTTTTCGACGACGTTCTGCATGTCCCACGGGGCAAGGAACTGGCCCTTCTTGACGTTGATCGCCGCGCCCGTCTCGCCCGCCGCCAGCAGAAGGTCGGTCTGGCGGCACAGGAAAGCCGGGATTTGCAGGATGTCGACGTGTTCAGCCGCGACGGCGCACTGCGCCGCCTCGTGCACGTCGGTCAGCACCGGCACCCCCACCTCCGCCCGCACGCGGGCGAGGATATCCAGCCCCGCCTGAAGCCCCACGCCGCGCTTGCCCGACAGGCTGGACCGGTTCGCCTTGTCGAAGCTGGCCTTGAAGACGAGGCCCAGCCCCAACTCGTCGCAGATCCCCTTGAGCGTCTCGGCGATCATCTTCGCGTGCTCGAAGCTTTCCAACTGGCACGGCCCCGAGACCAGCGTGAGCGGCAGGTCGTTGGCGACGGTGACGCCGCCGATCTCGACCCGGTTCATTCGATGCCCTCCCGCTTGAAGATGTCTTCCAGGATGGCGACATCGCCGGGATTGTTCAGCTCCCAGTGGTCGCCGCTCTGCGCCACCTCTACGCAACGGACGGTCATGCCCTCCTCGAGGAAGCGAAGCTGCTCAAGCCCCTCGATCTCTTCCAGCCGCCCCGGCCGCAGCAGCGAATACTGCGCCAGGCTTTCCATGCGATAGGCATAAAGGCCCAGGTGATAGAACACCTCCGGCTCCTCTCCCCCGGAGTAAGGCACGATCTCTTTGGAGAAATACAGCGCGTCGCCGTTCTCGCGGAACACTGCCGTGGTCGCGCCGACGCGGTCGTTGCGCCGGTCGTCGCGCAGTCGCTCCAGCTGTTCGTCGGTGGCCTGCACCACCGGGGTCGCCACCGCCACGCTCTTGTCCCGCTTCACCGCGGCGATCAGCGCCTCGACGTGGTCGGGCCGGGTCAGCGGCGAATCCCCCTGCAGGTTCACGACGATGCCGGGCGTTGTCGGCAGGCTCGCCGCGGCCTCGGCGCAGCGCTCGGTCCCGTTGCGGCACTCGTCCGAGGTCATGATGACTTCGGCGCCGAACCCCTCGGCATGCTCGGCGATGCGGTCGTCGTCGGTGACGACGTATACCGCGTCGACCCCGGCCACCTGTTTCGCCGCCCGCCAGCTTCGCTCGATCAGCGAGCGCGACTGCCCGGTGCAGCCGGTGAGCTTCGCCAGCGGCTTACCGGGAAACCGGCGCGAGCCGTGGCGCGCGGGGATTGCGATGATGGTGTCGGCCATGAAGGTCTGATCCTCGTGCATCGGAAGGTTTCGCCGCCGCCGCCCGCGTATCCGGGCGGGCTTGGGCGCTGTCGTTCGTGGGCTTTGCCGGTGCGCCCCTTGCTCGGCGCCGCATCGCACACGATATTCCCGCGGGATTCAAGCTTGCAGTGCCACCGCCTTTGGCGACATGACGGCACCCGACCGAGGATGAGGAGCGAGGCGAGAATGAACATCGCAGGACGCGAGATCGGAGCGCAGCACCCCCCGCTCGTGATCGCCGAGATCGGCATCAACCACGGCGGCTCACTCGACGTCGCGAAAGAGATGGTGCGCCTCGCCGCCGGCGCCGGGTGCGAGATGATCAAGCACCAGACCCACATCGTCGAGGACGAGATGACGGACGAGGCGAAGGAGATTTTCCCGCCCAACGCCGACGTCTCGATCTGGGACGTGATGGCGCAATGCGCCCTGAACCGCGAGGACGAGGCCGAGCTGAAGCGGTACACCGAGAGCCTCGGGATGATCTGGATCTCGACGCCGTTCTCCCGCGCCGCCGCCGATTTCCTGGACGAGCTCGACGTGCCGGCCTTCAAGATCGGCTCGGGCGAGGCCGACAACCTGCCGCTGATCCGCCACATCGCGCGCAAGGGCAAACCGGTGATCATGTCGACCGGCATGCAGACGATCGAATCGATCCGCGCCTCGGTCGAGATCCTGGAGGAGTCGGGCGTGGACTACGCGCTGCTCGAATGCACCAACCTCTATCCGTCCCCGCCCGAGATCGTGTCGCTGCGAGGGGTGACCGACCTGAAGCAGGCGTTCCCCAACGCCGTCGTCGGCTTCTCGGACCACTCCATCGGCCCCGAGATGGCGCTGGCCTCGGTCGCTCTGGGCGCTTCGATCCTTGAGCGGCATTACACCGATACCCGCTATCGCAAGGGGCCGGACGTGATCTGCTCGATGGACCCGTCCGAGCTGCGCCACCTCATCGACCGCAGCCGCGAGGTTCACACCGCGCTGCACAATCGCAAGGAACGCACCGGTCCCGAGGAAGACGTCTATCGCTTCGCCCGCGCCTCGGTTGTTGCGGACCGCGACCTGCCCGAGGGCCACGTGATCGAAGAGTCCGACATCTGGGCCCGCCGCCCCGGCTCGGGCGAGATCCCGGGCTTCGAGTTCGACAAGGTGCTGGGCAGACGCCTGACCCGGGCGGTGACGCGCAACACGCAGCTCAAGTGGGCCGACCTGGCGTGAGCCTGACCCGCGACGACATCGCGACCTGGCTGATCAACCTGCGCCGGGCCGAAGAGCGCCGGGCGCAGATGCTGCCCCGCCTCGACGCGCTCGGCCTGCCCTACGAGATCTTCGAGGCCGTCGACGGCCGGGCCGAGGCCGACGCGCTTGCCCACACCGTCGACCGCGCCGCGTTCGAGCGGAACACCGGCGGCGCGCTGCTGCCCGGCAAGATCGGCTGCTACCATTCGCACCTGCGCGTCTGGCAGAAGCTCGTCGACTCGGGCCGCCCCGCCGCGCTGATCCTCGAGGACGACGTGGTGTTCCACGACGACTTCCTGACGGCGCTCGACACTGCGCTCGCCGCCGCCGACCACTGGGACGCCATCCGCTTCAACGCCATCCGCGCCAAGCTGCCCGTCCCGCAGGGCACCGCCGGGGATTACACGATCAACGCCTATGTCGGCCCCTTCACCGGCAACGGTGCCTACCTGATCAAGCGCGAGGTCGCGCAGCGCCTGCTGCCCGGCCTCTTGCCCATGACCCGCCCGCTCGACCACGAACTCAACCGCTTCTTCGTCCACGACTACCGCCAGCGCGGGCTCGAGCCGTGGCCCAGCCACATCGACGACGCCGGCGAAAGCCAGATCACCGGCCGCGCCTTCGGCGACGTGCGCAAGTTCTCCACCCGCGAGCGGCTGCCCTACTACCGGCTGAAGGCCGGCAACTACGCCCGCCGCCTGGCATACCTGGCCCGGACGGGGGCATGGCCGGGCTCGAAGCGCCCCCTGCCGCACGCGGCCCGGTGATCGAGGACCTCTCCCTCCTCCGCCTGCCCGAAACCGCGCCTGACCTGCGGGACGCGCCACGCGGGCTGGGCGACACGGACGAGCGGTTCTGGCGCGACTACGACCGCCGCACGCTGGTCTACGACTGCGTGCACTTCCCCGAACGGGGGCTTCTGCGCCTCTACACCCCGCGCCTCTTCAACCTCGCGCCGCACCTAATTGGTGCGCGCTTCTCTGCGGAGGGCAAGCCTCTCGGCCGCCCGCGCCGCCGCACCTTCCGCGTGTTCGAGCACCTGGATGTCCGGGTCGACGCCGCGCCCTCGGTCCTTCACCTGGACGGCGACCACCTGACTGGCGCGCTCCCCGTGCACCCGGCGCGGCACGAGCTGTTCGCGGGTTGCAACTGCCTCTACACGATGGTCCGCGACGACGACCTGGCGTGGGTGACGGACTGGGCGCGCTGGCACCGCCTGCGCCACTGCGCGGACGCCGCGCTTGTGGTGAACAACGGCAGCACCGCCTACACCTCTGCCGACCTTGCCGCCGCGCTCGACGCCGCAGGGCTCGCGCGCGTCGTGGTGGTGCCCGCGCCCGTCCCCAATGGCCCGCCGAAGGGGGCGGCCCGGCGCGGCAGCCGGGCCAAGTTCTTGCAAACCGCCATGCTCAACCTCATGCGCGACCGATTCCTCGCCCGCGCCCGCGCGGTGCTGAACGCCGATGTGGACGAGCTGGTGCAGACCCGCGACGGGGAAAGCGTGTTCGACGACGCGGCGCGCTCGCGCTGGGGATACCTCGCCTATGCCGGCGTCTGGCGCTACGCCCCCGCCGGATCCGCGCCCGTGCGCCACGCCGACCACGCCCTGCACCCGCAGCCCGAGCGTCCGGCCGCCACGAAGTACTGCGTCGTCCCCGACAGCCTGCTGGGGCGGCGGCCGTGGTCCGTCCATTCCCTGCAAGGTGTGCCGCGTAGCTGGTTTCGCGCCGACGCACGGTTCGGCTACGTGCACTGCAACGCGATCAACACAGGCTGGAAGTGGCAACACCGCAGCGCGCCCGACGCCGACCGCACCGCCGGCATGCTGCGCGACGATGCGCTGGCCGCCGAGCTTCGCGCGACGCTCGGCGCATGACCTCGCTCAGTCAGCCCGGCCCAGCGCCGCGCTGACGCCCGCGCCCAGCCGCAGCGCGACACCGCGCGCCTCGGCCTCCTCCAGCCTGCGGCGGATCACCCGCGCCTCGCGCGCCGGGTCGTGCAGCCCCTCCTGCGCCGCCCAGTCCCGCGCCGCGTCACCGGTCGCGATCTGCGGGTTGTAGGCCGCGGAATAGCCGGTCTGGAAAAACGTGAACCCGATCACGCACAACTCGGCCGGGTCGAGCGCCGCAATGGCCGCGACGGCAGTGGCCCCCGTCGTCGGCACGCGGCCCTCCAGTTTGCTCGTCAGGGCGCCATAAAGCGCCGGATCGACCACTTGCGTCTCGACGCCCGCCTCGTCCTTCAGCCGCCGCGCCTGATCGAAGAACGCGGACGAGAAGCTGCGGTCCGAAGCATGCGGGAACACCACCGTGCCGACCCCGTGCCGCCGCAGCGCCGCCGGGTCGAGCGGGCTGGCCGACCGCACGCCCTCCTGCTTGAAGTTGTGAAACAGCATGTCGGTGCGCCCGCCCAGCGTGTTCAGCGCGGCCCCCTGCAGCGTCAGCGACCGGTTCATCCGCACGATGACGTCATAGCCCGCCAGATCGACCGACCGCGCCTCCTCGGTCACCGTATCTGCCGGCCCCACGACCGCGACGCGCCGGCCCGCCACCTTGGCCCGCCCCAGAACGTGCTCGCCCCCGCGCACCGCCCGCGCCAGAAGCCGCGACCGCCGGCCCAGCCTGCGCCGGCGGTTGAGGTCCCTCAGCCAGCTGATCATCGCCCCGTCCCCCCGGACAGCCGCGCGACATCGTCGAACATGGCGGCGATCCGGTCCCGCGCGTCGATGAGGTACAGGTCCAGCGCCTCGCCCTCGGCGGTATCGAAGGCCGCGCCCTCCTGCACCCGCGCGGCGAAGTTGGGCGACGCCAGCTCGGCAGCACCGATCACGCGGCCCGTCGCGCCGAACACGTCGGTCATCAATGCGCTGATCTTGGCGGTGTTGGATTCCGCGGCCAGCACCGGCGTTCGCGTCTTCAGCGCCAGCGTCACCGAGTGGAAGCGCCCGGTCACCACCAGCCGCGCCCCCGCCAGCCGCGCCGCAAAGCTCTCCGCCTTCCCGGCGTCGGCGAGGGTCGCGCCCTGCGGCACCGGCGCCCCGGGCCGCAGTCGCGCCACCAGCTTGCGCCACGGCGACGGCCGCTCGATCATCCGCACGAAGCGCCCGCCCTCGCGCCGGGCAAGCCGGCGCAGGTCGCGCCGCGCCTCCTTCATCACGCTGTCGGTCACCAGCAGCCCCCGGCGCGGCGCCGCGTGAACCGGCGCGGGCGTGTCGAAGGACAGGTCGGGTGCGAACGCGGCCTCAATGCCGTGCCGCACCAAATAGGCGCGGCTCTGCGTCTCGCGCACGTAGATCAGGTCATAGCCGCCCAGCTTCTCAAGCGTCGCCGCATCCAGGTCCGATATCGAGGCGTTCAGCAGCACCGCCGGCACGCCCAGGTCCCGCGCCAGTTCGGGCAGCTCGGCCAGCCACCGCGCGCGCTCGCGCGTTTCGCTGTGGTGGATCGAGCCCTCTCCGTTGACCACCAGCGCCCGCACGCCCAGCGCCCGCACGTCCGGCACCGCGTCCCGCCAGTCGCGCGCCACCGGCCAATGATAGGCAGGCTCCATCCCCCGCGCCCGTAGGCCGCGGCCCAGCGCGGACATCACGGCGTGGCAGCCATAATGGTCGGTGAAGCTCGTGTCGTTGAAGACCGCGACGGGTGTCATGCTGCGGCAGGTCCATCTGTTGCGTCCACGGGGCCCGCGGCCCGGGCAAGCTATAGGCCGGCCACCCCCGCCCTGTCGAGTTTCCGTCGCAGATCGGTGGCGTCGCCCCCGCGAACGCATCTATATGTGCAGCCATGACCCGCAAGCTGCTCTTCATCACCGGCACCCGCGCCGACTTCGGCAAGCTCGAGCCGCTCGCCCGCGCCGCCCGCGACGCGGGCCACGACGTGTCGTTCTTCGTCACCGGCATGCACATGCTCGAACGCTACGGCCTGACCAAGGTCGAGGTGCACCGGATGGAGGGCGTGACGGTCCACGAATACCTCAACCAGCGCCTCGGCGATCCGCAGGACGTGGTGCTGGCCAAGACCGTCACCGGCTTTTCCGACTACCTGGCCGAGCACAAACCGGACCTCGTCGTCGTCCACGGTGACCGGGTCGAGGCACTTGCCTGCACGCTGGTCGCCGCCACCAACTACGTCCGCTCGGCGCATATCGAGGGGGGCGAGGTGTCGGGAACGATCGACGAGATCTTCCGCCACTGCAACACGAAGCTCGCCAGCCACCACTTCGTGTCCTCCGAACAGGCCGCGCGGCGGGTCATGGCCCTGGGCGAGCCGCGGTCGAACATCCACGTCATCGGCTCGCCCGAGCTCGACTTCCACATGCGTCCCTCGGGGGTGACGCTGGACGAGGTGCGCCGCCGCTACGACATCCCGTTCGACAGCTACGGCATCGTCACCTTCCACCCCGTCACCTCCGAGGCCGGGGAGATGGGCGCGCAGGCCCGCGCGCTCTTCGGCGCGCTCGACGCCTCGCGCCGCGACTTCGTGGTGATCCTGCCCAACAACGACCCGGGATCGGAGCCGATCATCGAGGTCCTGCGCCGCCTCGACCCCGCGCGCTTCCGCCTGATCCCGTCGATGCGCTTCGGGCATTTCTCGGAACTGATGCGCAACGCCGCCGCGATGGTCGGCAACTCCTCGGCCGGCGTGCGCGAGGCGCCGTTCCTCGGCATCCCCTCGCTCGACGTGGGCTCGCGCCAGACCAACCGCTCGGACGCACCGTCGATCTTCACCGCCGACGCAACCGACACCGGCGCCATCGACCGCTTCCTGGCGCGGGAATGGGGCCGGTCGCACCCGCGCCACACCGGCTTCGGCGAGGGACGCGCCGCCGACCGCTTCGTCGAAACGCTCGAAGACCCGGCCTTCTGGGACGCGCCGCTGCAGAAGAAGTTCACCGACCTTGAGTGACACGCCCCCGGCCCTGTCCGCCTATCTCGCGGCCACGGCGGCGCTCTCCCCCCTCGCCGCGCCGGTCCTCCGCCGCCGCCTGAAACGCGGGAAAGAGGACCCGGCGCGCTGGCGCGAGAAGCTGGGCCACGCCTCCGCCCCCCGCCCCGACGGTTCGCTGGTCTGGATGCACGCGGTGGGACTGGGCGAAGTCATGGCGCTGCGCGGCCTGATCGAGCGGATGACGACGCGGCGCCCGGGCCTCAACATCCTCGTCACGTCCACCGCCCGCAGCTCGGGCGAGGTCTTCGCCCGCAACCGTCCCGAGGGCGCGATCCACCAGTTCCTGCCCCTCGACCTGCCGGGCCCGGCGCGCCGGTTCCTCGACCATTGGCGCCCGGACCTCGCGGTCTGGGCCGAGCAGGACCTGTGGCCCGGCCTCGTCCACCGCACCCACCGCCGGGGCATCCCGCTGGCGCTGGTCAACGCCCGGATGGACGACCGCGCCTTCGCCGCCCGCAAGCGCGCGCGCGCCATCTATGCCCCGCTCCTGTCGCACATGCGCCTCGTCGCCGCGCAGGACGACCGCACCGCCGCCCTCCTCGCCGCGCTTGGGGCCGCGTCGCCGCGGGTCACCGGCTCGCTCAAGGCCGTCGCACCACCTCTGGCCCACGACGCCGCCGAGCTCGCCCGCCTTCGCACGCGCCTCGGGGGCCGCACCCTCTGGCTCGCCGCCTCCACCCATGCCGAGGACGAGGCCGCCGCGCTCGCCGCCCACGCGCGCCTGCGCGACTCCGACCCGACGGCGCTCCTGATCCTCGCGCCCCGCATCCCCGACCGCGCGCCGGACATCGCGAAAGCCGCCGCCAGCCACGGCCTGACCACCGCCCGCCGCTCCGCCAAAGAGGACCCGGCCCCCGGCACCGCCGTGTGGATCGCCGACACGTTCGGCGAACTCGGCCTCTGGTACCGCCTCTGCCCCGCCGCGCTCGTCGGCGGCAGCTTCGGCCCGGTGCAGGGGCACAACCCGTGGGAGCCCGCGCGCCTCGGATGCGCCATCCTGCACGGCTCCAACACCGCCAACTTCGCCGCCGACTACGCCGCCCTCGCGGCAGCCCAAGCCACACGCGAGGTCACCGATGCCGCCACCCTCGCCGCCGCCCTGCAGGATCCGACGCTCCCGGACCGGGCCGCCGCCGCTCGCATCCTCGCCGAGCAAGCGGGCGGCCGCGCCGACGCCCTTGCCGAGGCCCTCCTCTCCCTGATCCCTGCGAGGCACCCGTGACGCAGCGCCCCCCTCCTCTTCGGTCCGAAAAATATCCTCGGGGGGAGTCCGGCCGCAGGCCGGACGGGGGGCAGACGGCCCCCCCGCCTCGGTTCCCGACCCCGCGCCTGCGCCTATTCCTGTGGCTTTACAAGGCCGCCTGGATCCTCGGCCTGCCGCTGATCCTGCTCTACCTCCGCCGCCGCGCCCGTCGCGATCCGGCCTATGGCGCGCACCTGCCCGAGCGCTTCGGCCGCTACGCCGATCCGCTGCCCGGCTCGGTCTGGGTCCATGCCGTCTCGCTGGGCGAACTGCGCTCCGCCGTGCCCCTGATCCGAGCCCTGCTCGACCGGGGCGAGACGGTCGTTACCACTCACTTCACCCCCGCCGGCCGCCGGGAGGCCGAGAAGGCCTTCGCCGCCGAGATCGAGGCGGGCCGCCTTCGCCCCGTCTGGATCCCGTTCGAGTACGACCGCACCCTCACCCGCTTCCTGCGCGACTTCACCCCGAAATACGGGCTGGTGATGGAGATCGAGATCTGGCCGCAGATGATCCTCACCTGCCGCAGGCGCGGCGTGCCGCTCTTCATGTGCAACGCGCAATACCCGTCGAAAAGCTATGCCCGCGACACCACCCGCACCCGCTGGCGGGCCGAACTGATGCGCGGCTTCGCCGGGGCTCTGGTGAAGTCAGACCTGCAGAAGGAGCGCTTCGCCTCCGTCGGCGTCGCCCCCATCGCGGTGACCGGGGAGCTGCGGTTCGACCAGCCGATCCCGAAGGCGCAACTCGTCGCCGGCGCCCATGCCCGCCGCTGGCTCGCCCGTGACCGGGTGCTCACCATAGCCAGCGCGGTGGAGGGCGAGGACGCCACCTACATCGACGCCATCCAGCGCCTGCAGGGCCCGGACGCCCCGCTCGTCGTCTACGTCCCCCGCAAGCCCGAGCGCTTCGCCGAGGTCGGCGAGATGCTCCGCGCCGCCGGCCTGCGCGTCGACACCCGCTCGGAGATGTTCGACGCGCACCTCGCCCCGCAAGGCGGCACGCCACGCATCGACGTCCTTCTGGGCGACTCGCTGGGCGAGATGTACTTCTACCTCGCGCTGTGCGACCGCGCCCTCGTCGGCGGCGGCTTCACGCCCCATGGCGCGCACAACGTGATCGAGCCGCTGGCGCTGAAGAAGCCGGTGATCGTCGGCCCCGAGATCTGGACCATCGAGTACCCGGCCAGGGAAGCCATCGCCGCCGGCGTCTGCACCCACGTCCAAACTGTCGAAGAGCTGGCCGGGGCGCTGCGCGCGGGACCCGAGACAACGCCCCAGCGGATCGACGCCTTCTTCGCCGCCCATGCCGGCGCCGTGCCCCGCACGCTGGCGGCGATCGAGGATCTCACCAGCCGCTGAAGCCGCCGTCCACGTTCACCAGCTGCCCGGTCATGTAGCCCGCCTGCGCGCTGCACAGAAACAGCATGGCGTCCGCGATCTCATCGGGCTGCGCCATGCGGCCCGCCATGATCAGCTCGCCCACCCGGCGCTGGAACTCGTCCGAATGGCCGTTGAACACCGCCCCCGGCGCGATGGTGTTCACCGTCGCCTTCCGCTCGGCCCAATAGCCCGCCAGCCACAACGTCAGCCCGTGGATGCCCGCCTTCGTCGCGGAATAGGCCGAGAACGACTTGAACGGCATGCCTTCGTAGATCCGGTGATGCGGCCCGTTCAGCGCGTACATCGACGCCACGTTGATCAGCGTCGCCGGATAGCGGCCGACGATGTCGCGGTCCATCTGCCGCGCGACCATGAAGGCACCCGTCAGGTTGGTGCGCATCGTACGCTCCCAGTCGCTGACGCTGGTGTCGGCGAAGTCCGGGAAGGACTTGCCCGCCCCCATCAACAGCTCACCGGTGATCGCGGCGTTGTTGAGCACCACGTTCGGCTCCCAGCCGTCGCCCATGATACGCTGGAAGATGCTCTCGACTTGGGCCTCGTCGCCCACGTCCAGCTCGTAGAACCGGAAGTTATCGTTGTCCCCGTGCGTCTCGGTCAGCGCGTCGGCGCGGTGGCCCGGCAGGTCCGAGGCCACGACCCGCGCCCCTGCCGCCAGCATCCGCCGCACGTAGGTCGAGCCGAGCACCCCGCCCGACCCGGTGATGAAGACGGTGCGCCCCGCCAGCTGGTCATGCATGTCCCTGATCCTTCTCGCGTTCGCCCATCAGGAACTCCACCATGCGGAAGTCCAGCGGGCTGTCGATGTCCACGCAGCGCTCGGGCGGCATGAGGTACGGGATCACCCGCCCCTCGAAGAGGCTGCCCGCCCGCCGCAGGTAGTCCGGCGCCACGACATAGGTCGAGGCCGCGTGCTCCCACACGGTCGGCGCCTGCTGCCGCGCCACCACGCCGCCGGGTAGCGGCTTCGACACGTGCAGCGCGCCGGTCTCATCCGGCTCCACCAGGTTGAAGTACGGGTTCTTCCGCGCCTCGCAGCACGACATCACCATGTCCGGCCGCTCGGCGAAGAACAGATTCAGCGCCGCGTCGATGTCTTCCGGCAGTCGCAGCGGAGAGGTGCAGTCGAGGTCCAGGAAGGCGCCGGCCGGCCCCGCCAGTTTCTCCGCCTCCTCCAGAGCATGCTGCCAGACGCCCCACTTGCCCGCCGCGTCGGTCGCCAGGTGCGCGGGCCGGAGCCCGATCTCCAGCGCCCCCTTCGCCACGGCGTGCTGGTAAATCTCCTCGTCGTCGGTTGACACCACCACCGCGTCCACCCGGGGCGCGGCGAAAAGCTGGTCGAGCGACCAGTCGATCAGCGGCTTGCCCCGCATGTCGCGGAAGTTCTTGCGCGGAACCCCCTTCGAGCCCTTCCGCGCCCCGATGTGCCCGATGATCATGGCAGCTCCTTCTCCACCTCTCCGACGAAGACCCGCCGGTCATGCGCCTGCGCCACCAGCGCCACGCTCTCGCCCACCCGGTCGAGCCGCGGCAGATGCTCCACGTCCGATACCGGCCGCCCCGCCACCAGGCACAGGAAGTCGCGCATGATGTCCAGGAACATCGCGTTGCGCTCCAGCGGCAGGTCCAGATCCCGCGCGTCTTCCGGGTCCGACACGACATACCGCTGCGCCGCGAAGTCGAAGTCGTGCATCCGCGCAACCCCGTGCAGCGTCGCCCGCCGGTGCAGCTTCGGCGTCAGGTAATCCATCGACACCTCGCCCAGCGCGCCGCGCGGCCCCTCCAGCGTCACCCGGCTCGCCACGTCGACGCCGGGATAATTCTGGTGGCCCAGGCTCTCCACCCGCGCCACGCGCACCCCCGGAAACAGGCAGGCCGCCATGTCCAGCTCGTGGCAGAGGTCCAGCAGCACGCCACCCCCGTCCGCCCGCGCGGCATAGCTTTCCGAGAACACCCAGCCCGGCCGCCACTGCGTCACGTCGTGCCCGATCTCGAACGAGAACCGGAACACGTCGCCCAGCTCCGCCCGCGCCAGCGCCCGGAACGCCGGGTGATAGCGCATCATCAGCCCCAGCATCGACCGCTCCGCCACCGGCGCCGCCGCCTGCGTCACCCGCTCCAGCTCCGCTATCGACGGCGCAAGAGGCTTCTCCACGAAGACCGGGAGCCGCCGCGCGGCCGCGTCCGACACCGGCCCCAGCCGCACGTCGCTCGCCGTGGCCACCACCACGCCGTCGCAGCCGTCCAGCCGCTCCGGCGCGTAGTCCCGCCACGGCACCAGCACCGCCTCGGCCCCGAGCTCGCGCAGGTTGCCGTGGTGCCGCCGCCCGATCGATCCCGCGCCGATTACCGCTATCCGCATCCGTCACCTCCGCTCACGGACCCCGCCGGGTGGCGCGATCCGGCCCATCTTCGGTCCTCAAATATCCTCGCCAAAGGCATCGCGGCCCGCAGGGCCGCTACCGACCGGCGTGCGCCGAAGGCGCGCATTCGTCTTTCCCGGGCGGCGGTCGCCCCGCCCGCCAGCGGTCCAGGATGAACCGCGCCGTCATTAGGTCCAAGTGCGCGCCGCCGCCGTTCTTGAACAGCGTGATCTCGTCGGATGTTTCGCGCGCGAAACCTTTGACCGGACGGTCATAGAAATCCGCCACCACGTCGGCCTCGGCGATCACGCCGCGCTCCAGCGGGATCTTCAGCTCGCCGATATGGCCCAGCACGGTGGCGCGGTTGTCGACGAAGAGGCGCGCGCGGGTCAGCGCTGCGTCGTCGGCCTCGCGCATGTCGGGACGGAAGGCGCCGATCAGGTCGACGTGCTGGCCGGGCCGCAGCCAGGCCCCCTTCAGCACCGGCTCGGCCGACATGGTTGCGGATGCAACTATGTCGGCGCGGCCCACCGCCGCCTCCAGGTCGGACACCGCCTCGGTCCGCTCGAACTCCGCCGCCAGCGCCGCGGCCTTCGACGGTGTGCGGTTCCACACCAGGAACCGCGCCTGCGGGAAGAGCGCTGCATAGGCTTCGCGCAGCGACCGTGCCACGGCGCCCGCGCCCAGTATCAGGATCACCTCGCTGTCGGACCGGGCGAGCTTGCGCGCGGCCAGCAGGCTGTCGCCGGCGGTCTTCCACTTGGTGACCAGGTGGAAATCCACCACCGCCTCGAGCATGCCGTCCGCGTCGGAGTAAAGCGATACGCCCCCGTTGACCGAGGGCATTCCGGCGGCGGCATTGCCGGGGAAGATCGTCGCGGACTTCACCGCCAGGCCCAGGCCGTCGATCCAGGCGGCCCGGTTCAGCAGGGTGTCGTCGCCGCGATAGAGGAACATGTCCTCCACCTGCGCCCTCGGCTGGGCATGCCCGGCCTCGAGCGCGTCGATCAGGCCCAGCCAGTCCAGCCGCGCCTGGCCCTCGCCGAACGGGATGACGATCATGCCGGCGCGGCCTCGGCCTCGGTCAGCAGGCCCTCGGCCACCAGCCGCTCGGCCCAGCCTTGGGGCCCCTCGAACAGGTGCGTCTGCCAGCCGCGGTCGGCGGCGGCGCGGATGTTGTCGGGCCGGTCGTCGGTGAACAGAAGGTTGGCGGGCGTGACGCCGCAATCCTCTTCGACCATGCGGTAGATCTCGGGGTGCGGCTTGATCACGCCCATGTGCCCCGAGATGTAGCGGCGGTCGAACTCGGCCAGGAACGGGTACTGCGTCTCGGCGAAGGCGAAGCTGCCGATCCCGAAGTTCGACAGGCAATAGACCGGCAGCCCCTTCGAGCGCAGCGCGCGCAGAAGCTCGAGCGAGTGCGGGATCACCGGCTTGGCAAGCTCGATCCACTGGTCGTGCCAGTCGCGGATGGCGTCGGCGTAGTCGGGAAACCTGTCGGCCGTGGCATAGATGGTTTCGCGGAAGTCGCCGCCGCGGTCGACCTCGTCGTTCATCGCGTGCAGGTCCACCGTGGCAAAGAGCTGCTTGCGCAGCACCTCGCCGTAGACCCGGTCGTAGTACCGCTCGGGCTGCCATTCGATCAGCACGTTGCCGATGTCGAAGATCACCGCGTCGACCGCCATGTCGCCTCCTTCTCCGCTTGCGAATTCTCGTCGAGAATTCGCGTCCCTAACCTCGCATCGCCCGCTCCAGCGCATCGCGGAAGCGCGCGCGGTCGGCCTTGGTGAATCCCTTGCCGCCGCCCTGCCGGAACGGATCGGCCGCGCGCAGGTCGGTCATCAGGTCCCGCGTGGCCAGCGCGTTGCCCACGTTCGCCGCCGTCAGCCGCTCGCCGTTGGGCTTGACAACCCGCGCGCCCGCCTCGACGCAGCGCGCCGCCAGCGGGATGTCGTTCGTGACCACGACGTCGCCGGCCCCGCATTGTTCCGCGATCCACTTGTCGGCCTCGTCCGGCCCCTCGGCCACGTAGACCATCCGCACCAGCGGATTGTGCGACGGGCGCAGGCCGCCGTTCGAGACGAAGGCGATCTCGACGCCGTGGCGGGTGGCCACCGCCTCGGCCTCGGCCTTCACCGGGCAGGCGTCGGCATCGACATAGATCACGCCCAGAGCGCCTCGGCATGGAAGTCCACGTGATCGGCCATGAAGCTCGACACGAAGAAGTAGCTGTGGTCGTAGCCCGGCTGCATCCGGATCGTCGCCTGCTGCCGCCGTTTCAGGGCGGCCGCGGCCAGCGCCTCGGGCATCAGCAGGTCGAGGAACTGGTCCTTCGTCCCGGTGTCGATCAGCATCGGCCCGTCGAAGCCTTCGGCCTCCATCAGCAGCGTCGCGTCGTGGCGCGCCCACGCGTCCCGGTCCTCGCCCAGATACGCCGTGAATTGCTTGCGGCCCCAGTCGCTTCGGGACGGGTGGCAGATGGGCGAGAAGGCCGAGACCGACCGGAAGCGCCCGGGCAATCGCATCGCCGCCGTCAGCGCGCCGTGCCCGCCCATGGAGTGGCCGGTGATCGCCTGCCGCTCCTCGTCCACCGCGAAGTTCGCGGTCAGGATGCGCGGCAGCTCCTCGGTCACGTAGTCCCACATTTGGTAGTGCTTCGCCCACGGGTCCCGCGTGGCATTGACGTAGAAGCCGGCTCCCTGGCCCAGATCGAAGGCGTCGTCGTTCGCCACGTCATCGCCGCGGGGCGAGGTGTCGGGGAAGACCAGCGCAAGGCCTTGCTCGGCCGCATGGGCCTGCGCACCGGCCTTGGTCATGGCGTTCTCGTGCGTGCAGGTCAGGCCCGAGAGGTACCACAGGACCGGCACCGGCCCCTCCTTCGCCTCGGCCGGCAGGAACAGGCCGAAGGTCATGTCGCAGCCCGTCGCGTCCGAGGCGTGGCGGTACACGCCCTGCACGCCGCCGAAGCAGGCATTCTCGCTGATCGTTTCCATCCGGGGCCTCCTTTCGCTCGCCCCAAGGGCTACTCTGCCCGCACCGCGCCCGCAATGGCCGCCGGGCGGGGGGGATTTTCGTCGAAAATCCGCGGGGGCAAATCTTCGACGAAGATTTGCCGGCCCGGGCGGCTGCCGCGCGGAATGGTTGCAGACGCAACGGCGCGTCCCCATCTGTCCCTCAGCCAGCCGCCGCCCTGCACATGGAGCGCGTGGCCCCTTTGGGGGAGGAGCCGCCGAATGAACGTCATGCCGCAGAAGATCAAGAAGGGTCGCAAGTTCGACCAGGTGCTCGAGGGCGCGCGGCAGGTCTTCATGGCGGACGGCTACGAAGGCGCGAGCGTCGACACCATCGCCAAGGCGGCGGGCGTGTCGAAGGCGACGCTTTACAGCTATTTCCCGGACAAAAGGCTGCTGTTCACCGAGGTGGCGCGCCACGAATGCGGCCGCCAGGCACAGGCCGCGGTGGCCGAGCTGGACCTGGACGCCTGCCCGCGCGAGGTGCTGGCCCGGACCGGGCGGCACATGCTGCAGTTCTTCCTGTCGGATTTCGGGCAGCGCGTGTTCCGCATCTGCGTGGCCGAGACCGACCGCTTCCCCGAGCTGGGCTGCCAGTTCTACGAAAGCGGCCCGAAGCTGGTGGAAAGCACGCTGTGCGGTTACTTCGAGCGCGCCATCGCCCGCGGCGAGCTGGCGATCGACGACACCTGCCTGGCCGCGCACCAGTTCGCCGAGCTCTGCAAGGCCGAGCTCTTCCCCCGGCTGGTCTTCGGGGTGCAGACGCGGTTTTCGACCGAGGAGATCGACCGCGTCGTGGGCAGCGCGGTCGACATGTTCCTGGCGCGCTACGGCCGCTGAGGGTCAGTCGCGCCGGCGCACGTGCAGCTGGTTGCCGATGCGCTTGGTCTCGAACCGCTTGAGATCCTGCACCAGGTCCGACAGCTTCTTCTTGCCGTAGGTCCGGGTGTCGAAATCGGGGTTGTCGGCCACGATGTACTGCCCGAGCGGCCCGAGCGCGTACCACTCGTCGTCCTGTTCGATCTTGTCCATGGCGCGGATGATCAGCGGCACCGCCTCGATTGGCGCGCGCTTCTCGCTGACGGGGGCCGGCTTGCCGGCCTCGGTCGGCTCGGGCTCCTCGTCGACGATGTTCTCGATCAGGATGAAGCGGTTGCAGACGTTGCGCAGCGACTCGGGCGCCTTCTTCTCGCCGATGCCGATGACGTCGAGCCCCTGTTCGCGGATGCGGTTGGCCAGCGCCGTGAAGTCACTGTCGGACGACACCAGCACGAAGCCGTCGAAGCGGCCGGTGTGCAGGATGTCCATCGCGTCGATCACCAGCCCGATATCCGACGCGTTCTTGCCCTTGGTGTTCGCCGTTTCCTGGTGCGCGACGAGGCCCAGGGCGCGCGTCGTCTCGGCCCAGCCGCGCAACTGGCCCGACGACCAGTCGCCGTAGACCCGGCGCAGGGCCGGTTCGCCGAGCGAGGTGATTTCCTTCAGGATCGGTCCGGCGAAGCGGGAGGGGATGTTATCGGCATCGATCAGGACGGCGTAGAGCGGGCGGTCGCGGAGTGCCATGTGGGCGGGCCTTTGTTCTGGCGGCGGACCCCGGGGGCTGTCTGCCCCCGGACCCCCGAGGATATTTCCAGACCGAAGATGGGGCCGAGGGCGGCCCCGGCGGCGGTCAGTAGACGACGACCGAGCGGATCGACTTGCCTTCGTGCATCAGGTCGAAGCCGTCGTTGATCGTGTCGAGGGTGAGGGTGTGGGTGATCATCGGGTCGATGTCGATCTTGCCCTCCATGTACCAGTCCACGATCCGGGGCACGTCGGTGCGGCCGCGCGCGCCGCCGAAGGCCGTGCCTTTCCAGACGCGCCCGGTGACGAGCTGGAAAGGCCGCGTCGCGATCTCGGCCCCCGCGGGCGCCACGCCGATGATGATCGACTCGCCCCAGCCCTTGTGGGCCGATTCCAGCGCGGCGCGCATGACCTGGACGTTGCCGGTGGCGTCGAAGGTGTAGTCGGCCCCGCCCTTGGTCAGGCTGACGAGGTAGGGGACGAGGTCGCCATCGACCTCGTTGGGATTGACGAAATCGGTCATGCCGAAGCGTTCGGCCATGGCGCGCTTATTGGGGTTGAGGTCCACGCCCACGATCTGGTCGGCGCCCGCGAGGCGGAGGCCCTGGATCACGTTCAAACCGATGCCGCCCAGGCCGAAGACGATGGCGCGCGAGCCGATTTCGACCTTGGCGGTGTTGATCACCGCGCCGATGCCGGTGGTGACGCCGCAGCCGATGTAGCAGATCTTGTCGAAGGGCGCGTCCTCGCGGACCTTGGCGAGCGCGATCTCGGGCAGGACCGTGTGGTTGGAGAAGGTCGAACAGCCCATGTAGTGCAGGATAGGGTCGCCATCGAGCGTGGAGAAGCGCGAGGTGCCGTCGGGCATCACGCCTTGGCCTTGCGTGGTGCGGATCGCCTGGCAGAGGTTCGTCTTGGGGTTCAGGCAGTATTCGCACTCGCGGCATTCGGGCGTGTAGAGCGGGATCACGTGGTCGCCGGGCTTGAGCGAGGTGGCGCCTTCGCCGACCTCGACCACCACGCCCGCGCCCTCGTGGCCGAGGATGGCGGGGAACAGGCCCTCGGGGTCGGCGCCGGACAGGGTGAATTCGTCGGTGTGGCAGATGCCGGTGGCCTTGATCTCGACAAGCACTTCGCCGGCGCGGGGACCGTCGAGGTTGACCTCCATGATTTCGAGCGGCTTTCCGGCTGCGGTGGCGACGGCGGCGCGGGTTTTCATCGGCGCTCTCCCTGACTAGCGTTGCGGGGGAACAGGGCCAGAAAGGGGCGTGGAATGCAACCGAAGACGTGGATGGCGGCGGCCGGGCTGGCGGCGCTGACGGGCTGCGCGCCGATGGACGAGGCGTCCGGGCCGACCGGAGAGGGAAGCTGCGGCGCGGACGGGTACGGGTCGCTCGTGGGGGCGCAGCTGGCGGCCGTGACGATGCCGGCGGACCTGAACGCGCGGATCATCGGACCGGACACGATGGTGACGCAGGATTACCAGCCCGGCCGGCTGAACATCGTGGTGGACGAGGACGGATACATCACGCGCGTCTATTGCGGCTGACGCGACGCGAGCGGCGCGCGGGGCGACTCGACTCCGGCAGGGCGTGGCGCTAGCCTTGGCATGAACATAACGGGAACATGTCGAGCTGCCACTGTCATGCCCCACCGCCGAATCCTCTCCCTCTGGTTTCCCCGGATGGGGGCCGAGCGGCTGCTGCGCGCTGCGCGCGGCACCATCGAGGCCCCCTTCGCCGTGGTCGCCGAGCAGGGCAACACGCAGGTGTTGTCGAGCCTGTCGGACGCCGCCGAGGCCGCGGGCCTGTCGCGTGGCCAGCCGCTGCGCGACGCGCAGGCGATGTGCCCGGGGCTGCTGACGCGGGTGCAGAACCCCCAGGGAGAAGCCGCCTTCCTGTCGTCGCTGCGCCGCTGGGCCGGGAAGTTTTCGCCCTGGGTATCCGAACAGGCACCGGATTCGCTGGTGGTGGACCTGACGGGCTGCGCGCACCTGTTCGGCGGCGAGGCGGCGCTGATGGCGCAGCTGCGCGAGGATTGCGCCGATCTGGGGCTGAGCGTCGAGGCGGGGATCGCCGACACGGTGGGCGCGGCCTGGGCGCTGGCGCGGTATTCGGGACGGGCAGCGCCGCTGGCGCGGACCGGCGACGCCATCGACCAGGAGGCCTGGGCGACCCGGTCGCGGGCCGGCAAACGGCGGACCTGGGAAACGCGTGAGACACCGCGGGAGGGCGCGGCGCGCATCGCGGCCCCCGGACAGACGCGCACGGCGCTCGCCCCCTTGCCGGTGGCGGCGCTGCGGCTGGACGCCGACACGGTGGCCGAGTTGGGGCGGCTGGGGCTGCGGCGGGTCGAGGACCTGGCCGGCCAGCCGCGCGCGGCGCTGGCGCGGCGCTTCGGACGCCACCTTGTGCAGCGGCTGGACCAGGCGATGGGGGTCGAGCCCGAGCCCGTTTCTCCGGCCGCGCCGCCCGACCGGTTCGCGGTGCGGCTGACCCTGCCCGACCCGATCGGGCTGGAAACGGACCTGCTGGCCGCGCTCGACCGGCTGCTGCCGCCGCTTTGCGACAAGCTGAAGCTGAAGGCGCGGGGCGCGCGGCGGGTGCGGATGCAGTGTTCACGCGCCGACGGGTCGATGCAGTGGACCGAAGTGGGGCTGGCGCGCCCGGCGCACGACCCCGACCGCATCCGCCCCCTGCTGGCGCTGAAGATCCCCGAGATCGACGCGGGCTTCGGCATCGACATGATCCGCGTCGAGGCGCACGTGACCGAACCCGTCTCGCCCCGGCAGCACCACGGGCACATGGAGGCCGCCGCGATGGCCCGCGCCCGCGCCGCCGGCGAGACGGCGCTGGAGGACCTGATCGGGCGGCTGGGCGCGCGGGTGGGCATGGACGCGATCACCCGCCGCCATCCCGCCGACAGCCACATTCCCGAGAAGACGGCGACGACGCTGGCGGCCGCCTGGTCCGAGCCCGCCAAGGGCGACTGGCCCGCCCCGCCCACGCCGCGCCCGCTGATGCTGTGGACGCCCGAGCCGGTGCAGGCCGTGGACCGCCCGGCGCCCCCCGCGACCTTCCGCTGGCGGCGGCGCGATTTCGAGACGGCGGCGGCTACGGGCCCCGAGCGGATCGCGCCGGAATGGTGGCTGGACGACCCGCAGTGGCGGTCGGGCGTGCGGGATTACTGGCGGGTGACAGCGGCGAGCGGCGAGCGGCTGTGGCTTTATTACGCGCACGGGGGCGCGATGTCGTCGGGCTGGTTCTGCCAGGGCAGTTTCGCCTGACGAGAGGCCCGGCGCCGCGGCCACAAGTGGGGGCATGACGCCGCGACGCCGGGGTGAGCGCATGACCGCTACACCCCTTACGCATGACCCGGCCGCGCGGCGGCATTCGGATCGACCGGCGACGCGGCGCGGGAGATTCTGCGGCCATTTCGCGGCGGCGCTTGATTTCGCGGGGCGGCGGGACCACTCTTGGGCGATGACGGTGCAACCGCCCACGCCCTTCCCGCAAAGCCCCGCCGACGAGCGTGTCGCCTTCGACCGTGGCGAACTCGGCACGATCCTGACCCTCTATGGCCGCATGGTCGCCGCCGGCGAGTGGCGGGATTACGCGATGTCGTTTCTCAAGGACGTCGCGGTGTTCTCGATCTTTCGCCGGACGGCCGAGCATCCGCTGTACCGGATCGAGAAACGGCCCAAGCTGCGCAACCGGCAGGGCATGTACGCGGTGATCGGCATGGACGGGCAGATCCTCAAGCGCGGGCACGACCTGCGGACGGTGCTGCGCGTGCTCGAGCGCAAGTTGATCCGCGCGGTCGAGTAGCGCTCGGCGGTTCCTTGCGGTCCCTTCTCGCGAAGCGGGACCGGCAGGGACCGATGAGGCGCGATCAGACGCGGCGGCGTGCGGTGACGGGGCCGTCGCCCTGCGCCTCGATCCGGGCGATGGCCTCGCACAGCGGTTCATAGGCCACGGCCATGCGGAAGGCGTTGGCGTGGATCAGCGTCTCGGCATCCACCGCCATCGCCACGTGCCCGCTCCAGAAGAACAGGTCGCCGCGCTGCACCGGCGCGTCCATGTCGACCGGGTGGCCCAGCCGGGCCTCCTGCTGGTCGCTGTCGCCCGGACACTCGATTCCGCAGGCCAGGCAGGCCGCCTGCACCAGGCCCGAGCAGTCGATCCCCCAGACCGAATTGCCGCCCCAGAGGTACGGCACGCCGAAGAAAAGCTGCGCCACCGTCGCCGGGTCGGTCAGCGGGCGGTTCACCGGGCGGACGTGGTCGCGGAAGACGAAGCCGCCGTCGTGGGTTTCGTAGAACCTGTCCGCGCCTCCCACGATCCTGATCTTCGAGCCGAAGCTGAGGCCCATGTGCTCGATCGTCTTCATGTCGGGCCGCGGGTAGACATGCGTGGCGGGCACCGCGACCGCGTGCGTCGGGATCACCGCGTCGCGCAGGTCGGCGCTGCGCATGTAGCCCACGAAGCCGTCCCGCGCCGCCTGCCCGAAGGACCAGCCGTCGCGGTCCTCGAGCACCCGAAAGCCTTCGCCGTGCAGAAGCTGCCGCTCGCGCCTCCCGTCGGGGGCGGACCAGAGCGTGGCGAGCGGCGGGGCCACCTGCCGCACCTCTCCCTCGACAAAACGCTCGGCTTCGACCGCGCCCTTTAGCTCGGCGGCGGCGACGCGGCCGTTGGCGGCGGTTTCGCGGCGATCGCTCACAGGCCCAGCACCTTCGGCAGCGCTGCGAGCAGGGCCCGCGCGCCCTGCCCCGCGCCGCCCTTGGGCCGGGCGGGTGCGGGCGTCGGGTTCCAGCCATAGATGTCGAAATGCGCGTAGGGCGCGGGCGCGAAGCGGCGCAGGAACAGCGCGGCGGTGATCGAGCCCGCGAACCCGCCCGAGGGGGCGTTGTCGAGGTCGGCGATGCCCGGCTCGATCATCGACTCGTAGGGTGCGTGGAACGGCATGCGCCAGACCGGGTCGCGCACCTTGGCCGCGCAGGCGGCGAGCGCCTGCGCCAGCCCCTCGTCATCGGTGTAGAACGGCGCGAGGTCGGGGCCGACCGCCACGCGCGCCGCACCCGTCAGCGTCGCCATCGACACGGTCAGGTCGCTTTCGCCCTCGGCGGCGAGCGCCAGCGCGTCGGCCAGCACAAGCCGCCCCTCGGCGTCGGTATTGTTGACCTCGACCGTCAGCCCCTTGCGCGAGGTCAGGATGTCGCCGGGCCGGAAGGACGATCCGCTGACCGCGTTTTCGACCGCCGGGATCAGGACACGCAGGCGCAGCGGCAGGTCCAGCGCCATGATCATGTGAGCCAGCCCCAGCACCGTGGCCGCGCCCCCCATGTCCTTCTTCATCAGGCCCATGGAGCTGCCGGGCTTCAGGTTCAGACCGCCGGTGTCGAAACACACGCCCTTTCCCACCAGCGTCAGCGTCGGGCCGCTCTTGCCCCAGCTCATGTCGATCAGGCGCGGGGCGCGGTCGGCGGCGCGGCCGACAGTGTGGATCAGCGGGAAGTTCTGGTCCAACAGCTCGTCGCCCCGGATCACGGTGAGCCCCGCACCGAAGCGGGCGGCGAGGTCCGAAGCCGCGGCCTCGAGCTCGTCCGGGCCCATATCCGCGGCGGGCGTGTTGATCAGGTCGCGGGTCAGCGCCTCGCCCGCCGCGATGGCTTCCAGCCGGGCGGCGTCGCAGCCCTCGGGCGCGACGAGTTGCGCGGCGGGCGCCGGGTTGGACGCGTAGCGGTCGAAGCGGTAGCCCTCCAGCAGCCAGCCCAGCGCCGCCTCGTCCCGCTCGTCCGCGGGCAGGTCGGTGGCCAGGCGCCAGACGCCGTCGGGCAGTTGCGCACGGGCCTTCGCCACGGCAAACCGCTCGCGCCCCCGCTTCGACGGATCGCCCAGCCCCAGCACGGCGGCCGTGGGCGCGCCGTCGTCGCCGGGAAGCAGCGCCACGGTGCCCGCCGCGCCGCTGAACTCCGTGCCGGAGAGCCATGCCGCCGCGCGGCCGTCCAGCCCGGCGCGGAACGCCTCTACCCCCTCGGGCGAGACGAGGTGCAGCGGGCGGGCGTCGGCGGACGGCGAAGCGAAGGTCAGCGACATGAACGGGCCTTTCCAGGGGATGAACGCGCGCAGACCCTATCGGCTCTGCCGTGCGCCGCAAGCCCCGTGGCGACCCTAGCTCTGCGCGTCCTGGAGATCCCAGATCGCGGACAGCGCGCCTTCGCCCAGCCGCGTCAGCCGCGCGACGTTCGCGGCAAGCGCCACGCCGTCATGCGTCGCCCCCAGCGCCGCCGTGGCGCAGGCGACGCCGCCCAGCCGTTCCAGCCCCAGCTCGTCGGCAAGCTGCGCGACCAGCCGGCATTCCGACACCATCCGCGCGAAATCCGACTTGCGCCACGTGGACGCCACGCGTGACAGACGCTGCGCCAATTCATCAAGCGTTTCCGCCCGCGCGCGATCCAGGTCCGCGCCCGGCAGATGCGTCCCCGCGGCGGGATGCCCGTCTTCGCGCGGCACCAGCCAGACAACCTTGTTCTGTTCTTCCATATCGTCACCTCTGACCCCAACGGCCGCCGATATCTCAGGCGTGGCTCAACAATTCCTTGCCTCGCGACTTGGAAATGCCGCCAATTTCCGTCAAATCACCGGGACAACCCCGGCCTCGCCAGGAGGAGTTCCCCTTGAATTACGTGAAGCCCCTGCCTTCGTTTCTGGCCCAGCGGTACCATGGCTGGAAGGCGACGACGTTCGCCGAGAACCACGCCTGGTACAAAAGGCTGGCCGAAGAGGGGCAGCGCCCCCGCGCGATGGTGATTTCGTGCTGCGACAGCCGGGTGCACGTGACCTCGATCTTCGGGGCCGAGCAGGGCGAGTTCTTCATTCACCGCAACATCGCCAACCTGGTGCCGCCCTATGAACCTGACGGCAACCAGCACGGCACCTCGGCGGCGGTCGAGTATGCGGTGACGGCGCTGAAGGTCACGCACCTGATCGTTCTGGGTCACTCGAACTGCGGCGGCGTCGCCGGGTGCTATGCCATGTGCTCAGGACAGGCGCCGGAGCTGGACGAGAAGACCAGCTTCGTGGGCCGATGGATGGACATCCTGCGCCCCGGCTTCGAGCGCCTCCCCGAGGGCGAGGCCGACACCGCGCGCCGCCAGGCGCTGGAGCACGAGGCGGTGAAGGTTTCGCTCGAGAACCTGATGACCTTCCCCTTCGTCCGCTCGGCAGTCGAGGCGGGCGACCTGTCGCTGCACGGCCTGTGGACGGACATCGCCGACGGCGACCTGCACGCGCTGGACCCGATCAGCGACCGCTTCCGCCCGGTCTGAGGCGTCAGAGCCGCCCGAACACCTGGCCAAGGATCGCGGTCAGTTCGCGCGAGTCTTCTTCGGTGAAGGCGTCGGGCCGGTCGCTGTCGATGTCGAGCACGGCGATCAGCTCGCCCTTGCCGTCGCGCACCGGCAGCACGATCTCGGACCGGGTCGACGAGGCGCAGGCGATGTGGCCGGGAAATGCGTTGACGTCGGGCACAAGCTGCACCTCGCCCCTGCGCGCCGCCGCGCCGCAGACCCCGCGCGAGAACGGGATGACAAGGCAGCCGTGCCCGCCTTGGTAGGGGCCGATCTTCAGCAATTCCGGCGCGACCACGCGGTAGAAGCCGGTCCAGTCGAAGCGGTCGTCGGCGTGGTGCAGCTCGCACGCGACGGTGGCCATCAGCGCCACGGCGTCGTCTTCGCCCTCGGTCAGGCTGGCGATGGTGCGGGCGATGGCGGGATAGTCGATCTGCATTCTCGGTCTCCACTCGGCGTCGGCCCGCCCTAGCCGATCCGTGCGATCGAGGCGAGAGCCGGATGCAGATCCCGTTTGGCAAGCAGGCCCGCGCCCCCTAACGTGCTGCAAAAGTGAACACAGGCATCCGGTTGAAACTCATGCGCGACTTCCACCTTCCCGGCCGCTCGGCCGTCTACGCCACCAACGGCATGTGCGCGACCTCGCACCCCTTGGCCGCGAAGGTCGCGGTGCAGATGCTCGAGTCGGGCGGCAACGCGGTGGATGCGGCGATCGCGGGGGCGGTGCTGCTGGGCATCTGCGAGCCGCAGATGACCGGGATCGGCGGCGACTGCTTCGTGCTGCTTTCGCCGGCGGGCGAGGACCGGGTGGTGGCGCTGAACGGCTCGGGCCGCGCGCCCAAGGGGCTGTCGGCGGCCGCGCTGCGCAACCGAGGGCTGGCCACGGTGCCGGTGGGCAGCGCCGACGCGGTGACGGTGCCGGGGGCGGTGGACGCCTTCTGCCGGCTGTCGAAGGACTGGGGGCGCATCGGCTTGAAAGCCTCGCTGGCCCCCGCGATCCACTATGCCGAGCAGGGCGTGCCGGTGGCCCCGCGCGTGCAGGCGGACTGGGCGCAGGCCGAAGGGGCGCTTCAGGGCTCGGCGCGGGATCACTACCTGTCCTCGGGCCGCGTGCCGCAGGTGGGCGAGGTCTTCCGTGCGCCGAAACAGGCCGAGGTGCTGCGCCGCATCGCCATGGACGGGCGCGAGGGCTTCTACGAAGGCGAGGTGGCCGAGGACATGGTCGCCGCGCTGCGGGCGGCGGGCGGCAGTCACACCCTTGACGACTTCGCCGCGGCGGCCTGCGACTATGTCGATCCGATCTCGGGCCACTACAAGGGTGTCGAGCTGGTCGAGCATCCGCCCAACGGCCACGGCGCGACGGCCATCCTGCTGGCCAACATCCTGTCGAACTTCGACCTGTCGGCGATGGACCCGTTCGGCGCCGACCGCGCCCATGTGGAGGCCGAGGCGGCGAAGCTGGCCTATGACACGCGCAACCGCTTCCTGGCCGACGCCGATTACATGACCCGGCTCGACCACATGCTGTCGGCGGAAACGGCGGCGAAGCTGGCCGGCCTGATCGACATGAAACGCGCCCTGCCCGACGCCAAGGCGGCGAGCGAGGCGGTGCATCGCGACACGGTCTACATCACCGTGGTCGACAAGGACCGGATGTCGGTGTCGCTGATCTACTCGATCTACCACAGCTTCGGCTCGGGACTGGCCTCGAACGATTTCGGCATCCTGTTTCAGAACCGCGGCGCGGGCTTCACGCTGGAAGAGGGGCACCCGAACGAAGCGGCGGGCGGAAAGCGGCCGATGCACACGATCATTCCCGCCATGCTGCGCGAGAACGGGCGCGTCACCATGCCCTTCGGCGTGATGGGCGGCGCGTACCAGCCCAACGGGCACGCGCGCTTCATGACGAACATGGTCGATTTCGGCATGCACCCGCAGGAGGCCATCGATTCACCCCGCGCCTTCGCGGACGCGGGCGAGCTTCGGGTCGAGCGGGGCTATTCCGACACGGTGCGCGCCGAACTGGTCGAGCGCGGGCACAAGGTCGTCGAGCCCGACACCGCCATCGGCGGGGCGCAGGCGATCCGCCTGCGCGAGGACGGCGTGCTGGAAGGCGCGTCGGACCCACGCAAGGACGGCAGCGCGCTGGGCTACTGAGGAGGCGCGGCATGTCGATCCGGCCAGTGGGAGAGATGGTGGACGAGGCCAAGGCGCGCATCCGCACCCTGCCCGTGTCCGAGGCGCGCGCGATGGCCGAGCGGGGCGAGGCGCTGCTGGTCGATATCCGCGACATCCGCGAGCTGGACCGCGCGGGCCGCATCCCCGGCGCGCTTCACGCTCCGCGCGGCATGCTCGAGTTCTGGGTGGACCCGCAAAGCCCCTATCACAAAAAGGCGCTGGCCACCGACAAGACGCTGGTGTTGTTCTGCGCCAGCGCCTGGCGTTCGGCCCTGGCGGCAAAGACGCTGCAGGAGATGGGGCTCGACAACGTCGCCGAGATCGAAGGCGGCTTCAGCCAATGGGTCGCCGAGGGCGGCCCGGTCGAGCGCTAGTTCAGCTGGAAGTGCAGCGGGTAATGGCCGTTCTCGAAGTCGCCGAACAGGTCGGGCAGGTCGGGATGATCGACCGGCTCTCCGGAGTGGTCGGGGACGAGGTTCTGCTCGGACACGTAGGCGACGTAATAGCTGTCGTCGTTCTCGGCCAGCAGGTGATAGAACGGCTGGTCCCGGTCCGGGCGGCTGGACTCGGGGATCGCGTCGTACCATTCCTCGGTGTTCGAAAACATGGCGTCGACGTCGAAGACGACACCCCGAAAGGGGTGCTTCCTGTGCCGGACGACCTGCCCCAGGTGGTATTTCGCGCGAGTCATGTGCATTGCGGGCCTCACCTAATCCGAAATCGTAACGCCCGCCACCGGATTTTGTCCACAGCTCCTGCCGGACCACGGGGAAACAGACTGTGAACCTTCTCCTGACAGTGGCCGAAGTGACGGCGCCGGTATTCCTGCTGGCGCTGGCCGGGTTCGTGTGGGTGAAGCTCGGATTCGACTACTCGGTGCAGTTCGTCACACGCATCGCGATGACGCTGTCGCTGCCCTGCCTGATCTTCGTGACGCTGATGCAAACCGACATCGCGCCCTCGGCTCTGACGGCGGTCTCGCTCGCGGCGGTGGCGGCCTATGCCGGGGTGACGGCGGCGATGGCGGCGCTGGTCTTCGCCCTGCGGCTCGAGGTGCGGACCTACCTCGCGCCGCTGATCTTCGGCAATACCGGCAATCTGGGCCTGCCGCTGGCGCTGTTCGCCTTCGGAAACGAGGGGCTGGGATACGCCGTGGTGATCTTCGCCATCATGGCCGTCTACTCGTTCACCGTCGGCATCTGGCTGGTGTCGGGCGGCGGCTCTCCGGCGAAGGTGGTGAAGGAACCGCTGGTCGCCGCCACGCTGCTGGGCGCGCTGTTTCTCTGGCAGGGATGGGAAACGCCGACCTTCCTGACCAACACGCTGACGCTGGCCGGGCAGATCGCGATCCCGATTATGCTGATCACGCTGGGCGTGGCCGTTGCCCGGTTCGAGCCGCGCAGCCTGACGCGCGGCACGATGATCTCGCTCGTCAAGGTAGTGGCCTGCGCCGCCACCGCGTGGGGCGCGGGCCGGTGGTTCGCCCTGCCGCCGGTGCCGTTCGCGGTGCTGGTGCTTCAGCTTTGCACGCCGGTGGCGGTGACGAGCTACCTTCTGGCCACCAAGTACGGCGCCGACGCCGACGCGGTGGCCGGGCTGGTCGTCGCTTCGACGCTGCTGTCGGTCATCGCCTTGCCCGTCCTGCTTGCATTCGTGATGTGACGAGCGTGCATTTCCGTTTCACGGACGGGCCGTCGTCGGCTAGTATCCCTTAAAAATAAGCAGAACACAGCGAGAGGCAGATGAGCAGACTCTTTCGCGCCCTGATCCTTTTGACGCTCGTCGCGAGCTGCGGTGGCCGCGACTACTCGGCGCCGCGCGACCTGGACAACGCCTGCGCGATCGTCGACGAGCGCCCGAAGTACCTGCGCGCCATGAAACGGACCGAGCGGAAATGGGGCGTTCCGGTCGCCGTGCAGATGGCCACGATCCACCAGGAATCGAAGTTCATCGGCAACGCCAGAACGCCGCTGCGCTTCGCGCTGGGGGTGATCCCTATGGGCCGCCAGAGCTCGGCCTACGGCTACTCGCAGGCGCTCGACGGCACGTGGGACGAATACAAGCAGCGCGAGGGCGCGCGCCGCGCCAAGCGCGACGACATCCGCGACGCGACGGACTTCATGGGCTGGTACATGCACCAGTCCACCCAGGAACTCGGCATTCCCAAATGGGACGCCGAGCGCCAGTACCTGGCCTATCACGAGGGGCGGACCGGGTATCGCCGCGCCAGCTATCGCGGTAAGCCCTGGCTGGTCTCGGTCGCCTCGCGGGTGGGGTCGCGCGCCAGGCTATACGACGCGCAACTCAGGTCCTGCCGCAAGATCTAGCGGCTGCGGGCGTTGATCTCACCGCGGATCGAGAACAGCGAGGCGGGGTAGCTTCCGCCCGTCTTGAGGTCGCCCAGAACGGTGGTCGTGCGGCTGCCGGTGTCGTCGACGACGACCCACTGGCGCAGCTCCACCGGGTTATCGGTGAAGACCAGCTCCAGCCGCCCGATCTCGGGGCGCTGCGGGTCCTGCGCGACGACGATGGTCTTCGGCCCCTCCTGCCGGTGCGCCACCACCATGTTGCGGCGGGCGAGGTCGACGTTGCGCTCGAGAATCAGGTTCAGCGGCGTCTGCGCCAGCGGGTACTGCTCGGGCGTACGGCTGTTCGAGCGGGCGTCGAAGATCGCCACCTGTCCGCCGCCGGCCATCACCAGCGTCTCTTCCGGCGGGTCATAGTCGAAGCGCATCCGTCCCGGCCGCTGTATATACAGCGTCCCGGTCGAGATCGAGCCGTCGGCGTTGAGCTGCGTGAACGGCGACTCCGCCGTCTGCATCCGGTTGAGGTAGTTCGAGATCGCGTTCAGCGAAATCGGCGCCGCCGCCGCCGGGCGGGGCAGGAACAGCGCGGCCGTGGCGGCCGCCGCTCCGGCGATGAAGGTTCTGCGGTCGATCATGTGTCCTCGTCTCGTCATCCGACAGGCATATAGGCGCGGATACGGCCGGCCACCATCGCTAGGCAATATCACGCCCCGGCCATGCGATACCGCCCCCGCGCCGCGACCAAGCTCCGGGCCGGCGGCGCGGTTCCGTCGTCCCCTCTCCGGTTAACCGCATATTCACCTCGAATGCGTCACATCCGGGGGGCCAGCGGCGAGAGGCGGAGGGCAGGAAGGAGCGCGTGATGGTGATGATCGGCCCCGGCGGCGCAGAGCGGCCCGCGCAATGAGCCGCGACTTTCCCCCACCGCCTCTGCCTGTCCGTGCGCCCCTCGGCCTAGCCGAACCGGCGCAGGCCGGTCGGCCCCTGCCGCGCATTCTCTGGCGGCAACGGCTGGTGCTCGTCCTGACTGTGGCGGCGGGTCTGGCCGCGGCCGCCGCCTACCTCTTCGCCTTCGCCACCCCGGTGCACGAGGCGCGCGTCGCGCTGGAATACGATCCGCGCGACACCGCCGGCGTGCCGCGCCCGGTTGCCGGGGAAGAGCTGAACGCCCAGGCCGCGCTGCTGAGCGCCCGCCCGCTTCTGGCCCGCGTCGCCGCGGCGGCGGGCACGGGAGTCACGGCTGACGACTTGTCCGACTGGGTGTTCGTGCGGCAGGCCCCGCTCAGCCGGATTCTTTGGGTATCGCTGCGCGCCCCGGATGCCGATCAGGCGGCACGGCTCGGCAACGCGCTCGCCGCCGCCTACCTCGACGCACAGGTTCGGCGGAAGCGGGCGGAGCGTGACGACGTCCGCGCGCGGCAGACCGGCCGTGTTCGGGAACTGTCCGAAAAGCTGGACCGGGCAGAGACCGCGCTTGCCGAGCGCCGCCTCGCCGCCGGACCCGGCGCCACCCAGCTTCCCGTCGTGCTGCGCCAGCGCATCCGCGCGCTCGACCGGCAGCTTGCCGGCACGCGGGAGGCCGCCCGCCGCGAGGCCATCGCCCGCCGCCGGGCGCGGCTCGAGGCACAGGCCGATCGGCTTCTGGCGGACCACCTGGCCCACCGCGCCCTCGCGGCGGAGGTCGAGACCCTGCGCACGGCCCATGCCCGTGCCGCGACCGCTCTGCGCGACCTGCCCTCGCCCTCGGTCCCGCTGCGCACCGACGCCCGCGTCCTGTCGCCCGCCACGCCCCCCGCCGCGCCGATCTGGCCGCGCCCGGGCTTCGTCTTTGCCTTGTCGGCGCTGCTGTCGGCCTCTCTCGGCGTTCTGCTGGCCCTCCTGCGCGACCGCTGCGCGCCGCCCGAAGCCGCGGCGCGGACGCTGGAGCGTGCGACGGGCCTGCCGGTACTGGCCGAACTGCCCCGCGCCCGGCGCTTCGGCCCTGGCGTCCCGCCCGATCTGACCGCACTGGTGACGCACGTGCTTACGGCGGGCCCGTCGCCGGTGTTGGCGGTCGCCGCCTGCACCCGCCCCGAGGACGCGGCACGGGCGGCCGGCGCGGTTGCGCGGGCGCTCTCCGACAGCGGGCGCGACGTGCTGGTCTCGGGCGACGCGGCCGGAACAAACGCCGGCGACGATCTCGTCACCCTCAGCCCGCGTCGTCCCAGGACGCCCGAAGAAGAGGCCGCCTGGCGCGCCGATGCGCGCGGACGGCACGACGTTGTGCTGGTGGTCGAGCCCTCGCCCCTGGCCGCCGGCCGTGAGAGCGACCGCACACTCCTCGCCGTGCGCCGCGCGACGCCGGTGCAGGAGATCGTCGCCACCGTCGCCGCCGCCCGCGCCGCGCCCTCCGGGCTGATCGTGATCGACGGCCGCGATTGATCCGCCGGATTCACCGCAAATTAAAGGCAATCCCGTAGGAACTCTGACGGGGACCGGGTGGGGCACGTTGAACGGAGCCCGAGATGACACATCCCGCCGTCGCATCGCACCCCGGCCTTCCGCGCCCGGCGCCGCGCCTGAGCTACGCGCGCCACGGCAAGCGCCTCTTCGACCTCGTCCTCTTGCTGCTGGGCGCGCCGCTTGCGGTGCCGCTGATCTGCCTGCTCTGCGCCCTCGCGCGGCTGGACGGCGGCCCGGCGCTGTTCGCACACAGGCGCGTGGGCCGCGACGGCCGTCCGTTCCTCTGCCTGAAGATCCGCACCATGGTCCCCGATGCCCAGGCCCGGCTGGCCGAGCGGCTCCGCACCGATCCTGCCGCCGCCGCCGAGTGGGCCGCGCGGCGGAAGCTCGCCCACGACCCGCGCATCACCCGGCTGGGCCACCTCCTGCGCCGCAGCGGGCTCGACGAACTGCCGCAGCTTTGGAACGTGGCGCGGGGCGAGATGTCGCTGGTCGGCCCGCGCCCGGTCACGGCCGAAGAGCTGTCGCGCTATGGCCGGCATCGCGACGCCTACCTGTCGCTGCAGCCGGGCCTGACCGGGCCGTGGCAGGTCACCGGGCGGCGCGACGGGTGCTATACCCGCCGCGTCCTGCTCGACCGCCGGTACGCCGCGACGCTGGGTCCGCTGACCGACCTGCGGCTGGTGCTGCGCACCGTGGCCGAACTGCCCCGCCTTACCGGCTGCTGAGAAGCGGGGCGGGCAGAATGTCGGCGGCCGGAGCGCGAACGGCCGCCTCCAGCACTTCCGCCAGCCGCCCCGCGCTTTCGTCCCAGGTAAATCCGGCGGCGCGGCGGCGGCCCGCGCGGGACAACGCCGCCCGTACCTCCGGCTCCAGCCCCACGAAGGACCTCAGCGCGCGCGCGATGTCGGAGATGTCGCAGGGATCGAACCACAGCGCCGCGTCACCCAGCACCTCTGGCATCGCGGTGCTGCGGGCGGCCAGCACCGGCACGCCCAGCGCCATTGCTTCAAGCGGCGGCAAGCCGAACCCCTCGCGCAGGGACGGCCAGACGAACGCCGCCGCCCCGGCCAGGAGCGCCCGAAGCTCGCCGTCGCTCACCCGGCCCAGCAGCCGGACACCGCCGGCGCCGCACGCGTCCCGCGCCACGCCGGGCACCGTGCCGCCGGCCACGACAAGCGGCGGCAGGTCCGGCCCGGCGCGGCGATACGCCTCGGCCAGCCGGGACAGGTTCTTGTTCGGGCTGCGGTTGCCGACGGTCAGCAGGTAGCCCTGCGGCCTGAGGCCGAGGCGCCTCAGCGCCCCCGGGTCGTGCCGCAGCCGCAGCACGTGATCGGCTCCGTTCGGAATCACCGTGAACGCCATCTCCGACACCCTCAGGTGCCGCGCCAGTTCACCGGCCGAAAATTGCGACACCGTCAGCATCGCCGCCGCCCGCGCCGCCAGCCGCGGCCGCATCGCCCGGTGCCAGAGGCGGTAGGTCGGCGGGAAGCTCTCGGGGGCCTCGAACACGTTGGCGTCGTGCACCGCCAGCACCTGCCGGCGATGCAGGAGCGGACCGCTGCCGCACAGGCTCAGCAGCACGCCCCGGCGGCTCGCCCGCCAGAGCGTCGTCTGCTCCCACAGGTGTCCCGCCCCGCCGGAAACGACGCGCAGAGGAATCGCGCCCCAGTCCGGCGGCTTGTGTGGAGGGGCCGGCGCCAGCGCCTCGACCGGGCCCAGCGCGGCGGCCAGCGCCGGGTCGCGCGTGAGCCGCCGGTCAAGGGCCGAGACCACTTCGACCGCGTGGCGCTGGACGCCCGACATCGGCTGGCACAGGAACCGGGCGTTGACGAAGACGCTCACGCCGCCGCCTCGTAGAGCGCCGTGGTCCGCGCTCCCAGCGTCTCGATGGTCCAGGCGCTCACGTCCGTGGCCGCCGCCCCCCGGCGCAGCACCGCGCGGCGGGCGTCGGCGTCAAGCAGCGCAAGCGTTTCGCGCGCAGCGGCGTTCAGGTCGTCCGGCGGCACCAGACGCCCGCTCGTCCCGTCGTGCACGATCTCGTCCAGACCGGGCAGCGCGCAGGCGACCATCGGGCACCCGGCGGCCATCGACTGCACCGCGACCCGCGGCAGCCCCTCGCGCGCCGAGGCCAGCACCGACACGTCCGCCGCCGCCAGCAGCGCCTCGGGGTCAGTGCGGTGCTCGCAGAAGACGACCCGCCCCTCCAGCCCCAGATCGCGCACCGCCGCGCGCGCCCGCGCCTCCTCGGGCCCCCGCCCCGCGAGCAGCAGCCGAACATCGCGCCGAGGCCCCAGCGCCCGGGCGAAGGCGTGTAGGAAGGCGACGTGGCGCTTGCGCGGCTCGAACGAGGCGAGCATCAACGCCACCTTCGGCACAGGCCTGCCGGGCCGCACGCCCAGAAGCCGCGCCAGATCGGCGGGCGGGCGGCCGTGGCGGAAGCGGTCGAGGTCCATGCCAGAAGGGACGCAGCGCACCCGGTCGCGCGGGCAGATCCCCGCATCCACGTAGGCCGCGCCCACGGCATCGGAGACGGCGATGAACAGGTCGGTGCGCCGCGCCGCCGCGCGCTCGGCCGCGCCCAGCACCAGGCTCGGGACCCGACCGCCGCCCGCCGGCGCGATGTGCAGCCCGTGCACCACCCGCGCGCCCGGCGCTGCGCTGGCCGCCATGCGGCCCAGCAGCCCGGCCTTGCTCTGGTGGGTGTGCACCACGTCCGGGGCCAGCGCCTTGAGCGTCCGGCGCAGGGCGGCAAGCGCGCGCAGGTCGTCGGCGGGGCGGATCGCGTGCACCATCTCGGGTCGCGCGACGATCTCGACGCCGGGAAGCTCGGCGCGCCAGCCGGAATGGGCATCGCACCCGTGGATCAGGGTGACCCTGTGGCCGGCCGCCACCTGCCACAGGCAGGTGGCGGCGGTGTTCTCTTCCGACCCGCCGCGCAGCAGGCGGGTGAGGATGTGTACGATGTGCATGACCGGTCTCCGGACCCGCACCCCGCCCCCCCCTTAAGGGCGGCTTAACCCTCACATGCAAAGTCTAAGAAAAAGCAAATGAACCTGCGGGAGCGTCATGCGCGGGATCGTCTACATCCATGTCCCGAAGTGCGGCGGCACCAGCTTCGGCACCGCCCTGCGAATGCGATACGCGTGGTCGCAGGCCGTCATCCGGCCCCGGCCCGGCCCGCCGTGCGAAGACGCGCAGGCGCGGGCCGCGCGCATCGTGCGTGAATACGACCGACGCGACGCGGTGCTCGCCCGGCACCTTGCCGCCGGGACGCGCTGCATCTCCGGGCACGTCCGCTACGACCCGCGCTTGCAAGACCGTCACCCGGACCACGCCTTCGTCACGCTGTTGCGCGACCCGGTGGAGCGCTTCGTGTCGCACTACCACCACCTTCAGCGCCGTCACCCCGACGCCGGGCGGCCGGACACGCTCGAGGCGTTCCTCGATACACCCGATGCCGCGCGGCTGGGGGCACAGTACCTGTTCTACTTCGCCCGAACCTGGCCCGGGGACGATGCGGAGGCCGGCGTCCCCCGCGCCGTCGCCGCGCTCGCCAGGTTCGCGCTGGTCGGCTCCCTCGACCGCCCGAAGACATTCCGGCAAGCGCTTGCGCGGCTGGCCGGCGGGCCGATCCCGCCGCTCGCCCGCAACCGCGCGCCACAAGGGTCCTTCGCCCCCGACGGGGACCTGAGACGGCGGATCGAGACGCTCTGCGCCGCCGACATCGCCATCTACGACGCCGCGCGCAACCTCGCGGCGGCTGCCTGATGGCGGCCCTGTCCCCCGTGGCGCTGCTGCTCGCCTGCTGGACGGTGACGGTGTGGGGCGCGGCGGTCGCCCTGTCGCTGCCCGGCGCGTTCGACCTCGTGCCGCTGTTCATGCGGCGCGAGGGGATCGCCACCCCGATCTTCACCTCGGGCGGGGCGCTCTGGCTCGTCACTGCGCTCGCCGTCTATGTGGCGGCGGATCGCGCGACGCGGGCCGCGCTGCCCCGCTTCCGTCTCCTCGCCTGCGATGTCGAGGCGGCGGCCCGGCGGGTGGCCGTGGCGCACGGAGTCCTCCTGACGATCCTCGCGACATGGCTGGCGGTCGCGGCGGCCGGAGCGGGCGGACCGGGGGCGCTTGTTTCACTCGCCCTCTCCGATCCGGGCGCGGCGCGGTCGGCTCTGCTCGAGGCGAAGCTCTTCCCCGGAATGCGCCTGGCCTATGCGGCGCTGCCGGCCACCGGCGCCTTCGCCGCCGCGCTCTTGCCGCTGAGCCCCGATCCGCGCACCCGCCGCCTGTGCCTCTCCCTCACGCTGTCCGCTGTCCTGGCTCTCGCCATCCTGACGGTCGTGCTGTCGCAGAGACTGTTGCTTCTGCAACTGCTCTCCTCCGCCTGGATCGGCGCGAGCCTTGCGGCCCACAAGCCGGCCCGCTTGCGGTGGATCGCGATGGCGGCCGCCACCTTCGCCCTCGGGTGGGCCGCGCGCGAAGCGCTCACGAACCCGACGGTACCCACGGCCGGCCTGCCCGCCGCGGCGCAGAAGCTCGCCTTCTACCTCGTCAACGACCTGTCCAACTCCCTCGCCCCGCTCGCCCGTGAGATCCGCCACACCTTCGGGGCCGAGACGTTCGGCGGCCTCACGCACCTGACCCTCTCGACCGGCGAGGTGGACGCGCTGCTGGCCCCGCGGCTCGACGCGCTGGCCCCGGTGCGCGGCGGCGGAGAGTTCTCGCTACTCACTGCGCCATACGTCGATTTCGGCGCGGCGGGCGGCGCGGCGACGGTGGCGGCCTTCGCGTGTGCTGCGCGGCTGGTCTATCACCGCGCACCGGGGCACCCCGGCTGGGCCGCCGCCTACGGACAGGTGGGCGGCGCGCTGCTGATCTCGAGCCACAGCGCGTATCTGGCGCATCACAACCTGCTCGTCTCGCTGGCGCTGATCGCCGCCCTCTCGCCGACGACCGTCCCGCCCGGAGGAACGGTCGATGCCTAGATTACCGGGGCTTCAGGCGTTGCGGGCAGCGGCCGCGCTGATGGTGCTGATCGGGCACGCGATGGCCGAGGCTGCGCACTACATCGGCCCCCTGCCCGGCAGCGGCCTGCCCTGGACGCGGGGCGTCGACCTGTTCTTCGTGATCTCGGGCTTCGTCATCGCGCTGTCGGCGGCGCGCGTGCCGCCGGATCCGGCCGGGGCAGTGGACTTCCTGCGCCGCCGGGCGCTGCGGGTCGTGCCGCTTTACTACGTCTTCACGACGCTGATGGTCGCCGTGCTGCTGGCGATGCCCTCCGGCGTGAAGGACACGCCGCTCGATTCCGCGCAGATCGTCCATTCGTATCTTTTCCTGCCCTACGAGCGTCCGGACGGCCGTATCGCACCCGTCCTGTCGCTGGGCTGGACACTGAACTACGAGGTCGGCTTCTATGCCGTCGTCGCCGCCGCGCTGCTGCTTCGGCGCGGCCTCGGGCTGGTCCTGGCAGTGCTGTCGGCGCTGGTCGTGGCCGGGCTGGCGTGGGAGCCGCGCCAGCCCGGGGCGGTGTTCTGGACCAACCCCATCGTGTTCGAGTTCCTGTTCGGCATGGCGCTCGCCCGGGTTTGGCGCGCGGGCGTCCGCCTGCCGGCACCCGGCCTTGCCGCGGGAGGCCTGGCGGCGGGCGTAGTCCTACTGGTGGCGCTGCACGAGACGGCGCTGCCGCGCGTGGTCGCGGCCGGAGGGCCCGCGGCCCTGATCGTCGCCGCCGTGACGCTGTGCCGGCCGCCGCCACTACCCGGCCTGGCGCTGGGTGAGGCGAGCTATGCGCTCTACCTGTCGCATCGGTTCGTGCTGCGGGCGCTGACGCTTTTGCTGCTTCCGGTGCTACCCGCCGGTTCCGGCGCGGCTGTCGTCTACACCGCGTCGGCGGTCGCCGCGTCGGTGGTCATCGCCCTGCTGGTCCACCGCCACCTCGAGCGTCCGCTGATGCGGGCCCTCGGGCAGCCCTTGCACGGGAGGCCTGCATGACCCCCGGCGCATGGTCCGCCGTGCTGCAATGGTCGCGCGCAGGGGCGGCGGCGGCAGTGTTCCTGGGCCTGTCGCGCGTCCTGACGCTCGAACAGGTCGGTGCCTTCGCCGCGGCCGCCGCCCCGGTCCGCATGGCGCAGGTCGTGCACAAGGCCGGCGTGGTCGAGGCGGTGGTGCTATGTCGCTCCCCGCGCCGGCGGCGGGCGCTTCACGGGCTTTCGCTGTTCGCCGGAGCGGTGCTGAGCGGCGCCTTTGCCTGCGCCGCAATGCTCCTGCCGCCGCCGGTGGGTCCGGCGCTCATGCTTCTGTCGCCCGTCCCGCTGCTGCACGGGCTGGGCGGAGTGGCCGAGGGGACGCTGCGCCGGGACCTGCGCCTGCGCGCGCTGGCGCTGCGTGCAATCGCGGTTCAAAGCGTCTCGGCCGCCGTAGCGTTCGGCGCCGCGGCGACCGGTCGGGGCGACGCCGCGCTCCCGCTGTTCCTGCTGTGCAACGCGGGGTTGGGCTCTGCCGCGGCGCTTGCCCTCGCCGGCCCGCTTCCACGCCTCCGCCCACGCACCGCCACGTTGCGCGCGGCGCTCCCCCTGCCGTGCCTGATCACGGCACGGGCCCTGGCAGGCGAGGCACTGCTTCCGGCGCTGCAACTGGCGGTGACGCTCGGCTTCGGTCTTCCCGCCGGCGGGGCGATGCTGATCGCCGCGCGCATCCTCGGCGCACTCGACGCGATCGCGCTCGCGCCGCTGCGATACGTGGGCCTGCCACGGCTGGCGGTTACAGGACCTGTCCGACCGGCGCTGGCCACCATTCTTCGGAGCACGGCGGCAGTGGCGTGCTGGACCTATCTCGGCGCGTTCTGCACCGCGCCCGATATCGCCGCTCTCGCGGCCGGGGCGCAGCATGCGCCCGAGGTCGCGCCTCTCCTGCGGCCGCTTCTCCTGTTCGGCCTCGTCTCGGCGCTCGCCGTCCCGCTGACGCAGGCACTGACGGCGGCGGGGGCGGCGCGGCTGGTCCTGCTGCGGGCGCTCGCCGTGCTGGGGCTTTCGGTTGCCCTGGCCGCACCGGCGCTTCTGGTCGCACCCGCTTTGGCCGCAGCGGCCCCGGCGGCGGCGGGCGCGGCGGGACTGGCCTGGCTGGTCGGGACCGGCGGGCCGCGGCTGGGGCTGACGCGGGTTGAGCTGCTGGAGCCGGCGCGCCTCCCGCTCGCCGCCGGGCTGGCGATGGCGATCGCCGTCCCGCTCCTGCCGGTGCAGGCCCTGCCGCCGGCGCAGGCGCTCGCCGCCAAAGCGGCTCTCGGCACCGTCGTCTTCGCCGGGGTGCTTTCGCTGCGCCGCCGTCCCCGTCCGGCATGAGGCGCGCCGTCCTCCTCACCGGGCACTTCCCCGAGCAGAAACGGCGGGGCAGCATGCTTTGGCTGTCGGAGGAGTTGCAGGCGCGCGGCTGGCACGTCACCCACGTCACCGTCGGCTACAGCCCCCTGTCGCGCCTGTCGCGCGACGGGCGGCTGACGGCGCTCGACACGCCCCCGCGCCCCGGCGTCCGCCAGCTTTCCCCGACGCTGACGGCGACCTTCGCACCGACGCCACTGCACCCGTTCGGCACGCGCCGGCGCTGGCTGGACGCGCTGCTGCACCCGGTGCTGGCGACCTTCCCGCTTTGGCTACGCCGACGCCTGCGGCCGCTGGTGCGGGGGGCGGAACTGGTGGTGGTTGAAAGCGGGCCGCCGGTCCTGCTGGCGCCGCTGGTGCGGCGGCACGCGCCGCGTGCCCAACTGGTGTACCGTGTCAACGACGACGTGCGGTGCCTGGGCCTGCCCCGCTGGCTGGCGCGGGCCGAGCTTCGGTATGCCCCCGTCTTCGACCGCATCAGCACCGCGAGCCCCGGATTGCCCGCCGGTTCGCCGCCACCGGGCGGGTGCGGATCGATCCCTTCGGCGTGCCGGCCCGGATGCTCGACCGCCCACACCCGGACCCGTACGGCCCCCGCCGTGCGGTGCGTGAGGCCGTGTGCGCCGGCACCACCCTGCTGGACCTGCCCGCGCTGGTCCGCACTGCCCGCGCCCGGCCGGGCTGGCGGCTGCACGTCCTGGGCCGGGTGAAGCGGCCGCCGGTGGACCTGCCCGGGAACCTGCTGCTGCACGGAGAGGTGGGCTTCGAGACGGCAATCGCTCACGTGCTGCACGCGGATATCGGGCTCGCACCCTACCGCGACCGGCCGGGCATCGAATACCAGACGGCGCACAGCAACCGGATGCTCCTGTACCGCCACGCCGGCCTGCCGATCCTCGCCCCCGACCGGCTGCGCGACCCCTCCATCCCGGCGATCATCGGCTACGGCGACCTTGAGCGGGCGCTACGCATGGCGGAGACCGCACCGCGGCGGCCCGAGCGCTTGCCCGACTGGTCCGAATTCTGTGACCGCATCCTCTCGGGCCTGCCGGGCGACGGTCAGAACGGAACGACCACGCCGCCGTTCGACGCGGCGACGGTGCCCGACAGCGCCCGGTGCCGCCGCGTGTAGATGGTGCCGCCGTTGGCCTCGACCGCGAAGGCGTCGCCGTCGCCTGCCGCGTCCGCCACGGTGTCCTGCAACCACATCTTCCCGAGGTTCGAGCACTTGAAGGCGACCGAGGTGCCGTCGGTGTCCCGCGCCACCGCCCTTGCGCCGGCGACCCAGGTGCGGGTTTCATGGATGCAGTGCACCTCGGTCCCGTTGCGGGAGTGGCCGAAGTCGCCCCCCAGCACCACGGCGCGGCAGCCGTCATGCGAGGTGACGGCGTTGCACGAGCTGGCCCCCGGCGTCCCGTTGTCGTGGCCGGTGCAGTCCTGAAGCAGGACGTGCATCCCGGCCTGCCCGTCCTCGTGAAAGCTCCACCCGTCCTTCGCGCCGAAGGAGGCGTCGCAGCCGAAGAAGGCGACGAGCCCGTTGGTCCTCCGCACCCGCGCCGCGTCGAGCGGGGCGGAGTTGTCGGAGGGCGTGGCATAGCGGAAGGTACAGTCCACGCCGACCACGTTGCGCGCGGCCACAGCATCGCAATGCAACGCGCCGGTGATGCCGCCCTGGCAGTCGATGTTTTCGAGGTAAAGGTCGTGCGCATGTGTCAGGAAGCGCGCGCCGTGGAAGCCGCGCAGGGGCACCACGTCGCCCGGCCCCGGCGGCTTTCCGATGTTCACGTGCACTGTCTCGCTGTCGCGATACCACGTGCCGGCCGTGGCTTGGCAGATGGGAAGATCGGGCACCCGCTCAAGCTCGGTCCAGTGGCCGCGTGGCGTGCGCAGGTCGGTGCGGAAGACGCGGTTCACCGCTGAAAGCTGGGTCGAGAAGGTGCTGCCCGCGTCGCTCCACGCGACGTTTTCCGGACCGGCCCGCCAGCAGGCGCGCCCGCCCCAGCCCAGGATCGCGACCGGCAGCGACGGCTCGACGTTGCCGTTCCGGGTAAAGGCGCTTTCTTCGTAAAGCCCCGCCTTGACCAGCACTCGGTACGCGCCGCCCGTCGCGTTGCCGGCGGTGAAGGCCGCGTGGATCGTGCGCTTGGCGGCCGAGAAGTCGCCGTCCTGCGCCCCGACGCCCGAATTCGCGTCGTCGCCTTCCACGTCGACGTGAAACGCCGGCCCCGACCAGATCGCCGGGTCGACCAACGCGCGGGGGGCCAGCTTTGCCCGGTACCGGCCGCCCAGCCGCTCGACCGCGAGCGGGAAGCGGGCCGTGTCCCACTCCAGCCCGGCAGGAAGCGCGACCGGCAGCGCTGCCGGGCCGCGTGCGCAGACGTCCGCGCCCACCCCCAGCATCAGTAGAGCCCCACGATGCCGGACGCGCTGGTGCCGGTCGCCAGCACCCGCGCCACCCGGACCGGATAGACCACGCCCGGCGCCAGCTCGGGCAAGGTGACGGTCGAGCCGTCCTTGAGCACGGCGGCAAGGTCGCCGCCGCCGCCCACCAATAGCGCACGGGTCAGCACGGGCAGGTCAGCGGCGTCGTCGGGCGTGGCCGCGAAACCGCCGGTGAGGGGGGCGGACACTCCGCCGGCATGGTATTGATAGGGATCGGTGATCGGCATCCGAGGCTCCTTGTTCCAGAGCCCCGGATGGTGCGACCAATGTGTTGATGCGCGATAAGCGGTGCGTGCGGTGCCTTGGTCAGGCCTGTTCGGGCACCAGGATCTCGCGCTTGCCGACGTGGTTGGCCGAGGACACGACGCCCTGGTCCTCCATCTGCTCGACCAGCCGCGCGGCCTTGTTATAGCCGATAGCCAGCTTGCGCTGGATGTACGAGGTCGAGCACTTGCGGTCCTTGATGACGATCGCCACCGCCTGGTCGTAAAGCGCGTCCTCGCCGTCGGTGTTACCGCCGGTGCCAAGGCCCAGCACCGCGTCGATATCGGCTTCCTTCTCGTCGTCCGGCCCCTCGACCACGCCGCCGACATAGTCGGGCGGGCCGAACTGCTTGAGGTAGTTGACGATGTCCTCGACCTCTTCGTCCGACACGAAGGGCCCGTGCACGCGGGTCAGGCGCGCACCGCCGGCCATGTAGAGCATGTCGCCCATGCCCAGAAGCTGCTCGGCCCCCTGTTCGCCGAGGATGGTGCGGCTGTCGATCTTCGAGGTGACCTGGAACGAGATCCGGGTCGGGAAGTTCGCCTTGATCGTGCCGGTGATGACGTCCACCGACGGGCGCTGCGTGGCCATGATCAGGTGGATGCCCGAGGCCCGCGCCATCTGCGCGAGGCGCTGGATGCAGGCCTCGATCTCCTTACCGGCGACCATCATCAGGTCGGCCATCTCGTCCACGATGACGACGATGTAGGGCAGCGCCTCGGGCGCGAATTCCTCGGTCTCGAACACCGGGTCCCCGGTTTCGTCGTCGAAGCCGGTCTGCACCGTGCGCTTGAACATCTCGCCCTTCGAGAGGGCGTCCTTCACGCGGCCGTTGAACCCTTCGATGTTGCGCACGCCCATGCGCGACATCTTGCGATACCGGTCCTCCATCTCGGCCACGACCCACTTGAGCGCGACGACGGCCTTCTTCGGATCGGTGACCACCGGCGACAGCAGGTGCGGGATGCCGTCGTAGACGCTGAGTTCCAGCATCTTCGGGTCGATCATGATCAGCCGGCACTCTTCGGGCGTGAGCTTGTAGAGCAGCGACAGGATCATGGTGTTGATGGCCACCGACTTGCCCGAGCCCGTGGTCCCCGCGATCAGCAGGTGGGGCATCTTGGCCAGGTTGGCGACGACCGCCTCGCCGCCGATGTCCTTGCCCAGCGCAAGCGGCAGCTTCATCTGGCTGTCGCCAAAGTCACGGGCCGACAGGATCTCGCGCAGGACGACCTTCTCGCGGCTGGAGTTCGGCAGTTCGATGCCGATGACCGACCGGCCCGGCACGGTCGAGACGCGGGCCGACAGCGCCGACATCGAGCGCGCGATGTCGTCGGCCAGGCCGATGACGCGAGACGCCTTGAGGCCCGGCGCGGGTTCGAGTTCGTACATCGTGACGACGGGGCCGGGGCGGACCGAGACGATCTCGCCCTTCACGCCGTAATCGTCGAGCACGGTCTCGAGCATCCGGGCGTTTTCCTCCAGCGCCTCGTCGCTCAGGTGGTGTCGCTCGATCTCGGCGGGGTTGGTCAGCAGGTTAAGCGGCGGATGCTCGTAGTCGCTGTCGCTTTCGTCGAAGCCCAGCGCCGGCTGCGCCTCGGCCTGCGCACGGCGCGACGGCTGGACGACCTTCTTCGGCGGGTGCTGGACCTTCTTGCGCTCGACCGCCGGGCCCGCGAAGGCCGCGGTCCTGCGGCCCGTCTCGAACAGCGGCTCGGCCGTCAGCGATTGCGACGACGGCTCGGGCTGAACCAGCTCGGACTCGGGCATCTCCAGCGTCTCGGGATCGAAGCCCTCGTCAAACGCCTCTTCCTGCGGCTCGTCGTAATGCACCAGCTCCTCGAACTGCGCCGCCGGGGCGGCGGGTTCGGGACGCGGGGTCTTCGGCAGGATCATCGGCTGCGGGCCGCGCGGATGGCGCGGGCGCTGCACCGGAGGCTCGGGCCGGGCGGCGGCGGTCAGGATGGGCCGGGCCCGGACGCGCGCCTTGATGACGTCGGCGATCTTGGCGCGGATGCGGTCATCGGTGCCGTCATCCTCGGGCTCGAGCACCGCGGGCTCTTCGAGCAGGTCGTCGTCCTGCGGCTCGGTCCGGCGACGGAACAGTCCCGAAAGCCGCGACAGGACGCCGCCGCGGGCGGGAGCGTCGTCGTAGTCGAACAGGTCGAGCTCGTTGTCCTCGACCTCGTCAGGCCTTTGGGCGCGCAGGACAGGGCGTGCCTGCGCCACCGGCTCATCGTCCTCGATCAGCGAGTCATCGGCCTCGGCCCGGCGCTGCGCCCGCTCGTCCCGCCGGCGCTGATGCGCCTCGGCCGCGGCGCGCGCACCGGCGGCCGACCCCCGGACGACGCCATGTGCACCGCGCCCCAGCATCGAGACGAGACCGGCATAGCTCATCACCACGCCGCCCAACAGGAAGGCCGCGGTCAGCCGCAGTTCCTGCTTCGAGCAGCCCAGCACGAACAGCGACATCACCAGCGCTACCGCCGCCACGACCGCTGCGATCATCTTCAGACCCAGCGTCGCCTGCACCGGAACGATCCCCAGCACCGCACCCAGCACCGTGTCGCCGAACAGCCCGCCCAGCCCGAAGGAATGCGTCCACTCTCCGGCGGGCACATGGGTCGAGGCGTAGACCGACACCAGCGCGATGGCGAGCGGGGCGAAGATCAGCCGCGCGGGCGCGCGCTCTTCCCCGACATGGAGCAGGAACCGCAAGCCCCACGCGCCGAAGACGGCAACGATGGCCCAGGCGCCCCAGCCCACGATGACGAAAAGCGGCGAGGCGATGGAGGCGCCGAACCGGCCCAGCAGGTTGCGCGCGGGCTCGTCCGTGGCGCTCAGCCAGCTCGGGTCCTCGGGCACGTAGGAGCCCAGCATCAGTGCGACGGCGACGGCGACGACGAGCAGCCCGAGGCCGAGCAGCTCCTTCCCCCGCCGCTCGATCACGGCCTGGGTTTCACTGTCGAACAGAGGATCGCGTTGCCTTGCCTGATACGCCATGTGTCCCTTCACCTCGTTCCATACAGACAGTCACGCAGGGCCGTCAGCCCGCGCGCCATGTCCTGTTCCGTGGCCACCATCGCGGCGCGGATGTAGCCCGCGCCCGGATTGAACCCGTCGACCTCACGCGCCAGGTACGCCCCCGGCAGTACCCGGACGCCCGTCTCGCGCCAGAGCTTCAGCGCCGCCGCCTCGCCGTCCTCGACCGGCAGCCAAAGGAAGAACCCGGCATCCGGTGCGCCGCAGCCGTCGATGCCGTCGAAGACCTCGTCAGCGATCTCGTACTTGCGCTGGTAAAGGCGGCGGTTCTCGGCCACGTGCGCCTCGTCGGCCCAGACCTTCTCGGCCACGCGCTGAAGCGGCTGGGGCAGCGGAGCGCCGGAATAGGCGCGCAGCCGCTTGATCCGCGCCATGCACTCGGGTCCGCCCGCCACGAAGCCCGACCGCAGCCCCGGCAGGTTCGAGCGCTTGGACAGGGAGTGGAAGGTCAGCACCCGCTCCGGGTCCGCGCCCGTGTCCCGGGCGACCTCGAGCGCGCCGGGCGGTGGCGTGTCACGGTAGATCTCGGAATAGCACTCGTCCGCGAGCACGAGGAAATCGTGCGTCTCGGCCAACCGGATGAGATCGGCCCAGTAATCTCGCGACGCCACGGCGCCCTGCGGGTTCGAGGGCGAGCAGAGATAGGCCGCCACCGTTCGTTCGAGCACGTCGTCGGGCAGCGACGCGAAGTCAGGCAGGAAGCCCGTTTCGGCCGTCGCGGGCACGAAGACCGGCTCGGCCCCCACCGACAGGGCAGCCACGGCATAGACCTGGTAGAACGGGTTGGGGATCAGCACGACCGGACGCTTGCCCCGCTTGTCCTCGGGAAAGAGCGCCGCGGCGACGTTGTAGAGCCCTTCGCGCGTCCCGTTGAGCGCCATGACCTGCCGGGCGGGATCGACGCTGACGCCATAGCGGCGAGTCAGCCAGTCCGAGATGGCGGTCAAAAGCTCGGGCGTTCCGTCGTTCGCGGGGTACTTCGCGAACTCGGTCACGTTTTCGCTCAGGATCGCCCCGACCCAGTCCGGGAAGGCATGCTTCGGCTCGCCGATGGACATGTGCAAGGGCTCTCCGCCGGGCGCATGAGCGTCCAGCAGGCTCCGCAAACGCGGAAACGCGTATTCTGGCAGGTTCGAGAACCGTGCGGGGAACTGCATTTTGTGCCTCAAGGTCGGGGTCGTGACGCCCCGTTTTGCGGCGACGATAGTCGACGCCGCGCAACAGGGTCCAGATTTTCGCCACGCGAATCGGGGGCTTGCGCCACCCCCTGTGGCATTTAAGCCAAGGCCCGCTCCGCCGCCACGCCCAGACGAAGCAGGCAATTCTCCGCTCCGGCGGGGGCCTGGAACAGGATGCCGGTCGACGGCACACCGGTCGGCAGCGTCAGCCCGGCGAGGTTCAGAAGGCTCCCGATGCGGGTGTTGCGCAGGGTCATCAGGTTGCGTTCGGCATAATACGCGTCGTCCTCGGCCAGCCGCTCGGCGTTCGGCGGAAGGATGGGCGAGGTCGGCATGATGACCGCGTCGAAGCCCGCCGTCGCCTCGCGATACGCCTGCCGCAGCGCGTGCAACCGCTGCCACGCCGCGACGAAGTCGGACCCAAGCGTATCACGGCCGCCACGGAAACGCTCCCGAATCTGGTGGTACATGACATCCGGGTTGCCCTCGATCGCGTCCTTCCACACCCCGTAGCCCTCGGTCGCGAAGACCACCGCGGCAAGGTCCAGCGCCTGCGCCACCTCGGGCACCGCGCGCCGCTCGACGGTCGCGCCAGCGGCCTCCAGCCGCTCGACCGCCCGCTCGAACCCCTGCTTCGGCGCCTCCTCGAGGTCGTCGAGCGCCACGGTATCGAGCACCATGAAGCGCGTGCCCTTGAGCGAGGCTCCGCGCAGGTCCGGCGCCTTTCCGCCCGTCAGCGCGGCCATCAGGAGCGACGCGTCTTCCACGGTCCGACACAGCGGCCCGACCGAATCAAGGGACGGGCACAGCGGCACGACGCCCTCAAGGCTTGTCGCCCCGTGCCCCGGCTTCAGACCGACGAGGTCGTTCCAGACCGACGGCACCCGCACCGAGCCTGCCGTGTCCGAGCCGATGCCCGCCGCCGCGAGCCCGAAGGCCACCGACGCCGCCGCACCGGAGGACGATCCGCCCGGCACGGCTTCGGGATCGTTCACGTTGGGCGGCGTTGCGGTGACCGGGTTCAGGCCGAGTCCCGAGAAGGCGAGTTCCGTCATGTGCGTCTTGCCCAGGCACACCAGCCCGGCGGCGGTGGCGTTGCGCAGCACTTCGGCGTCCCGCTCCGGCGTCCGGCCCTTCAGCAACGCCGAGCCGGCTTCGGTCGCGGTGCCGACCGTGTCGAACAGGTCCTTCCACGAGATCGGCACACCGTCGAGCGGCGACAGCCGCCGCCCCGCTTCGGCCCGCGCGGCCGCCGCCCCGGCCTCGGCGCGGGCGCGATCGGGGGTGGTGCGGGCATAGATGCGGCCGGCGGCTTCGTGGCTTTCGATGGCCGACAGGAAGGTTTCAGTCAGCGAAACCGGGTCGATTTCGCCCGCGCCGATGCCCCGGCCCAGGTCCGCCGCGCTCATCTTCGTCCAGTCCTGCGCCATGCTCGTCCTCCTGTCCGCGTTGGCACGAACGCTACCGGCAGCGGCGGGCATGGACAATGCCCGCCGCTCGGCCATATTTCGGCCCATGAGCATCGATCATGACGTCCTCATCGCCGGCGGCGGGCTGAACGGCTCCGCCCTCGCCCTCGCGCTCGCCTCGGGCGGGCTGACCGTGGGGCTGATCGACCCGACCCCGCGCGACAGGCGCGCCGCGCCGGACTTCGACGGACGTGGCTATGCGCTGGCCCTGACCTCGGTCCGCCTGCTGGGCGCGCTGGGGCTGTGGGAGGGTCTGGCCGAGCGGTCGCAGCCGATCCTCGAGATCAAGGTCAGCGACGGACGCGCCGGCGAAGGACCGTCCCCGATGGTCCTGCACTTCGACCACGCCGAGATCGAGGAAGGTCCCATGGGCCACATGGTCGAGGACCGCCACCTCCGCCCTGCCCTGCTGGACGCAATCGACGCCGAGCCCCGGATCACCCAGATCACCGGCCCAACGGTGGTGGCGCAGGACGAACGAGACGGCGGCATCGTCGCCACGCTGTCGGACGGGCGCACCGTGTCGGCGGGCGTCCTGGTCGGCTGCGACGGCAAGACCAGCAGCGTGGCCAGCCGTGCCGGTATCCGGCGCACCGGCTGGCGCTATGGCCAGACGGCGCTGGTGACCTCGGTCGAGCACGACAAGCCGCACGAGGGGATCGCGCACCAGTTCTTCATGCCGGAGGGGCCGCTCGCCATCCTGCCGCTTCCGAGCAACCGGTCGTCGATCGTCTGGACCGAGCGGACCGAGCGCGCCGGCCGCATCAACGCGCTGGACGACGCGGGCTACCTTGCCGTGCTGCGCCCGCGCTTCGGCGATTTCCTGGGCGACATCCGGCTTGTCGGCGACCGGTTCACCTATCCGCTGCAACTGAGCCTGGCGAACGTCTTCGTCGCGCCGCGCGTAGCGCTGGTGGGCGACGCGGCGCATGCCGTGCATCCCATCGCGGGACAAGGGCTGAACGCGGGCCTCAAGGATGTCGCCGCGCTAGCCGAGATCCTGACCGACGCGCACCGGCGGGGCGAGGATATCGGCCGGATCGACGTGCTCGAGCGGTACCAGCGCTGGCGGCGATTCGACGTGGCGACGCTGGCTCTGGCGACCGACGGCTTCAACCGGCTGTTCTCGAATGACAACCCGCTGCTGCGGTTCGTCCGAGACCTGGGGCTGGCCGCCGTGAACGCCCTGCCCGAGATGCGGCGCGGCCTCATCCGTGAGGCTGCGGGGCTGACGGGTGATCTGCCAAGGCTGCTGACGGGCCGGCCCCTCTAGCGTGCGTTGCACATCGGCGGACGAGCCTCTATTCCGCCGGTGAAGCGAGACAGACAGGGGACGCGGCATGGCGAACCATCTCTACAAGGGCGATCTGCCCGCCGGGCTGGACCTGGGACCGGTGGTCGCCATCGACTGCGAAACGATGGGGCTCAACCCGCACCGCGACCGGCTGTGCCTGGTGCAGATGTCGGGCGGCGACGGGAACGCGCACCTCGTCCAGATCGAGAAGGGCCAGACCGAGGCGCCGAACCTCAGCGCGATGCTGCGCGATCCGAACGTGTTGAAGCTGTTCCACTTCGGCCGCTTCGACATCGCGGTGATGTACCACGCCTTCGGCGCGCTGGCCGCTCCGGTCTACTGCACCAAGATCGCGTCGAAGCTGACCCGCACGTACACCGACCGGCACGGGCTGAAGAACCTGACGCAGGAGCTGCTGGAAATCGACATCTCGAAGCAGCAGCAGATGAGCGACTGGGGCGCCGAGACGCTGACCGACGCGCAACTGGACTACGCCGCTTCGGACGTGCTGCATCTGCACAAGCTGAAGGACCGGCTGGACGACCGGCTTCGCCGCGAGGGCCGTGTCGAGCTGGCGCAGGCCTGTTTCGAGTTCCTGCCCACGCGCGCCAAGCTCGACCTTGAAGGCTGGCCCGAGATCGACGTCTTCGCTCACTGAACGGTCAATTTCCGCGGATTGCCTTCTTTACGGGCATCCGCGCTGCTACCTGTTCGGGCGGAACGATCCGGGAGCGCGGCCTCTGGCCTATGACAACACATATTCGCGCGTCGTCGCGTGGCTGAAGATCGCGTTGCCCCTGATCGCGCTGGCGATCCTGTCCACGCTGTTCATGTTCTCGCGCCAGTACGACCCCGAGGCGGCGATCCCGTTCTCCGAGGCCGAGGTCGAGGAAATCCTGCAGGAACAGCGCGTGCGCGAGCCCCGCTATGCCGGCATGACCCGCGACGGGGCGGCGGTGCGCATTTCGGCCGACGCCGCGCAGCCCGACCGCGATGCGCCGGCGCGGTTGACCGCCCGCGCGCTGGAAGGACGGGTCGAGACGCCGGACGGCGGCTGGCTGGACATCCGGGCCGGCGCCGGTGGCATCGACCAGACCGCCGACACCGCCCGCATGGAGCAGGACGTGCGCATCGAGACCTCGACCGGCTACCGGATCGAGACCGACACGCTGACCACGGCGCTCGACGCGACATCGGTCGCCTCGGACGGCGCGGTGACGGCCGAGGGGCCGCCGGGCGAGCTGATCGCCGGGCGCATGGAGATGCGGCCCGTGGAGGGACAGGCGGACCGGTACGTGCTGGATTTCACAGACGGCGTTCGGCTGCTATATGTCCCGCCAGGTGAGTAAGGGGTTCCCCGTGAGACATCTCAAGACCATCGTGACCGCCGCCGCGCTTGCCCTCGGCACCGCCGCCTTCGGCCAGGGCGCCGAGGTCGCGCTTGGCGGGCTGCGGCAGGATCCGGGGCTTCCGGTCGAGGTCACGTCCGACAACCTGCGCGTCGACCAGAGCGACGGCAGCGCGACGTTCTCGGGCAACGTTCTGGTCAGCCAAGGCGAGATGCGCCTGACCGCCGGCGAGGTCGAGGTGATCTATGCCCCCATCGGCGGCCGGATCGCCGAGTTGCGCGCCACCGGCGGCGTGACGCTGGTGGCGGGCGAAGAGGCGGCGGAAAGTCAGGAGGCCGTCTATACCATCGACAGCGGCGAGGTCGTGATGACGGGCGATGTCGTCCTGACCCAGGGCGCGAACGCGCTGTCGTCGAACCGCCTGACCCTCGACCTGACCGAGGGCACCGGCGTCATGGAAGGCCGCGTGCGCACGGTGTTCCAGACCGGCGGGGACTGACGGTGCCCGCCCCCGACCTGAAGATCGCGGCCCGCGGCGTCGGCCTCGAGGTCCGCCACCTGCGCAAGAGCTACCGCAAGCGTCCGGTGATCCGCGACGTGAGCATGGAGCTTGCCCGGGGCGAGGTCGTCGCGCTGCTGGGGCCGAACGGGTCGGGCAAGACCACCTGCTTCTATTCCATTGCCGGGCTCGTGCAGCCCGAGGGCGGACAGGTGATGATCGAGGGGCGCGAGGTCACGCGCCTGCCGATGTACCGGCGCGCCAAGCTGGGGATCGGCTACCTTCCTCAGGAGGTGTCGATCTTTCGGGGACTGGACGTGGAGGACAACATCCTCGCCATCCTTGAAATCAGCGAACCCGACCGCACCCGCCGCCGCGAACGGCTGGAAGAGCTGCTGTCGGACTTCTCGATCGAGCATCTGCGCCACACGCCCGCGGCCGCGCTGTCGGGCGGCGAACGGCGGCGGGCCGAGATCGCGCGCTGCCTCGCCGCAAATCCCCGCTACCTGCTGCTCGACGAACCGTTCGCCGGCGTCGATCCGATCGCGGTGGCCGAGATTCGCACTCTGGTGGCCGACCTCAAGACGCGGGGCATCGGCGTGCTCATCACCGACCACAACGTGCGCGAGACGCTGGGCGTGGTCGATCGCGCCTACATCCTGCACGACGGCACGATCCTGATGAGCGGCACGAGCGACGAGGTCGTGCGCGACGAGAACGTGCAGCGCGTCTATCTCGGGCAGGGTTTCCGACTGTCCTGATTCTGCTGCACTGCCGCGACGACAAGGCGTTGACACCGCGATGCCTTCCGTCGCCAAATGGCCCCGATGAGCGAACCGACCTCCCTCGTTCGTGCCGGCCCTGCGCAAGGGCGCGCACATCGCACTGCGCAGCGGCGCCGGCTTATCATCAGCGACATCCCGGTCATGAAAACCCTATAGCGATCGGCCGTCGAAAGGCGGCGGGCGCCCCCCTCTGCAAATAAGGAGACGTGATGCGGTACCAGATCAGCGGCAAGCAAATCGACATCGGCGAAGCGCTGCAGACCCATGTCAGGACCGAAATCGACGCCGTGATCGAGAAGTATCCGGGCCGCCCCACCGACGCGATGGTGGTATTCTCAAAAAGCGGGCACGAATACTGCTGCGAAGCGGTGGTGCACCTGTCGACGGGCCTGACCGTGCAGGCGAAAGGCGTGGCGCCCGAAATCTATGCCGCGTTCGACCAGTCGAACACGAAGATGGAAAAGCAGCTGCGGCGCTACAAGCGGCGGCTGAAGGATCATCACAAGGAACGCGCGCAGCCGGTTGAGCTTTCCGCGGCATCCTCCTATATCCTCGCCGGATCGACGGAGACCGATGACGAATCCGAACCGGAGAGCCTGCAACCCATGATCATCGCCGAGATGGAGACGCGGATACCTTCGCTGTCCGTGGGCGAAGCGGTCATGCAGATGGAACTGGCGGGGGCCCCGGTGCTCGTCTTCCGCAACGAAAAGCAGGATACCGGCGTCAATATCGTCTATCGGCGCGATGATGGTAACATCGGGTGGATCGACCCGGGCAGTGCAAACTGATGACGGACGGCGGCTGATCGTCCGAAAGCAGAGCGATATGGATCTTTCGACGATATTGAAACCGGCTGCGGTGCGGGTCGTGGGTAGCCTCACGAGCAAGAAGCGCCTTTTCCACCAACTCGGCGAAATCGCCGAGACGAGTTATGGCATCGCGGCGGCCCCGGCCGTCGACGCGCTTCTGGACCGCGAAAGCCTGGGTCCGACCGGCGTGGGCCACGGCGTCGCCCTGCCCCACGCCCGGATATCGGGAATCGACCAGGTGCGGGGCGTCTTCCTGAAGGTGGAGAAACCGCTGGAGTTCGACTCGGTCGACCGGCAACCGGTGGACCTGGTGTTCGCGCTGTTCGCCCCCGAAGCGGCGGGCGTTGAGCATCTGAAGGCGCTGGCGCTGGTGTCCCGCACGATGCGCGACCCCAACGTCTGCGCCAAGCTGCGCGCCAACGAAGACCCGGTCACGCTGCACGCCGTACTGACCGAGTGGCCGCGTACACAGGCCGCCTGATCCCGTGCGCCCGGCGGTCTATCGCCGGGCGCCGAACCCGAACATCATGAAATCTCTCTGATAGACGTCGCGCACCGCCGCTTCGACCTCGGCGTCGTGGATGTCGTCGAGCGTGAACGGCTCCACTGGCGCAACCGGGGGGAGCGGGGGCGCCTTGATCCCGATCCGGTCGGCCAAGGCGGGCAACTCCTCGGCCAACTCGGTCTCGCGCAGGATGGCGTCGGGCAGCATGAACTGCGCCATGCCCTGCACCAGCGCCGTCTGCGTGGCCCAGTCCGGCTGAACCTTCACGCCCGTCTGGCCGCCCAGGTTTCCCTTCAGGAAGCGCAGGAAGCCAAGAAACGCGGCCCTGTGGGCGGCGGCGTCATACTCCAGCCCGGGACCCTCTTCGGGGATCGGCACGCTGTACTGCGTGCGCAGCGTCTCCCTCAACACGCCGAACGCGTCGGGGCCGGGCGTCAGGATGCGGCGGCAGAACACGTCATGGATCCGATCTGTCGGGTGCCGCAGAACGGTGAAGGTGCGATGGCCGGCGTTTTCTCGCTTCCACCGGCGCAGGTCCTTCTGGGTCATGCCACGCACAGGCGCTCCGCCGAGTTCCGCCAACCAGCGCTCGACCCGTCCCTCCGGCCCGCCCGGCACCGGCATGTAAAGAAGCGGCGCTGCGCCCGCCGCGATGTACGACCGCACGGCCGGTCCGCGCGCCGGTTCGTAGTTCGGGATGCGGTCCAGCGCGAACGGGTCGAGGTCGCGCAGCATCTCTGCCATCTCGTCGTAGTTCTCAACCTTGTCGCGCAGCGGCGCGGGGTTCTGGACCTTGGTCTTGTCCGAAAGCTGCGACAGCCGCCCGTCCAGCCCCAGGAAGCGCGCGATGCCGTTGAGCACCTCGACATCCTGGATGTCGTCATAGTCCAGCCGAAATGCGGTCTGGCCGGAGGTCTGGAGCGCACGGGTCAGGCGGCTCTGGAAGTCGGCGATCCGTTCGAGATGCCGAGTGAAGGGTGCGGGATCGAAGCGAACCGTGGCACGGCGGGCCTGCTTCATGTCGCCCAGCCGCCACTGCCCCGTCTGGCGGGCGATCTGCAGGCTGACGAAACTGTCGAGCGGGTTGCGCGTCAGCACGACCTTGCCGCAGCGGGTGTCGGACAGGCAGTGCGCCATGATCCGGGGATCGTGTTCGCTGAAGAACCGGAAGCCGGCCATCCCCTCGCTCCGCGCCCGCATTTCGGACAACAGGCGCAGCGGGTCTTCCTCCCGCTCGGCCAGCGTCATTCCCGCCATGCGGTCGCGCCCCGCCTGCCCCATGAATTGCGGATTGAACGCTTCGCCCCACATGCGCAGGCCGGGCAACTCGCCCAGGTTCGCTTCAAGGAAGTTGGAGCCGGTGCGCATCTCGGCGAACACGACGAAGTAGTCGAAGCGCGCGTTCATGCGCTGGCCTCGATCGCTGGTTCACCCACGTCCGCCGTGGGCGTGGCAAGCGGGCTGACCGGGAAGTCGCCCATCAGGTAGGGCTGCATGCCCTGATTGCGAAGCTCTTGCAGGAAACGGCCGAAGCCGTCGAGCCGCGCCATGCGCGGCATGTCGGTCAGCTTGCGCGCGACGCGCGGCCCGATCTCGGCGATGATGTCCTCCAGGGGTTCGGCGGGCGCCTCGATGAAATCCGACATCGTCCAGATGCGCACCCGCGCCTTCACGTGCGGCCCCCGCAGCATTTGCAGGTGGGCGCTTTCGATCTTCTGAAGCCGCGCGGCCTCTTTCCGGGTCTCCTCGAACGGGCGGTTCGAGTGGAAAAGCGGCACCGCCCAGGCGCCGCTGACGACCCAGACCGAGGCGTTGGGGTCGTGCGTGAAGAAGCCGCCGATGCGCTGCGCGTCGCGCGGGCCGAACAGGAAGCTCTGGTGTTCGCCGCGCGTGTTCCACAGCAGGCTCGTCAGGAACGCCTCGGGATTGTAGTCGCGCAGGGCGGCGCTGTCGCTCAGTGCCCCCGCATAGACGCGCTGCTCATCCGCGAAGTCGGCTCGCGCGGGACCATAGAGGTGGCCGTGCGCCCGCGCCCCGGTCGTGCGATGAAGCCACGGCGCGAAGTCGGCGAAGATGTCACCGAAGCCCTGGAAAACCGAGTACGGCGCGCAGGTCTTTCCGTTTTCGCGCCGGTTGCTGGGAAACCGACTTTGCATGTAAAGCCCCGGCCGCCCGCGTGTGCGCCGCTCGACCGCACCCGAAAACACGCGGTCGATCTTGCCCGGGTTCGGCTCGGCCAGGCTCCGCGTTTCGGGGTCGCTGGACAGGAACACGTCGTACAGCCTGTCGGCCCGCGCCCAGATCTTGCGCGCCACGAAGCAGTCCGAGCGGCGCAGAAGCTGGAGATGGTCGTTGTAGAAGACGTGTGGCTTGCCCTGGAAGTCGAACTTGCTGAGCGTGAGCGACCGGCTCTCGATCTGCTGCGAGTGGCGCCGTGAGAGCGTCTGGAAATAGCTTTCGTCCGGGATCCAGACGCGCCGGAAGTAGCGGTCGAACTCCGGCCGGTCGGGGTCGGTCAGGATCGCCTCCAGCGTCTGCCGCGACAGGCACCACCACTGCGACCCCATGTGCGGGACCAGCCCGGCCGGGATACGCCGCCGCAGGCCCAGCCGCCGCTGCAGCCGCACGTACCCGTCGAAAAGGCGTCGCTGCTTCTTCCACGAGAACGGGAAGCGCAGCGTGAAACGCTCTTCATCCAATCCGCCGACGGTCCACGGCACGTCGCGAGTCGTGACGCTTTCGATGAAGTCGTGCCCCGGCCGCGCCGCCAAGTACACCTTGAGCTCGTCCACCGGGCGCAGCGGCAGGCACGAGCCGGAGGCGAGGTAGACGTGCTGCACCTCGGGGAAGTCCGCCAGCATCCGCTCGGCCGCCGAGATGGTGGCGGCGACCAGAGACCACGTGCCCCAGTCGCACTGGTAGCGGTCCGAGAAGCGCACGTTCTCGAACCCCGCCATCGCCTTGCAGAACCGGCGATGGCGATGCTGCGGCACGCGCTTGTCCACGTGGATCACCACCGGGCAGCCGCGCTCGGCCCAGTGGCTGGCCACCTGCGCCGCCCGGTGCAACGCGGTGTGGCAAAGCATGACGATGCCGACCGTCACGCCCAGTTCCCCTTCGACATCAGGCCCAGGATCTCGAGCTGGCGCCAGTTGATGTACTTCTCGGACCAGCGGCACCAGAGGTCCGCGTCTTCCCCGTCGCGGTAAGCACGGTATTCGCGTCCTCCGGCGTAATGCTCCCCGCGCCGCATCTCTTCGGCCGCCTTTTCGCCTAGCGTGTGCAGGAACTTGGCGTGCAACAGGCAGCCCGACGTGATCTCGCCGCCCGACTGGTCGTAGACCAGGTTCAACCCCCGCGGCAGCAGCATGTGGGTCGAGCTGGCATAGGCGTAGCTGCGCTTCCACTTCACCAGCGGGATCTTGTTAAGCGCGGGCGCGAGGTGGGGCTTGTCGGCGAAGAACGTCCGCGCGCGCGGACCGCCCTGGATCCAGAGGTTCCGGAACAGCGGGTTCTTCGAGATCACGTAGTTGCCCGAGTCGAACCACTCGGCCACCTCGAACGGGTCCTGCCCCTCGCGATACGGTTGCGCCGATACCGGCCCCTTCGGGTACATGTCCAGCAGCATCGCCCCGAACGAGCGCAGCGACGACGCCTCGAGCCATTCGCAAAGTGCCTTGAGCGGGCGCGCGTCGCAGAACGGGAAGACCAGGAACTCGTCCACGTCCACCGTCAGCGCCCAGTGCCCATGCGCGTGGCGGCGCAACAGCCAGTTCATCCAGTCGATGCCGAAGCCTGCGGCCTTGTAGCTCGCCCCCGTGGTCCAGAGCGATACGTCGTCCTGCTGCGCCAGGTAGTCGGCCGAGCCGTCGTCGGACCCGTTGTCCACCATGAGGAAGTGATCGACCCCCATCTCGCGGTAGTAGCGCAGGAAGTACGGCAGGCGGATGCGCTCGTTCCGGACGGTCGAGAACAGAAGGACCTCCTGCCGGCCGATGCGGGGCGTGCGGTCGGCGCGTGCCGTCAACTCCCGCCGCTTGCGGAAGGCGCGAAGCAGCCGGTACTTACGGCGCAGGCGCAGTCGATAGGCCTCGACCACGCCCATCTCAGGCCGCTCCGCCCGGGCGGCAGCCCGGTCCCGCGCCGCGCGCTGTCATACGATGCGTCGATCCGTGTCTCATCCCGAGCGGCATGATGCGGCCGCGACGGCGCGATAGGAACAGCCTTGCGCCGACGGCGTGCGAATAACCGGCAAGTGGCGCAGCGTTACAACCCTGCGTGGCTCATCAGCCCCAACTCGACCAATTGCCGCCAACCGCGAAACTCGACTGAGTCGTCGCTCCACAGGACAGGGTCGTCGATCAGCCCGTCGTAGTAATCGTCGAAGGCCGCCGGGTCGCCGAAGTGCTGGCGGCGGACCTTTTCCTCGGCCGACCGCTCGACGATGGAAGGCAGGAACTTCGTGTGCAGCAGGACGCCCGAGGGCGCATGCCCGTCCGGCCCGTCATAGGCGAGGTTCAGGCGGCGGGGCAGCATGGAGTGGGTCGAGTTCACGTAGGCATAGCGCCTGTTCCACTTCACCAGCGGCAGCTTGTTCAATGTGGGCGACCGGCGGGGACGGTTTGCAAAGAAGCAACGCTCGCGCACACCGCCCTGAACCCACAGGTTCCGAAGCCCCGGCTGACGCACCGCGCGATACCCGACCGCATCGAACCAGCGCAGAAGGTCGAACGGATCGTCCCCCGCCACGTATGTCTGCCCGCCCAGCCGGCCGCTCGGGTACAGGTCGAGCATCAGCGCCCCGAACGCGCGGTGTCCAGCCGCCTCCAGTCGAGCCGCCAAGTCGTGCAGATCACGTTGGTCATGGTGCGGATAGATCAGAATCTCGTCGGCATCGACGGTCAGGCACCAGTGCCCGTGGCCGTGAAGCATCAGGAGCCAGTTCAGCCAGTCGAGGCCGAAGCGCGACCCCTTGTAGCTGTCGGGCGTGGACCAAAGCGAGACATCCGCCTGCTCGGCCAGGGCCTCGGCAGTGCCGTCGCTGCTGCCGTTGTCCACGATCAACATGTGCCCGACGCCAAGCGCGCGGTAGTGGCGCAGGAAGTGCGGCAGGCGGGTGGCCTCGTTGCGCATGACGGCGAACAGCAGAATCTCCCCGCGCGCGATGCCGTCCGTGCGGTCTTCGACCGGCCGCAGCCCCCGCCGCGCCCGAAGCGCGCGCCACAAGAGCCGCCTGCGCTTCCACCTCAGACGATACGCCGTCCACGGGTCGCGCAGGTTTGCCGTGGCGTCGCGCACCTCAGCGCTCGTAATGCCCGCTCTGATGCCAGCGCCAGGCGTCCGCGATCATCGTCTCGAGGGTCGAGCGTTCGGGCCGCCAGCCAAGCTCCTGCTCGGCGCGCGTGCTGCCCGACACCAGCGCCACGGCGTCGCCGGGCCGCCGCTCGCCCTCGTTCACCGGGACCTCGCGGTTGGTGACGATGCTCGAATGCTCGACCACCTGCCGGACCGAGAAGCCCTTGCCGGTGCCCAGGTTGAACACGCGCGAGCCTTTGCCGTCCTCCAGCCACTTCAACCCGCGCACGTGCGCGTCGACAAGGTCGAGCACGTGAACATAGTCGCGCACGCAGGTTCCGTCGGGCGTGTCGTAGTCGGTGCCATAAATCGTCAGCGCCGGGCGCTGCCCCTCGATGGCGTCCAGCATCAGCGGGATCAGGTGGGTTTCGGGGCGGTGAAACTCGCCGACCTCGCCCTCCGGGTCCGCGCCAGCGACGTTGAAGTAGCGAAAGATGACATGCCGCAGGCCGTGAGTCTGGCCGAAATTGTCCAGCATGTCCTCGATCGCCCGCTTCGACGCGCCGTAGGCGTTGATGGGCGCCTGCACGCACTCTTCGTCGAGCACGACGCCGTCTTGATCGCCGTAGGTGGCGCAGGTTGAGGAGAAGACGAAGTTCAGGCATCCGGCATCGACCGCCGCCTCGATCAGGTTGAGCGAGCCCAGAACGTTGTTGCGCCAGTACTTCGCCGGATCGCGCATGCTTTCGCCCACATCCGAGTAGGCTGCGAAGTGCATGACCGTGGCCGGGCAGTGCGTCGCGAAAACCTCGTCCAGCCGCGCGCGGTCCAGAAGGTCGCCCCGCTCGAACGGGCCGAACTTCACCGCGTCCTCCCAGCCGGTCGAGACGTTGTCGAAGGTGACGGGCTCGTAGCCCGCGCGCGCCAGCATCTTGCAGGCGTGGGAGCCGATATAGCCGGCGCCGCCGGTCACAAGGATCTTGGTCATGAGTTACGGCGCCGTCCGTTCGACTTCGATCAGCTCGGTGAGGTACTGGAGGAACTCGTCGCGCAGCTCGGGCCGGGAGAGGCCGTAGGCCACGGTGGCCTGCAGGAAACCCGGTTTCGAGCCGCAGTCGAAGCGTTGGCCGCGGAAGCGCAAGCCGTGCACGCCCGCCTCGGTTCCGATCTGTTGCGCAATGGCGTCCGTGAGCTGGATTTCACCACCCGCGCCGCGCTCGGTCCGGTCGAGCGCATCCAGAACCTCGGGCGCAAGAATGTAGCGCCCGATCACGGCGAGGTTCGACGGCGCCTCGGATGGGTCCGGCTTCTCGACCATGCCCTTCACCCGCACCTTGTCGCCGCCCTCTGGCTCGACGTCGAGGATACCGTAGGCCGACGTCTTCTCGCGCGCAACCTCCATCGCGGCGACCATGCAGCCGCCCGTCTCCTCGTAGGCTTCGACCATCTGCTGCAGGCACGGCGTGTCGGCAGCGATGACGTCGTCGGGCAGGATCACCGCGAAGGGCTGGTCGCCGATCAGCCGCCGGGCGCACCAGACCGCGTGGCCCAGGCCGAGCGCCTTGTGCTGGCGGATGTAGGCAATGGCGCCGGATTCCATGTTGGTGTGCTTGAGCACACGCATCAGCTCGTCCTTCCCCTTCGCCTCAAGCGCCGCCTCGAGCTCGGGGGCGGCGTCGAAGTAGTCCTCGAGCGCACTCTTGCCGCGAGAGGTGACGAAGATGAACTCGGTGATGCCGGCGGCGCGCGCCTCGTCGATGGCGTACTGGATCAGCGGCTTGTCGACGAGGGTCATGATCTCCTTCGGGATCGATTTCGTCGCGGGAAGGAATCGTGTTCCCAGTCCGGCCACCGGGAATACGGCCGTGGTCACCTTGCGTCCCATCTATGTGACACTCCTGCATAATTGAGTGAAATCGAGCTTCACCGTGGCGTGTGGTTGCCGAAGGCACTGTAGCCACCGCTCATACGTGATTGAAAGCCTTTTGCGGCAGCGCAGCACTCAAGGCTGCTTCAGGTCCACGCCGGGACTGTAGGCGATGAAGAAGGGGTTCGCGAAATCCGGCTTGCCATAGGTCAGCGGTGTGTGGTCGTCGAAGCGCACCACCTGGCCGCCCGCACCGGCGAGCACCGCGTGCCCGGCCGCCGTGTCCCACTCCATCGTCCGGCCGAGACGGGGATAGAGATCGGCCTCGCCCGTCGCCACAAGGCAGAACTTCAGCGAAGAGCCCGCGCTCTTCATGTCTGCGGTGGCGTACTTGCCGATATAATCGTCCGTCGCCTGGTCGCGGTGCGACTTCGAGGCCACGACCATCAGCGCGTCGTTGTCGGGCTCGGAGACGTGGAGTCGTTCGATCTTGCCCTCGGCCTCAAGCCCGAAATCGCCGGTCTCCTCGACCGAGGACCCGCCGGACGTGGTGAGGAAAAGCCTTTTCTTGGCGGGCGCGTAGACGACGCCGCGCACCGGCACGCCGTCCTCGACATAGGCGATGTTCACGGTGAAGTCGCCGCGGCGCTGTACGAACTCCTTCGTGCCGTCCAGCGGATCGACGATCAGGAAGGTCGACACGTCCTGCCCGTGGGTCGCCGCCTGCTCTTCGGTGACGAGAGGCACGTCGGGAAACGCCTCGCGCAGGCCGGCCGAGATCAGCGCGTCGGCGGCCTGGTCGGCCTCGGTCACAGGGCTGTCGTCGGCCTTCGACTTCACCTCGAACTCGGGCGACTCGTAGATCTCCATGATCTTCTCACCCGCCTCGAGCGCGAGCCGCCGCATGACGTCGACCAATCGTTCGTAATTCAATGCCGTCTCCCTGGAAGCCCGCTGCTCGCGCAGCCGTTGAAATGCCTTGGTCACCCTCTTATGGTTCGCGAACGACCGATCGGCAAGAAGTCCGCGGAAGCGGACCGATCCGGCGCCGGGCGTCGGACGACGCAACGAGGCCCAGATGTTCGAGCCAAGGCAACCCGACAGCAACCTTCGATCCGCGGCCGGGCTGCTTGACCTCATCTACCACAGCACCGTCCGCAGCATCCGGCGCACGCATTCGAACGCCGTGCTCGCCATCGCGGTAAACATCCTGCAAACGGTCATCTTCGTATTCGCCTTCTACGTGCTTTTCGCCGTGGTGGGCATCCGCGGGTCGGCGATCCGGGGCGACTTCCTGCTCTACATCATGTCGGGCGTGTTCCTGTATATGGCGCACACGCGTACGGTGACGGCGGTGGTGAAGTCCGAGGGACCGGCATCGGCCATGATGAAGCATGCGCCGATGACGACGGCGGTCTCGATTTCGTCCGCGGCGCTCGGCGCGCTCTACATCCAGGTCCTGTCGATGAGCCTCGTCCTCTACGTCTATCACGCGGCGTGGGGCCCGGTGACGATCGCCGATCCGGCCGGCGCGCTGGGAATGGTACTGCTGGCTTGGTTCTCTGGCGTGGCGGTGGGGATGGTGTTCCTGGCCCTCAAGCCATGGTTTCCCACCTTCGTCAGCATGGCGACCACCGTCTACACCCGCGCGAACATGATCGCGTCGGGCAAAATGTTCGTGGCCAACCAGCTTCCCGGTTACATGCTGGCCTTCTTCAGCTGGAACCCGCTGTTTCACACCATCGATCAGGCACGCGGGTTCACGTTCATAAACTATAATCCGCACAACACGTCCCTGCTCTACCCCATCTGGGTGTCGCTGGCGCTGCTGATGGTGGGCCTGATGGGTGAGTTCTATACCCGCAAACACGCCTCGGCGAGCTGGAGCGCGAGGCAGTGAAGCGCCTGGCCTGCCTCCTCGTGCTGCTCGCCCTGCCGGCCGCGGCGCAGGACCTGCGGCACCCCGCTCTCTACGACGTGGCGGGGGTCGAGGCGGACGACGTGCTGAACCTGCGCGCCGGTCCGACCGTGGATCAGCCGGTGATCGGAACGCTTGCGCCGGACGCCGAGGATGTCGAGGTGGTGCGCATCAACGAAAGCGGAACATGGGGGCTCGTCGCCCGACCCGAGGGCCGTGGCTGGGCGTCGCTGGCGTTCCTGCAGCGCCAGCCCGCGTTCGAGGAGGGCACGCTGCCGCGTCCCCTTTACTGCAGCGGGACCGAGCCGTTCTGGAGCCTCTCGCTTTTGCCCGACGGGCAGGCGACGCTGTCCGAGCCGGGCAGTCCCGACGTACCGCTGACCGAGACATGGAGCGGAAAGCCCGAGGGCCGGCTGGGCACCACGTTCGGAATCACCCTCTCCGCGCCGGACGGCCGCGCGACGGCCATTGTCGAGCGCGAGATGTGCTCGGACGGTATGAGTGACCGGCCCTACGGCTTCGCGGTCGAGGTCCTGCTGCAAGGCGGCACCGCTCCGCGGCTGCTGTCGGGCTGTTGCAGCCTGGCCCGCTAGGCCACCACCCGCAACGTCACGTTCACGCGCCCGCCCTGCGGCAGAAGCCGGGATGAGCCGAAGCGGATTCGGTCGACGCCGTGATGCGCCAGCCGGGCCGCGCCGCCCATCACCACCACGTCGCCCGAGTTCAGCCAGACGCTTTCCGTCCCCTCTGATCGCTCCACTCCACCCATGCGGAACAGCGCGTCGTCGCCCAGCGACACCGATACGACCGGCCACTGGAACTCGCCCTCGTCACGGTCCTGGTGCAGGCCCATCCGCGCGCCTTCGCCGTAGAAGTTGATCAGGCAGGAGTCCGGAAGCCGCTCCACGCCGCTGACCGTGCGCCAGATGTCCACTATCCGCTCGGGAATCGGCGGCCATGCAACCCCGGACGGATGCCGGGGCTCGTAGCGATATCCTCGCCTGTCGGTGACCCAGCCGCAGCGCCCGGCCGAGGTCATACGAACCGACATCTTGCGCCCGCGCCGCGTCTCGGGCGCGAAAAGCGGCGCATCGCGCACGACGTCGCGCAGGTCGTCGAGAAGCGCCTGCTGCGCGTCGGGATCCAGTAGGCTCTTGTGGATCTCGAAACCCCGAACGCTCAGCACCGTTTTCTCTGCCATGGCGGCGGCACCTCTTGTTTACGCGTGCAACTACTCACATTTTTGCAACACCGGCGGGCACGGGGCTGCTTGCAGCGCAAAAATGCCCTCCCTATATACGCCGGGACGCCGCCGGAGACGGTAAAAATATCCGGCAAAACAACTGGGATCGAGGGGGTGTGCCGCTCCGCGGGCTCCCACTCTTGAATATCGCCAATGAGAGGATTTTGAGCATGGCCAAAGTCATCGGGATCGACCTTGGAACCACCAACAGCTGCGTTGCCATCATGGATGGCAGCCAGCCCCGCGTGATCGAGAACGCCGAGGGCGCCCGCACGACCCCGTCCATCGTGGCTTTCACCGAGGACGAGCGCCTCGTCGGGCAGTCGGCGAAGCGGCAGGCGGTCACCAACCCGTCCAACACGGTCTTCGCGGTCAAGCGCCTGGTCGGCCGCCGCACCACCGACGCCGAGGTGGAGAAGGACAAGAAACTCGTCCCCTACAACATCGTCGACGGCGGCAATGGCGACGCCTGGGTCGAGGTGAAGGGCGACAAGTACAGCCCGTCGCAGATCTCGGCCTTCATCCTGCAGAAGATGAAGGAAACCGCCGAGTCGTACCTGGGCGAAGAGGTCACGCAGGCGGTCATCACCGTTCCGGCCTACTTCAACGACCAGCAGCGCCAGGCCACCAAGGACGCCGGCAAGATCGCGGGCCTCGAAGTGCTCCGCATCATCAACGAGCCGACGGCGGCCGCGCTGGCCTATGGCCTGGACAAGAAAGACTCGAAGACGATCGCGGTCTACGACCTGGGTGGCGGCACCTTCGACATCACCATCCTCGAGATTGACGACGGCCTGTTCGAGGTGAAGTCCACCAACGGCGACACGTTCCTCGGCGGTGAAGACTTCGACATGCGCATCGTGAACTACCTCGCCGAGGAGTTTAAAAAAGAGCATGGCGTCGACCTGACCAAGGACAAGATGGCCCTCCAGCGCCTGAAAGAGGCGGCGGAGAAGGCTAAGATCGAGTTGTCGTCCTCCAGCCAGACCGAGATCAACCAGCCGTTCATCTCGATGGACAAGGACACGGGCACGCCGCTGCACATGGTCATGAAGCTGACTCGTGCGAAGCTGGAAAGCCTGGTGTCGGACCTGATCAAGAACTCGATCAACCCGTGCAAGGCGGCCCTGAAGGATGCCGGCATCACGACGGGCGAAATCGACGAGGTCGTTCTGGTCGGCGGTATGACCCGCATGCCGAAGGTCATCGACGAAGTGACCAAGTTCTTCGGGAAAGAGCCCCACAAGGGCGTGAACCCGGACGAAGTGGTTGCGCTGGGTGCGGCCATTCAGGCCGGCGTGCTGCAGGGTGACGTGAAGGACGTGGTCCTTCTCGACGTAACCCCGCTGTCGCTGGGCATCGAGACCCTGGGTGGCGTGTTCACCCGCCTGATCGACCGCAACACGACGATCCCGACGAAGAAATCGCAGATCTTCTCGACGGCCGAAGACAACCAGAACGCCGTGACGATCCGGGTCTTCCAGGGCGAGCGCGAGATGGCGGCCGACAACAAGCTGCTCGGCCAGTTCAACCTCGAGGACATCCCCCCGGCGCCGCGCGGAATGCCGCAGATCGAAGTGACCTTCGACATCGACGCCAACGGCATCGTGAACGTGTCCGCCAAGGACAAGGGCACGAACAAGGAGCAGAAGATCACCATCCAGGCCTCGGGCGGTCTGTCCGACGAGGATATCGAGCAAATGGTCAAGGACGCCGAGGCGAACGCCGAGGCCGACAAGAAGCGCCGCGAGCTCGTGGAAGCGAAGAACCAGGCCGAGAGCCTCATCCACTCGACCGAGAAGTCGATGGAAGAGCATTCGGACAAGGTTGACCCGACCACGATCGAGGCGATCGAACTGGCCATCGCCAACCTCAAGGAGCAGATGGAGACCGAGGATCCGGACAAGATCAAGTCGGGCATCCAGAACGTCACCGAGTCGGCCATGAAGCTGGGCGAGGCCATCTACAAGGCCGAGCAGGCGAAGGCCGAAAACAGCTCGGAAGGCTCCGACGACGACGAAGGTCCGCGTGACGTCGACGACGACATCGTGGACGCCGACTTCGAGGATCTCGGCGGTGACGACAACAAGCGTGCCTCCTAAGGCGCCGTGAATGGCTTGGGAACCGGCCTGACCCGCGTCGGGCCGGTTTTCCATTGCCGGAGGACATGACCTGATGGCAAAGCGCGATTTCTATGAAGTGCTCGGGGTCTCGAAGGGCGCCGATGCCGACGAGATCAAGAAGGCCTATCGCCGGAAGGCGAAAGAGCTTCACCCCGACCGGAACTCCGACAATCCGGACGCCGAGGCCCAGTTCAAGGAAGTGAACGAAGCCTACGAGGTGCTCAAGGACGCCGACAAGAAGGCGGCCTATGACCGCTTCGGCCACGCCGCCTTCGACGGCGGGATGGGCGGCATGGGTGGAGGGCCGCGCGGCGGCGGCGGCGCCTACCAAGGCGCGGACTTCGCCAGCGCCTTCTCGGACGTATTCGACGACCTGTTCGGCGACATGATGGGCGGACGCGGCGGACGCGGCCAGCGGGCGACCCGCGGATCGGACCTGCGCTACAACCTGCGCGTCACGCTCGAGGAAGCCTATAACGGGCTGCAGAAGACGATCAACGTGCCGACGTCGGTCAAGTGCGGCACCTGCAGCGGTACCGGCGCCGAGGGCGGGGCAGAGCCGCAGATGTGTCCGACCTGCTCGGGCATGGGCAAGGTGCGGGCGCAGCAGGGCTTCTTCACCGTCGAGCGCACGTGCCCCACCTGCTCGGGGGCGGGCCAGATCGTCAAGAACCCCTGCTCGGCCTGCGGCGGCGCCGGTCGGGTCGAGAAGGACCGTTCGCTCAGCGTCAACATCCCCGCGGGCGTCGAGACCGGGACCCGCATCCGGCTTGCCGGCGAAGGCGAGGCGGGGCTGCGCGGCGGCCCCTCGGGCGACCTTTACATCTTCATCGAGGTGACCGAGCATCCGCTGTTCCAGCGTGACGGCCAGCACCTGTTCTGCCGCGTGCCGGTTTCGGTCACGACGGCCGCTCTGGGCGGAGACATCGAGGTGCCGACCATCGACGGTGGCCGCAGCCGGGTGAAGGTGCCCGCCGGGTCGCAGTCGGGCAAGCAGATGCGCCTGCGCGGCAAGGGCATGCCGATGCTGCGCGGTGGCGGCGCGGGCGACATGTACATCGAGATGGCCGTCGAGACGCCGGTGAACCTGACGTCGAAGCAGAAAGAGCTGCTGCGGGAGTTCGAGCGCCTGAGCGAGAACAACAATCCCGAAAGCTCCAGCTTCTTCTCGAAGGTGAAGACCTTTTGGGACGGGATGAAGAGCTGACGCTCTCGGCTTAACTGTTCCTTGACCGGACTCGGGCAGCGTGGCGACATGTCACGCTGCCCGCCCCAGTTCGATGAAGCCGCCCAGCCCGGGCTTTTCGACGCGACTGACCGTCACGACGCCCCCACGCCTTCCTACCTGCGCGATCACAGGAAGCGTCTGCGCGAGCGGTTCATGCAGGGCGGCCCCGCCGCCATGCCGGATTACGAGCTGCTGGAACTGGTCCTGTTCCGCGCGATCCCCCGCCGCGACGTTAAGCCCTTGGGCCGCCGCCTGCTCGACACCTTTGCCGACTTCAACGGCGTGATCTCTGCCCCGCCCGACCGACTGCGGCAGATAGATGGCGTGGGAGAGGCCGTGATGCAGGAACTTAAGATCGTCGAGGCTGCGGCACACCGTCTGTCGCGCGCGCGGGTAATGCAGCGGCATGTGATATCTAGCTGGGACGCCGTCATCGACTACTGCCACACCACGATGTCACACCGCGAGACCGAGCAGTTCCGCGTCCTGTTCCTCGACCGCAAGAACACCCTGATCGCAGACGAAGAGCAGGCGAGCGGCACGGTCGACCATGTCCCCGTCTACCCACGCGAGGTGGCAAAGCGTGCGTTGGAACTGAACGCCTCGGCCCTGATCCTCGTGCACAACCATCCATCGGGCGACCCAACACCGTCCGATGCCGACGTGGCGATGACGGCGCAGGTCGATGCGGCGTGCCAGGCGCTTGGACTGACGCTGCACGACCACCTGATCGTCGGAAAGAACGCGGAGCTCAGCTTCCGCAGCAGCGGGTACCTGTGACTATTTCAGCCAGACCTCGACCCGCCGGTTGATCTGGCGGCCCCACGCGCTGTCGTCGCAGGCCATCGGCATGGCCTCACCGAAGCCGTCGGTTCCCAGCCGCACCGGCTCAAGCGCGGCCGCGCCCAGCGCCGCCTCAACCGCCGCGCGTACCGTCCGTGCGCGATCCCGCGACAGCCGCCGGTTCGCCGAGGCCGGGCCCTGCCCGTCGCTGAATCCAACGAACAGCATGTCGCGGCCGTCGAAGATCCCCCGCTCCAGCGCCCGCGCCAGCAGGGTGACGTTTGAGCGCGACTGCGCATCCAGTTCGCTGGAGCCGTTCTCGAACCGGAAGGTCAGCGTCAGCCGATCCCGCCCGGACAGCGCCGCCACCATGCGCTGAAGTTCGTCCAGCCCGGTATCCTCGCCCGCGCGGGCGATTGCGCTGGCGAACCGCAGCCCCTGCGCATCCAGCGGCACCGCCTCGGGGAATTGGTCGACGAAGCCCGAGCGCCGCACCACCGGCTGGGCGGCGGGCGACGTGGCATAAGCCAGGAACTGCTGAACCAGCAGCGGGAGCCGCCGCGGCGGGAGGAAGAGGAACAGCGGCGCCGTCAGCGGATAGTCCTCGGTCTTCAATGTCCGCTCGGTTACCTCGGCCGTGAAGCCGCAAAGTCCGGCCAAAGCCACCGGCGCCGCATTGCCGATATCCGAGAACGTACCGATCCCGATGGCGTTCGGATCCTCCGCAACGACGGCCGCCAACGTGGCGGCGTTGTCATGGTGGGTGACTGCGTCGCTTAGCTCCAGCCCCGCGGGCTCCAGCACCCACGACACAAATTCCTGCGTCAGCGTCGCATCAGGAGCCAGAAGATGCAGCCGGACCGGCGCGTCGCCCCCCCCGAGGTCGGCCCAGTTCGTGATGTTCCCGGCGAAGAGTGCGGCGAGCGTGTTGAAGTCGATCTCGGTCACCGGGTTGGCGATGGACACCAGCGGCACCAGCCCGTCCAGCGCCACGATGCGCGACCAGCGCGCAGCCGGCCAATCGCCGTAGCCCACGCTTTCGGCCATTGCGCGTTCCTGCGCCGTGGGCTCGCGCAGCGACACGGCCACGTCCGCTTCCTCTGCCACGAGATCCGCGAAGCCCTCGGCCGAACTGCCGGCCCGCAGGCGGAAGCGACCCACCACCTCACCGCCGTCGTCGCGCAGCAGGAACAGCGACTGGCCGGCCTCCTCCGCCCGCTCGGCGGTCAGGCCCTGCCGGGCGGCGAAGCTTTCCACCAACGCAGGCAGCAGGACCTCGACCATGCTGCGGGCGCCGGAGAACGTGGCGTCTGCGACAAACTGCCGCTCGTCCGGACAGGCCGCGCCCTCGCAGGAGACGCGGGCGCCTTCCAGCGTCAGAACGCCATGCTCGGTCAGGATGCGGTAGAAGGCCCCGTCGTAGCCTAGAAGCTCACCCGAGACGCTCAACCCGCCGCCGGTGCTGCGCAGTTCCACGACCTCGGCAGCGGCGGACGCCGCACCCAGCCCGAGGATCAGCGCGACGCATCGCACCGCACGGGGCAGGATCATATGGCGTGCTCGGCTGCCGGCGTCATCGTCCGGCGATCTTCAGGTTCTGCAGCAGGTTTTTCAACACGAGAATGCCGCCGATGGCGTCACAGTCGGGAACCGACACAGTGAGCGCCGTGCGCTCCACTCCGCCCGTGCCGTCCGGTTGAAGCGCCTCGGCGGTGATGTCGCGACCACAGGAGAGCTCGGTCACTTCGACTTCGGCTTTGAGCGCTACGTCGCCCGCGCGCTCGATCGCTCCGGTCGGGAAGGTGTAGACCTGCGCCTGACGCGGCGCGTCGAGGGTCGGGTCGCCGAGCTCGGTCAGGAAGCCGCCCTTGCCATGCGCGGCGCGCATGATGTCTCCCGGTGCACCGGACCAGAGGTGGCCTTCGTCGCCATAACCAGCTCCGAACTCCAGCGCGTGCAGCTGAGGTCCCGCGCGGCCCGCCCATTGCAGCGCCACGTGTTCGTACTCGTCATGGTCGGTCACCGTGACCACGACCTCTTCGGGCTCTTCGCCCTCGATCCGGGCGGTATAGGTCGCTTCCTCCGTCATCGCCGGCACCAAAAGATCAAGCCCGCCGTACTGCGACAGGCGCTCCGCGATCACCAGCCCCTCGTGCGCGACCTCGACCCGCACGTCGGCGGCGCAGGGGGCAGTCAGAGACAGGAGGACCATGCTGCCGGGGATCGTGTCAGCCTCGAACGTGACGTCGCAGTCGCCGGTCGATCGCGGCTCAAGCGGGCCGGGCAGGATGGGTGCGGGCGCCGGAACGTCCGCCCGGTCGGGACCGGAGCGGGCGGTGCGCACCGGATCGGGGATCGGCAGCGTCACCGGGCGCAGCGCAGCCTCGGGCGGCTTGGGCAGCTTTACCTCGCGGTCGAAGCGCTGTTCGACACTCGCCTGGGCATAGGCCATCTCGACTGGCTGCGCGCCCTCGGCGCTCTGTGCCGCGGTGGCCGGCTGTCCGCCCGCCGGGCCGCTCTGCATGAACTGCACCGAGCCGACGACGAGGGCCGTGCAGGCCGCCACCGTCGAGATGCGGCGCAGCGTCTTGCTGTTCGGAGCTTTGAGCATGGCGACGTCTCCCATGATTCCGGGTCTTCCCCGCAACCTGGCCGCCGATTCCGCCGATCGTGTGGCATGTGAACGGCGGTGCGTTGCCGCGGCGCGGGCCTTTCTCCGGCGCGCGCCGCGGAAGGTTGATCAGCTCAGGCGGCCATGGCAGTGCTTGAACTTCTTACCCGAACCACAGGGACACAGGTCGTTGCGGCCGGGGTTGCCCCACGTCGAGGGGTCGGCTTCGACAAAGCCGGGCGCGGCGGCTTCGGCCTCGGCCTCGCCTTGGGGCGGCTGCGCCTGGGCCTGCGACTGGAGCGCGTCGCGCTGCGCCTGGATGCGGGCCAGCATCGCCTTCTGCTCTTCCTCGCTCAGCGGGCGAATCTGCGACAGCTTCTGCGTCACCTCCTCGCGCAGCGAGTTCAGGAGACCCTCGAACAGCTGGAAAGCTTCGGTCTTGTATTCGTTGAGCGGGTCGCGCTGCGCATAACCGCGGAAGCCGACCACGGAGCGCAGGTGCTCAAGCCGCAGGATGTGCTCGCGCCACTTCGAATCGATCGTTTGAAGCAGGATTTGCTTCTCGATCGAGCGCATGTTCTCGGGGCCGAACTGCGCCGCCTTGTCGGCCATGAACTTGTCCGACGCCTCGACCAGGCGCTCTTGGATGACCTCGGCATCGACGCCGTCTTCCTCCACCCACTTCATCACCGGCACGTCGACGCCCAGCTTCTCCATCGCGGCGACGTAGAGCCCCTCGGCGTCCCACTGGTCGACATAGGTCTTCGGCGGAACGTACTGGTCCACCATGTCGTCGATCACCTGGTGGCGCATGTCCTCGGCGATGTCGTTGACGTCGGTGGCCTCCATGATCTCGCGCCGCTGGCCGAAGATCACCTTCCGCTGATCGTTCACGACGTCGTCGAACTTCAGAAGCTGCTTGCGGATGTCGAAGTTGCGGCCTTCGACCTTGGCCTGCGCCTTCTCGAGCGACTTGTTGACCCACGGGTGGGCGATGGCCTCGCCCTCCTTCATGCCCAGCTTGCTGAGCACGTTGTCCAGACGCTCGGACCCGAAGATCCGCATCAGGTCGTCCTCGAGGCTGAGGAAGAAGGCCGAGCGGCCGGGGTCGCCCTGGCGGCCCGAGCGGCCGCGCAGCTGGTTGTCGATGCGGCGGCTTTCGTGGCGTTCGGTCGCCAGCACGAACAGGCCGCCGGCCTCGATCACCTTCTTCTTCTCGTCCGCGTGCTCGGCCTCGATCCGGGCGCGCACCTCGTCGGGGTTGGCCTCCGGGTCCTCGGTCAGCGCCTCGAGCACCTTCATCTCGACGTTGCCGCCAAGCTGGATGTCGGTTCCGCGGCCGGCCATGTTCGTCGCGATGGTCACCGCGCCCAGCTTGCCGGCGTCGGCGACGATCTTCGCCTCCTGCTCGTGCTGGCGGGCGTTCAGGACGTTGTGCTCGATGCCCTCTTTCGTCAGCAGCGCCGACAGCTCCTCGGACTTCTCGATCGAGGTCGTGCCCACGAGCACCGGCTGGCCCTTCTCGTGCGCCTTCAGGATTTCCTGCACGATGGCGGCGTACTTCTCGCGTCCCGTGCGATAGACGGCGTCGTCCTCGTCGGCGCGCGCGATCGGCTTGTTCGTCGGCACCTCGACGACGCCAAGGCCGTAGATCTCCATGAACTCGTCCGCCTCGGTCGAAGCGGTGCCGGTCATGCCCGACAGCTTCTCGTAAAGGCGGAAGTAGTTCTGGAACGTCACGCTGGCGAGCGTCACGTTTTCGGGCTGGATGTCGACCTCTTCCTTCGCCTCGATGGCCTGGTGAAGGCCGTCGGACAGGCGGCGCCCCGGCATCATGCGCCCCGTGAACTCGTCGATCAGAACGACTTGGCCGTCGCGCACGATGTAGTCCTTGTCGCGCTGGAACAGCTTGTGCGCCCGCAGACCCTGGTTCACGTGGTGGACGATGCTGGTGGACTCGGGGTCGTAGAGCGTGTGGCCCTCGGGCAGGATGCCCGCGCCAGACAGGTGATCCTCCAGGAACTCGTTACCCTCGTCGGTGAAGGTGACGTTCCGGGTCTTTTCGTCGATGGTGAAGTGATCCTCGGTCAGCAGCGGGATCACGCGGTCGATGGTGCGATAAAGGTCGCTGCGGTCCTCGGACGGGCCCGAGATGATCAGCGGCGTCCGCGCCTCGTCGATGAGGATCGAGTCGACCTCGTCCACGATGGCGAAGTGGTGGCCGCGCTGGAACATGTCCTTGAGATCCGAGCGCATGTTGTCGCGCAGGTAGTCGAACCCCAGTTCGTTGTTCGTGGCATAGGTGATGTCGGCCTGATAGGCATCCCGCTTCTCGCCCTCGGGCTGCTGCGGGTAGACGACACCGGTCGTCATCCCGAGAGCGGCATAGACCTTGCCCATCCACTCGGCATCGCGCTTGGCCAGGTAGTCGTTGACCGTGACGATATGCACACCCTTGCCGGTCAGCGCGTTCAGGTAGGCCGGGAAGGTGGCGACGAGCGTCTTGCCCTCGCCCGTCTTCATCTCGGCGATGTTACCCTGGTGAAGGAAGATCCCGCCCATCAGCTGCACGTCGAAGGCCCACAGGCCCAGCGTGCGGCGCGCGGCCTCACGGCAGTTGGCAAAGGCTTCCGGCAGAAGGTCGTCCAGGCTTTCGCCAGCGGCGTGCCGCTGCTTCAAGCTCTCGGTACGGGCGATCAGGTCGTCGCCGGAGAGACCGCGGAACTCTTGCTCGAACTCGTTGATTTTACGGACCAGAGGCTGTGTCGCCTTGATCTTGCGGTCGTTCGGCGTGCCGAAGACCTTTTTGGCGAGCGATCCGAAACCCAGCATAGTCTCTCCTGACAGCGTCGTGTGAGGGGATTGGTTGCCCGGACGGGCAGGCCGTCCTAGACAGGGCGCGATGCGCGGCCCCTCACGGCCACTAGGCGATGTAAGGGGGTCAAAACACAGTGTCAACGTCGAGGCCCGAAGCGGCCGGGAAGGAAGGTACACCCATGTTCATCACGCGCACCACGCTCCTGGCGGGCGTTGCGGCGGCGTCGTTCGCGCTGCCGGCGGCGGCCCAGGACGCCGGAACCGTCGTCGCCACCGTCGGCGACACCGAAATAACGCTGGGCCACGTCGTCGCCATGCGCGAGCAACTGCCCCAGCAGTACCAGCAGATGCCGGATGACGCGCTCTACGAGGCGCTGGTCGAGCAACTGATCCAGCAGGCCGCGCTGGCCCAGCAAGCGGACGGGCTGTCGACCCGCAACGAGATCGTGCTCGACAACGAACGGCGGACGCTTCTGGCCGGGCAGGTCGTGCAACAACTTGCCGAGGCCGCCGTGACGGAAGAGGCCGTGCAGGCCGCCTATGACGCCAGCTACACCGGCGGCGAGCCGGAGCCCGAGTTCAACGCCTCGCACATCCTTCTTGAAAGCGAGGAAGAGGCGCAGGCGGTCGTCGAGGAACTGGAAGGCGGCGCCGACTTCGCGGAACTCGCGCGCGAGCGCTCCACCGGTCCGTCGGGCCCGAACGGCGGCGAACTCGGCTGGTTCGGTCCGGGCATGATGGTCGCGCCGTTCGAGCAGGCGGTGATGGACCTCGAGGCCGGCGAGATTTCGGAGCCGGTGCAGACGCAGTTCGGCTGGCACGTCATCAAGCTGAACGAGACGCGGCAACAGGACGCGCCGCCGCTTGACGAAGTACGGGCCGAAATTGTCGCCGAGCTTCAGCAGGAAGCGGTTCAAGCCGCAGTGGCCGAGGCGACGCAAACGGCCGAGGTCGAGCGCACGGAAGAGCAGATTGACCCTGCCCTGATCCGCGACCAATCTCTGCTCGACCAGTAAGGGAACCGGGGCGACGGGCATGGCAAACCGCAAGAAGCAAGTGAAGAAGCTGAAGAAAAAGGTGGCTTCGCTGAAGACGAAGCTCTCGGCCGCCGAGCCCGCCGCCACCGCCAAGGCCGTGCAGGTGTCCCCCCTCGCGCCCGCCGCGTTTCCCGATCTGCCCCAGATCGGCGGCGTGCGCTTCGCCTCGGCCGAGGCCGGGGTGCGCTACAAGAACCGGCGCGACGTGATGCTGGTCGAACTGGCCCCCGGCACGGCAATGGCGGGTGTCTTCACCCGCTCGTCCACCCGCGCGGCGTCGGTCCTCGACTGCCAGGAGAAGATCGGCAAGACCTCGGACAAGGGCGCCGCGATCCTGGTCAACTCGGGCAACGCCAACGCCTTCACCGGCAGCAACGGCCAGAAAGCCGTGACCGGCGTGGCCGAAGGCGTCGGAAAGGCCATGGGCCTGCCGGTCGAGCGGGTCTTCACCTCATCCACCGGTGTCATCGGCGAGCCGCTGCCCTTCGACCGGATCACCGCGAAGCTCGACGACCTGAAGGCGTCGCTGTCGCCCGAGGGTATCGCCGACGCCGCCCGCGCGATAATGACGACCGACACGTTCCCGAAGGGTGCGTCGGCCGAAGTCGAGATCGATGGAACATTGGTGCGCATTGCCGGCATCGCCAAGGGCTCGGGCATGATCGCGCCCGACATGGCGACAATGCTGGTCTATATCTTCACCGACGCCGCCGTGGATCAGCCCGTGTTGCAGCGCATGCTCTCAGGCCTGATGGACGAGACGTTCAACTGCATCACCGTCGACAGCGACACGTCCACGTCTGACGCGCTCTTGCTGGCGGCGACGGGCGCGTCGGGGGCCAAGCCGATCACCGACCTGCGAACGGCGGACGCGCGCGCCTTCAAGGACGCGCTCGGCGGGGTCATGCTGGACCTCGCCCACCAGGTGGTCCGCGACGGCGAAGGCGCGACGAAGTTCGTCGAGGTTCAGGTGACGGGCGCGGCCACGCCGGCCGACGCGCGGAAGGTGGCGTCGGCCATAGCCAATTCACCGCTCGTCAAGACGGCGGTGGCGGGCGAGGATCCGAACTGGGGCCGTGTGGTCATGGCCGTCGGCAAGTCCGGGGCCAAGGCCGACCGGGACAAGCTGGCCATCCGCTTCGGCGACATCCTGGTGGCCGAGAAGGGCTGGGTCTCGCCCGACTACACCGAGGAAGCGGGCGCCGCCTACATGAAACGTGACGAGCTGGTGATCGCCGTCGACCTTGGCCTGGGCGAAGGCACGGCGACCATGTGGACCTGTGACCTGACGGACCGCTACATCGAAATCAACGCGGACTACCGATCTTGAAGGTGGTGCTTGTCTCGGCCGTCGCACTCATCGACCGCGACGGCCGCGTTCTTCTGGCGCAGCGTCCTGCCGGCAAGTCCATGGCGGGCCTGTGGGAATTTCCCGGCGGAAAGGTCGAGCCGGGCGAGACGCCCGAGGCCGCGCTGATCCGGGAACTGTACGAGGAGTTGGGGATCGAGACCTGGCAAAGCTGCCTCGCCCCCCTGACCTTCGCCAGCCACAGCTACGAGGATTTCCACCTGCTGATGCCGCTTTTCGCCTGCCGGAAGTGGGACGGCCAGCCGCACCCGCGCGAAGATCAAGCGTTGAAGTGGGTCAAGGCGCGCGATCTGCGCAAATATCCCATGCCGCCCGCCGATGTCCCGGTGATCCCGATCCTGCGCGACTGGCTCTGAAACGAAACTGTCTCAACTTTGCACGAAAAGTAACGCTTTCGTATAAGGACGTCCCGTTATTAGTGCGTCGTTAATATTTTTCACCCACAAAGGAACCACGAGACCAAGGGGTGGGTTGTACAATGCTCAAAACCATAACCATCGGCAGCTGCGTTTCCGTGCAGGGCCTTCTGGTACGTGCACTGGAAGACGGGCGCATCGTCGTCCGCGTGGGTCAGCGCATGTTCACCGGATTTCCGGTTCAGGCCGCCTGACAGCAGGCACCACGGACGGAAAAGAGAAAGGGGACGGTGACAGGCACCGTCCCCTTTTCTTTTGTGCCGATCCCGCGGGGATCAGTCGAGCGTACGCTCGACCTCCTCCCGCTCGAAGATCTCGATGACGTCGCCCGGGCGGATGTCCTCGTAGTTCTCGAAGGCCATGCCGCACTCCTGGCCCGACTGGACCTCGGCAACTTCGTCCTTGAAGCGCTTAAGTGTCTTCAGCGTGCCCTCGTGGATCACCACGTTGTCCCGCAGCAGGCGGACGCCTGCCGAGCGACGCGCGACGCCCTCGGTGACCAGGCAGCCCGCCACCTTGCCGACGTTGGAGACCTTGAAGACCTCCTTGATCTCGGCGTAGCCGATGAACTTCTCGCGGATTTCGTTCGACAGCAGGCCCGAAGCAGCCGCCTTCACGTCATCCACCAGGTCGTAGATCACCGAGTAGTACCGGATCTCGACGCCCTTCTGGTTCGCCGTGTTCCGCGCCGCCGCATTGGCCCGGACGTTGAAGCCGAAGACCGGCGCGCCCGAGGCTTCCGCGAGCGTGATGTCGCTTTCCGTGATGGCGCCGACGCCCGAGTGCAGCACGCGCACGCGCACCTCCTCGTTGCCGATCTTCTCCATCGCTTGGACGATCGCCTCGGCCGAGCCCTGCACGTCCGCCTTCACGACGATCGGCATCTCGCTGACGTTCTGGTCCTCTTTGGCCTTCGCCATGAGCTGTTCCAGCGTCGTCGCCGCACCGGCCGCCGCGCGCTTTTCCTTCGCGGCGTTCTGGCGGTACTCGGCGATCTCGCGGGCCTGGGCCTCGGTCTCTACGACGTTCAGGACGTCGCCGGCCTCGGGCGTACCGTTGAGACCCAGCACCTCGACCGGAACCGACGGGCCGGCTTCCTTGACGCGCTCGCCCTTGTCGTTCTCCATGGCGCGGACCTTGCCCCACTGCTCTCCGACGACGAAGATGTCGCCCTGCCGCAGCGTGCCGTTCTGCACCAGAACGGTGGCCACCGGGCCGCGGCCCACGTCGAGCTGCGCCTCGATGACGGCGCCTTGAGCGGCACGGTCCGGGTTCGCCTTCAGCTCGAGAATCTCGGCCTGAAGCGCGATGGACTCGAGCAGTTCGTCCAGGCCCTGACCGCTGATGGCCGAAACCTCGACGTCCTGCACGTCGCCCGACAACTTCTCTACGATGACCTCGTGCTGAAGCAGGTCGGTGCGCACCTTGTCCGGGTTGGCGGACGGCTTGTCGACCTTGTTGATCGCCACGATCATCGGGACCTTCGCCGCCTTGGCATGGTTGATTGCCTCGATCGTCTGCGGCATCACCGCGTCATCGGCCGCGACCACAAGAACCACGATGTCCGTCACCTGCGCGCCACGGGCCCGCATCGACGTGAAGGCCGCGTGGCCCGGCGTATCGAGGAACGTCAGGATCGAGCCGCTGTCGGTCTCGACCTGGTAGGCACCGATGTGCTGCGTAATGCCGCCGGCCTCGCCCGACACAACCTTGGCGTTCCGGATCGCGTCCAGAAGCGAGGTCTTGCCGTGGTCGACGTGGCCCATGACGGTGATCACCGGCGGACGGCCCTTCATGTCTTCGGGCTTGTCCTCGACCTGGTCGATCACGTCCTCGACGTCAGCGTCCGAGACGCGGACGACGTTGTGGCCGAAGTCTTCGATGATCAACTCGGCGGTGTCGGCGTCGATGGTCTGGTTCTGGGTCGCCATGATGCCGTTCTGCATCAGCGACTTGACCACGTCGGCCACACGCTCGGCCATGCGGTTGGCCAGCTCCGAAACGACGATCGCCTCGGGCAGCTGCACGTCGCGGCGCACCTTTTCACGCTCGACCTTGCCGCCCATCGCCTTCTGGCGCGCACGCTCTTGCTTGCGCTTCATCGCGGCGAGCGAGCGCTGGCGTCCACCGCCCTCGCCACTCAGCGCCTGGTTCAGCGTCAGCTTGCCAGACCGGCGTCCATCAGCGGCCTTGCCCTTGGACGGCTTCGGCGTGCGGTCGCGCTCGCGGTCGTCGCGGCGCGCAGGCGCGGGCTTGCCGCCGCCACGCGGCTGCTCCTGCTGCGCGGCCGGGGCCGGGGCCGGCGTAGGTTCCGCAGCCTTGGCCGCGGCACGGGCCTTCGCCTCTTCCTCTTCGCGCTTCTTGCGCTCTTCCTCTTCGGCCTTGGCCTTCAGCGCTTCCTCGCGCTCGCGCTCTTCGCGCTCCTTGGCCTCCTGCTCGGCCCGGCGGCGTTCGCGCTCTTCGGCACGCGCCTTCTCCTCGGCCTCGCGTTGCGCCTGCTCCTCGGACTCGCGCGCCTTGGCGGCGGCGAGCGCCTTCATCCGGCGCTCGAGCTCGGCATCAGAGATGCCGGCGGGGCGCCGTTTCGGGTCCCCGACGGGACCGCCGGAGGCAGCGCCACCGGATTTCTGTGCACCGGGCTTCGGCACGACCACGCGCTTGCGCTTGGTCTCGACCACGACGTTCTTCGTCCGGCCGTGGGAGAAGCTTTGCTTCACCTGTCCGGAGCGCGGACCGCCGCGCAGGCCGAGGGTCTTCTTGCCGTCATTCTCGCTCATATGGTCTTCTTCACCTTTCCGGCAGCTTTCCCGCCGTCATCGTCTGCGCGAACGCCCGATAGCCGCACGGCGTCATCCCTGAACACGTCAGCGAGTCCGCCTGCGGCAAGCGCCGCATGTATCACACGTTCCCGACCGAATGCCAAACCCAATTCTGACGCGGTCAGGATGTCGAAAAACGAGCCCCGGCCCCCGGGGCGGTGGAGCTTCGACTTGCCGCGGTCGGACCCGTCCGAGGCCTGCAGCAGGATTGCCGCACGATCCTTTTCGAGCCAGTCCTTGACCTTCTCGTACCCGGCCACGGCTTCGCCCGCCTTCCGGGCCAGCGCCAGCCGGTCGATCACCCGCCGCACCAGCGCGGCGTCGGTATCGGCGATCAGCGTGTCGGGCACGTCGACCGCCTGCTTGGCGCCGCGGGCGAACAGCCGCTTCGCCACCGCCTTCTCAAGCGCCGCCCTTTCGGCGGCGACCCAGATGCCGCGGCCGGGCAGCTTCCCGGCCACGTCAGGATATATCGTCGCGTCGGGCCCCGCAACAAAACGGATCAGCCCCCGCTTCGGGTTGACCTCGCCGGTCGCGATGCATTTCCGCTCGGGATCGGCCTTGAACTTCGTTCGCCCGCCGCGCGTCATGGTCCCCTCCGGACCCGCGATCAGGCCCCGGCCTCTTCTTCGGTTTCGACGCCTTCGCCCTCTTCGGGCTCCTCCGGCTCAAGTTCGGCGGGATCCACCCATCCAAGCTGGATGCGTGCGGTCATCACCAGATCCTGCGCTTCCTCAAGGCTGACGTCGAATTTTTCGAGCACGCCGTCGTCCTTCACGCGCTCGCCGTCGACCGTGGTCCAGCCGCCGGCCAGTTCCCAGTCGGCACAGGTGGCGAAATCCTCGAGCGTCTTCACGCCGTCTTCCGCCAGTGCCTCGATCATCTGGGGAGTCAGGCCGCCAAATTCAACCAGGCTGTCCTCCACACCCAGTTCACGAGCATGTTCCAGCGCCTTGCGGTTCTGTTCCTCAATGTAGTCGCGGGCCCGCGCCTGAAGCTCGGCGGCGGTGTCCTCGTCCACGCCTTCGATCACCAGAAGCTCGTCCTGCTCGACGTAGGCGACCTCTTCGAGGTTGGTGAAGCCTTCCGAGACCAGCAGCTGGGCAAAGAACTCGTCCAGGTCCAGCGTGTCCATGAATAGCTTGGTGCGCTCTTCGAACTCGGCCTGCCGGCGCTGGCTTTCCTCTTCCTCGGTCATGATGTCGATATCCAGACCGGTAAGCTGCGACGCCAGGCGCACGTTCTGACCGCGGCGGCCGATGGCGAGGCTCAGCTGGTCGTCGGGCACGACGACCTCGATCCGCTCAGCTTCCTCGTCCAGCACGACCTTCGACACCTCGGCCGGCTGAAGCGCGTTGACCAGGAACGTCGGCATATCCTCGTTCCACGGGATGATGTCGATCTTCTCGCCCTGAAGCTCGTTCACCACGGCCTGTACGCGGCTGCCGCGCATGCCGACACAGGCGCCGACCGGGTCAATCGAGCCGTCATAGGACACCACGCCAATCTTCGCGCGGCTGCCCGGATCGCGGGCCACGGCCTTGATCTCGATGATGCCGTCGTAGATCTCGGGCACTTCCATCTTGAACAGCTCGGCCATGAACTCGGGCGCGGTGCGGCTGAGGAAGATTTGCGGGCCGCGCGCCTCGCGGCGGACGTCCTTGATGTAGCAGCGGATGCGATCGTTCGGGCGATAGCTTTCGCGGCCGATCTTCTCGTTCCGGCGCAGAATTCCCTCGCCCCGGCCGATATCGACGATGACGTTGCCGTATTCCTCGCGCTTGACGACACCGTTGATGATGGTGCCCGCGCGGTCCTTGAACTCTTCGTACTGGCGATCGCGCTCGGCCTCACGGACCTTCTGCAGGATCACCTGCTTGGCCGATTGCGCCGCGATCCGGCCCATTTCCACGGGCGGAACCTCATCGCGGATCTCGTCGCCGATCTGCGGGTTCTCCATGTACTGCTTGGCCTGCTCGACGGTCAGCTCGGCCTGGTAGTTCTCGAGCTCGTCATCGGCCACCACCGTGCGCACGCGGGTGAAGGTCGCCCGACCGGTCTTGCGATCGATCTTGACACGGATATCCATCTCCGAGCCGTAACGGCTTTTCGCCGCGCGCGAGAGGCTTTCCTCCATCGCTTCCACGACGAGCCCGGGGTCGATCATCTTTTCCCGCGCCACCGCCTCGGCGGTCTGCAACAGTTCAAGCTGGTTGGCCGAAGTAATCGCCATCTGTCAGTCCTCCTTGGCCCGTCCGGCCGGGTTCTTAGGATCGTCCTCGTCGTCGAGGATGGTCTCGATCTCGTCGAATTGGGTCTCGTCGATGTTGCCGGCGTCCTTGCGGGCTCGCAGGACGTCGCGGATCAGATCGTCGGTCAGCACGAGCTTGGCGTCCGACAGCCACTCGAACTCGAGGCCGATGGTGCCTTCCTCGATCTCGATCAGCACCTCGTCACCCTCGGTCCCGGCGAGCGTTCCCTTGAAGCGGCGGCGACCGTCGATCAGCTCGGTCGTCTCAAGCTTCGCGACATAGCCCGACCACACGTCGAAGTCCTTCAAGCGCGTCAACGGTCGGTCGATCCCGGGCGACGATACTTCCAAGGTATAGGCGTCCTCGATCGGGTCCTCGACGTCCAGCGTGGCCGACACGGCGGTCGAGATTTCACCGCACTCGTCGACCTCGATCCCGCCCTCGGGGCGGTCGGCCATGATCTGAACGGTGGGTTTCTTGCCGCCTTGATAGCGCACGCGGATCAGCTCGAACCCCATATCCTCGATCACGGGGGTGATGACTTCGGCGAGCCGCCGGTCGATCTGGGCCTTAGCGATAAGATCTGACATTGTTCCGAACACAAAAAAACGGGCGCGCGGCCCGTCATGCTTTCCGGTGGAGCCTCGGGTAGGACCCCGACGCGCCGCTGTTGAGGTGCATATACGCACCGCGCCCCGAGTCTGCAAGAGGCAATGACCGCTCCCGGCGAAGCGGGGCATCTTCGGTCCTGAAATATCCTCGCCGAAGGCATCGCGCGCCCGCAGGGCGCGCCACGAAAGGCGTGGCGCCGCAGGCGCCTCACCAGGTCAATCAAAAAAAAACGCCCCGCCGGTCCGGCGGGGCGCGGTGTCGCGTCAGGCGGCGATCAGCTGAACCACCAGCGCTCGATGAAGCGCGAGTTGTCCATCTGCCACGCGTTGCCGATGGTGCCCGAGTTCGTCAGCGACTTTGACGCGGCGTCGACGTAGTTCGCGTACATCGGGACCACGGTGCCGCCATCGGTCGAGCAGAGCGACTGCATCTCGCGGTACATCTCGGCCCGCTTGGCCGAGTCGAGCTCCACCCGCGCGTCAAGCAGCAGGCTCTGGAAGCGCTCGTTTTCCCACTTGGTGTCGTTCCACGGCACACCGGTTTCGTAGCAGGACGAGAACATCCAGTCCTCGGTCGGGCGGCCCGACCAGTACGAGGCGCACCAGGGTTTCTTGATCCAGACGTTCGACCAGTAGCCGTCGTTCGGCTCTTGCACGACGTTTATGGTGATGCCGGCGTTCTTTGCGGAGGCCTGGTAAAGTTGCGCCGCATCCACCGCACCAGGGAACGCCGCCTCGGCCGCCGACAGGTCGACCTGCAGGCCCTCCATCCCCGCTTCCTTGAGGTAGAACGCCGCCTTGTCCGGATCGTACTCGTTCTGCGGCAGGTCCGGGGCGTAGTACTGGTTCGCGGGGCCGATCGGGTGGTCGTTGGCGACCGCGCCGTGGCCCAGCAGGATCTTGTCCACCAGCTCCTGCCGGTTCACCGCGTGCTTGAGCGCCTTGCGCACGTTGAGCTGGGTGAACGGGTCGACATTGGTGAGCATCGGGAAGGTGAAGTGCTGGTTGCCCGTCACCTCGAAGATCTCGATCTGCGGGTTCGACCGCATCAGCGGCTCGACCTTGAAGTCCACGCGGTTCACGGCGTCGACCTGGTTGGTCATCAGCGCGTTCATCCGGGCCGACTGGTCGTTGATGGCGATGGCCTCGACCTCGTCGAACCAACCGGCGCGACCGTCCTTGTAGTGGCTGTCGACGCGCTTGCCGACGAAACGGACGCCGGGGTCGAACGCTTCGACACGGTACATGCCGGTGCCGATGCCCTTCGAGATCGCCTCTTCGATCTGGCCCGCCGGGTACATCAGCAGGTGGTAATCGGCCATCAGGAACGGGAAGTCGGCGTTGCCGTTCTTCAGGACCATCTGGACCTGATGCTCGCCAAGCTTCTTCATCTCGTCGATGGCCGAGACGATGGGCTGCGCCGCCGACTTCGCGCCATCGGCCACGTGCAGGTTCAGCGACGCGATCACGTCATCGGCGCCGAACGGTTTGCCGTTGTGGAAGGTGACCCCCTTGCGAAGGTTGAACGTCCAGGTCTTGGCGTCCGGCGAGGCTTCCCAGCTTTCCGCAAGTTCGCCGACCAGCTGACCGTCTGCGGCAATCTCGGTCAGACAGTCGAACACGCAGCCATACGCCATCATGATCATGAAGGTGTCTGAGTGCGTGCGGCCGTCCCAGCTGTCCGACGTATTCGCACCGGCCAGCCCGAGCCGCAGGCGGCCCCCGCGCTTGGCCTGGGCGCGGACGGGCAGTCCGGTGGCGGCGAGCACACCCGCCGCGGCGCCGGTGCCGAGCAGTCCGCGTCTGGAAATCCTGGTCATCTTGGTCTCCCGTTTCTTCTTCTTTCTGCGGGCCTGCCGGCCCTGGGCGAACTCACACTCCTCCCGGAGCGGCACGGGAGTGATTCTCCCGCGAATCGATCACATTCTAACAACTGCGGCGTCGCCGATGTTGTCTTCTCCCCGCTCGGCGAGCATTCGGCTCAGCCAGTCGGGGTCCATCTCGGGCACCGACGACAGCAGAAGGTCGGTGTAGGGGTGGTGCGGCGGACGGAACATCTGGGCTTTGGGGCCGTGTTCCACGACCTCTCCCTCCTTCATCACCACGACTTCGTCTGCGATGGCCTGCACCGTCGCCAGATCGTGCGTAATGAACATATAGGTCAGTCCAAGCTCATCCTGTAATCGGGCGAGCAACTTCAGGATTCCTTCCGCCACGAGCTGGTCCAGCGCCGAGGTCACTTCGTCGCAGATGACGAACCGCGGCTCGGCCGCCAGCGCCCGGGCGATACCGATCCGCTGCTTCTGCCCGCCCGACAGCTCGGAGGGCAGCCGGTCGATGAACTGGTCGGGTTCGAGTTCGATCTGGTTCAGAAGGGCGCGCACCCGCTCGCGCTTCTTCGCACCGCGCAGGCCCGTATAGAACTGCACCGGCCGGCCGATGATCTCGCCGATGGTCTTGCGCGGGTTCAGCGCGGTGTCGGCCATTTGATAGATCATCTGCGCCTGGCGCAGCTGGTCCTTGTTTCGCTTGCGATAGTCGCGCGGCAGGGGCTCGCCCTCGAACTCGATGACCCCCTGCCGGGGTGGCAGAAGGCCGGTGATGCAACGCGCGGTCGTGGACTTGCCCGACCCGCTTTCGCCCACCACGGCGACGGTGCGCCCGGCGTGGATGTCGAAGCTCACGTCGTGCAGTACGTCGATCTTGCCATAGGCGGCGGTGACGTTCTGGATGCTGACGATCGGCGTCGCATCCGCCGCCGGTGCCGGCTTGGCGGGCCGCTGAAAGCTGCGCACGGCCCAGAGCGACCTTGTGTAGTTCTCCTTCGGCGCCGACAGCATGGTGCGCGTGTCGGCCTCCTCGACCTCGTCGCCCTTGAGCAGCACCTTGATGCGGTCGGCCATCTGCGCGACCACGGCGAGGTCGTGTGTGATGTAGATCGCGGCGGTGTCGAACTCCTCGACGATGCGGCGGATCGCGGCGAGCACCTCGATCTGGGTCGTCACGTCGAGCGCCGTCGTCGGCTCGTCGAAGATGATCAGGTCCGGGCGACACGACATCGCCATCGCCGTCATCGCCCGCTGAAGCTGTCCGCCGGACACCTGGTGCGGATAGCGGAAGCCGATCTCCTCGGGGTTCGGCAGGCGCAGACGGCGGTAGAGTTCGATGCCGTCGGCCATCGCCTCGGCCTTCGACATGACCCCATGCTGCACCGGCGCCTCGACATGCTGCTCGATCAGCTTGTGCGCCGGGTTGAAGCTGGCGGCGGCCGACTGAGCGACATAGGCGATGCGCTTGCCCAACAGGCTGCGCTTCTTCGACGCCGAGGCCTGCGTCAGGTCGATCCCGTCGAACTCCACCGACCCCTTCGAGATGCGCACGCCGTCGCGGGTGAAGCCCATCGCGGCGAGGCCGATGGTCGACTTGCCCGCGCCGGATTCACCGATCAGGCCCAGCACCTCGCCCTTGTGCAGGTCCAGGTCGACGCCGTTGACGATCTGCTGCCAAGTCTCGTCGCTGCGTCCCTCTAGGTGCAGGTCGCGGATCTTGAGAAGGAGGTCGCGGTTGGTCATGTGGGCCACCCTCCGGTCGCGGAAACACACTGGCGGGCGCTCCGCCGCCATCCGCGGTCGGGCACTGCCCTCAGCGCGCCGATCAACCCGAAGCCATAAAGGGCCAACATCCTCACTCCTTCAGTCCCGACGACCGGTGCAGCATCCAGTCGACCACGAAGTTCACCGCCACCGTCAGCAGCGCGATGGCCCCCGCCGCCATCAACGGCAGCGCGGCGGTCAGCGGCGAAAACGCGGCGAAGTTGATGAACTGCGAAAGGTCGCGCACCATCGTGCCCCAGTCGGCCAGCGGCGGCTGGATGCCCACGCCCAGGAACGACAGCGACGCGATGGTCAGGAAGACGAAGCAGAACCGCAGCCCGAACTCGGCCAGAAGCGGGGCATAGGCGTTGGGCAGGATCTCGCGGAAGATCAGGTAGCCCAGCCCCTCGCCCCGCAGCTTCGCCGCTTCGATATAGTCCATCACCACGATGTTCCCGCCCACGGCCCGCGACAGGCGATAGACGCGGGTCGAGTCGATCACGGCAATGATGATCACCATGTAGAAGGTCAGCATCCCCGACTGCGACCCGGCCCAGGCGCTGGCGATGGTCATCAGCAGCAGTGCGAAGATCAGCGACGGGATCGCCATCAGCACATCCACCGCCCGCGACAGCAGGTTATCGAGCCAACCGCCGATGGTGGCAGCAAGGAACCCCAGCGAGCCGCCCAGAAGGAAGGCCAGGCAGGTGGTGGCAAAGGCGATTCCGACAGTGTTCTGCGCGCCGTAGATCAGGCGCGACAGCAGGTCCCGCCCGATCTGATCGGTGCCAAGCGGATGCGCCGGGTCGCCGCCCGCCGCCGGATCGCCGCCCGGCAGGACGTTGACCTGGGCGAAGACCTCCTCCTGCCCGTAGGGCGCGAGCCATTGCGCGAAGATCGCGACGATCGCGTAGATGAGGATCATCAGGATGCCGAAGCTCGCCGTCAGCGGCATGTGGCGGAACAGCTTTCGGGTCCCCTCGGTCCCGACATGGCGGCCGAGCAGCCGGAACAGCCAGGCCGCAAGCGCGAAGATCACGAAGCCTTGCACCGCCCAGCGGAAGAACACCGCCTGCTCAACGAAGAAATAGAGCCAGACACCGACGCCGATGGTGAACACGCCGAGCGCATAGCCGAACGCCGTCGTCATCTCCATGTCGCGGAAATACGGGCGGCCGGTGACGGTCTGCCCCGCGAAGCGGAAAACCCAGCCCGCCGCCACGAGCGCGGCGAACACGAGGACGATCCAGATAAGCGTGCTCATCTCGGGTGCCTCAGCCTGGGGTTCGACAGGATCGACAAGATGTCGGCCAGCAGGTTCAGCGTGATGTACGCCCCCGCGAAGATCAGGCAGCAGGCCTGCACCACGGGGATGTCGCGGATCTTCACGCTGTCGACGAAAAGCTGGCCGATGCCGGGATAGACGAAGACGACTTCGACCACGACGACGCCGGTGATCAGGTAAGCCAGGTTCAGCGCGATCACGTTGATGATCGGCGCCAGCGCGTTGGGCAGCGCGTGCCGGACGATCACCCGCCACGGCGACAGGCCCTTGAGCCGCGCCATCTCGATATAGGGCGAGGCCAGCAGGTTGATGATCGCCGCGCGCGTCATCCGCATCATGTGTGCCGTCACCACCAGCGTCAGCGTCAGCGCGGGCAAGAGCGTCCGCTCCAGCCGCTGGCCGAGGCCCATGTCGGCATAGATGTTCGACAGCGACGGCAGCAGCGGGTTCAGCACCGCCAGGAACAGGATCAGGATGTAGGCCAGGAAGAACTCGGGGCTCGAGATCGAGGATAACGTGAACACGTTCGTCGCCCGGTCGAAGACCTAGTTCCGGTAAAGCGCGGCGAGGATGCCGAGGATCAGCGACAGCGGCACCGCGATGCAGGCCGTGACGCCCGCCAGGAACAGCGTGTTCTGGAACCGCGGCGCGATCTGCGCGGCCACGGTGTTCAGGCCTGATCCCGTCCCCTCGCCCACGAAGCTGGCGAAATTGGCCTGCGCGAAGCTCGTGCCCAGGTCACCCTGAAGGACCCCGCCCAGCCAGCTGAGGTACCGCGTCACCGGCGGCTGATCGAGCCCCAGGTCCCGCCGGATCGCCTCCACCGCCTCGGGCGTGGCGCCCTGACCCAGGATCGCCTGCGCGAAGTCGCCGGGCAAAAGGTTCACTGCGACGAAGATCACCAGAGAGACGATGAAGAGCGTCAGAACGCCGAAAAGAAGACGTTGCAGCACGATGCGTGCAACCGGTCCCACGTGAAACAATCCCCAACCTTTTTCAGGTGGCGGCTAACCTATGCCGGCGCAGGGGGCCAAGTAAACCGAAAGCGACACAAAATGTTCCGCCCGCGGCATGCGGTCCGGTCGGAAACGTCGCGTCAATCCCCGTCGCGCAGGGCGTCGGTGGCGCGCACGAGCTCGCGGCTGATGCCGGGCTCGGACAGGGCATGCCCGGCGCGCGGCACCATCCGCAGGCGCGAGGCCGGCCAGAGATCGTGCAGCCGGTGCGCCGACACCGGCGGACAGATCATGTCGTAGCGACCCTGCACGATGGTGCCGGGGATCGACTCGATCCGTGGCATGTCCTGCAGGATCTGCTCATCCCGCTCCAGAAACCCGGCGTTGGTGAAATAGTGGTTCTCGAGCCTCGCGAAGGCGCGGGCATAGTCCGCCGGACTTTCGCCGCCGGGGCCGTCGTTGTCGATCGAGGCGAGCGTGTTTTCCCAGCTCGCCCAGGCGCGGGCGTGCCGGATCTCGGTTGCCGGGTCGTCCGAGAACAGCCGGCGGTGATACGCTGTGATCAGGTCGTCGCGCTCGTCCTCGGGGATCAGGTCGGTAAAGCGCTTCCACACATCGGGCCAGAACTTCCCGGCGCCGCCGCCATAGAACCACTGGAGCTCGGCCTGCGTCATCAGGAACACGCCGCGCAGCACCAGGTGCCGCACCCGATCGGGATGTGACTGCGCGTAGATCAGCGCCAGCGTCGCTCCCCAGCTTCCGCCGAAGACGACCCACTCACGGATTCCCAGAACGCCGCGGATCTTCTCGATATCCGACACCAGGTGCCAGGTCGTGTTGTTCTCGACGCTCGCATGGGGCCGCGACCGGCCGCAGCCACGCTGGTCGAACAGCACGATACGATAGACGGTGGGGTCGAAATACCGCCGCATCGCCGGCGAGCAGCCGCCGCCGGGCCCGCCGTGCAGCACCACGACCGGCAGCCCCTCGGGGTTGCCGCACTGTTCGAAGTACACGCGATGACCGTCGCCCACGTCGAGCATCCGCTGATCGAACGGGTCGATGGGCGGATACAGGAACTGGGCTGCGCTTTTTTGACCCGACAATCTGTCCATGACAGAGCTATATAACTTCGCCGGGCGTCCTGCCACGGGGACGAAACGGAAATTCCAGGAGGATGGGCATGAACACCACCACGATCGACGCGTCCGAAGTCGCCAAGTTCGAGGCGATGGCCGCCGAATGGTGGGACCCGAACGGCAAGTTCAAGCCTCTCCACATGCTCAATCCGTGCCGGCTGGACTACATCTGCGCGCAGATCGCGGCCGAATTCGGGCGCGATCTTTCGACCGGGACGCCGTTCGACGGCCTGCGCCTGCTCGACATCGGCTGCGGCGGCGGCCTGCTGGCCGAGCCCATGGCGCGGCTGGGGGCCGATGTCGTGGGCGCCGACGCCGCCGCCCGCAACATCCCCGTGGCCGAGGTGCACGCGCAGCAGTCCGGGCTGGACATCGATTACCGCCACACCACCGCCGAGGACATGGCCGCCGCGGGCGAGCAGTTCGACGTCGTGCTGAACATGGAGGTGGTCGAGCACGTGTCCGACCCGCTCGCCTACCTCACCGCGTGCCAGCAGCTTCTCAAGCCCCACGGGCTGATGATCTGCTCGACCATCAACCGCAATCCCAAGAGCTTCGCCATGGCCATCGTCGGGGCCGAGTGGGTGATGCGGTGGCTGCCCAAGGGCACGCACGAATGGGCGAAGTTCATCACGCCCGACGAGCTGTATGACCTGATCCGGCAGTCGGGCCTCGACCCCGTCGACCGCACCGGCTTCGTCTTCAACCCGGTGTCGTGGTCGTGGAAGCTGTCGGACCGCGACCTGTCGGTGAACTACGTCACGGCGAGCGTGAAGCGCTAGGCCTCGGACGGGTTGCGCCGCCAGACGCTGAAGTTCAGCGCGCCGGCGGTCGTCACCCAGGCGAGGTACGGCACGAACAGCAGCCCCGCGATCAGGTCAAGCTGCAGGAAGGCCACCAGCGTCGCCGCCACCGCGAGCCAGAGCGCGGCCAGCACGACCATCGCCGCCTTCATTCGGCGCAGCCCGAAGAAGACCGGGGTCCAGAGCGTGTTGAACGCGATCTGCACCGCCCACAGCGCCATGGCATAGCCGCTGTCGGGCAGCACGGCGACGCGCGCGGCGGCATACGCAATGCACAGGTACAGCGTCGTCCAGACCACCGGGAACGCCCAGTTGGGCGGCGTCCAAGGCGGCTTGTCCAGGCGCTGGTACCACGCGCCGGGCTGGAACATCGCGCCCGTGGCCGCCGCGGCGGCGCAGGCACAGAGAAACAGAAAGAACAGACCCCACTCCATACGGGATCAACTAGCGCCGGCCGCGTCGCGCGCCAAGGCCCTGCGGTCGCGGTCGCGCGCCTCGAGCTGCGCGAAGACCGATACCAGCGATCCGGCCCGCCCTTCGCCCCAGGCGTGCCGCGCCGGGCCCGGCCGCGCCGCCGCCTCGACCAGGAACGCCGTTTCGTCCAGCGGCGGCGCATACAGCACGGCCGAGCGTGGCATCCCCGCACTCGCCAGCGCGCGAAGGCCCGAGAGCCCGAGGCACCCGGCCTTCTGCCGCCGCGAGGTGCGCCCGCGCCACGACACCGAGTCGTAGCCGTTGCGCCGCACGGCCAGTCCGATACCGGCATAGATGTGCCGCGCCGCGAAGATGCCGGGCCGCACCGCCATGGGCAGCGCGGCAATCCCGGCCTCGGCCCGGGCATAGAGCCTGTCGGCCTCGTGCAGAAGCCGGCGCGTCATCTCGCGCACGGGGTCAAGCGGGAGCGGCTCGGCGAAGAAGCTTTCCGCGTCCAGCCGCGCCGCCTCCATCCAATCCGTCGGCAGATAGAGCCGCCGCGCCCGCGCATCCTCGCCCACGTCGCGGGCGATGTTGGTCAGCTGCATCGCCACGCCCAGGTCGCAGGCCCGCGCCAGCGCATGGGCGTCGCGCATACCCATCAGCACGCACATCATCGCGCCCACCGCACCGGCCACCCGAGCGGAATAGGCCCGCAGGTCCGAAAGCGTCGCATAGCGCCGCCGCTCGGCATCCCATGCCAGCCCGTCCAGCAGCGCCTCGGGCAGCGCGCGCGGCATGTCGTAGTCTTCGACCACGGCGGCGAAGGCGCGGTCCGCCGGCGCGTCGCGCGGCACGCCGCGATAGGCGGCGTCGAGCCGCTCGCGCAGCCGCCGAACCGCCGCGCGCTTGTGGTCATGCAGGTCCACCGCGTCATCGGCCAGCCGGCAGAAGGCATAAAGCGCCAATGCCGGGTCACGCAGCCGCGTCGGCATCAGCCGGGACGCGGCATGGAACGACAGGGACCCGTGGCGGATCGCGCTTCGGCAATGCTCAAGATCATGCGGGTCGATCATTCTGAGGCCACCTTCATCTGTGCGGGACCGGGCACGGCGTCGGGCACCAGCTTGCCCAGCACCTCGGCCGACGAAAGAACGCCCGGCAGCCCGGCTCCGGGATGCGTTCCCGCCCCGACGAGATAGAGGCCGGTGGCCTCCTCACTCACGTTGTGCGGGCGGAACCAGGCCGATTGCAGGATGCGCGGCTCGATCGAGAAGCCCGAGCCGCGCGTCGACAAGTACCGGTCGCGGAAGTCGTGCGGTGTGAACACGCGGCTCGCCGTCAGGTGCTTCGACAGGCCGGGAAGCAGCCGTTCCTCCAGCACCTCCTGCACGCGCCGGCGGTAAGGCTCGGCCACCGCGTCCCAATCCACGGGCTCGTCGAAGCCCAGGTGCGGCACGGGTGAGAGAGCATAGAACGTGTCTCCACCCTCGGGCGCGACCGAGGGGTCGGTGATCGAGGGGCGGTGCACGTAAAGGCTCATGTCCCGCGCCAGCCGGCCCTTGATGAAGATGTCTCGCACCAGGCCTCGGTAACGCGGGCCGTTCAGGATGGTGTGATGGCCGACATCGGACCACATGCCGCGCGTGCCCGCAGTGCCGAAGTACCAGACGAACAGGCCCATCGACCATCGCGAGCGGCCGAGCCGCGGCGAGGTCCAGCGCCGCCGGACGTGGTTGCGCAGAAGGCGGTCGTAGGTGTGGCCCGTATCCGCGTTCGACACGACGACCGGGGCGTGCAGCACCTCGCCCTCCACCAGCCGAACGCCCTGCGCCGCGCCGCGATCGACCAGGATTTCGTCCACCTGGGTGTTCAGCCGCAGCAAACCGCCCTGCCGCTCGATCACCCGCGCCATCGCCCGGGCGATCGCGGCGACGCCACCCATGGCGTAATGGACGCCGAACTCCTTCTCGAGATGGCTGACCAGGATGTACATGCTGGTCACGTTGAAAGGGTCGCCACCGATGAACAGCGGGTGGAACGACAGCGCCATGCGCAGCCGCTCGTCCTTCACCCGCCGCGCGGCATGGGCATAGACCGACCGGTCCGCGCGCAGGCGCCCGAAGGCCGGAAGCGCCTTCAGCATGTCGGCCACCGCGTGCATCGGCCGGCGGCCCAGGTCCTCGAACCCCAGCGCATAACGCCGGGCGCTGTCGGCGAGGAACCGATCGTAACCCTTCAGGTCCCGCGGCGACAGGCGCGCCACCTCCTGCCGCATCGCCTCGGTCGATTGCCGGGCGCGGAATGTCGAGCCATCGGGCCAGCGGATCTCGTAAAACGGATCGAGCGCGCGCAGGTCCACGTGGCGGTCGAAGTCTTCGCCGCAGTCGCGCCAGAGCTCACGGAAAAGCTGCGGCACCGTCACGATCGTGGGGCCAAGGTCGAAGCGGTGACCATCCTCGGTGATCGAGGACCCGCGCCCGCCGGGCATGTCAAGGCGGTCGAGCACGGTGACGGCGTATCCCTTCGCGCCCAACCGCATCGCGGCGGCGAGCCCGCCAAGCCCCGCCCCCACTACGATCGCGGTGGGCCGGGTGCCGGAGTCTGAGGGGCGGTCGGGCTGCTTCAACATGCAATCAGGCTAGCCTGTGTCTAACAAAGTTGACAACCGTTTTCCTTATCTAGAGCGCATGAGCCTTTTTCTCTTTATGAGCCGCGCCCATGATGTCATCTTTACTTTACACACCCGAACCCGGAGTCGCGTCATTCAAACGGTGACCCTGTCCCTGCACCGCTTCAACTCGCCCCTCGGGCGGGCTTGGGCGTTTACCCAGATGGGCTTTTCGCGGCTGTCGCTGGCGGGGATGCCCGACTGCGGCTTCTGGAAGCTCTGCGGTTCGGGCACTGGCGAGGGATTCACTCCTGTCCCCAATACCGCCGTCTGGGCGATCCTTGCGGTCTGGCCAGACCCGGACACAGCCCGCACCGCCATCGAGGACAGGCCGCTCTTCCGTCGCTGGCGCCGGCGCGCCGACGAAAGCTGGACCGTGTTCCTTTCCGCAACCTCGGTACGCGGCCGCTGGTCCGGCCGCACGCCGTTCGACGCCGTCGCCGCGCAAGACGCGGGCCTGGTGGCCGCGTTGACCCGCGGCACCATCCGGCCCACCCGGCTGGCCCGCTTCTGGGGCCGGTCGCCCGACATCTCGCGCGCCATCGGGCAAGACCCGAACGTGATTTTCAAGATCGGCATCGGCGAGATCCCGTGGCTGCACCAAGTCACCTTCTCGATCTGGCCGGACACGCAAAGCATGGCCGCCTTCGCCCGCGCCGACGGGCCGCATGCCCGCGCCGTACGCGCGGTGCGCGCGGGCGGCTGGTTTTCCGAAGAGCTTTATGCCCGGTTCCGCGTTCTCGGCGACCGGGGCACCTGGGGCGGCGCTTCGCCGCTCCACCGATACGAAAGGCATGCCGCATGACACAGCCATTCCCCTTCTCGGCAATCGTTGGACAGGACGAGATGAAGCAGGCGATGATCCTGACGGCGGTCGATCCGCGCATCGGCGGCGTGCTCGTCTTCGGCGATCGCGGCACCGGCAAGTCCACCGCCGTGCGCGCACTGGCGGCGCTTCTCCCGAAGATCGACCAGATCGAAGGTTGCCCCGTGAACAGCGCACGCCTGTCCGACTGCCCGGGCTGGGCCGAGGTAAAGTCGAAACGGCGCGTAGAGCGCCCCATGCCGGTGATCGACCTGCCGCTTGGCGCGACCGAGGATCGCGTGACTGGCGCGCTCGACATCGAACGCGCCCTGACCCGGGGCGAAACGGCCTTCGAGCCGGGCCTGCTGGCGCGCGCAAATCGGGGGTACCTCTATATCGACGAGGTCAACCTGCTTGAAGATCACATCGTGGACCTTCTCCTGGACGTGGCGCAATCGGGCGAAAACGTGGTCGAGCGGGAGGGTCTGTCGATCCGCCACCCGGCGCGATTCGTCCTCGTCGGCTCGGGCAACCCGGAAGAGGGTGAACTGCGCCCGCAACTCCTCGACCGGTTCGGCCTCTCGGTCGAGGTCGAAAGCCCGCGCGAGGTCGAACAGCGTATCGAGGTCATTCGCCGACGCGACGCCTACGAACGCAATCCCGCCGATTTCGCAAAGACCTGGAACGCCGAAGACGCCCGCCTGCGCCGGCGAATCGTCACCGCGCGGGATGCGGTGGCGCGTATCGAGACCCCGGAACAGACGCTGCGAGACTGCGCCGAACTCTGCCTCGCACTCGGGACCGACGGGCTGCGGGGCGAACTCACGCTGCTGCGCGCCGCCCGCGCACTCGCCGCCTTCGACGGGGCGGCGGTGGTCGAGCGGGCGCACCTGCGCGCCGTCGCCGCGCCCGCCCTGCGCCACCGTCTGCGCCGCGACCCGCTGGACGAGGCCGGATCGGGCGCCCGCGTCGCACGCACCGTCGACGGGCTGTTCGGGGCGTTCAGGACCGCAGCCGAATGACAAGCCCCCTTTCGCCCGCCGCCCGCGCCGCGCTCGCACTCGAACTGCTGGCGATCGACCCGCTTGGACTGGGCGGAGTTTGGATCCGCGCCCGCTCCGGCCCCACACGCGATGCATTGCTCGACCGGGCCAGTGCGCTGCCCCTGCCCCTCCGCCGCCTTCCGCCGGACGCGGGGGACGACGCGCTGTCCGGCGGCACCGATCTTGGCGCAACGCTGGCGGCGGGAGGCCTCGTGCGCCGGCCTGGACTTCTGTCGACGCACGCCGCGCTGATCGTGCCGATGGCCGAGCGGGTCCGACCCCGCTGCGCCGCACGGCTCGGTCAGGCGCTCGACCGCCGTGCCGTCTGCCTTCTGGCGCTGGACGAGGGCGACGCGGCCGAGGAGGCCCTGCCCACCGCGCTGGCCGACCGGCTGCCCATTGCGGTGTTCCTCGACGGCGTACGGCCCGCCGACCTCCCCCCGGCGCGCGACGCGCAGGCGGCACGCGCCCGTCTGGCAGAGGTGCGGCATGACAGCGGCGCGCTGCAAGAACTGACCCTGGCCTCCACCGCCCTCGGCATTTCGAGCCTGCGCGCCCCCCTCGCCGCCCTCGCCGCCGCCCGCGCCCACGCGGCCCACGCCGGGCGTGACGCCCTGGCGGCGGAGGATCTGCGCGTCGCGGTCGAACTCACCTTGGTCCACCGTGCCGAGGCCGCTCCGCAGGACGACGCTCCGCCGAGCACGGCGAGCGAGCCCGAAACGGAAGACGACCGTGACCCGCATGACGACGCCTCCGGCAAGCAGAGCGAGACGCTGACGGAGGCCGCGCGCGCCGCGCTGCCCCCAGGACTCCTCGCACAACTCTCCGCCGCGCGGGCGGCGCGAATGGCACGCGGCTCCGGCAGCGGCGGCACGAAGCAGGGCGGACGGCGCGGACGTCCCCTGCCCGCGCGGCCGGGCCGGCCCGACGGCAGCGCCCGCATCGACATCGTCGCCACCCTGCGCGCCGCCGCGCCATGGCAGACGATCCGCCGGCGGGACGCGCAGGACGACCGCGCGATCCACGTTCGCCCCCGCGACATCCGCCTGCGCCGGCACGAAGAGCATGCCGACCGCCTGCTCGTCTTCGTCGTCGACGCCAGCGGATCGGCCGCCATGGCACGGCTCGCCCAGGCGAAGGGCGCGGTGGAGCTTCTGCTGAGCGAAGCCTATTCGCGCCGCGACCACGTGGCGCTGGTCGCCTTCCGCGGCGCATCGGCCGAGGTGCTGCTGTCGCCCACCCGCTCGCTCGTCAGCACCAAGCGGCAGCTCGCCGAGCTTCCGGGCGGCGGCGGTACGCCACTGGCCGCCGGGCTTCAGGTCGCCGCCACACTCGCCGCGCAGGCCTCCGGCCGCGGCATGACGCCGTCCTTCGCCCTGCTGACCGACGGTCGGGCCAACATCTCGCTCGACGGCCGCCCCGACCGCGCGGCGGCCTCGGCCGATGCACAGCGCGTCGCGGCGACGCTGCGCCGGCACGGCTGGCCTGCGCTAGTGATCGACACAGGCCGCCGCCCCGCCCCGGCGCTGCGCACGCTCGCCGGGACTCTCGACGCGCATTACCTGCCGCTGCCACATGCCGACGCCGCCACCATGTCCCGCGCGCTTGCGGCAACGCTGGACGGCTAGCGTGGATTGGGCGAAGGACGGCCGCGACTGGCCGAACAACGAGCATTCCCGCTTCGTCGCCTGCCGCCCGCACCGCTGGCACGTGCAGGCCGCCGGCGAAGGCCCCGTGCTTCTGCTGCTGCACGGCGCGGGCGGCGCGACGCAAAGCTTTCGCGATCTTCTACCCCTGCTCGCGCGCCGCTTCACCGTCGTCGCGCCCGACCTGCCGGGGCAGGGTTTCACATCGCTCGGCACCCGCCAACGCTGCGGCCTCGCGCCCATGGCCGAGGACATTGCCCGCCTGTGCGAGGAAAACGGCTGGCGACCCCATCACATCGTCGGACATTCGGCGGGCGGGGCGATCGCCCTGCAACTGGCCCTGCACTGGCCGGTGAAAAGCGTCGTCTGCCTGAATGGCGCGCTCGGCACGTTCGAGGGGCTGGCGGGCTGGCTGTTTCCCGTGCTGGCCAAGCTGCTGGCGATGAACCCGCTGGTGCCGCGCCTGTTCGCGCGCCTGTCCTCGACCGAGAAGCGGGTGAGCGACCTGCTCGCCTCGACCGGCTCTCAAATCGACCCCCGCGGTGTCGGGCTCTACCGCCGGCTCGTGGCGGATCGAGCGCATGTCGAGGGGACGCTCTTGATGATGGCTCAGTGGCGGGTCGAGGGGCTGATGTCCCGGCTCGACCGGATCAGCGCGCCGGTCCTGTTCTTGACTGCCGAGAACGACCGCAGCGTACCGCCCGCGACATCCGTTCTGGCCGCCGCGAAAGTGCAGGACGGCGAGATCGTGGAACTGCCCGGCCTCGGACACCTGGCCCACGAAGAAGCGCCGGAGCGCGTGGCCGAGGAGATCCTCGCCTTCATCGACCGCATTGAGACGAAGAAGCCGCCGAAGGTCTCCGGCGGCTCCTGAATGATCGGTCGCGGCTCAGTTGGTCGCGGCCGCGTCCTCTTCCATCCCGGGCCCGAGCGAGGCGAGATAGGCGAACAGGTTTTGCGCGTCCTCCTCGGACCGTACGCGGTACGACATCTTGCCCCGCGCGCGCGGGTCGTCGAGGTACTCGCGCAGGAAGCCGGTCGGGTCCTGGACGTAGGGAACGAAGGTCTCGGCGGTCCAGACGAGGCCTTCCTCCCCGGCCTCCTCCATTGCGCTCGAGTACCGGAAATCCTCGACCGTGCCGGCGGTGCGCCCGACCACCCCGTAAAGGTTCGGTCCGGTGCGCGCGTTGCGCCCGGCAAGCGTGTTGCCCTCGTCGTCGACGACGACGTGGCAGGTCTGACACTGGCTAAACAATTCCTCGCCGGCCGCCGCGTCGCCGACCATCTCGTGCTGCTCGGCATAGGCCGGAGCCGACATGGCCATCGCCGTGGCACAGGCGATCCAGAACTTCGTCATGGCTGTCTCCCTTTCACCGTCTCTCTCTCGGCGCTTTGCGCGCGGATCAGGACGCCTTCTCAACTAGATCAGGCAACCTGCCGGGCAAGCGCGCACTGCCGCCACAGCGCGTTCAGCGCGGTCGCGAGGTGCTCGATATCGTCGTCGGAATGCAGCGGGCCGGGCGTCAGGCGCAGCCGCTCGGTGCCCTTGGGCACGGTCGGGTAGTTGATAGGCTGCACATAGACGCCCCACGCGTCCATCAGGATGTCGCTGATCTGCCGGCACTTGACCGGATCCTTGATCATAACCGGGATGATGTGGCTCGGGTTCGGCAGGTGCGGGATGCCCAGCGTGTCGAGCCGCGCACGCAGCTTCTCCACTTGAATCTTCTGGCTCCGCCGCTCGACATCCGAGGTCTTGAGATGCCGGATCGAGGCCCGTGCCGCCGCGGCGACCGCCGGGGGCAGTGCGGTGGTGAAGATGAAGCCGCTCGCGAACGAGCGGATGAAGTCGCACAGCGCCGCCGAGCCCGTGATGTAGCCGCCGAAGCAGCCGAACGCCTTGCCCAGCGTGCCCTCGATCAGGGTTATGCGGTCCATCAGCCCTAGTTCCTCGGCCACGCCGCCGCCGCGGGGTCCGTACATGCCGACGGCGTGCACCTCGTCGATATAGGTCATCGCGCCGTGCCGCTCGGCGACCTCGACGATCTCGGCGATGGGGGCGATGTCGCCGTCCATGGAATAAACCGACTCGAAGGCGACGATGGGCGTGGCGTCGGCGGGCAGCGCGGCAAGCTTGCGGTCCAGGTCCTCGGGGTCGTTGTGCCGCCAGATCACCTTCCCGGCGCGGGAGTGGCGGATGCCCTCGATCATGCTGGCGTGGTTCAGCGCGTCCGACAGGATCACCGCGTTAAGCAGCCGCGCGCCCAGCGTGGACAGCGCCGCCCAGTTCGAGACATAGCCCGATGAGAACAGCAGCGCCTGCTCCTTGCCGTGCAGGTCGGCCAGCTCTTCCTCGAGCAGCAGGTGATGGTGGTTCGTGCCCGAGATGTTGCGCGTTCCGCCCGCGCCCGCGCCGCAGATCTCGGCCGTCTCGACCATGGCACGGACAACGTCGGGGTGCTGACCCATCCCCAGGTAGTCGTTCGAGCACCAGACCGTCACCTCGCTCGGGCCGTCGCCGCCGTGGCGCGTCACGCGCGGGAACGCGTCGCGCTTGCGCTCGAGATCGGCGAAGATGCGATAGTTGCCTTCGGCCTTCAGGTCGTCGAGCTGGGCCTGGAAGAGGCGGTCAAAGTCCATGGGTCTTCTCTCTTGTCAGCATCTCGTCGTCGGGGCGCGGCGCGGGGATCATCCAACGCCACAACTTCTGGTCGGGCAAGGGCAGCACCATCAGCCAGTGCTCCAGCAACGCCAGGCCCGTCAATGCCGCGAGCAGCGCAAAGCGCGCTTCTCCGGTGGAATGAAGACGTTCCAGCCAGCAGGAGGTCGCCAGGCTGAGCACCGTGACCGACACCGGAAACAGCCAGTTCAGCCGCGCGATACGGAAATGGCTGGGCACGTGCGACAGCGGCAGCGGCAGGAACTCGACGTTGATGCGCGGAACGCCCAGGAACAAGTTCAGCTTGGCCGAGATCCGGGCAAGGTAAAGCACCACGAAAGTCCACAGAGCCACCGTGTTCGCGGCCTCGCGCGATAGCCAGACGATCAGCGCCAATGCCGCCGTCAGCAGGACCTCGTGATAGGCCACGATGCCCCAGGCATGGGCGAAGCGCGCCCGCAGCGGCAGGCCCGGCGGGCACTCCGACCGGTTCGGCCCGGTCACGATCCCGGCCAGGAACGAGATCTCGATCCACCCCCAGATCGCCAGCGCCGACAGAAAGCCCAGATACACCTCGCGCGGGCCGCTCCCGTCGAGCGTCGCGGTCAGGGCGACGACGCCGAAGAACAGAAGTGGGAGCGACAAAAGCAGCGTGTAGAGGTGCGCGTCCGGACCGCCCCGGTCGGCGCGCTTGACCGCCCACAGGATCGCGCCGGTGGCGAACCACCAGACGAACAGGGCGACCAGCGCGGCGATCCACGGATTGTCCACTTACGCTCCTTCCTCCCGTCCTCGACCAGAAGCCGCGATTTTTCGTCGAAAAATCGCCGCCCGGCGGCGCCGTCAGTACGCGGGCTCCAACCGCGGATCCTCGGGCACCTCGTTGCGCTTGACCGGGATGGTGTAAAGCTGCGCGAAGGCCAGTGCCGCCGCCGCTCCTGCCTTCGCCCGCCCCAGCGCGCCGGCGACGCCGCCGCGCCTGCGCGCGCGGTCCATCGCCAGGAACGCCCGGTTCATCCGGTCGAGCCCGCTTCGAAAGCGCGGGTTGTCGATGTCGAGTTCCACGGGAAACACCTGCCGCGCGATGGCCGAGGTCTTGCGGAACACCTCCATGTCGTACCAGTCGATGTCGACGCCCAGCGCCTCGTGGAACTTCGGGCGAGCGTGGTCGCGCACCCACATCGTGGCGTAGACGGCGGTCAGGAAGAACCGGATCCACAGTTTGTTGGTGAAGGATTGCGTGATCTTCGGCTCGGTTTTCATCAGCAGGGCGAACGCCTCGCCATGGCTGAACTCGTCGTTGCACCACTCCTTGAACCACTTGAAGATCGGGTGGAAGCGATGCTCGGGATGCGCCTCCAAGTGCCGGTAGATGGTGATGTAGCGCGCGTATCCGATCTTCTCGGACAGGTAAGTGGCGTAGTAGATGAACTTCGGCCTGAAGTACGTGTACTTCTTCTGCTTGGTCAGGAAGCCCAGATTCACGGCAACGCCCGCCTCGCGCAGGGCGTCGTTGATGAAGCCGGCGTGCCGCGCCTCGTCCCGGCTCATGTAGCTGAACAGCTCGCAGATGTCGGAGTTGTTGCCGCGGCGCTTCATCTCCTTGTAAAGCACGCAGCCCGAGAATTCGGCCGTGCACGACGAGATCAGGAAGTCCAGGAACTCCTTCTTCAGCTCGGGCTCCATCCCCTCCCAATCGATTTGGTCCCAGTCCTCGGTCTTGCGGAAATGGCCCTTGTTCGGGTCGGCCTTCATCCGCCCGAGCAGGGCATCCCATTGCGGCCGCACCGGCGTGACGTCGATCGCGTCGAGCTCGTCGAAATCGGTGGTGTAGAAGCGCGGCGTGAGGATGGTGTTCTGCATCGCCAGGTCGGTCGCCGCCTGGCTGTCGAACTTCGCCTTCTCCTGCTGAAGGGCGAGCCCCTCCTCGACGGTGGTGGCGTCGGCGGTGTGGGTCGGGGTCTGCACGTTCACAGCGTGGCCTCCTCTGAGAAGGAAAATTCGCAGAGTTCCATGAACTCCAGGTCGCCCGTCAGCCGGGTCCAGAGCCTTTCAAGCCCGCTGGCCCGCGTGATCGTGGCGGTGCGGCGTTCCTTCACCGCCTCGCCGAACGGCGCGAGCACGGGCCGGCCGTGCACCTGCACGCTGTCACCGGGATGGACGACCGCGCCGTTGTCGATCCTGACATGCGCGCTCAGTTCCTCGAATTTGTGGCAAACCTCGACCGTGCAGGGCGCGGTCTCGGTCACTCTTGTCAGCAGTCCCATTCCTGTCGTCCTTTCACCGTTCCGCCAGCACGCGGTCCCAGACCGCGCGGTTGCCGGGGCCGAAGCTGCCCAGTTCGGCGCGCCAGCCCGTCGCCGGGTCGGTCAGCGCCAGCCGTCCATTGTCGAAGCGGGTGAGGGTGACCCGCGGATTGCCCGCGACCCGGTGCACGCGCCGCGCCCGATCCAGTCCGTCGGCCACGACGGCGACGAAGCCGCCCTGCCCGGTGTCCAACAGCACGCGCCCGTCCGGCGCGGTCAGCCGCACCGCGTTGCCGTCACCCTCCAGCCGGAAGCTCACCACCTGCGCCACCTGGGCCGCCGGGGGTCGGCCCACCAGCGGCCGGTCGGTCGCCACGGCGAAGGCCGCCAGCGCCACCGCCGACAGCGCGAGCGCCGCCATCGCCGCCACGAGCCGCGTCGGGATCATCTCGCGGTCGCGGGCCTGCATCTCGCGCCGCTCCGCGTCGTAGTAAAGGCCGCCCTCGATCCGTTCCATCGCCGCCTCCTTCATTCCGCCGCCACCGCGCCGCCGCGCGCGGCGACCGCCAGTTCGGGCTGCGTAACCCGCGCCTCGGCCGCGCGCGCCAGGATGCCGGCGACACGCTCGGCATCGGGGATGCAGCGCAGCGCCGGTTCGGGCCGCTTCATCCGCCAGGGTCGCGCGTGCGGCCACAGGACGAGGTAGCTGAGCTTCGTGCGCCCGGCCGTGCGCAGCGCCACCGTCCCGGTCCCGTCGCGCCGCAGGGCCAGGTCCGCCGCGCCGATGCGCGGGAACGGCAGGTTCAGCGTCAGCGTCAGCGCCGCGCCGATGCGCATGGCCACCCGCGCCGTCGTGACGGTGTAGAGCGTCGCCCGCGCCTGTGCCCACGCGATCAGCAGGATCAGTCCGCACGCCGCCGCGCCGAGTGCCAGGAACGGCAGGCCGTGCAGCAGCGCCTGCGCCAGTGGCTGGCCGGACGCCGACACCGCAACGCGCCAGACGGTGAGCAGGGCGAAGTAGCCCGCCACCCAGTCCAGCCACAGCGCCTCGCGCGCGAGCGGCAGCGTTCGGGGACGACCCTGCCACAGGATCACCTCGCCGCGCGGCGGGCGCTCGGGCAGGCCGGGAAGCGGCTCGAATGCGGTGTCATCGTGGGCCATCCTCTCCTCCTCAGGCAAAGAGCAGGCCGCCGGCGTACCAGGCCGACACCTTCTCTTCCTCGAGCAGCGTGATCTGCGCGGGGGATTTCACCTGCGGCGCGTCCGCGATGCGGGCCGCCGTCAGCGAAAACAGGTCGACCCAGCGCGGATCGACCCGCACCATCGTCATCGGCGCCAGTCGCGTGCCGCTTCCGAATTCCGGCGCGACCTCGTACTCGACGTAGCGGACGTTGCTTTCGGGCACGTCCACCCACAGGTCGGTGACGCGGCCGACGACCTTGTCGTCCTTCGTCACCACCGGCAGGCCGCGGGGGTCGTAACCCGCTGAGACGAAGAAATCCTCGTGCGCCGACATCGGCTGGATCTTGGGCCGCCCGTGACCGTCAAGCTCGGGCATGTCGCGGCGCGGCACCCAGGCCGCCGGACCTACGCCGTCCTTCATCGGGTCCCCTGTCGGCGCGAACGGAAAGCCCGAGGCCGCGTCGGTACGCGCCAGCGCCAGCGACTCGCGCCGGTGCGCGGCCTCGTTCGCGGCGCCCGGCACGGTCACCTCGCCGCGCCCGAAGGGCAGCTTGAACGACTTGGGGCTGGGCAGGGACCACAGGCCCGGATTGGCGGCAGGCTTTCCGTCCTCGTCCTCGAGCGGATAGCCCTCGCGCATGTTCTCGGTCTGCAGGTAGTAGACGAGGACCGCGAAGAAGAGCCAGAACGACCAGATCGCCAGACTGGCAAGGTCGAAATTCCCGAAGAACGTGACGCCGACCATTGTGGTGTCCTCCCGTGGTCAGGTCGGAAAGTCGGCTAGGCCGAACTTCCCGGTGTCGTGGGTTGGCGGATGAAGAAACGACAGCCGCACCAGAGGGCCCAGCGCGACGAGCGTGGCGAACAACAGCGCGACCTCGATGTGATAGACGGCGGAATATCCGGTGGCGGGCGTGTTCAATGCGTCGCCCAGCGCGCCTGACAGCGCCAGCGCGTTCATGCCGTCGCGCACCAGCCCGCCCAGCGCGATGGCGCAACCCGCCGCGGTCGCCTGCGCCGCGCCCCAGGCGCCCAGGGCGAGGCCCCGTCCCGCCGCCCCCGCCGCCGGCATGGTCATCGCGGCCGTCAGCGTCGCGACGGCGAAAAGCCCCCCGCCCATGCCGATGCCCGTGGCTCCGGCGAAGAACAGCGGCGGGGCGTGCATCGGGTCGGCGAAGATCACCGCCGAGAAGCCGGTCACGCCGATCAGGATGCCCCGCGCCGCCATGCGGTAGGGGCTGAGCCCCCGCGCCAGCCACCGGGCGGCGCAGGCAAAGCCTGTCAGCGCCCCGGCGGCCCAGAGTGCGGTTATCAGCGTCGTCGCGCTCACCGACAGGCCGAGGATCTCGCCGCCATAGGGCTCAAGCAGCACGTCCTGCATGTTGAACGCCATCGTGCCCAGGAAGACGACCGCCAGCAGCCGCCCTGCATCGCCGCCCTTTGCAAAGTCGCTCCACGCATTTGCAAAGCTCGGTCGGGGGCGGTCGCGCTCGGCCCGGCTCAACGGGCGCACGCGCTCCTGCTTCCAAAGCGCCAGCAGGTTCAGCGCCACGGTCGCCACCGCCGCGCCCTGCACCACGCGGATCAACCGCAGGGCCGAGAAGTCGCGCAGCAGCCAGCCGATGACGACCGCCGAGAGGCCCATCCCCAGCAGGAACATGACGTAGAGCAGCGCCACCACGCGCGGCCGCGTGGCGTCGTCCGCCCGGTCCCCGGCGAGCGCAAGGCCCGCCGTCTGCGTCATATGCAACCCGAGGCCCGTCATCAGGAAGGCGAGCGCCGCCAGCACCTCTCCGGCGAAGGGAACGCGGTGCACGGTGTCGCCCGCCAGCACCAGCAGCGCGAAGGGCATCAGCGCGAGCCCGCCCATCTGCCACAGCGTCCCGAACCACAGGTAAGGAACGCGCTTCCAGCCGATGGCGCTGCGATGTGTGTCCGACCGGAAGCCCAGCAGCGCCCGGAACGGCGCGACCAGCACCGGCAGGGCGATCATGCAGGCCACGATCATCGCGGGAAGGGACAGCTCCACGATCATCACCCGGTTCAGCGTGCCCAAAAGCAACACCGTCGCCATGCCCACCGACATCTGGAACAGCGACAGCCGCAGAAGCTGGCCCAGCGGCAGCCCCTTGCTCGCCGCATCCGCGAAGGGCAGAAGCCGCACCGCCAGGCGCGACAGGGGGAGCGGCCCGCTCACGCCCGAAGCTCCATGGCGCGGCTGATATAGAAACCGCTGTTCACCGTCTCGCCCGGCCGCAGGGTGCGGCCGCACCCGGCCCGCCGCAGCTCGGCCGCGACCCGGCCCGGCGTGTGCGGCACGATGGCCGGAGAGCGGTCGCCGCGCGGGAAGGCCTTGCCGGCCCACCACATCGCCGTCAGCAGCGGCGTGCGCGGCGCGGCGGTAAATGCGATTGTGCCATCGGTACGCTCCGCCAGCCGTGCCAGCGCCGCGCCGATGTCGCTCGCGCCGTAGTGGATCAGGCTGTCCATCGCCACCACGTGATTGAATCGCCCCAGCGCCGGGTCCAGCATGTCGCCCGCGCGGTACGCGATCCGCCCGGCCAACCGCGCCGGCGTCCGCCGCGCCGCCACGTCCAGAAGGCTGGGCGAGATATCCACCGCCACGACCTCGGCCCCGCGCGCGGCGAGGTCCTGCGCCATCCGGCCGGCGCCACACCCGGCGTCGAGCACGCGCACCCCGCGCAGATCCATAGGCAGCATGTCCAACAGCACCCCGCGCATCCGCTCGCGGCCCGCGCGTACCGTACGGCGGATGCGGCTGACCGGCGCGTCCGAGGTCAGCGCCTCCCACGCGCCCGCGGCGGTACGGTCGAAATAGTTTTCCAGCCGCTCGCGCGTTGCCTCGTACGTCATCAGTCGAACCCCAGAAGCTCGAAGATCTCTCGGTCGGGCAGCGGCTCGGGCGCCAACGGCTCGGTTCCGCGCCAGAGCGTCTTGGCCAGCCGCACGTACTCCGCCCGCGCCGCGACGATGTCGTCCTCGTCCGGCATCTCGAACAGCGTCTTCTTCTTGAGCCGCGACCGGCGGACCGCGTCGATGTCGGGCATGTGCGCGACGCGGTCGAAGCCCACGGTGCGGCAGTAGCGGTCGACCTCGTCGGTATCGGTCGAGCGGTTGGCCACGCAGCCCGCCAGCCGCACACCGTAATTCTTCGCCTTGGCCTGAACCGCGGCGATGATGCGGTTCATGGCGTAAATCGAGTCGAAGTCGTTCGCCGTGACGATCACCGCCCGGTCCGCATGCTGCAACGGTGCGGCAAACCCGCCGCAGACCACGTCGCCCAGCACGTCGAAGATCACCACGTCCGTGTCCTCGAGCATGTGGTGCTGTTTCAGAAGCTTCACCGTCTGACCCACCACGTAGCCCCCGCAGCCGGTCCCGGCGGGCGGGCCGCCGGCCTCAACACACTGCACGCCGCCCCAGCCCTCGGTCACGAAGTCCTCGGGGCGCAGTTCCTCGGGGTGGAAATCGACCTCCTTGAGGATGTCGATCACCGTCGGCTGAAGCTGCCCGGTCAGGGTGAAGGTCGAGTCGTGCTTGGGATCGCAGCCGATCTGCAGCACGCGCTTGCCCATCGTGGTGAAGGCCGCCGACAGGTTCGATGAGGTCGTCGACTTCCCGATGCCACCCTTGCCATAGACCGAGAACACCTTCGCCCCCTCGATCCGCATGCCGGGGTCCTGGTGCACCTGCACCGACCCCTCGCCGTCTTCTCCCCTCAGCGCGGGGATCTCGTCGCGGGGGCTCATGCCGTTCCTTTCCGCGGGGACATGCGCCCCCGCATCTTCGTCTCGGAAATTCCCCGGCAGGCGCGAGGGGTCGGGCCCCAGCCCTGCCGGGCGCGATATGCGGGCCGCCGGGTCATTCCGCCGCGATCCCTTCGACTCGATCCTCGATCTCGTCCGCCGCACCCTGAAGCGCCGCCAGAGTTTCGGCGTCCGGCGTCCAGTAGGCACGGTCCGACGCGTCGAGCAGCCGGTTCGCCATCCGGGCCGAGGCTTGCGGGTTCAGCGACGCCAGCCGCCGGCGCATCTCGTCGTCCAGCACGAACGTCTCGCTGATCCGCTGATACACCCAGGGCTCGACCTTGCCGGTGGTGGCGGACCAGCCCAGCGTATTCGCGACCTGCGCCTCGATGTGGCGCACCCCCTCGCTGCCGTGACGCAGCTGCCCCTCGAACCACTTCGGGTTCAGGCTCCGTGTCCGGGTTTCGAGCGCGATCTGGTCCTGCAGGGTGCGCACCTTGCCCTGCCCGCGGGTCTGGTCACCGATATACACCGGCGCCTCCGCCCCCTTCGCCCGCTTCACGGCGCGGCTGATGCCGCCCAGCGTGTCGAAGTAATGGTCGACGGTGGTGATCCCCAGTTCGACAGATTCGAGGTTCTGATATGCCAGGTCCACGTCCCGCAGCGCCCGCTGCAGCAGCGCCGACTGCTTCTCTGCTCTGCCGCTGCGGCCATAGGCGAAGGACTTGCGCGCCTCGTATGCGTCGGCCAGTTCGTCCTCTTCGGCGAAGGCGCCCTGGTCCACCAGCATGTTGACGTTCGAGCCGTACGCCCCTTCGGCGTTGGAAAAGACGCGCAGGCTCGCCGTCTCGGCGTCACAGGCCATCTGCTGGGCATAGGCCAGCGCGTGGGCGCGGACGAAGTTCATCTCGGCCGGCTCGTCGGCGGTGGCGCATTTCCAGGCGGCCTCGGCCAGCATGCGGGTCTGAAGCGGCAGCAGGTCGCGGAATATGCCAGAGAGCGTCATCACAACGTCGATGCGCGGACGGCCCAGTTCCTCCAGCGGCACCAGATCGGCGCCGCACAGCCGCCCGTAGCCGTCGAAGCGCGGCCGCGCGCCCATCAGCGCCAGCGCCTGCGCGATCGGGCCGCCGTCGGTCTTGATGTTGTCCGACCCCCAGAGCACCAGCGCCACCGTGCGCGGCAGGCCGTCATGCGCCGCCAGCAGCGCGCGCGCCTGTTTCGCGCCGTCCGCCATGGCGAAGGCGGTGGGCATGCGGAACGGGTCGAAGGCGTGGATGTTGCGGCCCGTGGGCAGAATGTCCGCGCCGCGGTTCAGGTCGCCCCCCGGCACCGGCGGGACATAGTGCCCGCCCAGCGCACGGAGCAGCGCCGGCGTCTCGTGGTCCTCGGCAAGCAGTGCCTCGGCCCGCGCGCGCCCCTCGGGGTCGAGACCCGGGATCAGGTCGAGCTGGGCGCGCCGCGCCCCGGCCGCCTGCGGGCGGCCGACGACATGCAGGCCGTCGGGGATCAGCGCCTCCTCCGTCTCGAGAAGCGTGAGCCACAGGGCGTCCGGGGCGACGCCGCCCAGGTCCACCGCCTCGGCCTGCGCGGCGATCAGCGCCTCGAGGTCGGCGCGATCCTCTCTGTCCGGCAGGCCGCGCCAGCGCGTCAGGCTCTCTTTCAGGTCCAGTAGGCCCTTGTAGAGCCCCGAGGTGGACAGCGGCGGCGTCAGGTGCGTCACGCAAACCGCGTTCGCCCGCCGCTTGGCCAGCGTCGCTTCCGAGGGGTTGTTGGCCGCGTAAAGGTACACGTTCGGCACGCCCCCGATCAGCCGGTCGGGCCAGTCCGACGCGCCCACCCCGGCCTGCCGGCCCGGCATGAATTCCAGCGCGCCATGCATGCCGAAGTGCAGGCAGACGTCGGCGCCGAAGTCGTTCCTGATCCAGCGGTAGAAGGCTGCGAAGGCGTGGGTCGGGGCGAAGCCGCGCTCAAACAGAAGCCGCATAGGGTCGCCCTCGTAGCCGAAGGCCGGCTGCACGCCGACGAAGACCTTGCCGAAGCGCGCGCCCAGCACGAACACGCCGCGCCCGTCCGACTGGATGCGGCCCGGCGCGGGGCCCCAGGCAGCCTCGATCTCCTCGAGCCACGGGGTCTCGGCCACCAGCCGGTCGGCGGGAACACGGGCGGCGACGTTCGCCTCCTGCCCGTACTGCGCCGCGTTGCCCTGCAACAGAGCCGCGCGCAGGTCATCGACCGTCTTGGGCGGGTCAAGATCCCAGCCCTCGGCCTTCATGGCGTGAAGCGTCTGGAACAGGCTCTCGAACACTGCAAGGTGCGCCGCCGTGCCCACGGCCCCCGCGTTGGGCGGGAACGCGTGCAGGACGACCGCCGTCTTCCGCTCGGCCGCCTTCGATTGCCGCAGCCGGGCCAGCCGCAGGGTCTTGTCGGCCAGCGCCTCCACCCGCTCTGGACATGGCGCCATCGCCCGGCTGTCGGTCGCGCCGCAGCCGCGCACGCAGCCGGTACATGTGTCACTGCCGTGCCGCCCGGCGAAGACGGTGGGGTTCGTCGCCCCGTCGATCTCGGGCAGCGCGATCAGCATCGTCGTCTCGACCGGCCCCAGACCGCCAGGGCTCGCCGCCCACTGGCCCAGCGTCTGGAACTCCAGCGGATGCGCTGCCACATACGGCACGTCGAGCCCCGCCAGCGTCTCGACCGCAGCCGGGCTGTCGTTGTAGGCCGGCCCACCCACGAGGCTGAACCCGGTCAGCGACACCATCGCGTCAATGCCCACGCCTTCTACGCTGCGGAAGTACGCCTCGATCGCCGGCCGGCCGTCGAGCCCGCCGGCGAAGGCCGGAATGCAGCGAAGGCCGCGCGCCTCGAACGTCCGGATCACCGCGTCGTAATGCGCCGTGTCCGAGGCCAGAACATAGGACCGCAGCATCAGCAGCCCGACCGTCGCCACCGGCCGCTCCGGCCCCGGCAGGTCGGCCGCGCAGGTCGCGATCCGCTCCGGCAGGTCAGGGTGATAGAGGCCCACCTCGGGATGCTCCACCGGAGCCTTCGCCTCGCCCCCACGCCAACCATGCTTGCTGGCATAGCGCGACAACAGGAAGCGGATCAGCTGCTCGACGTTCTCGTCCGAGCCGCCCAGCCAGTACTGCATCGACAGGAACCAGGCCCGCAGGTCCTGCGCCCGGCCGGGAATGAACCGCAGAAGCCGGGGCAGGCGACGCAGCATGCGCATCTGCCGCGCGCCCGAGCCTCCGCCGCGCGACGTCCCGCGCAGCCGTCGGATCAGTTGCGCCGCCCGCCCCGCAGGCCGTGCCATGTCCAGCTCGCCCATCTTCGTCAGCCGCACGATCTGCGGGTCGGCGATCATGCCGACGAAGGCGTCCGCCCGCTCCCGCGCGGCCCGCAAGTCGGGCAAGATCGCGTTCAGGTGTTCCTCCAGGAACAGGAGGGTCGAGATCACGATGTCCGCGTGCCGCACCGCGTCCTTCGCCCGTTCCAGCGCCTCGGAACTCTCGCCCCATTCGGCGGCGGAGTGAACACTGACATGCAGACCGGGGAACTCCCGGGCCAGCCGGGGAAGCACCCGCGCCGCCGGCCCCGCCGCGTGCGCGTCCAGGGTGACGATGGCGATCCGGTAACCGGGGATGTGGCCGTCATCGCGCATAACGGGCCTTCGCCTCGTAAAGTGTCTCGACCCCGATCTCGGACAGGCCGCGCGCCGCCGCGAAGGCCTCGGTGTTGCGCCGGGCCTTGCCACGCACGAAGAACGGCACCTTCCTCAGCTCGTCCTCCGCCGCCCGCGCCCAGACCGGGTCCATCTTCGGTCCGGAAATATCCCGGGGGGAATGCGCCGCAGGCGCATGGGGGGCTGGCCCCCCCTCCCCGGTCCCGGCCCGCGCGGTGCGGCCGTGATGGCTCGCCCCCGCCGCGTCATGGAACTCGAAATCCTCGCGGAACATGTGCAAAAGGTGCTCTTCCAGCCCCATGACCAGGGGGTGCACCCAGGTGTCGAAGATCACGTTCGCACCCTCGAGCCCCATTTGCGGCGAATACCGCGCCGGGAAGTCCTGCACGTGGACGGGGGCCGAGATGACGGCGCAGGGGATGCCGAGCCGCTTGCCGATATGACGCTCCATCTGCGTGCCCAGGATCAACTCGGGCTGGAGCCGCTCGATCTCGGCCTCGACGTCCAGGTAATCGTCGGTGATCAGCGCCTCGACGCCGTGGTCGCGGGCCAGCGTGCGGACGGGACGAGCGTATTCGCGGTTGTAGCAACCGAGGCCCGCCACCTCGAACCCCATCTCGTCGCGCGCGATGCGGGCGGCGGCGGCGACGTGGGTGCCGTCGCCGAAGATGAACACGCGCTTGCCGGTCAGGTAGGTCGAATCGACCGACCGCGCGTACCACGGTAAACGCAGCCGCGACTCGTCGAGTCGCGCGTCGACCCCGGCCAGCCGCGCCGCCTCGGCCACGAAGGCGCGGGTCGCGCCGACGCCGATGGGCACGGTCTTGGTGAAGGGCTGGCCGAGGGACCTCTCGCACCACCGTGCCGCCGTCTCGGCCGTCTCGGGGTACATCAGCACGTTGAAATGCGCCGCACCCAGCCGCGCCAGGTCGGCAGGCGTCGCGCCCATGGGCGCGCAGACGTTCACGCCGATGCCGAGGTCCGACAGCAGCCGCGTCACCTCGTCGATGTCGTCGCGGTGCCTAAAGCCCAGCCCGGTCGGACCGAACAGGTTCGCCGTCACCTCCGGCGTCCGCGCCATCGGCCGCGCAAGGTGGCGGACCAGCTGGAAGAAGGTCTCGTCCGCGCCGAAATTCTCCTTGCGCTGGTAGGACGGCAGCTCGAGCGGGATCACCGGCACCGGCAGGTCCATCGCCGCCGCCAGCCCGCCGGGATCGTCCTGGATCAGCTCCGCTGTGCACGAGGCACCGACGATCATCGCCTGTGGGCGGAACCGCTCGTATGCGGCGTGGCAGGCAGTGGTGAAAAGCTCGGCCGTGTCGGACCCGAGGTCGCGGGCCTGGAACGTCGTATAGGTGACCGGCGGGCGGTGGTCGCGCCGCTCGATCATGGTGAACAGCAGGTCGGCGTAGGTGTCGCCCTGCGGCGCGTGCAGCACGTAGTGCAGGCCGCGCATCCCCGTCGCCACGCGCATGGCGCCGACATGGGGCGGGCCCTCGTATGTCCAGACCGACAGCTTCACGGCCGCCCCCGGGGGTTTTGCACCCCCGGACCCCCGCAGGATATTTCAGGACCGAAGATGTGGCGGGTCATTCTGCGGCCTCCAGCTTCAGAAGGTCCCGGCGGCGCAGGGGCCGGGCGAAGAGCTGGGCGAGGTCGCCGACCTGTTCGTAGAGGTGGACCGGCGTGAAGACGAGCTCGATAGCCCATTTCGTCGCCAGCCCCTCGGCCTCGAGCGGGTTGGCGAGGCCGAGGCCGCAGACCGTGAGGTCCGGGCGTGCGGCGCGCAGGCGGTCGAGCTGGCGGTCGACGTCCTGCCCCTCGGACAGGTTCGGGCCCGGTGCGATCAGGTCGAGGTCGGGGCCCATCAGCGCCTTGTGCAGGTAAGGAGTGCCGATCTCGATCGCCTCCATTCCGCATTCGCGGGTCAGGAAGCGGGCCAGCGGGATCTCGAGCTGGCTGTCGGGGAAGAAGAAGACCGACCGGCCGGCGAGCGTTTCGGCCGCGGCGGCCACGGCGCGCCGGGCCCGAGCGCGTGGGGCGGCGGTGACCTGTTCGAACCGGCCGGCCGGCACGTCGAACTCGCGGGCCAGCGCGGCCAGCCACTCGGTCGTTCCCTCCTCTCCGAACGGGAAGGGGGCCGGGATGTGGCGTGCGCCGCGGCGTTCGAGCGCGGCGTGGGTGTCGCCCAGGAAGGGCTGGGTGAGCGCGAAGACCGTGTCCGGGCCCACCAAAGGCATGTCTTCGGCGCGGCGGGCGGGCAGGCAGCGGACGGGGCCGATGCCAAGGTCGGACAGCAGGCGCAGCGCCTGGTCCTCGACCACGTCCGGAAGCGCGCCGACGAGAAGCAGTTCACGCGCCGACTTCTCGGGCAACTGCGGCACCATCGCGGCGAGGCAGGCATCCTCGCCCTGGGTGAAGGTCGTCTCGATCCCGGAGCCCGAGTAGTTGAGCACGCGCACGTGCGGGGCGTGGCGGGCCGAGAGCCGCTGTGCCGCCTTGGCGAGGTCGAGCTTGATGACCTCGGACGGGCACGAACCGACGAGGAAAAGCTGGCGGATGTCCGGGCGGCGGGCGAGCAGGCGCGCGACCTCGCGGTCGAGTTCCTCCTGCGCGTCGGCGAGCCCGGCGAGGTCCTGCTCTTCCAGGATCGCGGTGCCGAAGCGCGGCTCGGCGAAGATCATCACGCCGGCGGCGGATTGCAGAAGGTGCGCGCAGGTGCGCGAGCCGACGACGAGGAAGAAGGCGTCCTGCATCTTGCGATGCAGCCAGACGATGCCGGTCAGCCCGCAGAACACCTCGTGCTGGCCGCGCTCCTTCAGGACCGGGGCGCTGCGGCAGCCCGTGGCCGGCGGAGGGGGCATGTGGGTCACGCCGGCACCCCGGTGTCCAGCCGGGCGCGGCGCAGTTTCCACAGGAACTGACCTGCATTGAGGAGGTATGCCGCATAAGCCAGCAGCGCGAGCGCCATCAGCCCGGCGGGCGTCAGAGCATCCGCGAACAGTGCCCAGACATAGGCGGTGTGCAGCGCGATGACGCCGAAGCTGACGACGTCTTCCCAGAAGAAGGCCGGGGCAAGCAGGTAGCGCCCGAAGACCGCCTTTTCCCAGATCGCGCCGGTTACCATGATCCCGTAGAGTACTCCGGTCTTGATCAGGATCGACCAGGTCGCGGCAGCGTAGCCTTCGCCGGTGGCGAGGTAGCGAAGCACGAGGACGAGCGAGACGGCGAAGACCGCGAACTGGAGCGGCGCGAGCACCCCCTGCACCAGCGTCCAGACGGTGGCGTCGCGGCGGCGGCGCTGCTCGGGCGTGTAGAGCGGCGGGACCGGACCGGGAACTGTCGGACGATGGCGCACTTCACGGACCTTTCCGGTGGGCGTTGCGACAGGGGAAGGTTAGCTTCGGGATTCGGGATGTGTCAATCCAGGATTACACACCGTGTCAGGTAAAACCGCCGGAGAGCCTGCGCCGGTACTGGCATTTTGCGCCGATACAGGCGAAATCACCCGCAGCGGCAAGTCGTTGGAACGGGGCCTGTGTGTCAGGTGTCAATTTTCTTTGACAACACCAATGCGGCCGGCCGACACTTGTTGGGTCAGGCCGGCGCACCGGCGCCCGCCCAGCTCTCGCCAGCGCAAAGGGGGACGGATGTCGTACGCAGCAGAAAGCCAGATCCCCGAGGCTCCGAACCGACCGGTCCAGTCTTTAGCCTCGCGGGCGCTTTCGGTGCTCGCCGGCCGCCGCGCGTGTACCGTAGCGCCGCTGGTGCATCTTCTCGACATGCTCGAGGCCGGGGCGCTGAGCCGCGAACCGGGCGCGCCGGGCCGGGCCCTGGACCGACTGCGCCGGGCGCACGTGCCGCTTCAGGACGTGGCCGAACGCTACGTGCCCGAGGTCGCCCGCCGCATGGGCGCGAAGTGGTGCGACGACCGGATGAGCTTTGCCGAGGTGTCAATCGGCGCGGCCCGGCTGCAATCGCTCCTGCGCGATATCGACCGCACCCTGACCGAAACCGAGGGACACCGCGACCGCCCGGTGGCCGGCGTGCTGGTGGTTGCCGACGCGCATCACACGCTGGGTGCGATGGTGCTGACCGGGCAGCTTCGGCGGCGGGGCGTGTCGGTGCGGCTGTCGCTCGGCCAGGCCCCGGCCGAGGTTGCGGCGCTGGCGCGGACGATTCGCTTCGACGCGGTCATGGTGTCGGCCAGCCACACCGAAAGTCTTGTTTTCCTCAACGACATGATAGACAAGATCCGCAAGGCGATGCCGTCCCCGGTTCCCGTGGTCGTGGGCGGCTGCGCCGTGAGCGATAGCAGTGGTGCGAAAACGACGACCGGTGCAGATCACATTTGCAACGACCCTGACCAGGCGCTCAGGCTCTGCGGCTTGACGGGTCCGACAACGGATCTGTCCTCCGCCGAAAGGCATTAGACGATGAACATACGGCCGATCCCGGGCAGCGAGACATCGTGACGTCGCGAGGCACCAAATACTGGTCCAGCGGGTCCATCCCGCTGATCGCGCCCGAGCTTCTGGGCGACATCATCTCGGCCACGGCGGACGTGGCTGTCGTGATATCGGACATGGGGCGCGTGCTGTCGGTGCTTGTGAACCCGGGCCACGCCGCTTACGGCCGGCTCGACCACTGGGAAGGCCGCGACATTCGCGAGTTCCTGACCATCGAGAGCGTCGCCAAGCTCGACGCGCAGCTAGCCAAGTACAACAACGGCGAAGGTGCGGTACGGCCGGTCGAACTCAACCACACCGACGGCATGGCGTGGGAGTTCCCCGTCCGCTACTCGTTCCATGCCATCGGCCCGGACGGGGCGCTTCTGATGCTGGGCCGCGACCTGCAGCCCATCGCCGAGATGCAGCAACAGCTCGTCAAGGCGCAGATGGCGCTCGAGCGGGATTACGAGGCCCAGCGCGACTACGACACGCGGCTGCGCGTCCTGCTCGAGACGACGGACGAGGCGGTGATCTTCGTGTCGGCCGAAAGCGGCCGCATCCTCGACCTCAACCGCCCCGCGGCCAAGATGCTGGGCGGCGACGTGACCGAGCTGAGCGGCGCCCCCTTCGCGCAGGAGTTCGAGGGGCGTCGACGCGGCGAATTCCTGGAAAGCCTGGCCGCCGCCGCGGCCTCTGATGCGCACACCACCGTGTCCCTCACGGCGCGGCGGTCGGAGCGGAAGCTGTCGATGGAGGCGCGGGTGTTCCGCGCAGCGGGCGAGCGTATGCTGCTGTGCCGGGTGGAGGCATCGGACGGCCAGCAAGACGTGCCGGACGTGCTGGGCGCCAACCTTGCCGCGCTGTTCAGCAAGGGCGCGGACGGGATCGTGTTCACCGACCGCGCGGGCATGATCCTCAGCGCGAACGACTCGTTCCTGGCCCTCGCCGACGTGGCGCAGGCCGCCGGTGCGCGGGGCCGGTCGCTGGCGGATTTCCTGTCGCGCGGGTCTGTCGACCTCAAGGTGCTGATCGACAACGCCGCCCGCGCCGGGCACATGCGGCTCTATTCCACGAAGCTCGTGACCGAGTACGGCAGCCAGATCGCGGTCGAGCTGTCCGCGACGTACCTCAACGACCGCAGCGCGCCCGCCGTGGCCTTCGTCGTGCGCGATGCCAGCCGCGTCGATGCCGTGCGCCAGCCGGGCGTGCCGCTCAGCGACGACGGCATGCGCTCGATGATGGAGCTTGTCGGCTCTGCCACGCTGAAGGACATCGTCTCGGAAACCACCGACGTGATCGAGAAGATGTGCATCGAAACGGCGGTCGAGCTGACGCGCAACAATCGCGTCGCGGCGGCCGAGATGCTGGGACTCAGCCGCCAGAGCCTCTATGTAAAGCTTCGCAAGTACGGTCTGCTCAACAAGGGCGACTGAGACCGGATCGCGCGCACCGCCCCCGCGGCAAGCGCGCGACGCGGGGTAGGAGCGGCTGACGCATGTGGATGTTCTCGGTTCCGCTGGTTGCGGCGCTAACGCTGCTGGCGGTTGCGTACACGGCGTTTCGCGCATCGCAGACGGCGCGCACGCCGCAGGGCGCGGTCGGCTGGGTGGTCTTCCTTGTCGCGCTTCCCTTCGTCGCCGTCCCGGCTTATTACGTCTTCGGCTACGCCCGCATCAGCCGCTTCCGCGACCGATGGAAGGTTGTGCGCGTCTCGCCCGAGACCTGGAGCCGACCGCAGGGCCTTCCAAAGTCGTCCGCTGCGTCCGAGCGGCTCGCCCCCTTCACCGCCATCGGCGGCGGCCCCGTCGTCGCTGGATGCGGCCGGACCGTCCTGCGCGATTCGGAAGAAACCTACGACCCGATCTTCGATGCCATCGCCGAAGCGCGGCACTACGTCCTTGTCCAGTTCTACATCATCCGCGACGACGAGACGGGACGCCGGCTGCATGCGGCGCTGTGCGACGCGGTGGCGCGCGGGGTGCGGGTGCACCTGCTCTACGATCCGCTGGGCTGTCTCCTCCTGACCCGCCGCTACCGCCGGACGCTGGCCGAGGCCGGGGTCCAGATGTACCCGACGCGCGGCCCCTCGCGCCTGCTGGGCCGGTTCGCGCTGAACTACCGCAATCACCGGAAATGCGTCGTGGTCGATGGGCGCACCGGCTTCACCGGCGGGCTGAACGTCGCCAACGAGTACGCGGGCGCCTGGCGCGACACACACATTCGCCTCACCGGTCCGGTCGTGTCGCAGCTTCAGGCGATATTCGCCGACGACTGGGCCATGCAGGCGCACGAACAGCTCGACGGCCTGCTGTGGGACACCGACCACGATTCCCAGGGCACCCACGCCCTGATGATCGGCAGCGGTCCCATCGACGGGCACGAGATCGGCACGCTCTATTTCACCGCGCTGTGCCAGGTGGCGCGGCGCAGGCTGTGGCTGACAACACCCTATTTCGTCCCCACCGCCGACCTTCTGTCGGCGCTCAAGCTCGCCGCGCTGCGCGGAGTCGAGATCCGCATTCTGGTCCCCCACGTCTATGACAAGCTGACGCCGTGGATCGCCGCCTTCGCCTATTTCGACGAGGTGCGCGACGCAGGCGTGCAGATCCTGCGCTACACGCCCTGCTTCATGCACCAGAAGGTCGCACTGGTGGACGACGACATCGTGTCGATCGGGACCCTCAACATGGACATCCGGTCGTGCATACTGAACTTCGAGGAAACCGCCGTGTTCTATGGTGAGGACCAGGCGCGCGAGGTCGAAGAGATGCTGAGGCAGGACATGGAACACGCCTACGTCATGACGAACCGGCTGGACGAGCAGCCGCTGTGGCTGCGGGTCGCCGCGCCGGTGTTCAAGCTTCTGGCGCCGTTGCTCTGACATGCGCCCGCCCCCGAAGCCCGAAGGCCACCTGAGGCTCGCCAGCTACAACATCCGCAAGGCCGTGGGCCTTGACTGGCGGCGCGATCCCGGGCGCATCCTCCGCGTGATCTCGGACCTCGACGCCGACATCGTGGTGCTGCAAGAGGTCGACAAGCGGCTGGGCGATCGCCCCACCGTACTGTCTCCCGCCCATGTCGAGCACGAAACCGGCTTCTGCGCCGCGCCGGTGTCGATCAATGACGTCAGCCTGGGCTGGCACGGCAACGCCATCCTCGTGCGCAAGGGCATCGACATTCTGGATACCGAGCGGATCTTCCTGACAGGGATCGAGCCGCGCGGCGCCGTCACCGCGACCGTCGCCGCCGCGTTGGGCGAGATCACCGTCGTCGGCGTGCACCTGGGCCTGCGCCGCCGCTGCCGGCTGGGCCAGTTGCGCGCGATCCGGGCGCATCTGGGCGACGACCGGCACACCGGCACCGTCATCGCGGGCGACTTCAACGAGTGGTCCGCCGCCGGCATGGGCCTGCGCCCGCTCGAGGGCCGGTTCGAGATCATGCGCCCGGGCCGCAGCTTCCACGCCGCCGCGCCGGTGGCGGCGCTCGACTGCATCGCGCTCGGCGGGGAGCTGACGGCGACGGACTCGGGCGTAGTGCAGACGCCGCTGACCCGCAAGGCGTCTGACCACCTGCCGATCTGGGTCGACATCCGCCGCGCGGCGTAAGGCCGGCCTGACATTCGGCGCTTGCCCGACTCGTATATGTATAGTGTAGTTGACACATGACTGTGTCAGAGACTGTACATCCACGTCCCCTGCCCGCCCCGGCCGCCACGCTGGAGCTAATCAAGCCGATCACGTGGTTTCCCCCGATGTGGGCCTATTTCTGCGGCGTCGTCTCCTCCGGCGTCGCGCCGCTGAACGGTTGGCCGCTGGTCATTCTCGGCCTCGTCCTCGCCGGTCCGATTGTCTGCGGGATGAGCCAAGCGGCCAACGACTGGTGCGACCGGCACGTGGACGCGATCAACGAACCCGACCGCCCGATTCCCTCGGGCCGGATGCCGGCGCGCTGGGGTCTCGGCATCGCGCTCGCAATGTCTGCGCTGGCCCTCGTGCTGGGCTGGCAGCTTGGCCCCTGGGGTTTCGGCGCGACTATCGCGGCGGTGCTCGCCGCCTGGGCCTATTCCGCGCCGCCGCTACGGCTCAAGCGTTCCGGCCTCTGGGGTCCCGGCCTCGTCGGCCTGTGTTACGAGGGGCTGCCGTGGTTCACCGGCGCGGCCGTTCTGTCCGCCGGCGCCCCGTCGTTCTTCGTCGGCACGGTCGCGTTGCTGTACGCGCTCGGCGCGCACGGGATCATGACGCTCAACGACTTCAAGGCCGTCGCGGGCGACCGCGCCACCGGCATCCGCTCGCTTCCGGCGGTGAAGGGCCCCGAGGTCGCGGCACGCATCGCCTGCATCACCATGGCCGTGCCGCAACTGGTCGTCGTGTGCCTTCTGCTCGTCTGGGCCCGCCCGGCGCACGCCACCGTCGTGGCGTGTGCGCTGGCGGCGCAGATCGTCTGCATGCGCGTCCTGCTCCGCGACCCCGAGGAGAAAGCGCCCTGGTACAACGCGACCGGCGTGACGCTTTACGTCCTCGGCATGATGGCGACCGCGCTCGCCGTCCGCACGCTGGAGCTTCCGTGACCCTCTCCTGGCTCTCCATCGTCCGCCTCGGGCTCGTGCAGATGTGCCTGGGCGCGATCGTCGTGCTGACCACTTCGACCCTGAACCGGCTGATGGTGGTGGAGTTGGCCCTTCCGGCCGTCCTGCCCGGGCTGCTGGTGGCGCTGCATTACGGCATCCAGATCACGCGCCCGAACTGGGGCTTCCTGTCCGACACCGGCGGCCGGCGCACCCGCTTCATCGTCGGCGGCATGACGGTGCTGGCGCTCGGCGGCCTCGGCGCGGCGGCGGGCGTGGTGCTGCTGGAGACTGCCTTCGCCGCCGGACTGGCCCTGTCGGTCGTGGCCTACGCGCTGATCGGCCTCGGCGTCGGCGCGTCCGGGACCTCTCTGCTCGCCCTCCTCGCCACGGCGACCGTGCCGCACCGGCGCGCCGCCGCGGCGACGATCACCTGGCTGATGATGATCCTCGGCATCGCGCTCACGGCGGGGCTGGTCGGGGCCATCCTCGACCCCTACTCCCCGGCCCTCCTGATCAAGATCGTTGCCGTCGTCACCGGCGCGGCTGTCCTCCTCACAGCAGTCTCCGTCGCAGGCATCGAGCGTCGTGTACGGGCCGAACGCCGGCCCGACCCGATGCCGTTCCGCGCGGGCCTGGCCGAGGTCTGGGCCGAACGCCGCGCGCGCAACTTCACGCTCTTCGTGTTCCTGTCGATGACCGCCTATTTCATGCAGGAGCTCATCCTCGAACCGTATGCCGGGCTTGTCTTCGCCTTTACCCCAGGCCAGTCCACGTCGCTCTCGGGTGCGCAGAACGGCGGGGTGTTCGTCGGGATGTTGACCGTCGGCATCGCCGCCACCGGCCTGCGGATCGGCGCACTGCGCCACTGGGTCGCGGCGGGATGCCTCGGCTCCGCCGCCGCGCTGACGACCATCGCGGCGCTCGGCCAGTCGGGCCTGCCGTTCCTGGTGCCCGCGACCGTCGCGCTCGGCGTCTTCAACGGCGTGTTCGCCGTCGCCGCCATCGGCTCGATGATGGCGCTCGCCGGTCAGGGGCGCGAAACGCGCGAGGGCACGCGGATGGGCCTCTGGGGCGCGGCGCAGGCCATCGCCGCAGGCTTCGGCGGTCTTCTGGGCGCGGCCACCGTGGACGTGCTGCGCCTGCTCACCGACACCGCCACCGCCTTCGGCCTCGTCTTCAGTCTGGAAGCCGGGCTGTTCCTCGCCGCCGCCCTGATGGCGGCGCGCATCATCGACCGCCGGCCGGTGCTCCCGGCGCAGGTCGTGCCGGGAGAGTGACCATGTTCGATGTCGTCGTCGTGGGCGGGGGGCCGTCCGGCGCCACCGCCGCCGAGGATCTGGCCCGGGCCGGGCGCTCGGTCGCCCTTCTCGACAGGGCTGGCCGGATCAAGCCCTGCGGCGGCGCGATCCCCCCGCGCCTGATCGCCGACTTCGCGATCCCCGACAGCCAGATCGTCGCGCGCATCAGCACCGCACGCATGGTCTCGCCCACCGGCCGCGCTGTGGACATCCCGATCGAGAACGGCTTCGTCGGTATGGTGGACCGCGAACATTTCGACACGTTCCTGCGCGACCGCGCCGGGCAGGCGGGGGCGGAACGACACACCGGCACCTTCCTTCGCATGGAGCGGAGCGAAGCCGGCCCCGCCGTCGTCTACCGCGACAAGGTCAGCGGAGAGGAGCGCCGCCTGCCCACCCGCCTTGTCATCGGGGCGGACGGCGCGCGCAGCCAGGTGGCGAAGCAAGAGGTGCCGGGCGGCGACCGCATCCCCTATGTCATCGCGTATCACGAGATCGTCGCCGCCCCGCCGAATACCGCCGCCTACGACCCCGTGCGCTGCGACGTCGTCTATGACGGCCGCATCAGTCCCGATTTCTACGGCTGGGTGTTCCCGCACGGCACACAGTGCAGCGTCGGGATGGGCAGCGGCGTGCAGGGCATCGACCTGAAGGCCGCCACCGCGGCGTTGCGCGCCGCCGCGGGCCTGTCCGAGTGCGAGACGATCCGGAAGGAAGGCGCGCCCATCCCGCTGAAGCCCCTCGACCGCTGGGACAACGGAGGCGACGTGGTGCTTGCGGGCGACGCCGCCGGGGTGGTCGCGCCAAGTTCGGGGGAAGGCATCTACTATGCGATGGTCGGCGGCCGCGTCGCCGCCACCGCCGTGCAGGCGGCGCTGACCACGGGGCGCGCCCGCGACTTGCGCCTCGCCCGCAGGCTTTTCATGAAGGAACACAAGTCCGTCTTCCGCGTCCTGCGCTCGATGCAGGACGCCTATTACCGCTCGGACGAGCGGCGGGAACGCTTCGTGTCGCTGTGCCACGACATCGACGTGCAGCGCCTGACGTTCGAGGCGTACATGAACAAAAAGTTGGTCAGGGCCCGGCCGATGGCCCATATCAGGATCGGGCTGAAGAACGCGGCCCACCTGTTGCGGCTGGTACCGGAGACCTACGCTTGACCGACACAATCCCCGCCTGGGTGGACGGCACGCTCACCCCGGTCGAGAAACTGGAAGTCCACGAACGCGGCCTGAGGCACAAGGCGATTTCCGTTTTCGTGCTGCGCGGCGACGCCGTCCTGATCCAGCGCCGCGCGCTCGGCAAGTATCACACGCCGGGCCTGTGGGCGAACACCTGCTGCACGCACCCGCACTGGGACGAACCGCCTGCCGACTGCGCCGCGCGGCGCCTGCGCGAAGAGCTGGGGATAAGCGGCCTGACGCTCGAACACCGCGACCGGGTCGAGTACCGCGCCGACGTGGGCGGCGGCCTGACCGAACACGAGGTCGTCGATATCTACACGGCGCAGGCCCCGGCGGCCCTGCCGCTGCGCCCCGACCCCGACGAGGTGATGGAGACGCGCTGGATCGACATGCACACGCTGACCGACGAGGTCGCGCGCCACCCCGACCGGTTCACGCCCTGGTTGCGCATCTACCTCGACCGGCACCGCGACGTCATCTTCGGCGCACCGGCCGAGGGGTGAAACCTGCACGATCATGAATAGTTGAGCACCCGCGCGGCACCAAACCGCCCGTTACGCGTTTACAGCGAGCGATGGGCAGGGGCATCCTGCCCCAGGGGAAGCCGCCAAGGAAGGGGTCGAACATGTTCTCACGTCGCCACGTACTTCTGTCAGCCGCAGCAGGTGCGCTCGCCGCGCCCTCACTGGCCCGCGCGAACGTGGCGAAACCCCACTCCTCGCTCGAAGAAATGCGCCCCCGCTACGTCCGCGTGCGCCGCGACGCGCAGGTCGGCAGCATTCACGTCTTTCCGAACCTCTTCCATCTCTACCTGATCACCGCCCCCGGTGAGGCGATCGAGTACCACGTCGCCGTGGGTGAAGAGGGCCGGAACTTCACCGGCCGCGCCACCATCGAGCGGAAGGAAGAATGGCCCAGCTGGACGCCGACGCAGAACATGATCCGGCGCGAACCCGAGGTCTATGCCCGCTACGCCGACGGCGTGCCGGGCGGCCCCGACAACCCGCTTGGTGCGCGGGCGCTCTATCTCTATCGCAACGGGCGCGACACGTATTACCGCATCCACGGCACGCCGCAGCCATGGACCATCGGACGCGCCGTATCCTCGGGCTGCGTGCGGCTGACCAACCAGGACATCATCGACCTGTACGAGCGCGTCCCGCTCGGCGCGCCGGTCCGCGTCTACCCGGCCTGAGCCGGGCGGACGCCTCAGGCCGACAGCACCGCCCGGCCCGCGTCCAGAACGGCGTACGGGTCCTCGGGCAGAAGTCCGGACAGCGCCACCAGGATCAGGATGAACGCGATCACGCCGAAGGCCACCACCGCCGCGTAGGCCGCGCCGATGGTCATCTGCGTGAACGCCCACATCCGCAGGCTCGGCTTTTGATCCTCGAGGTACCAGTACTTGCCGCTCATCTCGCGGCCGCGGTCTGCGGGGTCATTGGACGGGGGCATAGGTGAACTCCGGTGCATAGCCATGATCCTGGGCCCAGACGTACCAGTTGTCGACGACGGTGCCGGTCAGCAGGATGCCGATCCCGCCCGTCAGCGTGGTGAGGACGGCGAACCACCAGGCCCAGCGGTGGATGCCCTCGAACGTGGCGTTGAAGCCCATGGTCCAGCGCCAGAACAACGCCCCCCGCTCGGCCGCCGTGCCGCGGTCGGCGATCTGCTCGAGTTCGCGGTCGCCACCGAAGCGGCTGACGGCCAGGATCGTCGCGCCGTGCATCGCGAACAACAGCGCCGAGCCGTAGAGGAAGACGATCGAAAGGGCGTGGAACGGATTGTAGAACAGGTTGCCGTAGGTCAGCGAGAACAGGTTGGTCCAGTCGAGGTGCGGGAAGATGCCGTAGGGCACCGCCTCGGACCAGGCGCCCATCAGGATGGGCCGGATCAGGCCCAGCACCAGAAACAGCCAGATCGCGCTGGCGAAGGCCCAGCACACGTGTTTGCCCATGCCCAGCTGCTGCGCCAGCACATAGGACCGAATCCACCACGCCAGGACCGAGATCAGCAGGAAGAACGATGCGATCAGCCACAGGCCGCCTTCCCAGATCGGGGCGAAGCCCAGCCCGTATTCCGGCCCCGGCGGCTCGAGCGCGAGGTAGTTGAAGTCGCGCAGGAACAGCGCCGGGCTGAATTCCACCTGCACCCAGAACGAGATCCCGACAAGGAAGAACCAGACAAACCCGGTGGCCAGCGACACCACACCGTAGGGACCAAGGTAGATCGGCCCCAGTTGCGCGTTGCCCAGCCAGCCCAGGAGTTGCGAGGAGCCGGTGTTCACCGAGCGGTCGCGCAGGTCGGCGTCCTCGACCATTCCCATCTCGGGGCGGCCCTGCACCTGCACCTGCGTGAAGATGTTGCGATAGGTCGTCATGTCGCCGCCTCCCTCAGAGGTCCGCCCACCAGGGCAACAGAAGATACCAGTCCCACCAGACGATCCACTGGTCGAACCAGACGGTGCCCGAGATGACGATGCACACCGCGCTCCAGAACCCGGCGTTCAGCGCCAGAAGCAGGCCCAGCCGGTGGATACCCAGCGGCCCGATGGAATAGCCGATGTAGTCGCGGAAGAACGTGTCCTCGTGGTCGGGCGTGCGCATCTCCTTCCCCTTCTCGGGGTTGGCCGCCGACAGGACGAGCGCGCCGTGTAGCGCAAGCGCCAGGCACGTGGTGAAGAAGAACGTCACCGCGATCATGTGCGCCGGGTTGTAGTGGAAGTTGCCGTACAGGTACCCGGTGTAGCTGACCCAGTCGACGTGGCTCCAGATCCCGTACGGGAAGGCGTGGCCCCACGCGCCCATCAGCACCGGCCGGATCACCACCAGCGTGGTATAGGCCAGGATGGCGAAGCCGAACGCCACCGGCACGTGGTAACCCATCCCCAGCTTTCGGCTGATCTCGACCTGCCGCAGCGCCCACGAGATGAAGGCGCCATGCGCGCAGATGGTGACGATCTGCCAAAGCCCCCCCTCCTCGATCGGGGCGGGGCTCAGGCCATAGGAAATGGGGGGCGGGTTGATCGAGATGAGCCAGGGGTTCCACACCCCCTGCAACGCCGCGCCATAGAAGATCAGGATCGCCCCGAGCACGGCGAAGAAAATCGTCGTGACGCCGAAGAAGCCGACATAGAAGGGCCCGACCCAGAAGTCGAACAGGCTGCCTCCGACAAGCGTGCCGCCCGGCACGCGGTACTTGCGTTCGAAACTGAGTAGCGCCATCGCGTCGCCCTCCGCTGCGTCGCCCGCGCGTCCCCGCGGACCGGCGTTCAGGAAATGAAGTGCTCCGGGCGGCGCGCGGCCGCCCGGAACGGGCAGCTCACTCGTCCAGTATCGCCAGTTCGCGGTCGTACTTGGCCGCGGCGATGGTGAACCAGTTGTAGCTGGGGTTGCTGAGCAGGACGAGATGGATCATCACCGCCAGCAGGAACAGGAAAACGCCCTGCGCCACGAAAACGCGGCGCGGGTCGAAGACCAGCCAGATCTTGTAGAACTTGCTCATGTCTTCCGCCCCCTGTTCAGAACCACGGGCGCCAGATGAACACCGCCAGATGAGCCAGAAGCGCCACGGCCACGAATAGCCACAGCCCGCTCATGTAGACGGAGTGCAATTCCTGCGCCTGCTCGTCCGTGAGACCTGTGAACGACAGGTCGGTTCGATCAGCCATGTACTCTCCTCCGGATCGTCATGCTGACGCCGCGGACCCCCCGCGGCCGGGTTCCGGCGGTTTGGACCCGCCGGTACATCCGCGCCCCCTTGAAGGCCCGCGAATGCCGCTTCCGGCCGTCAGGCCGAGAAGATCATGGGCGTGATGATCCGCGCCTGGCTCCAGGCGCGGGCGATCGGCCCCTTGTCGGTCAGGCTGCCGCTCTTCAGCGCGCTCAGCCCCCAGGTCAGGACGGCGAGCGGAAGCGTCGCCAGGAAGATGATGCCGAAATAGACGCAGAACTCGGTACGCGGCGCTCTCGGGCCACGCGCCGGGATCGCGGCCTCGCTGGTGAAGTCGCTCATGTCTCGCTCCCTCGGTGGTGATCGGGCCGCTCCTCCGGCACGGCGGAAATTTCCGGATGCAGCGCCTCGACCGTCTCGCGCACGACGCGCTCGGCCCCCTGCGCCAGCGCCGCGCGTTCGGCGGCGTCGCGCAGCGTCTTGGCTGCGGAAATCCGGGTCAGGACGGGATGGCGCGACACGATCCGGTCGAGCGCCGCCTGCGCATCGCGATCCCACGGGAAGTCCCGGCGCAGCGTGGCCGGCGTCGCCTCGGCCGCGTCCATCTCGGACCCCAGCGGCAGCACGTGAAACAGCGCGTCGAAAAGGCCATTGCACACCTCCTGCAACAGGTAGGTCGCGCCGGCATAGCCCATGAAGGGAGTGCCGGTGGCCCTCCGGATGGCGGCGCCGGGAAAACTCGCCGGGATGAAGGCGGGCTGCGGCCCGTGCCCGGCGCGGGTCTCGGCCAAGTACATCTTCTCGTTGACGCTGCCCATCACGATCAGCGGCCGCTCGCGCCCGATCAGCGAACGCACCTCTTCGTTGTTGGTCTTGCCACCCGCCACGCGCGGCACCGCGAAGGCACAGGGCAGGCCCAGATCGTCCTCGAGGAACAGCCGGATGCCCCGGGCATAGGTCTCGTTCGCGACGATCCCGAAGCTCGCCGTGGCAAAGAAGTCCTGCGTCACCGACCGCCACAGGTCCCAGACGGGCTTGAGCGTCGAGTGCTTCTCGCGCGTGATGAACGGCTCGGGGTCCAGCCCCAGCATCTCGCCCAGCTTGCGCAGGAACAGCGTCGTGGATTCCACGCCGATGGGCGCCTGCAGGTACGGCTTGCCCAGCGCCTCGGACAGGCCGCGCCCGAACTCGCGGTACATGCACACGTTGACATCAGCGTTCACGAGGTTGCGCATCTCGGCCAGGTGCGCGCCCAGCGGCATCACCATGTTGACCTCGGCGCCGATCCCCTCGACCAGCCGCCTGATCTCGGTCAGGTCCGAGGGCATGTTGAACGTGCCGTACATCGGGCCCAGGATGTTGACCCGCGGCGCCGCACCCTCCTCGCGTTTCTTCTCGGGCGGCATCCGGCCCTTGGTCATGCCGAACTCGGTGAACAGCCACGTCATCGCCCGGTCCGCGGCCTGCCACTGGTCCTCGTCGATGGTGCGCGGCAGGAAACGCTGGATGTTCGTGCCCTGTGGCGTGACGCCCCCGCCGATCATCTCGGCGATCGATCCGGTGACGACGACCGCCGGCAGCGCCGGGTCGAGCGTCTTCCACGCCCGCGTCATCGCCCCCTCGGTCCCGTCCCGGCCCAGCTCCTCCTCGCCGAGGCCGGTCACCACGATGGGCAGCTCGTGCGGTGGCAGCGCATCGGTGTAGTGAAGCACGCTCGTCACCGGCAGGTTCTCGCACCCCACCGGTCCGTCGATCACCACCTGGAGCCCCTTCACGGCGCAGAAGGCATAGATAGCGCCCCAGTAGCCGCCCGCGCGGTCGTGGTCCTGGATCAGCATGGCCGCCCCCCGCGCCGGCGGGCCGCAAATGTACTCGTTTGCCCCGGAATTGTACGGATTGACCGTTTTTCGCGGCGCTCCATCAGATCATCTCCTGCGCCTTGCGCGCCCGCGCCTGCTTGTCGAGCTTCTTCTGATGCTGCCTGCGAAAGTCCGGCCTCAGGTTCGGTGCGCCTTCCCAAACGCCCGCCGTGTCACCCTCACCCACGCCGTCGAAGAACCCGCGCATCCGGGCCATCCGGTCTCGGTTGCCGATCGCCGCGTTGACCACCTGCGCCAGCGATCCGGCCCCCGCCGGGCCCATCAGGGGCCGCGCCGAAATCAAATTCGTGAAATAAAGCGCCGGGAGCCCAAGCTCTTTCGCCCGCTGCACCACCGGAGTGGTGCCGACGGCCAGGTCCGGCCCCACCGCTTCCATCGCCGCCAGGTCGTCCTCGAGCGACGCGCGAAAGACGACCTGCGCCCCGTGCGCCTCCAGCCAGTCGCGGTCCCACTCAGACTCCGGCGTCCGCGGACAGGCGGTCCCCACATATGGCACCCGCGCCCCGCTTTCGATCAACAGCCGCGCCACCAGCAACTCCGAGCCCTCGTAGCCCGACAGCGTCACCGTCCCATCAACCCGCGCCGCACCCAGCGCCGCGCGCACCGCCGGGACGAAGGCGTTCTGAGCCGCCGCAATCCGCTCGGCCGGGACGCCGCAGGCCGTCCCGATCTCGGCCAGCCAGTGCGCGGCGCCGTCCGCACCCACCGGCGCGGAGCCGACGACCGGCCGCCCGGCCGCCACGAGTTCGCGCTTGGCGGCGGTATAGAAGGGGTGCACCGCCCCCACCGCAGCGCAGTCCAAGGCCGCGTATAACTCCCGCCACTCGCGGCACGGCACCACAGGCCCGGCGGCCAGCCCCATCGGGGCGAGCATCTGACCGATCACCACCGGGTCCGCCGGGAACATCTCGCCCAGCAGCGTCACGGTCGGGCGGTCGGCGCGGCCCCGCGCCGGGCTCTGCACCGGCCCAGCCTCGGCCTCTTTCCGGGCATATGCCAGCATCGCCCCGGCCAGCACGTCCTTCGCCTCGGCATGGGTCGGCACGCCGAAGCCCGGCACGTCGATGCCGACGATGCGCACGCCGTTGATCTGGTCGGGCAACAGCCGCAACGGCACGCCCGAGGCGGTGGGCACGCAAAGGTTCGTCACCACCACAGCGTCATAGCGGTCCGGGTCCGCGAGGTCGTGCACCGCCTCGCGGATGTCCTCGAACAGCTTGCCGGTCACCAGCGTTTCCGAACTGAACGGCACGTACCCGACCGACCGCCGCGCACCATAGAAATGGGACACGAAGCTCAGGCCATAGACGCAGCAGGCCGACCCCGACAACACGGTGGCCACCCGCCGCATCCTCAGCCCGACGCGCAGGCTGCCGAATGCCGGGCACATCGATTGCGGCTTGTCGTGCGGACCCTGTGGATAATCCTGTGCATAGCGGTCCAGCACCTCGGACTGCCCCGCCGCCCGCGCCGCCGCCTGCATTTCGGCCGCGCCGGCATGGCATCCCTGTTCGTCCTGCGGGGCATCGGCCACGGGCCGGCCTGCATCTTCGGTCCTGGAAATATCCTCGGGGGGGCTCGGCGCAGCCGAGCGGGGGGCAGACAGCCCCCCTGCCCCGGGTCCGTCACGCCTCGTCATATATCACCTCGAGCGAGGGCTTGGGCAAGCCGTACGTTCCGCGCATGTCGGCGTCGGTCGCGGGCTCCAGCACCACGTTTCCGCCGGTCTCGTCATTGTCGAACAGGCCCAGCAGACCGTCCTGGTCCAACGGCGCCGGACGAACCGGCGGCGCGCCCGCTACGGCCTCGGCCAGACCGGCGAACAGGTCGCCCCAGCGCGAGGCGGACGAGCCGACGATCTGGTAGTTCGCGGATTTCTTCCGCAGGTCGTCGTCCTGCGGGATCGCGGCCAGCACCGGCACGTCGACCGCCCGCGCGAAGGCCTGCGCCTCGCCCGAGCCGTCGTCCTTGTTCACCACCAGCCCGGCCACGCCTACATTGCCGCCGAGCTTGCGGAAGTACTCGACCGCCGAGCAGACGTTGTTGGCGACATAGAGGCTTTGCAGATCGTTCGAGGCAACCAAAATCACCTTCTGCGCCATGTCCCGCGCGATTGGCAGACCGAAGCCGCCGCAGACCACGTCGCCCAGAAAATCCAGCAGGACATAGTCGAAGTCCCAGTCGTGGAAGCCCAGCTTCTCGAGCAACTCGAAGCCGTGGATGATCCCGCGCCCGCCGCAGCCGCGTCCGACCTCGGGTCCGCCCAGCTCCATGGCGAAGACGCCCCCGCGCTTGAAGCAGACATCGCCGATCTTCACCTCTTCGCCCGCGAGCTTCTTCTTGGTCGAGGTCTCGATGATCGTCGGGCAGGCCTTGCCGCCGAACAGTAAGGACGTGGTGTCGGATTTGGGGTCGCAGCCGATCAGCAGCACACGCTTGCCCTGCTCGGCCATCATGTGGCTGAGGTTGGCGAGCGTGAAGGACTTTCCGATTCCGCCCTTGCCGTAGATCGCGATGATCTGGGTTCTCTTCGCGGGTGCGGTCGCCTGGATGTCGGCGAGGTCCTCGTGCGCCTCCTCCCGAAGGCGGGCGTCGAAGTCCTTGAGGTTCGGAACGTCGAGCGTCATGCGTGACCTTTCCAGTCGAGGATCATTTTCAAGCAGTCCGGGTCGGTGAAGGCGGTGCGATAGGCCTCTTCCGCCTGACCCGCCGGCCGGCGGTGCGAGACGAGCCCGGCGAGCGACAGCGCGCCGCGTTCAACCAAGTCGCGCACCGCGCGCAGGTCCTCGGGCGCCCATTCCGCCGCCACGCGCAGGCGCGCCTCTTTCAGGAAAGCCGTCGGGAAGGCGAAGCTGATGGCCTGTGGGTAAAATCCGGACAGCACCACCTCGCCGCCGCGCGCGATGCGCCCGATAAGCGTGTCGAGCAGCCCGGCATCGCCAGAGGCGTCGCAGATCGCCGCATAGTCGCGGCGTGCGTCGTCCTCGGGCGCGATGACAGGGTACGCGCCGCCGCCCGTGCGGCGCACCGCGTTCGTCTCCCACACCGTCGGCGGTGGAGCGCCCTTGGCCACGGTCAGGCGGGCGAGCAGCCGGCCCAGCGTGCCGTGTCCGACGATCAACTCCGGAAGAGCGTGACCCGCGATGGCATGGTGCGCCGTCGCGGCGAGGGCCAGCAACGCGCCCCGTTCGCCGTGGCCAGAGTCGATCTTCGTCACTCGGCCACCGGCGGTGAGAAGGCGGGAGGCCGCGCCGCCGAACAGGCCGCGCGCGCCGTCGTAGCAATCGGCGCCGGGCACGAAGACGTGGTCGCCTGGCCTCAGGCCGCTTTCGCGCCCGGCCTCGACCACCTCGCCGACGGTTTCGTATCCGGGCACCAGCGGGTAGCCCATGCCTGGGAAGGGCGGCATCGTGCCGGACCAGAACAGCCGCTCCGTTCCGCTTGAGATGCCGGAATACGCCGTCTCGACCACGACATCTTCAGCGCCCGGCGGCGTCAGGCGCAACGCGTCGAGCGCCAGGTCCGACGGAGCCTTCAGGATGATCGCGGTGGTCTGCACGTGCGGCTCCCTTCATCGGGACGCGCGGGCCGCCGGATCGGCCATGCCGCGCTGATATGTCAGATTAACCTGACACGTTTATATGTCAACTTTAATGAACTGTGGATGTGTCAGGCGCGCGTTGCAGTGACAACGCGGGTGACGAATGGCCGCCGTGCCCTGGGGCAGCGGATGGAGGAGAAACCGGCCTCCGACAGGTGCGTCGCGATTTCGTCAGCCGAACGCGTGCGCCCGGTTCGCATGGCGAGCGTGTAAAGGGCGAAATAGACGTCGGTCGCCCGTTCAGGCCACGCTCCGCCGGACATCGGCTCGGACACGATCACCTGTCCGCCCGGCGGCAGGGCGTCGTGCACGCGGCGTAACAGGGCCGCCACCGTCCGGTCGTCGTGGTCGTACAGCACCCGGCCCAGGCTGATGGCATCTGCCCCTTCCGGCAGCGGGTTCGACCGGAAATCGCCGGCCACAATGTCTACTTCACCTGACACATCCGATTCGCCCCCGCGTGCGGCCTCGAGCACCTGCGGCAGATCGAAGAGCGTCAGGCGCATGCCCGGGTGACGGCGCGCCACCTCGCGCAGGAAGGCACCGGTCCCGCCGCCCACGTCCATCAGGTGCCGGACGCGGCGAAGGGACACGGCATCCAGCGTGTCCTCCGCCACCATGCGCTGGCTCTCGGCCATCAGGGTCGAGTATCGGGCGGCGTCTTCGGCCTCCATCTGCCCGGACAGCACGTATGGCCAGACCTGTGCCAGCTCGGTCTCACTCTCTCCGCGAAACAGGGCCACGGGATCGGACAGATCGCGATACAGCACGTCGTGGTGGCGGATCATCGCTTCCAGTCCCGGCACCCCGACCAGCGCCGCGCCACGGCGGGACGTCCGATAGCCGCGGCGCGTCCGCTCGAGCAGCCCCAGCGCCGCCCCTGCCTGCAACAGCACCCGGCACCGCTCGGGCGGAAGGTTCAGGCGTGGTGCTAATGCCCCCGGCGTCGCCGTCTCCTCCATGAGCAGGTGCAGCACCCGCAGTTCCACGAGCGCGGCGAGGACCTGTGACTGTACGAAGCCGCTGACGATGGCGAACAGCGCCTCCCCCTCGCGCCGTGCGAGGTGGCGGACCACCGGAAGCCGGCCGAGGCGTGACAGGACTGACGGAGAGGACAGGAGCCGGTTGCGCCATCCCACGAACGACCGACGTGGTCTTCTTCCGCCCTGCCGCCAGTCGCGGGCGCGGGCAGTCATTCGCCCGGCACCGCCCAGCGCCCTTGCGCCGCGGATGGCACCAGCCGGTCGGCATAGGCGCGCACCATTCCGGCAAGCCGCGCTTCCCCGGGACAGGACGGGATGGAAGCAATCGCACCGGACAGGATGTCGTCGAGCCGCCGCAGGGCACCCTGCACACCCAGTTCCGACACCGCGCTTGGGCGGCCCAGTCGGTCATCCTGTCCGACCGGCTTGCCCAGCATGTCTGCGTCGCAGAGCGTGTCGCGCAGGTCGTCGGCGACCTGAAATGCCTCGCCGATCAGCGCCCCCAGATCCTCCCACGCCTGGGGCTCCTGCCCGGCGGCGGCCGCGCCCATCTGAGTGGCGGCGACGAACAGCGCGCCGGTCTTGGCACGGTGATAGGCGGCGAGGTCGATGTCGCGCTCGCTCTCCCACCCCTGCCCCGCGCAGATGCCGAAGGGCATCCCGGTGTTGCGCGACAGAAGCGTGACGAGCGTCGCCGACCGATCCGGCGCCTCGGCCGCGGCGCGGGCGAGCGTGCCGAAGGCTGCGACGATCAGGCTGTCGCCTGTCAGTACCGCCAGCGGCTCGGAATACGCGGCATGGACCGACGGCCTGCCGCGCCGGGTGCCGGCGTCGTCGAAGCATGGTAGATCATCATGCACGAGGCTCGCGCAGTGGATCAACTCGAGCGCGGCTGCGGCGGCGTCGGCCAACGCGGGGCGGTCGTCGCCGCAGGCCGCGGCGACCGAGAGGCAGATGGTGGGGCGGATGCGGGCGCCCCCGGGAACGACCGCGTGCCGCATGGCGTGGGCGAGGCGCGGCGGCGCGGGGGGCGCGCAGGCGGCAGAGAGCGCAGCGTCCAGGGCCGACTCGAGGCGGGCGTGAAGGCTCATCGCGCTCTCCTATTTACAGCACATATTGTAAATCATACTGGACAGTGAGCCTGTGCGAGTCAACTATCGCCGCATGTCCCGTTCGCGCCCCCACATCGTCGTCATCGGCGCCGGCATCGGCGGGCTCGCCGCCGCCGCGCGGCTCGCCCATGCGGGGCTGCGCGTGACGGTTCTGGAACGGCAGGACGCACCGGGCGGCAAGATGCGCACGCTGCCCACGGCGGCCGGCGCTGCGGACGCGGGACCAACCGTCCTGACCCTGCGCGGCGTGTTCGACGGCCTTTTCCGGGACCTAGGGCTAAGGCTGGATGACCATGTGACCTTGCGCCCCGAGCCGGTGCTGGCCCGCCACTGGTGGCCGGACGGTACAACGCTCGACCTGTTCGCGGATGCCGAGGCGAGCGCTGCCGCCATCCGCGCCTTCGCCGGAGAACGGGCGGAAGCACAGTTCCGGCGCTTCACGACCGAGACCCGCCGGCTGTTCGAGGCGTTCGAGCGCCCGATGATGCACAACGCCGCACCGAAGCAGAGCGCGCTGGCCCTGCGGGTGATGCGCGCGCCGAGCCTGATGGCCGCGATGGCGCCGCACCGGAGCCTCGCCTCGCACCTCGCGCGCCGGTTCGACGACCCGCGCCTGCGGCAGCTCTTCGCTCGCTACGCCACCTATGTCGGCGGTTCGCCCTACGAGGCGCCGGCGCTCCTGTCGCTGATCGGGCACGCCGAGGCGGCGGGCGTCTGGCGGGTCGGGGGCGGGATGCATGCGCTGGCGCAAGCCGTCGCACACGCGGCTCAGACACTGGGCGCCGACGTCCGGTACGGTGCGCCGGTGCGGCGGATCGAAGTGCAGGACGGCAACGTTGCGGCGGTTCACACCGGCGACGAGCGCCTGCCCTGCACCCACCTCGTCTTCAACGGCGATCCGCGCGCGCTGGTCGAGGGAATGCTCGGCGAGGCCGTGCGCCCCGCCGTGCCCCGCCAGCAGGTGGAGCCGCGCAGCCTTTCGGCGCACGTCTGGACCTTCGCGGCCCGGCCCCACGGGCGCGAGCTGTCCCACCACAACGTGCTGTTCGGGGCAGACCCGCGCAGCGAGTTCGACCCGATCGCGCGCGGCCGGATGCCCGAGGACCCGGCGATCTATGTCTGCGCACAGGATCGCGGGGCGGGGCTGACGCCGCCCGCCCCCGAACGGTTCGAGATAATCGTGAACGCGCCGCCGCTGCCGCACGCGACGCAAGAGGAGTTCCCGAAATGTCTGATACGCACGTTCCGGGCGCTGGCGGCGCGCGGCCTGACCTTCACGCCCGAGCCGGGACGCGCGGCGCTGACGCGGCCCGAGGACTTCGACGCTCTGTTCCCGGCGAGCCACGGATCGCTCTACGGCCGGAGCCCGCACGGGCTGACGGCGGGCCTGAATCGGCCCACGGCGCGGACGCGGGTTCCGGGCCTATACCTCGCGGGGGGCGGAGCGCACCCGGGAGCGGGGGTGCCGATGGCGGCACTCTCAGGGCGGCACGCGGCCGAGGCGATACTGACGGACCATGCTTCCACCTCGACGTTCCGCCGGGGGGCTACGCCTGGTGGTACTGCGACGGGATCAGCGACGACGGCAGCCGAGGCCTGACGATCATCGGCTTCATCGGGTCGGTCTTCTCGCCCTGGTACCACTGGTCCGGGCGCGGCCGCCCGGAGGAACACTGCTGCTTCAACGTAGCCGGCTTCGGGCCGGGCTCGCGCTTCACCATGACCGACCGGGGCGCAGACGCTCTGAGCACCAGCCGCGACACGCTGCGGATCGGGCCCAGCGCGATGCGCTGGACCGGCACGCGGCTCGAGATCGAGTTGGACGAGCGCGGCGCGCCCCCCGTTCCGAGGCGGGTGCGCGGGCGGGTGACGGTGACGCCAACAGCGGTGACCGACCGCGAACTGCTGCTGAGCCCGGACGGTGCGCATGTCTGGCGCCCTTATGCCCCCGCCGCGCGGATGGAAGTCGAGATGAACGGCGTCCGCTGGAGCGGGCACGGCTACCTGGATGGCAATTTCGGCACCCGGCCGCTGGAGGACGACTTTTCATACTGGACGTGGGGGCGGTTCCCGATCCGGAGGGGTGCGACGTGCTTCTACGAGGCGGTGCGTCGGGACGGGACCGAGGCGAATGCCGCGCTGGCTTTCGACGCCGAAGGCGGCGTCACACGCACCGAGGCGCCGCCGCGCGCGCCCTTGCCGCCAACGCTGTGGCGCGTGCGGCGGGCGACCCGCGCCGATGCCGGATACGCGCCGCGCCAAGTGTGCAACATGCTCGATTCGCCGTTCTACTCCCGCGCCTCGGTCCGCACCCGGATCGACGGGGAAGAGACGGTAGGCATGCACGAGGCGCTGGACCTGGACCGGTTTCGCTCACCGCTGATCAAGCCGATGGTGGCGATGCGGGTGCCGCGGCGGGGGCGCTGGCGGCCCCGCGCTCAGTCCTGATCGAAGCGCATCCGCACCTCGCGCAAGACACGCAGTGCGGCGCGCACCTTCTCGGCCCCGATGGAGGAGACGACGTCCTCGATGATCGGGCGGATCGCCTCGATCGCGGCGTCGCGCGCGGCCTGCCCAGCCGGGCTGATCGAGACGAATTTTCGCCGCGCGTCGTCCCAGTCGGGACGGACATGCACGTGCCCGGCCCATTCCAGCTTGGTCAACGTGTTGGTCATCGCCCCGCGCGTCACGTGAAACGTCCGGGCCAGTTGCGCCGGACTCCTCTCCCCCGTCCGGGCGAGGTGGTTGAGGACCGAGAAGTGGCTGAGCTCCATGCCCTTTGGCAGCGCCTTGGACAGCCGCGTGCGAGCCAATTGGTCGGCCATGAAGATTTCGCTGAACAGCGCGACGGCGAGCGGGTCGTTGGGCTGGCTCATGGGCCGTCGAACGGCCTGTCATGGGTCAGCGAGGGAACCTTGCGCCGCGCGGCTTCCACCTGCGCGAGGTCCAGGTCGACCAGCGTCACCCCCGGCTCGGTGCCCGCGTCGGCGATGACCTCGCCCCAGGGCGCGACGGCAAGGGAATGGCCGTGGGTCTTGCGCGGTTTGCCCCACGATGCCGCGTGCTCCCCGGTCTGGGCGGGGGCCAGAACGAATGCGCCGGTCTCGATGGCGCGGGCGCGCAGCAGGCTTTCCCAGTGCGCCGCCCCCGTGACGGGCGAAAACGCCGCCGGGACGGTGATGATCTGCGCCCCGCCCTTGCCCAGCGCGCGGTAGAGGTGCGGGAAACGGAGGTCGTAGCACACGGTCAAGCCTATCTTCGCCAGCGGCGTGTCGGCCAGCACCGCGCGAGTGCCGGGCCGAAAGCCGGCGGATTCGCGGTAGGTCTCGCTTTCCGACACCTGCACGTCGAACATGTGAATCTTGTCGTAGCGCGCGGAGATTTCTCCGTCCGGCCCGATCAGGAACGACCGGTTGGCGAAGCGCCCGTCCGCGTCATGCGTCTTCAGCGCGAGAGAACCGATCAGCAACCATCGCCCGAGCGCCGCCGCATCCTCTCGCAAGGCGGCAAGGGTCGGGTCGTCGTCCTCGTGGCGCAGCACCTGCGCCTGGCGGGTGCGGCTGGCCGAGACGCAGTTCGTGACTTCCGGTGTCAGGATCAGCTCGGCCCCTGCCTCGGCCGCCGCGCGCACGTGGTCACGCGTAACCGGCGAATTGGCCTCGGGGTCGTCCGACGAGGTAAGCTGGATCAGCGCCGCGCGCATGGCTCAGGCGGCGAGCATCTGGTCGAGCTTGCCGGCCCGTTCCAGCGCGTATAGCTCGTCGCATCCGCCGACATGCGTCTCGCCGATGAAGATCTGCGGAACCGTGTGGCGTCCGTTGGCGCGCTGCATCATCGCCTTGCGGTCGTCCGGGTCGCGCGACACGTCGATCTCGGCAAAGCTCGCGCCCTTCTCGTTCAGAAGTCGCTTCGCAGCGTGGCAGAAGCCGCAGGTCGGAGAGGTGTAGATGTCGATCTTCGGCATGGGGTCCTCGGATTTGTGGTGTTCCCGTGAACCTAGGCATCCTTGACCACGCGCGCCAGTGTCGCGACCGAAACGCTGCTCGCACCTGCGGCGCGGCACGCCTCGGTCGCGGCGGCAAGCGTCGCGCCCGAGGTCATCACGTCGTCCACCAGCAGCACGTCCGCCCCGTCCAAAGTGGTTCCGTGGCGCGGGTGCGGGCGGATGACGTCGGCCTGGTTCGCGAACCGCTGTCCAACCGTCATGCCGTCCTGCACGGGGGTCCGTCGCACGCGCATCAGTGCCTGCGGCCGGGGCGTCGCGCCTGTTACACGCGCCAGCGCCAGCGCCAGCAGGGCGGCTTGGTTGTACCGGCGACGCAGGCGGCGGGTCCAGTGGATCGGGACCGGCACGATCGCCTGCCCCTCGTGCAGCACCGGCGCCGCCGCAGAGGCGAGCCAGCGTCCGGCGGGCCGCACGAGGTCGAGCCGGTCGGCATGCTTCAGGGACAGGACCATTCGCCGCGCGCGGTCGCGGTATAGGAACGCTGCGCGTCCCCGGGACCAAGGGCGCGCGATACTCATGCAGTCGTCGCAGTGGACGCCGTGGCCCGGATCCTCGCCGGGCAGCGGTGCGCCGCACAGATCGCAGACGAGGCCGCGGATGAAGGGTGTGTCGCGCCAGCACGGACCGCACAGCGCGCCCGGTCCTTCGACCAGGGTGCCGCACATCGCGCACTGGTGCGGGTAGATCAGGTTCAGAAGGCTTTGCATCCGCGCCTCCGCCGCCTATGTCGCGCGGTGATGCAACGCCCGCCCGAACTCACCGACCGCCACGCCCTGTCCGCCCACCGCCGCCGCGCCGCCCGGATGGACGAGCCGGCGTGGTTCCTGCACGACGAGGCGAAGCTCGAGCTTCAGGAGAGGCTGAGCGAGGTTAACAGGACGTTCACCGACGCCGCGTTGGTGACCGGGCACCCCGAGCTTTGGCGCGACGCCGTGCCGGGGGCCCGGGTGGTCGAGGACACGGACGTCCTGGACCTGGCCCCACAATCCCTCGACCTGCTGGTCCACGCCATGTCGCTGCACTGGGCGAACGATCCGGTGGGGCAACTGGTACAGGCGCTGCGGGCGCTGCGGCCCGACGGGCTGTTCGTGGGCGTGATGTTCGGCGGACAGACCCTTTCGGAACTGCGAACCGCGCTGGCCGAGGCCGAGGCGCGGGTGACGGGCGGGCTGTCGCCGCGCGTGGCTCCGATGGCCGAGATCCGCGACCTTGGCGGCCTGCTGCAGCGGGCGGGCTTCGCGCTTCCGGTGGCGGATTCTCTGAAGCTGCCGGTGCGCTATCGCTCGGCGCTGCACCTGATGCACGACCTGCGCGCGATGGGCGAGACCAACGCGCTCGCCGCCCGCGATCGGCGCGCCCCGCCTCGCGCGCTGTTCGGCGCGTGTGAGGCCGTATATGCAGAGAACTTCACCGACGGCGACCGCATGCTCGCCACCTTCGAGCTGGTGTTCCTGGCAGGGTGGGCGCCGGACGAGAGCCAGCAGAAACCGCTGCGGCCGGGATCGGCGCAGCAGCGCCTGGCTGATGCGCTGGGAGTCGAGGAGAAACCGGCCGAAGATGATGCGACGGCCCGCCGCGATTGATAATCCGGCAGACTCCGTTATGTCCCCCGGAAGTTTCATGTGAAAACGGTACGGAAGTGTCGATGCTGGATGCGAAGACCCCGGGCGCGACGACGCGCTCCTCCACGCCGCGCGAGGCCGAGCGGCCGGCCCACGCGCCCGCCGATCACCCCAAGATCAAGCCGGCCCGCGTGGGCATCCTGCTGGCCAACCTCGGCACGCCGGACGGCTATGACTACTGGTCGATGCGCCGCTACCTGAACGAATTCCTGTCGGATCGGCGAGTGATCGATTACTCGCCCTGGATCTGGCAGCCGCTGCTGCAACTGGTGATCCTGACCAAGCGCCCGTTTTCTTCGGGTGAGGCGTACAAGTCGATCTGGAACGAAGAGGCTGGTGAGAGCCCGCTGATGACGATCACCAGGTCGCAGACCGCGAAGATCGCCGCGGCGATGAAGGCGAAGTACGGCGACGATGTCGTGGTAGACTTCTGCATGCGCTACGGCAATCCGTCGACCAAGTCGAAAGTGCGCGAAATGGCCGAGGCCGGCTGCCGCAAGATCCTGTTCTTCCCGCTTTACCCGCAATACGCGGGCGCGACGACGGCGACGGCCAACGACCAGTTCTTCCGCGCGCTGATGGACGAGAAGTGGCAGCCGCCAGTGCGCACTGTCCCCGCCTATTACGAAGAACCCGTCTATATTGACGCGCTCGCGCAGTCGGTGCAGCGGGCCTATGCCAAGTTGGACCACGAGCCGGACGTGCTGGTGACTTCGTACCACGGCGTGCCCGAGCGCTATTTGATGGAAGGCGACCCCTATCACTGCCAGTGCCAGAAGACGACGCGCCTGCTGCGCGAGAAGCTGGGCTGGGACAAGGACCGGGTCGTGACCACTTTTCAGTCGCGCTTCGGCCCCGAGGAATGGCTGAAGCCTTATACGGTGGAAGAGGTCGCGCGGCTGGCGAAAGCCGGGAAGAAGCGCATCGCCATTATGGCGCCCGCGTTCTCGGCCGACTGCGTCGAGACGCTGGAAGAGATCAACGAAGAGATCCGGGAAAGCTTCGAAGAGGCCGGGGGCGAGGAATTCACCTACATTCCCTGCCTCAATGACGACGAGGCGCATGTTACGGCGCTGTCGAAGGTGATCGAGGACAATCTGAGGGGCTGGATGGGCTGACGCCCGTCCGGCCTGAGCCAAAAATAAAGGCGGCAGGGGCAGGCCCCGCCGCCTTGTTTTTTGCGTGGATGACCGCGATCAGCCGTTGGCGGCCACGGCGGCGACCACCGCGAGAACCAGCAGCGGAACCACGAAGCCGCCCGAAGCCGACTGCGTTTCCTCGACAATCACGGGAGCTTCCATCACCGGCTCGGCAAGACCGCCAGCAAAAGCCGAGGTGGCGGCGACCGAGAGGGCGGCGGCGAGTGCGAACTTCTTCATTCTGTCCTCCAGTGTAAGCTGCCCTGCCGCTACGTCCGGCGGCAGGTACAGTAATCGTAGCGTACAAAAGCTGTATAACCAGCAACTTGCACGACTCGAAAAGTCACCGAAGCGACCGAAGGTTCCGATTCCGCTTCCGCGTGGTCAAATAAGCAACACCTGCGTCCCCGACCGAGCAAGACCAAAGAGCTCGGCGATGTGCTCGTTGTAGAGCCCGATGCAACCGTTGGACGATCGGCGGCCGATCTTGCGCGTGTCGTGGGTGCCGTGGATGCGGTAGTACGTCCAGCCCAGGTACAGCGCGTGCGTGCCCAGCGGGTTGTCGGGCCCCGGCGGGACGTAGTCTGGCCATTCCGGGTTGCGCTGCTTCATGGACGGTGTCGGCCGCCAGTCCGGTCCCTCGACCTTGCGCACGACCGAGGTGCGGCCGCGGCGGGTCAAGTCCTCGGTCATCGGGACAGAAGTGGGATAGAGCTTATAGATACCGCCGGACTCGTTCCAGAAGTGCAGCGCACGCGAGGTGATGTCGACCAGAATGGCGCCGTTGCGCAAGTCGTCGAAATACGGCTGCCAGTCGAGCGCGCGAAAGCTCGACGCGTTGCGGCGGACGGAGTCGCCGGCGGTCGGGCGATACTCGGTGCTGCTCTGCGCCAAAGCAGGTGCAGCGAGAAGTGCAACGGTCGCCGTCGCGCCGCCCAGGATCGCGCGCCTGCCGACGGTTCCTTTGGTGTCACTGGCCATGGACATGCCTCCGGGCTGATTGGGACAGGGCAACAACGAACTTACTTCGCGTCCGGTTGCCGGACAATCCGCCCCGGCATCAAAACGCCGGTCGCGGCGCCACCGGGTTTGAACCGGCGGAGGATTGCCAGTATCCATCTCCCGACCAGAGGGAACGACGAACCATCCATGACACGAAGAATTGCCCTATTCCTGCCGCTGCTTGCGGCATTGGCGGCGTGCGCCACCCCGCCGCCCCCGCAGCTCGGCCCGGACGGACAGCCGTTGCCGCAGCTTTACCAGATCTCTCAGTCCGACGAGAACCAGGTGCGGTTCCGCATGCTCGACGCGGTCAACGCGCTGCGCCAGGCGGATGGCGCGCCGCCGCTCGAGCTGGATTCGGAGCTCACAGCCGCCGCCGCGACGCATTCACGCGACATGAGCATCCAGAACCGGCCGTGGCATTTCGGCTCGGACGGATCATCCCCGCTCGACCGGGTGCGGCGCGTGGGCTACCGCGGCGACATGCTGGGCGAGAACATCTCGGAAAGCTACGAGACCGAACTCCAGACGCTTGCCGCGTGGATGGACGATCCGGCCACGGCGGACATCATCCTCGACCCCCGCGCGCGCGACATGGGCTTCGCGTGGTTCCAGGAGCCCAACGGCAAGATCTGGTGGACGCTGGTCACGGGCGCCTGATGGCGCCGGTCCCTCACGGGTGGATCGAGATCGGCGTGCCGTCCTTCACCATGGCATAGATCTCTTCGATCTCGTCGTCGGTGACGGCGATGCAGCCCCAGGTCCAGTCGCGCGGGCTGCCGCGTTCATAGCTCGGGCCCCGGCCGTGAATGAAGATGTCGCCGCCGGGGCTGAAGCCCAGCGCCTGCGCCTCGGCCATATCCCGCGGATCGGGATAGGAGATGCCGATCGAAAGGTGGTACTTGCTGTTCGGGTTGCGCTTGTCGATCAGGTAGTGCCCTTCGGGCGTGCGCCCGTCGCCCTCGACCTGCTTGTCGCCCTCGGGCGCCCAGCCCAGCCCGATCTCGTACGCTTTCAGAGCGTAGGGGCCGTGCATCAGAAGCAACTGCCGCTGGCCCTTGAGTACGTGGATCCGCGTCACCTCCGGCCCGTCATAGGTCCGGAATTTCGATCCGCCACAGCCTGCCACCGTAACGACCAGGGCCAGAAGGCCCAGCGCCCGAAGAAATCTCATCGCCGTCCTGCCTGCTCTTGTTTTGCAGGCGACTATACCCGACGATGCGCCGTCACGGAATCCGGTTTCGCATCCTCGTGCGCATCCAGCTTCGCCTCGATCGCCGCCAGGCGGTTGAGCACCTCGTCGCGGTAGGTGTCGGTTCTTTCGACGTCCTCGGCGTGGTGGGCGTCCTGCATCGAGTTGACGATCAGGCCCACCAGCAGGTTCACCACTGCGAAGGTCGTCAGCAGGATGAACGGCACGAAGAACAGCCAGGCGTAGGGATAGGTTTCCATCACCGGGCGGACGATGCCCATGGACCACGACTCGAGCGTCATGATCTGGAACAGCGAATAGGCCGACTGGCCCAGCGTGCCGAACCACTGGGGAAAGCTCTGCCCGAAGAGCTTCGTCGCCATGACCGAGCCGATGTAGAAGATCAGCGCCATCAGCAGGAAGACCGAGCCCATGCCCGGCAGCGCGCTGACGAACCCCTCGACCACCCGGCGCAGGCGCGGCGCGACCGAGATGACGCGAAGCAAACGCAGGATGCGCAATGCCCGAAGCACGCTGAGCGTCTGCGCGCCGGGCGCGAGCGAGATGCCGACGATGACGAAGTCGAACAGGTTCCAGCCGCTGGCAAAGAACCGTCGACCATAGGCTACGATCTTTGCCGCAAGCTCGGCCACGAAGATCAGAAGGCAGATCGAATCGAGCACCGGGATCAGCGGGCCGGTCGCGCCCATGATCCTGTCCGATGTCTCCATCCCCAGCAGCACCGCGTTGACGATGATCACCGCGATGATGCCGTTGCGCACGATCTTCGTATCCAGCGCAGCGCCGAGCCTGGCCCTGAAGTTCATGTCCGTCCCCGTCAGTTTCAGGCGATATGGCCCCGCGAGAGACGCGCCGCAAGCTCGACATGGCTCGACCACCGGAACTGGTCCACCACGTCAATCCAGTCGATGCGGAATCCCGCATCCGCCAATCGGCGTGCATCGCGCGCGAAGGTGACCGGATTGCAGGACACGGCGGCGATCACTTTGACGTCTGACTGCGCCAGTTCCTCGGTCTGCGCCTCGGCGCCCGCACGGGGCGGGTCGATGACGACGGCGTCGAAGCGCTTCAGCTCTTCGGGCAGAAGCGGGCGGCGAAACAGGTCGCGCGCCTCGGTCGTCACGCTGCGCAGACCCGAGGCGTGGCGCCAGCCGTGATCGAGTGCATCGAGCATGGCCCGCGCCCCCTCGACCGCGTGTACTTCGGCCCGCTCGGCCAGCGGCAGGGCAAAGGTGCCGCAGCCCGCGAACAGGTCGAGCACATGGTCAGCCTGCCCCACCGCGTCCCGCACCGAGGCGGTCAGCGCCGCCTGCCCCTCGGCCGTTGCCTGAAGGAACGCGCCCGGCGGCGGCACGACGCGCGCCGGGCCGAAAACCTGCACCGGCGGGCGTGCGGCGGCGACGGTCTCATCGCCCCACGTCAGGCGGGCAATGTCGTGCGTCCCGCACCACAGCGCCAGCCCCTCGCGCAGTGACAAGTCCAGCGGCTTGCCGCCCGCGGCCGAGATGTCGAGCCCGGACTCGGACACCGTCACGTGAAACGTCAGTTCACCCTTCCGGGATCCGCCCAGCGCCGTGAGTTCCTCCAGCGCCGGCAACGCGGCGAGGATGGACGGGTGCAGCAGGTGGCATTCGGTTATCGCTGTGATCGTGTCCGACGCGCGGGCATGGAGACCGACCAGCGCCCCCTTCTTCGTCCGGCGGCCCGAAAGTGCGGCGCGGCGGCGGCTGTTGGGCGGCGAGGTTGCGATGCGGCGGACCGGGGCGTCGAGACCCTGCGCCGCGAGCGCCGCGCGCACGACCGAAGCCTTCCAGTCAGCCACGAACGTGTCGGAGGCGTGCTGCAACGCACACCCGCCGCATGCCTTGTAGTGCACGCAGGGCGGCGCGACGCGGTCAGGCGAGGGCGTGACGATGCGCGAGGCGGCGATGCGGCCGTCCTCTGGCTCGCCCTCCACCACTTCGCCCGGCAGGGTGCGGGCGGCGAAGACAGGGCCGGAGGCGATGCCGTCGCCCCGGTGTCCGAGGCGTTCGATAAAGTGCTGGGTCATGAGCGTCTGATCGCGCGGAACGGGCGGAGGGTCCAGAGCCTACTCCGCGGCGTCCTGAAAGTTGATGAATCCGCCCGACTGCCGGTGCCAGTAGCGGGCATAGACACCTTCCTGCGCCAGAAGGTCGTCGTGTGTGCCCTGCTCGACGATGTGACCGTCTTCGAGCACGATGATCCGATCCATGCGCGCGATGGTCGACAGCCGGTGCGCGATGGCCAACACGGTCTTGCCCTCCATCACCCGGTCGAGCGCTGCCTGGATCGAGGCCTCGACCTCGGAATCCAGCGCGCTCGTCGCTTCGTCCAGCACCAGGATCGGCGCGTCCTTCAGGATGGCGCGGGCCAAGGCGATGCGCTGGCGCTGCCCGCCCGACAGCTTCACGCCCCGTTCGCCCAGGTGCGCGTCATAGCCGGTGCGCCCCTTGAAATCGACGAGGTCCAGGATGAAGTCGTGCGCCTCGGCCTTCTTGGCGGCGGCGACCATCTCGTCCTCGGTGGCGTTGGGGCGACCATAGCGAATGTTGTCGCGGGCCGAGCGGTTGAACATCGCGGTTTCCTGCGTGACCATCCCGATCCTGCGGCGCAGGCTTTCCTGCGTGACGTCCCCGACGCTGTGCCCGGCAATGGACACCGTCCCCTCCTCGGGATCGTAAAGCCGCAGAAGCAGCGCCACGAGCGTGGACTTTCCCGCGCCCGAGGCGCCGACGATGCCCAGCTTCTCACCCTGCCGGATCGTCAGGTCGATGTTCTGCACACCGCCGCTCTGCCGGCCGTAGGCGAAGCTCACGCGGTCGAAGCGGACATCGCCCCCCTGGCTCAATTCCACCGCATCGGGTTTGTCGGTCAGGGTGTGCGGCGGGGTGAGGGTGTTCATCCCGTCCTCGACCTCGCCCACGTTGGCGTAAATCGCCATGAGCGTGAAGCTGACCCACCCGGTCATCTGCGCGATACGGATCGCAATGGCTCCCGCCGCCGCAATGTCGCCCGGCGTGGCCGCACCGTTCGCCCAAAGCGCAAGCGTCCCCCCCACCAGCAGCACCGGCAGGATGCCGGCCAGCGACATCAGCGCGAACCGGAAGCCAGCGGACAGGACGCCGAAGTCGATGACGCGCTCGCGGAAGCTGCCGATGGCGTCGATGGCCGCCTGATCCTCGTGATCGGCGTGGGCGAACAGTTTCACGGTCTTGATGTTGGTGATCGTGTCCACGACCTGCCCCGACACCATCGCCCGCGACGCCGCGCGCGCCATCGACCGGCGGCGCACACGCGGCATGAACCAGCGGATCAACGACAGGTAGGCGACGACCCAGACGGCCAGCGCCAGCGCCATCCAGACGTTGATCGTCGTCAGCAGCAACGCCGATCCGATCAGCGAGGCCAGCGCGAAGAAGACGACGTTGATGACCTCGCTCGCCACGTCCGTAATGGCGCGGCTGGTCTGCATCTGTTTCTGCGCGATACGCCCCGCAAAGTCGTCGTCGAAGAAAGTGACCGACTGCCCAAGCGTCCAGCGGTGCAGGCGCGTCAGTACCAGCGGGTTCACATTGGGCGCGACGATGATCGAGTTCGAGCCGGCCGAGAGCCCGAACAGGATCGGGCGCAGGGCCAGGAAGAACAGCGCCGTGCCGACGAGGAACCACAGGTTCTCGGCCACGAACTCGGCGGGCCCCGAGGCAAGCGCGGCGTCGATGACCTCGCCCAGCAGGACGGCCGTGACCACCTCGGCGGTGCCCGCGGCGGCAGACAGACCCCCGGCTATCCAAAGCCACTTCCACGATCCCGCGAGCGTCCAGCGGAAAAAGGCGAACAGCGTGCGCGGGGGTGGCCCGTCGGCGGGGCGGAAGGCGTCGATGACGTCGGCGAGGCGCTTGAGACGGCCGACCGGCTTGGGGTCGGCGGGGCGCTCGGCGCCCGGGGACGAAACTGACATGCGCCTCAATTTAAGGGAGGCGCGGGCCGAGACAATGCACTCTCGCGTCAGAAAAACACCGCCCCCGCCGACAGGGCAAGCGCAAGGGCCATCGTGCGTAGGAAGATCACCCATGCCGCCGGAGTGGTCAGCAGGAAGGCGAGCAGCCCGCCGGCCGTCGTCCAGAAGAGGCAGACAAATAGGTTGATGCCCGAGAATGCCGACGCGAGGCGCAGCGCCTCGTGCGCCGGGTCCAGACCGGCGGAATACCCCGAGGCGGCGGCCAGTGCGACGGCCCAAACCTTCGGGTTGACCCACTGGAACAGCACGGCCTCGACGAAGCTGAACGGGCGGTCCTTGCCCTTTGCCTCGGGCCGCGTGGCGCGGGTAGCGAGCGTGTAGGCCATCCAGACGATCCAACCGGCCGCCAGCAGCTTCAGGGACCATTCCAGCGCGGGAAGGCTCAACAGAAGCGCCCCTATGCCCAACCCCGTCAGCCCCGAGGTCACGCCGACCCCCGCCGCTACGCCCAGGATATGCGGCACGGTCCGCCGCAAGCCGAACCGCGCGCCCGAGGCTGTCAGCAGGATGACGTTCGGCCCGGGCGAGAACAGGCCGAGGAAGACGAACAGGTACAGCGGATCCACGTTGTCAGCCGACGAAAAGCAGTGCCACGCTCAGCACGATGAGCACCGCCATCACGCGGTTGAACAGCTTCAGTCGCCGTTCGGTGCTCAGCCACCGTGTCAGCAGCGCGCCCGCAACCGCCCAGGTCGATATGCTGAAGCCGCCGACGCAGGAAAACACCAGCGCAATCACAGCCGCCGTCACCACGGGCGCGGCCGGAGAGATGAATTGCGCCGTTACGGCCACCGCCATCGCCCATGCCTTCGGATTGATCCACTGGAAGCCGGCGGCCTCCAGGAAGGTGAACGGACGCGCACGACCGCCCGAGCCGGACAGCCCGCCCGCGCTCCACAGTTTCCACGCGATCCAGAGAAGCAGCGCCGCCCCGACCAGCCGCAGCCCCTCGCGCAGGAGGTCTGACCTTTGGAACACCTCGCCCAGCGTCAGACCGACGATCAGCATCATCAGCGGAAAGCCAATGACGATGCCAACGATGTGCGGCGCGGTGCGGCGCAATCCGAACGTCGCGCTGGAACTGGCGACGAGCGCGTTATTCGGCCCCGGCGCGAGCGTGGCAGCCGCGGCGAGCGTCACGAGGCTGAGAAGGAGGTCGTAGGACATAAGAGCGGCTTTCGGGCGATTACGCCGGACGCTCCTCCGGACGGGCCGGAACGTCAACCCAGAAGAGCGTCGCGGTCCAGCGTGAAGCGCGACGCGATCCAGCGCCGCTCGAGCTCGGCCAGCTTCCGGCCAAGCTCGGGGCCGTGGTAGCGCGGCATCAGGTCGGCGGCCTTTACAGGGAAAACCGCCTTGGCCCCGGCAGCGATGTCGTCTTCCAGAGCCGCAGGCAGCGGCGCCTCGAACGTCGCGGCGCGCAGAAGCTCGATGTCGCGCGCCGCTTCAGGTCCTTGGCGATAGGCGAGCTCGGCCGTGCCCGCCTCACTTCCGATCCCGTCGCGCAGAAGGTGCAGGCGCTTGCCCTCGGCCTTGGACAGGCGCAGCCGGTCCGGGATCTCCTGTCCTCCCAGCAGTGCGAGGCGGCGGATCGGATCCGGCGCGACGCCGGCTGCCTGTTCAAGGTGAACCAGCACCGGCAACCGCTCGGCATCGGCGCCCGGCAGAACGTGAAACAGGATCGGCGCCTGCGCCATCGCGGCCACGGCGGGCGAGGGATCCGGTGCGGAAAGAAGCTTCTTCGTCTCCGCCCCCACCCGTTCGCGCGAGAGGGTCTCGAGCCCGTCGGCGAGAGCGGCGGCGGCGGCGAGGCCTTCTGCGTTCAGCCCCTCGGCCGGATCGCCGTACCAGGCGTGGAAGCGGAAGAAGCGCAGAATCCGCAGGTAATCCTCGCGGATCCGCTGCTCGGGGTCGTCGATGAAACGAACGTGCCGGGCGCGCAGATCGGGCAGGCCGTCGAGCGGGTCGTGCAGCCGCCCTTCGGCATCGGCGTAAAGCGCGTTCATCGTGAAGTCGCGGCGGCGGGCGTCGTCCTCGATGTCGGTGGAAAAGGCCACCACGGCATGCCGGCCAAACGTCTCGACGTCCTTGCGGAACGTCGTGACCTCGTGCGGGATGCCGCCCGAGACGACAGTGATCGTGCCGTGCTCGATCCCGGTTGGCACGGCCTTCAGCTTCGCCGCCTCGGCCAGCTCGATCACCCGTTCAGGACGGGCATCGGTCGAGATGTCGATGTCGTCGACCGGCGCATCGATCAGCGCGTTGCGCACGCAGCCGCCGACGAAGAACGCCTGATGCCTGCCCTGCCCCAGCGCCTGCATCACGCGGCGCGTCTGAGGGCGCGTCACCCACTCGGCCGCAATCCGCGTCACTGGGCCAGCCTTTCGCACAACCCACGCAGCATCCGCGCGGTCGCCCCCCAAACATAGTAAGGCCCGAACGGCAAAGCGTAGTAGAAGCGGTGCATCCCCCGCCAGCGGCGGGACTGGATCGTGTAGCGGGACGGATCCGCAAGGTGATCGAAGGGAACGGTGAAGACCTCTTCCACCTCTCCCGGCTCTGGGCGCGGGATGAAGGGGCGCTCGATCCAGCCCAGCACCGGGGTGACGCGGAAGCCGGTGACCGTCTCGTGCGACGGCAGCTCGCCCAGGACCTCGACCGACTCGCGGGGCAGGCCGACTTCCTCTTCCGCCTCGCGAAGCGCCGCGCCCACGGGGCCGTCGTCGCCAGCGTCGACCTTACCGCCCGGAAAGGCCACCTGTCCCGGATGGTGCTTCAGCGCCGACGAGCGTTTCGTCAGCACCACCCGCACCTCGCCGTCCTCGACCACGAAAGGCACAAGAACACCCGCCGGCCGCAATACGCGGCCCGCGGGAAGCACGACGTTCGGGTTCAGGTCGTAGTCCGAGGATGCCCCGCTTGCGCGGGACACGGCGTCCAGCAATCGGTTCCGAACGTCACTCGCCGTCATCGGGAGGAACGTCCGCCTCGAACCCGAGGGTCCGGGGATCGAATTCGTAGTGCGCGCCACAGAACTGGCAGTCTGCGGTCACGATGCCCTCGTCCGTCGTCATCGTGCCGATGTCCTTGGACGAATAGATCGACAGGCTCTGGCGCACGCGATCCGCGGAACAGGTGCAGCCGAACTCGACGCGCTGGGAGTCGAATATGCGCGGCGTCTCTTCGTGGAACAGCCGAACCAGAAGGTCGGTGGGGTGCACCGACGGGCCCACCAGTTCCATCTCCTCGACGGTGTCGAGCAACTTGTTGGCGCGGTTCCAGTTCTCCTCGTCGTCGCCGTCGACAATATCCTGCGCCTCAAGCAGCCCGCCCTCGCCCGAACCGCCACCGCTGGCGAAGGGAGACGCCTTCGGCATGTGCTGGAGCATGATGCCACCCGCGCGCCAGCTTTCCGGGCTTCCGCGCTCGGTCGATCGGCCGAAGCTCAGCGCGAAGCGGGTCGGAAGTTGCTCGGACTGGGCGAAGTAGGTCTCGGCACAGGCCGACAGGGAGCCGCCGGCGATGGGCGTGATCCCTTGGTACGGCGTCATGTCGCGGCCCTGGTCGATCAGGATCGCGAAGTAGCCCTTCCCGATCTGGTCGAACGGATTCACGCGCGGCTCCAGCCGGTCCTTGTCGAAACTGGCATAGGCGCGGATGCGCGCCGGCGCGCCATCCTTGGTCGGAGCGTAATAGTCGGTCGCGATCAGGCGGGCGGGACCGTCGCCGCGTATCTGCAGCGACAGCTTCCAGCGCAACTTGATGGTCTGGCCGATCATCGCGGTCAGCAGCGCAGCCTCGGCCACCAGCGCCTCGATCTCGGGCGGATAATCGTGCTGCTCCAGCACGGCGTCGAGCACACCGTCAAGGCGCGCGACGCGGCCGCGGATATCCGAGCGGTCAAGCTGGAAGGGCAGAATGGTATCGTCCCAGGCGATACGGGATCCGAGGGTCATGGGCTTTCCTTGCGGCGTGCGGATTGGCATACCGCGTCTACGTAGGCAGAACAACTCGCGGTCCAAGGGGCAGATAGCTGACATGATCCGGAGGTATGGCGAACCGGTCCTGAACGGACAGGCGTACCGGCACCGGCCCGGCGTCTATGCCGTGCTCTTGCGCGGCCACGACATCCTGGTGACCCATCAGCTCGAGCCGCGGGACGAATTCCAGCTTCCCGGCGGCGGAGTGGACGCGGGCGAACACCCGCTGAGGGCCCTGCACCGCGAGGTGTTCGAGGAAACCGGCTGGCGCATGACCCGCCCCCGCCGCCTGGGTGCCTTCCGGCGCTTTGTCTTCATGCCGGACTACGACATGTGGGCCGAGAAGCTGTGCCACATCTACCTTGGCCACCCCGTCCGTCCCCACGGTCCGCCGATGGAGGAAGGCCATACCGCCATCTGGATGCCGCTGCGCGAGGCGGCGGAGCGTTTGGGCAACGAGGGCGACCGCGCCTTCGTGCGCCGGCTGGCAGGGCGGCGGCGCTAGATCAGGAACTCGGCCAGGATCTGGTCGTCGGTGATGTCGCGATACGTGAACTCGGCCGCGTCGAGACGGGCGAAGAGCGTCTCGAAGTTCTCGGGCCGGTCGGTCTCGATCCCGATGAGGACCGAGCCGAAGTTGCGGGCCGACTTCTTGAGGTACTCGAACCGCGCGATGTCGTCGCCCGGCCCCAGCATCTCGAGGAAATCTCGCAGCGCGCCCGGGCGCTGCGGCAGGCGCAGGATGAAATACTTCTTCACGCCGGAATAGCGCTGCGCCCTCTCCTTCACCTCGGGCAGACGCTCGAAATCGAAATTGCCACCCGAGGTGATGCAGACCACGCGCTTGCCCCGGATCCGGTCGCGCAGCTGATCCAGCACGTCGAGCGACAGCGCCCCGGCCGGTTCCAGCACGATGCCCTCGACGTTCAGCATCTCGATGATGGTGGTGCAGATGCGGTCCTCGGGCGCGGTCAACACGTCCTCGGGCGGCACGTCGCGCAGGGCCTCGAACGTGCGCTCGCCGATGCGGGCCACTGCCGCGCCGTCCACGAATGTATCGACCCGGCCCAGCGTCACCGGCTCCTGCGCCTTCAACGCGGCGGTCAGGCTCGCGCCGCCCTCGGGCTCGACGAAGATCGTCTCGGTCTGCGGCGCCATTTCCCTGAGATAAAGCCGCATTCCCGAAGACAGACCGCCGCCACCCACCGGCATGATGACGAGGTCCGGCGCTCCGCCCAGCTCCTCCAGCATCTCGACCGCGACGCTCGCCTGGCCCTCGATGACGTAGGGGTCGTCGAAGGGCGGCAGGAAATGGCCGCCGGCGTCAGCGCAGAACGCCTGCGCCTCGGCCAGCGTATCGTCGAAATAGTCCCCGACCAGCCGAACCTCGATCGCGTCGCCGCCGAAGGTCCGGGTCTTGTGGATCTTCTGCTGCGGGGTGGTCACCGGCATGAAGATCACGCCCTTCACGCCGAAGTGCCGGCAGACGAAGGCCATGCCCTGCGCGTGGTTACCGGCGCTCGCCGCCACGAACAGCGTCTGATCCGGCTTCTCGGCCAGCACCTTTCGCATGGCGTTGAACGCGCCGCGGATCTTGTACGAGCGGACCGGCGACAGGTCCTCGCGCTTGAGCCAGATGTCGGCGTCGTACTTCGCCGACAGGTAATCGTTCCGCAGAAGCGGGGTGGCCGGAAACAGGGCGCGCATCCGCGCCGTGGTCGCGAGGGCGGTGTCGGCAAAATCGCTCATCCGTCCCATGTGCCCCTGTGGCTCTCCCCGCACAAGCCCCGGCATGGCGCCCGACCTTGCCCTTGCGTCGAAAAAGGGCTATCCGCCGCGCGTTTCATACATGAAGGATCCGCCCGCATGTCCGCACCCAAGAAAGTCGTTCTTGCCTATTCCGGCGGGCTCGACACCTCGATCATCCTGAAGTGGCTTCAGACCGAGTACGGCTGCGAGGTCGTCACCTTCACCGCCGATCTCGGTCAGGGCGAAGAGCTCGAGCCGGCGCGCAAGAAGGCCGAGATGATGGGTGCGACCGACATCTACATCGAGGACCTGCGCGAAGAGTTCGTGCGCGACTTCGTGTTCCCGATGTTCCGGGCCAACGCGCTTTACGAGGGGCTGTACCTTCTGGGCACCTCGATCGCGCGTCCGCTGATTTCGAAGCGGCTGGTCGAGATCGCGGCCGAGACCGGCGCGGACGCCGTGGCGCACGGCGCGACCGGCAAGGGGAACGACCAGGTGCGGTTCGAACTGGCGGCCTATGCGCTGAACCCGGACATCAAGGTGATCGCGCCGTGGCGCGAGTGGGACCTGACCAGCCGGACGAAGCTCATCGACTTCGCCGAGAAGAACCAGATCCCGATCGCCAAGGACAAGCGGGGCGAAGCCCCCTTCTCGGTTGATGCGAACCTTCTTCACACATCCTCCGAGGGCAAGGTACTGGAGGACCCGGCCGAGGAAGCACCGGACTACGTCTACCAGCGGACCGAGCATCCCGAGAACGCGCCCGACAGCGCCGAGTACGTCGAGATCGGGTTCGAGAAGGGCGACGCCGTCTCGATCAACGGCGAGGCGCTTTCGCCCGCGGCGCTGCTGACCAAGCTGAACGAGCTGGGCGGCAAGCACGGTGTCGGCCGGCTGGATCTGGTCGAGGGCCGCTTCGTCGGCATGAAGTCCCGCGGCATCTACGAGACGCCGGGCGGTACGATCCTGCTGGAAGCGCACCGGGGGATCGAGCAGATCACGCTCGACCGGGGCGCGGCGCACCTGAAGGACGAGCTGATGCCGCGCTACGCCGAGCTGATCTATAACGGCTTCTGGTTCTCACCCGAGCGCGAGATGCTGCAAGCCGCCATAGATCGCAGCCAGGAACACGTGACCGGCACGGTTCGCGTAAAGCTTTACAAGGGTTCGGTCCGGACAGTGGGCCGCTGGTCGGATCACTCGCTTTATTCCGAGGCGCACGTGACGTTCGAGGACGACGCCGGCGCTTACGATCAGAAGGATGCGGCCGGCTTCATCCAGCTCAACGCCCTGCGCCTGAAGCTGCTGGCCGCGCGCAAGCGTCGGCTGGGCTGAGCTATTGCCGCCTGCGGACACGTCTGCGGGCGGCTTCTTCCGTGAAACAAGGGTGACACCTGCGTGAGATCACGCGCGGGTGAATTGCCGCGTCGGCTCTCACGCCTCACGTTGAGTGCAAACGGAGGAGCCGACATGAAGACATTCGCCAAGTCTCTGCGACCACTCGCCCTTTCCGCGGCCATCGTCGCGGGTTTCGCGGCGCAGACCGGCATCGCACGCGCCGCGCCACTGGAAACCCTCACCGTCGCTGGCGGCTGTTTCTGGTGCGTCGAGGCCGACTTCGAAAAGGTACAGGGCGTCGAGGAAGCCATTTCGGGCTATACCGGCGGCCGGACCGAGAACCCGACCTACAAGGAAGTATCTCGCGGCGGGACCGGCCACTACGAGGCGGTCGAGATCAAGTACGACCCTGACGTGGTGAGCTATGCCCAGCTTCTGGACCTGTTCTTCCGATCCATCGACCCGCTCGACGCGGGCGGGCAGTTTTGCGATCGTGGTGAAAGCTACCGCACTGCCATCTTCGTCGAGAACGAGGAAGAGCGCCGGCTGGCCGAGGAAGCCAAGGCTACGGCCGAGGCGGAGCTGGGCCAGGAGGTTGTGACGCCAATCCTCGACGCGCAGGAATTCTACGTCGCCGAGGAGTATCACCAGGATTACTACAAGAGCGACGACAAGGTGATCACCCGCTTCGGCTGGATCGACAAGCAGGACGCCTATGACAGATACCGCGAAGGCTGCCGCCGGGACGAGCGAATCATCGAGCTCTGGGGCCCCGAGGCACCTTTCGTCTGACGTTAGGTGAGGCGGCGAGCCCGCCTCACCCCATCTTCGACGCGGCGATGGCGGCCATGTTCAGGATGTCGTTCACCTTGCTGCCGATCGAGCAGACCTGGATCGGGCTCTTCACGCCGGTCAGGATCGGGCCGATCACCGTCGCGCCGCCCATTTCCTGCATCAGCTTGACCGAGATCGAGGCCGAGTGCCGCGCCGGGACGACCAGCACGTTGGCAGGGCCGCTCAGGCGGCAGAACGGATAGTGCGCCATCGCGTCGGCGTTCAGCGCGACGTCGACCGTCATCTCGCCCTCGTACTCGAAATCGACGCCGCGCTCGTCCAGAACAGCCGGCGCGCGGTGCATCTTCTCGGCCCGCTCGCTGACCGGATAGCCGAAGGTCGAGAAGCTCACGAATGCTACGCGAGGCTCCAATCCCAGGCCACGCGCGACCTCGGCCCCCCGCTCGGCGATGTTGGCGAGGTCGGTCTCGTCAGGCCATTCGTGGACGAGCGTGTCGGCCACCAGGACGATGCGCCCCTTGTGCAGAAGCGCCGTAATGCCGACCGCGCCATGCTCGGCCCGCGCGTCGAAGACGTGGTTGATAAGGTCGAGGATGTGGCCGGACTTCCGCGTTGCCCCCGTCACCAACCCGTCGCCGTGCCCGTGCGCCAGCATCAGGGCCGAAAACACGTGCCGATCGCGCGCGGCCAGCCGGTGCACGTCCTGCATGTCGTAACCCTTGCGCTGAAGCCGCTCGTACAGGAACGCCTTGTAGGTCTCGAGATGCGTGGTGTTCGCGGCGTTCACCACCTCGATCTCGCGCACCGCGTCGGCCAAGCCCTCGGCCTCGAGCTTTGCCTTCACGTCGGCCTCGCGTCCGACGACCAGCGCCTTGCCGAAGCCCGACCGCTGATAGGAGACGGCGGCGCGCAGCACCCGCACGTCGTCGCCCTCAGCGAAGATCATGCGGGATTGGGCGGCACGGGCACGGGTATAGATGCCCTGAAGGATCGAGGCCGTCGGGTCCATCCGCGCTTTCAGGCTAAGCTCGTACCGCTCCATGTCGATGATCGGCCGACGCGCCACACCGGTGTCCATTCCAGCTTTTGCCACGGCGGGCGGGATGCGGTGGATGAGCCGGGGGTCGAACGGGGTCGGGATGATGTAGTCCCGCCCGAAGGTCAGCTTGCGGCCGTAGGCCATCGCCACCTCGTCCGGCACATCCTCGCGCGCGAGTGCAGCCAAAGCATCGGCGCAGGCGATCTTCATCTCGTCGTTGATCGCCCGGGCGTGGACGTCGAGCGCCCCGCGGAACAGGTAGGGAAAGCCCAAGACGTTGTTCACCTGGTTCGGGTAGTCCGAGCGGCCGGTCGCAACGATGGCGTCGGGCCGCACCTCCTGCGCCTCTTCCGGCGTGATCTCGGGGTCCGGGTTCGCCATGGCGAAGATCACCGGCTTGTCGGCCATGCTGACGACCATTTCCTGCGTGACCGCACCCTTCGCGCTCACGCCCAGGAACACGTCCGCCCCCTTCATCGCCTCTTCCAGCGTCCGCAGGTCGGTCTTCACGGCGTGGGCGGACTTCCACTGGTTCATGCCCTCGGTGCGGCCCTGATAGATCACGCCCTTGGTGTCGCAGACGATGCAGTTCTCATGCCGGGCACCCATGGACTTGAGCAGCTCGATACAGGCAATGCCGGCGGCCCCTGCCCCGTTCAGGACGATCTTCACGTCCTCGATTTTCTTCCCCGACAGGTGCAGCGCGTTAATCAGGCCCGCGGCGCAGATCACCGCCGTACCGTGCTGGTCGTCGTGGAAGACGGGGATGTCGCATTCTTCCTTCAGGCGCTGCTCAATGATGAAGCACTCGGGCGCCTTGATGTCTTCGAGGTTGATGCCCCCAAAGGTCGGCGCCATCAGCTTCACCGCCTGGCAGAAGGCGTCCGGATCCTCGGTGTCCAGCTCGATGTCGATCGAGTTCACGTCGGCGAAGCGCTTGAAGAGCACCGCCTTGCCCTCCATCACCGGCTTCGAGCCGAGCGCGCCGAGGTTGCCGAGCCCCAGCACCGCCGTGCCGTTCGAGATGACGGCCACGAGGTTGCCCTTGGTCGTGTAGTCGTAGGCAAGTTCGGGATCGGCGGCGATGCGTTCGCAGGGAACTGCGACACCGGGGGAATAGGCGAGGCTCAGGTCGCGCTGCGTGGTCATCGGCACGGTCGCCTGAACCTCCAGCTTGCCCGGCATCGGCTCCATGTGGAAGGTCAGAGCCTCTTCCGGCGTGAACCTGTTCTTGCGCATGTCGATCTCCCGTCCCCGTCAGCCCATGATGCATAACGTCCGCGTTGGCCCGACGGCAATGGCGGGTTTCGCCCTTTCGCCGGCGCGGCCGGGTTTGTAGTTTGGCGCAGGGCTCGAGCAGGGGGCGAAATGACCGTCGCGAAATCCGCCGTGACGCCGATGATGGCGCAGTATCTGGAGATCAAGCAGGGCTACCCAAACGCCCTTCTGTTCTACCGGATGGGCGACTTCTACGAGATGTTCTTCGACGACGCCGTGGCCGCGGCCGAGGCGCTGGACATCGCGCTGACCAAGCGCGGCAAGCATCTGGGCGACGAGATCCCGATGTGCGGTGTACCGGTGCACTCCGCCGACGGCTACCTGCTGACGCTGATCCGCAAGGGCTTCCGCGTTGCCGTGTGCGAGCAGCTGGAGGACCCGGCAGAGGCGAAGAAGCGCGGCTCTAAATCGGTCGTGAAGCGTGACGTCGTGCGATTGGTCACCCCCGGCACCCTGACCGAGGATGCGCTGCTCGAAGCGCGGCGGCACAACTTCCTCGTCGCCTGGGCCGAGGTTCGGGACGAGGCAGCTCTAGCGTGGGTCGACATCTCGACAGGCGAGTTCCGCGTGATGGGCTGCGCACCGGTGCGGCTGGGTCCGGAACTGGCCCGGCTCGCCCCCCGCGAGGTGATCGTTTCCGAGGCGAAAGAGGCTGATCTCGCCGGAGTCGTGACGGAAATGGGCGCGTCGATCACGCCCCTGTCGCGCGCCAGCTTCGACAGCACCGCGGGACAGGACCGGTTGCAGTCTCTGTTCCGCGTCGGTTCGCTCGACGCCTTCGGCGCGTTCGGAAGGGCCGAAGTTTCGGCGATGGCGGCCATCGTCGCGTATCTGGAGATCACGCAGAGGGGCAAGCTGCCCCTCCTCCGCCCGCCGGTGCGCGAGGCGGCCGATCGGGTGGTGCAGATCGACGCCGCCACGCGCCGCAACCTGGAACTGACGCGCAGCCTTTCGGGCGGGCGCGACGGCTCTCTGCTCGGTGCCATCGACCGCACCGTGACAGCACCGGGCGCACGTCTGCTGGAACGGCGGCTGACCAGCCCGTCGCGGGACCTCGAAACCGTCCGAGCGCGGCTCGACGCGGTGTCGGTGCTGATCGAGGATCAGGCATTGACCGAAGAACTGAGAGAGGCCCTGCGCAAGGCCCCCGACATGGACCGCGCGCTGTCCCGTCTGGCTTTGGAACGCGGCGGGCCGCGTGATCTGACGGCCATCCGAAACGGTCTGGAACAAGGACAGGCGTTGGTCGAGCGGATGGAAGGAGAGACCCTGCCGCCGGTCCTGAGCGAGGCCACAGGAAGCCTTGGCGGTCATCTGGACCTGCTCGACGTGCTGGATCAGGCACTGGTGGCGGAGCCGCCGCTTCTGGCCCGGGACGGCGGCTTCATCGCGCCGGGCTATGACGAGGAACTGGACGAGGCGCGCTCCCTTCGCGACGAGGGCCGCGGCGTGATCGCCGGCATGCAGGCGCAGTATTGCGAGCAGACCAGCATCGGGTCGCTCAAGATCAAGCACAACAACGTGCTGGGCTACTTCGTCGAGACAACGTCAACGCATGCCGACAAGATGATGTCGCCGCCACTGAACGAGACGTTCATCCACCGGCAGACCACCGCCAACGCGGTGCGCTTCACGACAGTGGAGCTGAACGAATTGGAAACCAAGATCATCAACGCCGGCAGCCGTGCGCTGGAGATCGAGAAACGGCTGTTCGAGGACCTGCGCACCCGCATCCTCGACTGTGCCGACCGCGTCGGCGACGCTGCACGTGCGCTGGCCGAGATTGACCTTGCCGCCGCCCTCGCCGTCATCGCGCGCGACGAAGGCTGGGCGCGGCCCAAGGTGGACGAGAGCCGCGCGTTCGACGTGGCGGGCGGACGTCACCCGGTCGTGGAACAGGCCCTGCGCCGGCAGGGCGGCGCGCCGTTCATCGCCAACGACTGCGATCTGTCCGCCGAGGCGTCCGGCGCGACGATGTGGCTTGTGACAGGCCCGAACATGGCCGGCAAGTCGACGTTCCTGCGGCAGAACGCGCTGATCGCGCTGATCGCACAGATGGGGTCGTTCGTGCCGGCGAAGTCGGCGCATATCGGGCTCGTCTCGCAGGTATTCAGCCGCGTTGGCGCATCGGACGACCTGGCCCGTGGGCGGTCGACCTTCATGGTCGAGATGGTCGAGACGGCGGCAATCCTGAACCAGGCGGACGACCGGGCGCTGGTGATCCTGGACGAGATCGGGCGCGGCACGGCCACGTATGACGGCCTGTCCATCGCGTGGGCGACGCTCGAGCACCTGCACGACGTGAACCGGGCGCGCGGGCTGTTCGCCACGCACTACCACGAACTGACGCGCCTCGCCGACCGGCTGGACGGCGTGCGAAACGCGACGGTCGCGGTGAAGGAGTGGCAGGGCGACGTGATCTTCCTGCACGAGGTCAAGCGCGGCTCGGCCGATCGGTCCTACGGGGTGCAGGTCGCGCGCCTTGCCGGGCTACCGCATCCGGTGGTCGAACGGGCCCGCGTGGTGCTGGAAGCGCTGGAGGAAGGAGAGCGCGAGGGGGGCAAGCAGACGACGCTGATCGACGATCTGCCGCTGTTCTCGGCCGCGCCGACGCCGGCCCCCGCGTCCCCTGTGAAACAGTCGGATGTCGAAGCGCGGCTGGAGGAGGTCGTGCCCGACGACCTTACCCCGCGCGACGCGCTTCAACTGGTCTACGATCTGAAGAAACTGCTGCGCGAAAGCGCCTGATCAGGACGCCGGGGTCGAGCTGACGCCGACATGCGCGGGCCGCAGCAGGCGGTCGTGCAGCATGAAACCGTCGGCCATGACCTGGATGATCTCGCCCTGCTTGGTGCCGGGCACCGGGGCCTCGAACATCGCTTCGTGGCGCTGCGGATCGAACTTCTCGCCCACCTCGGGCGACACCGGCTCGATTCCATGCTTGCGGAACACGTTCAGAAGCTCGCGCAGCGTCAGTTCCACGCCCTCGATCAGGGCGCTCTGCGTGCCCTTCTGCTCTTCCGTGGCGGCGTCGAGCGCGCGCTTGAGGTTGTCGAACACCGGAAGCAGATCGCGCGCCAGCTTGGAGCCGCCATAGTTCTCGGCCTCGCGCCGGTCACGATCGGACCGCTTGCGCGCGTTTTCAGCATCCGCGAGCGCGCGCATGAAACGGTCGCGGTACTCGTCCCGCTCGGCCTTGAGCGCCTCGATCTCGCCCTGCGTTGCGGCGTCCGCCGGAGCCGCCTGCGCCTCTTCGGTCTGAGCCGGTGCTTCGGCTTCCTGAGCCGCCTCGTTCGCGTCGTTCAGGATTTCGTTGATCGCGCTCTCGATATCCTGCCGTTCGGATTTCGCCATGTCTCCACCTGTTACCCACGGTCGGACAGCAATCTGCCGACCAGTTGCGCCGTGTAGTCCACGATCGGGACGATCCGCCCATAGTTCAGCCGGGTGGGTCCGATCACGCCAACGGCGCCGATGATCTTTCGGTCCGCGTTCATATATGGGCTCACGACCAGAGAGGAACCCGAAAGTGAAAAAAGCTTGTTCTCGGAGCCGATAAAGATGCGCACGCCCTCGCCTTCCTCGGCAAGCTCGAGGAATTCGGCGATGTCGCGCTTGCGCTCGAGGTCGTCGAACAACGACCGGATCCGGTCAAGCTCTTCCGCCTCGGCCTCGTAATCCAGAAGGTTGGCACGGCCACGCACGATCAGGCGCTCGTATCGTTCGCCTTCGTTCTCCCATATGGCCAAGCCACCCTCGACCAGATCCGCCGCCAAAACGTCAAGTTCGCGGCGGCGGCGCTTGATCTCGTCTTTCATCGACTCGCGCAGTTCCGACAGCGTCCGCCCCTCAGCCAGCGCGTTGAGGAAGTTCGCCGCCTCGCGCATCGAAGACGGCGTCTGGCCCGGCGGCGGCAGGAATACGCGGTTCTCGACATGCCCGTCGGCGAAGACCAGAACCACGAGCGCCCGGTCGGGGGCCAGGCTGACGAATTCGATGTGCTTGATCGGCGCCTCGTGCTTCGGCGCCAAGACCAGGCTCGCGCCGTGCGTCACGCCCGACAAGGCGGATCCGACCCGGTCAAGCACCGTCGTCACGTCCCGCTCATTGCTGCCGAGGGTGGCGTCGATCTTTTCCCGGTCGCCCGAGGTCAGGTCACCGATCTCCAGCAAGCCATCCACGAACAGCCGCAGCCCAAGCTGCGTCGGGATACGCCCGGCCGAGATGTGCGGCGAATCGAGCAGGCCCAGGTACTCCAGGTCCTGCATCACGTTGCGGATGGTCGCGGCGCTGACCTTCTCGCTCATCGCGCGGGTCAGCGTCCGCGACCCGACGGGATCGCCGCTTTCCAGATAGCCTTCGACCACGCGGCGAAATACCTCGCGCGAGCGGTCATTCATCTCTTCAAGCAGGCGTGCGCCGTCTTTCATGGGTGGCATGTTGTTCATCGGATCGGAGACATTAAGTCACGTTCGTTATGGGCGTCAATCGGCCTTGCGCCGCGCCGTTGGCCGGGGGTAAGCCCGGCGCAAACATCAGGAGATATTCATGCGCCCCTCAGGCCGACAGATAGACGAAATGCGCCCGATTTCAATCGAGACCGGGGTAACGCGACACGCCGAAGGGTCCTGCCTGATCCGCTGCGGCGACACGCATGTGCTGTGCACGGCCAGCATTGAAGACCGCCCGCCTCCGTTCCTGCGCAATACCGGCCTTGGCTGGGTGACGGCCGAGTACGGCATGCTCCCCCGCGCGACTCATACCCGCATGCGGCGTGAAGCAAAGAACGGCCAGTCGGGTCGGACGCAGGAAATTCAGCGCCTGATCGGCCGCTCCCTGCGCGCCGGCGTCGATCGTGTGGCCTTGGGTGAGCGGCAAATCACCATTGACTGCGACGTGATCCAAGCCGACGGCGGCACGCGCTGCGCCGCCATCACCGGCGGCTGGGTGGCACTCCGACTGGCGGTGAACAAGATGCTGAAGGCGGGCGACGTCGTCTCGGACCCGATCGTGGATCACGTCGCCGCCGTGAGCTGCGGCGTCTATGCCGGCCAACCCGTCGTCGACTTGGACTATCCCGAGGACAGCGAAGCCGGTGTCGATGGAAACTTCGTCATGACCGGCACCGGCCGGCTGATCGAAGTGCAAATGTCTGCCGAGGGCGCGACCTTCTCGCGGGACGAGATGGGCACTCTCCTCGACCTCGCAGGACAGGGTACCGCCCTGTTGGTCGAAGCCCAGAAGGCTGCCGTGGCATGACCCGGAAGTTCGAGGGTCGTGAACTCGTCGTCGCCACACACAACACCGGCAAGCTTGAGGAGATTGCGAAGCTCCTCGAGCCCTTCGGCGTTCGCGTGAGCTCGGCAAAGGACCATGCGCTGCCCGAGCCCGAAGAGACTGGCACGACCTTCGTCGAAAACGCCCGCATCAAGGCTCATGCCGCCGCTAAGGCCACCGGCCTTCCGGCGCTTTCTGACGATTCCGGAATCTGCATCGACACACTCAACGGCGCGCCTGGTGTGTATACCGCAGACTGGGCCGAAACCGGTAACGGCCGCGACTTCGTCATGGCGATGACAAAGGCGCATCAGCGGCTCGAAGCCTTGGGCGCCCCCCACCCTCGCACGGCGCGTTTCTGCTGCACGCTCGTCCTTGCTTGGCCCGATGGCCATGACGAGGTGTTCGAAGGTAAGGTCGAAGGTCGTCTCGTCTGGCCGATGCAAGGCGATCGGGGTCACGGCTACGACCCGATCTTCCAGCCCGACGGGTATGACATCACTTTCGGCGAAATGGATCGGTGGGAGAAGAACGAAATCAGCCATCGGGCCGACGCCTTCCGCAAGCTGGTGGCTGGCTGCTTTGAGTGAAGACTGGCGCAACGGGGGCTTCGGTCTCTACATCCACTGGCCGTTCTGCCAGGCAAAGTGCCCCTACTGCGACTTCAACAGCCACGTCAGCGCCAACATCGACCAGCGGCGCTGGCGCGACGCGTATTTGAGGGAACTCGACAGGTACGCCAGCTTCACCGGTGACCGCATCCTGCAATCCGTATTTTTCGGCGGCGGCACACCCAGCCTGATGGACCCCGACACGGTCGCCGCGATCATCGACCGGATCCGCCGCAACTGGCGCACCTCCAACGACCTCGAGATCACGCTCGAAGCAAATCCGACCTCGGTGGAAGCCAGCCGCTTCGCCGGCTACCACGCTGCCGGAGTGAACCGCGTATCGCTCGGACTTCAGGCGCTCAACGACGCTGATCTCAAGGCGCTTGGTCGGCTACATAGCGTAGAGGAAGGCCGGACGGCCTTTGAGATTGCACGAAAGCAGTTCGATCGAGTTTCCTTCGACCTGATCTATTCCCGGCAGTCCCAAACACCGGGCGCCTGGCGCAGCGAACTCACGGAAGCGCTCGCAATGGCAGCCGATCACCTCTCACTGTACCAGCTCACAATTGAGCCCGGAACCGCGTTCGGCGACCGATACTCGCGTGGCCGGCTAAGGGGCCTCCCGTCTGAAGATGCCGCAGCGGATATGTACGAGATCACGCAGGACCTTTGTGGCACGGCGGGCCTGCCCGCCTACGAGGTATCGAACCACGCGGCTGAGGGAGCGGAGTCGCGACACAATCTGATTTATTGGCACTATGGCGACTATATCGGCATCGGACCCGGCGCGCACGGCCGGGTTACGCGCAACGGCGAACGGCACGCCGTTGAAGCCGCCCGTCAGCCGGGGGCATGGCTGACGTCAGTCGAACGCGACGCAACAGCAGAGACGTGGTCGCGCCTTGCCGAGCAGGAGCAGGCACAAGAGTACCTGTTGATGGGCATGCGCGTAAACGACGGCGTCGACCTTGCACGGTACGAGGCGATTTTCGGCGCAGCCCCGCCCTTAGAGGCCATCGCAGAGCTTTCAGAGATGGGCTTTGTCGAAACAGATATGGGCAGGCTGCGGACAACCCCTAAGGGCCGTCCGTTGCTCAACGCGATCCTGGGCCGCCTGCTCGCCCACTGATCAAGCGGTCTGCGTCGCCGATAGCAAGCCGCAGAGTTCATCCAGCTGCTCCAAGGTCTTGTATCTGATCGTGACGGATCCGCTCTCACCGCCGGCGTCATGGTCGACCGAGACGCCCATGCCGGTTGCCGCAGACAAATCCAGTTCGAGTGCCCGCGTGTCGGCGTCTTTCTCGGCCTGCGCACGCGGCGCCTGTGACCTGCTGCGTTGGGTCTTGCCATGGCCTTTCGCCAGCTTCTCGGCCTCGCGAACCGAAAGACCCTTCGCAACCACTTCCCGCGCGATTGCAGACGGATCATCGGTTGTAATCAGCGCGCGCGCGTGTCCCGCCGAAAGACGTCCCTCGCGAAGGTATTCCTGCACGTCCGGCGGCAAGGACAGGAGTCGGAGCAAGTTCGCGATGTGACTGCGGCTTTTGCCGAGCGCTTCCGCCAACTTCTCCTGCGTGTGCCCGAAGCGGTCCATCAACTGACGGTAGGCTCCCGCCTCTTCCACCGGGTTCAGATCGGCACGTTGGATGTTCTCGATGATCGCGATCTCGAGGACTTCTGTGTCGTCGAACTCCCGGATCAGCGCCGGAACCTCGTGCAGCTTGGCCATCTGCGCAGCGCGCCACCGGCGCTCACCCGCAACGATCTCGTACATGCCGTCTTGGCTCGGGCTGCGACGCACGATTAGGGGCTGGATGATCCCCTTTTCCTTGATCGATGCCGAAAGTTCGTCCAGCGCTTCTTGTGTGAAGGTGCGACGCGGCTGATCTGGGTTTGGAACGACTTTTTCGATAGGGAGCATCTGATCCGGCCGCTTTGTAGACATGGCGCCCGTATTCGGCTCGGGTTCGGCCACGGCGACATCGGCCATCAGCGCGGACAGTCCCCGCCCCAGACCCCGGCGTTCTTGCTTTTTCTCATTCATCACTTCTTTCCTGCCTCAAGCGAGTTCGACCGAGTGCCGCGCCAGTATTTCTCTCGCCAATTCTTGGTATGCCAGGCTTCCTTTGGAACCGGGATCATACTCCAGCACCGGCTTCGAGTAGGACGGAGCTTCGCTGATCCGGACATTCCGGGGCACCACCGTTTGGAACACAAGATCCCCTAAAGTCTCCCGCGCGTCCCTTTCAACCTGCTGCGCCAGCCTGTTACGCCCGTCGTACATCGTCAGAACGACGCCCTCGATGCGGAGGTCCGGGTTCGCAGACTGTCGCACCTGCCGAACTGTCAGCATGAGCTGCGACAAACCTTCAAGCGCAAAAAATTCGCTCTGCAGCGGCACCAGGACCGAATGAGCAGCGACCATCGCGTTCACCGTCAGAAGGCTGAGCGACGGGGGACAGTCGATCAACACGTAGTCATAGCTCGTGGTCGCTTCGGCGAGAGCACGCTGAAGCAGCGTGATCCGGTTTTCGTTGGAAACAAGTTCGATGTCCGCAGAACTCAGGTCGGTGGTCGCCGGGGCTATGTCCAAGTTCGCCACGTCGGTCTTCCGGACCACGTCATTCAGCGACGCGCCCTCAAGCAGAAGATCGTAGGTAGTCAGATCGCGCTGTTCCGGCTCAACCCCAAGACCCGTGGAGGCGTTTCCTTGCGGGTCGAGATCGATGACTAGGATACGCCGATCCTGAGCCGCCAGGGCCGCACCGAGGTTGATCGCTGTCGTCGTCTTTCCGACCCCGCCCTTCTGATTGGCGATCGCAATGATCCGAGGTGGTGCTTGATCATGCACGGCGGAGGTCTCCGATCTTCAGGACAACGGCGTCTGGGTGGGTCTTGCTTTGTACCTGTTCGCACCGAAAAGTCCACCGCTCCCGAGCCTTCTCAACTTCGAGTGCGTATTTTTCGCCCTTCGGAAACAGGGCGACTCCTCCGTCAGAAAGATGACGACTTGCGATATCAAGGAGCCCAGGAAGTTGTGTAAGTGCGCGCGCAGAGATTACATCCGCCCTCTGCGGCTCCAGCTCTTCGACCCGTGCGCGAAGGATTTGGACCGGAAGTTTTAGCTCGCGGGCCACAGTGCGCATGAAGGCGCACTTCCTAGCATCGCTCTCCACGCACGTGACCTCAAGGTCACGTGCATCTTCCTTGGCTAAGATGGCGACGACCAACCCTGGAAGCCCGCCCCCGCTTCCGACGTCCAACCAGTGCTGACCTTCCCGCATCATCGGGAAAAGCTGCGCGGAATCAACGATGTGCCGGCTCCATGCATCTCTCACCGTACCGGGAGCGACGATGTTGATCTTTGTGTTCCACGTTCGGAGTAACCGGACGTACTGCTCTAGCGTCTCTACAGTTTCACGTGAAACATCGACGTCCGCCTCGCGGAGTTCAGCCTGAGGGTCCATCGTCACGCACTCGCGCGGGCGGCAACACGCAAGCGCGCAAGAATCGCTGTGAGCGCGGAAGGCGTCATGCCCTCGATCCGCGCCGCCTGCGCGATCGTTGTAGGCCGCGCAGCTACCAGCTTCGTCCGGAGCTCGTTAGACAGCCCATTCACGCTGCAAAATTCGAAGTCTTCCGGAATCTCAACGGCCTCATCTCGCTTCAAAGCTTCAACATCGCGCTTCTGCCGCTCAACATAGTGCGCGTACATCGCATCCTTCGCCAACTGGCTGAAGATGCCTCGGTCAATGCCAGAGATCCCGGGTTCGAGGTGCTCGAGCTGATCCCTGGTGACGCCGCTTATGCTAAGAAGATCGTACGCAGTTCTCCTTGAACCGTCAGCCGACAGCTTGATGCCAGCCGACTGCGCTTCATTCGACGACCAGAGCCTCGCCTGCAAGAGCCTGCGCCCCTCTTCCAGGGCCCTCGACTTCTCTTCGAAAGCAACTTTGCGCTCCGGCGAAATGCAGCCGAGCTCCAGTCCCACGGGGGTCAGGCGCTGATCCGCATTGTCCGCGCGCAGCGACAGCCGGAACTCGGCACGGGAGGTAAACATCCTGTAGGGCTCGGATACGCCGCGCGTAATCAAATCATCAACCAAAACGCCGATGTAGGAGGATGACCGGCTAAAGATGATTGGCTTGCGTCCCTGTACTTCGAGCGCGGCGTTCAATCCCGCAACCAGACCCTGTGCAGCGGCTTCCTCGTAGCCGGTGGTCCCATTGATCTGACCCGAGAGAAAGAGGCCCCTCACCCCACGTACCGCAAGCCTGGCGTCAAGAGCCCGCGGATCGACGTAGTCATACTCGATCGCGTAGCCTGGTTGCAGTACTTGGACCTCCTCAAGGCCGGGAATAGTACGGACATAAAGTTCCTGTACCTCCTCGGGAAGCGACGTTGAGATGCCGTTCGGATAGACTGTGGGATCCTCAAGACCCTCCGGCTCAAGGAAGATCTGGTGCGACGGCTTGTCGGAGAATCGAACCACCTTATCCTCGATTGAGGGGCAATAACGTGGACCGACACCGTCGATGTGACCGCCATACATAGCGGAGCGAGACAGGTTCTCCCGAATGATCCGGTGCGTCTCTTCCGTGGTGTTGGATATGCCGCAGGCGATCTGCCGAGCCGCGACGCTCTTCGAAAGGAATGAGAACAGCACCGGGTCATCATCGCCCGGCTGCATCTCCAGCCTGTCCCAGTCGATGGTTCTCCCATCGAGGCGTGGCGGAGTGCCCGTCTTCAGGCGGCCAAACGGAAGGCCCAGGTCGAAAATCCGTTCAGCAAGCGGCGTAGAGGCTTCTTCACCCATTCGGCCACCTGCGAACGAGCGGTCGCCGATGTGGATCACACCACGCAAGAAGGTCCCTGTCGTAATGATTACCGCCTGCGCCTGGACATGTCGCCCATCCGCAAGCCGCACGCCCTGGACAGCCCCGTCTTCGATTACGGCATCGACCACTTTACCTTCGATCACCATCAAATTCGGGGCGCGCAACGTTTCGGTGTGCGCGAACGCTCTGTATAGCTTCCGATCGGCTTGCGCGCGGGGGCCTTGAACCGCCGGTCCTTTCCTTCGGTTCAGCAACCTAAACTGGATGCCGGCAGCGTCTGCAGCTCGGCCCATGAAGCCATCCATCGCGTCGATCTCGCGGACAAGATGGCCTTTCCCGAGCCCGCCAATCGCCGGATTGCAGGACATGACACCGATGTCGTCGATGCTCGGTGTCACAAGCGCCGTAGCAGCACCCATGCGTGCAGCAGCATGCGCTGCCTCGGTCCCGGCGTGGCCGCCGCCGACCACGATGACGTTGAAATCATCTTGTTTCACGTGAAACACCTACTTCCCGATACAGAAGGACGCGAAGATCTCCCCGAGGATATGCTCCACGTCGACGCGTCCTACAAGGGCATCCAACGCTCGGATTGCCGCACGCAGGTCCTCGGCCACGATTTCATCCGGGCCCGGACCGGCGAGACCCGCCTGCGCCTCTGAAAGGCTCTGCAGTCCTTTTTGCATCGCTTGGCGTTGACGCGCGTTTGTCGCAGTTGCAGAGCGCGCCATGCGGCTGGATAACGTATCAACTATCTGATCGAGAAGCTCAGATACGCCTGCTCCGCTTTTCCCGGATATTCCGTTTATGCTGGACCGCCGAAGATCGCACTTCGCGATGCGGAGCAGGTCGCCCTTCTCCGGCTGCATCACGGGCTCTTCTTCGGGTGCACTGATCAGGATCACGCGCAGATCAGCTCCCCTCGCGCGCAAGATTGCGCGCTCAACGCCAAGCGATTCGACCCGGTCGGCTGTCTTGCGCACACCCGCGGTGTCGAGGAACGTAACCGGAAGCCCCTTAAGGTCCATTCGTACTTCGATGACATCTCGCGTCGTCCCGGCGACGTCGGACGTTATCGCGGCGTCTCGACCGGCGAGCGCGTTCAACAATGTCGACTTCCCTGCGTTCGGAAGTCCGACGATCGCGACCTCAAATCCGTCCCGCAAACGCTCCGAGATGCGGCTACCTTCAATCTCACCCGAAAGGCTTTCCCTCACCTCGTCGATTAGTGCCGCCACCTCTGGCGTGACATCCACCGGCACTTCTTCGTCGGCGAAGTCGATCGTCGCCTCGAGAAGCGCCGCTGCTCTCAGGAGCTTCTGGCGCCACTCCTCGCTCTTGGCGGCGAGCGCGCCGGTGAAGGTACGGACAGCCTGCTTCCGCTGCTCCTCGGTCTCGGCGTCGATGAGGTCGGCCAGCCCCTCGACCTGCGTCAGGTCGAGCCGGTCATTCTCCAGCGCGCGCCGGGTGAACTCCCCAGGCTCCGCCATACGCAGCCCCGGCACCTCTTCCAACGCATGAAGAACGGCGCCGACAATGGCCACGCTCCCATGGACCTGGAACTCCACAATCTCTTCACCAGTAAAGCTGGCACCTTTCTCGAACCGCAGGACAAGCGCCTGATCTAAGATTTCTCCATTAGAGTCAGCTAGTTGTCGTAGCCCAGCCTGGCGGGCTGGAGGACAACTCCCGCAAAGACGCTCGGCCGCGACCACAGCGTCGGGACCCGAAATGCGGATAACCGCGACACCGGATTTGCCCCGTGCCGTCGCGGGGGCATAGATCGTGTCCATGGATGCACTCCCAGGTTGCCCTGGTCAGGTGTTCATCGAATCAAAGAACTCGGAGTTCGTTTTCGTCTGCTTGAGCTTCGACAGCAAGAACTCGATCGCGTCCGTGGTCCCCATCGGGTTGAGGATGCGGCGGAGCACGTACGTCTTCTGCAGATCGGATTTGTCGACCAGAAGGTCCTCTTTCCGGGTACCCGACTTGAGGATGTCCATCGCCGGATAGACGCGCTTGTCGGCCACCTTGCGGTCCAGCACGATCTCGCTGTTGCCGGTGCCCTTGAACTCTTCGAAGATGACCTCGTCCATGCGGCTGCCGGTGTCGATCAGCGCGGTGGCGATGATGGTCAGCGAACCGCCCTCCTCGATGTTCCGCGCCGCGCCGAAGAAGCGCTTCGGCCGCTGCAGAGCATTGGCGTCGACACCGCCGGTCAGCACTTTGCCCGAGGACGGGACAACGGTGTTGAAGGCGCGGCCGAGACGCGTGATCGAGTCAAGAAGGATGACCACGTCGCGCTTGTGCTCGACCAGGCGCTTCGCCTTCTCGATCACCATGTCCGACACCGCGACGTGCCGGGTTGCCGGTTCGTCGAAGGTCGATGAGATGACCTCGCCCTTCACCGACCGCTGCATGTCGGTCACTTCTTCCGGCCGCTCGTCGATAAGCAGCACGATCAGGTAGCACTCGGGGTGGTTCGCCTCGATCGAGTGGGCGATGTTCTGCAGCAGGACGGTCTTGCCTGTCCGCGGCGGCGCCACAATCAGCGAACGCTGGCCCTTCCCGATGGGCGCGACAAGGTCGATGATCCGGGCCGACTTGTCCTTGATGGTCGGGTCTTCGATCTCCATCTTCAGCCGCTCATCCGGGTAGAGCGGCGTGAGGTTGTCGAACGCGACCGTGTGGCGGGCACGCGCCGGTTCCTCGAAGTTGATCTTCTCGACCTTCGTCAGCGCGAAGTAGCGCTCGTTGTCGTCGGGTGCGCGGATCTCGCCTTCGACAGTGTCGCCGGTACGCAGCGCGTACTGGCGGATCATGTCGGGCGACACATAGATGTCGTCGGGGCCCGGCAGATAGTTCGCCTCGGGCGAGCGCAGAAAACCGAAACCGTCCTGCAGCACCTCGAGCACGCCGTCGCCGCCGATCACCCAATCCTCGTCGGCACGCTCCTTGAGGATGGCGAACATCATGTCGCCCTTGCGCATGGTCGAGGCGTTCTCGATCTCAAGTTCCTCCGCCAGCGAGAGGAGGTCCTTGGGGCTCTGGGCCTTGAGATCGGACAGGTTCAGACGGTCGTTGCTCATGAAAATATCCTGGACCGGCCGGACAAGCGGCACGCGGTCGGTTCTCTGGGGAATTTCGGCGATCGGACGATCGGTGGCAGGATAGCTAGAGGCTGCTCTTCGCCGAGTCAAGAACCGTCAGAATGGGCGAACAATCACCGCGATTACGATGACGATCAGCAGAAGCGTCGGAACCTCGTTCATCATCCGGTATGTCCGGCCGGTGCGGGTGTTCCTGCCCTCGGCGAACTCACGTCGACGGGCGGCGCACCACATGTGAAACCAGGTCAGAGCGATGACTCCCGCGGCCTTGATCCACGGCCATGGCTGCCCCCAGTCCACGATCCCCGGCGTCGAGAGGAGCAGAAAGCCGAACAGCCAGGTCGAGATCATCGCCGGGTTCATGATCAGCCGCAAAAGCTTCGTCTCCATGGTCTGGAAGGCGCCGTCCATCCGAGCGGATCCGTCCGTCTGCTCGGTGTGATAGACGAAGAGGCGAGGCAGATAGAACAGGCCGGCCATCCATGCGATCACCGAGACGACGTGGAAGCTTTTCACCCACGGGTACGCATACGCGAGAAGGTCGGCCATCTTGTCCCCATGCTCCATGCCCTGCCCCTCTAAACAATAAAGAATATAAAGAAAAAGGATGATGTGATTGTTGGGGCTAGGGATAAGTGGATTACCGGATCCGTCCCTGAACTGATCAACAGGATCCGTCATCTGTGGGAGTCGCAGTGTGGATAAATCTAACAACTCATGTAAAGCGCCTATAAACCGATTTATTTCAATGTCTTACGAAGATCCGGCTGTGGATAACTCAGTGGAGTCATGTTGAGAGACTCGGGCGACGGATCCGTCATCCCCAGCCTGTGACGGATCCGGATCCGCTGTGGACACCGCGACTACGGAAAGCCAAGAGTGGTGGCGGATCTACTGCCGCCGTCCCGGAGGGCGGATCCGTTCACACACCACACAGTTACCGTCCGGATCTTATGCACAGACCTGTCCCACCCCACCTGATCCTCGCCTCGTCCTCCATGACCCGGCTTCAGATGCTTCGTTCGGCGGGACTCACGGTCGAGGCGATGCCGGCGCGCGTCGACGAGGATGCGGTCAAACGAGCCATGGTGTCCGAGGGGGCCAACCCGCGCGACGTGGCCGACGCGTTGGCCGATGGAAAGGCGCGGAAGGTGGCCGGCAAACAGGGCGGCCTGGTGCTGGGCTGCGACCAAGTGCTTGCGTTCGAGGGTGAGGTGCTCTCGAAGCCCGAAAACGTCGAGGATGCGAAGGTGCAGCTTCTCCGCCTCGGCGGACAGCGACACATGCTGTTCTCGTCCGCTGTCATCTACGAGGACGCGAAGCCGGTCTGGCGGCATGTCGGCGTGGCGCGGATGCACATGCGCGCGCCCTCGCCCGGTTACCTTGAAGACTACCTCGACCGGAACTGGGACAGCGTGCGCCACTCTGTCGGTGGCTACAAGGTCGAGGAAGAGGGCGCGCGGTTGTTCACTCGGATCGAGGGCGATCAGTTCACAGTCCTCGGCATGCCGCTGCTCGAGATCTTGTCCTATCTCGTACTGCGGGGCACTTTGTCTGCATGAACGACGACAAGATTCCGCTCGCCGGCGTCATCGGCTCGCCCATCGCGCACAGTCGGTCGCCGGCGCTACACGGCCACTGGCTGCGCACCAATGGTTTGCGCGGCCACTACGTGCCGATGGACGTGGGTCAGTCGAACCTGGCCGAGGTGCTGCGCGCGCTGCCGAAGGCCGGCTTCGTCGGCGTCAACGTCACGATCCCCCACAAGGAAGCGGCGTTGGAGCTTGCCGACGTCGTGGCGGATCGCGCGGCACTCATCGGCGCGGCGAACACGCTGACGTTCAAGCCAGATGGAAAGATATATGCCGATAACACTGACGGCTACGGGTTCATGGAGAACCTGCGCACCGCGGCCCCGCATTGGGACCCGTCCGTCGGCCCGGCAACCGTGCTCGGAGCTGGAGGCGCCTCGCGCGCCGTCATCTGTTCGCTGCTTGACGCCGGCGTGCCGGAAATCCGGCTATCGAACCGCACCCGCGCGCGGGCCGAAGCGCTACGGCAGGAATTCGGTACGCGTGTCGTCGTATATGACTGGGTTCAGGCCGGCAACGCTCTGGATGGGGCGGCGACGGTGGTGAACGCCAGCTCGCTGGGCATGATTGGAAAGGCCGAGCTTCGCGTCCCGCTGGATGGCCTCTCGCCCGACGCCGTCGTAACCGATCTCGTGTACGCCCCGCTGGACACGGCGCTTCTGCAGCGCGCGCGAGAGCGAGGCTGCGTAACCGTTGACGGCCTGGGCATGCTGATCCACCAAGCCGTGCCCGGATTCGAGCGGTGGTTCGGCGTACGGCCCGTCGTGGACGAGGAGACGCGGCGCGTGGCCCTCGGCCAGTGACACGCCCGATCCTCATCGGGCTCACCGGGTCCATTGGCATGGGCAAGTCGACGACGGCAGGCATGTTCGCCGAGCTCGGGGTGCCGGTTTGGGACGCGGACGCCGCAGTACACCGCCTGTATGCCGCCGGGGGGGCGGCGGCCATGCCCATCGCGCGCCTGCGCCCGGACGCGGTGCGCGACGGCGTAGTCGATCGGACTGCCCTGAAAGCGTGGATCGAGGAAGAGCCGGGCGCGCTGAAGAAGATCGAAGCCGTGGTTCACCCTCTCGTCGCCGAGGACCGCCAGTCCTTCATTGCCAACATTGACGCGCCGGCGGTCCTGCTCGACATCCCGCTGCTGTTCGAGACGGGGGGCGACAGGGACATGGACGAGGTGGTGGTCGTCTCTTCTCCGCCCGAGGTGCAGCGCGCGCGGGTGCTCGATCGACCGGGCATGACGGCTGATATGTTTGAGCGCATCCTAACCACGCAGATGCCCGACGCCGAAAAGCGTGACCGGGCGGAGCACGTGATCGCCACGACGGACCTTGAGACCGCCCGTGCCCAGGTGAGAGAAACGTGGGACCGAATCAGAAGGAAGCACGGCCTTGCGTGAGATCGTCCTCGACACCGAAACCACCGGCTTCGAACCCGAAACCGGCGACCGCATCGTCGAAATCGGCGGCGTCGAGCTGTTCAATCACGTCCCGACCGGCCGGACATATCACCAGTACATTAACCCCGAGCGCTCGATGCCGCACGAGGCGTTCGAGGTGCACGGGCTCGGCGATGACTTCCTGCGCGACAAACCGGTGTTTCGCGAGATCGGCCAGGCGTTCCTGAACTTCGTGGGCGACGCGAAGCTGGTGATTCACAACGCCGCGTTCGATATGAAATTCCTCAACGCTGAGCTGGGCTGGATCAAGCTGCCGCAAATTCCGTGGGAACGGGCGGTCGACACGCTCGCCATCGCGCGGCGCAAGTTTCCGGGCTCTCCCGCTTCGCTCGACGCACTGTGCCGCCGGTTCGGCATCGACAACTCGTCGCGCACGCTGCACGGTGCGTTGCTCGACTCCGAGATCCTGGCGGAAGTGTACCTGGAGCTGATCGGCGGTCGGCAACCCGGCTTCACGCTGGCGGCTGACACCTCCGGAACCGGCGGCGATCAGGGGCACGAGGCCTGGCGTCCCCGCCCGCGTCCACAGCCCCTGCCCCCGCGCATAACACCCGAAGAAGCCGCCGCCCATGCCGCCTTCGTCGAGGTGCTGGGCGACGACGCGCTCTGGCGCAAGCTCGGTTGATCAGTTGGTCGGCTGAGCGGCCTGCTGCTGCTTCTGACGCTCGGCGATCATCTGGCGATACAGCGCGACGAAGTCGACATTGTCGAGGTTGAGCGGCGCGAAGCCACCGTCACGGGTCACGTCGCTGACGATGCGGCGCACGAAGGGGAACAGCATGCGCGGGCATTCAATCATCAGGTAAGGGTGCAGCTGCTCCTGCGGCACGCCATCGACCTGAAAGATGCCGCCGTATTCGAGCTCGAGGACGAAGAGCGTCGCGTCGCCGTTCTTGTCACGCGAGGTGACGTTGAACTTGCTGATGACCTCGTACTGGTTCTCGGCATCCTTACGCTTGCGCGCGTCGAGGCTGACCTGAACCCGGACGTCGGGCTTGGCGTCACCGCCAACGCCCTTCTGGGCCACGATGTTCTCGAACGACATGTCCCGGATGAACTGCCCTAGGATGCGCATCTGCGGCACTTGCGGTTGCTTGTTTTCGGTGTCCGCGGCGGGCTGGTTCGCCTGCGCGCCGTTCGTCTGATCCTCGTCCGCCATGTTTCCGGCTCCTCCTGAAATGCTTTACAGCTTTGCTAGCAGGAAGGCCGGGGGGCCTCAATGCCGGGTCCAGCCCGACGGTGCGCCACTCGGCCGATGGGTCGGGCGCTGCGGATGATCCAGGTCTTCGTACTCTCCGTCGATGGTCTGCGGCCCGGACGGCCGCGTATTACGCCCGCTGGCACGGGGATCGGCGCCTGCGCCATAGGAAAAGCTGCTGACCCGCACGCGGGCGCGCAGCCAACGGAATGCAACCCGGCGAAACGGTGGAAACAGCAGCGCAAAGCCGATGGCGTCGGTGAAGAAGCCCGGCGTCAGCAAAAGTGCGCCGGCGATCAGGATCATCGCGCCATGCGCCAGCGGCTCGGTCGGGTCGCTCATCCGGTTGAACGACGACCGCAACTGAGACATCGCGAGCGCGCCCTGCGTGCGAACCAGGTATGTCCCGGCGATCGCCGTCAGAACCACGATCAGAAGCGTCGGCCACAGCCCGATCAGGCCACCGACCTGGATGAACAGGGCGATCTCGATCAGGGGAATGGCAACGAACAGCGCGAACAGCCACATTAGGCAACCTCCAGTCGGGAGCAGCGGTAGACTTGGTCTGCCCCGCCACCTACATAGGAGGACGACCTGCCTGATACCAACCCCGCCCGCCGAAAGAGGTGTTGATGAACTCTGCCATTATCCAGCTTCTGGTCCTGGCCGGAATCGCGGTTTTCCTGATCCTGAGACTGCGTAGCGTGCTGGGAACGCGCGACGGGTTCGAGAAACCGCCTCTTTCGAAGCCGTCCCAAGGCGACCGCCTGCGCAGCTCTCGTCCCGAGTTCGAGGTCATCGAGGGCGGCCCCGACCGCGACATCACCGATCACGTCGCCGACGGTTCGGACGACGCGAAGGCTCTGGCCGCAATGAAAATGACCGAGCCGGGCTTTTCCGTCAGCGAATTCCTGCAGGGCGCACGCTCGGCCTACGAGATGATTCTGATGGGCTTCGAGCGCGGCGAGATGGACGAGATCCGCGACTTCCTGGCCGAAGACGTCGCCGCCGTTTTCGAGGACGTGATCGCGCAGCGCCAGGAACAGGGCCTTCAGATCGAGGCGAATTTCGTCGGTGTACGTGAAGTGACGCTGGTCCGCGCCACCTTCGACCGCAATACCCGCGAGGGCGAGATTACCGTTCGCTTCCTGGGCGAACTGACGTCCGTCGTCCGCGACGCCGAGGGCGAAATCGTCGAGGGCAGTGCGACCGAGATCAAGCGCCAGCGCGACATTTGGACGTTCGGCCGGGTGTTCGGCACCGACGACCCGAACTGGAAGCTGGTCGCCACCGGGGAATGATATGCGGTACCTCGGCGCGGTTCTCCTCGCGGCGTTCTCTGCCATGACGCCGCCCGCCGCGGCCGAGGTACGCCACACCATCCTGAGCTTCGAAGACCTCGAAGGATGGGCCGATGACGATCATTCGGCCGCGCTCGAGGTGTTCCTGAATACCTGCCGCGACCTCGACCACCCCGAATGGCGCCCGATCTGCCGCGTAGCCGAGGATCAGACCGACGCGCGCGCCTTCTTCGAGGTCTTCTTTCGCCCGGTCCTAATCGAGGACGGCGAGCCGATGCTCTTCACCGGGTACTTCGAGCCGGAACTGACAGGGTCCTTGGTCGAGACCGAGCGCTTCAAGTACCCCCTCTACAGCCTGCCGCCCGACATCGACACGGCCGCGCCATGGTATTCGCGCGCCGAGATCGAAGAAGACGGCGTGCTGCAAGGCCAGGGGCTCGAGATCGCTTGGGTCGACAACCCGGTGGACGCTTTCTTCCTGCATGTGCAGGGCAGCGGGCGGATCCGCCTGCCGGACGGGTCGTCGCTTCGGGTTGGCTATGCCGGCAAGAACGGGCACGACTACCGGTCCATCGGCCGCGAACTCGTGCGCCGCGGCATTTACGAGGCGCACCAGGTCTCGGCGCAGGTCATCCGGAACTGGGTCCACCGCAACCCGGCCGAGGGGCTGGCGTTGCTGCGGCACAACCCCTCCTACGTTTTCTTCCGAGTCCTCTCGCGCCTGCCTGCGCACAAGGGTCCGCTGGGCGCGATGAACCGCTCGATCACCGAATTCCGGTCGATCGCCGTCGATCCGGCCTTCACTCCGCTCGGCGCGCCGGTCTGGATCGAGAAGGACGGAAACCAGCCAATGCGGCGGCTCATGGTCGCGCAGGACACCGGATCCGCCATAAAGGGACCGCAGCGGGCGGACATCTTCTTCGGGACCGGGGCCAAGGCCGGGCGCGAGGCCGGGACGATCAAGGACCCGGGCCGGATGGTCGTCCTGCTGCCGATCCAGCGCGCCTACGCGCTCGCCCCGGAGGTCTGAGACCGTGTCCCGGCGCAAGACCCGCGGGCTGCGGCCCGAGGAGCGTGAGCTTTGGCAGAAGGTGGCGCGGACGGCGGCACCGCTGCACCCCGAGCGCCGAGCGCCCGCGCCAGAAGAGCCCAAGGCGGGGCCGCCGATGCAGCACTCGGCTTCTCCGCCCGAACCCGTCCGGCCCTTCCGCGTCGGAGAAACTGCGTCCTCGACCTCCGGTCCCGATCTAGCCCCGCGGCTGTCCGAGCAGTTGTCGCGCGACGCGCTTCAGATGGACCGCAAGGCTTTCACCCGGATGAAGCGCGGCAAGCTGGGTGTCGAAGGACGGCTGGACCTTCACGGCATGACCTTGGCGCAGGCGCACCCCAGACTGAACGAGTTCATCCTGTCGGCCCATGCGCAGGGAAAACGGTTGGTGTTGGTCATCACGGGCAAGGGGAAGTCCAAGGGCAACGACGGCCCGATCCCCGAGCGGCGGGGGCTGCTGAAGCACCAGGTGCCGCAATGGCTGCGCAGCGGGCCGTTGCGCGCCGCCGTGCTGCAGATCAGCGAAGCCCATCAAAGCCACGGTGGCTCAGGGGCGTACTACGTTTACCTCCGTCGCCGCAGATAGCAGCGGGCGTGCCCGTGCGATGCCGGTGCCGACGAGCACGGCAGCGCTGACGAAGTAGACGGCGATGCCTATCATCTGGTTCTCGAAAACGATTCCCTTATCGATTAGCGCGCCCGTCAGTCCCGGCCCGATTGCCGTGCCCAGCACCATCGCCGCCGCGGCCAGCGACTTGATCCCGCCGAGGTACCGCGTGCCGTAGAACTCGGCCCAGAAGGCGTTTGGGACAGTCTGGTTCGCCCCCTGTGACAGGCCCATCAGCGCCATGGCTATGGCGGCCGTGCCAAGTGTGCCTGCCTGGCTCATCAGCACGAAGCCGGCCGCCATGGGAAGCTGGTACAGAGGCATCAGCCTTACGGTCCCGATCCGGTCGATCACAGCGCCGGATCCCAGCATCGACAGGATGGACGCGCTCGTAAATACCGGAAACAGCGCCACGAGGCCCATATGCTCCCAGCCCTTCGTCTCGGCCAGGTGCACCTGCTGGAAGAAGAACGCGGTGCTGAATGCCGCGGGAGCAAGCAGAGCCGGCACGATGAACCAGAACAGCCAGTGGCGCAGCATCCGCACACGCGTCCATTGTTCGCCCAGCATGCCGACAGCCTGCGTCTCGGCGGCCGCCGATTGCGGCGTGCGTTCGAGACGGAGAAGCGGGATCAGCAGCGGGACCAGCGCCAAAGGCACGATCGCCGCGACCACCCATAGCGCGCGCCAGTCGAACGGCCCCAGGAGCGCCACGAAGGCCAAGGGGAGAAACGCCTCGCCGGTTGCGACGCCCAGCGTGGCGACCGATAGCGCCCTGCCCCGCGTGGCGACGAACCACCGCGCCATGGCGACCATGGCGATCAGGCCCGACATGCCTTGCCCGAAGAACCGCAGGAAGAAGATCGCGACCGGCAGCAGCCATGCAGCGGGCACCGCGGCCATCAACAGGCTGGCCGAGGCCAAGGCCACCAGGACGACCGCGCCCAGCACGCGCACCCTGAAGTGATCGGTCAGCAGGCCGGCCCAGACCATCGCGACGGCCGAGGCCGTGGTGCCGGCGGAATAGATCGCGCCCCAGGTCCCGTGGCTCAACGCGAACTCATCGCGGATGGCGCCGGCGAAGACCGAGATGAAGAACGTCTGCCCGAAGCTTGAGCAGAACGTCATCAGGACGCCGACGGCAAGGAACGGCGCGTTGCGGCGGAGAAAGGCGGCGAAGCTCATTCCGCCTGTCTCTGCCTCTCGCTACGGAATGGGAAGCGGAAAACGCGTCAGAGGACGTACCGGCTGACGTCCACCGACCGCGACAGCTCGCCCAGGTTCTTCTCGACAAAATCGCCGTTTACGACGACGGACTCCCCGCCCCGGTCGGGCGCGGTGAAGCTCAGTTCCTCGAACACCCGTTCCATGATCGTATAGAGCCGCCGCGCGCCGATATTCTCGACCGACTGGTTCACCTCGGCCGCGATGCGGGCCAGCGCGGCAATACCGTCATCGGTAAATTCGACCTCGACACCCTCGGTCTTCATCAGGGCCGCGTACTGTCGGGTCAATGCGTTGTCGGTTTCGGTGAGGATGCGGACGAAGTCCTGCTCGGTCAGCGCACGCAACTCGACCCGGATCGGAAGGCGGCCCTGAAGCTCGGGCAGCAGGTCCGAGGGCTTGGCGATGTGGAAGGCGCCCGAGGCGATGAACAGGATGTGGTCGGTCTTCACCGGGCCATACTTGGTGCTGACGGTCGTGCCTTCGATCAGCGGCAGCAGGTCGCGCTGCACACCTTCACGTGAAACATCTCCGCCACGGGCGTCGGACCGGGCGCAGACCTTGTCGATCTCGTCCAGGAAGACGATCCCGTTCTCCTGCACGGACTCAAGCGCGGCCTTGTTCACCGTCTCGTCGTCCAGGAGCTTGTCGGCCTCTTCCCCGATCAGGATTTCGTAGCTCTCGGACACCGTCATCTTCTTGCGAACGGTGCGCCCCTGGAACGCTTTCCCGAACAGGTCGCCCAGGTTCATCATGCCGCCCATCTGACCCGGTTGCATCCCCGGAAGCTCCATCCCGCCCAGCGGGTTCGAGGTATCCTGCACATCGAGCTCGATCTCGGTATCGTCCAGCTCTCCGGCGCGAAGTTTGCGGCGGAACATCTCGATCGTCTGCTCACGCGCATTTTCGCCGGAGATTGCGCGCAGCACCCGATCTTCCGCGTGTTCCTGAGCCCGTGACTTCACGTCCTCGCGCATGAAGTCGCGGGTCTGGGTGATCGCCGTCTCCACCAGGTCGCGCACGATCTGCTCAACATCCCGCCCGACATAGCCGACCTCGGTGAACTTCGTCGCCTCGACCTTGACGAAGGGCGCGCGGGCGAGCTTGGCCAGCCGGCGGCTGATCTCGGTCTTGCCGACGCCGGTGGGGCCGATCATCAGGATGTTCTTGGGATAGACCTCTTCCCGCAGGTCGGCACCGAGCTGCTTGCGGCGCCAGCGGTTGCGAAGCGCCACAGCGACGGCGCGCTTGGCGTCCTTCTGGCCGATGATGAAACGGTCGAGCTCGCTGACGATCTCGCGGGGGGTCAGGTCGGTCATGTTCGTCCTCGGGTGATGCTGGGCCCGAAATCCTTGTAAAGGATTTTGGGAAGGCTCTTTCAAAGAGCCTTCATGCCTCGATGGTTTCGACGGTCAGGTTGCCGTTGGTGTACACGCAGATGTCGGCAGCGATTGCCATGGCGCGGCGGGCGATCTCTTCGGCCGGCAGGTCGCGGTCCATCATCGCCCGTCCGGCGGCGAGAGCATAATTGCCACCCGACCCGATGGCCGTCACGTCATGCTCGGGTTCCAGAACGTCGCCGGCGCCGGTGATCACGAACAGGTCGCGCCCATCCGACACGATCAGCATCGCCTCGAGCTTCTGCAGGTACTTGTCCGTGCGCCAGTCCTTTGCAAGCTCTACCGCCGCGCGCTGCAATTGGCCCGGCGTCTGTTCGAGTTTCGCCTCGAGCCGCTCCAGAAGCGCAAAGGCATCGGCCGTCGATCCGGCGAATCCCGCTACGATGTCGTAGCCACCGGGGCTGAGACGGCGCACCTTCCGCGCGGTTCCCTTGATCACCGTCTGGCCCAGGCTCACCTGCCCGTCGCCCGCGATCACCACCTGTCCGCCCTTGCGCACGCCGATGATCGTCGTGCCGTGCCAGCCGGGAAACTCGTCCTGCGCCATGCGCCCTCCTTCGTCTTTCGGAGGCTATATGGACACCGGGACGCCGAATGCCAACCGGACGGGCGGGATGGCGCCTCAGACCAGCACGTCCATCGCCGTCTGCTCGCCTACGCCGAAGACGCGCTTATAGCGTGCCACCTCGTCCGCCGGACCCATCGCCTTGTTCGGGTTATCACTCAGCTTCACCGTGGGACGGCCGTTGGCGGCCACCGCCTTGCAGACCAGGCTGAAGGGGCGCAGCGCGTCGTTCGGGACTAATCCGCGGAAGTCGTTGGTCAACAGCGTGCCCCAGCCGAATGAGACGCGCGTGCGGTCGCCGAAACGCGCCTGAAGCTCGATGATCTTGTCGACGTCCAGCCCGTCCGAAAAAATCACCAGCTTCTTCTTCGGATCCTCGCCCCTCGACTTCCACCACGCGATCGCCGTCTCGGCCCCCTGCACCGGGTCGCCCGAGTCGATGCGGATTCCTGTCCAGCCCGCCAGCCAGTCCGGCGCATGGGCCAGGAAACCACGCGTGCCGTAGGTGTCGGGCAGGATGATGCGCAGGTTGCCATCGTGTTCTTCATGCCAGTCGGACAGCACGTCATAGGGCGCGAGAGCGAGTTCTTCATCGTTCTCGGCGAGAGCGGAGTAGACCATCGGCAGCTCGTGCGCATTTGTCCCGATCGCCTCGACCTCGCGCCGCATGGCGATCAGGCAGTTCGAGGTGCCCACGAACTTGTTCCCCAGCCCCTCGATCATCGCCTGTACGCACCAGTCCTGCCACAGGAACGAATGGCGACGGCGCGTGCCGAAGTCTGCCACGCGCAGGTCGGGGACGTCGCGCAGGCGCTCGATCTTCTCCCACAGCTTGGTCATCGCGCGGGCGTAGAGAACCTGAAGCTCGAAGCGGCCCATGTCGTTGATGACGGCGCGGCCGCGCAACTCCATCAGGACGGCCAGCGCCGGGATCTCCCACAGCATGACCTCCGGCCACTTGCCCTCGAACGTCAGCTCGTACTGTCCGTCGCGCTTTTCCAGGTGATACGGCGGCAGACGCAGGTTCTCGAACCACTCCATGAAGTCGGGGCGGAACATCTGGCGCTTGCCGTAGAAGGTGTTGCCGCGCAGCCAAGTCGATTCCCCGCGGCTCAGCGAAAGTGAGCGGATATGGTCGAGCTGTTCGCGCAGTTCGCCCTCGTCGATCAGCTCGGCCAGCCGGATCGACTTGGTCCGATTGATTAGGCTGAACGTCACGTGCGTGTCCGGCTTGTTGCGGAACACGGACTGGCACATTAGCAGCTTGTAAAAGTCGGTGTCGATCAGGGAGCGGACGATCGGGTCGATCTTCCACTTGTGATTATAGACGCGTGTCGCGATGTCCATCGGCTCAGTCCAAGCTAACGCCGGCCGCGCGCATGCCCTCTCGGGCGGCGGCGAGCGAGCCGTCGAGGTCGATGGCGCCGGTCAGATCCTTGCGCACCGAAACGGCGAAGCCCAGCTTCGCCGCGTCCACGGCCGAGAAGTTCACGCAGAAGTCCAGTGCCAGCCCGACGCAGGTGACATGCGTGACCCCGCGCGTGCGCAGGTAGCCCTCGAGCCCCGTCGGCGTCTTGTGGTCATTTTCAAAGAAGGCCGAGTAGCTGTCGATCGACGTGCGAAACCCCTTGCGGATGATCAGGTCGGCCGGGTCCGTGTTCAGGTCGGAATGAAACTCGGCGCCGTGGCTGCCCTGCACGCAGTGGTCGGGCCACAGCACCTGCGGTCCGTAGGGAAATCCGGTGACCGAGAACGGATCAAGCCCCTCGTGCTGGGATGCGAAGGAGGAATGGCCGGACGGGTGCCAGTCCTGCGTAAAGACACGGACGTGGAACTGGGACAGCAGCTCGTTGATGCCGTGGACGATCTGGTCGCCGCCTTCGACGGCGAGGGCGCCGCCCGGGCAAAAGTCGTTCTGGACGTCGATGACGAGCAGGGCTTCGTGGGGCTCACGCATCGAGGCACCCTCCTGATAACGGTAATTGGAACCTGCTATGCGGGCGCGTGGCGCGGTGTCAACCGAAGGGCGCTCAGAGCAGCGCGCGGCATGCTTCGGCGCAGTGGCGGCAGGCTTCGGCGCAGCGCTGGCAATGCGCATCCTCATGCTGCCCACACGTGGCGGCGCAGTCTATGCAGATCTCGTAGCAGGCCCGGCAAATCTCGTGGGCATGGCGCGAGTTCCCGGCGACCATAAGCACGCAGGCCTCGCACACGGCGATGCAGTCCCGGCAGTCGCGGATGCAGTCGGCCATGCCTGCCTCGCCCGCGCACGCGTCCAGACAGGCGGCACACGCGGTCACGCAGTCCTGGCAGGCATCGAGGCAGTTCTGGTGTGTGGTGTCCAGCATCGCGTCCTCCAAAGAATCAACCGGGTTACGCCTGTGGCGGTTCCGCGCCTTGCCCGAGCGTCGCGGCGGGCGTAGGAGACCGGGCCATGTTCACTGTCGCTGCGCTCTACCGCTTCACCACCTTCGACGACCCGGCTGCCCTGCGCGGGCCACTGCTGGAGGTCTGCGCCCGAAACGGCGTGCGCGGCACGCTCCTGCTGGCGCGCGAGGGCATCAACGGCACCATCGTCGGCCCGCGTGAGGGCCTCGATGCGACGCTGGAGCATATCCGGACCCTGCCCGGCTGCGCGGACATAGAGTGGAAGGAGTCGACTGCACAGGAGATGCCCTTCGGCCGCATGAAGGTCCGCCTCAAGCGCGAGATCGTGACGATGGGCCAGCCCGGGGTCGACCCGAAGGCTGCGGTCGGACACTATGTCGAGCCGTCCGAGTGGAACGACCTGATCGCCGCGCCCGACGTGGCGGTGATCGACACTCGGAACGATTACGAGGTGGCAATCGGCACCTTCGAGGGCGCCGTCGACCCCGAGACGCGGTCGTTCGGCGAGTTTCCCGAATGGTGGGAGAAAAACCGGCACCGCTTCCACAACAAGCGTATCGCCATGTTCTGCACCGGCGGCATCCGCTGCGAAAAATCCACCAACTTCCTTCTGGGACAGGGAGTGGAGGAGGTTTTTCACCTAAAGGGCGGCATCCTGAAATACCTCGAGGAAGTTCCGCAGGATCAGAGCCTTTGGCAGGGCGAGTGTTTCGTGTTCGATGAGCGCGTGGCGGTCGGGCACGGGCTGTCGGAAGGAACGCATCGGCTCTGCCGCGCCTGCCGTCGTCCGGTGTCGCTCGACGACATGCTGCGCCCCGAGTACGAGGAAGGTGTCCGCTGCCACCGCTGCGTGGACGAATACACGGACGCGCAGCGCGCGCGCTTCCGAGAACGGCAACGGCAGATGGAGCTGGCCGAGGCGCGCGGACTGGCGCATCTGGGCGGCTGAGCGCGCGCGAGGCTTTTCAAAAGAGACTTTGGAAGATCATTCTGAATGATATTCGACCGGCGGCTGGGGTAGGAGCGTGATGTTTGCCCCGCTCCACAAGCCTCCCGCGGATGCCGAGAGGATGAAGATGAGCGCACCCGCCACAACGGTGGCCAGCCCCGCGCTTCGGCCCAGCGTCTGCGGTGTGTCCTCCCGCCGCTCGAACGCCATCGGCGCGGCGACGCGCAGGTAATACACCAGCGACAGGACCGAATTGGCGACAGCTATGACGGCGAGCCATGCGAGTCCGCCCTCCAGTGCGGCGAGGAACAGGGCGAACTTGCCCACGAACCCGGCAAGCGGCGGAATGCCGACGAGCGACAGGAACGCGATCACCAGTACCGTGGCGGCGAAGGGTCGCGTGCCGAACAGGCCGGAGTAGTCACGAAGTTCGGTCCGGCCGCGCAGATACGTCACCACGCCGAAGGCGGCGATGTTGGCGGCGGCATAGGCGGCGAGGAAGATCAGGAGCGCTGGCAGCGCGACGGCACTTCCAGCCACGGCGACGGCCATGAGCGCGTAGCCCGACTGGCTTACGGACGACCAGCCGATCAGTCGCCGCACGTCCGTCTGCCACAGCGCCGCAAGGTTGCCGAGGGTCATCGTCGCCGCCGCGACGATGGCGATCAGCAGCCGGACAGCGGAGTCACCAGCCGGGATCAGCTGCACCAACCGGATCAGTGCCACGGCGGCGGCAATCTTCGGCACGACGGTCAGAAATGCGGCGGCGGGGGCCGGTGCGCCCTCGGCCACGTCGGGCATCCAGGCGTGGGCGGGGACCGCTCCCAGCTTGAAGAACAGCCCCGCGAGGAGCAGCATCAGGCCCGTAAGCGTCAGCGCGTCCGTCATGGGCCGGCCGGCGAGTCCCTCGTAGCCCGTCGTGCCCATCATCCCCATCACGAGGACGACGCCGATCACCATCAACGCGTTCGCCAGTGCCCCGACGAGGAAATACTTCATCCCCGCCTCGAGCGAGATTGCCCAGTTGCGGTGATAGGCGGCAAGCGTGTAGCCCGTGATCGACGACAGCAGCACGCCCATGACAAGCTGCATCAGGTCCGCCGCACCCGCCATTGCCATCGCGCCGAGGGTGGAGAACAGGAGCACGGCGTAGAACTCGCCGTGTCTGCGGTCGCTCGCGAACCAGCGCGGGGCGAGCAGCACGCAAAGCGCGGTCGCCGACAGGATCAGCAGCCGCGTCCAGCCGGTCGCGCCGTCAAGCGCGAACGTGCCTGAAAAGGTCAGGCGGCTCTCCTGAAGCTGGTCCAGGGCGAAAAGCCCCGCCGTGGCAAGCCCGCCGACCGCCGTCCAGGCGCACGCGGCATGGTGCCGGTGCGGCAGGAACATCGCCAGGATCAGCACGCCGACCGCCGTCAGCAGCACCGCCAGTTCGGGTGCGAGGTCACCGACCGGCATCAATCAGGCCCCCGCAGGCAGGGCGGCGGCGGCGTCGATGAGGTCCAACAGCCAAAGCGGCCAGACGCCGATCAGCACGACCAGGGCGAGCATTCCCGAAAGCACAAGGACCTCGGAACGGGTCAGGTCGGGGAACACGGAATCCGTCTGCGACGTCACCTCGCCGAAGAAGACCTGCCGCAACATCTGGAGAAACAGGGCTGCGGTTATCAGGATTCCGATCAGCCCGATTGCGGCGAGCCACGGGTAAACCACGAAAGCGCCGAGGAAGATGTGTAACTCGGCCACAAACCCGGCCAGCCCCGGCAGGCCCAGCGATGCGAAGCTCGCCAGAGCCGCCGCGCCGGTCAGCTTCGGGGCGACCCCGGCGATGCCGCCGTAATGGTTCATCTCGTAATCCTGCCGGCGCTGCCAGAAGGCTCCGGCGATCAGGAACAGTGAGCCGGTGATCAGGCCATGCGCAATCATCTCGACCACCGCGCCGGTCAGTGCCATCGCCCGTGCGGCCTCGGTCCCCAAGGCCGAGCCCGCGACGGCGATGCCCAGCACGGTGTAGCCCATGTGGTTCACCGAGGTGTAGGCGATCCGCCGTTTAAGGTTCCCCTGCCCCAGCGCCACGAAGGCGCCCCAGAGGATCGAGATGACCGCGACGATGGCCACCGGCAGCGCCCATCGGCTGAAGGTGTCCGGCATCATCTGAAGCAGGAAGCGCACCATCCCATACGTCCCCATCTTCAGCAGCACGCCTGCCAGGATGGCCGAGGCCGGTCCGGGCGCGTCGACATGGGCGGGTGGCAGCCAGGTGTGGACCGGAAAGAGCGGCGTCTTGATCCCGAAGCCGATGACGAAGGCCAGCAGGACAAGCGACGCGGTCAGGCCCGACCTCGCCAGCGGCGCCTCGGCGATCACGGCGCGCATGTCGAAGGTCGTCTCAGGCATCGACAGCGCCAGCACGATGATTCCGATCAGGATCAGCAGCGAGCCGGCGAGCGTGTAGACGAAGAATTTCAACGCCGCCGCCTGCGCCTCTCCATGCCCCCAGCGGCCGATCAGGAAGTACATGCCCACCAGACTAAGGTCGAAAAAGACGTAGAACACGATCATGTCGAGCGCGAAAAACAGCCCCAGCGACACGCCAGTGAGAAACAGCAGCCAAGCGTAGTAGGCCCGCGCACGGGGCAGCGGAGCCATGGGCCAGGCGACGGCGGCGAGGAATACCACCGCGCTCATCAGTCCTAGCGAGAGCGAGATGCCGTCGACCCCCATGCGCCAGGCGATGCCGATGGCCGGCATCCATGGCACCTCCTCGACCGAGGCGAAGGCACCGTCGAACCCGATCCAGACCAGCAGCAGCAGCACCAGCGGCACGGCGGCCACGGCGATGGCGGCCGTGCGCGCCTGTGCTTCCCGCAACTGCGGCATCAGCGCGAGCGTCAACGCGCCGGCGAGGGGGATCAGGACGGCGAGGCTCAGCATGTCAGGCTCCGAATATCAGGTACAACACGCCCGCCGCGGCGCCGACGGCGAGCAGGGCATAGTAATGGTGGGCCATCCCGGTCTGCATGCGGCGGGCGTCGGTCCCGGCCATGCCGCTGACGCGCCCGGCGCCCGTGGGGATCAGGTCGGCGGCGGCCTCTCCGGCGCGCGATGCGCCGCGTGCAGCGGCATCGCCCAGCCGGACCAGCAGCGCCACGGCGCCGTGGCCTGCTCCGCGGCTCATCCCATCGATGCCGTGATCGTCGGCGGTACCGAAGCCGGAGGCGACCGAGCGCCCGGCAAATGCTGCGCCGCGCGGGATGCCGTCGAAAACGAGGTCGTCGATGCGAGACGCCAGCCGCGCTACGGCGAGGCCGGGTCTTTCGACGCCCGCATGGAAGATCGACGGCAAGCCGAGCCAGTCCGACCAAGACCGCTCGACCGGGTGCCGGGATAGCCACAGGCCACTGCCGATGCCGATTGCGACGGCGGTGAGCGACGAGATGATGATCAGCTTCGGCCCGTGCGGGAGGTCACCGCTCAGAAGGTTGGCGACGGGGTCGTGCACCGCCGGCCACCAGATAGGGATGAGCAGGATGGTGCAGGTGGTCAGGAAGATGCGCGCGCCGACCTCCGGCATGGCCGGCTTCTCTGCCTCCGTCTTCTCGCCCGGCCCGAAAGCCATGACTGCGAACCGCGTGGCATAGGTCGCCGACAGGCCGCTCGCCACCACGCCGGCGGCGGCCAGCCAGGGCGAGATCTTCTGGAGCCCCTTCAGGATCTCCTCCTTCGTCCAGCCGCCGGGCAATGGCGGGACGCCGGCAAGGCAGAGGGCCGAGATTGCGGTCAGCACCGCCGCGATGGGCAGGGCGCGGCCCAGCCACATGGAGCGCAGGTCGAAGCTTCCCGTCCTTTCGTGCGCGACGCCGGCTGCATAGAACAGCGGCGCCTTCAAGAGAGCGTGAGTGATCAGGTGCATGACCGCGATCATCGGGTAGCCGGCCCCGGCGGCGCAGAACATCAGCCCCAGCTGCGCCGAGGTCGACGCCGCGAGCAGCTTCTTGGCATGCATGTGCGCGGCGGCCACCACGCCGCCCGCGATGGCCGTGGTCAGGCCAAAGCCGATCGTGGCCGCGGCGAAGCCCGGCGCGTCGCCCAGCCACGGGTGCAGGCGCGCCAACAGAAACGCGCCCGCAGCCACCATCGTGGACGAGTGCAGCAGTGCCGAGACCGAGGTTGGGCCGTCCATCGCCCGGAACAGCCATGGCGAGAACGGGACCTGCCCTGCCTTCGACGCAGCGGCGACGACGATGCCGAGCGTGGCGATGATCAACGGCCAGCCCGAGAGGCTCCCGAGCGCCTCGTATTCGGCGGATCCGGTCATGGCGACGACGGCGAAAAGTGCCAGAAACATCCCCAGGTCGCCCGCGCGCGTGACGACGAAGGCGAAATTGGCGGATCGCATCGGTTCGACCTGCCGCCACTTGTGGCCGATCAGGGCCCAGGAACACGCGCCCATGAGCTCCCACCCGATGAGTACGGTGATCAGGTCGTCCGCGATCACGACGAGCTGCATGGCGCCGGCAAAGACCAGCATCAACCCGGTGAGCCGTGGCAGCCCCCCCTTGGCCTCGTGCGCTGAGGCATAGGCCACCGTCGCCCCCGCCACCATGGAGACAAGGATCGCAACGGCGCGCGACAGCGGCGTGAACTCGGCATGGAGCGCGAAGTCCGATGACCATGAGAAGCTGCCGCTTTCGGCGAACACGGCGATCAGCAGCGACCCCAGCATCGCCTGCACGCCGACCACCGCCAGTCGGTTACGCGACCCGCCGGTCGACCATACGCCAAGGCCGGCGAAGAGCGGCAGGAGGGCGGTCCACCAGATCATTCCTTGAGCGTCCCCAGAGCCTCGGTCATGTCGGCCTGCCGCTTGCGATAGACGGCGACGATCAGCGCGAAGCCGAGCGCCATCTCGACCGCCATCACGGCCATGACGATGATCGCCAGAAGCTGGCCTTCGGGCATCCCGGCAAGACCGAGGCTCCAGAACCCGATGATCGCGAGGATCGCGCCGTTCAGCATAAGCTCGAGGCCCATCATCAGCATCACGAAGCTCTGTTGCGAAAGCGCGCCGTAAAGCCCGATGCCGATCAGCGCGGACGCACCCAGAAGCACGATTGTCAGCGTCATCAGTGGCCCCCGTGGTGGTGGTGATGGTGACCGCCGCCCTCGTCCGGCACGCGACCGGCGGGGTCCCCGCCCTCTGCCAGGCCCGGCGGGCGCGATCCGTGGTCGGCGTGGCCGTAGCGGCCTTCGCGCGACGACAGGATGACCGCACCGACCATCGTGGCCAGCAGCGTCACGCCCGCCGTCTCGAAGATCAGCATCGAGGGGCCCAGAAGCTCGATCCCGAGGTCGAAGACCACCCTCTGCTCGGACGTCACCGGTGCGCTGGGCAGCTCGGCCGAGAGCACGGCGGTCGAGAGGCCCAACCAGGCCAGGACCCCCGCCCCGACCGAAAACTTGTGCTGGTGCACCATCATCATCGGGTTCAGCCCGGCGGGGTTCATCATGAAGGCGACCATGAAGATGGCCATCGCCATCATCTCGACCGCCATCATGAACACCGTGGCGACACCGATATAGGGCATCGACAGCACCACCCCGACGCCGCCGACCGCGATGAACGACAGCATCAGGGAGAACGAGGCGCGGACCATCGAGTCCACGCGGAAGACCCGCCAGCCCGTCCAGACGGCGAAGAGGATCAGCGCGATGACGACGACATTCACCACAGCGCCAACCCTCCGGATACCGCAAGGTGCAGGAAGGACACCGGCAGCGCGACGATCCAGAGCAGGGTGAGCATCCGGCCGGGCGTCGTGCGGGCGATGCCGTGCCCCAGAAGAACCGTCAGGGCCATGATTGCGGCGGTCTTGAGCCACAGCCAAACCGGCCCCGGCAGACCCGGCCCCAGCGGACCGCCCAGGAACAAGGCCGCCGCCATGGCGGAGAACGCCGTCAACATGGCGAGCCGGGCGAGTTGCCATAGCGCGCGCCCTGCCCCGCTGTCCTCGGCCGAGGTGCCGCCCGCGATATCGGCGCCATCGGCAAAGTCGAACGGCCCGCGCTGGGTTAGCGTCAGGCCGACGAGCAGGAAGAGCGCCAGGCCCAGCGGCTGGCGCACGACGTTCCAGACCTCGCGCTGGGACTCCACGATGGCGGTGACGGACAAGCTCTCAGCCGGAAGAGCGGCCGCGATCAGGACAAACATCGACGGCAGCATCACCGGCAACGCGATCGCAGCATAGCGATACGCCCCGATCAGCGGGAACGGAGCGTTAGGCGACCAGCCGTGCAGGAAGACGGCGATGATCGTAAGCGCCTCGCAACTGCCCCAGATCACGATGCCGACCGGGCTCTCGATGGGTGCGGCGTGGGTGACGGGGACGACCGACAGCCCGATGGCGGCAAGCGCGAGGTAGACGACCGGCGCGAGGCGGCGGTTCAGGTCGTCCGGTGCCTCGGTGCGGACTGTCTGACGGCGGAGCAGGAGCGCTCCGTCTCGCAATGCGGCGACCGGTCCGCCGGCCCGTGCGCCCCAGAGCGCGGGGGCCAGCCGGTCGAACGTCGCTGCGAGCCAGACGCCCACGGCAAGCGTGACGGGGACGGTCAGGAGCAGCCAGATCATGCGGCCTCCTCCTCTTCCGCGCAGGCCCGGTGAAGGGCGTCGGGGGCATAAGAGTTCAGAACAAGCATCGCCTCGTGCCATTCCAGCCCGGGCAGCATCGAGCCAATGCGGGGCGCCTGGTACGGTCCCGCCTGCCCGGCCAGCCAAGCCGACAGTCTGGCGCGCACATCCTCGCCCTTCGCCGCCTCGCCCAGTCCCGCCGGGATCGCGCCCCGCGTCCAGAGCGCGCGCGGCGAGCTACCCCGGGCCACGCGGGCGGCAGCGGCATTCAGCCCGAGGAGGCGCAGAAGGCGTGCAGCGCAGAGGTGTGGCGCGCTCGCCTCGTCGCCCTGCGGGAATGGAGGAGCGGTGACAGAGGTCGAGATGATCACGTCTCCCTGCAACGTGATCTCCAGCGTCAGGCCCGGCGGCAGCATGGGCGCGAACGGACCGACGGTCGCTGTGTAGGCGTCGAGTTGCAGGCCGTCGCGGATGTCGTCGCCGGTCATGGCCATCGGGCGGCCGTAGGGGACGCCGCCCATCATGCCTTCGCCGCCCTGCCCGTGATCGCCCTTTCCCTCCCACGGATTCGGCGGCTCGTCAGACCGGCGGTCGGTGTCGCTATCGGCACCATTGAGGAGGTCGACCCACGCATCCGTGATGACGTCTGCCGGGTCACCCTGCCCGTCCCAACGCAACACGGCGCGCGGATGGGGAAGCTGATCATGCACACGCCCGAAGGCGGCCGCGGCTCTCTCGGGGATCGCTCCGGCGCGCAGCAGCACCGCCGCCTCGCGCGGGCTGGCCGCACGCCGCAGGCGCGGCGACAGCAACGCATGCTCGGTGACCGCCTGCATCCCCGGCCCGATGCAGGCGAAGACCGGAACCGGCGCGCGGCCGGCGAGGCGGTCGAGCAGGCTCATTGCCACCGGAACACCCCCTCGCGCCAGCCGTAGAGGATGCCGATGGACAGGATGGCGAGGAACATGCCCATCTCGGCCATCGCCTTCAGCCCTTCGTGCACGAAGACGACCGCCCACGGGTACATGAACATCATCTCCATCTCGAACGCGATGAAGACGAGCGTCATGGTGTAGGCGCGGAAATGGAACCGCTGCCAGGCGTGGGTTTGGGCCTCTCCACCACCGAGGTATGGTGCGGCCTGCGGCCACGTGGACCGGCTGTCGCGACCCGTCAGAGCAAACGAGAGGGCGAGCGCCAGCCCTACGGCACCCACGCAGACGGCGACGAGGGTCATGATCCCGATCCCCGGGTGCCGGGCCCTTGCAGCAATATAACTCCGTAAGAAACCACGCAGCCGTAACGGCTGACAAGCGCGGGATGTTCCTGCACCTTCCCGCGCGTGCACTCTCGGAACATCCGCAATCAGGGGACGTTTTCTACGCAAGACCGGGGCCTCTTGCCCCGCATCACATCTCCAAAGGGGAGGCACCATGAGCATCAAGGTCGCCGTCGTCGGCTTCGAGGAAGCATCGCGCGACTATTTCGAGGACCGGCTGCGCACCGACGAGGTGCACTTCGTGAACGCGATCAGCCGGGACGAGTGCATCATCCACGACTCTGATTACCCGTTCGAGGAACGGCTGGAAGCCGGCCACACCCGCATGGAGGATGCGGACGTGCACGCCGTCATCACCTACTGGGATTTCCCGGCCTCGATGCTGACCGCGTTCTTGGCCGAACGCGAAGGGACGCCCTATGCCAGCACGAGCGCCGTGTTGAAGTGCGAGCACAAGTACTGGTTCCGGCAGGAACAGGCCAAGGTCGTGGACACGCCCGCGTTCGCCTCGTTCAATCCCTTCGCTGACGATCCGCTGTCCGAGATCGGGATGGATTACCCCTTCTGGGTGAAGCCGGTGGTCGGCCACTCCTCGATGCTCGGGTTCGAGATCAAGAACGAGGACGACTTCAAAAAAGCGCTCGCCGAAATCCGCGAGGGGATCGAGCAGATGACCCGGCCCTTCCGCTACGCGATCGAACACGTCGACATGCCGCAGGAGCTCAAGGACAAGGGCACCTGCCTGTGCATGGCCGAAGAAATCATCTCGAAGGGCGAACAGTATACGCTCGAAGGCTACGTGCGGAACGGGAAGGTCTTCGTCTACGGCGTCGTCGCCTCGGTCCGGCACCCGAACGGGCACACCTTCTCCCGCTACCAATACCCCGCCAAGCTGGAGCAGGTGATCGTAGACCGCATGATCGAAACGACCGAGAAAATCATCGGGCAGATTGGCTTCGACGGCTCGCCGTTCAACATCGAGTTCTTCCACGACGAAGACGCCGACCGGCTGCACGTGGTCGAAATCAATTCGCGCCTCTCGCAGTCGCATTCGGACCTGTTCTACAAGGTCGATGGACAGACCCATCAGCAGATCGCGGTGAACCTGGCGCTCGACGAAGAGCCGGAATGGAAGCGCGGCGAGGGTGAGTTCAACGTCGCCGGAAAGTGCTTCCTGCGCTACTTCGAAGACGCCGTCGTAACGCGCGTGCCGACCGAGGCGGACATCGCCAAGGTGAAGGCAGAGATGCCGGACGTGCGCGTGGACTCGAACGTGGGCGAAGGCACGCGGCTGAGCGAACTGGAAGAGCAGGAAAGCTACAGCTACGAGGTTGCCGATATCTTCATAGGGGCCGACAGCGAAGAGGAGCTTCTGCGCAAGTATGATCGCGCGGTCGAGCTTCTGAACTATCAGTTCGAGGCGGTCTGAGGCGGGGCAGACGTGAGCGAGACGCTGTCCAGTGTTCTGCCCCGCGAGGTCGAGCAGGAGATCACGCGGCTGCTGCACGCGGTGTGCGACGCAAACCTGCGCCTCGCAACTGCCGAAAGCTGCACCGGCGGTCTGCTCGCGTCGCTCCTGACCGATGTGCAGGGCTGCGGCCACGCCTTCGACCGCAGCTTCGTCGCCTACACCGGCGCGGCGAAGCGCGAGATGCTGGGGGTCTCGGCCGCAACGCTCGAGCGATACGGGGCGGTCTCGCGCGCGGTCGCCATCGAGATGGCTGAAGGGGCGCTGAAGAACTCCGACGCCGACGTCGCCTTCGCCGTAACGGGGTTCGCCGGGCCCGGCGGCGACTGCGACGAAGAGGGACTAGTCCATTTTGCCTGTGCGCGAAAGGGACGAGACACGGTGCACGAAGAGGCGCATTTCGGCCCCGCCGGGCGCGGACAGGTGCGCCTTGAATGCGTCGGACGCATGGTCACAATGCTGCGGGAGATGCTGAAGTGAGAGCGATGGGTTCCAAAACCTTTTATTCCATGCACCGGCACGGCTTCGTCCGCGTCGCTACAAGCACGCCGCGCGTGAAGCCGGCCGACGTTGCCTTCAACCGCGACTCAGTGATCGAAGAGGCAAAGCGCGCCGACGCGGCGAACGTGGACCTCGTCGTCTATCCCGAGCTTTGCGTGTCGTCCTATGCCATCGACGACCTGCACATGCAGGACGCGCTGCTGGGTGCAGTTGACGAGGCGGTGGCGGACATCGTGGCGGCGAGCGAGACTTTGTCGCCCGTCCTTCTGATCGGCGCGCCGCTGCGGCACTCGGGGAGGCTCTATAATTGCGCGATTGTGGTGGCGCGGGGCGAGATCCTCGGCGTGGTGCCGAAGTCGTTCCTGCCGAACTATCGCGAATACTATGAGAAACGCTGGTTCGCCCATGGCCGCGACATCGCCGGTGAGATCATCAGGGTCGCGGGCCGCGAAGCGCCGTTCGGCAGTGACCTGATCTTCGAGGCGAGCGATCTTCCCGGCTTCGTGTTCCACGTCGAAATCTGCGAGGATTACTGGGCCCCGATCCCGCCATCCTCGTCCGCCGCGCTGGCCGGCGCCACGATCCTCGCCAACCTTTCGGCCTCGAACATCGTGATCGGTAAATCCGACGACCGGCACATGCTGTGCCGCGCCCAGTCCACCCGCGCCGTCGCCGCCTATGCCTATTCCGCCGCGGCTCCCGGTGAGAGCACCACGGATCTGGCGTGGGACGGGCAGGGGGCGATCTACGAGCTCGGTGACATGATGGCCGAGGCCGGGCGCTTCTCGCTCGAACCGCTTCTGACGGTGGCCGACATCGACACCGGGCGCATCTTGGGCGAGCGGATGCGGTTCGGCACCTTCAACGACGCGGCCGACCACTTGGGACGCCCCGAGCACGACTTCCGGCGGGTGACTTTCGAACACCAGCCGTCGATGGATGACATAGGCCTGATCCGCCCGGTCCGGCGCTTCCCGTACGTTCCGAACCGCAAGTCTCACTTGGATCAGGATTGTTATGAGGCGTTCAACATCCAGGTCGAGGGCTTGCGTCGGCGGCTGGAGGCAACGGGCTCGGAGCACATGGTCATCGGCGTGTCCGGCGGCTTGGACTCGACGCACGCGCTGATCGTAGCGGCAAAGGCCTGCGACCGGCTGGGCCTGCCGCGCGAGACGATCCTGGGCTTCACGATGCCCGGCTTCGCCACCGGCGAGGCGACGAAGGGCAACGCCTGGAAGCTGATGAACGCGCTTGGCATCAAGGCCGAAGAGATCGACATCCGCCCGGCCGCGACGCAGATGCTGAGCGACATGGGTCACCCTTTCGCGGGCGGCGAGCCGGTTTACGACGTTGCGTTCGAGAACGTGCAGGCGGGCTTGCGCACCGACTACCTGTTCCGGCTGGCGAACCAGCGGAAGGGGTTCGTGATCGGCACGGGCGACCTGTCCGAGCTGGCGCTGGGCTGGTGCACGTATGGCGTCGGCGACCAGATGAGCCACTACAACGTCAACGCGGGCGTGCCGAAGACGCTGATTCAGTACCTGATCCGCTGGACCGTCAGCTCGGGCCAGTTCGATGCCGAGACGGACAAGATCCTGACCTCTATCCTGAACACCGAGATTTCGCCTGAGCTGGTGCCGACGACCGAGGAAGAAGAGCTTCAGAGCACCGAGGACAAGATCGGTCCTTACGAGCTGAACGACTTCTTCCTGTTCCACATCATGCGCTACGGCCTGCCTCCGTCTAAGGTGGCATTCCTGTGCTGGCACGCCTGGAAGGACGTGAACGCCGGGCTCTGGCCCATCGGATTCCCGGAGACTGCGCGCAAGCAGTACGACCTCGCCACCATCCGCAAGTGGCTGGAGTCGTTCCTGTGGCGCTTCTTCGCCTTCAGCCAGTTCAAGCGGTCGGCCTTGCCGAACGGCCCGAAGGTCTCGGCCGGCGGTTCGCTGTCGCCGCGCGGCGACTGGCGCGCGCCGTCCGACGCGAGCGCGCAGCCGTGGCTGGACGAGTTGCGGCGGAACGTGCCGGACGCCTAGTCCGTAGCCGTGCGTGTGATCCTCGACACCAACGTCTTCGTCGGCGCAGGCTTCAATCGCGGCAGCGCATCGGCACGGCTTCTCGAGGCGGCGCGTGAGGGACGCCTGACGATCGTGTGGAGCGACGCGACCCGCCGTGAAACGCGCGCCGTGCTCACGCGCATCCCGCGGCTGAAGTGGGAGGATGTGGAGGCGTTGTTTCGCGACGAAGGACGGGTCGAGGCCGAGGTCTGGCCGGATGCCGATTTCGTGACCGACCCGCAGGATCGAAAGTTCGCCGCGCTGTCGATGGGGGCAGGGGTGCCGGTTGTCAGTTCCGACGACGACCTTCTGTCGCACAGCGACCGTCTGGACGTCGTGAAGCCGTCGGAGTTCCTGCGGCAGGTGGAAATCCCGGCCGACTGAGCGGCCGGGTGATCAATCTCACTCGCCGAGCGCGATGCCTTCGCGACGCGGATCGGCCCCGCCGACGAGGCTCCCGTTCTCGAACGCGATGGCGTGGAGACCGCTGGTCAGATCGCGCACGTTCGTCTCGAACCCGGCTTCTTGGAGCGGACCCTCAAGCTCGGTGGCCGTGGTCCCGTCCTCAAGGTCGTAGGTTCCGAACCGGTTGACGAGATGCGGCGCTGCCACGGCCTGCTGCGGGTTCATGTCCCAATCCACGTAGTTGATGATCGCCTGCGCGACGTAACCGATGATCCGGCTGCCGCCCGGCGAGCCGACGACCAGCAGCGGCGCCCCGTCCTGCATCACGATCGTAGGCGACATGGACGACCGCGGCCGTTTGCCCGGCTCCACCCGGTTCGCGATCGGATACCCTTCCTCATGCGTGGCGAAGGAGAAGTCGGTCAGTTCGTTGTTCAGCAGAAAGCCCCGCACGAACAGGCGCGAGCCGAAGCCATTCTCGATCGTCGTGGTCATCGAAAGCGCGTTGCCTTCACTGTCGACGATCGAGATGTGCGACGTCGAGGGGAACTCGATCGACCGGTCGTCGCCCCAAAGCTGCGCGTGGTCCCAGACCGGTTCGCCCGGCTGTACCTCGGTCAGCGCCTGATCCGGATTGAGCTGCTCTGCACGCAGCGAAAGGTAATCGGGTGCCACCAGCCCCTCCGTCGGCATGGGCACGAAGTCGCTGTCGGCCATGTACCGGCCCCGATCCGCGAAGGCGAGGCGCGAGGCGTCTCCGATCAGCGTCCAAGCCTGCGGGCTGTCGGGACCCATCGAGGCCAGCTCGAAGCTGTCGAGCATCCCGAGGATCTGCCCCACTGTCAGCGCGCCCGACGACGGCGGCCCCATGCCGCAGACATCCGTTTCGCGGTAGTCGGCGCAGACCGCCGGACGCTCGACCACGTCGTAGATCGCGAGATCGGTCATCGACAGCAATCCGCCCGCGTCCTGAACGGTCGCGATAATATCCTCGGCGATCGGGCCGGTATAGAACGCGTCGCTGCCGCTTTCCGCGATGGCGCGCAGAGTGTCTGCGTAGGCTTGGTTCGTCAGGGTCTCGCCGGCCTGGATCGGCTCACCATCCGGGTAGAAGTAGGCCGCCGTCGGCTCGAACCGCGGCAGCCGGTCCTCCGGCTCTTCGGCGACCAGCGTGGCGAGACGGGGAGATACGGTGAAGCCGCCTTCCGCAAGCTCGATCGCGTCGCCGAACAGCCCCGCCCACTCCTGATTGCCCCACATCTCGTGGACGGACTCGAGCAGGCGCGGCGTGCCGGGCGTGCCCACCGAGCGGCCGCCCACCACCGCCTCCCAGAAGTCCAGAGGCTCGCCCACGTCGTTCAGGAAGTATTCCGGCGTTGCGTCGAGCGGAGCCGTCTCTCGCCCGTCGATCGTCGTCAACTCACCGCTCTCGGCATCGTACCAGACCAGAAACGCGCCCCCGCCAAGGCCCGACGATTGCGGTTCGACCAAGCCGAGCACCGCCTGCACCGCCACCATCGCGTCGGCGGCGGTACCGCCGTTGCGCAGAACCTCGGCCCCGGCCTGCACCGCCAGAGGGTTGGCTGCGGCGACCATCCAGTCCTCGGCCATGACGGGCTCGCCCGCCATCTTTGCTTCCATCGATGCGGCGGCCGGGCCGGAGAGTCCGGGAAAATCACCGGTAGAGGTGCCTTCGGTCGTGACGGTATCGGCGGCCTGCTGCGCAAAGGCCGGCGCGGCAAGCAGCCCGGCGAACGCGATGTGAACGAGTCGCAACGGCATCGAAATCTCCCTTCATCTGAAAGGGACGATGATGAAGGAATAGGCCGACGACGCAAGGGAAGTGTCCTCGCATGGGCGTGCAACTTCATCAGCCCGCACCGGCGTTAAGCCGTCTTTCACGTCTCTCCTCTAACAGCCGCCTCGGGGTAACTGAGATTGGGGTAGGGACCATGGTTTCGCATGCGAATGCGCCGGTGATCATCCGGCGCAAGAAGGTTGTTGGCGGCGGCGGACATCACGGCGGCGCATGGAAGGTGGCGTATGCCGACTTCGTCACCGCGATGATGGCGTTCTTCATGCTGATGTGGCTGCTGAACGCCACGACCGAAACACAGCGGAAGGGCATCGCGGACTACTTTAATCCGACCATTGCCGTGAACCGGATTTCGGGCGGGGGCGACGGATCCTTCGGTGGCGACTCGGTCTTCTCCGAAGATGTTTTCTCGCGCAACGGCCTCGGGGCCACGGCGCGTCACCACGACCAGGGCGAACGTGCCCGAGGCGCCTCGGCACCCGGCTCGCACGGAGAGGCAGTCGGCGACGAGATGCGCGATCTCGCCGAGATCGAGGGCAAGCTGACCGCCCGCAGCGGCGAAAGCATGGTCAGCGAACATCTGCAGCGCCACATCGTGACGAAGCTGACGGACGAGGGACTGATCGTTGAACTCTTCGATCTGGAAGACGCACCACTGTTCGAAGGAAGCGAGGCGACGCCGCTACTCGAAGATCTGACATCTGTCGTTGCCGAGGTTTTTTTGCTGGCCCGGAACGACGTCGCGATCAAGGGCCATGCCAGCGCGGTGCCCGTCGTCAGGGCCGAGAACCCGGTTTGGGATATCTCCATCGCCCGTGCGCAAACCGTCCGCCACCTGCTCGAGCGGGACCTTCCACCGGCGCGCGTGAAGCGGGTCGAGGGTCACGCCGACCGCGTCCGGTCGATCAGCGACCCGATGGACGTCCGGAATAACCGGGTCGAGTTGATCCTGCTGCGCCACCGGCTCTGACGGCGTTAGCTGCGTGTTAAGTCTGAGAGGCTAGGGAGGAGGCGGGCCAGCAACGGCCCTGCAGAAGAAAGGACGCGGCATGTCGATCTCCTCCTCGCTTCAGGCCGGGGTATCCGGGCTGTCGGCCAACGCGACGCGGCTGGCCGGCATTTCGGACAACATCTCGAACTCGTCCACCAACGGCTATAAGCGGGTCCTGACCGACTTCCATTCAATGGTGCTGGATACCGGGTCGTCGCAGTACAGTGCCGGGGGCGTACGTACCACCACGCAACGGCTGATCAGCGAAGGCGGGCAAATTGTCGGCACGTCGAACCCGACTGATATCGCCGTCTCGGGCTTGGGCATGCTGCCCGTGACGTCCAGCGCGGCGCTGGAAAACGGCGAAGCCCCGCCGCCGCTGTCTCTCATGACCACAGGGGCTTTCAGACCTGATGTGAACGGGTTCCTGACCACCGCCTCCGGCATGGTCCTGACCGGCTGGCCGGCCGAACCCGACGGCTCGTTCCCGATGCCACGACGCGACACCGCCGCAGAGCTCGAGCCAGTTTCGGTCAGCCACAACCAGTTCGCGTCGAACCCGACCACCCGCATCGACATGGGCGTCAACCTGCCCGCCTCCGACACGACGGCGGGCGCGTCCGGCGACCCGCAGGAGCTGTCGATCGAGTATTTCGACAACCTAAGCGCCTCGCAGACCCTCGACATAGCCTTCACGCCCTCGGTGCCCGCCGCTGGCGCGTCCAACACCTGGACGATGAGCATCGCGGACAGTGCCTCGGGCGGTGCGGTGGTGGCTGAATACACGCTGGCCTTCGACGACGCGCCGGGCACCGGCGGCACCCTCGCCTCGGTGACGGCGGTGACCGGCGGCGCTTACGATCCCGCCACGGGGACCATTCCGCTCGCGGTGAACGGGCAGACCATTTCGATGCAGATTGGCGAACTCGGAAGCGCATCGGGCCTGACGCAGCTTAACGGGGACTTCGCCCCGACAACCCTGTCGAAGAACGGTTCGCCCGTGGGGAACCTTCTGGGCGTGGAGATAGACGAGACAGGCGTCGTCAGCGCAACATACGACACTGGCTTCGTGCGCCCGATTTACCGTGTGCCGCTTGCCGTGGTCGCGAACCCGGATGGGCTGACGGCCCACGACAACCAGACGTACACGCTGTCGAACGACAGCGGTACGTTCTACCTCTGGGACGCTGGTGACGGGCCGGCTGGCCGCACCATCGGCTATGCTCAGGAAGGCTCTGCCACAGACGTCGCGCGGGAACTGACGCATCTCATCCAGACGCAGCGCGCCTACTCGTCCAACGCGAAGATCATTCAGACGGTGGCGTTGTCATTGGCGTTCGCGACCGATTTGCCGGTCGAGATCTGTTCCTGCGTCTCGGCCAAGCGGCTGTTGATCGATTGGAGGTTCTGGAGCGCGGTCATCGCGCTCGTGTTCGTGAGAATGCTGGACATTGAAGGTTCCCTTTCAGTATCCGGCGCTTTGCGCCGTGTCCGGGCCGCACGAGCGGCCATTCCGGGCCTTTCTGACCTGAACGGGTGATGACCCGCTTGCCCCTAATGGGCGACCTCCGCCAACCTGAAGCGAGCTGCCTAATGTCATCCTAACGTGCGCCCCTAATTGGCTACAATTTTATCCCCTTCAAGCGCCCGCTTGTATCAAGGCTCATCGGAAGGGACTCGGGCTTGCGGTCGGTCGAGTAGACGAGGGCCACCTTCCGGCCGGCCAATGCCGCCAACCGCTTGCGGCCGTGCGAAATCCCTCGCGTTGCTGCCTCGGCCAGCTTCCGATTGCGATCGGAAAGCAGCTTCACCCGGTGCAGAACCGGCCCGCTGCAGGTCTTGGGCTCAAGCGAGCCAAGCAAGCGCTCTTTTTCGGCGGCGAGCACATCCAGCCGTTTCCAGTCAGCCTGGATCAGCGCCTGCTTTTCGTCCTCGAATAGGTTCAACAGCGCGGTGATTGGAGAATCGGTCATCCGCGCGATTTCAGCGCCTCGAAGAGTCGTTCGGCGATATCGACGTCCCCGCTCGCGACGAGTGCCCGCGCATGCTCGGTTCTGAGAAGGCCGGCGAATGCATCCTCGCCGGGGCCGCCGCCGAGCGCGTCCCGGGCTTCGCCGACACCAGCGTGCTTCAGCATCTCGCTCATGAACGAGACGGTGAGTTTTTTGGAAATCGACACATCTACGCCGGCTTTAGCGCGCTGAGTGCGGACGCTTGCAGAGCTTATAGGATCCATGGCTTTCCTCCTGGTCAGCGGGATCAAAGGCGAGATCAGTAAAAGATCGGTAACTTTCAGCCGGCAGAGTGCGGGAATGATCATTGGCGGCGATTCAGTTGGAGCCGGGTTGCTCCCCCTTCCCATCGTGGAGGCGGAAAGCACTCTCGGCGCCGGGCACAGGGCGCACCCCGCTGTGATCACGGCCCGATTCGACCTACCCGGTCTGAATATCAGCGGAATTTTAGGAGCACATGGCGAGTTGGCCCCTGACTCAGTGGAGAAAGGTGGCGCGGAGGACGAAAGCGGCTGGCATGATCTGTTTTCTGCTACCGAGACTTTGACCCGTCCGGCAGCATCGTCCGAGGAAAGGCCTGCGCCAGTGGAAGGCGAACAGCGATCAGCGAGACCCCAGAGAGGATTGGAGGGAGGCGTCCCGGAAGACGCATCAGGAGCCAACGTTGGCGTCGTGCCTGCTGTCACGCATGCCGTTGCAGCAGATGGGCGTGGTGAAATGGCGGATGCAGGCTGGTCGCGAAGGCCGGTAGCAAGTGCCGACGTGATATCTGCACCGTCGAGACCTTTGAACACCGATGCAGACCCGGAGCGATCGCAGCCTGATTCCGGCTCTCGTGGACGGCCGCGTACGCCTACTGGTGAAGCAGCGGAGCAGCCGGCGCTTACGAAGCAGAACTCGATGCATGCGCAGATTGCGTCGGAGCGACTGCAGATGGCGAGGCAGGTGCCGGTGGACCTTACGGCGGCAGGAGAGCGCCTCGCGGGGCCTGAGGGGCCACGGCATCCCGGTAAGGCGGTTCGACCTGACGACAGTCCTGCCGGGAGACAAGGCCCGCTACAGGCAGCTGCCCTCGGCACGGTGTCGGGCGCTGCGTGGAAAACGATACAGCAGCGGGATTCTGTCGATGTTCTGCGACGCGCTTATGATCGCGTCGACGGTGCCGCTGAAAACGACCTGTTAATCGTCCGTGGGCAAGAAAGCGGGCGAGCGAGCGGTGGCGTGCAGGGCGGCTCTAACCCGGTGATCCAGATATCTGAACTGCCGAAGGTTCTGGAGCGTCAGGTAGGGACCGTCGTGCAGGCGAGGGAGGTAGAACTTGAGGTCAAGCTTCACCCCGAAGAACTCGGGCGTGTGCGCATTTCAATGTCGACGGGCGATGGCGTGCTTCAGGTCCAGGTGATGGCCGAGCGGGAGGAGACGCTGTCTCTGCTGCGAAGACACGCTGACCTGCTCGGCGACGCTCTGGCCAGTGGTGGCTTCGAGAATGTCTCGTTCACGTTCAGCGAAGGCGACCGCAATGACGAGCAGCGCGATTCGTTGTGGTTAGCGGAGCTCGAAGAAAAGACGGTAACGTCAAGCGCAACGTACTCGCGCGGCGACCGCCTCGACATCAGGCTATGACGGAGGAGCCATGGAAATCGGGCCTGTGACACGGAGCACGACAGACGCAGTTCAAGGCACGCAGGTGAGTGGCGACTTCGAAGCGTTCCTGCGCATGCTGACGGTCCAAATGACGAACCAGGATCCGCTCGACCCGATCAAGTCGGAGGACTACGCCGTTCAACTCGCCACCTTCGCAGGCGTCGAGCAGCAGGTTCAGACAAACAATCTGCTGCGGGATCTCGTGTCTGGCATCGGCTCCGACCAGCTGTCGCGCATGGGGAACTGGATCGGGATGGAGGGGCGGGCGCCCGTGGCCGGCGCCTTCGACGGAAGCTCGGAGGTTGCTCTCGTGCTGCCCGCCGCGTCCGGAGGAAATCGGCATGAACTCGTTGTAACCGATACGTCGGGCGCCGTCGTGGACCGGCGCCCGGTGAACGGGGCAGGCGGACATTACCTCTGGGACGGCATTCCGCCCGAAACGTCGGCGGCACTGCCCGCCGGGCGGTACAGCTTCACCGTGTCGACCTTCGAGGGCGAGCACCAGATTGGGTCGGCTCCCGTCGATGTCTACGGAGAAATCGTCGAGGTCTCGATTGGCGAAAGCGGCCCGGAGATGGTGCTAGAAGGAGGTGTTCGGGTGGGCGTGGATGAGCTGAGTGGGTTGCGCAGGCCCGAGGCGGTTGAATAAGCGTCGGGTGCGGCTTCGTCTTGCAGCGGCACGTAAGGGAGCCTAGCGTCCGGCGTCATGCACGTGGAGCGAATGGTTGGCGCCGATGCGCCCCCTCGGGATATGCGCTTGGCATTGGAAGAGTCGGGGCTCGTCGATGCAGGGGCGGTGTGGCGGCGGCTCGGTGGGGGCAGGACCAATAAGTGCTGGGCGGCTCTCCGTGGTGACGACGTCCGGGTGTGCAAGCTGTCACTGAGCGCGGCACAAACCCCCTTGTTTCCCAACGATGCGCAGGTCGAGGCAACGGTCTTGCGTCATCTCACTAACACCGAGCTCGCGCCAACATTCCTCGGGTATCTCGAAACGTGCGATGGCGACTGCATCGTGTATCGCTATGTCTTCGGGTCGGAGGCTGCCTTGAAGGCTGCTGCCGCGATGCGCGCCCTGCGTAGGCTCCATCGATTGGCACCGCCGACGAACCTAAGGCGCGTCGCAGGGTCTTCCCGGGAGTTGCTGGCAGAGGCCGACGCGATGCTGACTTTCGCCGATGAAGATGGGTCGGAGCGTCTTCGGCTCCTGCGGCCGGAGGATCCCGGGATGCGACTGGGCGGGATGGCGTTCCTGCACGGTGACCCGGTTCCGGGGAACGTCATCCGAACTCCGGCCGGCCCGGTGCTCATCGATTGGCAGTGCCCGGCCGTCGGCAGCCCGATCCACGACATCGGCATGCTGTTGTCCCCGGCGATGCATGTCGTCAACGGGGCGCGCCCGCCCGGTCCCGCCGAAGAGACGCAAGCGCTTGCGGCATACGGTGATGCGGAGGTGGCGGCCACCTACCGGACGCTGGCCCCGATCCTGGCGTGGCGGATGGCAGCCTATTGCACGTGGAAGGCTGCGCGCGGGGATCGAAGCTATGAAGCCGGGCTCGAGGCCGAGCTGCGTCGCCTAAAACGCCTGCGCGATCAGGATCAGGCCACCCATTCCGGCCGCACCTAGGCCCACATACATTGCCACCTGCCTCGGATCCGGGCGCTGCTGCGCGGGGATCCCCTCCTGTTGGCGCAGAAGGGCGGCTTCGGCCAGTTGCGGAAGGCGGGGGCCGAAGCGGCCGAGCACCTGAACCGTTCGCGTCAGGTCCCTGAGCAATGCCTTCGGGCCGATATTGTCCTTGATGTAGTCCTCGACGACCGGCTGCGCGACGTTCCAGATGTTGATCTGGGGATAGAGAGACCGTGCCACTCCCTCGACCACGACCATCGTGCGCTGGAGCAGGATGAGTTCCGTCCGGGTCTCCATGCCGAAGCGCTCGGTCACTTCGAACAGGAAGTTGAGAAGGCGGCCCATCGAGATGTGCGAGGCGTCCATGCCGAAGATCGGCTCGCCGACCGAACGAAGCGCCCGTGCGAACTCGTCCACGTCGCGGTCGGCCGGAACATATCCCGCCTCGAAGTGAACTTCGGCGACGCGGCGGTAATCCTTGCGGATGAAACCATACAGGATCTCGGCGTAGACGCGGCGCGTGTATTCGTCCAGCCGGCCCATGATGCCGAAGTCCATGGCGACGATGTCACCGTTGGGCGCGATCTTCAGGTTGCCGTGGTGCATGTCGGCGTGGAAGAAGCCGTCTCGGAGCGCGTGCTGAAGAAACAGCCGCAGGACCCGCTCGCCAAGCGCCTTGCGGTCGTGTCCGGCGGCTTCGATCGCGGCGATGTCGTGGGCAGGGATGCCGGTGGCCCAGCCAAGCGTCATCACGCGCTTGGACGACAGGAACCAGTGCACCTGCGGGACCCGGAAGCCTTCGTCCTTGGCTGTGTTCGCCGCGAATTCGGCGGCCGACGAGCTTTCGAGCCGCAGGTCGAGTTCTGCCAGCACGACGCCTTCGAAGTGCCGGATCACCTCCATCGGGCGCAGGCGGCGTGCCGAGGGGGCTAGGATCTCGACCATGCGGGCGGCGAGGTAGAAGGCGTCGACGTCCTTGCGGAACGCCTGCTCGATACGGGGGCGCAGCACCTTGACGGCCACCTGTTCGCCGGTGTCGGCCAGACGCGCGCGGTGGACCTGCGCGATGGAGGCGGCGGCGATGGGCTCGCTAAATTCCGAGAAGATGCGGTCGACCGGCATCTCGAGTTCACGCTCGACCATGCGCCGGGCCTCGGCCACCGGGAAGGGCGGCAGCTTGTCTTGCAAGACTCGCAATTGCGCCGCCAGTTCTTCACCCACCACGTCGGGGCGGGTCGACATGATCTGCCCGAACTTGATGTAGGCGGGGCCGAGCGCCTGGAGCGCTCGAGTGGCCGGCGGAAGGCCCGGGTCGCCGCGATACCCCAACCAGGCGAACGGCCAGCCAAGGACACGGGCGACGAGCCGCAGGTGCGGCGGCGCGCGGAACGCGTCGAGCACCACGCCCATCGCACCGGTGCGTTCGAGCGTGGCGCCGGTGCGGACCAAGCGCCAGATGTTGTGAGGGCCCCTCACGTCAGAGCTTCCAGCCGGAATGCAGAGCGGCCACGCCCATCGTGAGGTTGCGATATTTCACCTCCTCGAACCCGGCGCCGCGGATCATGCCGGCGAAGGTCTCCTGGTCTGGAAACTTCCGAATCGATTCGACGAGGTACTGATAGCTGTTGCGATCCCGCGCCACGACCTGACCCATCGCCGGGATAACGTTGAACGAGTAACGGTCATAGGCCCATTGCATCGCCGGGTTCGGCAGCTGCGAAAACTCGAGCACCATGAGTCGCCCGCCGGACCTCAGCACGCGGAACGCCTCATCCAGCGCCTTCTCGGGGCGAGTGACGTTCCGGATCCCGAAGCTGATCGTGTAGACGTCGAAGCTGTTGTCTTCGAACGGCAGGGCCATCGCATCGCCTACCACCCAGTCGAGCCGGTCGGCCATGTGTTCTGCCTCGGCCCTCTGGCGGCCCGCGACCAGCATCGGCTCGGTCAGGTCGCACACCACGGCGGTGGCGGCCGGCGCGCGGCGCAGAAAGCGGAAGGCGATGTCGCCGGTGCCGCCCGCCACGTCGAGAAGGCGCTGGCCCCGCCGCGGGGCGAGCCAGTCCATCATCGCGTCCTTCCACAGCCGGTGGACGCCGCCCGACATCAGGTCGTTCATCACGTCGTAGCGCGACGCGACGCTGGAGAAGACGCCGTGAACGCGCCCCGCTTTTTCTTCTTCCGGCACTTCCTGAAAGCCGAAATGGGTCGTGCGGGGGCCGTCTGGCGTCGGATCGTCGGGCATGGGGGCTTGTAGTCCTTTGATGCTGGCCCTTCTTATAGGGCGCTCAAGTGGCGTTACAATCCGCAGCAGTCGCAGGTTCCCCAGCACATGCCCGAATTGCCCGAAGTCGAGACGGTCCGCCGCGGCCTCGCCCCCGTGGCCGAGGGCGAGGTGATCGCGCAGGCGCGCGTCAACCGCCCGGATCTGCGCTGGCCGTTTCCAGATCGGATGGCCGAACGGCTGACGGGGCAGCGGGTGGAGCGGCTGCGGCGGCGGTCAAAGTACATCCTCGCCGACCTCTCGGGCGGCGAGACGCTGATCGTGCATCTGGGGATGACCGGCCGCATGCTGATCTCGGGCGCTCCGGTAGGCGTGTTCCACCATGAACACCCGGCGCCGGAGAAGCACGATCACGTGGTACTCGACCTCGATTCCGGGGCGCGGGTGACCTTCAACGACCCGCGTCGTTTCGGCGCGATGGACCTGATCGAAACCCTTCGGGCGGACGAGCACTGGCTGCTGTCGGAACTGGGCCCCGAGCCCTTGGGCAACGCGTTCAACGAGGACTACCTTGTGGCGCGGCTGAAAGGCCGGATGACGCCGATCAAGTCGGCGCTCCTGGATCAGCGCGTGGTGGCGGGGTTGGGCAACATTTACGTGTGCGAGGCACTGTTTCGCACCGGCATCTCGCCCCTGCGCAAGGCCGGTCGGATCTCCGAGACGCGGCTGCGCACGCTCGTTCCCGTCATCCGTGACGTGCTGGCCGAGGCGATCGAGGCGGGAGGTTCGTCGCTGCGCGATTACCGGCAGGCAGACGGAGAACTGGGCTACTTTCAACACACCTTCCGCGTCTACGGCCGCGAGGGCGAGCCCTGTGTCGCGCCCGGCTGTGACACCGCCGTCGCCCGCGTCGTGCAGTCCGGACGCTCAAGCTTCTACTGTCGGTCGTGCCAAAGATAGCTTGATCCGGGGGGACAGACTGGTAAGGCTTCGCACCTGACGCTCACGACGGAAGCCGGAGACATGGCCTATAAGACGATCATCGTCGAAGTTGATGACCACGTCGCACTCATCAAGCTCAACCGCCCCGACGCGCTGAATGCGCTGAACAGCCAGCTTCTTGAGGAGCTGGGCCGCGCCCTGCGCGACGCCGAGGCGAACGAGAAGGTGCGCTGCATCGTCATCACCGGCTCGGAAAAGGCGTTTGCCGCCGGAGCGGACATCAAAGAGATGTCCGAGAAGAGCTTCGTCGACGCCTTCACGTCCGACCTCTTCGGACCCGAAAGCAACGCCATCGAACGGATCCGCAAGCCCATCATTGCGGCCGTGTCCGGCTATGCGCTGGGCGGCGGGTGCGAACTGGCGATGATGTGCGACTTCATCATCGCGTCGGACACCGCGAAATTCGGCCAGCCCGAGGTGAACCTCGGCGTGCTGGCGGGCCTTGGCGGGACGCAGCGACTCACCCGTTTCGTCGGCAAGTCGAAGTCCATGGAAATGCACCTGACCGGTCGCTTCATGGATGCCGAGGAAGCCGAGCGTTCAGGCCTTGTCTCCCGCGTGGTTCCGGCCAAGAAGCTGATGGAAGAGGCGATGAGTGCCGCACAGAAGATCACCGAGAAGTCGCTGCTCAGCACGATGGCGGTGAAGGAAGCGGTGAACCGGTCGTACGAGACGACTCTGCGTGAGGGCACGCTTCACGAGCGTCGGCTCTTCCATGCGCTGTTCGCCAGCGAGGACAAGGCAGAAGGCATGTCCGCCTTCCTCGACAAGCGCGAGGCGCAGTTCCGCGACAAGTAGTCAGCGGCCTCTGGCCACTTTCCTGTTTGCATTCGCCTGCGTCTGGGGTATTGAACGCGCCGAAATGCGCGTGGAGCCCGCTCAGGCTGGATTCGTCGGACGACTTCTCCGAGTCGGCTCCATTGCGTGAATTGCATGTGAAAGACCGGAGAAACCGACATGGCCAATACGCCCCAGTCCAAGAAGCGCGCCCGTCAGAACGAGCGGCGCTATGCTGTCAACAAGGCGCGCCGTTCCCGTATCCGCACCCACCTTCGCAAGGTCGAGGAAGCCATTGCTTCCGGCGACAAGGATGCCGCCGCAACCGCACTTCGCGCCGCCCAGCCCGAGCTGATGCGCGGCGTGACGAAGGGTGTCCTCCACAAGAACACCGCTGCCCGCAAGATGTCGCGACTTTCGTCGCGCGTGAAGGCGCTGGGCTGAGGGAATTCGTCAAGCTGCCGGACCAGGCTGGCAAGGCGCGCCTTTTGGGCGCGCTTTTTCGTCGAATTGTGCGCACCACGGGCAATCAGACGGATCGGGAGTCGCAGGCGCGGATTCGCCGACACACCCGATGAGTCAACCGCAGAGATCCGTTGCGCGGGAAGCGACGGCGTTGCTAGCTTGTCCCTGCGATTCATTTCGATCTGGGGGGACATGACGCAGCGGGTGGCCTAGCCTGACAAGATCGCCGGATCCTAACCGGCGCGTGCCTGGCGGCATCCGAGTGACGGAAGAGATCCGGGGCTCCATTGGGGGGAGCGTCGGTGAAGTGGCCGGAAAATGACCCGGCTGGACCGTCTCTGTTGCAAGTGTCCAATTTGCCGTGGCGAGCGGCTCGATGGAAACGACGATACCGGGTGCTGGCCGTGTCGTCGTGTCTGTCGAGGTCTGTGCCGTGGTGTCGTACGCCGTGATGGCGGGCACAGTGGCCGCGTGCCGCTGCGGAATGCCTGTTGCCGATCGGTGAGCGGGCCAGGTCGTAACGAGCCGCTGGTACTTGGGGATGGACCGTGGCCGCGGGGACGGTGGCGACGGTCGGCGTCGGGTGGAGTCTTCACTCGTCGTGGAACGAAAACGACAACGCGGGTCAGTGCGACATGACGAATGAGACTTGGGGCCTCGTACGGCAGGAGCTTCTCAAGACTGTCGGCAAGAACAACTACGTGAACTGGATCGAGCCGCTCGAATTCGACCGCCTCGAGGACGGGGTCGCGACCTTCAACGTCACCTCGACGTTCGTCGGCAACTGGGTCTCGCGCAACTTCGGCGACAGCATCCTGAACGAGATCGCTAAGGCCGGTGAGCCGGTCCGCCGTATCGAGTTCACGGTCGCCAAGACACGTGCACCCGCCCGCGCGGCGGCGGACGCAACCGGAGCGGCGGACGCGGAGCTTGACCGCATGATCAAGGGCACATCCACCAGCGCGCCGGAAGCGCCGGCGGTGCATGCCCAGGACGACGATCTTCCGGGCGCCGACCTCGACCCGCGCTTCACGTTTGACAGCTTCGTCGTCGGCAAGCCCAACGAATTGGCGCACGCCGCCGGCCGCCGCGTGGCCGAAGGCGGGCCGGTCACCTTCAACCCGCTTTTCCTGTATGGGGGCGTGGGCCTCGGCAAGACGCACCTGATGCACGCCATCGCGTGGGAACTGCGCCGCCGGAAGCCCGAACTTCGCGTGGTCTACCTTTCGGCCGAGCAGTTCATGTACCGCTTCATCCAGGCGCTGCGCGGCAGCCAGATGATCGACTTCAAGCAGCTCTTTCGCTCGGTTGACGTGCTGATGGTGGACGACGTTCAGTTCATCGCCGGCAAGGACTCGACGCAGGAGGAGTTCTTCCACACCTTCAACGCGCTCGTGGACCAGCGCAGCCAGATCATCATCTCGGCCGACCGCGCGCCGGGCGAGATTGAGAAGATGGAAGCAAGGATTGTCAGCCGGCTCCAGTCCGGACTGGTCGTGGACGTGCACCCGACGACGTATGAGCTGCGCCTCGGCATCCTTCAGCAAAAGGCCGAGCAGTTCCGCCCGCAATTCCCTGACCTGCGCCTCGCCGATGGCGTACTGGAGTTCCTGGCGCACCGCATCACCTCGAACGTCCGCGTGCTGGAAGGTGCGCTGATGCGCCTGTTCGCGTTCGGGTCGCTGGTCGGACGGCCGGTCGATATTCCGATGACGCAGGAATGCCTGGTCGACATCCTGCGCCAGAGCGATCGGAAGACGACGATCGACGAGATCCAGCGCAAGGTCTGCGACCACTACAACATCCGTATTTCGGACCTCGTGGGTCCGAAGCGCACCCGCATCTTCGCCCGGCCTCGCCAGATCGCGATGTACCTGTGCAAGCACATGACCCAGCGGTCGCTGCCCGAGATCGGGCGGAAGTTCGGTGGGCGCGACCACACCACGATCATGCACGGCGTCAAGAAGATCGAAGAACTGAAGTCGCAGGACAGCCAGATCGCCGAGGATCTTGAGATGTTGCGCCGCGCCCTCGAAGCGTGACCGAGCGCCGGGGTGGCCTTGACGCTCCGGTCCGGGGGATGAACATTCCCGGAAAATCTTATTGTGCGGCGGCGGAAATCACGTAGATTTTCCGCCCCGGCATCACGTGGAGTGGGAAATGAAGATCAGCATCGAACGCGGCACGCTTCTGAAGGCCGTGGCGCAGGCGCAGTCGGTGGTGGAACGCCGCAACACCATCCCGATCCTCGCAAACGTGCTGATCGAAGCCGAAGGCGACACCGTTTCCTTCCGCGCCACCGATCTTGATATCGAGGTCGTGGACAAGGCCGCGGCGCAGGTCGAGCGCGCCGGCGCGACGACGGTCAGCGCCGTCACCTTCCACGAAATCGTGCGCAAGCTGCCTGACGGCGCGCTGGTGCAGCTAACCGACGACGGCGTCTCGGGCCGCCTGACGGTCGAGGCGGGGCGGTCGAACTTCTCGCTCGCCACGTTGCCCAAAGAGGATTTCCCGGTGATGGCGTCGTCGGAGTACAGCGCAAACTTCTCGGCCAAGGCGCCGGTGCTGCGCCGGCTGTTCGACAAGTCGAAATTCGCCATCTCGACCGAGGAGACGCGGTACTATCTAAACGGCGTCTACATGCACGTGGCCGAGGGCGAAGGCGGGCAGGTCCTGCGCTGCGTGGCGACCGACGGCCACCGGCTGGCGCGTATAGACGCCGACCTGCCGGTGGGGGCCGAGACGATGCCGGGCGTGATTGTCCCGCGCAAGACGGTGGGCGAGCTGCGCAAGCTTCTGGACGACGACGAGCAGGACATCGCGGTGTCGGTGAGCGAGACGAAGATCCGCTTCGCCACGCCGAGCATCACGCTGACCTCGAAGGTCATCGACGGGACGTTTCCCGACTATTCGCGCGTCATCCCGCAGAGCAACACCCGCCGGCTGGAGGTCGACGCCGCAGAGTTCGCCAAAGCGGTGGACCGCGTGGCGACCGTCAGCTCGGAGCGATCGCGCGCCGTGAAGATGCAGCTCGACGAGGACCGACTGGTTCTGTCGGTGAACGCGCCCGATAGCGGCAACGCCGAGGAAGAACTCGCCGTGGCCTATGCCGACGAGCACCTGGAGATTGGCTTCAACGCGAAGTACCTGCTCGAGATCGCGAGCCAGGTGGACCGCGAGAATGCCGTGTTCCTGTTCAACTCCTCCGGCGACCCGACTTTGATGCGCGAAGGCGACGACACCTCGGCCGTTTACGTCGTGATGCCGATGCGCGTGTGACCGGGGCGCGAATTATCTTCGAAAATTCGAAAAAACTCTTCTGCGAAGAGTTTTGCTTCCGGCGGGAGTATTTCGGGCAAGAGGAAGGGGGCGGCGCTGCATGACCTCTCTCTTCATCTCGGGCCTCACGTTGTCGCATTTCCGGTCGCACAAGGCGGTGCGGCTGGCGCTCGACCCGCGCCCCGTGGCGGTCTACGGGCCGAACGGGGCCGGCAAGACGAACCTCCTGGAAGCGGTGTCGCTGCTGTCACCCGGGCGCGGGTTGCGGCGGGCGTCGGCGGAGGAGTTGGCGCGCCGGCCCGAGGCGTTGGGATGGCGGATCGGCGCGGAGCTTCATGTGCTGGAGCGGGTGCACGAGATCGACGTTCGCGCCGAGGCCGGGGCGGCGCGGTCTGTGCGCATCGACGGGAAGGCTGCGCCGCAGGTCGCGCTGGGCCGGATTGCGCGGGTGCTGTGGCTCGTGCCGTCGATGGACCGGCTCTGGATCGAGGGGGCGGAGGGGCGGCGGCGTTTTCTCGACCGCATGACCATGAGCTTTGAGCCGGGGCACGGCGACGCCGTGCTGGCCTATGAGAAGGCGATGCGAGAGCGGAACCGTCTGTTGAAGGACGAGGTGCGCGACGCCGGCTGGTACGACGCGCTTGAACAGCAGATGGCTCGGGCGGGGGCGACCATTACCGAAAACAGGATCTCGGCGATCGCCCGGGTGGCGTCGGCGCAGGACGAGGCCGAGACGGCGTTCCCGGTGGCGCATCTGGCGCTGGAAGGGGAGGCGCCCGACGATGAGGCGGCCTTGGCCAAAGCGTTCGCGGCGGGTCGGTCGCGTGACATGGCGGCCGGGCGCACGCTGACGGGGCCGCACCGGGCGGACCTTTCGGCGGTCTATGCGGCGAAGCAGGTGCCGGCGGGGCAGTGTTCCACGGGCGAGCAGAAGGCGCTGCTGATCTCGGTGATCCTGGCCAATGCCCGCGCGCTTGCGCAGGATGTCGGGGCGCCCCCGATCCTTCTGCTCGACGAGGTGGCGGCGCACCTGGACGCGGACCGGCGCGCCGCGCTTTACGACGAGATCTCTGCGCTCGGGGCGCAGGCCTGGATGACCGGAACGGGTGCCGAGCTTTTCGAGGCGCTGGGAGACCGGGCGCAGTACCTCGAGGTCACGGAACGGGAGGGGCTGTCGCAGGTGGCCGGTCGGTCGTCGCCGGAAGCGGATTGACAGCGGCTGACCGTGGCGATGAGGTCGCGGCCACAGCCGGAGACGGAACATGACCATTACGCCGACCGACATCGCGCTCTATTCCGGGGCGCTTCTAATCCTGTTCCTCACGCCGGGGCCGGTCTGGGTGGCCGTCACTGCGCGCGCGCTTTCGGGCGGCTTCCACGCCGCCTGGCCGCTGGCGCTGGGGGTCGTGGTGGGCGACGTGCTTTGGCCGTTCCTCGCCATCCTGGGCGTCACCTGGATCGTCAGCGTCTTCTCCGGCTTCATGACGGTCCTGAAATTCGTCGCCGCCGCCATCTTCCTGGTCATGGGCGGCGCATTGCTGCGCCACGCCGACGCCAAGCTGTCGGGTGACAGCCGCCTGACGCGGCCGGGCATGTGGGCCGGCTTCGTCGCGGGGCTGGCCGCGATCCTGGGCAACCCGAAGGCTATCCTGTTCTACATGGGCGTGCTGCCCGGATTCTTCGACGTCGGGAACGTCACGGCGGCGGACATGGTGGTGATCGCCGCGATATCCGCCGTCGTGCCGCTTCTGGGCAACCTCGTGCTGGCGCTGTCGATCGATCGCGCGCGGCGGCTGCTGAGTTCGCCGCGCGCCCTGCGCCGGACCAACATCACGGCGGGGATCCTGCTGATCGCGGTCGGGCTGGTCATTCCGTTCGCGTGATCCGCACCGGGGCGGCCGGAGGGGATGTAATCGGGCCCCAGAGACACCAAATATTGTGTCCGGGCCGTGACATGCCCCCCACTCCCGCATATAACCGCGGCAGGATTTCAGAGGAACGCACGCATGGCCGAAGACGCCCGCATCCCGGAAGAATACGGCGCCGATTCCATCAAGGTTCTCAAGGGCCTGGAAGCAGTGCGCAAGCGCCCCGGAATGTATATCGGCGATACCGACGACGGCTCGGGCTTGCATCACATGGTCTACGAGGTCGTGGACAACGGCATCGACGAGGCGCTGGCCGGCCACGCGGACTCGGTCTTCGTAAAGATCCACGCCGACAACAGCGTCTCGGTGCGCGACAACGGCCGCGGCATTCCCACCGACATCCACGAGGAAGAGGGTGTTTCGGCCGCCGAGGTCATCATGACCCAGCTTCACGCCGGCGGTAAGTTCGACCAGAACTCCTACAAGGTCTCGGGCGGCCTGCACGGTGTGGGCGTGTCGGTGGTCAACGCGCTGTCGGACTGGCTGGAGCTGCGCGTCTGGCGTAACGGGAAAGAGCACTACGCCCGCTTCGAGCGCGGCGAGACAGTTGAGCACCTGCGCGAGGTCGGCGATGCCGAGGGGCAGAAGGGCACCGAGGTCCGGTTTCTCGCCTCGACCGACACGTTCTCGAACCTCGATTACAGCTTCAAGACCCTCGAGCACCGGCTGCGCGAGCTCGCCTTCCTGAACTCCGGCGTGCGCATCGTGATCGAGGACGAGCGTCCGGCCGAGGCGCTGAAGTCCGAGATGTGCTACGAAGGCGGCGTCCGCGAGTTCGTTAAGTACCTCGACCGCTCGAAGGCCCCGCTGATCCCCGATCCGATCTTCATCACGGGCGAGCGCGACGGCATCACGGTCGAGGTCGCGATGTGGTGGAACGACGGCTACAACGAAATGGTGCTGCCGTTCACCAACAACATCCCGCAGCGCGACGGGGGCACGCACCTTGCGGGCTTCCGCGGCGCCCTGACGCGGACGCTGAACCTTTATGCCGGGTCCTCCGGCATCGCCAAGAAAGAGAAGGTCAACTTCAGCGGCGACGACGCGCGCGAGGGGCTGACCTGCGTGCTGTCGGTGAAGGTGCCGGACCCCAAATTCTCGTCCCAGACCAAGGACAAGCTGGTGTCGTCCGAGGTGCGCCCGGCCGTCGAGGGGCTGATGAACGAGAAGCTGGCCGAGTGGTTCGAGGAAAACCCCCAGCCTGCCAGAACCATCGTAACCAAGATCGTCGAGGCCGCGCTGGCCCGCGAGGCGGCACGCCGCGCGCGGGAGATGACGCGCAAGAAATCGGCGCTGGACGTTGCCTCGCTACCTGGCAAGCTGGCCGATTGTCAGGTCAAGGATCCCGAGCGGCGCGAACTGTTCCTGGTGGAGGGCGATTCGGCCGGCGGCTCGGCGAAGCAGGGCCGGGCGCGGGCGAACCAGGCGGTACTGCCGCTGCGGGGCAAGATCCTCAACGTCGAGCGGGCGCGCTTCGACCGGATGTTGTCGAGCCAGGAGATCGGCACCCTGATCACCGCGCTGGGCACCGGCATCGGACGTGATGAGTTCGACATCACCAAGCTGCGCTATCACAAGATCATCATCATGACGGACGCCGACGTCGACGGCGCCCACATCCGCACGCTGCTTCTGACGTTCTTCTTCCGGCAGATGCCCGAGATCATCGAGGGTGGATACCTCTATATCGCGCAGCCGCCGCTTTACAAAGTGGCGCGCGGCAAGTCCGAGGTCTATCTGAAGGACCACCCGGCGCTCGAGGATTACCTGATCCAGATGGGTGTCGAAGGCGCGGTTCTGCGGCTGGGCAGCGGCGAGGAACTGGTGGGCCAGGACCTAGCCCGCGTGGTCGAGGAGGCCCGCACCGTGCGCCGCAGCCTGCAGGCGTTCCCGACGCACTACCCGATCACCATCCTCGAACAGGCCGCCATTGCCGGTGCCTTCGTGCCGGGACAGGTCGATGCAGACCTCCAGGGCACCGCCGACCGCGTGGCAGAGCGGCTCGACCTTGTTGCGGTTGAATACGAACGAGGCTGGCAAGGCCGGATCACGCAGGACCACGGCATCCGCCTCGCCCGAGTGCTGCGCGGGGTCGAGGAGGTGCGCACGCTCGACGGTCCGGTCCTGCGCTCGGGCGAGGCGCGCCGCCTTGGCAGCCACACCGAGGCGCTACAAGAGGTTTATGCGGTGCCGGCGAAGCTGGTACGCAAGGACAAGGAAATGCTCATCCATGGCCCGCTCGAACTGCTGGACGCGGTGCTGAAAGAGGGCGAGCGCGGCCTGACGCTTCAGCGGTACAAGGGCCTGGGCGAGATGAACCCCGACCAGCTGTGGGAAACCACCCTCGACCCCGAGGCGCGGACCCTGCTTCAGGTGAAAATAGACGACGTTACCGAGGCCGACGACATCTTCACCAAGCTGATGGGCGACGTGGTCGAGCCCCGCCGCGACTTCATCAAGACCAATGCGCTGAGCGTCGAGAACCTCGACTTCTGAAGATCGGCGGGCGGCGGTTCGACGCCGTTCGCGCGGATAAAGCGGTGAGTTGAGGCCGCGCTGAGGATAACCGGGCGGCGCAGCATCTGCGTCTTTATCGTCCGTTTGCCCTTATGAGCGGTCGAGCCTCAGCGCCCCGTCAGTTCCACCACCGGACCGCCGGCGGCCGTGGCATCGTCGGCGTCGTGGGTCACCATCAGCACCGGCAGGTTCAGCCGACGGGCACGCCCGAAGACGAGGTCGCGCATCTGCGTGCGAAGGGAGGCGTCTAAGCCGGAAAACGCCTCGTCCAGCAAGAGCGCCTGCGGTTCGGCCAGAAGCATGCGCATCAGCGCCACCCGCGCCTTCTGCCCGCCCGACAGCGTGGCCGGGTCGCGGGGACCGAAGCCGGCAAGTTCGATGTCTGCGAGCGCCGCCTCGACCTTTGCCCGGCGCGCCGATCGGCTGCCTTCGGGGGCAAGGCCGAAGGCAAGGTTATCAGCCACGCTCAGATGCGGGAACAGCAGGTCGTCCTGGAACAGGATGCCGACGCGCCGTCGTTCGGGCGGAAGGTGCGTGATGTCCACGCCGTCCAGGCGTACCTCCCCGGTTGCCGAGAAGTCCGACGAAAGCGTGCCGGTGACGAAGGCCAGCAGCGTCGACTTGCCCACTCCGGACGGCCCCATTACCGTCAGAACCTCGCCCGGCCGCACGTGGTGATCCAGCCCCACGAGCGCTGCGCCGTTGCGTTGGATCCGCACACCGGCGAGTTCCAGCCCCTCAGCCATGCAGTCCTCTCCGGTTGCGCCATGCCAGCGCCGGGATTCCGAGCGCCAGCGCGAAGGGAAGAAGCGCGGCGGCCGTCTGCGCCACGCTATAGACACCGATGGCCCGCCGGTCGCCCCCGGCGGCCAGGGCCACCGCCTCGGTCGTCAGCGTCGCCACGCGGCCGCCGCCGATCAGGAGCGTCGGAAGGTACTGGCCGACCGACACCGCCAGCCCCACCGCCGTCGCGGTCAGCACCGGCCGCAGCAGCATCGGCAGCCGCACCCGCCACAGCACGGCCCGCGGCGAGGCGCCAAGCGCCGCCGCCACCGTCGCGTGCCGGACGTCCCACGCCCGCCACGGATCCCCCAGCGAAAGGAAGACGTAGGGCAGCACGAACACCAGGTGCGCAGCGATGACCGGCAGCAGCCCCGTGTCGGCCCCCGCCGTCAAAAGCAGCGTCTGCAGGCCCGGCAAGAATGCGATCTGCGGCACGAGCAGCGGCAGGTACAGAAGCCACAGCCCCCGCCGCGTCAGCCGCCGGCCGCTTCGGTGCTCGGCCTCTAGACAGCCGAGCACGAGGATCAGCGCGATGCCGGTCGAGGCCAGCGCGACGACAGCGGTCATCCTCGCTGCCTCCGCCAAGCCCGCCCCATGCCGGCTCCAGCTGCGCCACGTCACCGTGTCGGGCCACACGTCCGGGAAACTCCAGAACCCGGCTACCGACCACATAACCAGCGCCACGAGGCCTGCCAGCACGGCAGCCGCACTCAAGACGCCGGCCATCAGGCCGAGCGGGCGAAGCACCCTGTCCAGCCGGCCCCTGTCGCCGCCCAGGATCCAGGCGCGGCCCACCAGCGCCACGACGTGTTCGCCGCCCCGCCACAGCGCCAGCGCCGCCGCCACCAAGGCAAGTTGCAGGACCGCGCCCGCCGCCGCCACCAGCCGTTGCCCCAGATCGGGGTCGCCCATCCACCGCACGATCTGCACCGACAGCGTATTCGGCGTCGTCGGGCCGAGGATCACCGCCGCGTCCACCACCGACATCGAGTACGCCAGCACCACGTAGACCGGCAGGCGGATCTGGGCATAGACGCGCGGGAACACCGTCTTCAGCCAGCCCGTCAGCCGCCCGTAACCCATCGCCTGCGCAGCGCGCAGGCTGCGCCGTCCGTCGCTTTGCCCCAGCGCGGCGAGCGCCATGAGGGTTAGGAACGGCACCTCCTTCGCCACAAGGCCCGCCGTCAGCGACAGGCCCCACGGATCGTTCAGGATCAGAAGGTCCGGCGGCCTGTCCCACCCGATGAGCGGCGCGGCCAGCCGGAACAGCCAGCCCGACGGCGCGATCAGGAAGGCCAACCCAAAGGCTGCCGCCGCGTGCGGCACGGACAGGAGGGGCGACAGCAGCCGTTCCAGCATGCCGAAGGGGCGGGTCCCCCACCAGCCGGCGAAGACCAGCGCGACGATGCCGAGCGATAGCGCGGTGGCGGCCAGCCCCGTCGTCAGCGACAGCCGCGCGGCATCCGCCAGCCCCGGCCAAGCCAGAAGAGCGCGGATTGGCGCGCCGTCGAGCGCGGTCGTTCCTGCGGCCGGATACCAGCCGAGCGCGGGCAACACCGTCCCGGCCAGCCCGGCGCAGATCGGGCCCAGCATCGCCGCAAGCGTCAGCAGCGGAACGAACGTCAGCGTGGAGCGACTGGCGCGCAGTGTCGCCCGTGGCGCGGCGGCCGGAGTCTCGGCAAACGCCACGTCGTCACTGGCCCGTGCCGTAGCGGCTTTGCCAGTCCTCGGCGATGCGGGTCGTCCAGCTTGGATGCGGCTCGGGCCGAACCTCGCCCAGTTCGTCCGGCGACAGTGTCGCAACGCCAAGCTCCAGCGCGTCGAATTCTGCCCGATCTGCGTCGGGCAGCTTGTCCATGTCCAGCACCGTGCCATAGCCCAGAACCTCGGGGTCCTGAGCGTGCACTTGAGCCACGGGCGACATCAGGAAGTTCGCCAGTACCATGGCCCCGGCCTTTGAGCCCGAGTTGTAGGGGATGGCGACGAATGACGCGTTGCCCAGGGTACCCTTGTCCAGCACGAAGGTCCGCACCGTGTCGGGAAGCCGAAAGTCCGCGATGGCGGTCGAGGCCTCGCCGGGGCTGAACGAGATGGCGAGGTCGATCTCGTCGTCGGCGATCAACTGAAGCTGCGCCGGCCCGCTTGCCGGATAGGCCCGGCCCGACCGCCAGAGCGCGGGCGTCAGTTCGTCGAGGTAGTCCCAAAGGGGCGCAACGACTGCGTCGTAATCGGCGTCAGAGGCAGGGTGCATCAGCACCTCCGGGTTCTCGACCGCCTCGAGCAGTACCTGTTTCAGAAAGGTGGTCCCCAAAAAGTCGGGCGGCTGCGGATAGGTGAAGCGGCCCGGGTTCGCCTGTGCCCAGTCAAGGATTGCGCCCATGTTTGGCAGCCGCTCGGGAAGGTCGTCGGTGTCGTGCATGAAGACGACCTGAGCCATGGCCCAGGGCGCCTCGTATCCCTCGGTCGGGACGGTGAAGTCGGTCTGCACCGTCTTGCCGTCCACGTCGACGTACTGCCAGTTCGGCAACTGCTCGGCGAAGGGGCCAAACAGCAGGTCGGCCTCTTTCATCGCCTTGAAGTTCGGGCCGTTTATCCAGATGAGGTCGACCGCCCCGTCCGCGTCCTGTCCTGCCTGCTTCTCCGAAAGCACGCGCGTCACGGCGTCGGCAGTGTCGGCGAGCTTCACGTGCTCGACCGTCACGCCGTACTCCTCCTTGAGGCGATCGCCTGCCCAAGCGATGAAGTCGTTGGTCGCGGTCGAGCCACCCCAGGCACTCCAATACACCGTCTGCCCCCGCGCTTCGTCCAGCACCGCGTCCCAGTCCGCAGGATCGGGGTCGGCGAGCGCGGGCAGAGCTGCGGCCGTCAGCGCCAGTGCGGCGCAGGTGGTGGCGAGGGATCTCATCTGGTCTCCTTCCTGTCGCGAAACAGCCGTCGCGCGGCAAGCACGCGCAGGATCGCGGTGATGTAGCACAGGCTTCCGAATATCCACGCAAGCACGGGAAACTGCGCCGGGAACAGGCAAATTAGCGTGAAGAAGCCGATCGTCTCGCTCCCCTCCAGCAGCCCGTTCGAAAAATAGAGTGACTTGCTGCCCTGCGCAGCCGTCTGCATCCTGCGCTTCTCGGCAAGGATGGCATAGCCCAGGAAACTCGTGCCGTTGACATAGAACGATGCCAGCAGGAACGCCCCAACGACCCCGTTCTGCGACGGGTCCGCCAGGACGAAGGCCAAAGGGACGGCGGCGTAGAAGGCGAAGTCGGACACGATGTCGAGATACCCGCCGAAGTCGGTCTTCCGCGTCGCGCGTGCAACCGCGCCGTCCAGTCCGTCGGCCAGGCGCGACAGGAGCAGCGGCACCAACGCCGCCAAGGGCGCGCCTGCCCAGATTATTCCCGCCGACAGAAGCCCGAGCGCGAGACCAGCAAGCGTGACGGCATCCGCCTGCACGCCCCATGAGGCCATGCGCCGCCCAATCGCGTTCAGCGGCGGATCGATCACCTTGCGCAGTGCGCTGTCGAGCATCCCGTCCCTCCGCCACCGGACCTAGATCGCGGCCGTGGCACGACCACACTTGCGCATCCCGTCGCGGTTGTGCCGCAATAAGGCGGCTTTCCGCCATACCAGTTCCACAGGCGGGTGATCCTATGGGCGAAACACGACGTTAAGCCAAGAGTCCCCGAGGCGTTCTTATCCAGTTCCGTTCAACGAGGAAGCCAGGCTCGACGCGCTGCGGCACCTGCCCGAACTCGGCGCGGCGGGGCAAGCGGTGCTCAACGCGCTCGCCGACAGCGCGCGCAAGCTACTGGGCTGCCCGGTCGGGCAGGTCGGCCTGATTGAGCGGGACGAGCACCGATGCCCCGCCGTTGTCGGCATGCCGCTCGAGCCGTTCACCCGCGACCTGTCGTTCTGCGCGCATGCGCTGGTCAGTGACGCGCCGCTCATCGTGCCCGACCTGTCGCAGGACCCACGCTTCCGCGACAATCCGCTGGTGGCAGGAGAGCCGCATGTCCGCTTCTACGCCGGCGTGCCGGTCATCCTGTCGTCGGGGTTCCGCGTTGGAACGCTGTGCGCCATCGGCTTCGAGGCGATGGCAGCCCCCGCACCCGAGGCGGTCGACGTGCTGCGTTCGTTCGCCGTCGCGGCCGCCGCCGCGCTGGAGCGCCCGGCGGACGAACCGGGTGTCGAAGAGACGCGCGACGACCGGCGCGCGGACTTCGTGGCGCTGATCGGGCACGAGTTGCGGACCCCCCTGACGGTGATGGTGGGGTCCACCCGACTTTTCGAGTCGCGGCTCGAGGGCAGGGTGGAGCGCCGTCTGGCACAGGCTGCGCACCGCGCCGCCGACCACCTAGCGGACCTGGTGGAAGCCATAATCGCCTTCGCCGATGCCTCGACCGGCGACCTGTCGCTGAGCGAGACGCCCGACGATTTGGCAACGCTGTTGGACGAGGTGCTCGAGATGCAGGGCCCACGGCTGGACGGGTCCGAGAAGTCGGTGACGGTCGCGGACATCGATTTGCCGGGTCCGGTGCTTCTGGACGCGGCGCAGGCGAAGCTGGCCCTGACGGCGCTGGTCGAGAACGCCACGCTGCATGGCGGCGGCCGGCTGACGCTGGCGACCCGTCTCGATCCTGACGGGCATCTCGAGATCAGCGTGACCGATGACGGGACGCTGGACGACCGGGTGCAGCTCGACCAGCTTTACGAGCCGTTCGTCGTCGGTGGTAAGGTCGACACGCGCGAGGTCGGTGGGCTGGGGCTGGGCCTGCCATTGACGCGCAAAATCGTGGAACTGCACGGCGGCGAATTCGAGGTTCGTCCCGAGGCGCACCAGACCACGGCCGTCATCCGCCTGCCCGCCTGGCGCCTGCACGCGGTTGCGGCGGCCTGAGCGCGCCCCCTGACCGCGAACGAAAAAGGGCGCCCGAGGGCGCCCTTGTCCGGTCAGGCCGAGGAAAGCCTCAGATCGCTTCCTTGATCCAGCTTTCCAACGCCGCCTTCGGGGCTGCGCCAACTTTGTTTGACACGACCTGGCCGTCCTTGAACAGGAACAGCGCCGGGATACCGCGGACGCCCATCTGCGCCGGCGAATCCGGGTTCTCGTCCACATTGACCTTCACGATCTTGACCTTGCCCGCGTACTCGTCGCTGAGTTCTTCCAGCGCGGGACCGATCTGCTTGCAGGGGCCGCACCACTCGGCCCAGAAATCCACCACGACGGGCAGATCGGCTTGCTTTACTTCGGTGTCGAACGTGTCGTCGGTGACGGGGACGGTGGCCATGTCGGCGCTCCTATCTGAAACTGTCGAGGCCGGAAGGTATGCACCGCCCAGCATACCGTCAAGGCAGCCCCGCGCGGCGTAGCGCCGCCGCAACGCTGCTCTGCGCAAGCGGCATGAGCGTCGCCGTCGCGGTCCAGAGGATGGCCGTCTCGACCGCGCGATCGGGGTAAATCCGGCGCAAAGCGGCGGCATAGGCCCCCATCTGCCGCAGCAGACCCTCGGGCGTGTCCTCGGCCCGCTTGGGCACCATGACGTTCGACTTGTAGTCGACGGCCAGCACCCGGTCGGGCCGCACCAGCAGCAGGTCGATTGTCCCCGCGATGCGGCGGCCGTCGAGCTCGTCGAGCTCCGCCGACACCTCGACCTCGTACAGCGTGTCGGGCCCGTAGAGCGGCGCGAGATCGGGTGACGTCAGCACGTGCCGCGCCTCGTCCAGCAGCGCGGCCACCGCCTCCGGCCCGGCGTCGTGTGGCAGGAGCGCGCCGGCGACGTCGGGCCAGCTCTCCTCCGGGAAGGTCGGCAGGACTTCCAGCAGAAGGTGCAGGTCGCGGCCCTTGGCAAGCGCGGCGTCCTTCTCCTGCCCCTCGCCCGGCATTGCCTTCGCACCGCCGAGGTCGGAGGGCGACAGCGGGTCCGGCGCCTTGGCCGGGACCTCGGCCATCCGGTCGATCCACTCGGGCAGCGCGGCCAGCGAGGTGGTCGTCGCCGGCGCCTCGACCAGCTCGCCGCCGTGCCAGTCGCCGTGCGCCAGCCGCCTGCCGTGACCGAACGGCGTCTCAAGCGGCTTGGCGTCCTCGCCCATCGCGCCGGCGATGGAGGCGTACCAGGTATCGCGCATCTTCGCCGGGTCGCCCGCACCGCACACGATCAGCCAGGTCTCGGCCCGCGTCATCGCGACATAAAGCAGGCGGGCCAGTTCCCGCTCCTCGTTTCCTTCGATCTTGGCGAGGGCCTTCGCCACCAATTCTGGTCGATCCTCGGCCCGCGTCTTCCAGAGCGCCCTGCCCTCGTCGTCCCGCAGGATCTCGGCCCGCGCCCCGCGCTTCTGGCGCATCGTATCAGGCAGGATCACGACGGGCGCTTCCAGGCCCTTCGCGCCGTGCACCGTCATCACCCGGATCTTGCCCCCGGCCGAGTCCGATTGGCGCTTCACCTCCACGTCCTCGGCCTCGAGCCAGGTCAGGAATCCGGTCAGGCTCGGGACGTCCGTCCGCTCGTAGTTCAGCGCCTGGGTTAGCAGCTCGTCCACGCCGTCCTCGGCCTCGGGCCCCAGCCGCGCCAGCAGCTTGGAGCGGCCGCCGTGGCGCAGCAGCACGCGCTCCAGCAGGTCGTAGGGCCGCAGGAAGTCCGTCTCGCCCCGCAGGTCGTCGAGGATGGCGAGCGTCTCGGGGAAGTCGTCGCGCCGGTCGCGCAGCGCGTTCCACAGGAAAGATGTCGTTCGCTTGTGCGCCAGGTCGAACAGTTGCGCCTCGGTCCAGCCGAAAAGCGGCGAGCGCAGGGCGGCGGCAAGCGACAGGTCATCCTCGGGCGTGGTAAGGAAGGACAGGAGCGCGGTCAGGTCCTTCACCGCCAGTTCCGCGCCCAGCTTCAACCGGTCGGCCCCGGCGATGGCCAGATGCTCGCGCTTGCAGGCGCGGATGATCTCTTCGAACAGCAGACCCCGCCCGCGGACGAGGATCAGCACGTCTCCCTCGGTCATCCGCCGCCGCTTGCCTTGTCCGGCAGGAATGGTCTCGCCTGCGTCCAACATCGCCCGGATGCTCTTCGCCACTTCCGAGGCGAGTTGTACCGACGCATCGCCCGGGCTGACCACGTCCACCGGCTCGTACCACTCCGGGTCCTCGGCGGCGGGCTCGGGTTCGCTGAGCGGCCAGAGGTCCACTCGTCCCGGCATCGACTCGTGAAACGCCCGGTGCCGCACCTCGCGCCCCAGCCCCTCGCCCAACGGGCCTTCGAACACACGGTCGACCAGCGACAGGATCGCTTCGGACGAGCGGAACGAGTGTTGAAGTTCCAGCCGGTTCAGGCCCGTCTCGCGCGGCAGCCGGTCGGCGAAATGATCGCGCATCGTGTCGAAGGCTTCCGGGTCGGCGCCCTGGAATGAATAGATCGACTGCTTCTTGTCGCCGACGACGAAGATCGTCCGCTCCCCCGCCTCGCGCACGCCTTCGCCCGCCACGATCTCCTGCGCCAGAAGCTCGATCACGTCCCACTGCGCCGGGCTGGTGTCCTGCGCCTCGTCCACCAGGATGTGGTCGATGCCGCCATCGAGCCGCCAGAGCACCCAGGCGGCGACCGACGGATCCGTCAGAAGGTCGCGCGCCTTCAGGATCAGGTCGTCGAAGTCGAGCCAGCCGCGCAGCAGCTTGCGCTCGGCATAAAGCGGCAGGAAGACGCCGGCGAAGCGGTGCAGCGCGGCGCATTTCTGCGCGGCGAGGAAGCATAGCCGCATCTCGCGCGTGTCCTCGACCCGCGCCATCAACTGCTCGACCTGGTCCATGTGCGCGACGAGCGTCTTTTGCACGGCCTTCGTCGGGAACTTGCCGATCTTCGCGGTGAAGGGCTCTTTCGCGGCCTTCCCGGTCAGGAACACGCCCTCCATCACTGACAGACAGTCGAGCGTCGGCGCGTCGAGGTCGAGCGCAGCCAGCGCGTCGTGCGCCTTGGCGTCCGTCGCGCCGCCCCCCTGCAACGCGGGCAGCAGCGCCTTCATCAGTTCAGCTTCGCCGCCCAGGCACACGCGCGAAATGATGTCGGAGGCGGTGCAGCCCTTGGGGAGGCCGAACAGCGCCTCGGTCCCGGCCTTGTCGAGAGGCGGGGCAAACGCGTCGCGGCGACTCGCCACCTCGGCCGCCAGCAGCGCGAAATCCTCGCCGGAGTAGTGTGCGGCGAGCCCCTCGATCACGTCGCGATGGCGGCCCTCGGCCATCTCTTCGACGATCTCGCTCATCAGTTGCGCTGCGCTGCGCTCGTCCATCTCGGTGAAGCCCGGCGGGACGCCCGCTTCCAACGGGAAACGGCGCAGAAGGGCCGAGCAGAACGAGTGGATCGTCTGGATCTTCAGCCCGCCCGGCGTTTCGACCGCACGCGCAAACAGGGTGCGGGCGCGGGAGAGTTCATCGTCGCCAATCGTTCCTTCCGCCCCCAGTTCGGTCAGCTTCTCGCGAAGCTCCGCTTCCGAGGCCATTGCCCAGGCGCCAAGACGCTTGAACAGGCGGTTCTGCATCTCGGACGCGGCGGCCTTGGTGTAGGTCAGGCACAGGATGTTCTGCGGCGAGGTGCCGTCGAGCAGCAGCCGCGCCACCCGATCGGTCAGCACCCGCGTCTTGCCCGAGCCCGCGTTGGCAGACAGCCATGTCGAGGCACGGGGATTGGCGGCATCGACCTGCCGCTGTGTCGCTTCGTTGCGCTGGATCATTCCACGTCCACCGGGTGCGCCGGATCGCTGTCGTCCCATTCCTTGTGGCGGGCGAGGTGGTCGTAATCTCCCTCGAAATCCCGCCGCATCACCGACCGGCGCGAAGTGTAGCCGCGGCTGGGGTCGTCGTAGGCCGAGATCAGGGCAAAGAACTCCCGCAGGATCTGGTCGGGGTCCAAGGGCTCGTCGGCCTCGAAGTCACGCAGCGGGATCGTGTTGACCTTTGGAGAGCCGCCCACGCCGATATGCGCCACTTCGGCCACCCTCGCCTTCGGCACGCCCTCGAACGCGCCGGCCTCGGCCATCGCGGCTTCGAGGAGAAGCTGCTTGTCAAAGTGCCTGATCTGCTTCTCGGACGGAGGCTGCCCTGTTTTGTAGTCGTAGATCACCAGTTGCCCGTCGTCGCGCCGGTCGATCCGGTCGGCCTGCCCGTTGAGCGTGAAGTCGATCGAGCCAAGGTGCATCTCGCCCCGCTTCTCGGTGCCGAAGGGCTGCGCCCGGGCCTGTCTCTCGACCTCGCCGGCCAGAAACCAGTCGGCTACGCGGGCCAGCTTGGCGTGCCAGATGCGGCGGGCAGCGGGCCAGGGAACTTCGGCCTCCAGCACATCGTCTGCGATCTTCAGGAGTGCATCGCGCGCCGCCGGATCGTCGGGGGCAGGGCCCTCGCGCAGGAAGCGGTCGAAGATCTCGTGCAGCACGATCCCGCGAAGCGGCGCATCGGGGCCGGGGCGCAGCGGGTCGAGCGGCTTCAGGCGCAGGATCGAGCGCGCATAGATGGCATAGGGATCACGGATCAGGGTCTGGATCCGCGTCACGGACAGCTTGCGCGGACGCGCGGCGACCGGCGGGCGCGGGGCAGGGCGCGGCTCGGGCTCCACCCGCTCGTACCGCGCCTCCAGCGCCTCGGCCCGGTCCAGCCACACCTTGCCGCGCTTGCGCATGTCGCGCAGCGCCATCTCGCCGCCTTGCTCGGGCAGGCCCGCCAGCAGGTTCGTCAGGCGGTTCAGCCAGCGGGACATGACGGTTTCGGCCTCGGCATCCCGAACCGAACGCGACAGCACCACCTCGGGCGACGCGGCGGCCTGCTGGAAGTCGTGCGCGGACAGGCCCACCCGCCGCTCGGGCAGCAGCAGTCCGGCATCCTTCCGCATCCGGCGGTTCAGCCATGGGTCGGGCGGCGGAAGCTCGGGCCACACCCCGTCGTTCAGCCCGCCGAGGATCACCAGGTCTGCCCCCTGAACGCGCGCCTCGAGCGTGCCCCAGATCATGATGCCTGGATGCGGGCGGATCGGATCGCGCACCTCGCCCCGCGCCAGAACCGCGTCGAACAGGTCGGTGTATTCCGCCATGCCGACCACGCCGCCAGCGGACGCCTCGCGCTGAAGCTCCTCGACCTTCGACAGCGCCTCGGCGCCCGCCGCCTTCTCCCACAACTCGCCCGAGCCAACACTGGCCGGACCTGCGGACAGCGCCTCGGCCACGCGGCGGTGCAGGGCGACCTGTTCCTCCAGCGGCGCGTCGCCCAGATGTTCCAGCGCGAACAGGGTCTGCCCTAGCCAGGCCGCCCAGGCATCCGCCCCGTCCTCGCGCTTCGCCGCCCAGATCGCCACGCTTTCGGCGGTGGGAAAGGCGGGGCCGTGGCGGCGGAGGGTCAGCTCCAGTTCGCGGGTCCAGAGCAGGTGCTTGCCCCGGTTGCCGCTGCCGGTGTTGCACAGCGGGTGCTTGAGCAGTGTCAGCAACGCCTCGGACGTCATGCGCTGCCCCATCAACCGCACGATGTGGCGCAGGAATCGGCCGGGGGCCGAGACTCCGAGGGGGCGGCCCGCACTGTCGTCCGGCTCGATCCGCCAGCGGTCGAGTGCGGCCGTCACCTGCCGTGTGAGGTTCCGGTCGGGCGTAATCAGCGCTGCCGTCTGCCCGTCCTCTGCCGCCTGCCGCAGGCGCAGCGCGATGGCCAGCGCCTCGCGCCGGGGGCTCGGCGCCTCGATCAGCGAGATGCCGGTCACGGCCTCGGGCAGGTCGTCCATAGCCTGCCCCTCCGTCAGCCATTGGTCGGTGACCGGGGCAGGGCGCAGCGCCAGCGACAAGAGCCCGTTGCGGCGAGAAACGGGGTCAGCGTCGGTCCAGTGCGCCACGCCGTCATGCGGCAGGCCGAGATCGGTCTTCAGCTTGTGGAAGCGGTACTGCGGGTGATCTTCGGAACTCAGCGGATCGGTCAGCCGGTCCCACACGTGATCCGGTAGTTCGAAGTCGTAGCCGGGCAGCACCACCGCCCCCTGCGGTAGCCGCGCGACGGCCTCCATGAACAGCGCCGTGGCCCCGCGCGAACCGGTAGAGCCGGCGACGATCACCGGGTGCGCGGGTGGAACCTTGTCCCACAGCCGCGCCAGGTGCTCGACCGCCCGACGCTGGCGGGTCTCGGAGTCCGGCTCGGCGTCGGCGGCGAAGTAGTGTTCGACGATGTCGATGAAGGCGAGGCTGCGGGCCCAGTGGCCGGACTCGTCGCTGACGTCGAGATTGCGCAGCGCCTCGGGCCCCACGCCTTCGCCCCGCATCTCGTCCATCAGGTCGGCCAGGCTGTCCGACAGCGCGAAAAGTGCGCTGCGGGGGGCGAGCGTCGGATCCGCGTCGAGCGCCCGGCCGATCAGCTGACTGATCTCGAGCCTGCGGCGCAGGGGCGGAACGGCAGGTCCGACGCCCGGCAGCGGTATGTCGTGCGACAAGTCGGTGATCAGCCTGATCCGTGGCAACAGGCGCGCGGGACCGGCGCTGAGGATGTCGCGCATCCGGCGCTGCATTCGGCGGGTGTTCACGAAGACCTCGACCCGCGCCAGCGCCTCGGGCGCCATGCCCTCGGTGCGGCTCAGGATCCCCGCGACGAGTTGCTCGGGGAAGTCCGCGCCGGGCGGCAGACCGAAGAGGCGGGGGTGGTCACTCGGCGTGAACATGGTTCGCCTCCTTTATGAACTCTTCCGCCCGGACGATCCCCTCCGGGCTGCCCACGTCGCACCAGCCACCGGGATGAACGGCGCCGAACAACCCGCCGTCCCGCGCCATCGCGTTCCAGATCACGTTCAGCGAAAACGCCCGCTCGGGCACGTCCGCCAGCCGGTTCGTCCGGAGGATCTGTGCGCCGGTATAGACATAGGACCCGCCGCGGGTCAGCCGACCGTCGGGGTCGATGTCGAAGTCGCCAGTGTCGCGCCCTTCGGCCCGCGCAACCGGAACGAGGAGGAGGAGTGCCTCCATCTCCGGCCGCCAGCCGTTGCGCAGGGTGTCCAAGGGGGACGGACCGCTCCATACGGCGTCGGTGTTCAGGGTGAAAACCGGTCCATCGCCCAGAAGCGGACGCGCGTGCCTGAGCCCGCCGCCGGTGTCGAGGATGTCGGGCGCTTCACGTGAAACCGTGACGCCGCGGGCGTTCAGATGTCGCTCCAGCGTCTCGGGCAGGTAATGCGTGTTGGCGACGCGGCGCGTGACGCTCTCGGTCAGCGCGAGCGCGTGGTCGATGAGCGGGCGGCCCGCGACCTCGACCATCGGCTTCGGCCGGGCGCGGGTCAGCTCCCGCATCCGCGTGCCGAAGCCGGCGGCGAACAGCATCACGGCGTCGGGATCGTCCCGCATGCGTCCCTCAGTTTCTGCAGGTGGCTTTGATCCGGCGCAGGCAGGTCGGCGCGGACCATGTCGCGCACGGGGGTGAGCGCCGGGTGGTCGAGGTCGGCCATCAGGTGCGACCAGACGCGCGGGATCAGGTCGACGTAGTGCGGTTTGCCGAAGTGCAGCGACAGCCGCGCGAAGACGCCCAGAATGCGAAGATTGCGCTGCGCGCCGAGCACGGCGAAGGCGGCGCCGAAGTCCTCCGCGTCGGCCCCGGTTCTCCGGACGAAGCGGTCGAGCATGGCGTCCTGGACCCGGCCGCTCACGTCGCGGCGGGCGTCCTGCAACAGCGAGACGAGGTCATAGGCGGGGTGCCCCACCAACGCATCCTGGAAGTCCAGAAGGCCGACACGGGCGTGCTCATTGTGGTCCGGTCGCCAGATCAGGTTCTCGGCGTGGAAATCGCGCAGGATGACGACCGAGGCCGGGGCAGCGTGCCGCGCCAGAACAGGCTCGAACGCGGCGGCAAAGGCGTCTTCCCGCGGCTCCGCGGCACCGGTCACTTCCAGCCGGTACCAGCGCCAGGCCAGCGCGGCGAGACGCGCCATCCGCGGCGGATCGTAGGTGCCCAGCCACTCGGGCGGGGTGTGGCGGTGCAGCTCGGCCAGCATGTCCACCGCGGCCTCGTAAAGCGGCGTCTCCTGCGCCGGGGCGCGCTCCAGCACGCGGGCATAGATGTCGTCGCCCAGGTCTTCGAGCACCAGCAGCCCCTGCCGCTCGTCCCGTTCCAGGCAGGCGGGGGCGGCGAGGCCGGCTTGCGTCAGCCACTCGGCGATGTGGACGAACGGGCGGATGTCCTCGCCCCGGTCCGGGGGCGCGTCCATCAGCACGTGGCTCTCGCCCTCGTCGGGCCCCAGCAGGCGGTCGTATCGGCGGTTCGATGCGTCCCCGGCGAGCCGGACCCGCCGCGCGTCGCCCCACCGCGTGCCCGAGAGGAAGCGCGCGATGGTGTCGTCTCTCATCGTCATTCCGTTCCCTCGTCCACACGCAGATCCGCCATCCGCGTGGCCCAGTCCGGCGACCCATGCGCAGTGAGCCGCCGTGCGTCGTCTTCAGGCTCAAGCCGCAGGCTCAGGGCCGAGGCCGGAGCCGCGTCGCCCAGCCGGTCGGGCCATTCGACAAGGCAGAGCGCCGTCGTGAACGCGTCCTCCAAGCCCAACTCCGTCACCTCGTCGGCGCTTGTCAGCCGGTACAGGTCCGCGTGCCAGATCTCGAGCATTCCGGCGTCGTAGGTCTGAACAAGCGTGAATGTCGGCGACGGCACGTCCTCCGACAGCCCCTCCTCGGCGAGCCGTTCCTGGATCAGTGCGCGGGCGAAGTGGGTCTTGCCGGCCCCCAGCGGCCCTTCGAGCAGCAGGACGTCCCCCGCTCCAAGCTTGGGCGCCAAGGCACGGGCCAGCCGTGCCGTCGCGTCGGACGTGGGCAGGCGCAGGTCGAGAAGAGGTTCGGATGACATGGCGGCAGTCTTAGCCGACCGAGCACCGCTCGCAAGCGTGATCAGGCTTCCGTCGCGACCAGATCCTGCGCTTCGGGCGTGACGTCGCGGGGCGCCGCCACCGGCGAGAAGACGACGAGCGTCGAGCCGCCGGCGAGCGGCGTGCAGCGCAGCATGAGCGGTCTCCCGTCGACCCGCTGCACCGTCGTCTCGAAATGCTCCCGCTCGCCGGTCTCGTCCAACGTGTGACGAAGCTCGTCCCAGGCCGGGGTGGGGATCGAGGCCGCGGCCCAGGCGTCGACCGCGTCCTGCACCCGAACGGGGTTCTCCTGCGTCGATGTCTCTGCGTTCCAAAGGGTGTCGTAGGCCGCGTTCGCGGTCGACAGCAGACCGGTCGGACCGAAGACCGCGATGGCCTCGTCCAGCCTGTCGAGCACCGCCTGCCCGGTTTCCAAAGCCGTGCGGCTGCGGCGCATTTGGGTCATGTCGTCGGTGATGTCGTCGATCAGCAATGTCAGTGCCCCGTCCTCCTGCGGCAATGCCGTGACGCGCAGCGTGACGCCGTGCGGCAGATGCCATTTCTCGGCCAGATCGCCGGTCTCGGCCGTGCCGGTCATCCGGTTCAGCCACGTCCGGAAATCGCGCGGCTCGGGGACCATCTTCCTGTCGCGCAACGCGGTGAAGAACGCGTCCGAAGTGGGCCGTTCCGCCAGGAAGGGAGCGGGAAGGCCGGTGATTTCGACCAGCGCGGGGTTGAACAGCGTAAGGCGCCGGTGCGAATCGAACACGGCGATCCCGGTGCGGACATTGGCGAAGGCGCGGGTCATCGTCTGACGCAGCCGCTCCAGGGACGCCTCGGCCGCGACGGCGGCATCGGCGGGGACAGCACAGACGAGCTGCCCGTCGCCGATATCGCGGCGTTCGCAGTCGAACCAGCCGCCGGGCCCGTGGCTGCCGGACAGTCGCGCGCGCGGCGCATCCGCCTTCAGCAGTCGGGGCAGGGGCCAGCCCTGCGCCTCCTCTGGCCGGTGACGTTCCGCCGCCTCAAGGTAGGCCTGGTTGACCCAAACGACCTCGCCCCGCGCCGTTTCCCGCCACAGCAGGTGTCCCGTTGTCCGGGCGATCTCGCGCAGCGTCTCAAGCTCGTCTTCGAGCGCGGCAAGGCTGTGGCGGTCGAGCGGGGCCCGCTCTTCACCTTCGCTCGTCTCCGTCAGCGTCAGCCGAAGGCGATCGGCGCGCCGCTCGATGATGGCGAGGCTGTCGCCGTCGACGGATACGACTTCATGCGTGCCCGCGTCGACGTCCCCGATCTGCCGATGCAGGTCCGGAAAGCGGATGGCGAGCACACGCGACAGCCGGTCGAGGTCGCTTCCGCGGCGGCCGGCGAGGTCGATCAGCCGTTGTGCGGCGGGCGTCGCATCGATCAGCGCTCCCCTGTGAAACAGGAACGACACGTCAGGGGCCGAGGCGGCCTTGGCCACCCCGGCGTCCCGGCGAATCGCCGCGACGCTTGCCGCCACGACCAGGCCCGCCAGAAGTGCGGCGAGCGTCCATGCGAGGGCGACGGGCACCGCCTGCAGTGCGCTTTCGATCATTTGGGCCATCCCCGGCTGTCATCCCGCACCGACCATCGCGCGTCAGGATTAACGCCAGGTTAAGCGCCTCCGGGTCACCCGGCGATGGGCTGGTTCTGGCCCAAGGCGCGCCGCCCCTCGACGGCCTCCTGCGCGATAGCCGCGCGCGGCCAGACGACCTCGATTATAGCGCCGCCGCGCCGGCCGGGGCCGCTTTCCATGCCGTTGGCGAAGCTCAGTTCCGCGCCCGTTCGCTCCAGCAGCGTCTTGGCAATGAACAGGCCCAGTCCCATGCCCTCGTATTCCGGCCGGCTCGTGGTGTCGCTGCCGTCGCGCCGTCGCCGTACGAAGGGGTCGCCGATGCGGGGCAGGACCTGCGGCGGGAAGCCGGGCCCGTCATCGGTGATGCGCAGGCTGATCTGCCGGCGGTCCCAGCGGATATCGATCCACACCGTCGTCTCGGCGAAGTCGACGGCGTTCTGGATCAGGTTGCGTACACCGTGAATGATCTCGGGCCGCCGCGCGACGACCGGCTGGTCCGCGTCCTCTCCGTCCAACGGAGCGATGTCATAAAACACCGACTTGCCACGGGTTTCATGAGGCTGCGCCGCCTCGGACACGACCGAGGAGACAGGCGCGTGGCGCAGGTGCAGGTCGTCCTTTCCGGCACGCCCCATCGAACGCAGGATGTCGCGGCAACGGTCCGCCTGCTCGCGGATCAGCACCGCATCCTCGCGCAGGCGCTCGTCTTCCAGTTCCTCCAGCAATTCGGAACTGACCAGCTTGATCGTTGCCAGCGGCGTGCCAAGCTCGTGCGCGGCCGCGGCCACGACGCCGCCCAAGTCCGTCAGCTTCTGCTCGCGCGCCAAGGCCATCTGGGTGGCGACCAAGGCCTCCGCCATCGCGTTCACCTCGCTCGTCACGCGCCGGGCGTAGGCGGCGAGGAAAAGGATGCCGATGACGATGGCGACCCAGAAGCCGAAGACGAAGTCCTGCGGCATCCTCATGACGAAGCCCAGGTCCGTCCGCAGCGGAATGTGCCAGCGCGCGATCAGCGTGATGAGCAGGATCGCCACCGCCCCCACCAGGATCGTCGAGCGTGCCTGGAGCGCCGTCGCCGAGATCGTCACCGGCGCAAGAATCAGCAGGGCGAACGGGTTGTGCAATCCGCCTGTCAGGAACAGCAGCACGACGAGTTGCGTGATGTCGAACAGCAAAAGCGCCACGGTCTCGCCCTCGGACAGGCGCCGGTTCTCCGGGTAGACGAACGTCGCCACGAGGTTCGAGATGATCGAGGTGCCCACCGCCAGATAGCACCACCCCAGCTCGAGCGAGAGGTCGAGCATGCGGTCGGCCACGGTGATCGCGGCCAGCTGGCCGCCGATGGCGATCCAGCGCAGCACGATCAGCGTGCGCAGACGCACCCAGTTCGAGCGTCTCGGTTCGCCGATGGCGGCGAGAGATGGATCGGCCATGCTGCTGCTCGTCTTGCGTCAACCTGTCCCGTTGTAGAGATCCGGTCCGGCTGGGATCAATGCGGCCGGTCAGGAAGGTACATAGGGGGTCGCATGGCGCGGGCCACGGCAGTCGCGGCGTTCGCCGCTCTGGTCGCCGTTCTGGGCGGCCTCTGGTGGTTCATCCTCGGGCGCGAGGCCGGGGATCCTTTTGGCCCGTGCCGCACAAGCCAGGTGGCAGGCGGCACCGCGGCCATTGGCGGACCTTTCGAGCTGGTGTCGGAGACGGGCGAGACGGTGACCGACGCAGAGGTCCTGGACGAGCCGTCGCTGATCTACTTCGGTTACACCTTCTGTCCCGACGTCTGCCCCACGGACGCCGCCCGCAACGCCGAGGCGGTCGAGCTTCTTGCCGAGCGTGGCTTCGACGTGCAGCCGGTCTTCATCACCATCGATCCCGAGCGCGACACGCCCGAGGTGCTGGCCGAGTTCACCGACTACCTGCACCCCGACATGCTCGGCCTGACCGGGTCGGCCGAGCAGGTGCGTGCCGCCTCGCAGGCCTACCGGACCTACTTTGCCAAGAGAGAGGGGGACGATCCGGACTACTACCTGATGGACCATTCGGCCTTCAGCTACCTCGTCCTGCCCGAGCACGGCTTCGTCGAATTCTTCCGCGGCGCGCAGGGACTGGAGGCTGAAACTCTGGCCGACCGGGCCGCCTGTTTCCTGGAAAGGGCCTGAGTGGGCGGAATTGACCGGCCCATGACCCCGCCCTATCGTCCTGCGCGACGGAAAGAAAGGAAACGAGGATGAGCGAAGCCGAGGCGCCGGAACTGGGGGACGACCGCAGCCTCCTGCTCGTGGACGACGACGACTCGTTCCTCAAGCGTCTCGCCCGCGCGATGGAAAAGCGCGGGTTCGATGTCGAGACCGCTGATTCCGTCGCCGCCGGACGCGCCATCGCGACGGCCCGTCCCCCCGCCTATGCCGTGGTCGACCTCAGGCTTGACGACGGCAACGGGCTCGACGTGGTCGAGGCGATCCGCGAGCGTCGTCCCGACAGCCGGGTGGTGGTGCTGACCGGCTACGGTGCCATCGCCACGGCGGTCGCGGCGGTGAAGATCGGGGCGACCGATTATCTGTCGAAGCCCGCCGACGCCAACGATGTGACGGCGGCGCTGCTGGCCAGCGGCGATGCACTGCCGCCGCCGCCCGAGAACCCGATGAGCGCCGATCGTGTCCGGTGGGAACACATCCAGCGCGTCTATGAGCAGTGCGACCGCAATGTAAGCGAGACCGCGCGCCGCCTGAACATGCACCGCCGCACCCTCCAGCGCATCCTCGCCAAGCGCAGCCCGCGCTGATCCGGGACGGCCCGACCCCCTACATCTTCGGTCCGAAAATATCCTCGGGGGTTTGGGGCGGACAGCCCCCAGCCTTGCTGAGGTCGCGGCGCCGAAGGCGCCTCCGCGGACTGGCGCGGATTACATCCGCGCCAGCAAGTCCCGGTGCCTCTCGGTGAAGGCGTAGCGCACCTCGCGCGGGGGGCGCAGCAGGATCTCCAGCCCCTCCATCAACTCGTCCTTCGGCCGCCCGAAAAACTTCGTCGCCTCGCCCTGCGAGAAGCCGGCGATCCGCGTCGCCTCCATCCAGGCCGACACCCGGTCGGCGCGCTTGATCTGTTTCTTAACCGTCGCCGGGATCTGCGCGGGCAGGCCGAAGCGGACGTGGATGGCCGCAGTCAGTCGCTCGTCCAGCGCTCCGTAGTCCGGGCCGACGGCCGCCTTCACCGGTGAGATCATGTCGCCGATCACGTATTCCGGTGCGTCGTGTAGCAGCGCCGCCATGCGCCATTTCACCGGCGCATCGGGCGTTATCCGGCCGAAGATGTGCTCGACCAGCAGCGAGTGCTCGGCCACGGAGTAGGCGAAGTCGCCGGCGGTCTGACCGTTCCAGCGCGCGACGAAGGCGAGCCCGTGGGCAATGTCCTCGATCTCGATGTCGACGGGCGTGGGGTCGAGCAGGTCGAGCCGGCGGCCCGAAAGCATCCTCTGCCAGGCGCGGGCGGGCTTGGCCAAATCATTCCTCCATTCGCCGCGGGCGGGGATGACGCAGGGGAACCTTTCGAAGCCCCGTGCCTTACTCACCCCAACGAGCAAAAGAACAAGCGGCGAGGGCAAAGGCAAGAAGGAGCCTCATCCATGCGTGCTGGTACACTCGTCCCCGCGGCCCTCGCTTTGGCCGCCCTTCCGTTCGCGGCGTCCGCTCAGAGTTTCTGTGCCGAGCGCGCCACCGTGGTCGAACGTCTCAACGAAACCTACGGCGAAAGCTTTGCGGGCGGCGGCCTGCGGAACTCGAGCTCGGTGATCGAGGTCTGGTCGGCCGGCGCCGACGGCACCTGGACCATCCTGATGACGCGCCCCGACGGCATCAGCTGCATCGTCGCCGCCGGCACCAATTGGCGCGATGAGTTGTTGGTCGAGCCTGCGAAGGGCGTCCCCGGCTAGAGTTGCCTGCCGGGGGGCCGGGTGCTACTTGCCTCCGCAAGTTTGAACACTTTTGGAGGCAAGGGCGCCATGCCGAAGGACGCAGTCGATTACGTCGTCAAGGACATTTCCCTCGCGGACTACGGCCGCAAGGAGCTCGATATCGCCGAAACGGAGATGCCGGGCCTCATGGCGCTGCGCGCCGAATATGGCAACGCCAAGCCGCTGAAGGGCGCGCGCATCGCGGGCTCTCTGCACATGACGATCCAGACGGCGGTGCTGATCGAGACGCTCGTGGCGCTGGGAGCAGACGTGCGCTGGGCGTCGTGCAACATCTTCTCGACCCAGGACCACGCCGCCGCGGCCATCGCGGCGGGCGGAACCCCGGTCTTCGCCATCAAGGGCGAGACGCTTGAGGAATATTGGGACTATGCCGACCGGATCTTTCAGTTTACCGAGGGCGGCGCGAACATGATCCTCGACGACGGCGGCGACGCAACGCTCTACATCCTGATGGGCGCGCGGGTCGAGAACGGCGAGGAGGACCTGATCGCGGTGCCGACCTCGGGAGAGGAAGAGGCGCTGTTCGCCCAAATCCGCAAGCGCCTGAAGGAAAGCCCCGGCTGGTTCACCAAGCAGCGCGAGATGATTCAGGGTGTCTCGGAAGAGACGACCACCGGCGTGCACCGGCTCTACAAGATGATGGAGGCCGGGCAGCTTCCGTTCCCGGCGATCAACGTCAACGACTCGGTCACCAAGTCAAAGTTCGACAACAAGTACGGCTGCAAGGAAAGCCTTGTCGACGGCATCCGCCGCGCCACCGACACGATGATGGCCGGCAAGGTCGCTGTCGTCTGCGGCTACGGCGATGTCGGAAAGGGCTCGGCCGCGTCTCTGCGTGGTGCCGGCGCGCGCGTGAAGGTGACCGAGGTCGACCCGATCTGCGCTCTGCAGGCGGCGATGGACGGGTTCGAGGTCGTGCTGCTCGAGGACGTCGTGTCCTCGGCCGACATCTTCGTGACGACCACCGGCAACAAGGACGTCATCCGCATCGAGCACATGCGTGAGATGAAGGATATGGCGATCGTCGGCAATATCGGCCACTTCGACAACGAGATCCAGGTCGCCAGCCTGAAGAACCACAAGTGGACCAACATCAAGGACCAGGTGGACATGATCGAGATGCCCTCGGGCCACCGGATCATCCTGCTGTCCGAAGGCCGTCTGCTGAATCTCGGCAACGCCACCGGGCACCCTTCGTTCGTGATGTCGGCGTCGTTCACCAACCAGGTGCTGGCGCAGATCGAGCTGTTCACCAAGGGCGAGCAGTACGAGAACAAGGTCTACGTCCTGCCCAAGCACCTCGACGAGAAGGTGGCGGCGCTGCACCTCGACAAGGTCGGCGCGAAGCTCACCAAGCTCGACCCCGAACAGGCGAGCTATATTGGCGTGACGCCGGAAGGGCCGTTCAAGCCCGAGCATTACCGGTACTGAGGCACGACGTCGTGACCCGTCCCGGCTGGCGCCGCATCGAGACCGAGCAGGCGTTCCGCGAGCTTTTCGTGGACCGCCTGCTCGCCGGCGACGGCCTGAGTTTCACCATCCACGCCGACGGACGGCTCTCTGGCACCGCGGGCGGTCGCGCCCTGAGCGGGACGTGGTGGTGGGAGGACGGGATGTTCTGCCGCACCGGGCGGATTGATGGCGAGGATCTGGACCTGGACCGTGAGGTGATCGAGGCGCATGGCCTGCTCATGCGCTACACGCGTGACGAAGGACGCGGGCGCTCGGCGGTGGTCGGCCCGGCGGCCTGACGCTCAGGCCGTGCCGCCGCCCTCCTGCACAGTGATCGCCAGCAACAGAGCCGCGTAACCGGCGGTGCCGAGCGCGAAGGCCCAGAAGCGGCTCTCCCGCTCTTCCGGCAACTCCTCCTTGATGACGTTAAGCACGACGCTGCCTGCAAGCAGCGCGAAGGTCCCGGCGAGCCAGAGGTTCGGAATCTCCAGGGCGAGCCCCGCACCCCAGCCCACCAGCGCCGCGCCGGCCAAGAGCCAGCGCCCGGTGTGCAGGTAACGGTCGCCGTGATGAGCATAAAGCGCCTCTGTGGTTGCCGTCCGTTTTGCAAGAAGTTTCTGACCCCTTTGGCGAGTGATCGAGCGCGGTCCTCTGTCAGGCCTTTCTGTGCGGCATG